>PTKS01000009.1 GCA_002937855.1 Alphaproteobacteria bacterium MarineAlpha5_Bin12 | reverse complement strand
CCATATAATTTTTAATAACATTAAAAATTCTTGTTGATTTAAATCTATATTTACACCTAATATTTTATTTTTCTTTTAACTTTACGCACCAACTAATATTTCATTATAGGATAAAAAATGATATAGTTTTATTTTAATGAATAAAGAAAGTGAAGTTAATCTCAATGATTATCGTAAAGTCTGTGAAGAAGTAGCTACTTTTCATTACTGCCTAACTCCTATTGAACAATTAGAAGATATCATCAATAAAATATTTGAAATAGGTAAAGAGAATAATTTTCAACCTAAACAAAATCTAATAGTTGCGTGTTTTGGTTATTACCCTCCTGATTTTTTACCAAAATCAAACCCTCAATATAAGGAAACTTTACTTCCCAAAGAAAGACTTAAGGAAATAATGAAAGAAAGACAATATTGGTATGATGAACCACCAACTGAAAATACAAAAAAACAAAAGTATGTAAGTATTAAGAACTTTATTATTAGGATAGAGGGAAAAATTTCTACACAATACGGACAATGTAAAATTCATGACGTTATGAATAAGTATTCAAATAATCATTTTCGTGATTATTGGCGTATACTCAATCAGATAATTAAATTTTGTAATTTTAGTTCTAATTCTGTATTAAAAACTATTTTACACCCTGAAGTACCACAAGAAAAGTATACAGGAACAATATTTGTTTGGGATGATGGGGCTCCACCTGTTTCTCACCCTGTTGAAAATTTTAGTGAGGGTGTAATTCGTTTTTCAGCTAGAAATCCTTATGTGGTCTATAGTGTAAATAAACTGACAACAATGATGAGTAATGAGAATTTTATTGAAAAAATATGGAAAAGAAATAACGAGGGTAAGGACTTAGATGAAAATGATTTTATAGAATGTTTAAAGGATACTAAAATTATTTTATGAAAAAATTAATTTTAGTTTTAAGTATATTTTTGTTTTATTTACGTATATAAAACACTTATTAATTATTTATTTTAATGACTTTTATTTATAAAATTTTTTCTAACGTCCATTTATATTTTTTATACCTTGTTACCGCTTTAATATTTTTTGATACTTTTTACACTCTTATCTATAAAGGACTAATTCATGCTCCTAACCTTTTGTTTTGGTGGAGTGTTATCTATAATGCTAATCCCATATGGACTATCTTTAATGTAGGTTATGTGTGTATTATTTTATATAAAGGTAGGATTTAATTTTTGTATCCCATTTGTATCCTTTCATAATAAAAAAAACTAATTTTCTAATTTTAAAATCCACGGAATACTTAACTTATTTATTTCATATGGGGTCACTCGCAAGCTTGCCAAGATTGAAGTCGAGGGTTCAAATCCCTTCGCCCGCTCCAAATATTACTATTTTATTGATTTCTGTAAAAAAGAATTTAAACACTGTTTTTCTGTTAATTATTAATAAATATAAAAAACTTAAATGATTGTAAAAACAAATAAAATTGGCTCAGTTTTAAAAAACATAAGATTGAAAAAGAAAATTAAAACTCAAAAAAATATAAAATGTTTACCTGGAGCAGTAATTGCAGTTAAAGTGCTTAAGGTTAATCAAAAGTATAATAAACTCGAATTATTCAATGGTAGGCAAGTTGTTTTAACAGAAGGAGATATTGTAATAGGATGTCTAGGAAGCAGAATGGCTTCTTCAGGAATGACAGGGAGTGTTCCTAAAGAAATAAAACCATTTGATAGAATTCATATACTTAATCTAGGAGGACTAATTGGTAGTTGTAAAGATTTTAATATATTGTTAGGTGGGCCAACAGAGTGTGAGGTTGTTGGAGGCGTAGTAAATGATGAAAACAAACAACTAAATATTGATCAATTTAAGCAATTACAAATAACAAGCAAACTTAAATCCAAAGTTCCTGTAGTAGCAGTTTTAGGGACTGGAATTGATTCTGGCAAAACAACTGTTAGCTCATTTATGATTAGAGTTCTTAAATCTTATTTTAAAACCGTAAACGCATGTAAACTCGCAGGTTCTGCGGCACAAAAAGATTTATGCAGCTTTGAAGATAATGGAGCTAAAAACGTTTATGATTTTGTTGATGCCGGCTTACCAAGTACAAATAATATAAGTCCAAAAATTATTGTTAATGCTGCAAAATCAATAATCAATCATACATCTAAAAATTCAGATGTTGTTTTTGTAGAACTCGGTGATGGTTTGCATGGTGAATATGGAACTAAACAAATTGTTAGCGATAAAGAAATCCAAAAAATAATTAAAGTTTATATTATTTGCGCTTTAGACTTTCCTGGTGCAATAAACATATTAGAAAGTTTAAAAAAGCTAGGTATAAAGAATTCATATTTTATTATTAGTGGACCACTAACCAATAACTATACTGTAATACAAAATTCTCTTGTTAATCTTGGAAAAGAAAATATTGATATCATTAATGTTTTTAAAACAAGTAATCACACAAACGTATTCGCAAAGATTATTAATAGGATAAATAAATGAAAATTAAATTGGGCTTAATTGGTGCAAATGGTTTTATTGGCTTAGAAATAATTAGGCTATTACAATTTCATCCTGATGTTGAAATAAAATATATTTTTAAACATCAAAATGACATCACTGAAGAATTTAATCATTTAATAAACAACAACTTTGAACACTGTCAGACAGAAAATATTGCTGATTTTAAAGACTGTGATTGTGTATTGATATCTTTGCCTGAAAAAAAGAGTTATGAATATATTAAACCTTTAATAGGAAAGACAAAAATCATAGACTTGGGGCCAGATTTCAGAATATCCGATGAAGACACTTACAATAGATATTATTCTGAAGGTTATAATAAAGAAATTCAATCAAAATTTATATATGGATTTATTGAAAAAAATAAATCAATAATAAAGTCAAGTGATAATGTTTCTAATCCAGGATGTTTTGCTTTGGCATCGCAATTATCAATATTACCAATTTACGATAAGATAATTAAAATTGATATATTTGCAATAACTGGTTCAAGTGGCGGTGGAAAAACCCCTAGTTTAAAAAACCATCATTCAACAAGATCTAAGGATTTATTTAGCTATAATATTAATAATCACAGGCATTTAGGGGAGATTTTTCAATCATTTCCAAACTTAAATCAAAACAATCTTTCTTTTATTCCAACTTCAGGACCTTTTGTAAGAGGTATATTTGTTAATTGTTTTATTGAAATAAATACAAAAAATAATTTTGAAGAAATATCTTCGGATTTTAAAAAATTAGTTTCTAGTAACAAATTTATAAGACAACAGAACGAACTAAAACTTTCAAATGTTATTGGGTCAAATTATTTTGATATATCACTAGTTAATTTAACTTCTAACAAGTTATTGGTTCAATCTTGTTTAGATAATTTAGTAAAAGGAGCTGCTGGTAATGCTATCCAATGCATGAATTTGATGTTTAATTTGGAAGAAGATTTAGGTTTAAACAAAATATTACCAATCCATGTTTAATTATGAAAGATAAAATTTATTATAAATCAATACTTCAAAATTCAACTATAGTTATTAAGATAAGTGGAAAAATAATAAATGACAAAAATAATATAGAAAACATAGTTGAAGATATAAAAGAATTATTTTCTAATATTAAAAATTTAAAAATTGTTATTGTCTTTGGTTTGGGAATGCAATTAGATAAGTATATTTTAAAAAATTATAAAAGAGAATCTATAAAACACCAAGGACGAAGAGTAACAAACAAAGAAGATATTCAGGCAATGAAAAGAATATCTGGAGAAATATTAATTGACTTGTATTCTTTATTTTCAAAAAACAATATTAATAGTTTTCCTATCCCAGTCTCAAGGAAAGATTTAATTATTGCAAAAAAAAGACCTATTATAAAGGGAGTAGATTTTGGGAGTGTTGGAGATATTTCTAATATTGATAGTTTTCATTTTCAAAATTATTTTGACTATTATGATCTGATTCTTATGCCTAGTTTAGTTTTAGATAAAGATAGTTCTGAAATTTTGAATATAAATGCTGATACAGTTGCGATGGAAGTAGCTGCTGCACTCAAGGCAAATAAACTCATATTTATTTCAGATGTAGAATATATCGCGGATCGTAAAAACAATCGCATATCAGTGGTTAATGAAAGCAAGATAAACGAATTAATTGAAAATAAGACTATTAGTGGAGGAATGATAGTAAAAGTTCAAAATGCTTTAAAAGCTTTACAAAAAGGTATTGAAAAGGTTCATTTAATTTGTGGAACAAAAAAAAATTGCCTACTTAAAGAATTAAATACTGAAGAAGGAGTGGGTACAGCTTTTGAAAAAAATTATGTAGAATATTGAGAATTCTATGAATAAATTGCTAAAAATATATAATTTTTCTAATTTTAAAATAAAGAAAGGTCAGGGTGTATTTCTTTTTGATGATAAAAATAAAAAGTATTTAGATTTTTCTGCAGGCATTGCTGTAAATACCCTTGGTTACAATCATCCCTTAATAAAAAAAGTATTAAAAGAACAATTGAAAACAGGCATTCTTCATTTGTCTGGCTCTCAACTACACAAATATAAAATTTTATTATCCTCTTTGTTGTCTAATTTAACAAATAAGGGAAATATTTACTTTTGTAACTCAGGCACCGAAAGTGTTGAGGCGGCGCTGAAATTTTCAAAACTATGGGGAAATATTAATAATAATAAATCAGAAATTATATCTATGCAAAGAGGTTTTCATGGAAGAACCTACGGTTCTTTATCAGTAGGAAGTAATAAATATTATAAAACTGGAGTAGGTCGTATTTTAAGCAATATAAAATTTTGTCAATTTAACAATAGTGAACATTTAAGTAAACTAATACACCCAAAAAAAACATTAGCAATAATTATTGAATTTATCCAAGGTGATGGAGGTATTTATGTTTGTAATAAAGACTTTGCAAAGACAATTAAAAAAATTTGTAAAAAATATAATATTCTTCTAATTGCCGATGAAATTCAATCAGGGATGGGAAGAACAGGGAAGCTTTTTTCTTACGAACATTTTGGAATCAAACCTGATATTATTACACTAGCAAAATCATTAGGAGGAGGATATCCAGTTGCAGCAACAATTGTAAATAATAAAGTTTCTAAGTCAATTAAATTAGGTAAACACGGTTCCACATTTGGGGGTGGGATGATGCAAACGAGATTGGCTTATAATATTCTTAAGTTTATAAATAAAAAAATTTTTTTAAAGGATGTAACAAAAAAAGGAATTTATTTTTATAATAAATTAAATTTATTAAAAAATAAGTATCCAAATATTATAAAAGAAATTAGAGGTAGTGGCTTAATGTTGGCAATTGAATTTAAAAAAAATTACAAAGCAAAAAAAATAACAAACCTATTTTTAAAAAATGGTCTGATAATTACTGCAGTAGGTAACAACTCTGTCAGAATCACCCCTCCATTGATAATTAAAAAAAATGAAATTGATTTAGGTATTAAAAAAATCAAGTCAGTGCTTGATTATTATAATAAATAATTAATACTAAAACAATTTTCTTATTAATGTTTAATAACGAATGCCTGTCCAGTCGGTATCTCACAAACATAATGGTTTCTTTCTAAAAACCATTTTTTTTCGTGGATCATTTGTTCTTTGCCAATTGTTTCTCCAAAGTCATCCAAAAGACATATAGCGCCCTTTGACATTCTAGAAAATAATTTCTCAAGAGCCAGTATTTCTCCTATGTGAGTATTAAGATCTAAATGTAAAAAAGAAATTTTATCAGGCAAAGAAATACTTTTAAAAGATTCGGGAATCTTTCCTTTCACTTTTATTACATTGGGAAATTTTTTAAACCTTTCATTAACCAGTTCAAGATTCTCTTCTGATTTATATTTATTATTCATTTCAGGATATTTTTTTCTAATATCATCAAGTTGATCATCAGGAATGCCGTCCCATGTATCAAATAAAAATAATTTTTTATTTTTGTATCTTTCAAAGTTTAAATAATTACATGCAACTGCACATGAAAATCCTTTGTAAACCCCACATTCAACTAAATCCCCTTCTACATGCAAACCATTATCAAAAAAATTGCAAAAAATATGATTTTTCCAAATCCTCTTTTCTTCTTTATCATCACTTGCCAAACTTTTATTAATTTCCATAAAATTTTTATCTAAGAGAAAATGAAAGTTTTTATTAATTATTGTCATTCCTCCGCCTCTAAAATACGATTCAGCCTTGGAAAGATCGATCATAATTTGTTTTTGTTTTTTTTCTGACATAATAAATTAAATTATTTATATTAATATTTGAGTAAATATATTACATTGTATTAAGGTTGTAATTAAAATTATGAAAAAGATTAGTTGGATTGCATCATACCCAAAGAGTGGAAACACTTATATAAGATTGCTTTTATCTGCTTATTTTTATTCAACTGATGGAATAATTTCAGATTTTAATACAATCGAAAATATATTCAAAATTAGCAGATATGCATTTTTAAAAAATATAAAAAATGTTCCAGAAATTGATTACTTTATAAAAAATCCAAAAATATCAAGTAAATATTGGTTGCCAATTCAAAAAGAAATTTCTTCTAAAATTAAAACTAATTTATTTATCAAAACCCATGATTGTATGGCTAAAATAAATAACACTTATTTTACAAACAAAGATTTAACTAAGTGTTTTATTTATATCGTTAGAGACCCTCGCTCAATAGCGGTTTCCTATAGCCATCATACTGGTTACGATTTAAACAAAACAATAAAATATTTAATTAATAAAAATTATATTATTAATTATCAAAAAACTGATTTAACAATACCCGAACTTGTTTCTTCATGGGCTATTCATTATAATTCTTGGAAAAATTTTGCAAATAATGGTCTAGGATTAATTATAAAATACGAAGAACTAGTTCAAAATCCCATAATACAATTTAGAAAGATTTTATTATTTTTGAAAAATTTTATAAATTTTGAAATCAATGAAAAAAAACTTATTAATTGTGTAAAATCTACCAACCTTCAAAATTTGAAAAAAATAGAAAATAAAAAAGGATTTTTAGAAAAACCATTTACTTCGAAGAAATTTTTTAGAAAAGGTGTGGTTGATGAATGGACGAATGTTCTAAATAATGAACAAATTAAATTAATAGAAAATAATTTTTTTCAAGAAATGAAAACTCTTGAATATCTATAATTATTAAATATATCCCAATTCTTTCATTTCATTTTCAAATTTTTTTTCTATTTCAAATTGAAGTTTTTTTGATAATTCATTTTTCCACTCATCTTTTAACCCCTTTCTAAAAAAAGAATTACCATGTAATTTTTCATCAAAACCCTTATCTTCTTCCATTTTTTTCACTTTTTTGAAGTCAATAGAATTGATTGAATTTTTTAATTTTTCTAAATTTAATTCAAATTTGTTTATTAAGCTTAAAAATTTTAAAATTTTTTCCAATTCTTTTTCTTTGTTATCTATTAAATCTTCATATTTAACTATAATGTTTGGAACTTCTGAACTAAATTTTTTCCATGACAAATAATGATTTTTCCAAGATGAAATAATTTCAGGTACTGGAGCTCCCAATCCTAATGAAAATCTTTTATCATCAAAAATACTTTTAACAGATTCATTTATGGAAAAATTATAATGATGCATATTTGAAATACACACTGATCTTGGATCTCTAACAATATAAATAAATCCTTTAGTGTATTTGGAGCTAGTGAGAGGATAGTTATTGATCTTTCCCATAAAACTGTGAGTTTTTAAAATCAAAGACTTTTTTATTAACGGAGCATTAGTTTCTTGAGCATTAAGCCAAAGAGGACATACTTTACTTAAATCTTTTTTAAAATCTTCATAACTAGGTATATTTGGCAGTGTTAACAATAAATTTTGGAAATTTGAAATATGTTTGATTTCTTTTAAAGAGTTAATTTTGCCTTCTTTAGAAAAAAAATATGCAGATAAAAAAAGTCTTATCATTGTATTTCCACTTTTGGGGTAAGAGCTAAGCCATATGAATTTTTTAGAATCCATAGTTACAAATAACCTAATTCTTCCATTTCTTTTTTATAAATCATTTTAATTTCATTTAATAAATTATATATATAGTAACGCATTAATTGTAATTTTGTTTTTGTATTTTTTAAATTTTACTTTAGTGATTTCTTTAGCTTTCACTTTTTTTGAGTATTTATATAGCTTTGTTAGACATATATTTTTTGAATTATTTACTTCTTTTTTTATGTAATTTTTTCTACCACCTTTTAGTTTTGGATGTTTTGAAATAAAAAAATTTAATGTATTAATATTAAATTTTGATTCAAACTTTACCAATTTTTTCTTATATAATTTATTCTTTTTTTTTATTTCTCTATTAAAATACATTAATGTTTAAATTGTCTTATACCTGTAAAATACATTGGAATTTTATATTTATTTGCTTTTTTAATAATAAAAGAATCATTTTTTGAACCCCCTGGTTGAATTATTCCTTTACAACCTGGTTTTTTTAATTTGTTAATATTATCTGAAAAGGGCAAGAATCCATCAGAAGCAATAACATAACTGCTATTCTTGGCAAAATTCTTCGTCATTTTTTTCATTGCAATTTCAATTGCATCAACCCTACTCATTTGACCTGCGCCAATTCCTAAAACTTGAAAATTTTTTGTTATAACTACTGCGTTAGATTTAACATGTTTAGCAATTGTATATGCAAATATCATGTCATCTAATAATCTATTTTGAGAGCTATATTTTGTTACACATTTTAAATTTTTTCGTTTAACTACAACCTTATCTACTTCCTGCTCAATTAAGCCTCCTGGTATCGATTTTAATTCTTTTTTTTGATTTGTTTTTTTTAAAATTAATATAATTATTTTTTTATTTTTCAATATGTTTAAAGCAGATTTACTAAAATTAGGCGCTATAACTATGTCTAAATGAATTTTTTTTATTTTTTTAGCAAGCTGATCATTTACAGATTTATTAAAAATAACGACACCACCATAAGCACTTTGTTTATCAGACGCTAATGCATTATCAAAAGCTTTTAAAATGTTATTATTTTGAGCTGCTCCACATGGATTTGCATGTTTAACAAAAACAGTTGCAAATTTTTTTAAATCTTTAATACATGATATCGCACATATAGTATCGTTAATGTTATTATAACTCATTTCTTTACCTTGAATTTTTTTTATGAAAGATAAAATAGGATTATTTTTTTTTGAAACTAAACGAGCTTTTTGGTGGGGGTTTTCACCATATTTTAATTTTTTAAATAACAAATTATTATTATTATTGAACCAATCGCTAATTACTAAGTCATATTTATATATTGATTTAAATGCTTTGCTTGCTAATTTTTTTCTAAAGTTAATGGATGTTTTCCCATTATTTAAATTTAATTCATAATTAAGCTTTTTATAATCTTTTATGTCAGTCAAAACATTTACATACTTGTAATTTTTTGCAGCAGATCTAATTAATGAATGCCCACCTATATCAATATTTTCTATACATTTTTCTAAATCATTTGTATTTTTGATTGTTTTTTTAAAATCATATAAATCTACAACAAGATATTCAATAGTAGGTATGTTTTTTTTAGCTATAGTTTTTTGATGATTATTTTTTTTTCTGTCAAATAAAATTCCAGCATGTATTTTTGGATGAAGAGTTTTAACTCTTCCATCTAAAACTTCTTCAAATTTCGTTATTTCTGAAACTTTTAAAACTTTGAAGCCTAATTTTTTTATTGCTTTATATGTGCCTCCAGTAGAAATAATGTCAACATTGTTTTTTTTGAAAATTTTGCAAATCATAGAAAGGTTTTTTTTATTTTGCACAGATATCAAAGCATATTCTTTCATTTATATAACCTTTTTTAATTCCCAATTTACTATATTCTTTAATTTACTTATAGATCCATAAATAACAATTTGTGATGATGCAAGAGGCTGGCTTCCACTTCCCATATAGAGACTTTCATCAATTCTTAGTTTATTGTTTTCAGACCTCAAATACCAAGCCATACCATTTTTTAATTTTAATATAACTTGTTCATCATTATTTGTTAAAGCACTAATAATTTCTGGCATTAAATGAAATCTTATTTCGAAAGTATTGTTTTTATTTACTTTTTTTAAGTTGAGTATTTCATCGGACCCCAAAATTAATAGTCCGTCCTTATTTATTTTTAGAGTTCTTCTAATTAAAACACCATAATTATTTTTGTAACCATCATGAGATGCAGTAATTTTATAAAAATCTTTTTTTTCTTCTGATGAATTTTTAATATTTTTTGGTATTCTTCTATACCCATTTTTTTCAGATAATTCGCTAATATTAGTATTATTAATTGTTAAGGTAGAATGTGCAGCTGAATATCGAAAATATACTTGGTTTTTTCCTAAATATTTTTCTGGAGATCCACAATTTGTAATTATTTTTTCATTATCATGACTCATTTCAAAACTTAAAGTCCCAGAATGCATTCTTTTGTTCAATAATTTGCTATTTGGCTTTGTAATATCAAAAAAAATTTTTGTTGTTGATGCCTCAACTACCGCAATACCATCCTTTATTTCAAAAAGTTTTTTTACTTTTAAATCCTTTTGTAAGTTTGCTATGTATCTAACATAATCAATTTGCTTATTGTTTGTTGCGTTAAATAAAGGCAAGCTCTGATCTTTATGAAAAAAATTTTTTAAAACTGATGTCATTTCTTCAATTATATTATCTATACCAGACCAATTATTATATTTATTAAAAAGTAATATATTTTTTATTTCTATTAAATTGTTAATAAACTTCGCTTGTTCAAAAATATTAATACTTTTATGAAATCCATCCTTATTAATTTGATGTATAGTTTGTTTTTTTATAAAATTTATTAATTTAAAAAAATCCTTTTTTTTTCCAAAAAAACTAGACGTTAATAATAATGCTTTTGATACTTCCAAGTCGATATCATGTTTTTCAAGATAGAAATTTTTAAGGAATAGTAAATTTTTGTAATGAAAAAAAATTAAATTTGTAACAATAGTTTTGAATTCTTTACTTGCAGTTGTGCCATAGTAGTCAAAATTTGTAGATAAATTAATAATTCTTTTAGCTATCAACAATTCATTCCATACATTTGAAGACAAGTTAAAGTCACAGTGTTTCCAATCCAAAATTAAGTGTCTTGATTTTTTTAGTAAATTGATACCACCTGTTTTTTTAAAATCATTTAACCAATCAAAACTGTGCATTTCTATGGGTATTTTATTTTCAGGATTAGAAGAAAAATAATCTTCATTAATTTTTAAAAGACTATTAAGAGATTTTTTTTTAGTAGGAACAATATTAAAGTTTTGAATTCCTTCAAATTCTTTCTTAGTTCGTATTAATAAATATATTTTGTATAAAAAATTTTTAATAACTAAATATTTAATAATTTTATAAAGCATTATCATTTTTTTTAATTAACCTTGCTATAAAAAACCCATCAATACCACCAATTTCAATTAAATCATCAGGATATGATTGAAAAAAACCTTCTTTAGTAACTAATTTTTTAAAACCCTTTGATTCACTTTTAATTATAGGATTTATTTGAAAATTCTTATTTTTTAACAAAAATTTTTCTATCTGTTTTACACCTTCTTTTTTATTAAATGAACAAACTGCAAATATTAGAGTCCCATTAATTTTTAACAATTTTTTTGCTTTTTCTAGTAATTTATATTGTAAATCTAAATAAAATTCAAAATTTGGGCCGCTATTTCTATAGAGAATTTCAGGATTTTTTCTAATTGTTCCAATAGAGCTGCAAGGTGCGTCAATTAAAACTGTATCAAAAAATTTATTTTCTAATATTTTTAAAGCGTCCATATTAATTATATTTAAATTATATTGTAATCTACGTGCATTCTCTTTTAACAATTTAACTCTATTAATAGAAATATCACAAGATGTTACCCTAGCACCACTATTTAATAGTTGAAAAGTTTTGCCTCCTGGTGCCGCACACATATCCAATATATTTTGATTTTTTAAATTCGGAATTAATTTAACTGGAATAGTAGATGCAAAATCTTGAACCCACCACAGACCCTCATTGTAACCTGATATTTTTTTTAAATCTATAAATTCAGATAAAGCTAAACTATTTTTAGATGTTTCTAAAAATTTTTGTTTAACTATATTCAATTTTTTATTATTCTTAAAAACTAAATTTATTAGAGGTCTTTTTGTAATTGATTTATAGATGACCTTTCTTTTACTTGTTGGCAATTCTTTTAAAATATTTTTAAACCATATAGGATGTAAAGATTTATTTAGCTTATCTATATTTATAAATGATTTATTTCTAGTAATATTTCTAAGAAGCCCATTAATAAAGTTTAACTTTTTTTTATTTAGTCTTTTATATGCTTCGCAAGTTGAATTAATTACTGCATATTCTTTTTGATTTAAAATAAATATTTGTGATATTGCACTTATTATAAAAAAATAAGATACATCTTTTTTATTAACACTTTTAGTAAAATTTTTTAATATTTGGTCAATAGAATTGATATTTTTTATTGTTGTTATTACAACATTATAAATATATTTTTTATCTTTTATTGATAAATTTATTTTTTTTAATTCTTTTTCAAAACATTGATCAATATTAATTCTTGATTCTTTTATCTTTTTAAGTATTTTTACTATAACAATTCTTGAATTAATACCATCGGTCATAATGAATGCTTAATATCAAAAAAATGCAAGAAGTAGACAATAATATTTATTTTAATGCCATTTTTTAGCTTTATATTAAATAAAAACTGCTCAACTTCATCATTAGATTTGAAAAATTGTGATGTAGAATATATTAAAAAAGATACAAAATACTTCTCTAAAAACTCATCTATTTGGAAAATACTTAATAAAAAAAATAATCAAGATTTATTAAAAGAAATTAATATAGAAAAACATAGTAAATATTTACCAAAATCAGAAAAAATACTATTTTGTCTTCCACCAAATCCAGGCATAGGTGACTCAATCGAGTATGGTTTAGCTATAAAAAATATTAAATTAAATAAAATTTTTAAAGAGATTGGAATTGCTTTTTGTTCCAACGCTCATGAAATATTATCTCACTTTACAGAAGCAGATAATATTTATTCTGATTTTATAAGTGAATCACAGATAAAAAAATATGACACTATATTCCATTTCACAAGTGAGATTAATTTACTGAAATTACAAAAATATGAAAGAGAAAATATTGAAGAAGCAATAAATAATTTTTTTAGAATTAAAAATAAAATTTTAAATAAAAATTTTGCTAATAAAAAAATTTCAAGAATTTCCATTTTCCCTATTTCTAATTCACCAATAAGAACTTTACCTATTAATTTAATTGATAATATAATTAGCCACTTAATAAATAAAAAATATGAAGTTGATTTAATATTAGGAAATGATCAAATAACTACTGAACATTTTCGCAATCTTAAAAATTTAAATAAATGTAAAGTTTATAATCCAAGTAATTTAAAGGATTTAGTCAAATACATTAAAACTATAGAGTTTGGTGTTTTTTGTGATTCTGGGCCATTGCATATATCAAAAATTTATAACAAAAAAGGAATTTTAATTTCTACTTCAGTAGATTCAAAAAAAATATTATATGAAAATAGCAACATTACTTATTATAATTCTAACTTTAAATCAAATTATTGTTCTGCGCCTTGTGGACTTACGAATATTATAAATTTTAATAATGAACATGGTTGCTATTATTCACTAAAAAAAGAAAAAAAATTAGTATTTGAAAATACAAAGATACATTTATTAAACAGAGGGAATTTAAAAAAAAGCTATAAATACTTTTTAAATAACCCCGTAGGTTGTATAGAATCTATTAATTATCAAAAAATTAAAATATTTTTAGATGAATTACTTAAATAATTATTATTTTATATACAAAATATATGATATAAAATTTTGTGCAAAGAGGAACCCTTGAAACTATTGTTGGTGCGATGTTTGCTGGAAAAACCAGTGAGCTTTTAAAAAAAATTCTCTGGGTAAAACACCAACAAAAAAAAATATTGGTATTAAAACCTATAATTGATAATAGATATTCTGAAAAACTAATATCTACCCATAATAATATTACACATGAATGTTATTCCATTGCAAATTGGACTGACGCTAGAAAAAGATTTGATTTTAATACTGAAAATTTAGATACATTGTTTTTAGATGAAGTTCAATTTATGAAAGCAGATGAAACTTTAGAAAACATTGATGAATTACTAAATTCAGGAATCAATGTTGTATGCGCTGGATTAGATCAAGATTCTAGAGGTAAGCCTTGGGAAACCTCATCATTACTTCTTGGACTTGCGGATAAAATAACTAAAATATATGGTTTTTGTAACATATGTGGACAAGAAGCTACAAAAACCTATAGAAAAAATAAAGGTGGAGAAAGAACACAAGTAGGAGCATCCGACGTATATGAACCAAGGTGCTTAAAACACTGGAAACCGCAATAAAATGAATGCAAATATTGGTATCAATGTATCAAAAAAGAAAAATATAATTAAAAAAACACCTGAATCTCTTTTAGATCAAGGGAATAAAAGTTTAGAATCAAATAAAATAGATGAGGCAATAGAAACATACAAAAAATTATTATTGATTGATAGGAATCACATTCAATCTTTAAGTAATATAGCTTATTGCTACATGTTAAAAGAGGATTATAAAAATTCAAAAAATTATATTTTTCGAGCAATAAAAATCAAACCAGATAATGAATTTTTACAATTTAATTTAGGTAATTTATATAAGAAATTTGGTAAATTAAATTTGGCTTTAAGATCATATAATAATGCAATCAAAATTAATTCAAATATTCCTAATTTTAAATTTAATAAATCTTATATACTTTTAAAAAAGAAATTATACAAAGATGGTTGGGCACTATATGATAATAGAATATTAGCTGAGTATACAAATACTGATATTTATAAAATTATAAAGAATAATATTTATAATAAAAAATTAGTTCCACAAAATTTGAAAATTATAATTGTACCAGAACAGGGTATTGGGGACCAAATTTTATTTAGCTCAATGTATAAAGAATTTATAAAATTAAATCCAGAGTGTAAAATAGTCGTAGATGATAGGCTTTTAAAAATATTTAAAAGAAGCTTTAAATTTAAAGATTTTATTTTAGAATCTAATTTAAATAAAATTTTTTATTATGTGAAAAAAAAATATTTATTTATTTATGCTGGAAGTTTAGGAAAATTTTTTAGAAATAATATAATAGATTTTAAAAATAAACCATATCTTACTGATGACAAAAAAATATCAAAAAAATATCAAGATATTTTATTAAAATATAATAAAAAAAAATATATTGGAATCTCATGGAAATCTGGATCTAAATCATTTTTAAAAAAATCATTTAGATTGGAAGATTTCTCTAAACTAATTAATAATAGAGACAATAGAGATATTGGTTTTGTTAATTTACAATACGGTAAAGTAAAACAGGAAATAAATAATTTTAATTCTAAAAATAAAAATAAAATAATTGATATTCAAGAATTAGATAAATTTAATAATTTGGATGATTTAGCTTCATTAATATCAAATCTAGATTTAGTAATCACAGTCGCAAATATCAACAGCAATTTTGCTAGTTCATTAGGCACTGAAACTTGGGAGATTATCCATGATGATAATGAACATTTTTTGTATTCTAAGAAACAAAATAGAAATTGTGAGTGGTATGATAAATTAAAGATATTTTATATTAAAAAAAATTTAAACAACACTCTCTCTGAAATAATCAAAAGACTTAGAAATAAGTTTTAATTACTATTTTAATGCTATATATTTGTTAGGTATATGAAAAAAAATAATTATGATGATGTAATTTGCATTATACCAGCAAGAGGTGGATCAAAAGGATTGCCTAAGAAAAATTTATTAAAAATAGATGGAGAACCTCTAATTTCTAGACCTATTAAACATGCAATTAAATCTGGAGTTATAGGAACAATTTTGGTTTCAACTGACGATGAAAAAATTGCAAAAGTTGCAAAAAAATATGGAGCTGAAGTTCCATTTTTTAGACCCAAAAAGATTTCAGGAAGTTTATCTACTACTGAAGAAACTCTAAAACACGCCATTTTAAGTTATGAAAAAATTTTTAATAAAAAATACGAAATCGCTGTATTTTTAACAGCTACTGATATTTTTAGAGATCATCGCTGGATTAAAAAAGCTGTAAATATATTAAAAAGAAAACCAAAGATAGAAAGTGTTTTTGTAGGATATGAAACTCACAAAAATTTTTGGGAAAAAAATAAAAACAAAAAATGGACTCGATTAAGAAAATGGATGTCGCTATATCAATCTAGACAAGTACGAAGGTCAATTGTAAGGGAAGATACAGGGTTGAGTTGCGCAAGCAGAGCTTATTTATGGCGTAAAGGAAAAAGAATAGGTAATAGAGTTGAAATTATAATGCATAAAAATGAATTTTCGTTTGTTGATATCCATACAAAAAATGATTTAAAACTTGCTAATTTAATTATAAAAAATTTTAACTTATGAATTCTCAAAATCCCTTAGTATCAATAATTATTAGAACAAAAAATGAAGAAAGATGGATTTCGTCATGCTTACAATCTGTTTTTAATCAGACTCATAAGAATATAGAAGTCATTATAGTTGATAATTTATCAACAGATATGACAGTAAAAAAAGCAAAAGAATTTTCAGTTAAGATAATAACAATAAAAGAATTTTTACCCGGTAAATCAATAAATGATGGCATCAAAGCATCTAAAGGGAAATATATAGTTTGTTTATCAGGACATTGTGTTCCAACAAATGAAAATTGGCTGTCTAATTTAATAAATGATCTAAAAAATGAAGAAGTAGCTGGAGTTTATGGAAGACAACAGCCATTTTCATATTCAAGTGATTTAGATAAGAGAGATTTGTTAACTGTTTTTGGTCTAGATAAAAAAATACAAAAAAAAGATTCATTTTTTCATAACGCAAACAGTGCATTTAGGAGAGAAATTTGGAATAAATTTCCATTTGACGAAAAAGTCTCAAACATTGAAGATAGAGTATGGGGTCAACAAGTAATCGATTCAAATTACAATATTATTTATGAACCCGAAGCAAGCGTTTTTCATTGGCATGGTATTCATCACGATTCAAACTTAACTAGAGCAAGCAATGTTGTAAATGTTTTAGAATCAATTAAGGGCCTTGTATCTTATCCAAAAAATGAATCATTAGATAAAATGAATATAACAGCTATTATTCCAATAAAAGGAGAATCTTTTTTTGTAAATAACAAGACTCTTGTTGAACACACTGTTAATTCAATAAAAAAATCCAAATATGTCAAAGAAATAATTGTTTCTACAGACAACCCTAACACTTCAAAGTTGGCAAAAAAAATTGGAGCTAAGGCACCATTTTTAAGACCACCTGAACTCTCAAAAAATTATGTTGATATATTAGATGTAGTAAGATTCACACTTGATCAAATTGAAAAAAATAATCAAAGCCCAGAACTAGTAGTAGTTCTTCAAGAAGGATATTTTTTCAGAAATTCAAATCTAATTGATCAAATGATTGAAAAACTTATTAATGAAGAACTTGATACAATAATAGCAGCTGTTGAAGAAAATAGGGGTATAATTGTTCAAGAAGAAGAATCAACTCATATAGTAAATGAAGGATTTGTCCCAAAAAAATTGAAGAAAAGCAAATCTTTTATTGGTCTTGTTGGCTTAGGTTTGGTATCAAGGCCAATGCCTCTTCGCAATAATTCACTTGGAAGTGGAAAATTTGGATTTTATGAAATTAATGATCCATTGGTATCATATGAAATAAAGGATGCAACAAGTTTAGAAATAGTAAAAAATATGACCAATCTTGAAAATGAAAAATATTAAAATAGGTATTTTAGGATGTGGAAGGGTAGCGCAACATTATAAAAATATATTAAATTCTGGTAATGTAAAAAACTTTGAGATCGTAGGAGTTGCAGATAAAGAAATATCTAAGGCACAAAATTATTCAAAAAATTTCAATTGTGATTTTTTTAGTGATTTATCTGAAATGATTAATAAAAAAAAACCTAATTTAGTTTTAGTCTTAACTCCATCAGGTGAACATTTTAATGATGTAAGAAAATCACTTAAAATGGGATGTAATACTATAGTTGAAAAGCCCATAGCCATGACTCCTTCCGAAGCTGACTCTTTAAAAGATTTATCAATAAAAATGAACTTGATGTTAGGAGTTGTTTATCAAAATAGATTAAATCCCGCTATTCAATTTTTAAAAAATGAATTAAATAAAGGTGCTTTTGGTAAAATTATTACCGCTAGCATCCGTCTAAGATGGGCGAGATATCAGGATTATTATGAAGATGAATGGCATGGAACATGGAAGCAAGATGGGGGAGTAATTAACCAACAAGCAATTCATCATGTAGATGTAATGAACTGGCTTTGTGGACCTGTAACTGAAGTTTGTGCAACAGGTGGAAATTTAATAAACAATCTTGAGGCAGAAGATACCATGGTTGGTATTATTAAATTTAAAAATGGATCTTTTGGTACTATTGAAGCAACTACAGGACTAAGGCCAAAAGATCAGGAAGCTTCAATTTCTATTGTGGGGGATAAAGCAATAGCTACTGTAGGTGGAATAGCTCTTAATAAAATAGAAAAATGGTATTCAAATAATTCAAATCAAAATGAAAAAGAAATTATTAATAAATTTTCACAAGAAGTTCCAAATGGCTATGGATTGAGCCACGGACCTTATCTTCAAAAAGTTATTGACTGCTTAAATAATGGAAGTATTGACGCACCTGTAAACTCTGAGGATGCTGCAATAACAACTAGAATAATACATTCTTTGTATGCTAGCTATGAAAATAATTCTTGGATATCAATAAATGATAAAATTAATTCACAAAAACTTGGTATATAAAAACTAAAGGAGAAAACTTATGACTGAAAATAAATTTCCAGGTAAAGATATTTCTGAAGAAGATCTTAAAACAAAATTTCCATTGGTTGCAAAAAAAAATAAAAATCATAAAAGTAAATTCAATGTATCTGGAGTAGAGTTTGGTGGAAGCTTAATTCCAATTTTTGCAGGTCCAAATATGGTAGAAAGTGAAGAGCTAATAAAAGATACTGCGATAAGTGTAAAAAAGTCTGGAGCTCATTTCTTAAGAGGAGGAGCATTTAAACCTCTAAGTTTTCCATATAGAGGACCAAAGTATACTGAAACAAGAGAACAGGGCATCAAGTGGTTAAAAAATGCAAAAGAAATATCTGGAATTCCTATAATTACTGAGGTCATGGAGGAAAAATTTATAGATCTGGTTTCTGATGTTGCTGATATTATTCAAATTGGTTCAAGAAATATGCAAAACTATCCTTTTCTAACTTCAGTGGCAAAAACTGGAAAACCTATTATGTTAAAAAGACATTATGGAGCCTCATTAAGAGATTGGTTAGGCGCTGCAGAATATATTTTAGTTGAAGGCAATGAAAAGGTTATATTGTGTGAAAGGGGTGTATCAGCGCCCCATACTCATAGATCCACATCCAGATTTTTACTTGATCTTCAAGTTGTACCTGCAGCTCAAGAACTAACACATTTACCTGTAGTAGTAGATCCCTCGCATGCAACTTTTTGGCGACCTTGGGTGTCTTCTATGGCCTTAGCGAGCGTTGCTTCAGGAGCAGATGGAATAATGTTAGAAGTACACCCTGATCCAATTAATGCATCCGTAGATCCCCTACAGCCAATAGACTTTCAAGAATTTGAATCTTTATGTAAATCTATGAATAGTGTTGCTAATACATTAGGAAGAAATATTTTATGAAAATAGATTCTCTAATTGAAAATAAAATTAAAATTCCAAAAATAAATAAATTTAGTGCAATAATTGGCTCTAATCCTTCAGAAGGGGCTAGATCTCCAAAATTATGGAACAAGACTTATAAAAAGATGAATAAAATCACTAGAATGATACCTTTGGATTGTAAATCTAAAAACTTAAATAAACTGTTAATAAATCTTCAAAAAATGAAAAATTTTGAAGGAGGTGCTATAGCAGCTCCATATAAAGAAAATGTTGCTAAATGGTTAGGAAAATCAATCTCAAAAGAATCTAAAAAAATCGGAGCAGTTAATTGTATCTTTAGAGATAAAAATAAATTGGCTGGCACAAACACTGATGGAGAAGGAGCGCTTATTTCTTTTAAGCAAAAATTTGGATCAATAAAAAATAAAAAAATTATGGTTTTGGGAACTGGGGGCACTGCTAAAGCAGTTGTCGCTTATCTATCTTCAGAAATAGGTAATACAGCAAATATAACATTAATAGGAAGAAGTCATAAAAAATTAAAATTTTCAAAATCATATAAAAATGTGAAAAGTAATTTATGGCAATTTTTGCCTAAGCTTATTAATCAACATGCAATAATAATTAACTGCACAACAATAGGTTGGGGAGATCAGAAAAAAAAATCTCCAATAAAAAAATCCATTTTAAAAGAAATTGTAAAATCAACAATAATTTTTGATGTAATTTATGATCCAAACCCAACAATTTTGTTAAAAGAATCAAAAAAAAGAAAATTAAAATTTATGAATGGTTTAGAAATGAATTTACAACAAGCTGTCATAGCATTTTCAAAAGTGAATAAGTTTAAGAATTTAAAATCAATTAAAAAATATATGGTTTCAAAAAAATAATTTAAAATAAAATGTTAGATCAAATTATTAATAAAATTAATAAACAAGATTATGAGAATGCACAAAAAGATTTAAAAAAAATCATCACCACAGACTCTAGCAATAGTAAAGCTTTTTATCTATTAGGAATTATAAATTTAAAAATTAATAATATTGAAGAAGCAATAGAATATTTTCAAAAAGCTCTAGCATTAAATCAAAGTATTGAATATTTATTTGCATACTCAGAGGCGCTGATTAAAAATAATTTGTTTGTTGAAGCTCAAAACTCTTACAAAAAGATATTAAATATAGATAATAAAAATGAGCCAGCTATAGTTAACTTAGCATATTCATATCTATTAACTTATAATTATTCTGAAGCTGAAAAATATTATTTACAAGCCCTAGAACTTAAACCTCAAAATCCTCATTATTATAAAAATATTGGTAATTTATATAAAAAGCAAAATAAGATTACAGAAGCTTTGAAATTTTATGAAAAGGGCATATCTATTGATTCGAATATTCCTGAAATAAAAAAAGGTAAGGGATTAATATTATTATCTCAACAAAAATACTCCGAAGCCTGGGATTATTTTGAAAGCAGAATATATTCTGGCCAAAATAAGGGAACATTATTTTCAATAATAGAAAAAAACCTATTTAAAAATAAAGATATTAAAAGTGTCAAAAAACTAGTAGTTGTATCAGAGCAGGGAATAGGCGATAAAATTCTTTTTAGCTCTATATATAATGACTTATTGAAATGCCATACTGAGCTAAAATTTCTAATAGATTCGCGATTAAATACAATCTTTAAAAGAAGTTTTGGCGACCACGAATATATAAACCTTGATAATTATGATAGGATTAGAGACCTTGTAAGAAATGGGTATGAGTTTATATATGCTGGAAGTTTAGGAAAATATTTTAGAAAAAATTCTAGTGATTTTATGACAAAATCTTTTTTAAAACCTAATTTAGAAAAAGTTTCAAAATATGAATTATTATTTAAAAATTATAGTTTTAAAAAAATAATAGGCTTGTCTTGGAAAAGTTCTTCTAGATTTGCACATAATAAATCTTTTGAATTAAAAGATTTTAAATCAATAATTAAAGATAAAAATTATCTTATTGTCAATTTACAATATGGTGAAACAAAAGATCTTGATGAATTTAATTTAAAAAATGAAAACAAAATATTAAAAATAAATGATCTTGATTTATTTAATGATATTGATGAAACTATTGCACTAATACATACTCTAGATTGTGTGGTAACATCTCCTAATGTAACCATTCATTTAGCTGGGGCGATAGGGAAAAAATGTTTAGCCTTTTATCATTCAGAATATGAATCAATTTTAAATCAAAAATCGAAGAATGATTGGTATAAAAATTTAAAAATCGTTCAGTTTAATCAAAATCTTTCAGATGTAGTTTCAAAAGAAAAGAATTTTTTATAATCATACCTTAGAATTAATTAAATCTTGCACTATACTAGGATCTGCTAGAGTTGAAGTATCCCCTAATTGATCAAATTCTTTTGATGCAATTTTTCTTAAAATCCTTCTCATAATTTTTCCTGATCTTGTTTTTGGTAAACTTGGAGTAAAATGAATGATATCAGGAGTTGCTATAGGGCCTATTTCTTTTCTTACCCAATCCTTCAATTCTTTTTTTAAAAAATCTGAGGGTTCTTGCCCTGTATTTAATGTCACGTAGCAATAAAGACCATTTCCTTTTATTTCATGGGGGTATCCAACAATTGCTGATTCAGCTACTTTTGGATGGGCAACAAATGCACTTTCTAATTCAGCTGTACCAAGATTATGACCAGAAACAATAATAACATCATCCACTCTTCCAGTGATCCAATAATCTCCATCCTTATCTCTTCTACATCCATCACCAGAAAAATATTTTCCGTTAAATTGAGAAAAATAAGTTTTGATAAATCTTTCATGATCGCCATACACTGTTCTCATTTGACCTGGCCAAGAGTCAGCAATACAAAGTCTTCCCTCACATTCACCTTCTAAGACATTTCCTTTTGTGTCTACAACTAAAGGTTGTATACCAAAAAAAGGCTTAGTTGCTGATCCAGGTTTCAAATCAATCGCTCCAACTTGAGGAGCAATAAGTATCCCGCCTGTTTCTGTTTGCCACCATGTATCTACAATTGGACATTTAGATCCTCCGGGCACGTTAAAATACCACAACCAAGCTTCGGGATTAATTGGTTCACCAACTGTTCCAAGTAATTTAAGAGATTTTCTAGAAGTCTTTTCTACTGGTTTTTTCCCTTCCTTCATAAGAGCTCTAATAGCTGTTGGTGCTGTATAAAATATATTAACTTGATGTTTGTCGACAACTTCCCAAAATCTAGAAGCATCTGGGTAATTTGGAACACCTTCAAACATTATTGTAGTAGCGCCGTTTGCCAAGGGCCCATAGATTATATAACTATGTCCAGTTACCCAACCTATATCTGCTGTGCACCAATATATATCACCTTCTTTATAATTAAAAATATACTGGTGTGTCATTGATGCATATACCATATAACCACCAGTAGTATGGAGAACACCTTTTGGTTTGCCAGTAGAACCCGAAGTATAAAGTATAAACAGAGGATCTTCTGATTCCATTTCCTCAGGCTCACACTCTGCAGATACATTCTTTATCATTTCATCATATGAAATGTCTCTAACTTTATCCCAAGCAACTTCTGCACCTGTGTTTTTAACTACTATGCATTTTTTAATGTTTGGACATTTAGATAAAGCATCATCCGTAATTTTTTTTAGAGGTATAGTTTTTCCTCCCCTTATTCCTTCATCTGCAGTTATTATATAATGTGAATCACAATCAGAAATTCTTCCAGCAATTGATTCTGAAGAAAATCCTCCAAATATTATAGAATGTATTGCTCCAATTCTTGCACAAGCCAACATAACATAAGCCAATTCCGGAATCATTGATAAGTATATTGTAACTCTATCACCTTTTTTTACTCCAATTTTTTTTAAGCCATTAGCCGTTTTACAAACATTAGTATGAAGCTCTTTATAGGTTATTTTTTTTGATATGTTGGGATCATCACTTTCCCAAATTATTGCTATTTTATCTCCTTTGTCTTGCAAATGTCTATCTATACAATTTACTGAAGCATTTAATTTTCCATCATAATACCAATTTATATAAACTTCTTTGTCACTATATTTTACTTTTTTAATTTTCGAATAAGGTTTGATCCAATCAATCCTTTTACCTTCTTTTGCCCAAAACTGTTCATTATTTTCGATTGATTCCCTATATTTTTCTTCATAAGTTTTTTTATTAAAATAAGAATTTTTTTGCCATGCAGTTTGTGTTTTAAATATATTATTTTTGTTTGACATTATTAAGCTTTAGATAATTTCATTATAATTAACCATGATTTATAGTCAATTGGCATTACTGATAATCTTGATTGTTTTATTAAACTTAAGTGGTTTAATTTTTTATTTCCTTTAATTTCCTCAAGTGAAACTGGTTTATTTAATTTTTTATAAGTTTTTACATTTATCATTACAAATCTTTTAGTCTTATCTGTCTTATCAGGATAAGACTCTTTAACAACTTTAACAATCCCAATAATTTTTTTTTCTTTTACGGAGTGATAAAAAAAACATAAATCACCAATTTTCATTTTAATTAGATTATTTCTAGCTTGATAATTTCTTACTCCATCCCAATTTGTTATTTTTGCTTTTACTTGATCTTGCCAAGACCATGTACTTGGTTCAGTTTTTATAAGCCAATATTTCATTTTTATTTATTTTAAATCTAATATAATTATATTGCTTTAATTATAAAATAAAATAACTATTATTTATGAATATGAAGCTAAAACAACCATTTTCTACAATGTATAAAAATTATTCATTATCAGAAAATACTTCTGATAAGATAGATATAGGTGAACATTGGGATGTTTTTAATAGTGATTTTAAAAAAATAATAGCTAGGACAGAATTCTGGCCAAATTTTTTAAGAAACTCCATATCAATTGGATTTAATGATAATTTAATGAATTTTTCCAATTCAAGAACTAATCAAAACAACAACTTTTCAAATGGATGGGATTTAAGAGAGAAGTTTGATTTTAAAGATCTTATTAGTGAAAACATAATTGATGCAGAAGAAAATAAAAAAAATTTAAATTTTTTAAATTCCTTATTTGGCTTGTGTGGATTAGATTTTGTTTTAAAAAATATTCAGTCTAACGTAGGGTCACCTACTAAAACATTTTTTAAAATTGATCCAAAAAAAAATAAAAATTATAGTAATAAAAATTACTTTTGTAATAATCACGATTTATCAGACATATATTATTTCTTTATTATTTGTAATTATTTAAAAAAATCACTCTCTACAAAACCTATTACATTATTAGAAATAGGAAGCGGATATGGTGGTTTAATTTCTAAAATTAAGCATAATTATAAGGGCATTAAATGTATAATTATAGATTTACCGGAAGTTTTAGCAGTACAAAATTACTATTTAAGTCAGGAGTTTCCTAACTCAAAATTTTTATTTTTAACAGATTTAAAAAAAGATGGTGAAAAAATTTTTAATTATGAATTCGATTTCTTATTATTACCCTATTGGGAGATTATAAGAATACCTAATAAGTCTTTAGATTTAATTATTAATATCAGATCAATGATGGAAATGACAAAAGAAATGATTAAATATTATTTTACAAATATTCATCGAATAATAAAAGACAAAGGTAACTTTGTGTGTATTAATAGATATGAAAAATATGAAACAAAGATTAGAGAATATCCATTCGATTTAAAATGGAAAATAATTCATTCAGAACAATCTAAAATTCAAAAACATATTCATGAGCTTATATTAAAAAGAGATAACGAGAGTAATAATTTTTCAATAAATAAAATTTTGTCAGATGTTTCGGGGTGATTAAATTATCTCATTTAATGACCATCTTGGTCGTGGCCTAAAGTTAATATTACCCTTATATCCAATTTTAAATCTTTGAAGGCATGCCCAGCCAATCATCGCAGCGTTATCGCCACATAATGAAACAGGAGGATAATAAATGTTTAATTTATTTTCTTCACATAATTCTTTTAAGGATAGGCGAATTGAGTTATTTGCAGCTACACCTCCTGCAACTACAACGTTTTTAACTTTTGGATAATTTCTTTTGCAGTGTTGAATAGCAAATTTCATTTTTATAGTTAAAATATTTGTAACTGTTTCTTGAAATGAGGCACTTAAGTCTTCTTTAAATTTATTATTAATTTTTTTACTTTTGTTTACCTCAAGTTTAACTGCAGTTTTTAAACCTGAAAATGAAAAATCTAAATTATTTTTTTTTAAAAGTGGTTTTGGAAAATTAAATTTATTTTTATTTCCATTTTTTGATTTTGATTCTATATATTTTCCTCCTGGATAGGGCATATTTATCATTTTTGCGACTTTATCAAAACATTCACCCACTGAATCATCAATAGTGGACCCTAATAATTTGTAAGATCCTACATTATTAACTAAATAAAATTGAGTATGTCCACCTGATATCAATAACAATAAAAATGGAAAAGATACTTTATCATTTATTTGAACTGATAGCGCATGTCCTTCAAGGTGATTTATTGGATAAAATGGTTTATTAGAAGCAACTGCCATTGCTTTAGCTACAGTAGATCCAACTAAAAGACCCCCTATAAGTCCAGGACCACAAGTTGCGCAAAAAATATTGATCGATTCTTTAGAAAGACCGGCATTTTTTATAGTTTCTGGAATTATATTTTGTAGTATTTGAAGATGTGCTCTTGATGCTAATTCAGGAACAACCCCTCCAAATTTTCTATGCTCCTCTTGATTAGTAACAATATGGCTCAATATTTTTCCCTTAAAATCAACAATTGCTGTTGATGTCTCATCACAACTTGTTTCTATGGCAAATATCAACTTATACCGTAATTTTTAATTGTTAGAATACGTGTTAAAATAATACTAATATTATAATAAATTAATATTAAAGTATGCAAAAAATATTAAAAAACTTTTATTTTTTAACAAAATTATCCTCATCAATCATATTGTTATTAATTATAATCTTTCTTATTTATGTTTTTTATAAGGGCTATGTTAAACAAATGAATTTAGGGGATAATAATCAATTATCCGAAATAAATATAATCCAAGAACAGGTTTCAACTAGTCTTGAGAAAACAAATAAATCAGTTATTGATTTAATTAAAAAAATTGAAAATATTGAGAATAAAATTCAATCATTAGAATCCAGAGATGATTTATCAAACAACACTGTTAAAAAAGAAGATTTAGATGAAATTTTAAATCAAATATTAATTTTAAAAAAAGATAAAAGTATTGCTAATAATTTATCTCAAGAAGGAAATTTAATTAATGAAAAGATTTTTCTTATTGATAAATATTTATCCAATATTCAATTAAGTATTGAAAAGGGATTAAGCTATGATGATATAATTGATGAACTGTTTAAAATACTTTCAACTAACATTGCAATATCTCACTTAGAAAAATTATCTATAATAGCTAATGAAGGTGTTAAAAGTTATACTGAATTAAAGAATAACTTTAATTCAAGTAGCGATTTGTTTTTAAGAGAATATTTAATTAAAAAATCTGGTGATTCATTTTTTATTCAATTTTTTTTAAATATTTTTAATCTTAAGCCTGATCGAAATAACATTTCAGAAGATAAAAATGTGAAAAGACTTTCTTCAGCAAAAATTTATTTAGATCAAAAAAATATCCAAAATGCAATAGATGAATTATTAAAAATTGAAGATATAGAATTGTATTTCAAAATATGGATAAAAGAAGCAGAAAAATATAGCGAATCTTATAAATTAATAGAGTTAATTAAAAACGAAATGCAAGCACAATGACTAAATTCTTTTATTTATTATTTCAGGTTTTAATATTAATTATACTATTTCTTTGGATAATGTCCTTTGAGCAAAGAGTAGATTTCTTTTGGGAAGGTATTATTTTTACAAGCAAAATTAGTAGTATAATTTTTATTTCTGTTTTTTTAATAGTATTGATATTGATTATTTACCGAATTTATATTTTTTTTAGACAGTCTCCAAAAAAAATTAGAAATTCTATGGTTATCAACAATTATAATAAAGGTATAACATCTATTGTCAAAGCTATTGCAGCTATGTCAAATAATGATGATAAGGAATTGATTGTTCAAGCAAATAGAATTGACAATTATTTAAAAGATAATCCAATTTCTTTAATACTCAAAGCTGAGTCAGCAAAAAAAGCAAAAAAAAATGATATTGCAGAAAAATATTATAATCAAATGCTTCAACTTTCAGATACTAAAATAATAGGATTTAGAGGATTACTTGAACAAAATTTGAAAAAACAAGATTTTCATCATGCTCTTATATATGCAGAAGAGATATATAAAATCAATTATAAATTAGAATGGATATTTGAAACAATAATTCAAATAATAGTTAAAACACAAAATTGGCAAAAATTAATTGAAATTAATAAAGATGCTTATTACAAAAAAATTATTTCAAAACAAGAATTTCAAGAAACTAATTCATCTGCAAATTATGAAATTGCAATAATAAAAGAAAGCTTTTCTTCTCAAGAAGCAATTAATTTATTAAGTATAGCAAACAATGATAGACCAAACTATCCCCCTATAGTTAAGAAATTTTCATCACTTTTAATAAATAATAATGAATTTACAAAAGCAAAAAAATTAATTTTAAAGTGTTGGGCACACTTTCCACATCAAATGTTATTTGATGAATATGTTAATATCTCTAGGAGTGAAAATACCAACATTATTAACAATGTTTCTAAATTGATTAAAAATAATCCTAATGAATATGATTCTATTATTGCAATGGCTAAGGCGCATATTTTAGAAAAAAATTGGGAAAGAGCTAAAAATTTAATGAAACCACTATTATCCTCAAAACCAAGTAAAACAGTTTGTGAAGTTATGCATGACATAGAGTTAGGTATGTCAGGAAATGCACAAAAAGCAAATTCTTGGAAAAATAGAATATTAATGGGCGATTATGAAAAAACTTGGGTATGCAAATATACTGGCTATATCCAAGATAACTGGTCTCCAGTTAGCGAGGGAGGTTTTTTAAATTCTTTAGAATGGACTTGGCCTAAAACTGATAAAATAAAAGAAAAAAATAATTTAATTCCTAATATTATAGGTTCTTCGTAAAAAATTGTATGGGTTTTTAGTTAAATTTTTAGTATCAATAGATAATTAATAATATGAATATAGAAAAACCAGTTTTTTTTATTGGATATGATCCAAAGGAAGATATAGCTTATAGAGTTTGCAAGCAATCAATTCTTAATAATTCTTCTTCAACAATTAAAGTATTTGCTTTAAAACAATTTGAATTAAGGTCTATGGGTTTTTATAATAGGATTAAAGATCCTCTAGCTTCAACAGAGTTTACTTATACAAGATTTCTTGTTCCAGCTTTAATGAATTATAAGGGTTGGGCAGTTTTTTGTGACTCTGATATTCTTTTTTTAGAAGACCCAAATAAATTATTTAATAAATTATCAGAAGACAAAGCCGTGTATTGTGTAAAACATGATTATACTCCATCTGAAAAACATAAAATGGATGGTCAACAGCAAACGATTTATCCAAGAAAAAATTGGTCAAGTTTTATTATTTTTAACTGTTCTCATCCATCAAATAAAAAATTATCGATAGATTTAGTAAACAAAGAGACCGGATCATATTTGCACCAATTTAAATGGCTAAAAGATATTGAAATTGGAGATCTTGATGAAAGGTGGAATTGGCTTGAGGGTTGGACATCAAAACATAATTCTGAGAGCCCATTTGCTGTTCATTTTACCAGAGGTGGCCCGTGGTTTGATGAATGGAAAGATGTAGAGTATGCTGATCTTTGGAACAAAGAAAAAAATAATTATTTAAAATCTAAATTTAAAATTTAATTCTTTTTCATCCAATTTGATAAATTTGATTTAACTAATTCTATTGTTTCATCCCATTTATTTATTTTTGGAAATATTTTTACTTTCGAGTACCATGGTGTTTTATCAGATCCGGTATTCCAATAAAATAATAAAGAATCATTTTTTGGAGCCATTACCCAAGTTTCTTTTCCTAAGGCAGCTGCTAAATGAGCAGTAGTATTACTTACTGTAATAAATAAATCCAAAGACTCTATTAAGCCTGCTAGGCTTTCAAAATCATTAAATTTATCAATATCTTTGAAATCAATAATTTCAATTCCAGTTGTGTTTTTAAAATCATTAATTTCTTTTATATGATCATCATATTGCATATTTATAAATGTTGCTCCTTTAGTTTCAAGAATTGGTTTCATTTCGTTTAAATTTATTGATTTTCCTCCACCTATTCTTTTATTTTTGCTAAACCAAGAAATACCAATCTTTTTATTATTGTTTAATTTATTCAATCTAGTATTTATTTTTTTAACTATTTCTTTATTGGATATTAAATAATTTTTCCTTTTAGGAAATTCATTAATATTTTTTCTAAAAAATTTACCTAAACTTCCAGCAAAAATGATTTTGTCGAATTTATCTAAATCATTTTTTGAATAGAATTTATCTTTTATAAAATTTATTTTGAAAGATCTTTTAAATAAGGAGATTAACCTAGGATCAGTTTCAAAAACTACATTCTTATTTATATTAGCAAGATCTTGATACATTGAACTATAGAGTATCTCATCTCCAGCACCTTGTTCTCTTAAAACTAATAATTTTTGATTTGTTAATTTTTCTCCACTCCATAGCTTTTCTTTAATATTTTCATATGACAAATCGTTTAAGATTACTAATGGTTTTTTTAATCTATATTCATATTCGATCCAGGCTTTTTTATATTGTTGAAGGGCTAATAAATAGAATGAATAATTATAGTGCCCAGTTATATTATGTGGATCCATCTTAAAACCTTTTTTAAACCATTTTTCAGCTTCCTCAAATTTTCTAAGAGTAAAATAAGTGTGTGCTAGATTGAAATAAATATCAATCATATCTGGGTCAATTTTTAAAGCTTTAAAAAAACAATCAAAAGCTTTTTCATTATTTTCATAATAATAATATATTAATCCAATATTATTTAATGCATTAGGATAATTAGGTTCTATTTTTAGACATTTTTTATATTCTTTAAATGCTTTTTCTTTTTCACCAATCCGGTCATAATATAACCCTAAATTATTATAACTAGTATAATAATCTTTATTTACTGAAATAGCTCTCTCAAATATATCTTTAGCATCTTCTGATTTATCTAATCTCATTTTTACCACCCCTAAAGAATTAAGACATATGTAGTCGACAGGATTTAATCTTATTGATCGATTTAAGTATTCGTCAGCTTTTTTATAATTATTTAATAATAAATAATTTGTTCCCAAATCTCTTAGAGCAGGTTGATAATCTTTATTTACTTTTAAAACATTGAAATAATATTCATTTGATTTTTGATAATCTTTTTTCTTAAAATATTGTAAACCTAAATTTAAATAAGCTTTCCAATTTTTTTTGTCTTTTTTGATAACTTTAAGGTATTGTTCAATTGATTTTGTAATTTGATTTGTTTCTTGGTACATTACTCCAAGATTGTATGTAGCTAAAGTATCTTTAGGGTTTATTGTAGTATAATATTCTAATTCTGAAATTGCTTCTTTTTTATTTCCCTTTTTATATTTTATTAAAAGAGAATTTAAATATTTTTTATTATTATTTTTTTCATTCATAAAAAAACCCGGCTAAAGCCGGGTTTTATATTATCTTCTTTGTCCAAATAATTGAAGTAACAATATAAATAGATTTATGAAATCTAGATAAAGCCTTAGAGCACCCATAAGTGCTTTTTTTCCTTCGATATCAGAGCTATCACCTGCATAATACATATTTTTAATTTTTTGAGTATCATATGCTGTGAGCCCTACAAAAACTAAAACTCCGATTATTGAGATAGCAAATTGTAATGCTGTACTTCCTATAAACATATTAACTAAGCTAGCGATAATTATTCCAATTAAACCCATAAACAAAAATCCCCCAAGTTTAGTTAAGTCTCTTTTTGTTGTGTATCCATATAAACTCATCGCACCAAAAGTAGCTGCACTGATAAAAAATACTCTTACGATTGAAATATTTGTAAAAACTATAAATATCCAAGATAGTGAAAGTCCCATTATAGCTGAATAAATCCAAAATGTAATTTGAGCTTTAGAAAGACTCATTTTGTGCATTCTTGCACTTAGATAAAAAACAAAACCCAAAGGAGCCAACATTATCAGCCATTTTAAAGGAGAATAAAATAGTGTTTCCCCTAGAGAAGTTAATCCCACTAGCTGACCATAATCATTTGTAATAATTGAGGCTTTACCAAAAAACCATGCTATTAAACCAGTTAGAATTAAGCCGGTAGTCATATAGTTGTAGACTTTGAGCATATATGCTCTTAATCCTTCATCTACCATAGTTTGATCTATAGTTTTAGAATAAGTTTTCTTATTAAGATCCATTTAAATTCTCCTTTGTCTAATTCCTTATATCGTTATATAATCAAAGAATTCAAGATCAAAATCTAAAAATATTCATATAAATAGGTAAATATAATGAAATATCGCAAACTAGGAACTACTGATTTAAATGTAAGTGTAATTTGCCTTGGTACTATGACCTGGGGTGAACAAAATAATCAACAGGAGGGGTTTGATCAAATGAATTATGCACTCGAAAGAGGAATAAATTTTTTTGATACCGCAGAGTTATATGCTGTTATGCCTAGACAAGGAACATATGGAAAAACTGAAGAAATAATTGGCAACTGGTTTAAAGAAAAAAATAACAGGGACAAAGTTATTCTTGCAAGTAAGATTGCTTCCAAAACAGAGGGAGATCTAAATTGGATAAGAGGTGGTTCAAAAAATTTAGGATTTGATAAGAAAAATATAAATGAAGCTATTGATGCAAGTTTAAAAAGATTAAAAACTGATTATATTGATTTGTACCAATTGCATTGGCCTGAAAGAAAAGTTCCTAAATTTGGAACTTTAGATTTTGAATATGATCCTAAAGATAATGATTGGACAGCAATTGAGGAAGTTTTGGAAAATTTAAATAATCTCGTTAAATTAGGAAAAATAAGATATGTAGGTTTATCCAATGAAACACCTTGGGGTGTTATGAAATTTATTCAAATTTCAAAAGAAAAAAAACTACCTAGAATGATGTCTATCCAAAATGTATACAGTCTTGTGAATAGGGTTTTCGATATAGCAAATTCTGAAGTTTCAATCCGTGAACAATGTGGATTACTTGCTTATTCCCCTTTGGCTGGAGGAAGGTTAAGTGGAAAATATATATCTAACAGTATGCCTAAAGGGGCAAGATACACAATTTGGCCCAGAAGATTTTCAAGACATCACACCAAAAGAGGTGAAATAGCTATAGAAGCTTATGTTAATCTTGCAAAAAAATATGGAATTGCCCCATCTACTTTTGCAAATGCTTTTGTAAATGATAGACCTTTTGTAACCAGCAATATTATTGGAGCAACAACCATGGAACAATTAAAGGAAAATATTGATAGTGTAGATCTGACACTTTCAAAAGAAATACTGAAAGAGATTCAAGATATACATCTTTCAGATCCAAATCCATGTGTGTAAGAATAAATTATTCATATCTTTTAATTATTTCTTTAGTGTTTTTTATATACTCTCTACTCCACAAATAAACATTAAGAAGAGCATAATATAATTCATAAATTCCTTTTCTTTCTTCAAAATCATTTTCAATATTAGAAAAATTTTTATATTTTTGGATAAAATCTTTAGACACTGCATTTAAAAAAGAGAGACTAGATAAGTCTAATTCTTTATTAGAATAATAAATTCCTGGATCAATTAAACCTGCAAGTTTACCATTATTAAAAAGAATATTTCCAGACCATAAATCTCCGTGAATTAATGACGGTTTATTTGATTCGGGAATAAAAGTTTCTAATTTATTAATAATTTTTTCTATTCCTTTATTAATATCTTTTGGCATAGGATTAGAATAATTTATTTTATCAAATATAAACTGGAGACGTTTTTTTCTAAAAAAATTTATCCAACTATTCTCAAAACCACAAGGTTGTTCAATTCCTCCAATTGGTGAATTAAAATCAAAACCAAATCTACCGTTATTGTCTGAGTGTATTTTAGAGAGATAATATGCAAGCTCCTCTTCAGAGTTATTATTTTTTAAATTATTATTTTCAATCCAATTAATGATAAATAAATTTTTTTCTAAATGATAAACTTTTGGAAAAATACTTCCAAATTTTTCATTCATAATTTTTAGCGATTTCCCCTCATAATATATAGAGTGATATTTAGAATTTTCTGATGAAATTTGAAACTTTACCACAAATTTTTTTCCATTTTTGAGAGTTATTTTATCACAAACACAGTTGTAAGAAGATGAAAGATTAATGATTGATAATACATCAGAATCAATAAATGAAAATTTTCTATCACCAATTATATTTTTAGAATTTATATTTTGAGACAATATTTATGCACCTATTATAGATATAAATAAATTTTTAAAAATTTCAATTATTCACTAATTATGTTATAATTTTCATAGGCTATGAAAACTCAAATAAACGGTTTATACAAAATTATTTTTATTATCACCCTATTTTTATCTACGGAATCTTTTTCACTAGAAAAAGGGAAATGGACTTTCACAAAAGACAAAGATTGGTGTTATATTGGTAGCATTCCATTACTAGAAGAGGGTAATTATACCAAAAGAGGAGATACTTATTTTTTAGTAGTCAGAATTAACAATCAACCAGATCCTGAAATTCAGGTAAATGCAGGTTATAATTATTCAGAAACAAAAGAAGTTGAAGTAATAATAGATAATAATAAGAATCTTTTATCAATTATTGAAGGTGATACAGCTTGGACGGAAAATGATAAAAAAATAATTGAATCAATGAAGAAAGGTAAAGAGATGATTGTCAAGGGGACATCTTCGAGAGGAACACTTACAACTGATACTTATACTTTGATAGGGTTTACTGCAGCATACAATAAACTTAAAAAAGACTGTTAAATAAAGTCAATTTTCTTTAATGGGATATGGCGATGACATTATGGCTACAGCAGAGGCCAAGGAAGCAAAAAAATTATTCCCTGATGCAAATATTTTAATTGGTGATGGAAGGTTTAATTATCCTTCAATAATGTATTTAAATAATCCATATATTTCAGAAATTAAAAATATTAGCGAAAATAAGAATAATATATGGATCTTAAATTATGTAAATAATAGGCCATACGTCAACTATGTAAAATCTGACAATAATAAAAATGTTTGGGATCTTGAATTTTCAGTCAAACCAGGAGAAATATATCTTAATCAAACTGAGTTAGAGCATGGTTTAAAAATAATAAATCAAACAATTAAATTATGGAAAGAACATTTTTTAAAATCACCAAAAATGATTGTTTTGATAGAGCCAAATGTAAAAACAGAAGTTTATGCAAAAGCTGTTGGGGGGAGAGCAGTAGGGGATGTTCATCTTAATAGAGATTGGGGTTTTGAAAAATGGCAAAAAATTGTTAATACATTAAAAGATAGAATTGTTTTTATCCAACCTCATTTACAAGGTGTAAAAAAATTATTGAATGCAATTCATATTGACTGTAATTTTCGTGGGGCTTTATCAATACTTAAGTATTGTGACTTATTTGTGGGGACTCATAGTGGTTATTCTCATGCTGCCGCAGCATTAAAAAAAGATGCAATAAATATTTTTGGAGGCTGGATAAGCCCATCTATAGTTGGTTATAAAACCCATACCAATCTTTATGTTGATTTGCCAGAGTCTCCATGTGGTTCTAAAGTTATTTGTAACCATTGTAAAAAGTGTATGCAGGAAATAGAGATAGATAATGTTATCTCAATTTTAGAGAAAAAAATAATTGAATATAATAAATGAGATCAAAAAAAATTAATGATTATGAATATTCCAATTTTTCACAAAACGGAGAAGATGGTCTTATAGATTTTTTGACAAAAAAATTAAAAAAAAATAATAAATTTTTTGTGGAATTTGGTTGTTCAAATGGTTTACAAAATAATTCTAGAAATCTAATAGAAAATGGATGGTCAGGAATAGTTTGTGATCTTCCAAAAAATATCAATAATTTTGTTTCCTTGTTAAAAAAAGTTAATCCCAAAGGAAAAATAGAATTAGCCGGAGGATCAATTAATTTAGAAAATATTAATGAGATTATAATTAAACTTAAAAAATTAAAAATTGATTTTTTTTCAATAGATATTGATTCTTATGATTTTTATATAATCAACAGATTATTAAAAAGTAAAATTTTACCAAAAATACTATGCGTAGAATATAATTCATTTTTTGGAAAAGATCCTTTAGTTGTAAAATATCATTTAAATTTTGACAGATACAAGTTTGATAAAAAGCGCGGACTTTATTTTGGTTCTTCTTTACAAGCTTGGAAAGTGTTGCTTAAAAAATATAATTATAAATTTATTTGTGTTGATAAAAATGGAGTAAATGCTTTTTTTATATTACCTCATGAATTCAAGAAAAGTATTTTTTCTTATAGTGGTCTAAGTTTTAAATATACAAGTGTATTTATTAAAAAGTATAAACTTCAAGGTCAAATATTAGAAAATGAATTTTTAAAAGTACATAAAAAAAATTTAATAAATGCTTACGAAATAATTGATAATTAATTTATTAATGAAACTACTTCTTTAAAAGTTTTTTGTGTGCAATAGAAATTTGCCCCTTCCTTAGGCCAAGGGTTATTTTGACCAACGTAATTGTCTTTATTTGACTCAAATTCTTTAAATGTAATTATTTTTTTATTGTTATCATCCAGAAAATAAACTGAATAATTATAGTTTTTTATTATTTTCAAACATTTTTCATAAGTATTTAAATTATATTCAATCAACAAATCTGGCTTATTAATCATAATAATTTTTTTTGCTCCATCAAGAACTTTATCTTCTGATCCTTCTGTATCAATTTTTATTGCTTCAATCTTTTTATTAGTAGTATCAAATTTTAAATTGTCTAGTGCTAAAGTTCTTATTTTTAATTCTCCACCATCATCAATTCTTCCACCCATAGTGTGATAAAAATTATTTGTAGAAATTTTAAAATTTACTGAACCCGGTTTATTATGAGCAGCATAACAAAGACAATTATCAGTTGGAATGTAATTTAATCTTAAGTTGGTTAGTAATCTTGCATAATTTAAAAAATATGGCTCAATAGAGATTGTAATATTTTTTTGGTTTGATAGATTGCCTATAATCGAATAGATTCCAGTATGGCTTCCTACATCAATAAAAATAGCATCCTTTTTAGAGAGATTGCTCCACAGCTTAATTGAAATTGCCTCATATTCATTTCTCCAAAAATATTTAGTTACTATACCATCATCATTATTAATATTTAGCATTTCAAAAGTAATATTATTAATAGAAAAATTTAATATTCCGTTATACGGAGGTAATTTCATCAATTCTTTATGACTAAATAATTTAAAATTTTCTTTAGACTTGGATCTATATTTATGAGCTTTTTCGTTGATATTTTTTATATTCATTTTCGTAAAAGATTACGATCTTGGTTAAAATTATGTATATTTATTTTTAAAGGCTATTGTTGTATTTCTTAATAAACAAGCAATTGTCATTGGTCCAACCCCACCAGGTACAGGAGTTATTGCACTTGCTGTATTTTTTACTTCTTGAAAATCAACATCACCAACTAAAATATTTTTTATTTTACCATCTTTTTGCACTTGTATCCTATTAATACCTACATCCAAAACTATTGCTCCTTCTTTAACCCAACCGTCTTTAATCATTTTGGGTTTTCCAACTGCAGCAACTATGATATCAGCATTTTTACAAATTTTTTGAAGCTCTTTAGTTTTGGAATGAGCTATTGTAACAGTACAAGATTCTTTGACTAGTAATTGAGCCATAGGTTTACCTACAATATTTGATCTTCCAACAATTACAGCATTTTTGCCAATTAAATCTATTTTTAATTCTTTTAGCATTATTAAAACGCCATAAGGCGTACAAGGAATCAAAAGATTTTCATCATTGTGACTAGCAATTGAAAGTTTCCCAACATTTAATGGATGAAAGCCATCAGCATCTTTTGAAGGTTTTATTGTATCTAATACCTTTTGTTCATTTATATTTTTTGGCAAAGGTAGTTGTACCAATATACCATCTACATCTTCTTGTGTATTAAGTTTATTTATTAAATCTAACAATTCTTTTTCTGTAATATTTTCATCTAAATGGTGATCAAAAACATTTATTCCAACCTCTTTTGCATTTTTTGTTTTTGCTTTAACATATACGCTACTTGCAGCAACATCTCCAACTTGAACTACCGCTAATCCTGGAACATTATTATGTTTTGCTTTCAAAGTTTTTATTTCTTTTGTTAAAGTTTCTCTAAGACTTTGCGCTATCTTTTTTCCATCTATCAATTTCATTTTAAATTGGCCAATATTCAATAATTAATCTTTTCAAAAATTCTAATAATATAAAAACAATAATAGGTGATATATCAATATTTCCAAAACTAGGAATAAATTTTCTTACGATTCTTATACTTGGTTCACAGATTCTGTGCAAAGTATCAAGAATTGAATATACTAATCTATTACCAGTATTGATTATTCCAAAACCTACAAGCCAAGTTGCTATAACATATATAATTAAAACAAACTTATAGAGATCTATTATTTGAATAATTAAAAAAAGTAGCGAATTCATATTAGTTTATAAAGTTGATATTATCATATTTTTTGAAATTATCATTAATTGAAAATGAGTAATATTTTCTTTTACCATCTTTATCTTTTAAGGTGCAGTAACAAACTAATTTTTTTTCAGGATAATCCTGCATTATAGATGAAAAAAATCCATGCCACCACCTCGGATCTTTAATTGTAATGTGAGCATTTTCTCCATTATGGAGAACTGCAAAGGCTGAAAAGCAGGCTATGTTAAAAAAAGCAATCTTGTTTGTGAATCTCAAAATTTCTTTTATTACCCATGACAAATCTTGTGAAGGTATATGTTCTAAAACATCAATACATATTGAACAATCAAAATTTTTTTTTGGAAGAATTGAATTTTTTTTATAACTAGGATCATATAAAAAATATTCTTTTAGATTCCAATATTCTTTAAATCCAGGATAATTCTTATTATTTAAAAGAAAATTTTTTTCATAAAAATTACCTTTACCGGCTCCATAATCTAAAAGATTATTACATTTATTGCTATTAATTATATTTTTGATTATTTCTACAAACCAAATCGTTGATTTACCATCATAGCAATCCTCAGGTTTTTTTTGTAATTTATTTGTTTGCGTATATCCTTTTTTATGCATTAATTTGTATTCTTTAATTAATTCAATATATTTCAAAGAAGGGTTTTTTCTTGAATATTTCATAACTTATTATTTTAACCTTAAGTGAGGATTGTATTTCCATTCAAGAAATTTAATTAATTGCACAATTAAAAAATTTAAAAATAAATAAAAGCATCCTGCAGCAACAAAAGCTTCTACAGGAGCAAAAGTTTTTGACATTATATTTCTGGCTATACCTGTCATTTCCATATAAGTTGTTAAACTTACCAGTGAAGTTGCTTTTACCATTAATATCATTTCATTTCCATAAGCTGGTAAAGCCTGCCTAAAAGCTACTGGTAGAATAATTTTATAATACATTGTAAATCTTTTCATTCCAAGCGATTTACAACTTTCAATTTGTCCTTTCGTTATTGATTGTATTCCTCCTCTGAAAATTTCAGTCGTATAAGCTACTGTATTTAAAATTAATGCTATAACTCCACACCAAAAGGGCTCTTTTAACACTACCCATAAAAAACTTTCTCTTACAAATTTTATAGACCCAAGCCCAAAATAAAAAAGATAAATTTGAACTATTAATGGTGTTCCTCTAATTATAAATACATAATAGTAAACTATATTTGATAATATCTTTATTGAAGAAAGTCTTGCTAGTGCAAAAAAAATAGAAATTATAAATCCTATGCTTAACGATAATAAAACTAGGAGTATCGTCTCATCAAGACCTTTAAAAACTAAATAAAAGTTTTTTGAAATAAGTTCAAAATTCATTGAGAAATCCTAAGACTTTTATTGGAGACATCTTCAAGCTTGTTGAAAAATTTTGTCGAAAAAGTTGTTAAAATAATATACAAAATTGCTGCTGCGATATAAAATGTAAAAGGTGAATGAGTAGATCCTGCGCCTATTTTTGCTTGTCTCATAATTTCTACTAAACCTGTTACTGAGATTAAAGCCGTATCTTTAAGTGTTATTTGCCAAACATTACCAAGGCCTGGGAGCGCATGTCTTAAAATTTGAGGACCTAAAACTTTATAAAAAATTTTAAATTTTGAGAGCCCCAATGATTTTGCAGCTTCAACCTGGCCTTTATCAATTACATTGTAAGCACCTCTAAAAACCTCTGATGAATATGTAGCAGAAATTAATCCTATAGCGATTGTACCTATAGTAAATGGATGAAGTTCTATATAACCTTGATATCCAAAAATTTTTGCAACATACATTACTCCCGCACTGCCTCCAAAAAAAATAAGATAAATTACCAAAAGTTCGGGCACACCTCTTATTACTGTAGTATAAAAATTTGCGATTAATCTTGATATAAATCTTCCAGAAATTTTTGTCCAAGCGGTAAATATAGCTATAATAATTCCAAGTGACATTGCACTTATACTTACAAAGATGGTCATCAATGTTGCTATTAAAAGCTCATCACCCCATCCAGTATCACCCAAAATTAATAAATTAAAATTTATCATACCAAAAAAAAGAAGCGGCAAAAGCCGCTTCTATGTTTATTGATTTTTCTTTCGATTTACAGAGAAATATCTCTCCCAAACCATTTTTTTGTTATTTTTGCAGTTGTTCCATCAGCACTCATTTCAGCAATGGCTTTGTTAAACATTTCTAAGATGTCATTATCTTCTTTTCTAACAGCACCACCAACACCTTCTCCAAACACTCCACCTGAAAAATTAGGTCCTGTGAAAACAACGTCTTTACCTTCTTCAGTAGCCATAAAATCCATAATTGCTCCTTGATCAGCAAGAAGAGCATCTATTCTTCCAGCAGCTAAATCAAGATTTAAATCATCCTGTGTTTGGTAAAGTCTCATCTCAACAGCCCCTTGCATATATTGTTCAACATAATTCTGATGAATTGTTGATGATTGTACCCCTACAACCATACCATCAAGTGCAGTATTTATTTGGGCTATAGCTGTTAACTCTTTGCCACTTGGGTTAGCGAGATCAACTTTTTTTACTTGAGATCCTGACCAGTTTGTACCCATACTTCCTAAATTACTACTCTTTAGAACCGCAAAGTTAGCTGGATCTGTCATATAACCATCAGTAAAGTTAACTTTTTGTTTTCTTTCTTCAGTAATAGACATTCCTGCAATTATGATATCGTACTTACCATTTAATAGCGCAGGTATAATCCCATCCCAATCTTGAGTAACCCATTCACATTCCGCATTCATTCTTTTACATGCTTCATTTGCAAAATCTATTTCAGCACCCTCAAGATCTCCTGCAGCATTTAAATTATTCCAAGGAGGATAAGCCCCCTCAGTTCCGATCCTAATAGTTTTAGCACTAACACCAGATGCTATAAGTAATGCAAAAAGTGCTAATGTTGATATTAATATTTTTTTCACTAAATCCTCCACAAGTTTCAAATAATTTAATAATTCTGATTTTTTAATACAAAAACAAGAAAAATACTAAATAAATTAGACTTAATCTCATTTTTTTGCCAATTACTATATATATTAGCTGTTTTTTCTCATTTTACCAATAATTATTAATAATGCAGAAATAATCAAAACAAACGGCGAAAGCCATAAAATTAAGTTTTTACCATCAAACCTTGGTTTCAAAACTATATATTCACCATATCTCTCTACCATAAAATCTACAATTTCTTCCTTTGATTTATTCAATTTCAGTTGATCAAAAACTTCTTTTTTTATTTGTTTTGAAAAATCAGTGTCAGATTCATAAACATTCAAATTTTGACATGACATACATCTTAACATTTTTGTTATTTCATCAAAATCTTTATTCAAAGTATCATTTTTTTTAGCAATTACAAAATTGCTAGAAATAATAATTAAAGTTATAAAAAAACTAATTTGAAAGTAATCTTTTAATTTTTTTTTCATAAATTTTATTCGTTATTGGGCCAACATAAGCAAAAACGATTATTCCTTTTTCATTAATTATAAAAGTTTCAGGCAATCCATAAACACCAAATTCCATTGCAATTTTTCCGTCTTTATCCAATGCAATTTGATCATATGGATTTCCTGATTCTAAAAAATTCATAGCATCATCTTTTTTGTCTTTATGATTTACACCTATCATTAAAACATCGGAATGATTATTTGCAATTTCTATTAAAAGTGGATGTTCTACTTTACAGGGAGAACACCAAGAAGCAAAAAAATTTATTATTATTTTTTTTCCATAAAATTTTTCGCCACTAATTTGATAATTTTCATCAATTAAATCATTTGATTCAAATTTAGGCATTTGTTTGTTTAATAAAGCGCTTGGTGGATTTGATGGATTCTTATCTTGAGTTAAAAAATACAATAAAAAACCAAATATTATTACAGTAAAAATTAATGGAAGTTTTGGATAAATTTTTTTCATATTTTTCTTAAAGATATTATTCCACCCAAAACTGTAATTAAGGCTCCTAACCATATAAATGAAACAAAAGGGTTAAAATAAATTTTAATTAACCATTCATTATCACTGATATTTTCTCCTATTACAATATATATGTCTTTATCAAATTTATGCATAATTCCAGCTTCAGTAGTTACAGTTTGAGAAACTGGATAATATCTTTTTTCAGAGTAAATTTCACCTATTTCAACATTATTTTCAAAAATTTTAAAATTACCCATCATTCTTATATAGTTATTTTTTACTTCTTCTTTTACATTTTTAAGTTTTATAGAATAGTTTTCTAATAATATCTCTTCTCCAATTTTTAAATTATTGATTGTTTCTTTTTGCCATACGCTCGAAATAGTTACTCCTAAAATTAAAATACCCATACCAATATGAGAAGTTAGCCCAGGAATTTTATTTTTAGCAATATCTTTTTTGACTATGATTTTTATTAATTGAATTATTGATGGAAATAAAACCCAGAGTCCAACTGCAATTCCAATAATTCCCCATGGATTATAGTTGGAGAGAAAATAGATGACAATACAAATAATTAAAAGAGCAAAAAATATATATAAGTAATATTTAAAATCATTAATTCTATTTTTCTTCCACGATAGAGCAGGCGCTATAGCCATAAGAAGAAGCCCTGGAAGAACGATTGGAATTACGGTTGAATTAAAATATGGCGCTCCTACTGTAATTCTTTGATTATTTATACTTTCTAAAATAATTGGATAAATAGTTCCTAATAAAATTGTAAAACACGCAACTGTCATAACAATGTTATTTATAATTAAAGTGCTGTATTTATTAAAAACCAATGATTGGGGATTTCTTTGTGTATTATCTGGTTTAATTAAAAAAACTAAAAAAGAAAAACCAGTTATAAGAAAAAAAATTATTAATATAAACATACCTCTATGAGAATCACTTGCAAATGCATGAACACTCATTAATACACCTGATCTAACTATAAACGTTCCTAATAAACTTAAAGAAAAACATAAAATCGATAAAAAAATTACCCAATTTTTTATATATGAATTATTGTTTATTATTTGCAATGAATGAATTAGTGCAAGTCCAGTTAACCAAGGCATTAATGATACGTTTTCTACAGGGTCCCAAAACCACCATCCTCCCCATCCTAATTCATAATAGGCCCAATATGACCCGACTGTTATTCCCAATGTTAACATTGCCCAACAAAAAATTGAATATTGTTTGGTAGTTTTAATCCAAGCAGTATTTATTTTATTTGTTAACATTCCCGAGACTGCAAGACTTAAAACCAGAGAAAATCCAACATAACCAATATATAATAAGGGTGGGTGGATTGCTAAAGCTGGATCTTGTAAAACTGGATTTAACCCCAAACCTTCATTGGGATTAGAAAAATTAATGATGAACGGGTTGGAAGTTAGAAGCATAAACAGGATAAAACTCGTAGTCATTATAGTTTGAAAAAAAATAGTCATATTCTTAAGATTTTCATCTAAACTTTTATTTAATGAAAAAACAAAATTGTAAACTGACATAATCAGAATCCATAATAATAATGAACCTTCATGATTTCCCCAAACTCCAGATATTTTATAAATTAAAGGTTTGTCTGAGTGAGAATTAAAAAAAACATTTAAATTTCTAAAATCAGAACTAACATATAGAAATATTAAAAATAAAAAAGCCAGTAAAATTAGCAGCGCATTTAATCTTGATGATGTAATAAAAATTTGTTTAATAAAATTTGAATTTTTTTTTAAAAAAAAGAAAAGAAATACATTTAAAAAATTATTTAAAATAGCAATAAGAATTAATATTTGTCCAGTGTATAGCATGTTAATAATTTTTATTCCAAAATCCTTTTTCTTTTAGCTTATCTGATATAGTTGCAGGCATATAATTTTCATCATGTTTTGCAAATACTTTAGATGCATTTAAATTATCATTTATTAATTTTCCCTCCACGACTACTCCACTTTTTTCTTTAAAAAGATCTGGAAGTATTCCCTCATAGTTAACAAATATTTCTTTTTCATTATCTGTAATGATAAATTTTTTAATGTTATTATATGTTGAATATGAATTTTCTTTTACCATACCACCAACACGTACTATAGTATTGTTGTGTTTCTCAATCTGTAATTCAGACGGTGTTAAAAAAAATACTATATTACTTTTTACATTAAATAATATTAAAAGTGCTGATGCTAATAAAAAAATTAAAGAAAATATTACTACTAAAACTCTCTGGAATCTTTTTGACATAAAGATTATTTCTTTAGTTTTTTATTCTTTTTAAGTAAATTCAAAGAATTTATTAATATAAATAATATTAATAATAATGAAATTATATATGCCGACACAACATACCAAAAGTAGGGAATTTCAATGCTAAAACTAATCATTATTTAATATATAATTTATCATTTTTGTAATAAGCAAGCTTATTCCTTAAGTATTTGTTTTCTAATATTTATTTCTGCTCTAACTCTTAATGAAATTAAAAATAAAAATAATACTTTAAATGCAATGGTCATAACAATAAGAGGTAACAATAGTGAGATTTCTATAGATGGAGATGCAAGCTTGCTGATGCTTGCAGGTTGATGTAAGGTATTCCACCAATCTACTGAGAATTTAATAATTGGTAAATTTATTGAACCTAATAAAACAAATATAGTTGATATTTTTTCACCATTTTCAATATCATCAAAAGATCTGTTTAAAATCATAATTATTATATAAAAAATTCCTAATATTAATACTGATGTTAGTCTAGCATCCCAAACCCACCATGTACCCCACATTGGTTTGCCCCAAATTGAACCTGTAATTAAACACATTAAAGTAAAAATCAAACCAATAGGTGCAACTGCTTTTATAAATATATAGCCAAAAGTAATTTTAAAGGATAGTGCTAAAATTCCGTATATAGTCATTAATGCGTAAGTAAACATCGCTAACCAAGCAGCAGGAACATGTATAAACATTATCTTAACTGTAAATCCTTGTTGATAATCGTCAGGGGAAAATACAAGAGCATACAAAATTCCAATAATCATTAAATAAATTGCAGTCATTTTTATATAATTATGGCTTTTTTCCGCTGCTATAAAAAACTTTCCTGGATTATATAAAAATGAAAACATATCTAATTCTTCAAAGCTATTTTAATACAACCCGATATTACCCATGGCCCTATCGCTAGAGAGGCAAAAAATATTGATAACAAAATATTTATTTGTGCTGTAAATAATTCTTGATCATTTGTAATAGCACCGATAGAAAAAATTATAACGGGTATACACAAAGGAATCATAATTATGCTTCCCAAAATTAAGTTTTTGCTATTAGTAAGCATCATTGCACTTGATATCAATGTAAATACTGTGAGAATAGGTGAGCCAATTGCTATTGTAATTATTAAATGAAAAATTTTAGTTTCATTGATTTCAATTATAAAAGCTATAAAAGGCATTAAAATTAATATTGGAAGTTGATAAAGTATCCAAGAAGTAAATATTTTTGAAATTGCAATTAATTCAAATGATATTCCAGTAAATTGATAAATACCAAAATTACCATCTAAATAATCATCTTTTAATAAATTGTTAATTGAAATGCATGAACAAAGAATTAATATTGACCATAATATCGGAATTAAATATACTTTTAATTGTTCTTCGTCTGGGCCAATTGCAAATATAAATATAAGGATAATCATTATAAAAAAAATCATAATACTATAAATATAACTCATATTTCTAAATTGAATTTTTATATCCCTAAATGATATGCTTAAAATTGATTTGAAAAAAATAAATAAATTTTTATTAATTTGACTCATGTAAATCCAAATCTATATAAGTTTTATTTGTGATATTAACTGGTATATGTGAAGATAAAATTACTGTTCCTTTTTGTTTTAAATGATCTGAAATAGTTTGACCGATGATACTAACTGAGTGTTGATCTAAGCCTAAAAAAGGCTCATCTAGTATCCAAGTATGTCTCTCTTCAATTATTAATCTTGTCAATTCCAACTTTCTTTTTTGTCCACTAGATAAGTTCTTCACTCTTTCATTTATATAATTATCTAAATCTATATTAGATAAGAGTTTCAAAAATAGATCATTTGATATGGAAGATTTATATAAATTTTTCCAAAACTTCATATTTTCATAAACACTAAGATTTTCCTTTGAACAATTTATATCTGCTATGTAGGTAAGCTCCTTATGATATTCATCAATATTTTTATATATTGATTTTCCTTTCCAAATTATATCCCCTTTTTTTGGTTTTAATAAATTAGCCAATATCCTTAAAAGACTTGTTTTACCGGATCCATTTTTACCACTAATTATTGTTGCAACTCCATCTTCAATCTTGAAGTTTAAATTTTCAAATATTAAATTGTTTCCACGTTTACAACTTATATTACTTGCCAAAATCATTATTAACAAAACTATTATGATACAAAGGAGCGAAATGCCATAAAAAAACGGGGCTTAACACCCCGCTTTTTAAAGAGACCATTAAGAGATCTCTAATTCCTAAGAAAAAAACCTTTTTATTAAAAGGCTAGAAAATTCAACTATCTTCTTCTTTTTTTAGCTTTCTTTTTAGCTTTTTTCTTAGCTGCTTTTTTCTTCTTTTTAGGTGCAGCTCTTCTTTTTTTCTTAGGCGCCGCTTTTTTAGCTTTTTTTCTTCTTTTAGCCATTATTTGCTCCTTGTATAAGTTAGTGTAGAAATTTCTACAGTGTTTCGCTATCTAGCAAAACAATAAAGGCTTAATGTTTTTTTTCAAAACTTTCGCACAAAGTCAATAATTTAGTTTATAAATAATTTATTTAATATTTTACAATTTTACTTATTTTTTACTTAAATTTTTAAGTATTTACAGTAACTTATATTGATAAAATTAAAAAAAAGCATAATTGTAAATATATATAAAATTAAAATAAATCTTTAAAATGGAATCTTTAGATAGTTTTAGAACAAAAAAATCAATTATTATTGATAATAAGGAATATAAATATTTTAGTTTAAAAACTTTTTTTAATAAAATTAATATTAAACATGAAGTAGTCCCATATAGTTTAAAGGTTTTAATTGAAAATTTTTTAAGAAATGAAGAAAACAAGAATGTTAATTTAGAAAAATTTAAAAATTTCAAAACCATTTATAAAAATAAAAATTTAGAATTTTCTTTCTATCCAACAAGAGTTTTAATGCAGGATTTTACTGGTGTTCCTGCTGTTGTAGATTTGGCAGCCATGAGAGAAGCGCTTAAAAAAAGAAGTATTAAGCCAGATTTAATTAACCCTAAAATTCCTGTTGATCTGGTAATAGACCATTCGGTTTCAGTTGATTACTATGGAGATAAGCATTCGTTCAGTAAGAATGTAGAATTAGAATTTGACAGAAATAGAGAAAGATATGAATTTTTAAAATGGGGTCAAAATTCGTTTAAGAATTTTAATGTGGTACCTCCAGGAACAGGAATTTGTCATCAAGTTAATTTAGAATATTTAACAAAAACAATATGGGTCAAAAACATTAATGGATCTAAATTTATTTTTCCAGATTCTTTAGTTGGAACTGATAGCCATACTACCATGATTAATGCACTTTCAGTTTTAGGTTGGGGTGTAGGAGGAATTGAAGCTGAAGCTACAATTTTGGGAGAGCCTATTTCTATCAATTTACCTGAAGTTATTGCAGTTAACTTTAGTGGCAAATTATCTGAAGGAGTTACTGCTACAGATTTAGTATTAACTGTGACTGAACATCTAAGAAAAAAAGGAGTGGTTGGTAAATTTGTAGAATTTATTGGAACTGGGGTCAGCAATATCACTCTTGCAGATAGAGCAACTATTGCGAATATGTCTCCAGAATATGGAGCAACATGCGGTTTTTTTCCCACTGACCAAGAAACAATTAATTATCTGGCTCTAACTGGCAAGACTAAACATGAATTAAACTTAGTTCGTCAATATAGTGAAATTCAAGGTCTGTGGTTAGATAATAGTTATACATCTCAATACAATGATATAGTTAATATAAATTTAAGTGAAGTTTCAAGTTCTTTGGCAGGACCTAAAAGGCCACAAGATAGAGTTCAACTTTACCAAGTTCCAAAATCTTTTCAAGATTTTACAAAAAATCAAAAAAAGATAGATAAATTACAAAATAGCGAATTACAAGATGGATCAATTGTAATAGCAGCAATCACAAGCTGCACAAATACATCAAATCCAAATGTTCTTGTCGCAGCAGGATTGTTAGCTAAAAAAGCTCTTGAAAAAGGATTAAACATTAAAAAATTTGTTAAAACAAGTTTTGCTCCTGGAAGTAAAGTTGTTAGTAAATATTTAGATGACAGTGGACTAACCATTAGTCTTGATAAAATGGGTTTTAATGTTGTGGGTTATGGCTGCACAACTTGTATAGGAAATTCAGGTCCATTGAAAAAAGAAGTTTCTGATAAAATTTTAGAAAAAAATTTTACAGTTTGTTCAGTTTTATCAGGCAATAGAAACTTTGAGGGCCGAATACATCCAGAAGTAAAAGCAAATTATTTAGGCTCTCCTCCAATAGTAATTGCTTATGCAATTGCAGGAAATATTAATTTTAATTTTAAAAAAGATCATTTGGGTTATGACAAGAATAACAATAAAGTTTATTTGAAAGACATTTGGCCAAATAGCCAGGAAATTCAAAATGTTATCAAAAATAATTTAAATAAAAAAATTTTTATCGACAAATATAAAGATATTAGCCAGGGTGATGAGAATTGGAAAAAAATCAAAATAATAAAAAAAGATTTATTTGATTGGAGCCCATCTAGCACCTATGTTAAACGCCCACCTTATTTTATAGAACAATCAGACTTAGGTGATATTGTTAACGCGCGGGTTCTAGTTATGTTAGATAATAGCATTACGACAGACCATATTTCTCCTGCTGGAGCAATAAAAAAAAATAGCCCGGCTGGTAAATATCTTTCAGAAAGACAGATAGCATTTAATGAATTTAATTCTTATGGTTCAAGAAGAGGCAATCATGAGATAATGATTAGAGGTACTTTCGCCAATATTAGGCTTCAAAACGAATTAGTTTCAGGAGATTTTGGAGGTTTAACAAAAAATTTTTTAAATGGAAATAAATCAAACATATATGATACAGCAATGGAATACAAAGAACAAAAAATTCCATTAATTATTATTGCAGGAAAAGAATATGGAACAGGATCTTCAAGAGATTGGGCAGCGAAAGGAACAAATCTTTTAGGAATAAAGGCTGTAATTGCTGAAAGTTTTGAAAGAATTCATCGCTCGAATTTGATTGGTATGGGCGTTTTGCCATTAGAATTTATTAATAATGAAAATAGAAAAAAATTAAAAATTACTGGTGAAGAATTTTTTACTATTAATGAAATTAATAAAATTAAGCCAAAAAAAATTATTAATTGCAATATAAATAAAAATAGAAAAATAAAACTTCTATGCAGAATTGATACTGAAAAAGAATTAGAATATTATAAATCAGGTGGAATTTTAAAATACTTGTTAAATCAAATAATAGATAATAATTCATAAAGTTATAATGATAAAAAATAATTTTGACTTAGGTTTAAAGGCAGTCTTGGGCCCAACAAACACAGGAAAAACTTATTATGCCTTAGATAGAATGTTGTCATATAAATCTGGAATTTTTGGATTTCCTTTAAGACTTCTTGCAAGAGAAAATTATGATAAAGCTTTAAAAAAAGTAGATTCAAAATTAGTAGCCTTAATAACTGGGGAAGAAAAAATTTTACCTGAAGGAGCAAAATATTTTTTTTGTACAGTTGAATCAATGCCTACTTTAAAAAGTGTTGATTTTATTTGTATTGATGAAGTACAATTATGTTCTGACTTTGAAAGAGGCCATATTTTTACTGAAAGAATTTTAAATTTAAGAGGAAATTTTGAAACTATATTGCTGGGTTCAATAACCATTGAGAAAATTTTAAAAACATTATTTCCAAATATTTCAATTGACTATAGAGAAAGATTTTCGAAACTAACTTATGTTAAAAGTCAAAGTATTTCAAAATTAAAACCCAGAAGTGCAATTATTGCTTTTAATTTAGATGATGTATACTCAATTGCTGAACAATTACGGTCTCAAAAAGGTGGGTCAGCTGTAGTTTTGGGAGCTCTAAGTCCTAGAACAAGAAATTCCCAAGTAGAAATGTATGAAAATAAAAGTGTAAATTATTTAGTTGCCACTGATGCTATTGGAATGGGTTTAAATTTAAACATAGAACATATTTCATTTTCAAGTTTAAAAAAATATGATGGAAGATTTCACAGACATTTACATTTATCAGAAATTGGTCAAATTGCTGGTCGAGCAGGGAGATATCAAAATGATGGTACTTTTGGTGTATCTAAAAAATATTATGAGCTTGACCCTCTTTCAATAGAAGCTTTAGAGAATCATAGATTTGATTCTGTTGAAAAAATTTATTGGAGAAATTCTGAGCTAGATTTTAGTTCAGTTTTGTCATTAATGAACTCATTAAATAAAAATCCCCCATCAAATATATTTATTAAAAAGAAAAATGCTGAAGATGAAAAATCATTTCGAGCATTATCATATGACACAGATATAAAAAAACACTTAATAAATTCTGAAAAAATTATTACTCTTTGGAAAGTGTGTAGAATTCCAGACTTTCAAAAACTTATGACTGAAAGCTATATAGAATTTTTAAAGAATATATTTATTAATTTAATGATTAATAACAATTTAATTCCAGACGATTTAATAGAAAAACATGTAAAAAAATTGGATGATATTAGTGGAGATATAGACTTACTCTCTAAAAGAATTGCATTCATTAGGACATGGACATATATTTCCAATCAAGGAGAATGGATAGAAAATAAACAATATTGGCAAGAAAGAACAAGAAACATTGAAGATAAATTATCAGATGAATTACATAATAAGTTAAAAAATAGATTTGTTGATCAACCAGGTAATTTTTTTCTTGATAAAATTAAAAAAGGAAATAATTTAAACGTTACATTCAAAAATGATAATCATGTCGAGACAAATATTGCTTCAATTAAAGGATTTAATTTGCGATTTAATGATGATATTAATTCAATTAAGTCAAACTTGGTTAACAGTATAGCTAAAAAAACAATTCTAAAAATGATACCTGAAAGAATAGATTCTCTAATAAAAGCTCCTGATGAAGCATTTAATTTTGGAAACTTAAATGAGAGTCAAATGAACAGCTTACCATATATATATTGGGGTGAAGATCCAGTTGGTTATTTAGAAAAAGGAGAAAGTATTTTTTTACCTAAATTAAGTGTTTTAAATTCTGAACTTTTAGATTCCCATAATAGAGAAAAGATTTCTAAAAGGTTACAAAAATGGGTTTTAGATAAAATACAAAAATTATTAAAACCAATAGACAAAGATACAAATGAAATTTCTAATTTTTCATCAATTAGATCTATATCATATATTTTATTTCATAATTTAGGTTGCGCCAAGACTAATGACTTTATTAATTTTAATAAAAATTTATCACCTGAAGAAAAAAAAGAATTAAGCAAACTTGGTATTAGAACAGGAACACAATATTTTTATTTTCCAAGTTTTATGAAAAAGGAATCAATTGAATTAAGAGCTTTATTATGGAAAAATTATAAATTATTTTCGAAAAATTTTTTATATCCATTACCTTCTAATGGAAGGGTTTATTTTAATATAAAAAATGAAATCCCTGACGATTATTGGTTAGCTATTGGATATATAAGAATAAATAAAATTGCTGTGAGAGTAGATATTTATGAAAGACTTTTTTTTATGGTAAGAAAAAAATATAGATTTGGAACGTTCATTCAAGATCCTGATTTGATGAATTTAGTTGGATGTGATTCTGAAACATTAAAAAAAATAATGTTATTTTTAAACTATGAGTCTGTATATATGGGAAATGAGCAATTAATTTTTATTTTAAAACAAGAAAAAAAATTTAATAAAATAAAAAAAGATGTTAAAAATAAAAAGAATTTTTTCAATAAAAAAACTGACAAAGAGTCTTTCGGCGCATTAGGAGCTTACTTTAATAAATAATGCGTTTAGATAAATGGTTGTTTTATTCAAGATTTTTTAATACAAGAGCAAAATCTTCTGAAGCATGCAGTAGTGGAAATATATTGGTAAATAAGATAAAAAAATATAATTCAAGTTATAATGTATCTATAAATGATATAATAACACTTGCAAAAGATCAAAAGGTTAATATTGTAAAAATTCTAAAATTGCCTAAGAATAGAATTTCGCCAAAAGATACCAAACTTACATATGAACAAATAAAATAATGATTTTAAAATTTTTTACAGATAAAAAACAAAATAGTGAGTTAAAAGAGGATAATAACGAAGATACTATTAATGTAATAGCGTTATTAATAGAAGCTTCTTCAATAGATGATAATATTGAAAAAATTGAAATAGATAAAATAATAGAAATTGTTTGTAAAAATTTTGATTTAAATCAAGAAACAGCTAAAAAATATTATAATGAAGCCATTATAGTGAAGGAAAATAACACTTCTTTTCATAATTTTACCTCTAAAATTCATAAAAAATATAATTATTCTGAAAAGCTCGAGATATTGGAAATGTTATGGGAGGTTATTTTGGTGAACAAAATAGTTGATGACTTTGAGTCAAATTTTATGAGAAGAATTTCTGGATTACTTCATATTAAAGATGTAGATAGTGGTCTTGTAAAAAATAAAATTAAAAAGAAGTTAGAAAAATAAAATTATGACATATGTTGTAGATGAAAAATGTATTAAATGTAAATATATGGATTGCGTAGAAGTATGTCCAGTTGATTGTTTTTATGAAGGTGAGAACATGCTTGTTATACATCCTGATGAATGTATAGATTGTGGAGTATGCGAACCAGAATGTCCAATAGATGCAATTCATCCAGACTCTGACGAAGGTATGGAAAAGTGGTTAGAATTAAATAAAAAATATTCAGATGTATGGCCTTTAATTACTCAAATAAAAAAACCACCAGAAGATGCTAAAAAATGGGAAAATTTAGAAAATAAATTCAAAAATCATTTTAGTGATAAACCCGGAGAAGGGGATCCTAAAAAATAAATTAATATGATAAAAAAAAAGAAAAAAAAAATCACATCAGGGTTTAACATTGGGGAAATGGTCGTTTACCCTAGCCATGGAGTTGGTCAAATTAATACAATAGAAAATTTAACATTTGATAAAGTAAAAATAAAATTTCTCTCAATACAAATGGAGCAGGATAACTTAGTACTTAAAGTTCCATTTGATAAAATTTCTCAAGTAGGTTTAAGAAAATTAGCATCAAAAAAAACTATGCAAGAAGCCTTAGATTTATTGAAAGGTAAGGCTAAAGTTAGGAGAATGATGTGGAGCAGAAGAGCTCAAGAATATACCAACAAAATAAATTCTGGAAGCCCAATTATGATAGGTGAAGTTGTAAGAGATCTTTATCGTAAAAATAATCAACCAGAACAATCTTATAGTGAAAGACAAATGTTTCAATTGGCAGTTGAGCGTTTAGCCCGAGAATTAGCTTCAGTTGAAAAAATAGATCATTTTTCAGCCACAGAAAAAATAGAATCAATTTTAAAAAATAAGTAATTATTCTTGTTAAATAAATTTAGTAAATTAGAAGGTTGTGATCGTATTTGGGCAATTGGTTCAATACATGGAAATGTAGATAGTATTAAAAAAATACACAAAGTAATTTTTAGCGAATTTAAAGCAAATGATACAATAATTTACTTGGGAAATGTAATTGGAGTAGGTCCAGAATCTTCTTCTTCTGTAAATGAAATACTTAAATTTCGTGCTGAAATTATGGGAAAATTTAAATTAAAACCAAGCTCTTTTATTTTTCTTAGAGGTGCCCAAGAAGAAATGTTAACAAAATTATTAGAATTACACCTTTCTCCAAACCCTAAAGAAATTTTAACTTGGATGCATGAGCATGGGGTGGATAAAACATTATCATCCTATGGTATGGATATTAAGGATCTATATAAAACTTGTGAGTTAGGAACAGTTTTGATTTCAAAATGGACTACTAAAGCAAAAAATTTAATTAATAATTATGAAGGTCATAGCGATTATTTTTCTTATCTTGTTCATGCCTCTTTTCCAAATACAGAAAAAATTTTATTTGTTAATCGAGGTGTTGATACTTCAAGACCACTTTCTGCACAAAATGATTGTTTCTGGTGGGGCTTTCATAATTTTTCAAAAACATCAAAGCCATATTATAATTTTAAGAAATTAGTTAGGGGTTATGATCCTAAAAAAACAGGACCAAATAAAAATGAAGTAGTATGTTCTCTATATAAGGGTTCTGGATTTGGCGGCCCAATTGTTGCGGGTCTTTTTTCTTCAAATGCTGATATAATTGATATTATAGAAAGATAAATATTAATAATTATATTGTATATATTTTTTTTTTATCTTATAAAAATTTAGTGAAAATAACAGTATTTAGTTTTTTATTAATTTTTTTATTTCTTAAACCAAATTTTGCTAATTCTGATGAATTAAATATTTTTGGTTTAGGCTTATATGATTTTAACAAGAAAAAAAATGAAGCGATAGATTTTCGTTTTGAAAGAAGGTTAGATAAAAAAATATTTGATCTTGGCCCTTCAGTAGAGCCGCTTTATACAATAAAACCTTTTTATGGAATTGAAATAACTTCCGATGGTGCTGCATACGGATTGGGAGGTTTTTATGTTGAAGAAAAAATTTCAAGAAAAATTTATTTAACGCCAAGTTTTGGCGGTGGATTATATTCAAATGGAGATGGTAAAGATCTAGGAAATGTAGTTCAGTTCAGAAGTACTTTAGAGCTAAGCTACGAAATACCATCAGGCGACAGAATTGGCTTAAGTATCGGACATATTTCTAATGCTAGCTTAGGTAATAAAAATCCTGGTACTGAGATTTTGTCTCTATCTTATCAGTCGTCTTTTTAATATAATAATTTAAAGCGCCCGTAGCTCAGTTGGATAGAGCACAGAATTCCTAATTCTGGGGTCGGATGTTCGAATCATCTCGGGCGCGCCACTTTTCTGCGATAAATTTTTATTTATATTCTTTTATTTCCTTTTTTGGATACCTAGAGGATTCCTTCACGTTCAAAAAACACCCTTTTCCCCTCAACATTCCTCACGGTTGGTGGTAGGATAATCGTGATGAAAAAGAAAACGTCTAAAAAAGATTTTGTTGAATTGATTAAGTTGCAAAAAATTATGGAAAAAAAAGACGAAGAAGCAATTAAGGCAATCAATAAGTTTTTAATAAAATACAAGAGTATTGAAAATAATAAAAAAGAGCGATTAAAAACAATTAAATCAATAGAAATAGTTTTTAAAAATCGAATAAAGGAATTGAAAAAATTATTATCATAAAATGAAAAAACTTGAGGGATTATTTGGTTTAAAATTAGGCGAAGTTTTTGATGAAACAAACTTTGAAGTTACAAAAAAAGAATTAGTAGAAGAAGAATACGACATCGATATTGATTTACCGCCAAACCCCAATTTGATTTTTACAAACTACGGTGTCTCTTGTGAGAAAAAGGATATGAAAATTAAGAGAATTTACGCGTACACCTTATCACCGATGGCAATTGATGATGTAATGGAGCTCTATGAAGATTTGACTAATTTTTTTATCGAGACTTATTTGATCTCTTACGCAATTTTTTATTATAAACTTTTTCAATCTATGCACACCTACGAGTTTGTTCCTTATGATAGCAAGATTATTCCTTTTAGAAGAGATTATGGTAATTTTGTTCATCCCAATGAACCAAGCAAGGAACTGAATTTTACGATATTTGGGAAAAGTGATTATTATAAGCAAATTGAAATTTATTTAGCCTTAAAGGAAGACGAACCAAATATTCCAGAACTAGCTAAAATTTACCAAGAAGAGGATTTGAAAGCTTATGATACGGGTAAGGGCTATGATATTGATGTGACGGGATTATGATGAAAAAATTATGCAATATTTCAAACTCACCGTAAAACTGATATCCGCAATCCTTCTAGGTTTCATCTTAACGATGGCTAGCGCGATGATTTATTACCAATTCGACGTAGGGAGGGAGCAAATAGAGACTTATGTAAGGGAGGATTTAGGCTTTTTTTATTGGTTTAACCTTTTAGGTTATTTCGTTTGGATTCTATTAACTATTTTTTCTTATAAAGTGTTAAATAGGATTTTTAGAAAATGAATGAAATTAATCAAATTTTTTAAGTCTCTCTCAGGTCTCTTTTCACTTTCAAAAAACCACTTTTCCATTTTCAAAACCCGCGGAAAGACTTGAATTAATTTCTAGTTTGGATAGAGTACAGAATTCCTAATTCTGGGGTCGGATGTTCGAATCATCTCGGGCGCGCCAAGGATATAAATATGATAAATTTAGAAAACAAACTATTAAAACAATTCAATAATTTTATAATAGTTTCAGCTATTGTAACAAATTTTCTTTTATTTTTATTATTTTTATACCGAGTACCAGCCCACAGTTTTCTATTTAATTTATTTTTTTTATCAATTATTATTGTTATTTTATTATTTTATATTTTTACAATTTTTTATTTAAATACTGAGTGGAAAGCGGTAATTTCTATCTCATCTATCACAATTATAATTAGTTTAATAATTGTAGAGATATTACTTATTAATTCTACATTTTTTAATAGAGGTCTTGCTCTAAAAAAAAGTCAAGAAAATGCAAAATTATATGAGCCCAGATCAAAATTAGAATATATGAAAGATTTAACATCCCAGGGTTTAGATCCTGTTCCTATTTTTCCTCCAAGTATATGGAGAGGAAAACAAGATTTTAAAAGCGAAAATGATGCAGTGAGGTATAGTTTAGAAAATAATATTTATCCACTCAGTGGAATATCAAATAAACTTACAGTTAATTGTAATGAATCAGGTTATTGGGCTGAGTATGAATCAGATAAATATGGATTTAATAATCCCAATTACGCATATAAAAAAAATATAGATATTATATCAATCGGAGATTCTTTTGTGCAAGGAGCTTGCGTTAAAATGGATGAAGATGTGACAAGCCATTTAAGAAAATTTAATTATACCTCTTTGAATTATGGTTATGCTGGAAGCGGCCCATTAATCGAATTAGCAATTTTAAAAGAATATGCCTCTATTTATAAACCAAAAAATCTTCTATGGTTTTATTTTAGAGGTGATGTAGAAGATTTATTCTCTGAATTGAAAAATGAAATATTAATAAAATATTTAAATAATGATTATTCTCAAAATTTGATCAATAGACAAGATGAAATAGATAACTTCTTATCCAAATATTTGGACAAAAGAATTTCTGCAGTAGATATAATGGTAAAAGAATTTAAGAAAAAAAAAGAAGCAAAATTTTTAAAATCACAATTAATTATCCAAGATAATATTCATGGAAAATTTTTAGAAATATTGTTTTTTTTCAAATTTACAAATATTCGAAATTTACTTAATTTATATGATAATAAATATTCTTGTGTAGATTATTTTTGTGCTGAAGAAACTAAAAATGATTTTTCTAAAATATTGTTAAAAGCAAAAGAAACTACTGAAAGCTGGGGTGGTAATTTTTATTTTATATATTTGCCAAGCTGGGAGGAATATACAAATAATAAACCTTTTTTGCAAAATAAAAAAGAATTAATAAATATTGTTAAATCTTTAGATATACAAGTTGTCGATTTTAATGATGTTTTGAGTAATCAAGAAAATCCACTTAGTTATTTCCCATTTGAACTTCCAAATCATTATACTAATGAAGGTTATGCATTATTAGCAAATCAAATTAATGAAACTTTAAAAAATAATAATTAAATATTAAAAAATCCATGATGAGTAGAATTCAAATAATCATTTTCTTTTTTCGTATTCTTTCTTTTTAATACTTTATTCCTATATGGGAATCTTCCAAATTTTTTAATTATATCTAAGTGTATATTTGTGAATTTACTTATTTCTTTATAGTTCTTATTATCTTTTAAGTATTCATCAATCAATTTATTGCACTGTAATTGGTCATCCAACTCTTCACTATGCATTAAAGGTAAAAAAATAAATAAAATATAGTTATTAGATAGTAATTTGTGATAATTTCGATTTATAGCATTTTTAGCAATTGCTTGAGCTTTATAATCCATTGCAAATGCTTTAGGATCATTTCTAAATAAGTTTCGGGAAAATTGATCTAATAATACTATTAATGCTAAACATTCTTCAGCACTTTCTTGCCAATAATCATATTCATTGTTTGTCGCTTTTTTATAATCTTCTAAGAAAAGATCTTTTATTTTCTTATCAAATTCATCATTACGATTGAACTTTTCTTCTGGAGAAGTTTTTATAAACCAAAAATCTAAAATAGCTTTAGCCTTTTTATTCATTATGAGTACTTAATATATAATTCTATTATTTTATATATTATTGACAGTATTTAATATTTTTTTATCAACATAATTAACTTTTAGTGATAAGATTAATTTAATGAATAAAGTTGCAATTATAATTGCTGGTGGAACTGGCATGGGCGCAGACTCGGCTAAAAAACTTTCCTCAAAAGGATTTAAGGTTTCTATATTATCATCTTCTGGAAAAGGAGAGAAATTGGCAAAAAAACTCAAAGGTATTGGGTATACAGGATCTAATTTATTGAATAAAGATTTAAAAAAAATTGTTGATCTAACAATAAAAAAATGGGGACGTGTAGATGTTTTAGTTAATAGTGCGGGACACGGACCAAAAAAACCTATTCTTGAGCTAACTGATGAAGATTGGCATAAAGGTTTAGATGTTTATTTAATGAACGTGGTCCGTGCTTCAAGATTAGTTACACCTATTATGAAAAAACAAAAATCAGGTGTTATAATAAATATATCTACTTTTTCTGCACTTGAACCAGATCCAATTAGCCCAACTTCCGGTCCTTTTAGAGCTGGTTTAGCAAATTTTACAAAATTATTTGCTGACAAATATGCATCAGATAACATTAGAATAAATAATATATTACCAGGAATGATTGATAGTATGACTAAAGAGCAAAAAAAGAAATTTAATTTTGATAAATTTTTACATCGCATACCTCTAAAAAGATTTGGTAAAGTAAATGAAATATCTGAAGTAGTGTGCTTCCTTGCTTCTGATGGTGCCTCTTACATAACTGGTCAAAACATAAGGGTTGATGGAGGGCTTACAAAATCAATATGAAATTAAAAGGAAAAAAAGTTGTGATTACAGGGGGTGCTTCAGGTATGGGTAAAGCAACCTCTGAACTCTTTGCTCGTGAAGGTGCTTATTTAGCAATACTTGATATTAATGAGCAAGAAGGTCAAGAAACACAAAATGCAATTATTAAATCTGGAGGAAAAGCAGTATTTTATAAGACAGATGTTTCAAAGTCATCTGAAGTTCATAATTCAATAAATGAAGTTGTGAAATTTTTTGGTGAGATAAATGTTTTATTTAATCATGCCGGAACTATTATTGTAAAGCCCCTTCATGATTCAACAGAAAGTGATTACAACTATTTAATGGATATCAATGTGCGATCTGCATTTTTGGTATGCAATAAAGTTGTACCCATAATGTTAAAAAGTGGAGGCGGTTCAATTATAATTACTTCTTCGATAGGTGGAGAAAAAGGATTTGCCCTGGAGTCTCTTTATTGTATGACAAAAGGGGCTGTGCTTCAATTAGCAAGATCCATTGCAGTGGAATACAGGGATAACGGGATTAGATGTAATGCTATTTGCCCAGGTTTCGTTAAAACAAATCATGGATTAAGAGAAATTAAAGAATTAGATGAGCAAGGTCAAAATTGGAATGAAGAAGACCTCAAAAATGTTCAGGGAAGAATCTGCAGTCCCGAAGAAGTGGCTTCAACTGTTTTGTTTTTAGCATCAGATGAGTCTAGATTTGTAAATGGTCAGGCTCTTTATATTGATAATGGATGGTATTCCAAGGGATAATCATGAAAAAGAATCCTAAGCTAATTTGTAAAAATGTTTGGAAACTCTTTGGTAACAATCCAAAAGATTTTTTATTAAAGCATAACAATAATCCAAGTGATGATACAATTAAAAAAGAAGGATATATCCAAGCAATAAGAGACGCTTCTGTTGAAGTTTTTGAAAATGAAATTCTAGTTATTATGGGTCTTAGTGGTTCTGGTAAGTCTACATTAGTTAGGTGTATGTCAAGATTAGTTGAACCTACAATAGGAGAAATTTTTTTTGAAGATATCAATATGGGAGAAATTTCTAAAAAAGAATTGATAGAGATAAGACGTCATAAAATGGGAATGGTTTTTCAACACTTTGCTCTATTTCCACATAGAACGGTAATTGAAAATATCGCCTTTCCTTTAGAGGTACAGGGTATAGGGAGAAATGAAAGAGAAAAAAGTGCAATGGAAATAATTGAATTGGTAGGCTTAGAAGGTAGAGAAAATTATTTTCCAAAAGAATTATCAGGAGGACAACAGCAAAGAGTTGGTATCGGACGCTCTCTTGCTGTAAAGCCAGAATTATGGTTTTTAGACGAACCCTTTTCTGCATTGGATCCGCTTATTAGAAAAGAAATGCAAAATGAATTTCTTAGAATACAAAGTGCATTGAAAAAAACTATTATTTTTATTACTCATGATTTTGATGAAGCTATTAGACTTGCTGATAGGATTATTATTATGAATGAAGGTAAGATAGTACAAATTGGAAGTCCTGAGGATTTAATTATGAAACCCGCAGATGAGTATGTAAAAGAATTCACAGAAGATTTACCAAGAGAAAGATTATTGTCAGTTAAAAGTATTATGACTAAGGATCAAAATTCAAAATATGATGTTACTGTGTATGAAAATGAAAAAGTTTTTAAGATAGTTGAAAAAGTTTTAACTAATGGAATAGTTAGAGTAATAGATAATAATAATAAAACTGTGGGATCAATAGATAAAGAAACTGTTTCAAGGTTTCTTTACAACTAAATATAATTGAAAAGCCTTGATTTCCTTTGATTTTTTAATATTAATCAAAAATAATTGAATAGACATTCAATCAGTAATTAGCTAATTTATATCTTTAAAATTTAAAATACATAAATGAATTCAAAGGAGGAAATTATGAAGAATTTTTTTGCTATTTTTTTTAGTATTTTTTTTATTGGTTTTTCAAGCAGCTTATCAGCAGTTGAATCAAAAGATCCAATAAAACTTACATTACATGATTGGACAGGCCAATTAATTACAACTAATATTATGGCTGAAGTTTTAAAAAAAGCTGGTTATAATGTAGAGCTTGTGCCTGCAGATTATATTGCACAATTTGCTGGTCTTCAAACTGGAGATCTTCATGTTGCAATGGAAATGTGGGAAACTACTGGAAGGGACGCAATTGATGAATATACTGCTGATGGTCGAGTAGTTAATGTCGGAAGCACAGGAATGGATGCAATAGAAGAATGGTGGTATCCTACTTATATGAAAGAAAAATGTCCTGGCTTACCTAACTGGGAAGCATTAAATGATTGTGCAGAAGCTTTTGCAACTCCAGAAACTTCTCCAAAAGGTAGATACTTAGGAGGCCCAGTTACTTGGGGTGGATTTGATGATGAAAGAGTAGAAGCATTAAATCTTGATTGGGAGGTTATTCATGCGGGAACAGATGCTGCACTTTTTGCAGAATTAGAATCTGCTTACCAAAGAAAGGCTCCTATAATGCTTTGGGTTTACGCTCCACATTGGGCTCCGTCTAAATATAGTGGTGAGTTTGTAGACTTTCCTCCATATACAACAGAATGTTATACTGATCCATCTTGGGGTATAAATAAAAATTCTGCGTATGATTGCGGAAAACCAAGAGGCCCTATTTGGAAGGTTGCTTCAAGTATGTTGAAAGACAAATGGCCAGGAGCCTATGATGCAGTTGAAGCTTTCACATTAGATAGTAATGAAATGGGTAATCTAGTTGCATCTGTTGACTTAGATGGTAATACAGTTGAAGCTGTGGTTGCAGATTGGATGTCTAGCAATGAAGGCAGATGGAGTACGTGGATAAAATAATTATTTTATCTAATTATATTTAAATTTAATGGGGGATTTTATATCCCCCATAAATTTTAAGAATGATAAGCAATATTCAAAATAACAAAAAAATCACATTTTTTTTACTATTTATAATTACCTTTATTTTATATTTTTATGGAAAGGAAATAGCTTCATACTTTGATGCTAAATGGATTATTAAATATCCAAAACATTATATTTTTCCAATATCAAAATATACAAGCCTATTTGTAAAGTGGTTAATGGATGAAGCTACTTTTGGAATTTTTTCCTTTAGAGATTTAACTCGTTTTATTGCTTGGTTAATACAACAACCATATAATTTGATTTTAGCATTGATTTCAAAAGGTTTTTTACAAGGACAAGGTCAAGATGCAGTAGAAATATTACCTCCCCTTAGTTGGATTTCAGTAATTACAATAATTGTATCTATGGCATTGTACACAAAAGATAAAATACTTGTTGCTTTAGTAGCCTTTGCTTTTTTTTATTTAGTAATATTTGGACAGTGGGAAAGTTCAATGGTTACTCTATCTTCTATAATTATAGCAGTTCCTGTTGGAGTAATAATTGGACTTATATTAGGAATATTGTCATATAAGTCAGAGATCTTAGAAAGAATTATATCCCCAATACTTGATTTAATGCAAACAGTACCAGTTTTTGCTTATTTAGTTCCTATATTAGTTATGTTCGGCTTCGGACCTGTTTCAGCACTGATAGCAACAATAATTTATTCTATGCCTCCAATGGTTCGAACAACATTGTTAGCATTAAAAAGTATTGATCCTCAAATAAAAGAATGTGGACTAATGTCTGGGTGTACTGAAAGACAGTTGTTATGGAAAGTTTTAGTACCAGTATCTAAACCGACCCTTATGGTAGGTGTAAATCAAGTTATAATGCTTTCTTTAAATATGGTTATTATAGCTTCAATGATAGGTGCTGGAGGTTTGGGATATGATGTTCTTGCATCTTTAAGAAGACTAAACATTGGAGTAGGTTTTGAAACAGGTGTTGCGATAGTAGTTTTAGCTATAGCTTTAGATAGATTAAGTCAGGCTTTTGTAAACATACCAGCAAGAAAAAGAAAAAAAAATATTTCTTTTTTTAAAAAAAATTTTAATATAATTACTTTGTTTATATTTATAATTGTAATTTATTTACTTAGTCCTTTTCTACCATTAATAAAAAATTTTCCAGAAAACTTAGTTTTCAATACCTCATTATTTTGGGAAGAATTAGTAAAATATATAAATATAAATTATTATGATAATTTAGAATCTTTTAAAGTAACTTTATTAACTTATTTTATGTTACCAATAAAAAGGTTCTTTCTTGGAATTCCATGGCCATGGTTTATAACAATCTTAACTATTACAGGGTGGTATTTTGGAAAATTAAGACTAGCCTTTTTATGCCTAGTATTATCTTTATTTATTGTTGTTACAGGCTTATGGGAAAAGGCGATGATCACTTTATATCTTTGTGGTTCAAGTGTTTTAATTGCTTCGATGATCGGTATACCTCTCGGAGTATGGGCAGGTGTAAACGCTAGAGCAAATAAAGCTCTCACCGTATTTATTGATACACTTCAAACATTACCAAGTTTTGTGTATCTTATTCCAGTTGTAATGTTATTTAGAGTTGGAGATTTTACTGCAATGCTTGCAGTAATATTATATGCTCTAGCCCCTGCAGTAAGATATACTGCGCATGGGATAAAAAATATTAACAATCAAATTGTAGAAGCAGCTCTAATTTGTGGCTGTTCTCCAAGACAACTACTGTTTAAAATAAAATTACCATTAGCTCTACCAGAAATATTGTTAGGAATTAATCAAACTATTATGCTTGCATTATCTATGCTGGTAATTACAGCACTTGTTGGTACAAGAGATTTGGGACAAGAAGTATATATTGCTTTAACTAAAGCTGATATTGGTAGGGGTTTAGTTTCTGGTCTATGCGTAGCATTTATTTCTATTATTGCTGATAGAATAATTAAATCAGGAAGTAATAAATTAAAAGATAAGTATGGTATGATTTAATATGAACACGACATCAGATTTTAAAGGAATTGAAAAAGAGATATTATCTCTTCCAATATGGAAAAATAAAATAGAGATATCTAATTTGGATGGAGGAATCACCAATCAAAATTTTTTGGTAAAGGATGGTGGTACAAAAGTGGTTGTTAGGTTAGGTAAAGATATATTAGAACATCATGTATTAAGATCAAACGAATTAATATCTAGTAAAGCAGCTTATGATGTCGGAATAAGCCCAAAAGTAATTTATCATAAAGAAGGTGTTTTAGTTTTGGAATATATAAAAAGTAAAACATTTTCTCCAGTAGATGTAAGAAACAATATAGATAAAATAATTTTTCTTTTAAAAAAAGTACATTATGAAATTCCAAAAAAAATCTTTGGGCCGGCAATGATTTTTTGGGTTTTTCATGTTATAAAAAATTACGCACAATTTTTAAGAAATAATGATAGTAGACATTCCCCAATCCTCGATCAACTTTTGGGGAATTGTTCTAAATTAGAGAATAATTCCTCGCCTTATCAAATTGTATTTGGACATAACGATTTATTACCTGCTAATATACTAGATGATGGTTCAAAGTTATGGTTAATTGATTGGGAATATTCAGGATTTAATAGTCCGCTATTTGATTTAGGAGGGCTAGCTTCAAATAATGACTTTTCAGATAAAGAAGAAATATATTTATTAGAAAATTATTTTAATAAAAAAACTGATGACCAATTAATCCTCAAATACAATGCAATGAAATGTGCTTCTTTATTAAGAGAAACAATGTGGAGTATGGTATCAGAAATAACTTCAAAAATTGATTTTGACTACAATAAATACACAGAAGAAAATTTAAAAAAATTTAATGATTCTTTTAAAAAAATAGATAAAAATTAGCCTTTTTTAAGCTTTATCACCATAAGCTTTTATATGTTCAGGTATTCTTTTATTTTTTCCGTACATATAATGGTTTTCCATATTTTCTCTATATTTACTAGCAGGAACTTTTAATCCCACAGCCTCAGCAACTTCCCTGATTAGCATTGGATTAGCACCGCAGCAAACCCCAAGATAATTTATACCTATCGCATACGCTTCTTCTGCAAAATGCTTAATTTCATATCTATTACACTGCATTGGATCCAATGCTGTTGGAAATGTAGTTGTATGAGGAGTGTGGTGTGTACAGCCATTATGGTCAGGCAAATTAAAAAAAGTTGGACTCTTTTCTGTTGTTCTAAAGTTAATAGGTAAACCAGCCATATGACATTTTAATATTTTACGAATTTCTTTGAGGTAGGGCATCATTGTATTTGGACCCCGGTGACAATTCATTCCCACTACATCACCGCCTTGCTGTTCCAATTCTTTACATGTATCAACTATAGAAATATTGTCTCTCATTATATTTTGTCCATATGGAGCAATAGTAATTACTGATGGAAGTTTAGTTTGTTTCATAACTTTCAAAGCCATATAAGCTTCTTCAGCATAATAAAAAGTTTCACCAATTAACATATCTGCACCTTCATCAACTGCCCAACCAACCATTTCATTGAACATTTTTTCAACTTCTAATTGTGAATTTTTATCTCCTTGTTTCCAAATATTTGAATTTGAAATATTTCCTGCCATTAAATTAGGCTCACCATCATCATTGTTCTCAGCAACTTTTTTTGCAATTTGTAAAGCAGATCTATTTAATGGCTCCAGAAGTTCTTCCTTTCCTATTACTTTCATTTTCTCTCTGTGACCATTATATGTAAATGCTTGAACTATATCTGAGCCTGCATGTTGAAATTCCTTGTGTAAATTTTCTAGAACTTCAGGATGATCTAATGAAACCATAGGGACAAATTCACCTGAAGCCATATATCCCCTTTTTTCTATTTCAAAAAGAAATCCCTCAGCACAAATAACTGGACCATCGTCTAATCGGTTTAATAAGTTTCTTTTTTTTCTCATTTTGATTTATTTTTATTATAGTAAAGAAAAATATTCTTTAAAACAAGATTTTTTAAAATCTTTTTCTATTTTTTTTTTAAAAAATTAAAAATTTAGAAAAAAATTCTTAATATATTAAATTTGATATTAAATTTTTTCAAATTGAATTAGTTTTCTTTTAAGCTTTAAACCACCATTTGCTGAGAATCCTCCTAGTGTTCCATCTGTTCTAATTACCCTATGACAAGGAATTATTAAGAGTAACTTATTCTGACTACAAATTTTTCCTACATATCTTGGGTGTAATTTTACTTTTTTTGCTATTTGTTTATATGATTTGGTTTTGCCATATTTAATTTTCTTTATTTCATGCCATACTTTTTTTTGATTTTTATTTCCAATAATTCTTGTTGGACATTTAATATTTTTTATATTCTTTTTAAAAAATTCATTAATATTTTTTCTTAATCTAAATAAAAGTTTGTTGGGAGATAAATTATTTGATTTTTTAAAATTAATTGAAATTACTTTTTCATTTTCTTCTTTTATGGATATAAATCCAAAATTTGTTTTAAAGCAAATACGTCGAACTGACATAGTAATTTGTAATTACAAAAATTATAATTCACTTTTATGCTGCTGCATCTTCCTTTTTGATTTTATCAGCAACAATGTATGCTTTTGAGCAATGCTTTAAACAGTAGGGTTTTCCTTCCAATTTTTTTTCACCACAATAACTAAAATCTATTTCATTTGGATGACCCACTGGCCATTCACATCCTGAATTTTTATTATTTGCAATAACGTTATTACCAATAAATTTATCTTTAGTGGTTAATGAGGCGTTTTCGTTCGAATTATCTTTTTGTTCAAAGCTCTTATCCGATTTCAAATTTATACTCAAATTTGGCATCAACGGAGCTCTCGCTTTTTTTCTATCAGGCTTCATTATGCTTCTTTTAATTGGAGAAGGTCTTCTTTCTAGTCCAATTCTGTGAGCTTTGCCCACAACAGCATTTTTAGAAAAATCTAGTATTTTACCTATTTGAGATGTTGGTAGTCCTTGATCCCATAATTCTCTTAATTGAGACACCTTTTCTTCAGTCCATGACATAAATATATCCTACATATAGTGTTGGGGTCTATTTTATATACTATATATGCTAAATTAATAGTAGAAATTCAGATATTTGTGTATTTTTTTAAAAAAACCTAGGAAATAAAAGGTTTTTTCATTAAAAAAAATTTGTGGATAAAGCATTAGAAATAAAATTCCAAAAAAATACAAAAATTTTTAAAAAGAATGTTTTGGTTAGAGTAGATTTAAATGTACCAGTCGTTAAAGGTAAAATATCAGATTTTACAAAAATTTATTCACTTAGAGAAACCTTATTAAATCTTATAAAGAATAAAAATAAAATATTTTTATTATCTCACTTTGGTCGACCCAGAGGCGTTTTTAAAAAAGAACTTTCTCTTCAGAATATTATAAATGAAATTCAAAATTCCCTCAAACTTAATAAACTATATTTCGTAAAAGATTATTTTGGTAAAGAAATAGAAGATACAATTAAATTAATGCATACCGGTGAAGTATGTTTATTAGAGAATATTCGATTTCATAAAGAAGAAGAAAAAAATATAGAAAGTTTTGCAGAAAAATTTTCTTACAACTTTGACGTCTACATTAATGACGCGTTTTCAGCATCTCATAGATCCCATGCATCAATAGTTGGTATTACAAAATTTTTACCTTCCTATGCAGGCTTAATGTTTGAAAAAGAAATTAACGCACTAAATAGTATATTAAATAAATCTAATAAACCTGCATTAGCAATAATTGGAGGTTCAAAGGTTTCAACAAAAATTACAATTTTAGAAAATTTGGTTAAAAAACTTGATTACCTAGTAATAGCGGGTGGTATGGCCAATACCTTTTTAGCATCAAAATCAATAGATGTTGGATTATCAAAAGTTGAAGAAAAATATTTTAATTTGATAAAAAATATAGAAAATAATGCATTAGAAAGTGGTTGTAGAATAATTTTACCAACTGATGTAATAACCTCTAAAAGTTTAGGTGATAAGAATTCTGTAAATGAAACATTGGTTGAAAAAATTAAAAAAAATCATCAAGCTTTTGATATAGGATCTCAATCCTGTGCAGAAATTATAAAATTATTCTCAGAAGTAAAAACAGTATTATGGAATGGTCCACTAGGGGCATTCGAATATAAACCTTTTGATAATTCCACGAAAATTATTTCTACAAATTTATCTCTTATTTCAAAGAAAAAACAAATCAATGTGGTTATAGGTGGTGGTGATACAGTTTCTTCAATTAACAATTTAGGGGTTATTGAAGATTTTACATATGTTTCTACTTCTGGTGGAGCTTTTCTTGAATGGCTTGAAGGAAAGGAGCTTCCAGGAATTTATTCTTTAAAGCACAATTAACTTTTTTTATAATATTTTTTTAATATTGGATATAGAGTTACAGAAAAAATAAATGTTAAAATTAATATGCCAAAGACTTTAAAATTTATCCATATGTCATCAGTAGGCTGATTTCCATAGGCCTTTGAAAAGTTACGCCAAATTATTTCATTTAGAATAGCTAAAAATATAAAAAACACTACCCATCTTTTACTTAGTTCAAACCATCCCTCATCTTTCATATTGATTGAAGCTCCCATTAAATGTTTAAGAAGAGGCTTATTCAAAATATTCCCAATAAAAAGTATACCTGCAAAAATTATATTAATGATTGTTGGTTTCATATAAATAAATATTGGATTATCAAAATATAGAGTTAGTCCACCAAAAATTGTAATTACAATAGCGCCTAAGGTAGGCATAACTGGAATTTTCTTTTCAATTATATATGAAATTAGGACAGATATAATGGTTGCTATAATAAGTGGTTGAATCGCATCAATAATATTCCCCGTTCTTTTATAAAAGATAAAAAAAATAGCTAAAGGTCCAAAATCAACTAATAATTTTAATGTATTTTTCATATTTTAATGTTCATCAAATAAATTAAATAAAGAAAGTGAAAATTCTTTGGCTTTAAATTCATGTAAATCATCTATTTTTTCTCCAAGACCTACAAAAAAAATTGGCACCTTGTATTTTGATATTAAATATACCAATGCACCACCTTTTGCGGTTCCATCAAGTTTAGTAATGATAATGCCATCAACTCCTGTTATATTATTAAAATTTTCGAATTGATTAATAATATTATTACCAGAGGATCCATCTAATACTAAAAATGTTTTAGTAATAGCATCTGTTATAGCTTTTTGAGAACTTTTTTTGATTTTTAATAATTGTTCCATCAAGTTTTTATTATTTCCCAATCTACCTGCAGTATCAATAAAAATTAAATCAAAATTTTCATTTTTTGCTTTTATACAAGCTTCAAAAGCTACGCTTGCAGGATCTTGATTTTCTTTGCCTTCATATAGATTTATGCCTGATTTCTGTGTCCATTCTTTGACTTGACTGACTGCAGCGGCCCTAAAGGTATCGCAAGCTGCTACTATTATCTTGTTTTGTTCAGACAACTTTTTTGAAAGTTTGCCTATAGTAGTTGTTTTGCCTGAACCATTTACCCCAATAAATAAAAAAACTTGAGGCCCATTTGTTTTAGATATGTCAATTTTTGCTTGGCATGGTGTCAATATCTTTTCTATTTCATTAGCTAAAGTATATTGTATAGATTCTAAACTAACATCTTGATTGAGATGCTTTTTTTTAATTTCATTTATTAATTGCTTTGAAACTTGTACACCTAAATCAGCACTAATTAGTATATCTTCAATTTCTTGAATTTGATTTACATCTAGGGCATTTCTTGAAATGACACTTGCAATATTTTTTGAGATATATTTCGAAGATTTGCTAATACCCTTTCTAAATTTAGATAACAACATTATGCAACTAACATGTTATTATCATAAGATATAATTTTAGAATTAAACAATTTTCCTATTTCTAATTTTGTACGAATTTTAATTGGACAAAATTCTTTTGTCTTGCCAATTGAAAAATCCCCATTATTTTTTTCTACTAAAAAAGTTTTTTCTTTTCCAATCGATGACGATAGATATTCAATTAATTTTTCTTGACCAATTTTTCTTAAATGAGAAGCTCTGTTTTTTTTAGTTTCTGTAGGAACTTGTGGCATCTTTGATGCTGGTGTGCTTTCTCTTTGAGAATATGGGAATACATGTAAATATGTTAAATTACACTCTGTGATTAGTGAACAAGTTTTATTAAACATACTATCTGTTTCTGTAGGAAATCCAGCTATAAGATCGGCTCCAAATACTACATCGGGTCTAATACTTTTAGCTTTTTCACAAAATTCTATTGCCTGTTTCCTACTATGTCTTCTCTTCATTCTTTTTAAGATCATATCATCTCCAGCTTGCAAGCTTATATGAAGATGAGGCATTAGCCTGTCTTCATATTTAAAAATTTCCCAAAAATCATTATCCACTTCTGCACAATCAATAGATGATAATCTTAATTGGTTTAAATTTGGCTCATTATTTAATATTCTTTTAATCATTTGGGATAATCTAGGTTTTCCAGGTAAGTCTTTACCATAATCAGTTATATCAACTCCAGTTAGTACCACTTCATTATATCCATTTTCTACTAACTTATTTATTCTTTTAGCAATTAATCCGATTGGTACACTTCTATTGTTACCTCTTCCAAATGGAATAGCACAAAATGTACAACGGTGGTCACACCCTTGTTGTATTTCTACATAAGCCCTTGCTTTGCCATCAAATTTTTCAATTATATTAGTGTTAGTTGTTGTCACTTCCATAATATTTGGCAATTTACTATTTTTTTGGTTTTCTAAATTTTTCCAAGTTGAATTTATAACTTTTTCATTATTGCCAATAATGCAATCCACCTCTTTCATTGATTTAAATTTGCTTGGATCAATTTGAGATGCACAGCCTGTAACAATTATCTTTTTATTAGGATAGTTTTTTTTATATTTTCTTATAGCCTGTTGTGCTTGCCTTTCAGCTTCTTTTGTTACACCACAAGTATTAAAAACAAATGTATCTTCAATATTATTATTATAAATTAAGGTTTTCATTATTTCAGATTCATAGGAATTCAATCTGCAACCAAAATTTACAACTTGTGAACTATTATTCTTTTTCATGAATTAAATATCAACTTCACCATAATAACTAATTTCTGCCGGACCAGTCATAATTACCTCGTTATTATCTAATATATTAATCAAGATTGATCCTTTTTTTAATATTACTTTACATTCATTTTTTAAATTATATTTTTTAAATCCCACATAAACGGCGGCGCAAGCACCACTACCACATGCTAGAGTTTCTCCAGCAGACCTTTCCCATACCCTCATTTTTATTTTTTTTGGATTAATAATTTGAACAAATTCCACATTTGTTTTTTTTGGAAATAAATTGTTCTTTTCTATTTTTGGGCCAATTTTTAATAAGTTTATCTTATTCAAATTTGTTCCATAAAAAACAATATGAGGATTTCCTATATTTACAGCGAAGCCATTTGTAAAACCTTCAACATTTATTGGTATATTTCTAGTATCTATTTTTTTAGAAATTGGAATGTCAGTCCACTTTTCTTTCATTTTCCCCATATTTACGCTGATGGTCCCATTTTTATTTTTTTGTGCAATTAATTTTCCCGCAGCAGATTTTAAAACAATTTTTCTCTTTTTTAGATTTTTAAACAAAATTTTCGCAACACACCTAGTTCCATTGCCGCAAGCTTCTGCCTGATCTCCATTAGGATTAAATATTTTTATTTTTGCGTCAACAAGATTGGTTGAACTTTTATCTATTGTAATTATTTGATCACATCCAGCCCCTGTTTTTCGATCACTTAATTTTTTAATTATGCTTTCATTTATTTTTAAATTTTTCTTTCTTCTATCAATAATTACAAAGTCATTTCCTAATCCATGCATTTTTATGAATTTTAGTGTTTTCATTATAATCCTAGTATTTTATTTATAGGCATTAATACAATAGAATAAGCCAAATTATAGAGTAAACTTGACTTTATTCTCATGATTTAATAGTTGTGGCTAAATTTCACCTAATTTTAAGTGAATTTCAGCACATCAATAATGATGTGTACACCAGCCCGCGAGTTTCGCGCCCTGGTGCTAAATGTGTTATGGGAGATAAAATGTTTTCGTCACTTTCAGATAAACTAACAAATATAGTTTCTTCAATTAAAGGAAAAGCTGTTATCTCGGAAGACGACTTAGACTCAACTCTTAGAGATATCAGAGTTGCACTTTTAGAAGCAGATGTTTCTTTAGAAGTAGTTAAACAATTTATAACCTCAATAAAATCTCAAGCATTAGGACAAGATGTGTTGAAAAATATTCAACCAGACCAGATGATTGTTAAAATAGTATATGATGAGTTGGTTGATATTTTGGGATCAAAGAATGAAGATTTAATTTTAAATACCACTCCCCCAGCAGTTATTTTGTTTTGTGGGCTTCAAGGATCAGGTAAAACAACATCGTTAGCAAAATTAGCAAAATTATTAAAAGATAAACAAAATAAAAAAATATTGACTGTGTCCGCTGACATTTACAGGCCTGCAGCACAAGAGCAGTTAAAAATTTTATCTGATAAAAATGATATTAATTTTTTTGAAACAAATAATACAAAAGATATAAAAAAAATTATTTCTAATTCTTTGCTTGAAGCCAAAAAAGAACTTTATGATATTTTACTTATTGATACTGCAGGTAGACAGGTTTTGAATGAAGATTTGATGGGGGAATTAAGATTAATAAATGAAATTTCTTCTCCAATTGAAAAAATATTAGTTTCAGATTCTCTTAGTGGGCAAGATGCTGCAACTACTGCAAAAAAATTTCATGATTTAATAGGTATAACAGGGGTATTTTTAACACGTGTTGATGGTGATAGTAGAGGAGGAGCAGCTCTTTCTGTTAAATCGGTAACAGGTGCACCTATAAAATTTTTAGGCATGGGAGAAAAAATAGACCAAATAGAAAATTTTCATCCTGATAGGATAGCAAAAAGAATTCTCGGAATGGGTGATATTGTGAGTTTAGTTGAAAAAGCGTCTCAAAATGTTGAAGAAGAAGATATTAAAAAAATTTCCAAAAAAATTTCAGAAGGAAATTTTGATTTAAATGACTTTGCTTCACAAATTAAGCAAATGAAAAAAGTGGGCGGAGTAAGTGGAATGTTAACAATGCTGCCCGGAGTATCTAAAGCACAAAAAGCTATGGCTGAAAAGAATATTTCTGATGATATTCTTATAAAACAATTAGCTATAATTAGCTCAATGACACTAAAAGAAAAAAAACATCCCGAAATTATTAAGGCTTCAAGGAAAATAAGAATATCAAAAGGTTCTGGTACGAAAGTACAAGATGTTAACAAGCTTCTTAAGCAATTTTTACAGTCTCAAAAAATGCTTAAGAGGATGAAAAATATGGGAGGAGGCCAAAATCCTTCAAGTTTATTGAATAAACTTAAAGGAAATATTCCTCAAAATTTTTTAAATTAATTTATGAAAGGAAAATAAATGCCAGTTAGAATAAGATTATCAAGAGCAGGAGCAAAAAAGCGCCCTTTTTATAGAATTGTAATAGCAGATTCTAGAAGATCTAGAGATGGAAAGTTTATAGAAAGAATAGGTACCTATAACCCAATGTTGCCAAAAGATAATAAAGATAGAGTAAAAATTGACATTGATAGAGCAAAATATTGGTTAGACAATGGAGCAAAGCCAAGTGATAGGATAATTATTTTTTTAAGTAATTTTGGAGTTATGGAAAAGCCTAAAATTACAGAAAAAACAAAAAGACATATTCCTAAAGCCGAAAGAAAAGGAAAAGAAGAAAAGAAAGAGGATGCAAAAGCTCCTGCTGCAGAAACACCAAAAGAAGAAGTTAAAGAAGAAAAGAAAGA
>PTKS01000008.1 GCA_002937855.1 Alphaproteobacteria bacterium MarineAlpha5_Bin12 | reverse complement strand
AGGATGCAAAAGCTCCTGCTGCAGAAACACCAAAAGAAGAAGTTAAAGAAGAAAAGAAAGAGGATGCAAAAGCTCCTACGGAGGACAAAACAAAATAAATTTTGATACTTTTTAATAATGAATGTTGAGATAGGTAAAATTATTGGAGCTGTAGGAATAAAAGGTCATTTAAAAATGGCGATTTCTTTATCAAACAGACAGAACATAAGTAAAATGAACTCAGTTTTTTTTGAAGAAGAAAAAAATTTAGTCAAATTAAATTTTATTAGAGAGCATAAAGGAAACGTTATAATTAGTCTAAAACATATAAAAAGTAGGAATGAGGCTGAATCTTTAATTGGAAAAAAACTTTTTATTAAAAGAGAGAGTTTACCGACACTTAAAGAAGGGGAATACTATGTATCGGATTTAATTGGTTTTGATGTAATAAATAATATAGGAAACAAAATAGGAATAGTAAAAGATATAAAAAATTTTGGAGCTGGAAATCTTTTCGAAATAAATCAAAAAAATAACAAAACATTCTTTCTTCCTTTTAATCAAGACAACATAAAGAAAATTGATCAACCTAAAAGAAAAATTATTGCTAATCCAATAAAAGGAATTGTAAATGACTAATATTTGGAGTGCAAAGATTTTGACATCAATACCCGAAACTTTTCCAGGTCCCCTAAATCATTCAATAATTGGAAATGCTTTGAAGAAAAAAATTTGGGATTGTGAAACTTTTAATCTTAAATATTTTTCTACAGACAAACATAATACAATTGATGATACACCCTATGGTGGTGGTCCAGGTATGATAATAAAGCCAGATATAGTAGAAAAAGCTGTAAATAAAGCTATGGAAAATATGGAAAAAAATTTACCTTTAGTATATATGACACCAGCCGGTGAGCCTCTTTCACAAAAAAAACTAGAAATATTTTCTAAAGGTCCTGGAATAATAATTCTTTGTGGGAGATTTGAGGGAGTAGATGAAAGAGTGCTCGATGCTTATAATTTTGAGAGAATAAGTGTTGGTGATTATATCCTTGCAGGAGGTGAAATAGCAGCAATGAATTTGATAGAAGGCTGTGTAAGACTTTTACCTGGTGTAGTTGGAAAGATGGAAAGTTTGCAAAATGAGAGTTTTAACAGTGACTTACTTGAATATCCTCAATATACTAAACCAAAGATTTGGTTTGATGAAAAGCATAAAAAATCATATGAGGTTCCAGACATTCTTTTATCTGGGAATCATCAAAAGATTAGTGAATGGAGAAAAAAACAGTCTATAATAAAAACAAAAAAATATAGACCTGAATTATTATAAAGAGCAAAGCAATGAAAAATATACTAGATAATTTTGAAAAAGAGCAAATAAAAAAACTAACATCTAAAAAAAGTATACCCAATTTTAGAGTAGGAGATACAGTAAAAGTAAACATAAAAGTAACAGAAGGAGAGAGATCTAGAATTCAATCTTTTGAGGGAGTGTGTATTGCTAAAAAAAATGCAGGACTTAATTCTTCTCTTACTGTTAGAAAAATTTCTTATGGCGAAGGTATTGAGAGGGTTTTTCCTTTTTTTAGTCCTGCAGTAGATTCTATTCAAATAATAAAACAAGGCGACGTTAGGAGAGGTAAGTTATATTATTTAAGAGAACGGTCTGGTAAGAACACTCGTATAGCAGATAAAAATAGAGGTGATGAACAAGATTTATATGAATTATCAGAAAATATAGAACAAAAAGATGAAAGCAAAGTTGAAAATGAAGACATCAAAAAGGATACAAAGGATCAAGATGTTTCTGAAGAAATAAAAAAAACTGAAGAAACAAAAACTGAAGAAACTAAAACTGATGAATCTAAAGTTGAGGTAGAAAAACCTAACAATGAGTCAAAACCATAAAAAACTAACTCTGTTTGATAAAATTTGGAATAATCACCTTGTTCACAGACAAGAAGATGACACTAGCTTACTATATATAGATAGGCACTTAGTACATGAAGTAACTAGTCCTCAAGCTTTTGAGGGGTTAAGAAATAATAATTTAAAAGTAAGAAGACCAAGTTCTACATTTGCTGTTGCTGATCACAATGTTCCAACTACTGACCGATCAAAAGGTATAAAGAATGAAGAAAGTAGGATTCAAGTTGAAACTTTAGAAAAAAATTGTAAGGATTTTGGTGTAACCTTATTTCCACTTTTGGATGTCCGACAGGGTATAGTGCATATTATTGGCCCTGAACAAGGAATTACTCAACCTGGTATGACAATTGTTTGTGGTGATAGCCATACAGCAACTCATGGAGCATTCGGTGCTCTCGCTTTTGGTATAGGGACAAGTGAAGTTGAACATGTTCTTGCAACACAAACACTAATTCAAAAACCAGCTAAAAATATGCTAATAAATATAGAAGGAACTTTACTAAAAGGAGTTTCAGCTAAAGATATAATCCTTCATATAATTGGAAAAATAGGTACTGCAGGGGGGACGGGGCATGTAATAGAATATTCAGGAAAAGCTATAAGAGAATTAAGTATGGAAGGTAGAATGACAATTTGCAATATGAGTATTGAAGCAGGTGCTAGAGCAGGTCTGATTGAGCCAGATGAAAAAACATTCAACTATATTAAAAATAAACCCTATGCACCAAAAGGTGAAAATTGGGAAAAAGCTATTAAATTTTGGCAATCACTTCCTTCAGATGAAGGTGCCTCATATGATAAAGAAATAAATATTAAGGCTAGTGAAATTTTACCTCAAGTAACATGGGGCACTAGTCCGCAAGATGTTATTCCCATTAATGGATTAATCCCTGATCCAAATACAATTAAAGATCAAAATAAACGAAAATCAATTGAAAGATCTTTATCTTATATGGGTTTAGAGGCAAATCAACCTATCAATACTATAAAAATTGATAGAGTATTTATAGGGTCGTGTACTAATGGAAGGATAGAGGATTTAAGAGAAGTTGCAAATTTAGTTAAAGGGAAAAAAGTTAGCAACACAGTAGATGCAATGATAGTTCCAGGATCTGGTTTAGTCAAAGAACAAGCTGAAAAAGAAGGACTAGATAAAATTTTAATTGAGGCTGGATTTGATTGGAGAGAGCCTGGATGTTCTATGTGTTTAGCAATGAATCCTGATCAATTAAAACCTAAAGAAAGATGTGCATCTACATCAAATAGAAATTTTGAAGGAAGGCAAGGAAGAGAGGGAAGAACTCATCTTGTAAGCCCAGCAATTGCAGCGGCTTCGGCAATAAATGGAAAAATTTCTTCTGTTGAGGAAATAATAAAATAATGGAGAAATTTTCAGAAATTTTAAGCATAGCAGCTCCATTACCAATGATTAATGTAGATACAGATATGATAATTCCTAAACAATTTTTAAAAACAATAAAACGATCAGGTTTAGGAAAACATTTATTTCATGAATTAAGATTTGATTTACAAGGTAATATAAAAAATGATTTTGTTCTTAATTGGAGTGATTTCAAGTCTGCAAAAATATTAGTTGCTGGAGACAATTTCGGTTGTGGATCAAGCAGAGAGCACGCTCCTTGGGCCTTATTAGATTTTGGCTTCAAATGTATAATTTCAACTAGTTTTGCAGATATATTTTATAACAATTGTTTTAAGAATGGGATTCTCCCAATCAAATTAGATAAAGAATCTGTTGCTTTATTAAATGAATTTGCAGATGAAAAAACAAAATTTAAAATTAATTTAGAAAATCAAAAAATAGAAATCCAAGAAAAAAATAAAGTATTTAGTTTTGAAATCGATCAATTTAGAAAAAAATGTCTTATTGAAGGATTAGATGATATTGGCCTAACTTTACAGAAAGTGAAAAGTATAGATGATTATGAGGAGAAGCTTCAAAAAAATCATCCATGGATAATATAAATAATTTAAGATGATTAAAAATAAAAAACTTTTAATACTCCCAGGTGATGGAATAGGAAAAGAAGTTATTGAACCCGTTCTAGATATAATTGATTGGATGGCAAAATATAAATCAATATCTTTTGATATCTCAGAAAGATTGGTTGGGGGTGAAGCTTATGATGCGGAAGGTGACTCAATAAGTGATAAGACTCTTGATGAAGCTATAAATTCAGATGCTGTATTATTTGGTGCTGTAGGTGGGCCAAAATGGGATAATGTCGAAAGAGAAAAAAGACCAGAAGCTGCATTATTAAAACTTAGGAAAGAATTAGATTTATTTGCAAACCTAAGACCCGCAATTGTTTTTGATGCTCTAGTTAATGCCTCCTCTTTAAAAAAAGAACTAATTTTAGGTCTTGATATTTTAATATTAAGAGAATTGACAAGTGGTGTATATTTTGGAAAACCCAGAGGCATCGAGTCAATAAATGAAAACGAAAAAAAAGCAGTGGATACACAGTCATACACAACGAGTGAAGTTCAGAGAATAGCAAGAGTTGCTTTTGATTTAGCAAAAAAGAGATCGAACAAAGTTACTTCAGTAGAAAAAGCGAATGTTATGGAAACCGGAATGTTCTGGAGAAAAATTGTTAGTGAAATTCATGAGTCAGAATATAACGATGTAAACCTCACTCATATGTACGCAGATAACTGCGCTATGCAATTGATACGTGAGCCTAAACAGTTTGACTTGATCGTTACTGATAATCTTTTTGGAGATATTTTAAGTGATTGTGCAGCAATGTTAACCGGATCATTAGGAATGTTGCCATCTGCATCAATTAGTAATATTGATTCAACTGGAAAAAGATTGGGAATGTATGAACCTGTTCATGGAAGTGCGCCGGATATTGCAGGTCAAAATAAAGCCAATCCTTTGGCAATGATTATGAGTTTTGCAATGATGCTTAAATATAGTTTTGATATGGATGATGAAAGTAAGTTAATTGAAAAATCAGTACAGAAAGTATTGGCAAATGGCCTTAGAACGCTTGATATTTCTCAAAAAGGAATGCAAATTGTTTCAACTGATGAAATGGGTAAAGCAATAATTGAACAATTGAATGTTTTAATGGGTAATTAATGGACAAAAAATACAATGTTGCAGTTGTTGGAGCTACTGGAAATGTAGGAAGAGAAATTCTTCAAATACTTGAAGAAAGAGATTTTCCAGTTGAAAACTTATATTGTTTAGCATCTGAAAAATCAAAAGGTAAAAAATTAGAATTTAAACAAAGAGAAATAATTGTTGAAAGTTTAGATGATTTTGATTTTACTAAAGCGCACATTGGACTTTTTTCTCCCGGATCTGAAGTGTCTTCTAAGTTTGCACCAATCGCATCAAGCAAAGGATGCATAGTAATTGACAACACTTCATATTTTAGAATGCAAAAAGATATTCCACTAATAGTTCCAGAAGTTAATGGTAAAGAATTAGAAAATTTTTTTAATGCAGAAAACAAAAATAAAATTATTTCCAACCCAAATTGTTCAACCATACAAATGGTTGTCGCATTAAGACCTTTACATGATTTATCAAAGATAAAACGTGTAGTAGTGTCGACTTATCAATCTGTATCGGGTAAGGGCAAGTCAGCAATGGATGAATTATTTGAACAGACAAAGGGCATATATGTAAACAAACCTATAGAAAAAAATAATTTTACAAAACAAATTGCATTTAATGTAATTCCTCACTGTGATGATTTTTTAGATAATGGAAATACAAAAGAAGAACAAAAAATGATAGATGAGACTAAAAAGATCATAGATGATAAAATTGAGATTTCAGCAACTTGTGTAAGAGTTCCAGTTTTTATTGGACATTCGGAATCAGTAAATATTGAATTTGAATCGTCCGTTTCCATTGAACAGGTTAAAGAAGCGCTGGAAAATTTTCCAGGTATCTCAGTAATAGATTACCGCAAAGATGAAGGATATGTAACACCAGTTGAAATTGCTGGAGATGATAAAGTTTATGTTAGTAGAATAAGAAAAGATGAATCAAAAAATAATAGCCTAAATATGTGGATAGTTTCAGATAATTTAAGAAAAGGCGCAGCACTTAATACTATTCAAATTGCCGAAACTATTATTGAAAAAAATTTAATTTAAATTGGCGCGCCTGAAAGGATTTGAACCCTTAACCCCCAGATCCGAAGTCTGGTGCTCTATCCAGTTGAGCTACAGGCGCAATAAATAATTATATCAATTCACAAAAATAATTTATAGATACTATAATATTTACTTAGGAATAATATTGTTTTTTAAATTTTTTTTATCACAATCAAATTTTTTATTTTTTGGTCTATTTACTGCTTTTTTTGCTAGTTATGGTCAAACTTTTTTTATTTCTTTATTTAACTTTCAAATTAGAGAATCTATTAATTTAACCAATGCAGAATTTGGATTAATATATTCTTTAGCTACCATAATTAGTTCAATAGTATTGATATGGTATGGTAAATTAATTGATAAAATTGATTTACGAATTTTTACATTCTTTAGTTCTTTCGGTTTAGCAGTTTCTTGTATTGCTATGTTTTATTTAGATTATGCACCTTATTTAATTATTTTTATATTATTTGGTCTGAGATTTTTTGGCCAAGGAGGATTAGGTCATGCAAGTCAAACAAGTATGGCGAGATATTATGGGAAAAACAGAGGTAAGGCTTTATCATTTGGAAGTTTTGGTCAACCAATCGGAGAAATGGTGCTTCCAATATTAGTTGTGCTTTTATTAACTTTAGTCGGTTGGCAATTAACATGGTTGTTTGCAGGCTTTAGTATTTTGGTTATCTTTATTCCTTTATATCTATTTTTATTAAAAGATCATAGGGAACGGCATAAAAAGTTTTTAGAATCTCAAAAGAAAAAGAATGATGAAAAAATTTTTGATCGAAGGGATTTATTTAAAGATTTCAAATTTTATATTTATTTACCTTCATATCTGATGCCTCCATTCATAGTTACTGGTTTGCTTTTTTATCAAGTTCATATTGCAAATGAGAAGTCTTGGAGCCTTGAGTTGTTAGCATTAAGTTATGTTTTTTATGGTTTGTTAAGTGTAGTTGGTTTAATTATAGGAGGTCCTATAGTTGATAAATTTAAAACTAGAAATCTTATACCAATATCTTTACTTCCGATGCTTCTTGGTATTTTTCTATTATTAATTAGTGATAATCCTATTATTATTATTTTATATATGAGTTTGATGTCATTATCTTGTGGTTTAGCTATACCTTTCATGGGATCATTATGGGCAGAGCTTTATGGTGTATTAAATCTTGGTTCTATAAGAGCCATGTTGCATGCAATAGGAGTTTTTTCCACTGCACTTTCCCCTTATTTATTTGGTGTTTTTATAGATCTTAATATGGGTATTAATTTTATTTTTATTTTTTGTTTAATATTAATATCCCTATCAACAATATTAACTTATATATTCAGAAATTATTAAGATTGTTATGAATTTTGATTATATTATTATTGGTGCAGGTTCAGCAGGTTGCGTTCTCGCGAATCGTCTTTCTGCAAATTCAAATAATACTGTTGCGGTGTTTGAAGCAGGAAGATCAAGTGATATTTGGAAAGTAAAGATGCCACTTGCAATTTTATATACAATGCATGATCCAAAATATAATTACAAGTATTATTCGCATCCCGAACCTCACCTTCATAATAGAAGATTGTTTTGTCCAAGAGGTAAAATGATAGGCGGCTGTTCTGCTCATAATGGAATGGTGTATGTACGGGGAAACCCAAATGATTATGAGCGGTGGGCTTCTTTTGGCCTTAATGAATGGTCTTATGAAAAAGTTTTGCCTTACTTTAAAAAAATTGAAACTTGGTCTGGAGGTAAAAATAAATTTCGAGGAACAAATGGTATTCTACCGGTTAACCAGTCAAAAAATAATAATCCATTATTTAAAGCATTTATAAATTCAGCTGGAGAAGCTGGTTATAATATAAATACGGATATGAATGGTGAAGAACAAGAGGGATTTGGAATGTACGATGTTACAATTCATAATGGAGAGAGAGCTAGTGTATCAAAATATTATTTGAATTCAGTTAAAACAAGGAAGAATTTAAAAATATTTAGCAACTCTTTTGTAGAAAAAATTATTTTTGAGGGAAAAAGAGCTATTGGCATAGAAGTAAAAATAAAAAATAAGTTGGTAAAAATATTTGCAAATAAAGAAATTATATTAAGTGGAGGTTCTATAAACTCCCCGCAACTACTTATGGTTTCTGGTGTGGGCCCCCCAAGTCATTTAAAAGAAAAAGGTATTACAGTTGTTCACGGACTAGATGGGGTAGGAAAAAATCTTCAAGATCATCTTGAAACTTATATTCAACAAGAATGTAGAACTCCTGATACTCTCTACAAATATGTCAATAAAATAAATATGTTAAGAATTGGAATACAATGGTTTTTATCAAGAAGTGGTCCATGCTCTTACTCGTTTTTGGAAGCAGGAGGTTTTTGCAAGTCTTCACCAGATAGAGAATATCCTAATATTCAGTTTCATTTTTTTCCTGCCTTTGTAATAGATCACGGTTTAATTGATCCAGATAGACACGGATATCAATTACACGCTAGTCCAAACCATCCTAAAAGTCGAGGAGAGGTGACTCTAGTTAGCTCAAATCCATATGATTATCCAAAAATTCAATTTAATTATTTAGAACATGAGGATGATTTAAAACAAACCATTGAGTCCATTCATGTAGCAAGGAAAATTTTAAGTCAAAATTCACTAAAATCATTTGCTGGAGAAGAAATTGGTCCTGGAAAAGAAGTTCAAAATGATGAATTATTAGAAGAATATATTAGATCTAAATCAGAAACAGCCTATCATCCCTCATGTACTTTAAAAATGGGAGAAGATAAGATGGCAGTTGTGGATCAAAAATTAAGAATCCATGGTTTAGATCATATAAGGGTTGTCGATGCTTCAGTTATGCCAGAAATTACAAGTGGAAATTTAAATGCACCAACAATAATGATTGCAGAAAAAGCATCAGAAATTATTAATAATGAATCACAATAGTAACAAAAATTTAAAAGTTAAATTTTCATGGGCGTTTTATGATTGGGCAAATAGTGCTTGGGGCACTGTTATAACAACATTCATATTTGCTACTTATTTTACTGAAGTTTTATCTGTTAATACCGAAGTAGGTACTATTTATTGGGGCAATGCAATAGCCATATCAGGTTTATGTATAGCAATACTTAGTCCCATAATTGGTTCTTTTGTTGATAGATCACAAAATATAAAAAAATTACTAATTTTTTTAACACTAATATATTCTTTATGCGCATTCTTGTTATGGTTTGCTGATCCAAAAAATGACAAAATTTTTTTAATACTTTTATTAGTAATTATTGGACAGGTAACGAGTGAATTAGCATTTACTTTATACAATGCAATTATAAAAATTATCTCTGACAAAAAACAATATGGAAAGACATCTGGACTGTCTTGGGGCTTAGGTTACTTTGGTGGTTTATCAATTTTAATTTTAATTCTTGTTTTATTTGTTCAAAGTGAAGATCCTATTCTGGGTTTAGATAAAGATAACTACGAACATATAAGAATTTGTGGACCAATCGTGGGTTGTTGGATTATACTTTTTTCTTTACCATTATTTATTTATTTTAAGGATACTAACAATAAATCAATCAATTTTTTTGATGCATTAAAAAGTAGTCTCACTCAAATATTTTCAACAATAAAAGAAATTAAAAAGTATATAAATTTGGCAAAATTTCTAATTGCAAGAATGTTTTACATTGATGGAATTAACACTGTTTTTGCATTTGGAGGAATTTACGCGGCTGGAACATTTGGAATGCCGTTTAATCAAGTGATTTTGTTTGGAATTGGAACAAATATAGCTGCAGGTGTAGGTGCTATCATTTTTTCATTTTTTGAAGATTTTTTTGGTTCAAAAAAAATCATAATATTTTCCCTCATAGCTATGACTATTTTTGGATTAAGTATTTTAATTGTTGATGAAAAAAATACATTCATAATTTTAGGAATATCCTTGAGTTTATTTTTTGGACCAATACAATCAGCAAGCAGGGTCTATTTTGCAAAAAACACACCGGATGAAAAAAAAGCTGAATTTTTTGGATTTTATTCTTTATCAGGTAAGGTCACGGCATTTTTAGGACCTTGGTTATTTGCAGTATTGACTTCCATTTATTCTTCCCAAAGAGCAGGGATGTCCAGCGTCATCGTTTTTCTTTTAATAGGTTTAGTGTTGATGTTTTTTGTTAAAAAAGACAAATAAAAAAGCCAGGAAAAGCTTAAAAAGTTTTAAATTTAACATCCGGCGGAGATGTTGAAATAATTAAAATAAATAGACATTCCTCCCAGAACAACTATTTTAACCTTTTAAGCCAACTTATCCACTGCACGTAACAAATGGATAATTCCTGGCTGAAATACCTTTATATAAAGATACTCTTTATATGAACCTTTTTTCCCTTAAGTTTCAAGAAAAAATTCAGTTTTAATTATAATATTTTGTATAAAATTAGATATTTAACTCAACTAAAGTACTTTTTGTGCTTAATTTTCTGTTTAATCCACTAGGTTATCCACAATTCTTGATTTTTTAATAAATATATATCATTAATGAATTATCAATTCTTTTTAACAAAAGCAAAAATTTAAAAATTTAATGGATAAAAATAAAATTAGACCTTTATCACCTCATTTAACTATTCATAAAAAAATTCCTTCAGCGATTTTTTCAATAACACATCGAATAACTGGTTTTGGACTTTATTTAGGAACAATAATTATTGTAATTTTTTTATTTTATTTTGGTTTAGATGAAAATAATTTTTTATTAATTAAAATATTAAACAACATACTAATAATTCAGATCTTCTTTTTTTTATGGTTTTTTTCTATACTTTATCATTTAATTAATGGGCTAAGATATTTAATTTGGTCAACTGGATACTTTATAAATTTAAAATTTATAAATATATCTGGCTACTTAGTTATAGTTTTTTCTTTATTGTTAACTATATTAATATTAGTGAAATACTAAATATCATGACAAGTGGAAAATTTCATTGGTTAGCGCAAAGAATAACTGCGGTCTTGTTATTACCTTTAACAATATGGTTTTTGTATTATTTTAAAAAAATAATTGATTATGATTTAAATCAGATTTCAAATTTTTTTAATTCTTACGCTAATTTATTAATACTTTTATCTTCACTATTACTTATGATTTATCATGGAAAGCTAGGAATGAATACTATAATTGAAGATTACATTTCACAAAAAAATTTAAGAAAAAAAATATTATTTGCTAATGAATATCTTTCATACATTCTTATGTTTATTTCTATTGCATCAATCATTTTATTGTATTTTTAAAAATTATGACTCATACTTATAATATAGTTGATCATTATTATGATGTTATTGTTGTAGGTGCAGGGGGCTCTGGTTTAAGAGCAGCAATTGGCTTAGCAGAAAAAGGTTTAAATACAGCTTGTATCTCAAAAGTATTTCCAACCCGAAGCCATACAGTGGCTGCGCAAGGAGGTATTGGTGCGGCTTTGGGTAATATGGGAGAAGATAGCTGGAAATGGCATATGTTTGATACAGTCAAAGGATCAGATTGGCTTGGGGATCAGGATGCAATTGAATATTTATGCTCAAATGCAAAAAAAGCAGTTATTGAATTAGAAAAATACGGAATGCCATTTAGTAGAACTGATGATGGAAAAATTTATCAAAGACCTTTTGGAGGCCATTTGACCAAAAATGGTGAGGGTCCACCAGCCAGAAGAGCTTGCGCTGCTGCAGACAAAACAGGCCATGCGTTGTTGCATACCCTATATCAACAATCTTTAAAACATAAGGTAAAGTTCTTCATAGAATTTTTTGTAATAGATCTGTTATTTGATGAAGATAATTCTTGTAAGGGTTTGATAGCTTGGAATCTTGAGGATGGGACTATACATAGATTTCATTCCCATCAGACGATATTAGCAACTGGAGGTCATGGAAGAACTTATTTATCTTCTACTAGTGCACATATCTGCACTGGTGATGGTAACGCTATGGCTTTGAGAGGAGGCTTACCACTTTCAGATATGGAATTTATTCAATTTCATCCAACTGGCATTTATGGAGTTGGTGTTTTAATTACAGAAGGTGCTCGAGGAGAAGGGGGTTATCTTACAAACTCAAAGGGAGAAAGATTCATGGAACATTATGCTCCTAATGCAAAAGATTTAGCATCCCGAGATGTAGTAAGTAGAGCCATAACAATGGAAGTTAATGCAGGTAGAGGTTGTGGTAAGGATAAAGATCACGCTTTATTGCATTTAGAACACTTAGACAGAAATTTATTGAAAAAAAGACTTCCTGGAGTTTTAGAAAATGTTGAATCTTTTTTAAACATAGATGCAACTAAAGAGCCAATTCCTATCATTCCTACAGTACATTATAATATGGGAGGAATTCCTACAAATTATAAAACTGAAGTTATAAGTCATATTGATGGTGATACGGAAAATATTTGTAATGGCCTGATGGCTATTGGTGAAGCAGCTTGTGTTTCTATTCATGGAGCAAATAGACTAGGAACAAATTCATTAATTGATTTATTAGTTTTTGGAGAGACAGCAAGTGAAACTGCTTATAATAAAATTAAAAACAATCATAAGCATAAAAAATTACCTAATATAGTAACAGACAAAATAATGGAAAGATTTGATTCTATCAGATTCTCAAAAGGAAATTTTAAGGCTGGAGAGATCAGGGTTGAAATGCAAAAAATTATGCAGAAAAACTGTGCAGTTTTTCGAAATCATGAATTGATTTCCAAAGGAATTGAAAAAATGAATGGAGTAGAAGACTCTTTTAAAAAACTGAATATAACGGATGAATCTCTAATTTTTAACACTGATTTAGTAGAAGCTTTAGAGCTGGATAATTTAATAATCCAATCTAAAGCAACTTTACATTCCGCGCTAAACAGAAAAGAAAGCAGAGGCGCACATGCCAGAGAAGATTATATTGAAAGAGATGACAAAAATTGGCTAGCTCATTCTTTGATATGGATTAATAGAAATGGTAATGTTAAAATGGAAAAAAAACAAGTTCATATGAAGACACTTACAAATGCAATAAAGAGTATCCCACCAAAGATAAGGGTATATTAGCAATGGTTGAATTAAGTCTACCCCAGAATTCCAAAGTTGTTAAAGGAAAACATTACAAAGCAGAAAACAATAATAATATAAAATTGATGCATGTATACAGATGGGATCCAGACAAAAATGATAATCCAAGGATAGATACATATGAGTTAGAAATTAACTCTTGTGGACCAAAGGTGCTAGATGCATTGATAAAAATAAAAAATGAAATTGATACTACCCTAACATTTAGAAGATCATGCAGAGAAGGGGTTTGTGGATCTTGTGCAATGAATATTAATGGAATAAATACGCTAGCTTGCTTAAAACCCATTAGTGAAATTAAAAAAGATATATGGGTTTATCCATTACCTCATATGAAAATAATTAAAGATTTAGTTCCTGATCTAAGTGAAGCATATAAACAATTCGAGTCAATTAAACCGTGGCTTCAATCGGATGAAGAAAAACATCAAAAAAACAATAATGTTGAACAAATACAATCAAAAGAAGAAAGAGCAAAATTAGATGAATCTTGGGAATGTGTTATGTGTTTTTGTTGTACGACGTCGTGCCCTAGTTATTGGTGGAATGGGGATCAATATTTGGGCCCTGCAACTTTGTTACAAGCATCAAGATGGATAAATGATTCAAGAGATAAAAAGCGTGAAGAGAGATTAATGAGCCTTGAAGATTCATTTAAACTATATAGGTGTCATTCTATTATGAATTGCACTAGCTCCTGTCCAAAAGGACTTAATCCTGCTAAGGCAATAGCGGGAATAAAGAAGGCGATTGTTCAAAAAAAATAAATAATATATATGGTTTAATTATGGGAAAAAAAATATCTCTGATAGGGGCTGGTAATATTGGTGGAACATTAGCTCATTTAGTTTCTCTTAAAAATTTAGGAGATGTCGTTCTGATTGATGTTAAGAAGGGTGTACCCCAAGGCAAAGCATTAGATATTTATCAATCATCATCTATAGAATCATTTAAATTTAAAATAGAAGGATCAAATAATTTTAATAAAATGAAAAATTCAGATGTAGTTATTATAACAGCAGGTTTCCCAAGAATGCCAGGAATGACTAGGGATGATTTGGTTGAAAAAAATACATTAGTTATTGAACAAGTAGGTTTAGCCATAAAGAAACATTGTCCGAAGGCATTTGTAATTTGTATAACAAACCCTTTAGACGCAATGGTAAATGTTTTGCAAAAAACAGCTGGATTGAAAACAAATATGTGTGTTGGAATGGCTGGCGTTTTAGATAGTTCTAGATTAAAATATTTTATATCAAAAGAATTTAATGTTTCTATTGAAAATGTTGATGCAATGGTCTTAGGTGGTCATGGTGATACAATGGTACCCTTAATTCGATATTCAACAGTATCAGGAATTCCTATACCAGAATTAATAAGTTTAAAATTAACAACTACAAAAAAAATTAATAAAATTATAGAAAGAACAAGAAACGGTGGAGCAGAAATAGGAGCTTTACTAAAGAATGCATCGGCTTTTTATGCACCAGCTTCTGCAGCTTTAGAAATGGCTGAAAGCTATTTAAAAGATTCAAAAAAAATACTCCCATGTGCCGCATATCTTAATGGAGAATATGGAGTCAAAGGTCTGTACGTCGGAGTTCCAGTAGTAATTGGATCTAAAGGAGTAGAAAAAGTGATGGAATTGAGACTTAATAAAAAGGAAAAAAAATTATTTATGAATTCTGTAAAGGCTGTAAAAAATCTGACAAACTTAGCGAATAAACTATTAAAGAAATAATTTTAAATAATGAATATTCATGAATTTCAAGCTAAAAAAATTCTTTCAAGATATGATCTGCCTATACCTAATGGAATAATTTATAATAAAAATGATGATCTAGACTCACTAGTCAAAGATCTCAATGGATCATCATGGGTTGTAAAATCACAAATACATGCTGGTGGTAGGGGTTCTGGTTATTTTTTAAATCATGAAAATGATAAAGGAGGTGTCAGATTTGTTGATAATCTTAATGATTTAAAAAAGGAAGCTTTGTTTATGATGGGAAATACTTTAGTAACCAAGCAAACTGGAAAATCGGGAAAAAAAGTAAATATAGTTTATATTGAAGAAGCGACTTTAATTAAAAAAGAGTATTACATTAGCTTAATAATAGATCGTAAGGTTTCTAAAATGATGTTAATGGCATCAATATCTGGTGGAGTTGATATTGAAGAAGTTGCAAAAGAAAAACCCGAAATGATTATTTCTTATCATTTTGAAAATTTTTTGCTGGATAATGATCATAAATTTTTAAAATTTTGTGATCAATTACTTTTTGATAAAAATCAAAAAAATCAGTTTATTTCGATTATCAAAAAACTATTAACTTCATTTCTTGATTTGGATGCATCGTCAATTGAAATAAATCCACTTGTAATAGATGATAATGATAATTTAGTATTATTAGACTCAAAAATGACATTTGATGATAATGCATTATTTAAACATTCTGAAATCTTAAAATTAAGGGATGAAAGCGAAGAAGATCCTCTTGAACTTGCGGCATCAAAAAATCAAATGAATTATATTAAGTTAGATGGTTCTATAGGTTGTATGGTTAATGGAGCTGGTCTTGCTATGGCAACAATGGACATCATTAAGCTTTATGGAAGCGAGCCGGCTAATTTTCTTGATTTAGGTGGGACTGCAAATAAGGATCGTGCAAAAGAAGGTTTTAAAATTATACAATCAGATCCAAAAGTTAAATCAATATTTATTAATATTTTTGGTGGCATTATTAGATGTGATATGATTGCTGAAGGAATTATTAATGCTGCGAAAGAATTAAGTTTAAATATTCCAGTAATTGTCAGATTTCAGGGCACAAATGCCACAGAGGGAATAAAGTTAATTAATGATACTAGTTTAAATATAATTGCTGAGTCTTCTTTGAATGAAGCTGCGCAAAAAGCTGTTGAATTATCAAAAAAATAAATGTCAGTAATAGTTGATAAAAATACGAGAGTACTTTGTCAGGGAATTACAGGGTCTCAGGGAACATTTCACACTACTGAGTCAATAAAATATGGCACTAAAATGGTAGGAGGTATTACACCAGGTAAAGGAGGAACTACTCATTTAGATTTACCTGTATTTGATACTGTTAAAGAAGCAAAAAAAAATACAAATGCCAATGCCACAATAATTTATGTTCCTGCAAAGTTTGCAACACAAGCTATTTATGAATCTATTGAAGCTAAAATCCCTATAATTGTATGTATAACTGAAGGTATTCCTGTTCTTGATATGTTAAAAATAAAAAAGAAAATTGTTGAAGAAAAAATTCTTTTTATAGGACCAAATTGTCCAGGTATAATTACACCAGGGGAATGTAAAATGGGAATTATGCCAGGCTATATTCATAAAAAAGGGAAAATTGGAATTGTTAGTCGTTCTGGCACATTAACTTATGAAGCAGTATGGCAAACTTCAGAAGTAGGACTAGGTCAATCTACGGTAGTTGGAATAGGTGGTGACCCTATTCATGGCATGAATTTTATAGATTGTATAAAATTATTCATGCAAGATGATTCTACAGAAGGAATTTTAATGATTGGAGAAATAGGAGGATCTGAAGAAGAAGAAACTGCAGAGTTCTTAAAAAAATCTTCGATAAAAAAACCTATAGCAGCATTCATTGCTGGATTGTCAGCTCCAAAAGGTAAAAGAATGGGTCATGCAGGTGCCATAATCTCAGGAGGTATGGGTACTGCAGATTCAAAAATTAAAGCTTTAAAAGAAAGTGGTGTTTTAATTGCAAAATCACCTGCATTGTTAGGTGAAACGATGATAAGAGCGCTGAATAATGGAAAATAATAATAAATCTACATTTCTTAATTCATCAAATGTACATTATGTGGCTGAACTATATTTTAAATTTCAGAATAATGAAGAATCAGTTGATTCAAGTTGGAGAGATTTTTTTCACTCTCTTAAAGAGGACGAAATATCTATAATTAGCGATTTTACAGGTCCTAGTTGGAAAAAAAGAAAAACAAAAATTATTGAAAAGGTAGATTATAGTAAAACAAAAATAGATTTACTAAATATAGATAATACCTCGTTCAAAAATTCTATATTAGATTCTATTAGAGCTTTAAGATTAATTCGAGCATACAGAATGAACGGACATCTAACAGCTAATTTAGATCCTCTAAAGATTATGAGTAAAAATGTTCACAGCGAACTTGATTATAAAACATATGGTTTTCAAGAAAAAGATCTTGATAAAGAAATATTTATTGATGGAAGCTTGGGCATTAAATCTACTAAATTAAAAAAAATAATAAATATTTTAAAGGAAACATATTCAGGTTTTATTGGGGTTGAATTTTTGCATATTCAAGATCCTGATCAAAAACAATGGATTCAAAAAAGAATTGAAGAGCCATTAAATAGAACTGAGTTTAGTGAATTGGGAAAAAAATTTATTCATGAAAGATTATTTCAATCAGAAAAATTTGAACAATATTTAGACAAGAAATTTATAGGTACAAAAAGATACGGCTTAGTTGGAGGTGAATCTTCAATTCCTGGTCTAGAGCAAATTGTTAAACAAGCTTGTTTAGCTGGAATAAAAGAAATTGAAATTGGTACGGCACATAGGGGTAGATTAACAATATTAGCTACGTTATTTGAGGTTCCTTATCGTGAGATTATGTCAAAATTTCAAGGGGATCTTAATAATCCTTATGAAGTTTTAGGAACCGGGGATGTAAAATATCACTTAGGGGTTTCAACTGACAGAGAATTTGAAAACAAAAAAATTCATTTAACTTTAAGTCCTAATCCATCACATCTTGAAGCGGTAGATCCAGTTGCAATTGGAAAAGTTAGAGCAAAACAAACAATCTTAAATGACAAAACAAATGATAAAATTATGGGATTGTTAATTCATGGTGATGCCGCAATGGCAGGACAGGGTATTGTGGCAGAAACATTTGCAATGTCACAATTGAGGGGATTTAGAACTGGAGGTACAGTTCATTTTGTTATTAACAATCAAATAGGTTTTACAACGATGCCAATTTATGGTCGTTCAGCGCCTTATTGCACTGAAATAGCAAAAATGGTCCAAGCGCCAATATTACATGTTAATGGTGATAACCCTGAAGCAGTAGTTCATGCATCAAGGATAGCGACTGAATACAGAATCAAATTTAAACAAGATGTTGTCATAGATATGTTCTGTTATAGAAGAGCAGGACATAATGAAGGAGATGAACCTTCTTTCACACAACCATTAATGTATAAAAAAATTAAATTTCATCCCAGTACACTTAATTTATATCAAAAAAAATTGATTAAAGATAAAATTCTAACTTTAGAAGATATAAAGAATAAAGAAAAAAATTTTATAAAACTGTTAGACGATGAATTTTCTGCATCTTTTTCTCATAAAATTAATAAAGCTGATTGGTTTGAGGGAAGGTGGGCGGGATTGTCTCCAGCAAGCTTTGGAGCAAGAAGAGGTAAGACATATGTAAGTGAAAACAAATTGAGAGAAATTGGTAAGGCCATAAATAAGATACCTGATAATTTTAATATTCACTCAAAAGTTAAAAAAATTTTTGATAAAAGACTTAAAACAATTCTTGAAGGAAGCAAAATAGATTGGGCTACAGCGGAAGCATTAGCTTTTGGCACATTACTTCAAGAGGGTTATGGAGTGCGATTATCTGGTCAAGATAGTGGCAGAGGCACCTTTAGTCAAAGGCATGCAGTTTTATATGATCAAGAGAATGAATCAAGATTTGTTCCTCTTAGACACTTTATAGAAAAACAAGGTTTATTTGAAGTAGTTGATAGTTTTCTTTCGGAACTTGGAGTTTTAGGTTTTGAATATGGATATTCTCAAGCAGATCCTAAAACTTTAGTAATTTGGGAAGCGCAGTTTGGAGATTTTGCAAACAATGCTCAAACAATCATAGATCAATTCATTAGTGGTGGTGAGAGAAAGTGGCTACGAATGTCTGGTATTACATTACTTTTGCCTCATGGACATGAGGGACAAGGACCAGAACATACTAGTGCAAGATTAGAAAGATTTTTACAAATGTGTGCTGAAGATAATATGCAAATTGTTAATTGCACAACCCCAGCTAATTATTTCCATGTTTTAAGAAGACAGATACACAGAAATTTTAGAAAACCTCTAATAATAATGACACCCAAATCAGGATTAAGAAATAAAAAAAATACCTCTTCAATTAAAGAATTTATTGACGACTCAACATTCCATCGAGTTTTGGGAGAAAAAATTTTAATTTCAAAAAAAGACTTGATTTCAAGAGTTATTATTTGTTCTGGAAAGATTTATTTTGATTTAATTGAAGAAAAAGAGAAACAAAATTTAGAAAATATTTATATTATTAGATTAGAACAATTATATCCATTCCCATACGATGCACTAACTCTAGAATTGGAAAAATTTAAAAATTCTGAAATAATTTGGTGTCAAGAAGAACCAAAAAATATGGGATCTTGGGGATTTATAAGTAGTAGAATAGAAAATATTTTACAAAGTTTGAATTACAAAAATCATAATTTATTTTTTATTGGCAGAAGAGCTTCTGCAACCCCAGCTACTGGATCACATAGTAGGCACTTATCAAATCAAAAAAATATAGTACGGTTGGCTTTGAAGGCTGATCTAAGTGAAGTTAAATCAAATTGGGAAGGAGTTTCTTTAAGGCAATATAAACTCCCGATTGAATAAATGTTTTAAAGTGATAAATATAAACCATGACTATAGAAATTAAAGTACCTACCTTAGGAGAATCAATAACTGAAGCAACCGTAGCAAAATGGTTGAAAAAAGAGGGAGACACTTTCGCAACAGATGAGCCCTTGGTAGAAATTGAAACTGATAAAATAACTTTAGAGGTTTCTGCTCCAAGTTCCGGTGTTTTAGAAAAAATTTATGTTAATGAGGGAAAAGATATTAAGGTTGGCGGCATACTAGGAACTATATCTGAAAAAGATTTAGAAGTTCAAGAAATTTCAAAAATAGAAAATAATAATATAAAGAATTTATCTAAATCAGAGAATTTAAAAAAGATATCTCCAACAGCAAAAAAACTAATTAAAGAAAATGAATTGAATATATTAAGTGTTTCAGAAACTTTTAAAGAGGGAATTTTAAATAAAAGTGATGTAATTAAACATATTGAAAATAAAAAACATAACAAAGAACAGGAAGACGACTCAATCAATGCAAAAAAAAATGAAGAAGTTGTTCCTATGTCTAATATTCGAAAAAGAATATCTTCAAGACTAAAACTTGCACAAAATACTTCAGCAATATTAACTACTTTTAATGAAGTCGATATGACAAATATTATAAATGTTAGAGAAAACAAAAAAGAATCATTTTATGAAAATTATGGAGTAAAATTAGGTTATATGTCTTTTTTTGTAAAAGCCGTATTAAATGCCTTAAAAGAATTTCCAGCCGTTAATGCAGAAATTAGAGAAGAAAATATTATATATAAAAATTATTTTAATATAGGAATAGCTGTTGGTAGTGAGACAGGATTGGTAGTCCCTGTTTTAAAAAATGCAGATAAGATGAATTTTGGCGAAATAGAAATTAATATTTCTAAATTAAATGTAAAAGCAAAAGAAGGAAAATTAAGCATTGAAGACCTTTCAGATGGTACTTTTACTATCTCTAATGGCGGTGTATATGGATCTATGCTTAGTACACCTATTGTAAATTATCCTCAATCTGGAATTTTAGGAATGCATAATATTCAAAAAAGAGCTTTAGTTATAAATGATAAAGTAGAAATTAGATCTGCAATGTATTTAGCATTTAGTTATGATCATAGAATAATAGATGGAAGAGAAGCAGTGAGTTTTTTGATTTTAATCAAAAAATTATTAGAAGATCCCTCGGAAATAATTTTGAATTTATGATGCAATTTGATTATGATTTAATAATAATTGGTAGTGGGCCTGGTGGTTATGTGGCAGCTATAAGAGCTTCGCAGCTTGGCCTCAAAGTCGCTTGTGTTGAAAAGGAACAAACATTAGGAGGTACATGCTTAAATATAGGTTGTATACCATCTAAATCCTTACTGCATTCTTCACAAAAATTTTATGAAATAAAAAATTTTTCTAAAGATCACGGTATCATAGCAGACAATGTGAATTTGAATATAAAACAAATGATGCAAAGAAAAGAAAAAATTGTAAAACAATTAACAAATGGAATTTCTTTTCTTTTTAAAAAAAATAAAATTAATGTTTTTACTGGAACTGGATCTTTTTATGATAACAATACTGTTCTTATTTCAGGAAAAGATAATCAAAAAAAAATATCTGCGAAAAATATAATTATTGCTTCTGGTTCAATCACTACAGAAATTCCATCATTTAATATAGATGAAAAAAATATATTATCTTCTACCGGGGCTTTATCTTTAGAAAAAATTCCAAAAAAATTGTTAGTTGTTGGAGGTGGTTATATTGGTTTAGAAATGGGATCTGTTTGGAGTCGTTTGGGAACTGAGGTAACAGTTGTAGAAACAATGGAAAGAATTGTTCCTTTATCTGATAATGAAATTTCTAGCCATTTTCTTAAGTCATTAAAAAATCAAGGTTTGAAATTTATTTTAGCACATAAGGTAATTAAATTGTCAAATAAGAATAATGAAATTCTGGCAGAAATAGAATCAATAAAAGATGGAAAAAAGATATCAGAAAATTTTGATAAAGCCTTAATTTCAGTTGGGCGAAAACCTTATACCAAAAATCTTAGTTTAGATAAAGTTGGTTTAAAAACACTTAGCGATGGAAGTATCAAGATAAATGAAAATTATCAAACTAATGTTAAAAATATTTTTGCTATTGGTGATGTGGTATCAGGCCCAATGTTGGCACATAAAGCCGAAGAAGAAGGAATAATTTGCGTAGAAAAAATTACAGGTCAAAAACCTTCTTTAGATTATGATATAATTCCTTCTATAATTTATACAAATCCAGAAATTGCTTCAGTAGGAAAAACTGAAGAAGATCTAAAAAAAGATAATATTAAATATAAAATTGGTAAATTTCCATTTATGGCAAACGGAAGGGCGCTAACCACATCTTCATCAGAAGGATTTGTAAAAATTCTTGCTGAGAGCAATACTGATAAAATTTTAGGATGTCACATTATAGGACATGAAGCCGGTAATCTGATATCTGAGATTGTTTCGGTAATGGAATTTGGAGGAAGTTCAGAGGATGTTGCAAGAATATGTCATGCCCATCCAACCACTAGTGAAGCAGTAAAAGAAGCTGCTTTGAATGTAGATGAAAGATCCATACATATATAATCTAGTAAAAACTTAAGAATTCCCTAATTTATTAAGAAAAGTAAAAATTGTTTTAAAAGTGATTTTGGTATAAAATTAAATCATTAACTAATAAGGAATATTATGTTTGATAAAAATAAAAATAAGGATAATTCAGAAAAAGACAATAATTTTAGAAAAGATGCTTTGTCAACCAATGCGCCAGCATCTGCAAAAGTTTCAATAGGAACTGGTGTTAAGATTAAAGGCGAAATAACATCTGCAAGTGATGTTCAAATTGATGGAGATGCAGATATAAATATGGAGACCGATAATTTAATGGTTGGTCAAACAGGAAATTTAAAAGGTGATATAAAAACAAAAAATGCTGATGTATGGGGAGAATTTGATGGTAACCTAGAGGTAACAAATACCTTAACGATTCAAGAAAAAGGTGTTGTCAAAGGTTCAACAAAATATAGCGCTTTACAAATAAAGCTTGGTGGCCAACTTCAAGGGGAAGTGGAGACATTAGATAAGCCAAAAATAAAGGCTGTTCCAAATCCTATGGACTCTATATCGGAAAAGAAAAGTTAAAATTACTTTTGATTTTTTAAAAAATTTTTGATTTTACCTTCGCAAACTTTTACAAGAAAGTTAATTAATTCATAACCTTGTTTTTTTGTAAATTTATTTTTATTTTTTGATCCAAAGCAAATAAATACAAAATATTTTTTTGAAATAATAAGTTTTAATACAATATTTGATTTAATAAATTTTGAACTTTGTCTATATAATATAAAATTCAAACTATCATCTTTGTTTAAATATATTGGATCCTCATTTTTAAATATTTTTTGGATTTTAGTGTTGTGAGGATCTTGATAAATAACCATTTTGTTTTCATCACTTTCAATGAAATGCTTGTTATTTGAAATGATATTTATAAATTCAACACCCAGTAAAATTTTTGAATTTTTTCTGATGGTTTTAATAAGTTCATTTAAATTCTGAGTATTTGCAATTTGTAGAGACATTTTTAAAATATTATTTTGGGAAACAAAGTTTTCTTTTTCAGTTTTTAATATTTCTTTAATTATTGATTTTAATAAATTATTTTGTTTTTGGAGTTTTTTTGATTGTTGATAATTAAAATCAATAACATTTTTACTTGATTTCCACTTACTTGGAAATTCAAGTAAGTTTAATAGGTCAGAATTATTAATCAAAAAATTTTTATTTTTTTTTAGATATTTTATAACATCTTCTTCACTTATCTGTTTTATCTGATTTTCTTTCTTATCCATTATCAGGTATTATTTTTTGACCTGTTTTTTTCCAGTCTTCTAAAAATGCTTTTAAACCTTTGTCTGTTAAGGGGTGAATGAATAATTCTTTAATTAATTTAGGGGGTAAAGTAGCAATTTGTGCACCAATTTTTGCAGATTCGATTATATGCTCCATACTTCTTACTGAGGCTACCAAAATAGATGTCTGAAAGTTATAGTTTTTATATATTTCATAAATTTCTTTAATTAGACCTATTCCACTTTCATTAATATCATCAAGTCTGCCAACAAAAGGTGATATAAATGTTGCTCCAGATTTAGCTGCTAAAATTGCTTGACCTGCAGAAAAACACAAAGTTACATTTACCATTATTCCCTTGTTTGATAATTCTCGACATGTCTTTAAACCATCTTCAGTAAGAGGAACCTTAACAGCAATATTTTTTGCAATTGAAGAAAGATACAAACCTTCCTTTTTCATATTTTCATAATCCGTAGCAGTTACTTCTGCGCTGACTGGCCCTTTAACAATTTCACAAATAGACTCAATTATACCTCTCATATCCTTACCTTGTTTAGCAATTAGTGAAGGATTTGTAGTAACTCCATCAACCAAGCCTGTAGGTAATATTTCCTTTATTTGTTCAATATCTGCAGTATCAATAAAAAATTTCATTTATTTTCCTTATAACATAAATAAACTAATTTAAATAATAACATTAAACAAATTTTAATATAAAAATATATAATAATATGCTTTATGAAGTTTTAGTTCTGGCTCCATTTACTAAGTCTTTTACTTATAAATCTCCTAAAAAGATTAATTTCACAATAGGAGATATTGTTGAGGTACCATTTGGAAAAAGGAAATCTGAAATTGGATTGATTATTAATACAACTCAAGTATCTAAAATTAGATATCCTATAAAAAAAATTAAAGAAATAAAAAGAAATATTGCAAATATTAAATTAGATCACAATTTGATTAAATTTGTATCTTGGGTTTCGGAATATAATCTTTATCCAAAAGGTATTGTTTTAAAAATGGTATTACCCAAAATTGAAATACTTGATTATAAACTTAAAAATGAAAACAAATTAAAAAATGAAATTAAAAACAAAAATAAATTAACAAAAACTATTCTAAACAAAGAACAGAAAGAAGCTTTTGTAAAAATAAAAAGTAATTTAATTAAAAATCACAAAGTTACAGTTTTAGAAGGTGTTACAGGATCGGGAAAAACTGAAGTTTATTTTGAATGTATTAAAGACATATTAAAAAAAAATAAACAAGTTCTAATTCTTTTACCTGAAATATCTTTAACTCCTGATTTAAAATCTCGATTTATTAGTAAATTCGGTTTTGAACCAGCAATTTGGCATTCAAAAGTAAGTCAAAATAAAAAAAGAGATATTTGGCATAATTGTTATTCTGGTAAAATTAAAATTATCGTTGGCGCTCGTTCTAGCTTGTTTTTACCTTTTAAAAATCTCGGATTAATAGTTGTTGATGAAGAACATGACATTTCCTATAAACAAGAAGACGGGGTTAGATACAACGCTAGAGATATGGCAGTTGTTAGGTCAAAAATTGAGAAAATACCAATCATATTGTCTTCAGCAACACCTTCCTTGGAAACTTTTTATAATATTATTAAGAAAAAATATGAAAGGGTATTTTTATCAAAACAATATTCCGGTTCAGATTTATCTAGAATACACATAATTGATTTAAAAAAAGAAAAATTGGCAAAAAATTTATGGATTTCTGATGAAATTATTAATTCAATAAAAAAGTCTTTAGCTAATAAAAAACAATCTTTAATTTTTTTAAATAGAAGAGGATATGCACCTTTAACAATTTGCGCAAATTGTGGAGATAGAGTCCAATGTGATTATTGTTCATCTTGGCTAGTAATGCATAATAAGAAATATTCATTATCTTGTCACCATTGTGGTTTTACCAAACCTTTCATTGATGAATGTTGTAAATGTAATTCAAAAAAATCTATGAGATTAGTTGGTCCAGGAATTGAACGTGTAGCCGAAGAAGTAAAAAATAAATTTCCAAAAGCTAAAGTGGAAATTTTATCAAGTGAAAATATGAATACAAATAAAAAAATAGAAACAATAATTAATAAAATTAAATTAAAAGAAATTGATATCATGGTAGGAACACAGATTTTGGCAAAAGGTCATAATTTTCCTTCTCTTTCTTTAGTAGCAGTTCTGGATTCTGATTCGGGTCTAAAAGGAGGAGATTTACGAGCTTCAGAGCATACATATAATTTATTACAGCAAGTAGGAGGAAGGGCAGGTCGCAATGATGAAGTAGGAGATGTTTATATTCAAACATATTTTACAAATGACCCAATTATTGAATCAATAAAAACTAGGGATAGAAGATCTTTTTTAAAAAATATTTTGGCAGATCGAGAAAAATTTAATTTACCCCCATTTACAAATCTAATAGCTATTGTAATAAGTGGACCAAGTAAGGGTATTCTTATGAATTTTATTAATAAGATTTTAAAAAAATTTCCAAAAAAAAGTAATATAAAATTAATGGGTCCTGCCGAGGCTCCAATTTTTTTATTAAGAGGTAGATATAGGTATAGAATATTGCTTAGTTCTTCAGATAGGGCAAAACTTAATCAATATACTCAAAAATGGTTGGAAAACATTAATGTTTCCAACAATATAAGGGTTACACCCGATGTAGACCCTTATTCATTTATGTAATTTACCCACATAATTTTTAAACTATTTAAAAAAGATAGTACTGATATTCAATCCTAAGGTTTACCTTGGAATTTCTATATGTTAATTAGCTGTTTTCTAAATAGTTAAGGTATAAAAAAAAGTGTCAGCAAAAGAACTTTCTTCAGTTGGTTTATTATCAGATAGATACGCATCTGCATTATATGAGCTAGGAACTGAACAAAATTGTGTAGAAAAAATCATCTTAGACTTAAAAGAAATTTTAAAATATTATGATGAAAATAAAGATTTTATCTTACTGTTAAAAAATCCATTGATATCAAGTATAGATAAAAAAAATGTTCTAAATTATATTTTTCAAAAAAATAACGCACATAACTTAATTAAAAATTTTTTAGAAGTTGTTTCAAAAAATAAAAGATTTCCTTTACTAATTAGCATTATTAAAAGACTTATAGACATAAATTCTGAAAAAAGAGGAAGTATTTTAACAACTATTACTTCTGCTGAAAATTTAAGCGAACAACAAAAAGAAAATATTGTTGAAAAACTTAAAAGTAAATTAGGAAAAGATTTATCAATTAATTTTAAAATAGATAAATCAATCATAGGTGGGTTAATTATAAGACATGGTTCAAAAATGATTGATAGTTCCTTAAAAAGTAAAATAAATAAATTAAAATTGGTTATGAAGGAGACACAATGAGTATAAAAGCTGCTGAAATTTCTTCAGTAATAAAAGAACAGATTAAGAATTTCGATGCTAGTGCAGATGTTTCAGAGGTTGGAACAGTGCTTAGTGTTGGTGATGGTATTGCAAGAATTTATGGATTAGATAATGTTCAAGCTGGAGAAATGGTAGAATTTCCAGGAAACATTAAGGGAATGGTATTGAATCTTGAAAAAGATAATGTTGGAGTTAGTATTTTTGGAGATGATAAAAATATTAAAGAAGGAGACATAGTAAAAAGAACGGGAGAAATAGTTGATGTGCCTGTTGGAAAAGAATTATTAGGAAGAGTTGTTGATGGATTGGGTAACCCAATAGATGGAAAAGGTGCAATAAAATCTGATGAAAGAAGAAGAATTGAACTTAAAGCACCCGGAATAATTCCACGTCAAAGTGTTAATGAACCTATGCAAACTGGAATAAAAGCACTTGATGCATTAGTACCTATAGGAAGAGGTCAAAGAGAGTTAATAATTGGTGATAGACAGACAGGAAAAACTGCAGTGGCAGTAGATACAATTTTAAATCAAAAAAACGTCAATCAAAGTAAAAATGAAAAAGATAAATTATATTGCGTATATGTGGCAATTGGACAAAAACAATCTACTGTTGCTCAAATAGTAAAAACTTTAGAAGACAATGGAGCTTTAGAATATACTATTGTAGTAAGTGCTACTGCATCTGAACCTGCTCCACTTCAATTTTTATCAGCATATACTGGCTGTACTATGGCAGAATTCTTTAGAGATAATGGTATGCATGCACTAATAGTATACGATGATCTCTCTAAACAAGCTGTAGCTTATAGACAAATGTCATTACTGCTTAGAAGGCCTCCAGGTAGAGAAGCTTATCCAGGTGATGTTTTCTATATACATAGCAGACTTTTAGAGCGTGCAGCAAAGATGAGCGATGCACATGGCGGGGGCAGCTTAACAGCACTCCCAATTATTGAAACTCAGGCGGGGGATTTATCTGCTTATATTCCTACAAATGTTATTTCTATAACTGACGGACAAATATTTTTAGAAACTAGCCTCTTCTTTGCTGGAATAAGACCTGCAATAAATGTCGGTCTTTCAGTCAGTCGTGTAGGATCAGCTGCACAAACTAAAGCAATGAAAAAGATTGCAGGATCAGTAAAATTAGAGTTAGCCCAATATAGAGAAATGGCAGCCTTTGCTCAATTTGCGTCAGATTTAGATGCATCAACAAGGCAATTATTAGACAGAGGTTCAAGACTAACAGAATTATTAAAACAAGGTCAATATTCTCCCTTAACAGTTCCAGAACAAGTAGTTTCAATTTATAGCGGTGTTAATGGATATTTAGACAAAATTAATATTGATCAAGTGGGTAAATTTGAAAGTGAAGCTCTTGATGAAATTAGATCAAGTCATTCTGATCTACTTGACTCAATTGAAAAAGAGAGAGAATTATCAGAACAAAATGCAAATAAGTTAAAATCTTTTTTTGATAATTTTGTTTTAAAATATTCAGAAAAATAATATGCCAAGTTTAAAAGATTTAAGAACACAGATTAATTCAGTTAGTTCAACTAAAAAAATTACTTCAGCTATGAAAATGGTCGCAGCAAGTAAACTAAGAAGATCTCAAGAAAGAGCAGAAGCATCAAGACCTTACTCTTCTCGTATGGAAGAGATGTTATCCTCTCTTGCTTCCTCAGGAATTTCTGGTGAAGGTGTAATTAATTTACTTAAGGGAAATGGTAAAGAAGATAGCTATTTAATTATTCCTGTAACAGCTGACAGAGGATTATGTGGAGGTTTTAATAGTAATATTAATCGAGAAACATATAAATTTGTAAAAAAGTTAGAATCCGAGAAAAAAAAGGTAAAAATTTTAACAATAGGTAAAAAAAGCAGAGACTTTTTCAACAAAATATTCAAAGACAAAATTATTAATAGCTATATTGATTTAGGGACTACAGGTGCAGGTTATGAAAAAGCCTTGGAAATTTCTAATTATATCCAAAAACAGTATTTTGAAAATAATTTTGATATTTGTAAAATAATTTTTAATAAATTTAAGTCAGCAATTACTCAAGAGGTTAGTCACCAACAAATTATTCCATTGGATATAAAGATAAGTAATGAGGAAGAGATACAAAATTCAAATGAAAAAGAAAATAGTTCAATTTATGATTATGAACCTGATGAAAAGTCTATTCTTGAAGATTTATTACCAAAGAATATAGCTATCCAGATATTCAAAGTCTTGTTAGAAAGTGATGCTGGAGAACAAGGGGCTAGAATGGCAGCAATGGATAATGCAACAAGAAACGCAGGAGAAATGATCGATAATTTGACTTTGAAGTACAACAGAACAAGACAAGCATTTATTACTAAGGAATTAATTGAAATAATTTCTGGTGCAGAATCAGTTTAATAAAGGGGGATATACTATGGCTAATAATTTATCAGGAAAAATATCACAAATTTTAGGTGCAGTTGTAGATGTGGAGTTTGATGGTGAGTTGCCATCAATTTTGAATGCATTAGAAGTTGACAATAAAGGTAATAAACTTGTTTTAGAAGTTGCTCAACATCTAGGTGAAAATGCAGTTCGAACTATAGCTATGGATACTACTGACGGTTTAATCCGAGGACAAACTGCTACTGATACAGGGTCCCCTATATCAATGCCAGTTGGTCCCCAAACTTTGGGAAGAATAATGAATGTTATTGGTGAACCAGTTGATGAAAGAGGAAAAATAAAGACAACAAAAACATATCCCATACATCGACCTGCACCGGAATTTGTTGATCAATCAACTGAAACTGAAGTTTTGGTTACAGGAATAAAAGTTGTTGATTTACTTGCACCTTATGCAAGAGGTGGAAAAATAGGTTTATTTGGTGGAGCAGGAGTTGGCAAAACTGTTTTAATTATGGAATTAATCAATAATATTGCTAAGGCACATGGAGGTTATTCAGTATTTGCAGGAGTAGGAGAAAGAACAAGAGAGGGAAATGACTTATATCATGAAATGATTGAGTCAGGAATCATAGACTTAAAAGGAGATAAATCAAAAGTTGCATTAGTATATGGACAAATGAATGAACCACCTGGGGCAAGAGCACGAGTTGCACTTTCTGGATTAACTCAAGCTGAATATTTTAGGGATGAAGAAGGTCAGGATGTCCTGTTTTTCGTAGATAATATATTTAGATTTACCCAAGCTGGTTCAGAAGTTTCTGCTTTACTTGGACGTATTCCATCTGCAGTAGGATACCAACCTACGCTAGCTACTGATATGGGTGCTTTACAAGAAAGAATAACAACTACTAACAAGGGATCAATAACTTCTGTTCAGGCAATATATGTACCTGCAGATGATCTTACAGATCCTGCCCCGGCAACTTCATTCTCACATTTAGATGCTACAACAGTTTTGAATAGGGCGATTTCTGAAAAAGGAATTTATCCTGCGGTAGATCCATTAGATTCTAATTCAAGAATTCTTGATCCACAAGTAGTGGGAGACGATCATTATAGAGTTGCAAGAGAAGTTCAAAAAATACTTCAAACTTATAAAAGCCTTCAAGATATAATAGCAATTTTGGGAATGGATGAATTATCAGAGGAAGACAAATTAACAGTGGCAAGGGCAAGAAAAATAGAAAAATTTTTGAGCCAACCATTTTTTGTTGCAGAAGTTTTTACAGGTTCTCCAGGAAAGTATGTAGAGCTAGAAGAGACTATCAAAAGCTTTGATGGAGTTGTTAAGGGTGAATACGATCATTTACCAGAAGCTGCATTTTATATGGTTGGTGGCATTGATGAAGCTATTGAAAAAGCTAAAAAACTAGAAGCTGAGGCCGCATAAAATTGGAAAAAACAATTAATTTTGATTTAGTTTCTCCAGAAAGTTTAATTTTTTCTGAACAAGTAGGAATGATTATTGTTTCAGGTAAAGACGGAGATATTGGTGTATTACCACGACATAGTAAACTTATATCTTCCCTTCGACCTGGCCGCTTGATGATATATGATGAAAACAAAAAGCTCATAAAATCTTTTTTTGTTTCAGCTGGTTTTATTGAAATAAATCCAGAAAAATGCATTGTTTTAGCAGAAGAAGTTTCTGAATTAAGTGCTTTAAATAAATCAGAAATTGAAAAACAGATGAACGACTTAAAAAATGAATCAAATGTTGAGGCAAAACAAAAATATTTGATAGCTGTATCAAAAATAGAAGCATTAAATTCGAAATATTATGAAAAAATTTAATTTTATTTCTAATTTGAAATATTTTTTTAATTTATTTTATTTTAAAAAATATCTTTAAATTCTTTCAATATTTTTGAATAAACATCCCTTTTAAACGGTACTATATTATCTACCATTGTAGACATTTCTGCCCATTTCCACTCACTAAATTCTGGGTTTTTTGTACCAACGTCAATATCTTTATTATCACCCGTAAACTTAAATGCGAACCATTTTTGTGTTTGTCCAATATATTTTTTACCCCAAGGCAATGTATTTAATGTTTTTTGAGGAATATCATAACTTATCCATTGTTCAGAAACTTTTATTAATTTTGCTTTATTTGTTCCTATCTCCTCTTTCATTTCTCTCCAAACAGCTTCTTCAGGCTCTTCATTATTATCAATCCCTCCTTGAGGCATTTGCCAAAAACCACTGGGATGGTCAATTCTTTTTCCTACTAAAATTTTTTTTTCCTGATTTAAAATCATTATGCCAACACATTTTCTGTATTTTTTTTCTTTCAAATCAATACTCATTTTATCCTTCTTTTTGATCTAAAATTGATAAAGCTTTTACTAAATCAATTGCTCGTGAAAGTTGATAATCTGTTTCAAATATTTTTTGGTTTTCATCTATTTCTTCTTCGATTTCTAAGTTTTCAGAACTATCAAGAGATCCGAAAAAGTCTGATTCAGAATAAAGACTAATTTCATTCGATTTAAATTCACCCTGCTCAACATAAATATCTGGTTCAATTCCCTTAGCCTGTATCGATTTTCCTAAAGGCGTATAATATCTTGATGTAGTTAACTTCATTGCACCTTGGTTATTTCTTCTAAAATCCCAAAGTGGAATGATTGATTGTACCGAACCTTTTCCAAATGATTTTGTACCAATAACTATAGCTCTTTTATGATCTTGAAGTGCTCCGGCCACAATTTCTGAAGCTGAAGCAGATCCTCCATTTATTAATATTACCAAAGGTTTATTTTTTATTATGTCACCATTTTTTGCACTATATTTTTTATCATTATTTATATCTCTTCCCTTTGTTGAAACAATTACACCTTCATTTAAAAAAAGATCAGATACAGCTACTGCTTGAGAAAGCAGTCCACCAGGATTTGATCGTAAGTCTAAAATATAACCCAGTTCTTCATTATCCAGAGTTATTTTTGTTTCTTTGACTGCTTTAATTAAACCCTTATTAGTTTGTTCAGTAAATTGAGAAATACGAATATATCCAATATCATCAAAAATTTCATTTTTTACTGATTCAATTTTTATAATTTCTCTTTTGAGCTCTACGTCAAAAAGGTCTAGCCCTTCTCTAGCTATTGTTATAATAATTTTTGTCCCAGGTCTTCCTCTCATCATATCAACAGCTTCTTTCAAATTTAAACCCATTACTGGTTTGTTATTAATTTGTGTTATTAAATCACCTGCTTTCAAGCCTGCTTTATATGCAGGTGTGTCATCTATTGGAGAAATAATTTTTACAAACCCTTCTTCCATTGTTATTTGTATACCTAAACCACCGAATTTACCTGAAGTATCTACTTGCATTTCTTTAAATGTTTCTTCATTCATATAGCCTGAATGTGGATCTAGAGCTGAAAGCATTCCACTAATAGCTTTTTCCATTAATTCCTGTTCACTAATTTCTTCTACATATTCTTCATGAGTTTTTTCAAAAACATTTTCAAACAAATCCATTAAACGAATCATTTCTTTTGATTTTGCATTAATTTTTGGAGAAAAAAGTAAGAAAAATAATAAAAATATTTTTATGACTAAATATATATATTTTATTTTATTAAATTTTTTTATCACTTTAAGCCAATTCGTTTTCTACAGAATCAAAGTTTATATCCCATAATTTTTCAAGATTATAGTGTAATCTTGTCTCTTCTCTAAAAAGATGAATTATTACGTCTCCCGCATCTATTACCTTCCAATCACTAGCGTCTTTTCCTTCAGGTTTTCTACTTTTAAAACCATTTTTTTTTAGTTTAAAAACGATTTGTTCTGATACAGAATTAATATGTCTAGCAGAGGTGCAGGTTGCAATAATCAAATAGTCAGCATAAGAGGATTTTTTTTTAATATTAATATAGACTATATCTCTTGCTTTTGCATCCTCTAATATATCGGACGTCAAATCTTTTAAATTTTTGGAAATCTTTGATTTAATTTTTTCCTCTCAATATTTCTCTTTGTGCACGTATTTCACTAGAAGATATTTTAATTTCTTTATTATTTAAAAAAGTCCAAGCAGGATATTTTTCAAATACATTATCTTTTAGATCTTTTTGATTGATTTGAAAATTACTATAAGTTCTTTTAGCTAAACTGGACAATGCTTTGCTATTATAACTATGTCTTTTAAAAACTACAACTGGAAGATCATTAAAAATATTTCTCCATTTTTGCCATTTATGAAAATGTATTAGATTATCTGCGCCCATAAGCCAAAAAAATTTAATATATCTATATTTATTATTTAAATATTTTATTGTTAAATATGAATAGCTTGAATCTATTTTTTTTTCATATTGTTTAATCTTAATGGGATGGTTTTTAACAAATTTATTACAGTTATTTATTCTTTCAAGATATGAGGCTGGATTATTGATTTTAAGCGGATTCTTAGGAGTTACTAACCACCATATTTCTGATAATTTTAACACTTTTTTTGCTTCTAATGATATAAACAAATGACCTCTATGAGGCGGGTCGAATGATCCTCCTAAAAGTCCTACTTTTTTCATTTATGGTCTAACTTGCCCATTACCTGAAACTAAATATTTAAAGCTTGTTAAATGCTGAGCACCTACAGGGCCCCTTACATGTAATTTGTCTGTAGAGATTCCAATTTCTGCACCAAATCCAAATTCACCTCCATCAGCATATTGTGTAGATGCATTTTGTAAAACAATTGCACTATCAACTTCTTTAAAAAATTTAGAGCAAGTTTCTTTATTCTCTGTAATGATTGAATCTGTATGATGTGAAGAATGTTTTGTAATATGCTTTATAGCTTCTTCAATCCCATTTACAGTTTTAACAGATATAATTTTATCTAAGTATTCAGTATCCCAGTCTTCATTCGTTGCTTTTTTGAATGTTGAATCAGTTGAACAAACTTTATCATCACCACGTATTTCACATTTTGATTTTTTTAAATCTTTTAATAAATCAGGAATATGGTTTGAAAGTCTGTTGTCAACTAGTAGAGTTTCAGTAGCTCCACAGATACCAGGTCTTCTCATTTTACTATTAAAAATAACTTTTTTTGCTATTTCTATGTTAGCATCTCCATCTATATATAAATGACAGATTCCTTCTAAATGTTTTATAACTGGTATTCTACTAATTTCATCTATTTTCTTCACAAGACTTTTTCCACCTCTCGGAATAATGATATCTATATATTCTTTTAGTTTTAACATTTCATCAACTGCTTCTCTCTCAATAACAGGTATCATTTGAATAGAATGTTTTGGCAATTTCATATTTTCAAAAGATTCTTCTAATACTTTGAATATATGTGAAGAACTATAAAACGAATCTTTTCCTCCTCTTAAAATCACAGCATTTCCAGATTTTATACTTAAAGCAGAGGCATCTGCAGTTACATTAGGACGAGATTCATATATTATTCCAATAACGCCTATTGGGACTGTAATTTTTTTTATTTTTAAACCATTCGGCCTTTCCCATTCAGAAAGAATTTTACCTACAGGATCAGGTAGTGCAGCAATTTCTTCTAAACTTCCTGCAATAGATAATATACGTTCTTTATCTAATGTTAATCTATCTATTAAAGCTGAACTTAACTTGTTACTATAAGCGTTTTCAATATCTATTTTATTTTCTTTAATAATATTTTCAGTATTTTTTATAATATTTTCTGATGATTTAATTAAAGCTTTGGCTTTAATTTCTGAATTAGTTATTGATAAAATTGATGCAGCTGTTTTAGCTTGTTTTCCAATTTTTTTTAATTCATTTTTTAAGGTCATTTTTTTTAAATAACATGATTATGATAATTTGTTAAATTTTTTCAATATATTTATAATTCCATTCTTATTTCTTTTATTAAATCTTTTAATCCAATATTTGCATTACTAGAAATAATTGTTACTCTTTTATCTAAAGTTTTTTCAATTTTCTTCTTAAACTGGTCAATATCTTCATTGAATAAGTCTATTTTACTTAAAACAATAATCTCCTTTTTTTTACTAAGGTTTGCTCCATATTTTTCTAATTCTTGCCTAATAGAGTCATAGTTTTTAATCACATTCTTATCGTTAGCATCTACTAAATGTACTAAAATTTTGCATCTTTCAATGTGTGCTAAAAATTGATAACCCAATCCTTTTCCTTCATGAGCCCCTTCTATTAATCCTGGAATATCAGCAACAACGAAATTATAATCATAATCTTTTACTACTCCTAAAACTGGATTTAAAGTAGTAAAAGGATAATCAGCAATTTTTGGAAGCGCTGAAGAAATTTTAGAAAGTAAAGAGCTTTTACCAGCATTTGGAAGACCAATAATACCAACATCGGCAATAAGTTTTAAAGACAACCAGACCCAAGCTTCAGTACCTTCCTCCCCTTCTGTGAATTTTCTTGGCGCTCTATTTGTAGAAGATTTAAAATGATTATTTCCTAAACCTCCTTTTCCACCTTTCAATAAAGTAAATTTTTGATTATTATCAATCATATCTGCAAGAACTGTGGACTTATCCTCTGATAATATTTGCGTTCCTAAAGGAACTTTTATAATTAAATTTTTTGACGCAGCTCCAGTCATATTTTTACCTTTTCCATTTTCTCCATTCTTCCCTTTGAAATGCTGCTGATATCTAAAATCTATTAAAGTGTTCAAGCTATTAGTTGTTTCAAAAATAATGTTACTACCTTTTCCTCCATTTCCTCCATCAGGCCCTCCATATTCAACATATTTTTCATGTCTAAAACTTACACAACCATTACCCCCTTTTCCAGATGAGACATAAATCTTTACTTGATCTAGAAATTTCATTTTTTTTGAAATGTTTTGTTTAATTAAAGATAATAATTAAGAAGCTATTACAGATACTGTAGTTTTTAATCGTGACTTCTTAAAGGATACTTTGCCCTTAACTTTAGAAAAAATAGTATGGTCTCTTCCTATTCCAACATTTGATCCGGGATGTACTTTAGTACCTCTCTGTCTGATAATTATATTACCAGGAATTACTATTTGGCCACTATACTTTTTAACACCCAATCTCCTACCTGCTGAGTCTCTACCATTTCTGGAACTTCCACCTGCTTTTTTAGTTGCCATTTTATTTTACTTTTTCTTTCCTATATTTTTTTTTGTTTTTTTAATTACTTTCTTTTTTATTTTACTACTACTCGATGTCACTTTTTTATTCAAATCTTTTTTTTCAATTTCAATTTTTTTTCCAGTTTTTTCTTTTTTTTCAACTTTTTTTACTTCACCGGGTTTACTGTTTATTTTATCGATTTTTACAATTGTTAGATATTGCCTATGTCCTTTAGTTCTTCTGTAATTTTGTCTTCGTTTTTTCTTAAACACAGTAACTTTTTTATCTCTAATTTGATGCATAATTGTGGCATCTACTGATGCACCTTTTATTTCTGGATTTCCTAAAATTTGGTTTTTATTATCGCCAATTATTAATACATTTTTAAAAGTATAGCCTTCACCTTTTTTGCCATCAATTTTTTCAACTTTTAAAGTTGTGCCAGACTCAACTGAATATTGTTTTCCACCTGTTTTAATTACTGCAAACATAGATTTTCCCTTGAAAATAGGTGAAATATATAGAAGTGTATCTTATGTCAACCGAATTATAATATTATAGGATTAGAAGGCGTTTCTTTTATCTCTTATATACCCAAAAAATTCTAAATCATTAGCATCTTGGCGAATTTGCCCTTCATTTTTATGAAAATTCGATACCTTTTTTTTGTACTCAATATCATCACAATTTAGAAAGGGATTCCAAATTTTTTGATGTCCTAGAAAAAATGGCATTGAAGACCCTTTCTCTCTGATCATTTTTTTGTATTTTTCTTTAATTTCAGAAGCTTCTTTATAATGAATAACCTCATTTAAAACAAATTCTAAATTCTTATAAGTATATTCATGACCACAATAGACTTTAGTTTCATCTGGTAATTTTTTCAATTTGCTTAAACTATTATGCATTTGTTTATATGTTCCTTCAAACACTCTTCCACAGCCATAATAAAATAATGTATCACCGCTAAACAATATTTTTTCTTTGTCTGAGAAATAAACTATGTGATCTAGAGTGTGACCAGGTGTTGCAATTATATTAAAATCAATGAATTTAAATTCAATTTTTTGATTGTCTTTTACTAATTTTGTAGTTTCTTTTATTGCCAAGTTAGATGAATACACATCTAAATCAAAATGATTTAATAATCCATTGATGCCAGAAGTATGATCACTATGGTTATGAGTTATAAGTATTGACAGTGGTTTTAAATTTTTTTTATTAATAATTTTTAAAATAGGAATTTCATCTGCAGGATCAATAATAATTGCTTCATTGTTGTTATGTACTATGTATGCATAATTATCATTTAGTTGATTAATAATATTTATATCAATATTCATAAATTAATTAAACTGTCTTAACTCTTGACCCTGCTAATATCTTTTGTTTATTTTTTAACTTTATTGTTTCAAACTTTTTTTTACTTAAAAGAAATATCGCTTCATAAGTATAAAGGTTAGCAAATAAAAAATTTGAAATATTAAATTGTACCCCTGTCGCAGTAAGTCCAATACTTTTTTCAATCACAATATCAGATTTAAAACACATTTGTTGAAAATCTTTTAAAGTAAAAAAATGAATATTTGGAGTGTCATACCAATTATATGGTAAATTTTTTGTAATGGGCATTTTTCCCTTAATTAATAGCTGAGTTCTTATTTTCCAATGTCCAAAATTTGGAAAAGATACAATTACTTTTCCTCCAATTCTTAACATTTCTTCAATTACGCTTTTAGGTTTGTTCATTGCTTGTAATGTTTGACTTAATATTACGTAATCAAAAGTTTCATCATTATACTGATTTAAATCTTTTTCCGCATCTCCTTCAACTACTACTAGTCCTTTTGAAATTGCATCTCTGACCAAATGTCCTTCAATTTCAAGCCCTTTTGTTATTGATTGGTTTTCTTTTTTAAGTTTAAAAATTAAACCACCATCACCGCAACCAATATCAAGAACTTTTCTTTTCTCTTCAATTAGTTTTTGTATTAATTCCCAATCTTTTCTAATACTTTGAATACTCATAATCTTCCATTAATATTGCTGTTTAAAAATCCAGATATTGTTTTATAGAAATCGGTTTCTTCTAATAAAAAACTATCGTGCCCCTTATCAGTAACTATTTCAGTAAAACTTACTTTTTTATTTGTTCTATTCAATATCTTAACTATTTCTTTGTTTTCATTTGTTGGAAAAAGCCAATCAGAAGTAAATGAAATTACACAATGATGTATATGGTCATTATTTTCAGTATTAAAATTCATATTTTTTTCAAATATTTCACTTACATCAAAATAGTCCATTGCTCTTGTCATATAAAGATAACTGTTTGCATCAAATCTTTTTACAAAAGAACTTCCTTGGTATCTTAAATAACTTTCAACTTGAAAATCTGCATCAAATCCAAATGATACTAAATCTCTAGATTGCAACTTTCTACCAAATTTTCTATGAAGAGCCTCTTCTGATAAATATGTAATGTGCGCTATCATTCTTGCAACTGAAAGACCTCTTTCTGGCTTTGTATTTTTGATTAAATAATTTCCATTGTGCCAGTTTGGATCTGACATTATTGCCTGTCTGCCAACTTCATGAAATGCAATATTTTGAGCAGAATGTTTTAATGCACCTGCTATGTGAATGCTGTTATTAATTTTTTCAGGATAATCTATTATCCATTGAAGTACCTGCATAGCCCCCATAGAGGCACCAATAACAGCATATAATTTATCTATTTTGATTTCATCAATCAATATTTTTTGAACTTTGACCATATCTTTTATAGTGATTGTTGGAAATTTAATACCATAAGGAGATTTTGTATCAGATTTTATTTCTTTTGGCCCTGTTGAACCTATACAACCTCCTAATACATTACTGCATATGACATAAAATTTATTTGTATCGATCGATTTTCCGGGTCCTACCATATTAGACCACCACCCTTCTTTGCCAGTTATTGGATTATTATTAGTAACGAATTGATCAGCAGTAAGAGCATGACAAATTAAAATAGCATTAGATTTATCATTATTAAGAGTTCCATAGGATTTAAAACTTATTCTGAAATCATTTAATTCATATCCAGAATCAAGTATTATTCCCATATCAGTGAAAATGGCCTCTTCACATGGAAGATCTGAACTTTTTCTTAATAAAATTTTTTTTGTCATAGTTTAACCCAAAAAAAAACCGCCTTAGCTAAGGCGGTATTTAATTCGCTTTAGCTGATAAATTAATGCACCCGCAAGCTGATATCAAATCGATGCGGTCGAATTAGTATATGAATACTTGTAAAAGTCAAATCATATCGCCTAATCTTATTCAAAATTAGGCCCAATTGTATGTTTTCTTTGATTTCATAAGATATAATTAGTAAATAGCCAAAAACATTATGAATGAAAAAAAATTAAAATCTCTAAGAAAAGAAATAGATCTAATAGATAAAAAATTATTAAAGGTAATAATTAAACGTTCATCTATAGTAAAAAAAATTGGTCAACTTAAGGATTTATCCAAAGGGGTAGTTGATAAGAAAAGAGAAAATGAGGTTTTAAATAGGCTTATAAAGTTTCATAAAGGTGAATATTCTAAAGGAAGTATAATTAGACTTTGGAGAGAAATATTTTATTCCTCGGCACAACTTCAATTAAAAAAACAAAATGCACTTATTCCAAAAAGAGGAGTAGAATCTATTAAAGTTTATAAGGGAGGTACCGCAAAAATTGCTGGAAAAGAAAATATTATCAAACTCTCATCTAATGAGAGTCCATTTGGACCGAGTAAAAAAGCAATTGAAGCATACACTAGGACGGCGACGATGTTATCTAGATATCCTGAACTAACAGCTGATTCATTAGAATTATCAATCTCAAAAAAATTTAAAATTAACAAGGATCAAATTATTTGTGGTACTGGTTCAGATGAAGTATTGATTTTCACTGCTTTAGCATTTTGTTCACCCGGAGATGAAATTATACATGCTATCCATGGTTTTGAAATGTATCCTATTATTACAAAATATGCAGGAGCCGAATCAGTTTTAGCATCTGAAGAGGATTTTAAAATAAGTATTAAATCTATTTTAGAAAATATAAGGAGTTCTACAAAGATTATATTTATTGCTAATCCAAATAATCCAACTGGCACATATTTAAATAAAAAAGAATTGTTTTCTTTAATTAAAAAAGTACCAAAAAATATTGTTGTAGTTATTGATACAGCATATGCAGAATTTGCAGATGCACAAGACTACGACTATGGTTTTAATTTAGTTGATAATTTTGAAAATGTGCTAATTACTAGAACTTTCTCAAAAGCATATTCGTTGGCTGGTATAAGACTGGGATGGGGTTATGGTAGTAAAAAATTAATCAACATACTTAAAAGGTTGCGACCACCTTTTAATATAACTCCTGGAGCAATAGCAGCAGGTATAGAGGCTCTAAAAGATAAAGAACATCTTCAAAATGTTATAGTCCATAACAAAAAGGTTAAAGGATGGTTTATAAGTGAATTAAATAATATTGGTTTAAAAGCTTATGATACTCAAACTAATTTTGTCTTTGTAATTGTTCCAGAAAAAAATAATTTAAACGCATTAAAAGTTAATGAATTTCTACTTTCAAATGGAATAGCAGTTCGATATTTGGAGAGTTATGGATTAAAAAATGCAATTAGAATAACACTCGGGACGAAGGAAGAATTAAATAAAACTCTTTCAACAATTAAAAAGTTATATAAAAAAAATGACTAAATTTTTGTTTAAAAAAACTCTTATAATTGGAGTTGGACTGATAGGATCTTCTCTATCTAGAGCTTTAAAAAGTAAGAAGATTTCAAAAAAAGTTATTGGTTATGATAGAGATATCAAAGTAAGAAAAAAGTGTGCCAAACTTAAATTTCTTGATTCCATAATTAATAACTTAGACTTATACGAAAATTATGATTTAATAGTCTTAGCAACTCCCTTAGGTTCATATAATGAAATATTAGAGAGAATTACTCCTTATATTAAGTCAAAATGTATTATTACGGATGTAGGTTCTACAAAATATAGCGTTCAGAGTGAATTTAATAGATATAAAAAAAATGAATTTATTAATTTTATTCCTGGTCATCCTGTTGCTGGATTGGAAAAGAGTGGTCCGGAATATGGTTTTGAAGATCTATTTTTGAATCGTTATTGTATTTTAACAAGTCCCAATAAAAGAAGTGCAGAATACAAATTAATTAAAAAAATGTGGGAAAAAATAGGAATGACAGTAGAAAATATGTCAGCAGAACACCATGATAGAGTATTAGCAATGACTTCTCACATTCCTCAACTAATTGCATATTCAATAGTTGCAACATCAACTGAGCTTGAAAGTAAAATTAAAAAAGAGGTTATAAAATACTCTGCTGCAGGTTTTAGAGATTTTACAAGATTAGCTGGTAGTGATCCAATTATGTGGAGAGATATTTATATGTTAAATAAAGATGCTGTTTTAGAAATGCTTGGAAGATTTTCTGAAGATTTATCTTCATTACAAAAAGCCATAAGAAATAGTGATAGTAATTTTTTAGAAAAAATGTTTTCTGAAACTAGAGAAGTAAGAAAACAAATAGAAAAATTTGGTCAAGCTGGTACTTTTGATCCAAGAGAAAAAAATAATTAAATTTTCAGTTCTGCACTTTTTTTTTCAATATTATTTTCTAATAATTCAATAAATTCATTTTTATCCAATCCCTTTTTAATTATCGGAAGAAATTCTATAATTATCTTTCCAGATTTAATCTTAAATGAATTTTTTGGCCAATAAAAACCACTGTTTAATGCAATTGGTAATACATCAAAGTTTATTTCTTTATATATACCTGCTACTCCGGATTTATAATCAGGATTCGACCCCGGAAGTTTTCTTGTTCCTTCTGGAAAAATAATCAGAGTACAACCTTTAGAAATTTTTTCTTTAGTTTCATTAATCATTCTAATTAGAGCTTTTGATCCTCCTTTTCTATTTATTGAAACCATATTTAATTTTTTTAAATACATTCCAAAAATAGGAATGAAGAAAAGCTCATACTTATGAATAAAAATAACTTTTGAAAAATAATTATATAAAAAAAGTGTTTCAAAAGCTGATTGGTGCTTTGAAGCTATAAACTTAATATTTTTCTTATTAATGTTTTTTTCACCTCTAATTTCAAAAGATAAATTACATATAGATTTCAGTAAAAAAAAAGTACCTCTTATCCATAGTTTTATCGGACTATAAAGGTACTTATATGGGAAAAATAATAGCGGCAGAAAGAATAATCCAAGAACAAAAGTCCATAAAATTAAAAAAATGTAAAATATTGTAGATTTGATCATTGTACAATTTATATAAATTATTTAATATTTATTTACATCAAATGTTATTAAATTGTCCGTCATGTAAATCACAGTATTTGGTTAATTCAGCCGATTTATTCTCTAATGGAAGAGAAGTAAAGTGTATAAAATGCAATTTTCAATGGTTTCAAAGTGCTCAAATATTCCCCGGTTTCGAAAAAGAGGCTCCAGATTTAATTAATGATCAAGAAAGAAATAAATTAGATTATAGCAAAAAACTTCCTTCAACCTTTGTAGAAGAAGAAAGGAATCCAAGTTTGATAAATTCTATCCTTATGATGATTGTTTTAATTTTTATTATTACTTTTTATTTCTTTTACAGCTATTATGACAATGGAATCTTAAATTTAATTAATTATTATTTTAATGAAATTTTAATAATTTTAAATAAATTTAAACTTGATCTTCTAGAAATATTTAACAATTTTTCAAAAATACTCTACAACATATTAAATTAATATTTATAATTTAGGGATTTTGTCTCTTTTAATTAATTCATTTATATCTTGTCTTTTTCTTATGAGATAATCTTTATTATCCTTAATTAATATTTCTGCTGGAAGAACTTTTGAATTATAATTTGAGGACATTGATGATCCATAAGCTCCAACGTCTTCAATAATCAAAATATCATCTATCGATTGTTTTGGTAAAACTATTTCCTTAGCAAAGGTATCCGATGTTTCACAAATAGGCCCAACTATAGAATATTTTTTTTTGCCTTTATTTTTTTTTGGAGAAAAAATATTATGCATTTCATTATACAGCGCAGGTCTAATCAAAGTATTCATACCCGCATCAACAACAATAAAATTGATCTTTCTTGAAGATTTTATCATTAATATTTTTGTTATTAACAAACCAGAGTTTGCAGTAAGAAATCTGCCAGGTTCAAATGATATTTCATAATCTACATTAGAAAAGTATTTGTTTATAAGTCTTGAAAATTTATATAGATCAAATTTCATTTTTTTGGCGTAGTCGTAACCCATGCCCCCACCAAGATCTAAGTGTTTTACAACTAATCCATTCTTTGTAAAAAATTTTTCCAATTCAATCATTTTTAAAAATAACCTTTTGTAAACACTTAATGAAAATATTTGACTTCCTATATGGCAAGAGATTCCAACAAAATTAATATTTGAAGACGACTTGATTTTATCAATTGTTTTTTTTAAATCTTTTAAATTTATCCCAAATTTATTATGATCAAGACCTGTAGATATCTTCTTATTTGTTTTTCCATCAATGTTAGGATTAATTCTAATCCCAATATTTATTTTTCTTTTCAAAGATTTTGCTAATTGGTTTATTATTTTTATTTCATCAACAGATTCAATATTTATTTGTCTTATATCTTTTTTAATTGCTAATCTTAAGTCATCTTTTGATTTCCCAACTCCTTCAAATATTATTTTATTTGGATTTACTTTTGCTTTTAAAGCTCTTTGGAGTTCTTCGCCAGAAACTACGTCTATCCCTGAACCTAATTTTGAAAACAAAGATATTATTGCTTGATTAGAGTTTGCTTTTACAGAATAATATATATTTTTTTTTAAAATATTAGTTAATTTTTTATAATTATTTTTTAATTTATTATATGAATAAACATATAGAGGTGTTTGATATTTTTTAATTAGTTTATCAATATTTATTTTTTCAATTTGTAATTTATTTTTCATATTTTATTAACATTCTTTTTCTGACGGATTACACTCTTCTTCTAATGCAGGTGGATATTTAAATTTAGCTTTATCTTCAACCCCATCTGGTAACCAGAGTGGCCCTGTAGTTCCACAGCCAATAAAAGTAAATAATAATAGAAATATTAGAAAATATCGTCTCATTTTGCATTAATATTAGATATTTTTAATAAATTCTAGTTTTATATTATAATAAGTATTCTTAGGAATATTGTATTTTTTCTAAGTATCTTATATAGATATATTGCTTTGTCTGATGTTGTAATTGCAAAATATGTTAGATCACCTTTTACTCCTGCTAAAAAGGGATCTCTAAAAGATATTAGAGCTGATAATTTAGCTGCTCAAACTATAAAAGGGTTATTAGAAAATATGTCCTTAAACCCTAGAGACATCGAAGATGTTATAATTGGTTGCGCAAATGGAGAGGGTGAGCAAGGATTAAATGTTGCAAGGGTTATAAGTTTTTTAGCAGGAATCCCGATATCTGCTGGTGCAACAACTGTCAACAGACTATGTGCTTCCTCAATGACTGCTATTCACAACGCTGCTGGTTCAATATCATTAAACGCAGGAGAATTATTTATATGCGGTGGAGTAGAAAGTATGTCACACGTGCCTATGATAGGTTATAATTTTTCACCAAACCCAAAACTTCAAGACGATTACCCTGAGGCTTATTGTACTTGGGGTCAAACTGCAGAAAACGTTGCAAAAAAATATCAAATTACAAAAAAAGAACAAAATGAATTTGCATTTAATAGTCATATGAAAACAGTAGATGCACAAAAGAAAAAAAATTTTGATAATGAGTTAATAAAAATAAATGTTAATGATAATTTTATATCAGCGGATGAATGTGTCAGACCTGATACAACTCTAGAAACTCTTAATCAATTAAAACCAGCATTTATAGAAAATGGATCTGTTACTGCTGGCAATTCTTCCCCTATAACAGATGGAGCAACTGCACTTTTAGTTTGTAGCCTTGAATATGCTAAAAAAAATAACATAGAAATTCTTGCTAAAATTAGATCAATTGCAGTTCATGGATGTGAACCTGATTATATGGGTCTTGGTCCAATTGGAGCAACTAATAAAGCATTAAAACGATCTTCTTTAACAATGAAAGATATAGGCTTAGTAGAACTTAATGAAGCTTTTGCCTCTCAGTCGATTGCTTGCGTGCGAGAGTTAGAAATTGATGAGGATAAGTTAAATATAGATGGAGGAGCAATTGCAATAGGGCATCCTCTTGGAGCCACAGGCGCAAGGATTACTGGAAAAGCAGCAAGTTTATTAAAGAGAGAAGGTGTGGAATTTGCTCTTGCTACTCAATGTATAGGATCAGGACAAGGACTCTCAACTATTCTTCAAGCAGTTTAGGATGAATATTAACAAAGTATTGGTAATTGGATCAGGAACAATGGGATGTGGTATTGCAGCGCAGGTAGCTAATGCTGGTATTAGAGTTACTATGCTAGATTTACCATCCAAAGAGGGAGCTAGAAATCAAATAGTTGAAAAAGCTAAAGAAAGAATTTTGAATTCACGTCCACCACTTTTACTTGAAAAAAATAAAATTGATTTGATATCAGCTGGAAATATCGAAGATGACTTTGCCAAAGTTCGTGAAGCTGATTGGATTGTAGAAGCAGTTGTTGAACGAATTGATATTAAACATAATATTTATAAAAAAATAGAGGAAGAAAGAAAAGAAGGTTCTATAGTTTCATCCAATACCTCTACTATACCTCTAAAAATTTTATCACAAAAAATGAATGATAATATGAAAAAAAATTTTTGTATTACTCATTTTTTTAATCCTGTTCGTTATATGGGGTTATTAGAAATAGTAACACAATCCATTAATGATGAAGAAAATATCAATACATTAAAGTCTTTTTGTGATCAAAAACTTGGTAAAGGTGTAATAATTTGTAAAGACACACCAGGTTTTTTAGGTAACCGTGTTGGAGTTTATGCAATGCAAGTGGCAATGACAGAAGCTTTTAAAATGGAATTAAGTATAGAAGAAGCAGATTCTATTTTTGGAAGACCGATGGGAATTCCTAAAACTGGAATTTTTGGTTTGTATGATTTGATTGGAATAGATCTTATGGCAGATGTTTTAAAGAGCTTCTTAAAAGAGTTGCCAAAAAAAGATCCTTTTCATGAGGTTGCAAAAGAAAATTCATTTATAACAAAAATGATTGAAGATGGCTATACAGGTAGAAAAGGAAAAGGCGGATTTTATCGTATGCGAAAAGAAGGAGGACAAAAAAATTTAGAAGCTATTGATTTGAAAAATGGAAACTATTCAAAAGCAAAAAAAATTGATCTAGGAATAGGTGATCAAATAAATATAGAAAAATTAATTAATTTAAATGGAAAATATGGAGATTATGCTAAAACGGTAATCAAAAAAATTACAGAATATGCATCTTCTTTAATACCGAATGTAACAAATGATAAAAACAATATAGATGAAGCAATGAGGTTAGGCTTTAATTGGTCAATCGGTCCTTTTGAAATGTATAATAAAATAAATAATATTCAAAAAACTGATGAAATAAAACAAAAATATCTTGATAGCAAGCTTAACACCTTAAGAAGAATGAAAAATAAAAATTATCTTAGAAAAGAAAATGCGTCTTCAAATTGTTATTATTATGAAAATAAGGACTATAATATAGTGGAATTTACCACTAAAGCAAATGCTCTCGACTCAGATTCAATGGAAATGTTAAAATCAGCTTGTGATAAAAATTTGATTATAAACAATGAATCTCTTCAGTTTTCAGCTGGTGTTAATTTAAATTATGTAATGGAATATGCAAAAAACAAAGAATGGAATAAAATAGAAAAATTCATTATAGATTTTCAAAAAACATGCAAAAAATTAAAGTATTCTGAATTTCCAGTTATTTCTGCACCTTCTGGGCTAGCAATAGGAGGCGGCTTTGAAGTGCTATGTCAAAGCAATTATGTTGTTTCTCATACCAATGTTGTACTTGGTTTAGTTGAAACTCTTGTTGGTTTAATACCAGCTGGAGGAGGTTGTAAAGAAATGTTATGGCGTTGGTCTCTATCTGAAGACGCAATGAACGATTATGATTTAGCACCTTTAAAAGTATTTGATTTAATTGGATATGCCAAAACTGCTAGCTCTCCAAATGAAGCATTACCTAATAAATTTTTATTAGAAAAAGATAGAGTTGTAATAAATAGAGATAGATTATTGCATGAATCAGAGAAATTATTAGAAGAAGTTTATCAAAACTATAAAATTCCTAAAAAACCAATATTCAAATTATCAGGTGCAGCCGTTAGAAATAAAATGTATGAAATATTAGAAAATTTATACAAAGATAAAAAAATTTTAGATCACGGACTTGAGGTTGGTAAGCAATTAGCTTTTGTGTTAAGTGGAGGAAATACGAGTATGAATAAAGAATTAAAAGAAGATGACATATATGCTTTAGAATTAGAGGCATTTATGAATCTTATTCAAATGCCTAAAACCCAAGAACGCATAAAACATACTTTAGAAACTGGAAAACCTTTGGTGAATTAGATGACAGCATATAAGGCCCCAACTGAAGATATGATTTTTTTGTTTAATGAGTTATTAGATAATGAAAACTTTAAAGAAATTGACGAGTACAAAGAAGTTAATACAGAACTAGCTCAATCAATCATTTTAGAAGCAGCAAAAATGACAGAAAATTCAATTTTCCCACTAGCAAAATCAGGAGATGATTATGGTTGTAAATTGGAAAATGGTGAAGTCAAAACTCCTCCTAAATACAAAGAAACTTATGAAAAATTTATTGCTGATGGCTGGACATCATTAGCATGTGATCCAAAGTATGGAGGACAAGGTCTTCCAAAATCATTAAGTATTTTTTTTGATGAAATGATGTCTTCAGCAAGTTTATCTTTTAAATTATATAGCGAACTTAGTCATGGAGCTTATAACTGTATTTATCATCATGCAAGTGAGGACTTAAAAAATAAATTTTTGCCAAAATTAGTTGAAGGAAAATGGAGTGGAACAATGTGTCTGACTGAATCACATTGTGGAACTGATTTGGGAATATTAAAAACAAAAGCAGTTTTTCAAGATAAAGATAGTTATAAAATAACCGGACAAAAAATATTTATTACATCCGGAGATCACGATCTGACAGAAAATATTATTCATTTAGTATTAGCTCGCTTGCCTGACTCACCTGAAGGTACAAAAGGTATAAGTTTATTTTTAGTACCTAAATTTATTGTAAATGAAGATGGTTCAATAGGAAATCGAAATGGAGTTTCTACAGGGTCTATTGAACAAAAAATGGGTATTAAGGGTTCTGCTACTTGTGTACTTAATTTTGATGATGCTATTGGATATCTTATTGGAGAGAAGAATAAGGGTTTAAACTCAATGTTTACAATGATGAATCTAGAAAGAATAGTTGTTGGAATACAAGGAATTGGACTGTCTGAAACGGCATATCAGAATGCGTTAGTATATGCGTTAGATAGGAAACAAGGACGAAAAGATCGTCGCCAACCAACAAAAGATGATCTGGCTGATCCTATCATTGTCCATGCTGATGTAAGAAAGAATATTCTATTTATGAAATCATTGATTGAGGGTGAACGGGCTTTGGCATTTTGGCTTTCACAAAATGCTGATGTGATGCTGAAACATAATGATCCAACAGTTAGAGAAAATGCTTCAGATATAGTTGCTTTGATGACACCAGTAATCAAATCTTTCTTTACGGATATAGGAGTAGAAATTACAAATAATGCAATGGAAGTCTATGGTGGTCATGGATATATTAAAGAGCACGGTATGGAACAGTTAGTAAGAGATGTTCATATAGCACCTATTTATGAAGGCACAAATGCTGTTCAGGCTATTGATTTAGTTTTAAGAAAATTAACAATGAAAGATGGAAAGGTTATTAATTCTTATCTCGCCCATATAGATAAAGAAATTAATAAACTTAGCTCTGAAGATAATCTTAAAGGATTTTGTTCTTTATTAAATAAATACAATAGCATTTTAAAAGATCTAACTTCTTGGATTCAAAATAATGTGAAAACTAATCAAGATGAGGTAAATAGCGCAGCAACTGAATACTTGAATATCTTTGCACTTGTATCAATTGGACTGATGTGGTTAAAAATGGCAGATGTGGCTTACAGAAAAATTGAAGAAAACAAAGATTTTTATAAGTCTAAAATTGATTGTGCTAGTATATTTTTTACTAGAATATTAACAAGAATTGATGCTTATAGTAATGTGAAATCAGGTAGTGATATTATTATGAATTATAATTTTAAAAATTAATGAACAATTTCGATAAAGATTTAGATAAAAACTCTGCAAACTTTGTTCCTTTGTCTCCATTAAGTTTTATTTCAAGAGTAAAGGATATTTATCCAAATTACGAATCGTTAGTTTACGGTAAGAGAAGTTATAATTGGCTCCAAACATATAATCGGTGTACTAAGTTTGCAAGTGCTTTAACAAAAAAAGGTATTACTAAAGGTAGCACAGTTTCTATTATTGCTGCTAACACACCAGAATTATTTGAGGCACATTATTCTATTCCAATGACAGGTGGTGTGATTAATACTATTAATACGAGACTTGACGCAGAAACTATAGCTTATATTTTAGATCATAGCGATGCAAAATTGTTGATTGCAGATACACAATTTTCATCCACTATAAAGAAAGCACTGGATATATGTGGTAAAAAAATACCAATAATTGACATTCATGATGATCAGGCAATATTTAAAGAAGGTGAGGGGAAAAAAATCGGCGATTGTACCTATGAAGAATTTCTTGAAACAGGTGATGATAATTTTAATTGGTCATTACCAGATGACGAATGGCAAGCAATTTCATTAAGTTATACTTCAGGAACTACAGGAAAACCAAAAGGTGTAGTTTATCATCATCGAGGTTCTTACTTAATGTCGACAGGAAGCGTAACAGCTTGGAATATGCCAAACAAATTAACCTTCCTTTACACCGTTCCTATGTTTCATTGCAATGGTTGGGGCTACCCTTGGACAGCTGCATTGATACATGCCAAAATTGTATGTTGTCGATATATTGTTGCAAAGGACATTTATAATTTAATAGATAAACATAAAGTTACACATTTTGGAGGAGCACCTATAGTTTTAAATTTAATTGCAAATGCAGATGAAAAGGATAAAAAAGAAATTAAACACAAAGTGTATGTCCTAACGGCTGGAGCGCCTCCAACAAGCTCTATACTAGAAAAAATGGATGATCTTGGTTTCGAGGTAATGCATGTTTATGGTTTGACCGAAACATATGGTCATATTCTTCAATGTGCATGGAACGAGGATTGGAATAAACTTTCGAATGCTGAAAAAGCTGACATTAATGCAAGACAAGGAGTTCGTTATCCCAATACTGAGGATGTATGCGTTGCAGATCCCGAAACTTATGAAACGGTTCCAATGGATGGAAAAACAATGGGTGAAATTCTTATTCGAGGCAATGTTGTAATGAAAGGGTATTATAAAAATAAAGAAGCAACAGAAACATCTATGAAACAAGGTTGGTTCCATTCTGGAGATTTAGCGGTTGTTTATCCTGACGGATATATTCAAATTAAAGATCGTTCAAAAGACATAATAATATCTGGAGGCGAAAATATCTCATCCGTAGAGGTAGAAAGCGCAGTGGCAAAACACCCCGCAGTATCTTTAGTTGCTGTTGTTGCTAAGCCAGATGAAAAATGGGGAGAAACACCGTGTGCTTTTGTTGAATTAGCACCAGGAAAAAATGCCACCGAAGAGGATATTATTCAGTTTTGTAAAGAAAATATGGCTGGATTTAAGAGGCCAAAATATGTTATCTTTGGTGAATTACCAAAAACATCTACGGGAAAAATACAAAAATTTGAACTAAGAAAAAAAGCAAAGGAGATATAAATGGACCCTAAAACTTATAAATTTGATACATTAAGTTTGCACGCAGGATATATGCCTGAAAAAAATGCTGGCTCTAGACAAGTGCCTATCTACCAAACGACGTCTTATTTATTTAATGATGTTGATCATGCAGCAGCCTTATTTAATTTAGAACAAGGTGGACATATTTACAGTAGGATTTCCAATCCAACAGTTCAGGTTTTAGAAGAACGCGTATCAGCTTTAGAAGGTGGAACAGCCGCTTTGGCAACCGCTTCTGGTATGAGTGCAATTTTTATTGCTATTATGACATTATGCAAAGCAGGCGATCATATTGTTGCTTCATCACAACTATATGGAGGTACTTTTAATTTGTTTCGTTTAACTCTTCCTAAGTTTGGAATTAAAACAACTTTTGTAAAACCAAGAGATACAGAAGGTTTTAAAAAAGCTATTCAAAAAAATACTAAATGTATTTTTGGTGAATTAGTAGGAAATCCTGGAAATGAATTAATGAATATGCCAGAAGTAGCAAACATTGCTCATGAAGCTGGAATACCTCTAGTCATTGATAGTACTTATCAAACACCTTATCTTTGCAAACCATTAGAACATGGTGCAGATATTGTTATTCATTCTTTGACTAAATGGATGTGTGGACATGGATCTTCAATGGCGGGAATTTTAGTAGAAGGTGGAAAATTTGATTGGATGCAAAATGATAAATTTCCAGATATGACAGAACCATATGAAGGTTACCATGGGTTATCATTTGCAGAAGAATTTGGTCCGGTAGCATTTACTATGAAAGCAAGAGCAGAAGGTATGCGAGATATGGGCCCATGCTTAAGTCCACAAAATGCCTGGAATGTTTTACAAGGCATTGAAACACTTTCTGTAAGGATGGAAAAACATTGCTCAAATGCATTAAAGATGGTTGAGTATCTTAGCAATCATGAAAGTGTGGCTTGGGTTTCTCATGCAAGCTTACCTGAAAATCCAGATTTTGAGTTGGCTAAAAAGATACTTCCAAAAGGGGTTGGTTCTATGATAGCTTTTGGAGTTAAGGGTGGAAAAGAAGCTGGCGCAGCATTTATTGATAATGTTAAGTTGTCATCTCATCTTGCTAATGTAGGGGATTCAAGAACATTGGTTATACATCCTGCTTCAGGAACTCATTCTCAAATGGATGAAGCTTCGTTAAAATTGGCTGGAATGTCTCAGGATATGATCAGACTTTCAGTAGGCCTTGAAGATTTTGATGATATTGTAAATGATTTTGAAAGTGGTTTTAGAGCAGCAAAAAAACCAAGATTAGTTGCAAATAAGTGAAGTTTAAAGTTAATAATAAAGAAGTTTTTGCTTCAACGGGAGGAAGACCATTTGATAAAAATAAACCCCTAATTATTTTTGTTCATGGAAGTGGTTTAAGTCATATTACATGGGTTTTACAAACTCGGTATTTTGCTTTTCATGGTTACAGTGTTTTAGCTATTGATTTACCAGGTCATGGCTATTCACAAGGGCCATCTCTAAAATCAATTGAAGAGCAAGCAAAGTGGATATCAGACGTCATTGATTCTGTAGGTATGACGGAAGCCTCTTTAGTTGGACATTCACAAGGTTGTTTAATAACAATGGAATGTGCATCACAGTTTCCTAATAAAATTAAATCATTGGCTTTGATGGGAGGGGCAGGAGCCATTCCTATGAATCCAGAACTCTTAGAATTAGCTGAAAAAGGTGATCCAAAAGCAGTAGATCTAATGATGGATTGGGCTCACGGTCCCTCCGGACACTTCGGAGGCCATCCAGTTCCAGGTTTGCACCATATGAATTTAGGTGGATCTATTGTTATAAATGGATCAGTGAAGGATAGTTTAGGGGTAGATTTTAGAGCATGTGATAATTACAAAAATGGATTTGATGCTGCTAAAAAAGTTAAATGTCCAACAATTAATATACTAGGAGCAGAAGACAGGATGTGCCCAGTTAAAGAAGGAAAAAAATTAGCGGATGCTATTGAAAGTTCTGAAGTAGAGATTATAGAAAATTGTGGGCATATGATTTTACTTGAAGAAGCTGATAAGGCACTTGCTTTATTGAAAAAGTTTATAAGAAAAAATCATCCTATAGATTAAATTAATAATTACTGAGTTTCTTTATTATTATCTTCGGTGTTATCTGGTCTAGTAAGTTTATCAAGTTCTTCTAACTTTTGAGCTTCTTTTTCTTCACGTTTTTGCCTCTTTTTTTCTAAACGCATTTTTCTTTTGAGCTCTTTTTGCATTGCTCTATCACCAGCTTTTGATTTGTGATTGTAATGAATACCCATAATTTATCCTTGAATAAAATCTATTTTACAAAATTTTCTTGTTAAATTCCATAATATAATTAATTATATATAAATGCTCAAAAAACAAAGCCTAAATGGTCCTTTTCTTAGATCGAAAAACTCAAATTCAATAAAAAATATTATTGTAATGCTTCATGGTTATGGCTCAAATGGTGATGATTTAATTCAAATAGCTAATCAATGGAGTCAAAAGTTTGAAGACTTTATTTTTTTTGCTCCTAATGCACCTTTCATAAATAATAATTTAAGATCAGGATATATGTGGTTTGATGTTTATCCTGGAGGTATTGCTCTAGATGAAGCATCAGATGATATGAGAAAAAATGCTTATGATGATTATGAAAAGAGCTGCGAATTGATAAAAGAATGTATCTATTATTTATCAAAAAAATACAATGTAGAGCTCAATAAAATTTTTTTATTAGGTTTTTCCCAAGGTTCGATGATGAGTATTGAGGTTGGTACTCAATTGAAAAATAATTTAGCAGGTATTATTTCTTTATCAGGAAGAGTTTATACTGAAATTTTTTCAAAAGAAAATCGAATAAAATCAAAATTACTAATAATTCATGGAGATAGAGATGAAATTATCAAACCATTTCGTTTTATTGAAACTTGTGAAATTTTAGAAGAAATTGGATTTGAAGTTGAAAAATACCTAATTAATAATTTAGGCCATTCAATTAATGAAGATGTTATTGATTTTTGTGAAAAATTTATTTTAAATAACAAATAATATTGATCAAATTGTAGCGTACCTATAATAATAATTTACATAGGATATGCTTTGTAATACAATTAAACCATGAATAACAATGGAAATCTCGCGCTAGTTTTAAATGCTGATTTTCGACCTCTTAGTTATTTTCCTTTATCATTATGGTGTTGGCAAGACTCAGTAAAAGCTGTTTTCTTAGATAGGGTAAATATTATATCTGAATATGAATCAGAAGTTCATTCCCCATCTATAACTATGAAGATACCAAGTGTCATTTCTTTAAAAGAATATGTTGTTCCTCAAAGATATCCTGCATTTACAAGATTTAATGTTTTTTTGAGGGATTACTTCACATGCCAATATTGTTATGAACGTTATGCTGTTAAATCTTTGACTTTTGATCATATAATTCCAAAGAGTCAAGGAGGTAAAACTACTTGGGAAAATGTAGTTTCAGCTTGTACGAAATGTAATTTCAAAAAAGGAAATCGTTTATTAGAAAAAACTGACATGTATTTATTAAAGAAACCAAACCAACCCACCTCACAAGAACTTCATAAAAATGGAAAAAGTTTTCCAACTAATTATTTACACAAAAGTTGGCGTGATTATTTATACTGGGATACTGAATTAGAAAATTAGATTTTTTTTGAAATAGCAATTGCAGTTTTACAACCTGTTTTAATTATTTTTGATAGTAAACTATAACCAAATGCTTTTTCTGCATCATTTTCTAACCCTATATCGTGATGTTCCAATTCATCATCTCTAAAATTTAAAATAATTTTCTTTAATTCAGGTTCTTTATCTTTTAATTGTTTTGCCTGTATTTCATAATGTTTTCCAATAACTTCTTCTACTGCAACTGTGCAAGCCATAGCAGCTTTTTTGCCCATTATTGCAGTTGTTACACCGAGAGTATATCCTAAAATATTCCACAAAGGCATCATGGCAGTAGGTCTAACTTTTTTTTCAACAATTAAACGATTGAATGTGTCTATATGTTCTTGTTCTTGATCAGCCATATGTTTTATTTTCTTTCCAATATTAGATTCTTTTCCAAAAACCGCTAGTTGTCCAGCATATATTTTAGTTGCTCCTAACTCACCAGCTTGATCCACCCTTATAATTTCATCTAATAATTTTTTATCAGCAGGAATTTGTTTTTTGGTTTTAATATTTTTTTTCTTTTTTTTATTTTTTACCATTTGTTCTAACTAAAAATATAGTATTAATTACAAATAATGCAAGCTGCATTATAAAATTTATAAATACAAAAGAAATTCCGAAAATACTCCAGTTCACTTGATTACAACTCACTACAGGATTTTCAATAATTAATTTTTTTAAATCTTTTTGATCGGAAACATTTTGCATATCTATTGAACATCCTGAAGGTCCGGGAATTATTTTGTTTTCTATTCCTAAATGCCAGAGAGATATGATGATCCCAACTAATAAAACCATACCTACAAGTAGAAAATAATACTTTTTATTTTTATTTAAAAAAATGTAAAATATAGAAACTATAATCAAAATGTAATAAATGTATCTTTGATATAAACACATTTTACAAGGCAAGATTCCATAAATAAATTCTGCGATATATGCTATTGTGATAGACGCGATAGAGAATATTAATATAAATAAAATCCAATTTTTTTTCAGCGATCTCATATGAATTTTATTAAAGCATAACTTAAAACTAAGAAGAAGAAAAAAATAAATGTATATTTTCCAAAATGATTTTCTATAATTTGTTTAACTTGCGGGCCAAAATACCAAAGTAAACTAGCTACTGCCGTAAACCTAATACCCCTTGAAATTATTGACATCAAGATAAATAAAGGGAAGTTAAGCATAAAGACTCCACTAGCTATTGTAATAAATTTATATGGAAAGGGTGTAAAACCACCAAGCAAAATAAACCAAACACCATATTTAATATAATAATCTTTAAATATATTAAATTTATTACCCAAATTATATGATTCTATTATAAAAAGGCCAACAGATTCATATAGTACAGCACCTATAATATAACCCAAAATCGCACCCAAAACTGATCCAATGGTACATATTGATATATATGAAATTACTTTTTCTCTTTTAGCGAGAACCATTGGTATTAAAATAATATCTGGTGGCACTGGAAATACAGAACTTTCAATAAATGATATAAAACCAAGGAACCAACTAGCTTTTTTATGCCCTGCTTTTTCTAAAGTCCATTTATATAAGCTATTTTTTTTCATTTATTTGGTAGGCGTGAGAGGATTTGAACCTCCACCGACTTGCGCCGAGTAGATTTTGAGTCTACCGTGTCTACCATTCCACCACACGCCCTTAAGTTTTTCTTACATTTTTAATGATTATCGGTAAAGTACTAAATTAATAATGAAATTAACAATTTGGGACGGAATTAAATTAGGAGCTTGGCTTATAACTGCTTTTTTAATAGGGTTAATGCTAGTGGTATATTTGATTGATAAAAATGATTCCACAATGAATATTATGTTTTACTTTAATAAAATTTTTATATTAATAATTATGTGGCCTCTATTATATTTGGGAAAATTTTTGTTTCTTAGAATTAATTCACTAGATAAAAATAAATTAAAATGACTCAAAAGTATCCAATCAAATATGCTAAATGTTTATGTGGGGGAATAAAAGTTAGAATAACTGGAAAACTTAGATATGTCTCAAATTGTCATTGTTCTCAATGCACAAAAACGCATGGTAATTTTGCATCCTATACATCTTGTAAAATTGAAGATATGAAATTTTTAGAGAGCAAAGGTTTAAAATGGTTTAAATCTTCATTAAATGCCAAAAGAGGATTTTGTAAAAAATGTGGTGCAAGTTTTTTCTTTAAAAGAAATAAAGGTAAATATATAAGTATTTCTGCAGGTATGTTTACAAAGCCTACAAATTTAAAAACAAAACATAATATTTTTATTAAAGGAAAGTTAGATTATTATTATCTAGATAAAAGAATTCCTAAATATAACGGTTATCCAAAATAAAATGTTTTTAAAATTAAAGAATTGTCACAATATAAAGGACTTCAGAAAATTAGCTAAACAAAGAATTCCATCCCCCTTATTTCACTATATAGACGGCGGATCAGATGATGAATTTACCCTGAATAGAAATACTGAAGCTTTCAACAAATGTTCCTTAATTCCAAACGTTTTAGCTGGTATTAAAAAAGTTGATCTTTCCTGCACTTTATTTGGAACAAAAATGGATATGCCTTTCTTTTTTTCTCCAACAGCAATGCAAAGATTATTTCATCATGATGGAGAAAAAGCTGTTGCTAGAGTCGCAGACAGAGAAGGTTTAATGGTTGGTGTTTCAACAATTGGAACAGTTAGTATTGAGGAGCTTGCAAATATAACAAAATGTCCTAAAATTTTTCAGTTATACATCCATAAAGATAAAGCTTTAACATATGACTTAATAAATAGGGTGAAAGCAGCAAATTATAATGCAATAGCTCTTACAGTAGATACTGTTGTAGGGGGAAATCGTGAAAGAGATTTATATACTGGTATGACAACTCCTCCAAAACTTACTCTCAAAAGTTTATTAAGTTTTGTTGCACATCCAGAGTGGACATTAAATTATATCTTTAGAAAAAAATTTGAACTTGCTCAAGTCAAAGATTATATCAAGCAAGGTAGCGATATTACATCATCTATAGTTGATTATATTAACGATCAAATGGAACCGTCGGTGAGTTGGGATGATGCTAAAGATGCTATAAAGAAATGGAACGGACCTTTTGCTTTAAAAGGAATCGCTTCTGTAGAAGATGCAAAAAAAGCAGTTGATATAGGTGCTACAGCGATTATGATTTCAAATCATGGTGGAAGACAGTTGGATGGATCAGTATCACCATTTGATATTTTACCTGAGATAGTTGATGCAGTTGGGGACAAGTTGGAGATTATATTAGATGGTGGTATTAGAAGAGGCACTCATATATTAAAAGCTCTATCCCTTGGTGCTAAAGCTTGTTCAGGAGGGCGAATTTATCTTTATGCTTTAGCTGGTGGTGGAGAAAAAGGGGTCCAGAGAATTGTTACTAAATTAAAAGAAGAATTAAATAGAGACATGATGCTTATGGGTTGTGATTCAATAAAAAAACTCAATAAAAAAAATATTAAATTTATTTAATTTTACCAAGTACCTATATTTTTCATTGAAAGCCAGGGTTCTATAATTTCTAGAGCGTTTCCTTCTTGTAAAATTTCAATAGAAATATTGTCTGGTGATTTTATAAAAGCCATTCTCCCATCTCTTGGCGGTCTATTAATAATTACACCTTTTTCAATTAGTTTAGTGCAAGTATTATAAATATTTTTTACACTATAAGCAATGTGACCAAAATTTCTTCCCCCAGAGTAGGATTCTTTATCCCAATTATATGTTAATTCCAATAAACCAAATTTCTCATCACTATTTTCAGCCCCTAAAAAAACAAGAGTGAATCTTCCTTTTTCATAGTCAGTACGCCTTATTTCTTTTAATCCTAGCTTATTACAATAGAAATCCAGAGAATTTTCTATATTTTCAACTCTGACCATTGTGTGTAAATATTTCATAATTTAATAGATTATATTTATATATTTAAATCAATGAAAACAAGAAATATTGACATAAACTATATCAACAAAAAACCTTTATGCATCACTATAGGCAATTTTGATGGAATACATTTAGGACATAAATATATTATTAATACAATGGTGAATGAATCAAGAATGAATGATCTTTACCCAACTGTTTTAAGTTTTAATCCTCATCCAAGAAAATATTTTAAAAAAATACATGATGAATTTAATATTATATTAGAGAAAGATAAAAAAGAAATTCTCAACGGATTAGGAGTTGAGAATTTCTTAAGATTAAATTTTGATAAAAAAACATCATCTTTAACAGCTGAGGAATTTGTAAAAAAATTTTTAGTAAAGAATCTAAAATTAAAAATGTTGATAATTGGAGAAAACTTTCAATTTGGAAAAGACAGAAAAGGAAATATTAATTTATTAAAAAAATTAAGTTATAAAAATAATTTTTCTTTAAAAATAATAAAATCAATTAAAGTAAAAAATTCAAAAATAGTATGTTCATCTTCAAATATTAGAAAAAATATAGAGAAGGGAAATATAGAAAAAACAAATATTTTATTAGGACGACCTTGGGCTGTTAAAGGAAGGGTTTTAAAAGGGGATGGAAGGGCAAGAAAAATGAATTTTCCAACAGCAAATTTATTTCTTGATAAAATTATTAAACCCAAAAAAGGAGTTTATGTAGTAAATATTATATTTAATAGTAAAAAATATAGAGGAATTGCAAATTTTGGCAGACGACCAACTTTTAATGGAAAAAAACTCTTGTTAGAGGTAAATATCTTTAATTTTAATAAAAAAATTTACGGTAAAGAATTGACGGTACAATTTCTAGCATTTATTAGAGAAGAAATTAAATTTAAAAACTTTAATAAATTAAAATACCAGGTAAAGAAAGATGTTAAAGTTGCTAAATCCTTTTTTAAAAATATTTAAAACAAAAGATTTCTATGGAATATAAAAATACAATTTTCTTACCAAAAACAAATTTTGAAATGCGTGCTAATTTACCTTCAAAAGAACCAAAAATATTAGAAGAGTGGAATAAAATAAATATATTTAAAAAATTAAGAGAACGTTCAAAAAACAGAGAAAAATTTATTTTACATGATGGTCCTCCCTATGCGAATGGCCATATTCATATGGGCACAGCATTAAATAAAATTTTAAAGGATGTAATAGTTAGAACACAACAAATGAATGGAAAAGATTCTATTTACGTACCAGGGTGGGATTGTCATGGGTTGCCAATAGAATGGAAAATTGAAGAAACTTACAGAAAAAAAGGTAAGGACAAAGATTCTATTCCTATAGTTCAATTTAGAAAAGAATGTAGAGATTTTGCAGAAAAATGGATTGAAATTCAAAAAAAAGAATTTAGAAGATTAGGTGTAGAGGGAGATTGGAATGATCCATATTTAACAATGAGTTTTGAAGCAGAGGCTCAGATAGTGAGAGAATTAGGAAAGTTTTTAATGGATGGGAGTCTTTATAGGGGTGCAAGACCAGTACTTTGGTCAGTTGTAGAAAAGACTGCTTTAGCTGATGCTGAAGTAGAATATGAAGATCATACGTCTAATACAATTTATGTAAAATTTAAAGTTTGTGAGAGTAAGATTAACGAATTAATAGGCAATTCAATTTTGATATGGACAACAACTCCTTGGACAATTCCAGGAAACAGAGCATTGGCTTACAATGAAAGTTTTAAATATGAGTTGATAAAAATAAAAGGGGTTAAAGATGAAAGTTTAGCGCAAATTAATGATAAAATTATTGTTGCAAATGAATTAAAAAAATCAGTTTTAGAAGAATGTGGAATTTTAGAAACTGAAACTTTAAAAATTTTTAAAGGTAGTGATTTAAAAGATACAATTTGCTGGCATCCATTTAAAGGAATAGGTTATGATTTTAAAGTTAGGGCACTTGAAGCAGATTTTGTTACTTTAGAACAAGGAACTGGAATTGTTCATTGTGCTCCAGGTCATGGAGCAGATGATTATAATTTAGGAATAAAAAATAATATAGAAGTTGTCCAAACAGTAAAGGATGACGGAAGATATAATAAAAATGCTCCTGGTTTTGAAGGCGAACATGTGTACAAAGTTGATGAGAAAATTGCCGACAAATTAAGTGAGTTAAATAATTTAATTGGAAAAGGTAAATTAAGACATAGCTATCCTCATTCATGGAGATCAAAAGCCCCACTTATTTTCAGAAATACTCCCCAATGGTTTATTTCAATGGAAACTAATGACTTAAGAAAAAAAGCTCTTAATTCTATTGATAATACAGTTTTTTATCCACCTCAGAGTCAAAATAGATTGAGATCAATGATAGAAACAAGGCCAGATTGGTGTGTTTCTAGACAAAGAGTTTGGGGTGTTCCTCTTCCAATTTTTATAAATAAAAATAATAATCAGCCCTTAAAAGATCAGGATGTTATAAATAGAATTGCAGATATTTTTGAAAAAGAAGGGGGTGATGCTTGGTACACTAGCAAACCTGAGCGTTTTCTTGGTAAAAAATACAAAAGTGAAGATTATGAAAAATTAGAAGATATAGTAGAGGTATGGTTTGATAGCGGATCAACTCATGCATTTGTTTTAGAAAAAAGAAAAGATTTAGTGTGGCCAGCTTCGATGTATTTAGAAGGCTCAGATCAACATAGAGGTTGGTTTCATTCCTCTTTACTTGAATCTTCCGGTACTCGAGGAAGGGCTCCATATGAAAGCATATTAACTCATGGATTTGTTGTAGATGGCAAAGGTAGAAAAATGTCCAAATCTCTTGGCAATGTTATTTCTCCTGATGACATAATGAATAAATACGGAGTGGATATTCTTCGTTTATGGGTAGTTGCATCAGATTATTATGATGATTTAAAACTTGATAATTCAATATTAAATTCACAAGCTGACTCCTACAGAAGAATTAGAAATACATTTAGGTATCTAATAGGAAATTTAAGTGACTTTAAAAATGAAGAGCAAATTCAATATGAGTTGATGCCTGAAATTGAAAAATATCTCTTACATAAACTATGGGAATTAGATCAAGTAGTAAAGAAAAATATAAAAGATTTTGATTTTCATCAAATGTTTATTTCATTATTAAATTTTTGTTCTAATGATTTGTCTGCATTTTATTTTGATATTAGAAAAGATTGTATATATTGTGATTCACAAAAAGATAATAAAAGAAAGTCTTCAAGAACAGTATTAAAAATCTTATTTGATCATTTAGTTAGATGGTTCGCTCCGTCAATAGTTTTTACTGCCGAAGAAGCGTGGAAATCTATGGGTTATAAAGATAGTGTTCATTTAGAAAATTTTTTGTCTGTAAATGATAAATTTAAAAATGAAAAATTGTCAGAGAAATGGGAATTCATAAGAGATATACGTAAAGTTATAACAGGAGCTTTAGAGTTAAAAAGAGCAGAAAAAATTATCGGATCAAGTCTACAAGCAAAAATTAAATTATATGTTTCTGAACAAAAGAAAAAAGTATTAGATGATATCGACATTGCTGAAATTGGCATTGTTTCTTCTTTCGAAATTTCAAATTCAAAAATTCCTCAACAAGCTTTTTCAATTGAAAATATAAAAGATGTTGGAGTAGAAATAGAATTAGCTAAAGGAAAAAAATGTGAGAGATGTTGGAAAGTTTTAGAAGAAGTATTAAATAAAGATATTTGTGATCGTTGTGAAAAAGTTATAAATCAATGAAAATAACATTACTTGCTGCTATAATTTCCATTGATTTAATTTCCAAATTTTTAATTACTCAGTATCTACCAACAAATTTTATTTATCCAATTAATAATTTTTTTGATATAGTTCACATACATAACAGAGGAATTTCTTTCGGTTTATTCGAAAACATTCTTTCTAATTTTTTTATTCTATTAATTGTATTCTTAATACTAATTATATTGTTTATTTGGCTCTTTAGATCAAAAGAAAATTTAGAAAAATGGGCTCTAACATTCATATTAGCTGGAGGTATTTGTAATTTTATAGATCGATTGATAAATGGTTATGTTGTAGATTTTATATCTCTCCATTATAAAGATTTTTATTGGCCTGCTTTCAATTTTGCAGATATTGGTATAACTTTTGGAGTATTTATTTTAATTTTTTCTACTTATATAAATTATAAATATAGGATAAGAAACAATAATGAATAATCTATTTGTAATACTAACAAGCTTATTAACTATTTTTTTATTTGGTTGTTCTCAAATAAGAGATTCTGCAGGTGTAAATAGAAAAGTAATTGATGAGTATGCAGTTATTAATAACCCCCCTCTAGCTCTTCCACCAGATTACAATGTATTGCCTTCTGATGAAATAATTTCAAAGAAGAAAATTCAAAAAGAAGATGAATTAACAAAAGAGATTTTGTTAGGCTTGGATGAAAATTCTAACAAAAAAGATGAATCAAAAGAATCTTCTGCTCTAAATTCAATTTTAAATCAAAGTGGGGCAAATGAAACATCTTCAAACATTAGGGACGAAATAGACTTGCTTTATGCAAATATGTCATCAACTAAGGGAGTTTTTAGTGGAGAAAGGTATATGGATGATGAAGAAATATTGGACGCAGCAAAAGAATCAGAAAGAATTAGAAATAATATTTTTAACAATAAAAGTATATTAGAAGGTTCAGTCCCAATAACTACCCGACCAAAAAAAAAGGAGAGTTTGCTAAAAAAATTATTTTAGAAAATAATTTGAGATGAAATTAAATAGTATAAAATATACGAATTGTTTTAATAATAAAAAATTTAATAAAGAATATAAAAAAATTTTAGACAATTTAATTCCAAAAGTATTCAATGATTCTGATTTGAAAAAATCAAAATTTTTAAACCAAGTCAATGATAAAAATAATTTTCAACAAATTGAAAAAATTGTAAAAAAATTTAAAAAAAATTTTAATAAATTTTGTGTTCTTGGTACTGGGGGATCAAGTTTTGGATCACAAGCTCTAATTGGAATTAATCAAAAATATAAAAAAGATAAAATTATATTTCTTTATGACATAGATCCAATATACTTTCAGAATACTTTGGATTCATTAAATTTTAATAAAACAGCTTTTATTGTTATTTCTAAGTCAGGTAAAACCCCAGAAACCTTAGCTCAGTTTGGAGCAATTATTAATAAATTTGAAGAATTGAAATTAAAATCACAAATAAAAAAAAATTTTCTTATTATTACTGAAGATAATAAAAATCCTTTAAAAATTTTATCTGATAAGCTTAAAATCAAAACTTTAATTCATAATGAAGAAATCGGCGGTCGTTTTTCTGTATTCAGCAATGTTGGATTATTACCATCAGCTTTAGTAGGAATTGATGTTAAAAGCTTTTTGTATGGTGGTAAAAAAGTTTTGGATGATTTTTATCTTAACAAGAATCTAAAGCCTATAGAATCAGCTGTAATCATGGTATTGATGCAAAAGTACTTTAATATAAATATAAATGTTTTGTTTACTTATAGTGAAGCATTAAAAAATTTTGGAATATGGTATCGGCAATTATGGGCAGAAAGCTTGGGAAAAAAAGGAAATGGTATCACACCTTTCCATTCTATGGGAACAGTTGATCAACATAGTCAATTACAACTTTTTTTGGATGGACCAAAAGATAAGTTTTTTACAATTATCAAATCAAATCATTCAAATAAAGGACCTATTATTTCTTCAAATTCTTTTTTTAAATCTGAAATGAATTACTTATCAGGAAAAAAAATTGGTGATTTGATGGAAGCTGAGCAAAATGCAACTATACAAACTTTGATTAATAACAATTTGCCAGTAAAAGAAATATTAATAAATAAAATTAATGAAGAATCTCTTGGTTCATTAATCATGTATTGCTTCTTAGAGGTCATTTGTATAGGGAAAATTTTTAAAGTAAATATTTTTGATCAACCTGCTGTAGAAGAAGGAAAAAAAATAGCAAAAAAATATCTTATTTAAATAATTTTTTATAAAAAATAATTTTAGTTTTTCCTATTATCTTTTCGTTAAATATTTCTAAAAAACTTATTATAGGTGTTTTTGATTTTGAACTTATTTCAATAACAATAATAACATCATCTGCAATAATTTTTTTTAAAATTTCAATTTTTTTTTCATTAATATTATATTCATAAGGTGGGTCAATAAAAACGATATCAATTTTATTTTTAATTTTATTATAATCCAAATTCTCAAAATTAGAATTTATTATTTTATACTGATTGTTTAATAAAATTTTTTTACAATTCTTTTTTAAATTTATGATAATTGATTTATCTTTATCAAAAAAATAGCAAAAACTTGCACCTCTGGATATTGCTTCTATTCCCATAGCACCAGAACCTGAAAACCCATCCAAAATGATTTTATTATTATAGTTTTCAATATTATCTTGTTTTAAAAAAAAACTTGTCAATATGTCAAATATAATTTTTCTTTTGCCAATTGAAGTGGGTCTAACTTTATTCCCTAATGGAACATTAAGATTAGATCCTTTGTATTTACCTCCAACTATTTTTATCATTATAGATATGATTTTTTATTTCTTGAATTTCACCATATTTGAGATTACCAATTCCAAATTCACCATATTTTATTCTAATTAATTTATTTACCCGCCATTTAAAATTAGCACAAATTTTTCTTATTTCTCTATTTTTTCCTTCTATAAGTTCCATATAAATCCAAGAATTTGTATTTAGTTTTTTTTCTAGTTTTGCTTTTATTGGTTTATACTTTATACCTTGTATTTTAATACCTTTTCTTAAAAATTCTAATTGCTTTTTTTCAACATTACCTTGGACTTTTACTTTATAAACCCTTTTTAATTGTGACTTCGGTAATTCAAAATATCTTGCTAGATCACCATTATTTGTCAGGAGAATCAATCCTTCACTATTAATATCTAATCTTCCAATACTGATAATTTTAGATAATGAATTAGGTAGCAAATCATATATCGTTTTTCTACCTTTTTCATCCCTTGATGTAGTTACAACTCCAGTAGGTTTATAAAATTTCCATAATTTAATATTCTTTTGTAATTTTAATTTTTTATTATTAATAAATATTTCATCACTAATGAGAACATTTGTTGCTGGATTATTACAAATTAAAGAGTTTATTTTTACTTTACTTTTTATAATTAATTTTTCTGCATCTCTTCTAGAACAATAACCGCAATGTGAAATAAATTTTGCTATTCTCATTAATTTATTTTTTACAATTTAATAAAAAATTTTTTAAGATTAATTTATCAGTATTAGTAATTAAAAATTCAGGATGCCACTGAACTCCAATACACCATTTATAATGGTTATTTTCAATTGATTCTATTATACCATCATCAGCATTGCCTGAAACAATCACATTTCTTCCAACATTTTTTACTGATTGATAATGTGCACTATTAACTCTAATTTTATTTTTTTTTATTATTTTATATAGTTTGGTATTTTTTTTTATATTTACTATATGGCTTGTTTGGTTACGAGGTTGAACTTGTTCATGCTTAAGTGATTTTGACTTATATGTTTTTATGTGTTGAATGAGAGTCCCTCCAAAATATACATTAAGAAGTTGCTCGCCTCCACAAATTCCTAAAACTGGAATATTATTTTTTAGAGATTTTTCACAAATTCTGTATTCAAATTTTGTTCTCTCAATTTTTTGATTTTTAGAAAATTTAGATGTCTTTTCACCATATAATTTTGGTGAAATTGAGAAATTACCACCTGTAATTATTAGACCATCAATAATTTTAGTATATTCATTAATATTATTTAAATTGTGAGGTAATGGAAATGCTATGCCACCTAGTTTTTCAATTGAATCGATGTAGTTTTTTCTAATAGCATACCAATCAAATTTTGAATAATCCCCTGGTTTTTCTATATCCAAAGTAAGTCCTATTATAGGTTTTTTTTTCATATTTTTAATTAAATTAAACTATTTTATTTAAAATTGTATATATAATTTATTATTATGTTGAATGATGAGTGGATGAAACTTGCATTATTGGAAGCTAGAAAAGCAGAAATAAATAATGAGGTCCCTGTTGGCGCAATCTTAATTAATCTGCAAGATAGTAAAATAATTGAAAAATCTGGAAATAATATGATGTCAAAATCTAACCCATTAGCCCATGCAGAAATTGAAATAATAACTAAAAGCCTTAAAAATCTTAAAAGAAAGTACCTTGAAAATACTGCAATTTATGTAACTCTAGAACCATGTATGATGTGTGCCGCTGCTATAAGTGAAGCAAGAATTAAAAAAGTTTTTTTTGGCGCTTACGATAAAAAGAAGGGAGCTTATCATAATAATGATATAACAAATATCAAATCATATTTTAAGCCAGAAATATATGGGGGCATCATGGAAAAAGAATGTTCAAAAATAATAAGAAATTTTTTTAAAAAAATAAGATTAAAATAATTTAATTATTTTATCAACTTCAAATCGTTTTCAACCATCATTACTATTAGTTCTTCAAAAGATATCTTTGGACTCCAATTCAGTTTTGTTTTAGCTTTTGTACAGTCAGCAATTAAAGAATCTACTTCGGCAGGCCTAAATAATCGTTCATCTTTAATAATATAATCTTTATAATTTAAACCAACATGAGAAAAAGCTATTTTAGCAAATTGCTCTACTGAATGTTCGATCCCAGTTCCTATAACAAAATCATCAGGCTCATCTTGTTGCATCATTAGCCACATAGCTATTACGTAATCTTTAGCATATCCCCAGTCTCTTTTTGATTTAATGTTTCCTAACTTTAATTTTTCTTGTAGCCCTTTTTTTATTCTTGCAACTGAATGCGTGATTTTTCTTGTAACAAATTCAAAACCCCTTTTAGGTGACTCGTGATTAAAGAGAATGCCACTTGAAGCATGCAAGTTGTATGCTTCTCTATAATTTCTTGTTAGTTCATATCCTGTTACTTTAGAGATACCGTAAGCTGATCTAGGATGAAATTGTGTTTTTTCATTTTGTGGAATTGTTTCTACTTTTCCAAACATTTCTGAAGATGCTGCAAAATAAAATCTTACATTCTTTCCTACTTCTTTTAATGAAGAAAGCATATGATGAGTACCATTTATATTTGTGTTTAAAGTTGAGAACTCATCTTCAAATGAATGACTCACATAACTTTGCGCTGCTAAATGATATACTTCGTCAGGATAAATTTTATGAATGATTTTAAATATACTTGCAAAGCTTTCTAACGATGCGGCATGTATAGTTATATCATTAAGTATATTTCTAATTCTCCAAAGTCTATGAGTTTCATCCTCTAATGCTACTCGTCGAACTATACCATGAACTTCGTAACCTTTATCAAGCAAGAATTCTGCCAAATAAGAACCGTCTTGCCCAGTTATCCCAGAAATTAGAGCTATTTTAGGCATTTTACACTCCTTAATTTTTTTACAGTATACTCTTGATTTGTATTATCAAAAGGTTTAGTAACATTATTATGTATAAAAATAAATTATCAGTTTTAGCTATTTTTGCAACTGGGCTTTTACTAAACAGTAATGCTTTTGCAGAAAATGGTGAATCTTATATAGATGTTAGTTACGGTGTTACAGCTCATACTGTGGATGTTGCAAACGCAACAAGTGCCCATACAAGCTCAAATACAACTATAGATACTGATGATGATGGATATGCAATTATACTAGGCACATATCTTACTGATTCTATATCTGGAGAAGTTTCATATGTTAATTTAGGCACAACCCAAATAAAAGGTGACGGAGGGGATATAGATTCGTTTACACTCAATGGAACTGCAAATCCAGTTGATTTTACTGCGGCTGAAACAATTGAAAGAGAAATTACAGGCTTTGGTTTTGGCGGTGCATTTCACTTAGGCTCGGGCTCATCTTTTGATGCAGCACTTAGAGGTGGAGCTTTGATGTGGGATACATCAGGAACAAAAGCTTCGAATACAACAGCAAATGATTTTGTAAATAATAATTTATTTAACTCAGGTGTTGATCCGTATATAGGGTTATCAGTTAAATATAAATTTAACATGTTATCAATTGGTTTAGGTTATGATTCTTACGGGTTAAATGGCTGGGAAGATGATGCTACGCTTACGAGTTTAAGTCTTGGCGGTGTTTTTTAATATAATCAAATAATTTTAATTCATATAAAATATAGTGTAGATTAGATTCTTTTAGTTTAAAAAAGTCTATGCAAAAAAATATATATGAAAAAAAGAATAATTCATTATTTTTTTTTGCTAATTTAATAATTATATTTCTTATATTTATTTTAATTTTATTTACATTATTTGCTTCCTATAAAATATATATTCGCGGAGGTTTTATTTCTTCAAATTTATTTTATTTTTATTTCATTTTATTTGCATCAATATTTATTTTTTTGAATAGTTGGATATTAAGATTAAAAAATAATTTTAAAATATATTTTGTAATAATAATTGTTTCAATTGGATTTTCTTTATATTCTTTTGAATTATATATGATTGTATATGGTAATAAATTTGCAAAAATCCCTGATTGGAATGAAGAAAGGATAGTAAGAGCAAATCAAAGCAATATAGAATTTGATCTCAGAAATAGAGTAGAAGTTATTAATGATTTTAAAAAAAATAACATATTTATAAATCCTGAAATTCATCCTGTTGTATACTTAAGAACTGATGAATATATAAATGGCATTGAATTTGATAAAAATTTTTTTTTCCCACTTGGAAGTATTTCTAATAGTCAAACATTATCTTGCAATGAAGATGGTCAGTGGTTAATTTATGATACTGATAAATTTGGATTTAACAATCCAAAGAAATCATATTCAAATAATGCGGTGGATATAGCTATATTGGGAGATTCTTTTGCAAAAGGATGGTGTGTTAAAAGTGATAAGAATATTGGAGCTCACTTAAGAAAAAAGAACTTAAATGTTCTAAATTATGGAATTGCTGGCTCAGGTCCTCTATTGCAGTATGCTGCATTTAAAGAGTACGTAGAACCAATTAAACCCAAAATTGTTATTTGGTTTTATTTTATGAATGACTTGTATGATATGATAGATGAGATACGATCTCCTTTATTGAATAAATATCTTTCAAATAATGATTTTTCTCAAAAATTAATGGATAATCAAATTTTCATTGATGCAGCTTTAAAAAAACTTATTAATAATGAATTACAAAACTATGATAAAAGATTAGATAGCATTGTAAAACGGGCAGCATTTTATGACTTTATAAAACTTTCTAATACTAGATCTTTGTTCAGTTTAATTCCTAAATCTACAAAAATTGAAGATATTATTAAAACTCATTTAAATATATTTAAAAAGACACAACAAAATATAGATGAATGGGGCGGTTCTTTATATGTTGTATACCTCCCTTCAATCCATCAAGTAGATAAAAAAAATACCTTTAAAAGCATTCCTCTTGAATATAAAACAGACTTATATAAAGAAGATGTTGAACAAAATATTAAATCTCTAAATATCTCTTATTTAAATATGAAAGAAGAAGTATTTGATAATCATTTTGATCCATTATCATTATTTCCATTTAGAATAGAGGGGCATTATAACGATGAAGGATATAGATTAGTAAGTGAAAAAATTATTGAAAGATTAATTAAAGATAATAAAGTAGCAAATTAAAAGGGGAAATAAATGTTTCAAAAAAGAATGGAAATTTTGAGAAAAAAAATTCAAGAAAAAAATATTGATGTAGCTGTAATAACTGATGATGATAGTGTCTATTATTATACTGGGTATTATGATTATCTTCATATGGAATTTGCTCGACCAACAATTTTGATTATTCCAAAAAATGATAAAAGTTTATTAATAACTCCGACAGTAGATATGGCTTTAGCTGATGATGCTACAATTGAAAATTTAGAAGCTTGGAACGATGGTGTTGGAAATGAATGGAGAGAACATATTCCAAATATCTTAAAAAATAAAAACAAAATAGGTATAGAAGAAAATCATATGCCTCCGACAGTTCGTAAATATGTTGACTCAATTGTTGACAAAGAAAATATAGAAAATGTAACTCCAATAATTTCAGAAATGAGAATGATAAAATCTGAAGAAGAATTAAAAATAGCACGGTTTGCTGGACAAGTAGGAGTATCTATGATGCAAGCGTCACGTGATACTATAGGTGATGGGGTTCCTGAATATGAAATAGCAATAGCAGCATCTAATGCAGGTACTAGAAAAGCATCTGAGATTTTAAATAATCATTACAAAGGAAGTAGAATGTCTCCTTTGATTCATTTTTTACATATTATGGCGTCAGGTGAACATATAACTACAACTCATCATAGAGCATCTACGAGAATACTAAAATGGGCTGAACCAATGTATTTATGTTTTTGTGGTATGACTAATTTCCATCGTTTTAAACTTGGTTTTGATAGACTTTTTTTTATCGGTGAAATAAAAGAAAAATCTTGGGAAAAAGCGTATGAAGTTGCAATAGAAAGTCAAGCAGCTGCCCTAAAAATGCTTAAACCTGGTGTCACCGCAGAAGAAGTGCATGCAGCTTATGCTGAGACAATACAAAATGCTGGATACGATTATCCATTATTTAGATGTGGGAGAGGTGTTGGATTTTCCTTTTTAGAAGAGCCTCAATTAGTTAGTGGAAATAAAACAATTTTAAAACCCGGAATGGTTTTTGCAGTAGATGGATCAACAAGTTCAAAAAGTTTTAGATCACAAGTAGGGGATAGTTTTATAGTAACTGAAGAAGGATATGAGCCCATAACTCCTTTTCCAAAAAAATTAGAAGATTCTATAGTTAAATAGTGTAAAGTTTATTTAATGAGAAATTTTTGTGTATAAAGAAAGAAACATAGAATTTGATAATGGAAGACATCCAAGAGCAAAAATTGGTTTCATTTTAATGTCCACCGATTTAGCTGGAGAGTCAGACTTTTTTGAAATGGCTCCAAAGGATGTTGGTATTCATATCACTAGACTTAAAACAGAAGATTATACAACAGTAAAGACTCTCTCAGATCATATAAATTATATGGCTGACGCTGCGTCAAGGATTCAACCTGATACTAAGCCAAATGTGATAAGTTACAGTTGCACCTCTGGCTCAATAGTAATTGGAGAAGAAAAAGTTATGAATGAGATAAAAAAGGGAGCGCCTTATTCAATACCAATGACTCTTGTCACAGGGGTTGTAGATGCCCTTAAAGAACTTAAGATAAAAAAATTAGTGGTTGGTACGCCATATTTGGATGAAATAAATGTAATGGAATCAAAATTTTTAGAGGCAAAGGGTTTTGAAGTTCTTGATATTCAAGGGTTGAATTTAGAAACAGGAGTTTCATTTGGCAGGGTTACTCCTGATTATTGGAAAAAATTTGCTCTAGAAATAGATTCCCCTAAAGCTGAAGCAATTTTTTTAAGTTGCGGGGGTATTAGGTCATTGGGGGTTATAGAAGAGATTGAACAAATATCTCAAAAACCAGTTATTACCAGTAATCAAGCCCAGATGTGGAGTTGTCTTAGAAGAGCAGGGATTAAAGATAAAATTAAAGGGTTTGGAAAAATATTTTCTAGAGAAGGCAGTTTTCTGTAAAGAATATAATTGTTTAAATAGAAATAATAAAATAAAAATAAAGCAATGACTAGATTTAATGCATGGAATGTAATTAAGAACGGCTTCCTTAAAAATCCAAAATGGGATAGACAATGGAGGGATCCTGAGCCAAAAAAAGAATATGATATAATAATCGTAGGAGCCGGATTACATGGACTTGCAACAGCATTTTATTTAGCAAAAAACCATAATATTAAAAATGTAGCTGTTGTTGAAAAAGGATGGCTGGGTGGAGGCAATGCAGGAAGAAACACTACAATAATAAGGTCCAATTATATGATGCCAGGCAATAGAGAATTTTATGAACATTCTCTTAAATTATGGGAAAATTTAAGTCATGAATTAAATTATAATGTAATGTTTAGCCAAAGATCTCACGTGAATTTATTTCATTCACCTGGTGCAAGAGATTCGAATGCTAGAAGATATAACACGATGTTATTGCATGGAAGTGATGCAGAATTTTGGAGTCTTGAAAAATTAAAAAAAAATATTCCTCATTTGAATTATGGACCTAATTCTCGTTTCCCTATTATGGGTGCAGCAGTTCAAAAAAGAGCTGGAACTGCTAGACATGACGCTGTTGCTTGGGGTTATGCTAGAGCCACTGATAAATATGGAATAGATATAATACAGAATTGTGAAGTTTTAGGATTTAATAGAATAGACAGCAACATTAAAAGTTTAATTACATCAAAAGGTGAAATTAAATGTAAAAAAGTAGGTTTTGCTGTTGCAGGAAATACTTCAAGATTATGGAAAATGACAGGATTGAATTCTTTACCAATTGAAAGCCATAAGTTGCAAGCTTTTGTTTCTGAACCTTTAAAACCGTTACTTGATCAAGTTGTTGTTTTTGGAGTTGGGGGTGCCCATTTTTATATTTCTCAATCAGATAAAGGGGGAATGGTCTTTGGGGGAGATATTGATTGGTACAAATCTTATGCACAAAAAGGAAACTTACCAATAGTTCAAGATGTTTCAGAAGCAGCAATGTCTGTCATGCCATGCCTTGGAAGAGTGCGTTTATTAAGACACTGGTCTGGAATAATGGATATGAGCATGGATGGTTCTTTTTTTATTTGTAAAACACCTATTGATAACTTGTATCTCAATGCGGGATGGAATTATGGAGGTTTTAAAACTAGTCCTGCATCTGGATGGTATTTTGCTGATTTAATTGCGAATAATCGTCCTGACAAAATTATTGAAAATCATGACTTAAAAAGATTTGAAAAAGGAATAAACATAGATGAAAGAGGAGCTGGACCTGACCCTAAACTACATGGATAAATTAAATGATTAGAATTAAATGTCCTTTTTGCGGTGAGAGAGATCACAGTGAATTTACTTATGGAGGAGATGGTTCAATCAAATATCCTGAACTAGATGCTTCTATAAAGGAATGGGTGCAAGCTATATTCTTTAGAGAAAATATTTGCGGCATGCAGGTTGAAACATGGCATCATTCAAGTGGATGCAGAATGTGGTTAAAAGTTGAAAGAGATACTTTAACACATGAAATTAAATCAGTTGAAGCAGCTCATGATGGATTAGCTAAACTATTAAGAAGAAAACAATGACAGCCAAAAGACTTAATAAGGGCGGACAAATTGATAGATCAAAAAAACTTAATTTTTATTGGGATAATAAAAATTTTCAAGGCTATCAAAATGATACATTAGCATCTGCTTTATTAGCTAATAATCAAACAATTATTGGACGCAGTTTTAAGTATCATAGACCGCGAGGAATAATGTCTGCAGGCGTAGAAGAGTCAGGCGCTTTAGTTACTATTGGTAAAGGTAAGTATCGAGATCCAAATGTTAGGGCAACATCTCAAGAGTTATATGAAGGTATTACTGCATATGGACAAAACGCATTTCCAAATGTGAGATATGATTTAGGCTTCATTAATAGTATGTTTTCCTCTTTTTTATCAGCTGGATTTTATTATAAAACTTTTATGGGTATTCCACCTTTTGAATGGGGTAGAGGTACAAAAATTTGGATGTTTTATGAGTATTTTATAAGAAAAGCTGCTGGAATGGGTTCAGCCTCTCGAAAACCTGATCCAGATAAATATGAACATGCACATGACTTTTGTGATGTATTAGTTGTTGGTTCTGGACCAGCAGGTATTGAGTCTGCACTTGAAGCTGCTCAAAATGACCTTGATGTCATACTTGTTGAACAAGATTTTCAACTTGGGGGAGATTTACTAAATCAAGAAGGATTTATTGAAAAAGAATTAATAGAAAAATTACACCAAGCTGGTGTCAAGGTAATGTTGCGAACTACTGCTTTTGGATTATATGATAATAGTGTTGCTGGTTTATTAGAGAGAGTTGAAGATAATTATGAGGAATCATTTAAAGAAACTCCCCGCCAACGTTTTTGGACAATTCGTTCTAAACAAACAATTTTAGCAACTGGAGCTATTGAAAGGCATATAGCATTTGGTAATAATGATGTTCCAGGTATTATGACAGCCAATGCTGCAAAATCATACTTAAATCGTTTTGCAGTTTTACCTGGAAAAAATGTAATAATAAGTACGAATAATGATTCAGTATATGACACAGCAATAGCTTTATTAAAATCTGGTGCTGATGTTCAGGTAATTGATTCTAGATCTGAAATTGATAAACATATATCAAAAATATTCCTACAAAATGGAGGAACATTTCAATTAAATTCCGCACCTTTTAAAGCAAAAGGTGCTAGGCATATTAATAAAGTTCAATTAGCAAGTTTGAAAGATAATACTTGGAGTGTACAAGGAAAAGAAAATTGTGATCTTTTACTATTGTCTGGGGGATGGTCTCCAGTTCTGCATTTACTTTCGCATAGAAAAATAAAAGCTGAATGGAATAATGAAAATGCATGTTTTTTACCTGGCAAACATGATGAGCCAATAACAGTAGTTGGTTCCGCGGCTGGTGTATGGGACAATAATAATTGTATTGAGTCCGGAAAAGCTGGAGGATTAAAAGTATCAAAACTTTTAGGCAAAAAAAATCAAAATTTTTCTTTTCCAGTTCCTGGTGGATGGAAAAAAGCTTTAAAACCTATTTATGAAATTAAATGTAAAAACCAAAAGACGAAATCCTTTATTGATTTTCAACATGATGTTACAACAAGTGATATAAGACTTGCTCATCAAGAAGGTTTTATATCTGTTGAACATTTAAAACGTTATACTACACTTGGTATGGCAAATGATCAGGGTAAAATTGGAAACATTATCGGCATTGCTCTTATGGCAGAACTTCTTAATAAAAAAATTCAAGAAGTTGGAACAACCACTTTTAGACCACCTTATACTCCAATTTCCATAGGTTCTCTTGCTGGACGTAATGTAGGAGATCATTTTAGACCACTCCGGAAATCACCTTTACATGATTGGAATTTAAATCAAGGTGCTGTTATGATTGAAGCAGGTTTGTGGCAACGTCCTTGGTATTTTCCGAAAGAAAAAGAAACTATTTCTGAAGCGTATGTAAGAGAGGCAGAAACTACAAGAAAATCTGTGGGGATTTGTGATGTGACATCACTTGGTAAAATTTTTATTCAAGGACCTGATGCTACAGAACTTTTAAACAGAATTTATACTAATCCATTTGCAAAACTACCAATTGGCAAAGCTCGTTATGGAATAATGCTTAGAGATGATGGTCTTGTGATGGATGATGGAACTTCATGGAGATTATCTGAAAATGATTATTTTATGACAACATCAACTACCCAAGCTGCAAAGGTAATGGCATGGCTAGAAGAACTTTTACAAATACGATGGAGTGATTTAAAAGTTCATTTAACAAGTGTATCTGAACAATGGTGTGGAATCTCTGTAGCAGGACCAAAATCTAGAGAAACTATTTCTACATGTTTAGAAAATCCAGAAATAATAGATAATGAAAATTTACCTTTTATGGGTGTGGTTGAAACAAAATTAATTACAAATATTCCTTGCCGGATTGCAAGAATAAGTTTTTCAGGAGAAATGGCTTTTGAAATTTACGTACCTTCAGAATTTGGAGAACCAATGATGGAAATAATATGGAAAAAAGCAAAATCATTAAATGGATGTCTTTATGGATTGGAAGCTTTAGGTGCTTTAAGAATTGAGAAAGGTCATGTAACGGGAGCCGAACTTGATGGTAGAGTGACAATTGACGATGCAGGTTTAGGTAAAATGGCCTCAACAAAAAAATCTTATATTGGAAGCGCAATGCGGAAAAGAGGGGTTTTAAATGATAATAATAGAGAAAAACTAGTTGGAATTTTTCCTAAAGACAAAAATACTACTTTTGATGCAGGGGCAATAATATGTGAATTGGAAAATATAAAAGGTTATGGAATTGGACGTATAACTTCTGTCACACATTCACCTGAGTTAGGTCACTGGATTGGTCTTGGGTTTGTTTCAGGTGGTTACGAAAAATGGAAAAACAAAACCACAATAGCATCTGATCCAATAAGAAACAAAAATGTAGAAGTTGAAATTGTCTCTCCTCATATGATTGACCCTGAGGGAGGTAGAATGCATGGTTGAACGTATATCTGCAATTCTTAAAAAAAATGAGAAGATTTTAAACAGTAAAGATGAGTGTGGAATAGTATTTTATGAAAATAAAAACTTAATTTTACACCAAGTTAGCGCCTGGCCAGATAGTTTAGTGAGTGTAGGTGAGAAAGTTTCTAGTGAGCTAAATTTAGAAATGTATCCCCAACCTTGTAAAGCTGTTCAATCAACAGATGTCGCGATGTTAAGAATAGAGCCATTAAAATGGTGGGTTTTAGGTTCAACAATCAATACAATGCCTATTGAAAAAGGTTCAACTTTAGATATTTCACATTCAAGAACGCATATTAAAATAACAGGAGATAAAACAAAAATATTTCTTAACAGATTTTTACCTATTGATTTTAGAGAACACTCTTTTCCTGTTAACACTGTAGCTTCTACAACTTTTCATCATGTTAGTGTTACTATATGGAGATCAAAAAATTATTATGAAATATTTATTCCACGAGCATTTGCAAGTTCCTTATGGGAATTAATGCTTGAAAGTGCTTCTCAATTTGGGTACGAGATAAAATAAAAACAAGATATATCTATAATAATGAAACTCGCAACTTTTACATTAAATAAAGTTACTCAAATTGGTATTGTTGAAAATTCATTAATTTTTCCTTTAAATCAATTAACAGAAAAAATACCTAATAACATGATTGAATTAATTGATAATTGGAAATCATACCTTCAATTACTGAGTGATATAAATATTTCAACAGAAAATGCATTTAAACTTACTGAGGTAAAATTAAATGCGCCAGTATTAAATCCAAAAAAAATAATGGCACACGGTTTAAATTATGCTGATCATATTTTAGAAATGAAAATTGAAAAACCAAAAAATCAAATCTGGTTTTCGAAATCAATCAACACTCTGACAGGTCCTTATGATGATATTAAATTATCTAAAGTGAGTTCCCAAAATGACTATGAAGTAGAATTAGTGATTGTAATAGGAAAAAAGGGTAATTACATAAAAACTGATAATGCCTTGAATTATGTTTTCGGTTTTTGTATTGGCAATGATGTTTCTGCAAGGGATTGGCAAATGAAAACATCTCAATGGACTCTTGGAAAATCCTTTGATAATTATGGTCCAATTGGACCTTATATCACTACTCTTGATGAAATTGAAAATCCTAATAATTTAAATATAAAATCCTATGTAAATGGGGAAGTAAGACAAATTTCTAATACCAATCAGTTAATATTTTCTGTTCCAGAATTGATATCCTATCTAAGTCAGGTAATGACTCTTGAGCCAGGTGATATAATCTTTACTGGCACACCTGCAGGAGTTGGTTATTCCATGAAGCCACCACAATTTCTTTCAAATAATGATAAAGTTAAATGTGAAATTGAAAAGTTAGGATTTATTGAAAATAATTTTAAAAATGAATAAATTAATACTGTGGTTTAACGGTTATTAATTTTTCATCAATCCACGAGGTTATTCCATTTTTTGCATTATAA
>PTKS01000007.1 GCA_002937855.1 Alphaproteobacteria bacterium MarineAlpha5_Bin12 | reverse complement strand
GTGCCATCTCTTTTATCTGGCATTTCTCTTATTTATCTCTTTGGCAAACAAGGAATATTTAGAGATTTAATGATGGGCTATGAGATCTATGGTCCAATAGGCATTATTATAGCTGAGGTATTTTACACATTTCCTCACGCACTACTTATTATTATTACCGCTCTTTCAATAGGAGACGCAAGATTATATGAAGCTGCAAAAGTTTTACGTTCAAAATCTATTCGTACTTTTTTTACTGTTACCCTACCATCTGCAAAATATGGTGTTATCAGTGCAGCATTTGTAGTTTTTACTCTGGTCATCACTGATTTTGGAATCCCTAAAGTTATAGGTGGGCAATTTAATGTTCTAGCAGTTGATGTTTATAAGCAAGTAATAGGTCAACAAAATTTTGAGATGGGTGCTGTTGTTAGTGTAATACTTATTTTTCCCGCTCTTTTAGCTTTTGTAGTTGATCGTATTGTACAAAGAAAACAGGTCGCTATATTAACTTCTCGTTCTGTTGTGCATGAACCAAATAAGAATAAAAACTTTGATTTAATAATGTTTATTTATTGTTCTATTATTTCTTTGTTTATTCTCACTATTATAGGTATGTGCTTATATGCAAGTCTTGTTACTTTTTGGCCATATAATTTAGCTCTTTCATTAACTAATTATCAATTTGATTTAATGGATGGAGGAGGATGGGATTCATATTATAACTCAATTCGTATGGCGTGTTACACAGCTTTATTTGGAACAATTATCGTCTTTACAGGAGCATATTTTGTAGAAAAATCAAGAAGCGTCAAAACGGGTCGCTCAATCCTACATTTATTATCTATGATGCCTATGGCTATTCCAGGTATGGTATTAGGACTTGCTTATATTTTCTTTTTTAATCATCCTAATAATCCTTTGAATTTTTTATACGGTACAATGGCAATATTGGTAATTAGTACTATTACACACTTTTATACTGTTTCACACTTAACTGCTCTAACGGCATTGAAACAAATAGATAATGAATTTGAGCATGTGTCATCTTCTTTAAAACAACCTTTTTATAAAACTTTCTTTCGCGTTACAATTCCAATTAGTCTTCCAGCTATTTTTGAAATTGGCATTTATTTTTTTGTTAATGCTATGACAACCGTATCCGCTGTAGTTTTTCTTTATAGCTCTAAAACGAATTTGGCATCTGTTGCGGTATTAAATATGGATGACGCAGGAGACATTGCGCCAGCAGCTGCAATGGGAATGATGATTTTTTATACAAATGCAGCTGTAAGAATTATTTATGTTATTGTGACTAGAAAAATATTAGTTAGATTTCAAAAATGGCGAACAAAAAATGTATAATTAATTTTATATCATGGAATATAATTATCAATCACCATGGTTTATTGAAGCTTTACAAAAAGAAAAAGAATTAAAAGTTAATCAATTAGATTTAAATCTTAATACAGATATTTGTATTATTGGAGGAGGATTTACAGGACTTTGGACAGCAATAAAAATTAAAGAAAAAAAACCTGAATCCAATATTATTATAATTGAAAAAGATTTGTGTGGAAGTGGGGCTTCTGGAAGAAATGGCGGCTGCATGATTCCACAATCTACAAAGTTTCAAGGGATCAAGAAAATAGTTGGATTAAATGACGCAAAAAAAATTGTTGTATCAACAGAAGCTGCGGTAAATAATATCAAAGACTTTTGCGTACAAAATAATATTGATGCACAAATAAGGGATGATGGGGTTTTATATGGAGCAACAAATAAATTTCACAAAGGAGCATTTGAAAGTTTAATTAAAGACTTGAAGGAGAATGGTATAAATAGCTGGGAGCGATTATCAAAAGAAAAAGTACAACTCCTAACAGGATCTAAAAAATTTGTTGATGGGTATTTTTCTCCAATAGGAGGAAGTTTACAACCAGCCCTTTTGGTTCGTGGACTTAAAAAAACAGCGGAAAATAAAGGGGTCAAAATTTTTGAAAAAAGTGCCGCTATTTCTTATAATGGAACAGAAGAAATAATCGTAAAAACAAAAAAAGGCTCAGTCAATTGTAAAAAACTGATCATCGCAATGAACGCATGGACGCCTACGTTATTGCCTTTTTTATCAAGAAGTGTAATTTTAGTTTCTTCAGATATGATCATAACTGAAACTATAAAAGATAAATTGCAAGATTTAGGATTAAATAATGGGTTGGTGATATTAGATTCAAATTTATTCACGCATTATTGCAGAACCACACCTGATGGTAAAATAATATTAGGCAAAGGGGGCAACACCTTTTCTTTTAGAAACAAGGTGATTAACTCATTTGATGGTCCAAGTACTATTGAAAAGTTTTTAAAAAAGTCATTTAAAGGTTTTTATCCATCTTTAAGCAAAGTAAAAATTACAAAATCATGGAATGGGCCATCTGAAAGAACTAAAACGGGATTTCCTTTTTTTGGATATCATCCAAATAATCAAAATATTTCCTATGCTTTTGGATACTCTGGGAATGGTGTTCTTACTACCTATGTAGGTGGAGAAATTTTAAGCAGCATGGCTCTTGATGAAAAAAATGAATGGACAAAAAGTAATTTTTGTAAAGGTCCTATAAAATTATTTCCTCCCGAACCCTTTAGATGGCTTGGAGCGATACTCATTAGAAACGCGGTTAGACGTAAAGAGAAATATCAAGAACAAGATAAGAACCCCTTGTGGATTGACTCACTTCTTGCTAAAGTTGCTGTTTCAGTAGGGAGGGTAGATTTTAATAATAAAAAAAATAAAGTCTGAAAAATATATGGATAAAAAATTATTAACACCTGGCCCACTAACAACCTCTTATTCAACTAAAGAAGCAATGCTTCATGACTGGGGTTCACGTGATAAAGAATTCATAAATTTAAATCACTCCATTCGTAAATCTCTTGTAAAACTCATTGACGGAGAAGATAATTATCAATGTGTTCCTATGCAAGGAAGTGGTACTTTTGCTGTAGAATCCATGATTAGTTCTCTTACGCCAAAAAATTCTGAAATATTAATTTTAATCAATGGCGCATATGGGCACCGAATGAAAAAAATATGTAATTATTTGAATAGAAACAGTATTGATTACACGGTTGAAGAAGACAAAATACATGATTTAAAAAAAATTGAAAATATCATCGATACAAACAAGAATTTAACTCATATTTTGGCAGTGTATTGTGAAACTACGTCGGGAATCTTAAATCCAATTAAGGATATTGCTGATTTAGCAGTAAAAAAAAATTTGTCATTATTGATAGATGCAATGAGTGCATTCGGGGCTCTACCGCTAAGTAGCAAAAAAATAAAATTTGATGCTTTAGCAGCATCTTCAAATAAATGTTTGGAAGGAGTGCCTGGTGTTGGATTTGTTTTAGTAGAAAATAGTGTAATTAAAAATGCTCAAGGAAACTGTCATTCTCTTAGTCTTGATTTGTATGATCAGTGGCACTCTATGGAACTTAATAAACAATGGAGATTTACTCCGCCGACGCATGTTTTAGCTGCATTTCATCAAGCACTCAAAGAACATGAAAGAGAAGGAGGTATTGAAGGAAGATATAAAAGGTACTCCAATAACTGTAAAATTATATGTGAGGGGATGAAAGATATTGGTTTTAAACAACTGCTTCCTGATGAGTTGCAAGCACCAATTATAATTACGTTTATGCAACCATCAAATTTTGATTTTGATAAATTTTACGATGCATTGAGCCAAAAAAATTTTTTAATATACCCAGGCAAATTAACTGTTGCAGAAACTTTCAGAATTGGTTGTATTGGGAACTTAAATCATAAAGATATGAACGATACAGTTTTTGCAATTAAAGAAGTTTTGACAGAGTTACAGATGAATATAAAGTATATCTAATGAATGAAATTAAAGAAATTGAGATACCTCTGCTAGAAGCAACAAATGAAAATTTAAAGGGTTATGGTTATTTAATTGATAACTATGATGAAAGTGATATCGAAATTGTTACCTGGCCCAAACAAGGTTGGAGAGAAATTGATGAAGGTACGGGTAATGAAGGTGGAATTACCCAAGGTTCATTTGAAGTTTGGTGGGATGATAAAATCCTCTATGGAAAAAATAATGCGGTTCAACACAAAAGTGAATATGAAATTGATGGAAAATATATTTTAGGATATTCTTCATTATCACAAGACGAGTCAAAAAAAAATGTGCCATATGTGCCTCCAAAGAAGATATATATGTGGCACGCCAATTATCATCCAGATGGAGGGCAGTTATTTTTTCCCACTCAAAATAAACCTTTTATTTCACCCTTGGCCTTGCCAGGAGATGATATTAAACCTGAAGATTTTAAAGCATTTTATTTTGATGGAAAAAAAGGACTATATATTCATCCGGGTATTTGGCATGAAGGAGTATTTTCGATTAATAAAAAATCCTCATTTAAGGGAAAACAAGGAAAAGTTCACGCTCGGGTTAGTATAGATTTTAAAAGAGAATTTAATAAATATATTTATTTTAAAACAGAATTACCAGGGTAATGAAAAGGTTTTTACATTAGTAAAACTTTTCATTGCTTCAATAACACCCTCTTTATATCCTAGGCCTGAATCTTTTATTCCTCCAAATGGAGACATCTCCGTTCTATATCCTGGTACTTCCCAAATATTTACGGTACCTACATTTAAATTTTGAATATATTTTTTTGCTCTATTAAGATTATTTGAACAGACTCCTGAAGATAAGCCAAATACTGTTGAATTAGAAATTTCTATAACCTTATCATCATCATCGGGCACTCTTATAATAGGAATAACAGGACCAAATGTCTCTTCAAAAACTAATTCACTTTTATAATCTACCTTATCAATAACAATTGGAGGGAGTAGAGCGCCTTTTCTTCCTGGGTGATATAAAACTTCAGCCCCATTTTCTTGAGCTTTTGTTACACGACTATCAAATAACTCCGCTGCTTCTTTATTAATCACTGTACCTAAATCAGTATTTATATCCATGGGATCACCAAAAACGATTTTTTTTGCCCTAGCAACTACAAGCTCAACAAATTCATCAGCTATTTTATTTTGACATAAAATTCTTTTTACAGCTGTGCAACGTTGACCGGAGTTTTTCGTAGCGCCTGTTACTGCAAGTTCAACAGCCTTTTGCAAGTCATCGCTATCTAAATCATTACATACTATTAGAGGATCATTACCACCAAGTTCGAGAACTGTTCTTTTATAACCTGCTTGTTCAGCAATATATTTTCCAACTGGAATACCGCCTGTAAAGGTTATTAGATCAATGTTTGGGTTTTTAATCATTTCTAATCCAATATCTTTTGGCCATCCTGTAACAACAGAAAACATTTCTGGGGGGAGACCTGACTCATAAAGAATGTCTGCAAGAATCATTATTGTTAATGGAGTTAATTCCGTTTGTTTACAAACAACTTTATTGTTAGTAGCTATTGCAGGTGCAATTTTATGCGAAACCATATTTAAAGGATGATTGAATGGAGTTATTGCTGAAATAGCATTAAGTGGTTCTCTAGTCGTAAAAATTTTTCTCGCTTTACCATGGGGTGTTAAATCACAAGAAAATATTTCACTATCATCCAAAATACAAAGTTGAGATGTTAATGAAAAAACATCAAACGATCTGCCCACCTCATATAATGAATCTTTTTTTGAAATACCAAGCTCTAATGTAATAACATCTGAAATTTCTTCTTTTCTCTTAACAAGCGTCTCAGCAGTTTTTTGCAATATTTTCTGTCTCTCGTACCTAGTTAATTTAGATTTATAATTTGAAGCTATGTCGAAAGCTTTTTTTGCATGTTCAGATTTTCCAGCAGGGACAGTTCCAATAATTTCTTCTGTAAATGGATATTGAACATTAATTTTTTCATCGGTCTTTATTTTCTTGCCCCCTATACGCATTGACTCATCTCTAATAAATTTTGTCATAATATTTCTCCAGCATTATTAATAGCATAATAAAATGCTTCATAATTATAAATTTGTTCACCAATCCTTGGTCGTAATTCTTTAAAATTTGTAATAAAAGGAACTTCTCTCTCAAATAAACCTCCATGTGATCTCAAAGGTTCATTTAATCCACTTAGATCATGTTTTTCCATAGAAGACCCAATTGTCATATTCTCATCTGACGTACAAATAATATCTCCAGTTCTATCTGGGGGTAGTTGAAATTTTTCACACGCTTCATTTTTATTAAATACTACATCAATTCCTTGAATTTTCTTTATTGTATCAGTTATTAAAGGAATTTTTGACTGTTCATTTGTGTAAATGTTTGCATATGACCCTAGGGCACCATGGTGAACAACATAAGGATCTGTAATGGGAAGAATTACACGGGTTGAATTAATGCCAAATTTTTTATCTAATATATCTTGAAGATAAATTGCATTTGGGGAGCCATCATCTTTAGATTTTGATTTCATACCATGATCTGCAGTAATAACTATAGAGCTTGTATTCAAATTAAGGAGACCAAGGTAATAATCAAACATCTCATAAAATTTATTTGCATTTACATGGCCGGGTTCATATTTGTGTTGGATAAAATCAGTGGTAGATAAATACATAATATCAGGAAGAAAATCTTTCAGCAACTTGACTCCAGCTGCCATTACAAATTCCGATAATTCTTGTGAATATACATTTGGAACATCTTTTTGTAACCATTCATTTACATTAGAAATTCCATTATCGCTGATTGAACATTCATCTGATTTTTCAGCTGAAAAACAAATTGCTTTTTTATTTTCATAATTTAAGCCATTTCCTAATAAGGTTCTCAGTTTATCCTTTGCTGTAACACAAGCAATCTTTAATCCTTCCTTATGAAGTTTTTCAAAAATTGTTGGAGCTCTTAAATATATTGGGTCATTCATCATTACTTCTTTTTTTGAATCTGGATCGAAAAAAAAATTCCCACAAATTCCATGAACTGAACTCGGCTGTCCAGTAACAATGGAAATATTATTGGGATTGGTAAAACTTGGAATAGCGCTATGAGCTAACTTAAAGGATCCTTTAATTATTAATTTTTTAAGATTAGGCATTAGATCTTTTTCTATTGCTATATCAAAGTATTCTTTTTGAGAGCCATCAAGGCAAATCACAATTACATTCTTTTTTAACTTAATTGGATAATTTTTATTATTAATGTTAATACAATCTGTCACAACAAGATATATTTAGTGTAATTTAATGTATTCAACAACTTCTATTTTTATAATTATTTTATTTGCAGCACTTTGTCACTCAGGATGGAGTTCAATTGTAAAATCGAAGAATTCATTAGGTATCATGGGGATAACTAGCATTATTGAAATTGTTTTTTTTACCCCACTAGTTTTTTATGTTCCATTTCCACCATTAGAAATTTGGTATTTCATAATTACTAGTGTGATACTGCATGGATTATATAGGATTAGCGTAGTCTATTCATATAAGTTTGGAGATTTATCATTTATTTATCCTATTGCGAGAGGAAGCTCGTCCTTAATAATAGCAATTATAACAATATTTTTTTTAAAAGAAAAAATATCTTCCCTGGGTTTGATTGCTATACTCTTTGTTTGTATAGGAATATTTTTAATTTCTTATAATAAAAAAATAAAATTTAATTTTATTGGTTTTTTACTTGCAATGAGCACTGCATTGCTAATAGCAGTATATACATTAGTAGATGGTTATGGAATTAGATTAAGCTATAATAAATTTAGCTACCTTTATTGGATGTTGCTTTTAAATGGTGTGCCTGTTCTTCTAATATCAATTTTTTCAAAAGAAAAACCATTTAAAAATATTAATAAGGAATTTATTTACTGGGGGATATTAGCTGGTGTATTAGCAATATTAAGTTATGGATTAGTGGTGTGGTCAATGCAATACATAGAAATTGCATATGTCTCATCCATACGTGAATCCAGTATTATATTTGCTACTGTTATAGGTTTTTTAATATTAAAAGAAAAACAGGCTAAAAATAGGCTTATCCCATCCTGTTTAATAGTTTTGGGGATTGCAATCCTCTTTTTTCAAATTTAAAATATTAGTTAAAACTAGACTTAATCTGATAAATTTTCTATTAGAGTACGATTATGATTCCAGAAGAAATAATTAGAGTTGATGCAGAAACTGAAACAATATGTTGCGATGGTGGGCAAGATAGTTTAGGACACCCTTCAGTTTATTACACATTTGATGGAAATGAAAAAATTATTTGTTCATATTGTGGAAAAATATATATAAGAAATTCAGAGGAATAAAAAATGTACAAAGCTAGTTGGGGATTAAAAAGAATATGTCCTATGTGTAGATCTAACTATTATGATCTTGGTAGAACAGTTTTAGAATGTCCAAATTGTGGAAAAGAAATTGAAGTTGTAAACTTAGCGAAACCTAGAAGAGGTAGGAAACCTGGAAGTTTAAATGCACAAACAAATCTATCAAATAATGTTTCTTCTAAACCAAAAGAAGTTAGTGATACAGAAATTGATATCGAAAGCGTAGAAGATGTTGATATTGAATCAGATAATCCAGATTTAGAAGATGATACAGTTTTAATTGAAGATGAGACCGAGATAGATCCTTCAATAGAATCAGGTATAAAAAGTATTAAAGATAAAGAAGAATAAAAGTTTTTTTTTAGTATAATTTTTATACTTTAATTTAAATTTAGAATGTTATCGATATTATCAAAAACTTGGATATTATTTTTTGGATATGCAATTATTTGTCTTGGTCATGGACTGCAAGGAACATTAGTCGGTGTAAGAGCAGTTTTGGAAGATTTTTCCTTTATTTCCGCTGGTATTATAATCACTGGTTATTACATTGGATATCTATTAGGTTCATTAATAATTCCTATTTTATTAAAAAAAGTTGGCCATATAAGAGTTTTTGCTGCATTGGCATCACTTGCCTCAATAGCAATCCTTATGCACTCAGTTTTTATTGATCCTTATATTTGGTGTTTGATAAGAGTTTTTACAGGAATAAGCATAGCAGGAATTTTTGTGATTATGGAAAGTTGGCTCAATGAAAAATCTACAAATGAGACTCGTGGAAGTTTACTCTCTGTTTATATGATTATTACTTTTGTTTTTATGGGGCTTGGTAATTTTTTGTTAAATCTTAGTGATCCATCAAAAGTAGATTTGTTTATTTTAGTTTCTGTACTTTTGTCATTTGCATTAATTCCAATATTATTATCTTCATCAAATCCTCCTAGTTTTGAGAAAACAAAAAGATTAACTTTTTTTGAACTTTATAAATTATCGCCACTAGGTTTTGTTGGAGCCTTAATGATTGGTTTAGCTCATAGCACATTATTTGGTCTAGGAGCTGTATATGCTAAATCTCGAGGATTTGGAAATTTTGAGGTTTCTTTCTTTTTAGTTGTAATAACCATATTTGGATCTTTGTTTCAGTGGCCTGTTGGATATATTTCAGACAAAATTGATAGGAGAATTGTTTTAATAATAGTGACTTTAATTGCCTCAGGAATATCTTTATTAATAATTATATCATCATATATATCAATTTTTTTATTATTTATATTGTTGGCTTTTTATGCTGGAATGTCATTACCTATGTACTCCTTAACAATTGCTCATACAAATGATTATTTACAACCTGAAGAAATTGTACCTGCGAGTTCAGCAATTGCCGTTTTAGTTGGAGGAGGAGCTATTTTTGGACCATTAATTGCTTCATATTTTATGACAGTTTTGGGGTCAAATGGATTTTTTCTATTTTTATTTATTATTCACTTATTTTTAGGATTGTTTGGAATATACAGAATGGCTATGAGAACAAAACCTGCTGATATTGAATCTCAATATGTAGTTCTTCCAAGAACATTAACTCCTACCGGTATGGAGCTTAATCCTAAAGCTGAACAAGACAATAGTTATTTTGGTGAAGATAATTTTTTTGAGAAAAAATAGACGATTCTAAATATTAATAAAAAAAATATTATTATAAGATATATTAAAGGTTCTGTTTTATCTGATTTAGTTAATAAAAAATAATGAAAACCTCCAAGAATTGAAACTGGGTATATGATTCTATGAATATTTTTCCAAACTTTATATTTCAGCTTTCTTACTGCCTTATTGTTAGAAGTGATTGCGAGTGGAATTAATAAGACAAAGGATAAGAATCCAAGAGTAATAAAAGGTCTTTTATAAATATCTTTCAAAATATATTCCCAATTAAAAAAATGATCTAAAAAAACATAGGATATTAAATGTAGACATACATAATAAAATGAGAATAAACCTAACATTCTTCTTAATATTTGAAAGTTTTTTAAACTTTTAATTTTTGAAATAGGCGTAATTGACAATGTTACAATTATCAAAATTAAAGAAAATTCTCCAAATTCTCTTATGATTGCTTCTACGGGATTAACACCCATATTTCCTAAATAAAAATTTATACCCCAATAAAAACTAGGAAAAAGAATAAAAATAAAAGTAATTTTTTTTATTTTTTTGACTTGGCTTATTGTTAATATCATAGGATTTAATAATATTTAATTAAATCCATACCATTATAAAGATGTGAAACTTCTTCTCCGTAGCCATTAAACATTTCTGTTGGTCTTCTTTTAAATTCTCCTATTCTTCTTTCAGTCGCTTGACTCCATCTAGGGTGATCTACATTTGGATTTACATTTGAATAAAAACCATATTCTCTAGGATTCACTGTTGACCAGGTAGCAGAAGGCTCTTTTTCAACAAATCTAATTGCTACTATGGATTTTATAGATTTGAAACCATATTTCCATGGAACAACCAATCTTAATGGCGCTCCATTTTGATTTAAAAGATCGTGACCATATAATCCAGTTGATAAAATTGTTAAAGGATGCATTGCTTCATCCATTCTCAACCCTTCAACATAAGGCCAGGGTAAAATTCCTCTCAATGTATTAAATAATTTTTTTTGACCTGGCATTTCTTCTGGTCGATAAACTGTTTCAAATTGTAAATATTTTGCATTTGAAAGTGGTTTAAGCTTTTTTATAATTTTGCTTAGTGAAAATCCCTGCCAAGGTATTACCATTGACCAACCTTCTACACATCTTAGTCTATATATTCTATCCTCTATCGTAATATCTTTAATTAAATCTTCAAGATTCAATACGCCTTCTTTTTCAACTAATCCCTCTATTTTAACACTCCACGGAAGGGGTTTGAAATTTCCAGAGTTTTTATAGGGATCTGATTTATCCATTCCAAACTCATAAAAGTTATTATATGTCGTGATTTCATTAAAATCATTAAGCTTGTCATTAACTTTTAATTTATAATTAAACCTATATTCTTCATTATTATGAAAGCTATATAGTTTAGAGCTAATAGAAGACAAAATCCCTGTCAATCCAGCTTTAATAAAAAACCTTCTGTTAAAGTAAAGTTTTTCAGATGTTATTTCATAAGATTTTATTTTTTTCATAATTTAATTTATATAGTGTTCACCATTAAAATAAAATAGCTGTGAATTATTTATTTTGTAATTATTAATTAATTTTTCACCATTTTGTGATAAAATCCATTTAACAAAAATTTCTTGCATGCTGTTTTTCAATAAGCCCTTTTTTTGATTTACTAATATTAAACTATATTGATTAAATAATTTAGTTGATCCTTCAAATAATATTTTTAAATTTTCTTTGTTTTTAAATGTTGCCCAAGTTGATCTATCAGTTATTGTGTAAGCTCTAATATTATTTGTTAAATTCAAAGTTGCACCCATTCCAGAGCCTATTTTTTTATATTTTGGACCAAATAATAAAGTGTCAATTTTAGCAAATTTCCAAAGTTCTATTTCTTTAAAATGTGTCCCACTATTATCAGATCTTGATATAAATAATGAATCAGAATTATAAATATTTTTAAGTGCATCCTCTAGATTTTTTGCTTCACTAATTTTAGCTGGATCATCTTTAGGGCCAACAATTACATAATCATTATACATAATTTTATAACGTTTTTTACCATAACCATTAATCATAAATTCTTTTTCAGATTTTTCATGATGTACAATTAAAATATCAATGAGACCAATTTTAGCAATTTCTAATATCTGTCCAGTTCCTTTAGAAATTACATCTAAATTATAATTAAATTCTTTTTCAAAAGAATCTTCCAAATAACTCATTAATCCGCTATCATATGTGGATGTAGAAGTTCCTATAATCAACCTATCTTTTGCAGAAGTTTGATAATTGATAAAAATTACCACAAATAAGAAGGGAAATGTTTTTATTATTTTTTTTAATATATGTATCATTTAAGTAAAAAATGATAATAAACAATAATGTTTTTAAAATATATCAACATTTTGAAATATTTTTTAATATTTTTTTTAATATCTAGCTATTCTTATTCAATTGAAAGTCACGGACTTGCTATGCATGGTGAGCCTAAATATAATAAAAAATTTCTACATCTTGACTATGTTAATCCGAATGCCCCAAAGGGTGGGACCATCAAATATGGGACATATGGTTCATATGACAATTTAAATAGAGTTTCATTTAAAGGTTCTAAAGCTGCTGGTTTAGGATATGTTCACGATACTTTAATGAGAAGAGTCTGGGATGAGGCTTTTACTCTTTATGGCTTAATAGCTGAAAAAATAGATATGCCTGAAGATAGATCATCAATAACCTTTTTTATAAATTCCAAAGCTACTTTTCATGATGGATCAAAAATTACAAGAGATGATGTATTATTTAGCTTAAAAACTTTTCAAGAAAAAGGGACTCCAAATCAAAAAAAGACTTACGGGAAAGTAATCAATACTGAGTTTGTTGAAAAAAATGGAATTAAAATGACTTTTATAAACAATGAGGATAAAGAATTACCTCTCATAATTGCTGGTTTTTTACCTATATTGTCAAAAAAATTTCACGCTGATTTAGATGTAACGAAAACTTTTTTAAAAATTCCACTTGGAAGCGGTCCGTACAAAATCATTGAATCTATGCCAGGTAAAAGAATAGTTTATGAAAGAGTAAAAAACTATTGGGCTAGAGATTTACCAGTGAATAAAGGGCAATATAATTTTGATAAAATAATTTATGATTATTATAAAGATAGCAATGTTCTTTTGGAAGCTTTTAAAGTGGGCGATTATGATTATAGAAGGGAATACAATGCAAAAAGGTGGCAAAATAATTATAATTTTGATTCCTCATCTAGAAAAGATGTGATCTTAAAAGAAATGAAAAATGACAGACCTTCCGGAATGAATGCATTAGTATTTAATACAAGAAAAAAATTATTTAAAAATCCAAAAGTACGTGAAGCGATAAGTTATGCATATGATTTTGAATGGATAAATAAAACTATTTATTCAGAGGCATATACTAGAACAGATAGTTATTTTGATAATTCTCCTTTAGCCTCAAGTGGTCTTCCTTCAGATGAAGAATTAGTATTATTAAATCCATGGAAAGATTCACTTCCAGCAAATTTATTTAATGAAACATACTCTCCCCCAAGTTCAGATGGTAGCGGAAACCCAAGAGATAATTTAATAAAAGCGAAAGAAATGTTAGAAGTGGAAGGTTGGATAATAAAGGATGGAAAATTAATTAAAGATGGTGAAGAATTTGTGTTTGAATTTTTAATTATAAGTCCTTCGTTAGAAAAAATTGGTTTAGCTTTTCAAAAAAATTTAGAAAAATTAGGAATAAAAATGAATATAAGGACTGTTGATTCTTCACAGTATCAGTCTAGACTATTAAATTATGATTTTGATATGATTAATCATACTTGGAGAATAAGCTTGAGTCCAGGTAATGAACAACAATTTTATTGGGGATCTGAAGTTGGAAAAAAAGATGGAAGTCGAAACTATCCAGGTATTGATAGTAAGGCCATAGATTTTTTAATTGAAAAATTAATTGGCGCAAAATCAAGAGAAGAATTAACTACCATTATGCATGCAATGGATAGAGTACTGTTATGGGGACATTACGTGATTCCTATGCATCACAGTAATATTGATCGTGTTGCATATTGGGACATTTTTGATTATCCTGATAAGATTCCGCTATATGGAATAGTAATTGAAACTTGGTGGATCAATAAAGAAAAAGCAATAAAATTAAACAAATTATAAAAATTGGAAACTTTAAGAGGCAATCTTCTACTTTTGCTTGCATCAGTGATATGGGGCACAGCTTTTGTTGCGCAAGCAACAGGAATGGAATATGTTGGTCCTTTAACCTTTACTTTTGTTAGATTTTTATTAGGCGCAATTACAATTCTGCCATTTATAATTTTATTTGAAAAAAAATTGTTTTTAAAAACAATAAAAAAACCAAAAGTATTCTTATTAATTTTTTTTACAAGTTTAGCATTAGGGCTTGGTGCAACTACCCAACAGTATGCACTTTTGCATACAGACGTATCAAACGCGGCATTTATTACTGCTCTATATGTTCCGCTAGTGCCTATAATATTAACTCTTATATTGCGAAATAAACTTCATAATTCTATTTGGCTAGCAGTTTTTATCTGTTTAGTTGGACTTTATTTGTTGACCTCAGAAAGTAACTCAGTAGCAATGCGGTATTCAGATACATTATTAATTTTTTCTTCAATTGCTTTTGCTTGCCAAATTATTTTAACCGATATTTATCTAAAAAATAATAACTTGCATTTTACCTTTGCTTTTAGTCAATATTTTATAATATTTATTTCTACTTTCATTATTGCTTTACTTTATGAATCCCCGACACTTAAAAATATTTCTTTAGAATTTTTTGAAATTTTTTATGCAGGATTTTTTTCTGTGGGTATTGCGTATACATTACAAATAATTGGACAAAAAAACACAAAACCCGCTCCTGCTGCAATAATTTTAGCAATGGAAGCTGTGTTCGCGGCAATTGCTGGGTGGATTATTATTGATCAATCAATGTCATTTGTAAAAATAATAGGATGCATTTTGATTTTTAGTGGTATAATTATAGCACAGGTATTTCCATTATTAACTAAAAACAAAGAGCGTATAAATGAGTAAATTAAATAAAAAAGAAGTTGTTGCCATTGGTAATGCAATGGTTGATGTTTTTGTAAAATCAGATTTAAAAACTATTAAAAAATATAATTTAAATCGTGATAGTATGAATTTAATTGATGAAAATAAAAAAAACCAACTTCATGAAGAAAATTTAATTCATAATATGGTTGCAGCTGGATCAGCAGGAAACACAATAGTGGGAATAAGTTCATTTGGTGGCAGTGGGACATTTATAGGAAAAATAAATGATGATGAAGTAGGAAATTTCTTTATAAAAGATATGGATAATTCAAGAATAAGCTTTCCATTAGGTGCATCTAAAAATTCAGTTTCTACAGGTTGTTGCACAATTTTTGTAGAAGGAGATGGGACAAGAACTATGTGTACATATTTGGGAACAGGTTCTCTAATAAGTGAACAAGACATTAAAAAAGAAGATATCGTTGATCATAAAATTTGTTACCTAGAAGGATATTTATGGGACAATCAAGATGCTAAAGAGGCTATGAAAAAAATGGTGGATATAGCTAAAGAAGATAGTCAAAAAATTTCCCTCACTCTTTCAGATAAATTTTGTGTGGAAAGACACAGAGAATCATTCAATGAATTAATTGAGGGTAGTGTAGACATTCTTTTTGCTAATGAAGATGAAATTAATTCAATGTTTCAAGTCACTAATATAGAAGAATCAATAACTATATTAAAAAATAAAAATTTAATTGCAGCAATTACAAGAGCAGAGAAAGGGTCAGTCATAATTAATAATGAACAAGTATTAAATATAGAACCTGAAAAAGTAGAGAAAGTTATAGATGCCACTGCAGCTGGTGACTTGTACGCCGCAGGCTTTCTTTTTGGATGTGCAAATAATAAATCTCTTCAAGAGTCAGCAAAATATGGTTCTATTGCTGCAGGGGAAATTATATCACATTTCGGAACTAGGGCTGAAAAGAAACTATCAAGTTTAATATAAATTAGTTATCATTATAAAATTATTTAACAGGAGAAAACTATGTCACTATTGAAAGCAATTGCAGAAAAAAATGCTAAAGGTAAGGTAAAAAAAATATTTGATGATATAAAAAAAAGAAGAAAAATTTCAAAAATTCCAAATTTTTGGAGATACTTAGCAAATGAACCCCAAACACTTGAAAGAACTTGGAATTCTCTTCAACAAGTAATGAAAGAAGGTTCTTTAAATGCTCTAACTAAAGAAATTATTTATGTGGCAGTTTCAATGACTAATAGTTGTGAATATTGTATTAGATCTCACACAGCAGCAGCTCGAAAAAAAGGAATGACGGATGAAATGTTAAATGAATTAATTGCTGTTGTTGGAATGGCCAATGAAACAAATAGATTGGTTGAATCTTATCAAGTTGAAGTAGATAAATTTTTAAAATAGTTAATCTATTTTTTTTAACAGATTATTTTTTGATTCATTATCAGAAAAAGAATATGTAATAGCATTTTTTGTAAGAGTTAATAATTCATTATCTGTAAATCCTATTTGTGACATAGCATCATATTCTCCTCCGATTGAGGCATTAAAAAAAGGAGGATCATCAGAATTAACAGTAACTTTTAAACCTTTATCAAATAATTCTCTAATTGGGTGTTCTCTATAATTTGGATAAATCTTTGTTGCTATGTTGCTTGTTGGACAAGTTTCTAAAACAATATCTAAATCACGAATTTCATTTACTAAATTAATATCTTCTATACACCTTACTCCGTGCCCTAATCTAGTAGGATGTAATAAATGAATGGCATCTTTTATTTTTTCTGGGCCATCCCATTCACCAGCATGAACTGTTATAGGAAAATTTTCTTTTTTTAACATATCAAAAGTTTTAACAAAAAGTTTCGGCGGAAAGTGCAATTCGTCACCTGCTAGTCCAAAACCAACGAGATACGGATGAGGATTTTTTAGAACTTCAATAGCTGTTTTGTGAACAGATTCTGGGCCTAAGTGTCGAATCCCATTCATAATATATCTTGAAACAATCCCAAAATCTTTTTCAGCTTTCTTTGCAGCAGCTGTAACTCCTTCCATAAAAGAGTGGTATGTCATACCCTTCATTTTAGCATGCGTTGATGAAACCATTGCTTCAACATATAAGACATCATCTTTTGCGCAATCTTTAAGATAATTATATGTTAGATCGTAATAATCTTCAGGTGTAGTAATTAATGATGTAACTATGTCATATTTTTTTATAAAATCATAAAAGTCATCCCATGCATAAGTATAATCATTACCAAAAATTTCTTCAGAAATTTCCAATTGGTTGCGTTTAGCAAATTTTCTGCATAGGGCTGGTGTAATTGTTGCCTCTAAATGGACATGAATTTCAGCTTTATATATTTTCTTTTTCATATTTTTTTAAAATAGTAGATAAGGGCGCTAACGCGCCCTATCTTTTAGTTCACTTTAATTAAACGAGGTTTTTTTTCTTCAGGAATTATTCTTTCTAAATTAATTAATAACAATCCATTCTTGAGTTCTGCATCTTTTACTTTAATATCTTCTGCTATTGTAAAAGCTCTTTCAAATTGTCTTGTAGAAATTCCCTTATGAATTACATCATTTGATTCGCTATCAACTACTTTATCTTTAGTTTTATTTCTAACAATTAATGTTTTATCTTTAAGCTCAACATCAATGTCTTCTTTAGCAAATCCTGCTAAAGCGACTTCAATGATATATTCATTTTCACTGATTTTTTTTATGTTATATGGCGGATAATTAGCATTAATTTGCCCTCTATCAACCGAATCTAACATGCGATCAAATTCATCAAAAATAGAATCAAAACCTACTGAATAAGGTCTTAGTGAATTCCAAATAGATAGATTTTTCGTCATAAATCCTCCTATGATTAGCAAGGTTAATTTGTGATACCCACTATGGCATATCAACATGATTAATGTGGTTATTAATAATATTTTTTCAAGTGTATAAATTATATTTTTCTAATTATTGAAACGCCATCAGCTATTGGTAGTAGAGAAAAATCTATACGCTTGTCTTGTAGTATAAATTTATTCAAGTCATGGATAGTTTTAGTAGTTTTGTCTTTAGTATTTTTAGTGACATTTCCTCCCCAGAGCATATTGTCAAAAATTAACACCCCACCTTTATTTAGTAATTTTATAGATAATTTATAATAATTTAAATAATTATTTTTATCTGCATCAATAAATATAAAATCAAAAAGCATTTTTTTATTTAAAAAATTTTTCATAGTGTCTTTACCATCAGCTATAATAGAAATGATATTTTTTTTTACTTTATCAATTTTCCAATATTTTTCAGCTATATCTATAAATTCTCTAGAATTATCAACCGCATAAAGTTTTCCTCCTTTTGGTAACCCTCTTGCAATACACATCGAACTCAATCCAGTAAATCTGCCAATTTCCAAACAATTTTTTGGTTTTATCATTTTGACAATTATTTCTATGAATTTTCCTTGTCCCGCGGAAATTTGCATTTTTGATACATTGCCTAATTTTTTAGTTTCATTTACAAGTTGATTTATATTTTTATCATTTTTATACCCAAATAAATCAAGATATTGGATTGTATTTTTATTAATTTCAATCTGGGTGCTCATAAAATATTATTTATTTTGTGTAATTTTATTATAGATATTTTTTTTTACTAATTCATTGTTTGTAGAAAATGAAAAACACTCTAATATTCTTTTTTTAAGTAAATCTATATCTTCTTTGTTATTACTACATACTTTCATTAAGGGCATTTTCTTTTCTATTTTATCACCCAAACTAACAACTTCAGCAAAACCTACAGAGTAGTCTATTTTATCAGATGAATATTTTCTACCACCGCCTAATTCAATTAAGATTAGTCCAAGCATTCGGGTATTAATTGCTTCAACATAACCCTCTTTTTCAGCAAAAATATCTTGTACGTAATTTGCTTTAGGTAAAATTTCACTATAATTTGTTAATATTTTTGATGGGCCACCAAGTTCAAAAACCATTTTTTCAAAATTTTCAGCAGCTTTACCATTATCAATAACTTCTTTAACCTTTTTTTTAGCATCACTTATGTTTAGATTTATATTATTCATACAAATAAGTTCAGCAGATAAGGCAGTTGTGATTTCATTAAGTCGACTATTCATTCTTTTAGTTGTAAGATATTCAATTGACTCTAAAACTTCAATTGAATTGCCAGCATTATAACCCAATATTTCATTCATATCTGTTAAAACTGCAGAACAATTTAAGTTTAAGTTATCAGCAACTTTGACAAGAGATTCTCCTAACTCATTGGCAATTTCAAAAGTTGGATTGAAAGAACCATTTCCTACTTTTACATCAATAAGAAGATTATTAATTCCTGAAGCAATTTTCTTTGATAAAATTGAAGAAACTATCAAAGGTATAGATTCAACAGCGCCAACAACATCACGAATTGCATAAAGTTTTTTATCTGCTGGAGCAAGACTAGGGGTTTGACCAATAATTGCACAGCCTACTTCTTTTACAACTTTTTGAAAAAGATTGACATCAGGATTTGTGTTGTAGCCAGGTATTGAATCAAATTTATCCAATGTGCCGCCAGTGTGTCCTAAGCCCCTTCCTGAAATCATCGGAACAAAGCCTCCGCATGCTGCTATTATAGGGGCGAGTAATAAGCTTACCTTATCACCTACACCGCCAGTAGAATGTTTGTCACAAATAAAATCTGTATCTAAAATGTTTTTCCAACTAATAACCCCTCCTGAATTTGCCATAGCTTTAGTGAGATAAATTGTTTCTTCATAGTCCATTTTGTTTATCAAAATAGCCATAGTCATTGCAGCGATCTGGGGATCTGAAAATGATTGGTCTAACAAGCCCTTAACAAAACAATTTATATCCTCTTTAGATAAGTTAAGACCATTTCTCTTTTTTATAATAATTTCTTGAGGTAACATTGTTTTTTAATATTGCTTAAATAAATACATAATAATAAAGTATATATCATAATGAACGACTTAAAAATAAAGTTTTCAAATAAAATAAGTAGCTCTCAGATTATTGAAGATCCTTTTGACCATTTGTATATAAGGGATTTTTTTGAAGATGATTTTTATAATGAAATTCAAGAAAATATTCCTGATATTAAAAGCTTCGATAAAATTCTAAATACGGGTACGGTTTCAAAAAATTACAGTCCTGAAAGATATATTTTTTCACTTCAAAGAGACTTGGATAAAATCCCAAAAAAACAAAAGGATTTTTGGAATCAAATTAATAATGGATTTCTTTCTAAAGAGTTTTGGGAGGCAACTTCTTCAAAATTTTCTGAAACCTTGAAGGAAAGATTTGAAAATTTAACAAAAGCAGAAGAAGAAATTTTAGGAAAAACACCTAAAATTTCCTGTAGAACTGCATTAATCAAAGATTTCACAAAATATCAACTGGGTGCTCATACAGATTCAATTAATAAGATTTTTAGTTTTTTATTTTATTTGCCTAGTAATAATAAAATAAAAGATATTGGAACATCTTTATATCAGCCAAAAGAAATTTTAGATGAAAAAATATTAACAAAACATTTTACAAGAGAAGAAACAAAAGAATTATTTCAAAAAGTAAAAACATGTGAATTTAATATGAATTCAGTTTTTGTATTTGCAAGAAATAATTATAGTTTTCACGGTGTTGAAGAAATAAACATAGAGCAATCAGAAAGAAATTTATTTTTAGTTAATTTTTACGGAAGCAAAAATTAATAATGATAAGTGAAGAAATAAAGCAAAAAATAGAAGAGCAATCGAAACAAATACCCATAGTAACACTAAATGAAAAGGAAAGTGGAAAAACTTTTAAATTTTATACTCCAAATCCAATGTCACTATGGAGGGCAGAAACATTATATACGAAAGAACCAGTGACAATTAATTGGATTAAAAAATTTGAAAAGAATAAAATTTTTTTCGACGTTGGGGCAAATGTAGGAATGTATTCGATATTTGCATCAATATATTCTGAAGTTAAAGTTCATTCGTTTGAACCGGAATCAAACAATTTTCAAATTTTAAATGAAAATATTCATTTAAACAGCTTATCAAAAAAAGTTGTGGCATATCCATTTGGTATTAGTAATAATCTTTCAATTACAAAATTATATCTTTCTAAATGGACAAAAGCAGGATCACACAACACTGTAGGAGATAAAGTTGATCATAATTTGAATGAACTTAATCCTATCTATGAACAGGGTACTTTAGCAGTTTCTTTAGATGAATTAATAGGCAAATACCGATTACCAATACCAAATTATTTAAAAATTGATGTAGATGGGATTGAATACAAAATAATTTCAGGTAGTGATAAATTGCTCAAAGAAAAAAATTTAGAGTCAATATTAATTGAAATTAATCCAGAAAGAAAAGAAGATTCTAATATAATTAACACACTGCAAAAAAATGGTTTTAATTTTAATAAAAATCAAGTAGCAGAATCTACTAGAAAAAAAGGGCCGCACAAAGGCTATGCGGAATATTTATTTTATAGGTAAAAAATTATTTATAATCAATTATAAAATTTTTAATCAATTTGATTATATCTTTTTCTGCTTTTTTTGCTTCTGAAAGGGTTTCTTTATGACTAAGTTTTTTCTTTGATAAACCGGCAGCGTAATTTGTAACAACACTAATAGCTAAAGTTTTGATTCCACAATGATTTGCTATTATAACTTCAGGTACAGTAGACATTCCGACAACATCACATCCTAGAATTTTTAATGCATTTATTTCAGCTGGTGTTTCAAAATTAGGCCCTGAATACATCGCATAAATACCTTCATTGAGTTTTATTTTACTTTTTTTACCCACCTTTTGAATTTTTTTTCTTAATTGCAAATTATAAGCATTAGACATATCATTAAATCGTGGTCCATAATTTTCATCATTAGGGCCTATTAAAGGATTAAACCCGCTCCAGTTTATATGATCTTTAATTAATATCAAACTTCCACTTTTTATTTTTTTATTTAAGCTTCCTGCAGCATTTGTAATAATTAATATTTTACATCCAATATCTTTTAAAACCCTAATAGGAGCCTTTAAATCTTGAGGATTGTTACCTTCGTAAATATGTGATCTTCCATACATGCAAATTACATTTTTTTTTCCAATTATACCTGTAACAAGATTTCCAGAATGTCCTTTTACAGTAGGTTTTATGAAATCTGGAAGTTTTGAATAAGGTATATTTTCTTTTATTTCACTAGAATTAAAAAAATTTGATAAACCGCTACCTAGTATTACTGCAATTTCTGGTTTGTTTTTGATTTTTTTTAAAATGATTTTAGATGATTTTAACATTATAAATTTTCAGGCCCAAAAGCCTCGGGTAACAATTCGTTGAGAGTTAAGGTTTTTTGAAATCCATTTTCATTACACATGTGTATAGGTATTGTGAGTGCTGCAAACTCTCTAATTCTTTGTCTACAACCTCCACATGGAGAGCATAGTTTTTTTCCACTCCCAATCACTAAGACTTCTTGTATAAATCGATCACCTTGACTTATCATATTTCCTATAGCTGTAGCTTCAGCACATTGAGTTTGTGGATAGGCGGCATTTTCAACATTGCAACCAACTACTATATTATTTTTTTCAGTTAGTATAGCAGCACCAACTAAAAATTTTGAATATGGAACATAAGCCTTAAGGCGAACTTGCTTTGCAGCAATGAATAGTTTATCAAAATTTTTGGATCTGAATGGAGGATCTTTTGTTATCATTTATTTTAAATATTATCTTTCATACTATGATAAATTAAAACTACATAATAGCTTTAATATGAGTTTCAAAATCTTGTTTTTGCATAAGATTCTTACATCTTTTGAAACGTTCTGTTGAGTACAACCAAAAATCATCTGCCGTATTGCCATCTGCGAGTTGAATAAGTCCCCACAACGTCCATAGCAAATCACACATTGCCTTGTATATAACCACTCTACCCTTTTGTTCTGCTGTGGGTTCTTTGCCGAAATAAGATAATAATAATTCAGACTCTTGATCTTCATTCATACCTGCTTCCACAGATAAGTCGCCTAAGTCCCATAATGGATCATTCATTCCAGAATATTCCCAATCTACAATCCACATTTTATTACCATCATCAAGAAAATTTTCGCAAAGAGGATCGCAATGACAAGGAGCTAGTTTTATTGGTTTGGTTTTTAAAATTTCTTTAATCGGATTAGCGGCTTTAACAATATCATGATAACCTTCTGGAAATTTTACATCTTTTGTAGATAACACTTTTAAATAGTTATCAATCATATTGAATAGTTCAAATCTAAATTCAAAATTCTCACCTGAGTTGTGAAGTTTAGCAAATGCCTCGCCTGCTCTTTTTGGAGAGCCAGGGCGAGTCCTAAATAAAGAAGGGGTCATGGTCTCAGCTTCTTCAATTTCTCTTGAGACCATTACGCCCGTTTTAGAGTTTGCCCACAAAATTTCAGCAGAAATTCCCGCTCTCCAAGCTGCAGTCGCATTAATTAATTCAGTTTCACGATTAATGTATTCTTCAGTTCCTTCGCCAGGAATTCTAACTATAAAATTTCCTATATTAGTTTTTACCAGATGAACAAAGTTTGTTAACCCTCCCAGTCTTGATATTTTGGAATTATCAAGTTGAATTTCATTAAAATTTTTGAGATTTTTCAAGGCTAAAAAAATTTTTTCACTATATTCATTCATTTTTCTACTCACAATTTTATTACATATAATTATTTATAATATGATAGAATATTGTAAATGAATAATCCCGATGATCTTATTAAAAAATTAAAATTAAGACCCCATCCAGAAGGGGGTTATTTTTCTGAAAGCTTTAGAGATAAAAAAGGTAGTGTAAGCCTCATTTATTACCTTCTTAAAAAAGAAGAGGTTTCTCATTGGCATAAGCTAAAAAAGAATGAAATTCTCCATTTTTATGATGGCGATCCAATAATGATATACCTTTCAAAAAACAAAAAAAATGTTTCTAATATTATTTTAGGAAGAAAATACAACAACAAGCAACATTTTCATTATGTTATCAAATCTGAGACTTGGTTTGGAATGAAATCAATGGGTGAATGGTCTCTTATAGGATGTACTGTCTCACCAGCTTTTAATTATAAGGATTTTGAATTAGCTTCTAAAGATTGGGCAATATAATAAATTTTAAATTTTTAAAAATAAATTAAAAGTATCAATTAAAATTAAAATTATAAAACTTGTCATAAAAACAATTATAAAATTATTAATTATTTTCCAAATTTTATCAGAATTTAAAAAATTAGAAAAATAATTCGCTAGATAACCAATTAAAAAAAAGAATGTTAGTGATGCAAAAGAGGTGCCTATTCCGAAATACATTTTTTGTAAAAATTCAAAATTTTTTGAAAAATTGCCAATAAAAAAAATAGTGTCAGAATAAACATGGGGATTAAGATATGTGAATCCAAGAGTTTTTAAAAAAATATCCATTCGTGTGTTAGATATTTTTTGATTAGAAAAACTTGTATGGTGAATTTTTTCTTTCCACTTATTTTTAATAAAGTTCAATAGAAATAAAATAAGTAAAATATTTAATATCATTTCAATTGATAATGTGAAGAAATTCTGAAAAATTGAAAAAATAAATATTCCAAAAAAAATTAATATTAAATCAGAAATAGAGCAAATAAAACAAACTAAAAACACATATTGTTTTTTTAACCCTTGTTCAATTACAAAAATATTCTGTGCGCCAATTGCAAGAATTAAACTTAAGCCTGTTAAGAATCCTAATGAAAAATAGGTCATTAAATTTTAATAAATATTTTTTTTATCCTTCTTTAATATACGGCTGACCTATAGCTCTTGGGGCAATTGCTTTGCCCACAAATCCTGCTAACAATATTACAGTTAAGATATATGGTAACGCTTGAATAAACTGTACTGGTATTACTCCAATTATTGGCAATTCCACTCCTTGCAATCGTATTTGAAGAGCATCAGTAAATCCAAATAATAAGCATGCCAATAAAGCTGTTTTCGGATGCCATTTGCCAAATATTAATGCAGCTAAAGCTAAATACCCCCTACCAGCTGACATTTCTCTAAAAAAATTTGCATTAATTGCAGTAGACAAATATGCACCTGCAAAAGCGACTAAGACTCCATTTATCATTAAAGCTTTATATCTCATTGAATAGACTCCTATCCCCGCTGTGTCTACCGCACTTGGGTTTTCTCCAACGGCGCGCAATCTTAAACCAAAACTAGTTTTAAATACTATCCAATAAACAATTGGCACTAAAGTATATGCAATATAAACAAAAATATAATGTCCACTTATTATTTCAGAATAAATTGTTCCAATTATTGGAACGGGTCTTAAAGCATCTGCAAAGGGAAGGGTGATTTCAAAAAATCTTTGCTCATCATTTAAGGTTGGGGTTAAGCCTTCTTGCCCAAACCAAGCTGCAGCTAATGCTGTAGTAAGCCCTATCATTAAAATGTTTATTGCTACGCAAGAAACTACCTGATCACCTTTGTGAGTTACGGATGCAAAACCATGTAATAGCGAAAGGCTTACGCATGCAACTATAGCAAGTAATAATCCGAACCATGGTGAACCTAAAAAATAAGAACCTGTTGCTGCAACAAAAGCAGCGGCTAGCATTTTTCCTTCTAAACCAAAATCAATAACCCCAGACCTTTCAGCAAAGAGGCCTGCCATCGCTGCAAAAATCAATGGTGTAGAAATTCTCAAAGTTGCGCTAAGTAATGAAACAATATCAGAAATAAACTCCATTATACTGAACTTTCCTTATTAAGCCGCTTTACAAAAAAGCTTTCAATCTGAGGTCTAAATAAATTTTCCAGCGCCCCACTAAATAAAATTATCACACCTTGAACAGCCACAAACATATATCTGGATATATTGGGCATATCAAATGTTACTTCTGAGCCTCCTTGATAAAGAATTCCGAACAGAAAGGCTCCTAAAAAAATTCCTATTGGGTGGTTTCGCCCCATCAATGCTACTGCAATACCTGTAAACCCATAACCAGCAGGAAAATTAACAATAACCCGATGATGAACACCAAGAATTTCATTTACACCTAACATGCCTGCTAGCGCTCCTGAAACTAACATGGCAATAATTATATTTCTTTTAGGAGAAATTCCTGCGTAGACTGCTGCTTTGGTATTGTGACCCACTGCCCTCATTTCATATCCCCATTTTGTCCTCCAAATTAAGAACCAAACTAAAAAAGATGCTAAAATTGCTAGAAAAAAAGAGATATTTAAAGGAGAATATCTAGTTTTAATACCAAAAAGCTGAGTTATATCTCTAAACATAGGAAACCAAAGTTCTTTTGGTACAGAAACAGTTTGTGGGCCCATTTGATTTGTATCTCTTATTACATCAACTAATAAAAAAACCATCAATGCTGAAGCAATGAAGTTAAACATTATTGTTGTAATTACAACATGACTTCCTCTGTAAGCTTGTAAGTAAGCAGGTATAAGCGCCCATAATGCTCCAAATAAAACTGAGCCTAAAATAGCCAGTAACCAAACTATGGGAACGGGCAGAAAACTAAAATTAATTGCTACTAAGAAAACACCGAGGCCTCCAAGATAAGCTTGGCCTTCACCACCTATATTGAAAAGTCTACAGTGAAAAGCTACTGCAAATGCTAGTCCTGTAAAAATAAAGTTAGTTGTATAATAAAGTGTGTATGCAAAACCTTCTATGTAACCGAAAGATCCATAAATAATTAACTTAACAGCTTGAATTGGATTCTCACCAGCTATAAAAATAAATAGTCCTGATACAAAGAGAGCTAGCATTAAATTTACTAGTGGAACAATCACATTTGAAACCCACCAAGGAACCTTAGATTTATCAATTAAAGTTGGCATTATGAAATTCCCGCCATTAATAATCCTATTTCACGATCAGTTACACCTTGATTATTTTTTTCTCCAACAATTTTACCATCAAACATTACAACAATACGATCTGAAAGAGATAAAACTTCTTCTAATTCTACAGACACTAAAAGTATTGCCACACCTTTATCACGCATATCTATCAATCTTTGATGGATAAATTCAATAGCTCCAATATCAACACCTCTTGTTGGCTGACCTACTAATAAGATTTTAGGATTTTTATTTAACTCACGACTTAAAATTATTTTCTGTTGATTTCCTCCAGAAAAATTAGAAGTAATTAATTCAGGTGCTTGAGGTCTTACATCATAATCTTGCATAACCTTTTGAGAATAATCCAATATTTTATCTTCAATTAAGACAGAAGATCTTGAAAAAGGTGGTTGATGATGATAACCAAAGATTAAGTTTTCATGAGCCTTAAAATCAGTAATAAGACCCATTCTTTGACGATCTTCTGGGACATGTGCTAATCCTTTTTCTTTTAAATCTTTAGGATTTAAAAAATTATTTTGGTCAGAAACAGTTTGGTTAAATATTTGAATTTCTCCTGATTCAATTTTTCTTATTCCTGATAGTGCCTCTAAAAGTTCTGTTTGTCCATTTCCTGTCACCCCTGCTAATCCGAGAATTTCTCCTTCATGAATTTCAAAATTTACATTTTTTACCCTTAACACACCAAGGTCATCTTTTACCTGAAGGTTTTTAACCTTAAATATTATCTCTCCTTTTTTTGACTCATTTTTTTTTATTCTTAATAATACACTTCTTCCAACCATCATTTCAGCAAGCTCTTCTTTATTTGTTGATTGTGTTTTCTTATGACCAACAACTGTTCCTTGTCGCATAACCGTAACTTCACTTGTTAGACTCATTATTTCATTTAATTTATGAGTAATTAAAACAATAGTCTTGCCCTCTTCTTTAAGAGAACGCAATATTTTAAAAAGTTCATCTACCTCTTGAGGGGTCAGTACTCCTGTTGGCTCATCCAAAATAAGGACTTCGGCTCCCCGATACAATGCCTTAAGAATTTCCACTCTTTGTCTAAATCCAACAGATAAATCAGAAATAATTGAATTTAAATCAATGTTTAATTTATAAATATCACATAACTTACTTAATTTTTCTTTTGCTTCTTCTAATTTTTTTCCAAATATAAATTCTCCTTCAAAACCAAGAATTATATTTTCCAAAACAGAAAAGTTTTCTACAAGCATAAAATGTTGATGCACCATCCCAATCCCATTTTCAATTGAGTCTCGTGGTGATTTTAAGTTTAACTTGTTTCCATGTATACTAATAGTTCCAGAATCGGCTTGGTAGAAACCGTACACTATACTCATCAAAGTTGATTTGCCTGCACCGTTTTCACCAATTATTCCATGAATTGTTGCTTTGTTAATTTGTAAATTAATATCCTTATTGGCCTGAACATGACCAAAAGATTTGTTTATATTTGATAATTCTAAAATAGGTGAGACCATAAAATTATATAGTATAATTTATCGGTCTCACCAACACAATTTATTATTATTGTTGTGACCAATCCTCAACAGCAATTGAGCCGTTAACTATTCCTTTTGATGCAGCTTGAACTGCGGCTTCCATCTCAGCAGTTACTAGACCATCTTCTTTAGCATATCCAACCATGCCTTCAGCAAGACCCAAAATATGAATTCCGGATTCAAATGTTCCAGCAGCAGTTTTTTCAGCTTGTTCAAAAATAGTTAAATCCAAGCGTTTTAACATCGACGTTAACATGTTTCCTGGATGCATCCAATTTTGGTTTGAATCTACTCCAATACCCAAAACTCCAGCATCTGCAGCAGCTTGAAGCACACCAATACCAGTACCTCCTGCAGCTTGATAAACAACGTCAGCACCTTTATCAATTTGTGCTTTTGCTAGCTCCGCTCCCTTAGTAGGATTGTTCCAAGCTTCAACAGTTGTACCAGTCATATTTCCAAGAACTCTTATATCAGGATTAACATATCTTGCGCCTTGATCATATCCTCCTTGAAATTTTCTAATTAAAGGAATATCCATACCGCCTACAAAACCAACCGTTCCTGATTTTGATGCCATTGCTGCAATCATACCTACCAAGAAAGAACCTTCGTGTTCTTTGTAACAAGCTTGGTAAATGTTGCTGGCAGGATCTTCTAACCAACAAACGTCAACAGCAACAAATTTAGTATCTGGATAGTCTGGGGCTACAGATGCAACTGCATCAGCTTGAGCAAACCCCATACCCACGATTAATGTTGCTCCTCTGTCTGCTACTTTTCTCATTCCTTGTTCAATTTGTGTATTATTAGCAGCTTCGAATTCAACCATTTCCCAACCTAACTCATCTTGAACTCTTAGAGCTGTTTTATAAGCAAGTTCGTTGAATGATTTATCAAATTTTCCTCCGGAGTCATAAATAACACCAATTTTGTTTGCAAACGAACTTGTTGAAAAAACAAGAACGCAAGAAACTATAATTATATTTAAAATTTTTTTCATATCATTTCCTCTGATCAAAGATTAATAGGCGCTATAATCCTAAATATCGATATGTAAGTCAAAAAGATCTTATGAATATCTAAAGATATCTGTGGATTAGGGGCTAATTAAGTACCCATATATCTGTCACCGGCATCTCCCAAGCCAGGAACAATAAATTTATTAGAATTCAACTTTTCGTCCTTACTAGCGGTGAAAATTTTAAGTGATTTATAGCTAGATTCCAAAAATTTTATACCCTCTGGTGCAGCCAATAAAGAAACTAAAAAAATATTTTTTAATTTAATACCTGATTTTGAAAGTAATTTAATCGCTGCTGCGGACGAATTGCCTGTCGCAAGCATAGGATCTAGGACTATAAAAAATTTATTTTCAGCTTTAGGTAAATTACATAGATATTCAACAGGCCTATAGGTTTGTTCGTCTCGATAAAGACCGATATGTCCTCGCTCCGCATCGGGTAATAAGCGTGTAAATCCTTCTACCAAACCTAGTCCAGCTCTTAAAATAGGGACTAAAACGATTCTGTTTTTTATTTTTTTACCTGTAGTTTTTTTTAATGGTGTTAAAACATTAATTTTTTTAAAAGGTATGTTTTTTAGAACATCCGCCGCGATAAGATAGCTGCATTCGTCCATAGTTCTTCTGAAAATTGTATTGTTTGTTTTTTTGTTTCTCAAAATTGATAATTTTGATTCTAAAAAAGGGGACTTAATTATAGTAAGCATTGATAAGTATTAAATGTAAACATATAAGCATATTACTATATGAGATATATCATCATTTACAGCCTTTTTTTAATATTTGTTTATAGTTGTGCAACTGTAAAAGTTGCTAGAGAAGCTGGAAAAGCTATAAAAAGTATCGACAATACTATTACCTTATCTGAAAAAGAGAAAAATATTGAAAAGAAAGAAGAAAAAAAGATTATTGAAGAAAAGAAAGATAGAGAAAAAAGAAACAAACAACAGAAAGCTCTGCTAAAATTTTCAATCCTCGGAAAAGAATCAAGCCAACTTATAACCTTATTTGGCAAACCCAAATTAATAAGAGAAAGTGGAAACACTATTTTGATGAGATTCAATAATAGCATATGTATTGCTTATGCATATATTGCAAAAGATGACATAAAACAGAGAGTAAAATATTTTGAAATAAGAGATTTAAATGGAAAGTTAATTTCTAAAAAATCTGATATTAATTATTGCTTAGAAACTTTTACTTAAATAATCGCAGAAAGAAGAAAGCTTACAAATTTCACACTTTGGTTTCTGTGATTTACATATATTTCTACCATGTAAGATCAGAAAATGATGGGCTTTCATTTTCCATTTGCTAGGAATTATTTCTTCTAGCCTATCTTGAGTCTTATCAGTATTTTTTTCTTTAACAATTCCTAATCTGTTTGAAACTCTAAATACATGTGTGTCTACTGCTATTTTTGGCTTTTTTAATACAACGTTCTGATAAACACTTGCTGTTTTTTTTCCCACCCCAGGAAGCTTAATTAGAAGATCAAATTCTTTAGGAATCTTGCCTCTATATTTCTTAATAATTGTTTTACTAAGACTAATTATATTATTAGCCTTGTTATTATAAAGACCAATGGTTTTAATATATTTTTTTAATTTAGTTTTACCTAAATTAACCATATCATATGGTGACTTTACTACTTTATATAAATCTTTTGTAGCTTTGTTAACAGCAATATCAGTAGATTGTGCAGAGAGAACAACTGAAACTAAAAAGGTAAACGAATTTGGAGAATTTAGTTCACTCTTTGGATTTTTATATTCCTTTGAAAGTATTAAAAAAATAGAATTTATATTATTATTTTTCAAAAAATTTACAAATCTAGAACATGTTTCATAGAATATTTTCCAGGAGGTTTATCTATAATCCATTTAGCTGCCTCTACTGCTCCTTTAACAAATATAGATCTGTTATTAGCTTTGTGAGTCAAATCTATTCTATCATTGTCAGAAACAAAACTTACAGTGTGTTCGCCAGCAATTTCTCCAGCTCTAGTAATAGCAAAGCCGATGCCTCCTAGTTTCCTTGATTCTTTTTTCGAAGTTCTGTCTAAAATCTTTTTTTCATCTAAAGATACTGATCTTCCTCTTGCAATAGAATTGCCTAATTCCAAGGCTGTTCCTGAAGGTGCATCTATTTTGTGCCTGTGATGGGTGTCTGAAATTTCAGCATCATAATTTTCTTCAGATAAAATTTTTGATGCTTTTTCGGTTATTTGGAGCAATAAATTAACCCCAATACTCATATTTGCAGATTGAACAATAGGGACAACTTTTGAAACATTCTCAATAATTTTTAAATTTTCTTTATTTAATCCCGTTGTTCCGATTACTATCGGTGTTTTAGATATTTCTGCAAGATGAACATTTTGCATTGTTGATTTAGGTGTTGTAAAGTCAATAACAACATCTGAATTTTTGAATGTTGTTTCCCCTTTTGATTCAATATTTAGATTTGGTAATTCTATATCTTGATTTACAAATTTATTTATGATCGAACTAATTGGTTGACCAATATAATCATTATCAGGATGTTCAAAACATCCAGATATAATTGTTTTTGGGTTCAGATAAATTTCTTTTAATAGTTCTTGTCCCATCCGACCTAAACAACCTGAAATTCCTATCTTACAGATATACATAATATTTCTTATACTTTGGTTACATCAAAAGTGGAAATTTTATTTAACTAAAATCTCTCCAAGTTTTTTTAATTTTATCAAAAAAACCTTGGCTTTGAGGGTTGTGAGTATTATCAGTTCCGCCTTCTTCTTGAAATTCTTTAAGTATATTTTTTTGTTTTTTTGTTAAATTCACTGGAATTTCAACAACTATTTCGACGTACATATCACCTCTTTTATTTATAGCTTGGCGCAAGATACTCATACCCTTTCCTTTTAAACGAAATTGTTGCGATGACTGTGTGCCTTGTGGAATTTGCAATATGGCTTTTTTCCCATCAATAGTTGGGACATTTATTTCTCCTCCTAATATTGCTGTTATTATCGATACAGGGATTTGACAATAAATATCATCTTCTTCTCTTTGAAAAAATTTTTCATGACTTACACTTATAAAAATATAGAGATCACCAGCACTTGCTCCTCTTTGGCCTCTTTGACCCTCCCCAGAAACTCTTATTCTAGTTCCTTCATCAACCCCGTGGGGTATATTTACTGAAATAGTTTTTTGTTTATTAATTAGACCTGTACCAGAACATTTAATACAAGGATTTCTTATTGATTCACCGGCCCCTCCACATGTTGAGCAGGTTCTTTCAACGGTAAAAAAGCCTGAAGACGATCTTACTTTTCCATATCCGTTACAAGTAGAACATGTTGAAGGCTTGGCACCGCCCGCTCCACCACTGCCCTTACATGAATCACAGTTAACCGCGCTAGGAATGTTTATTGATGTTTTTTTACCCTCAAAGGCTTCTTTTAAAGAAAGGGTCATATTGTATCTTATGTCACTTCCTCTTTGAGGCCTTCTTTGATTGTTTGATTGTCCAAAACCACTTCCAAAAAATTCTTCAAAAATATCTCCAAAACCTGATGAAAAATCTCCGAAACCCTGTTGTTGAAATCCACCCTGACCGCCCTGTTTAAATGCTTCATGCCCAAATTGATCATAAGATGATTTTTTTTGAGGGTCTTTTAAGACATCATAAGCTTCATTTATTTCTTTAAATTTTTTTTCTGCACTTGAATCCCCCTTATTTTTATCAGGATGGAATTTCATAGCAAGTTTTCGATATGATTTTTTTATTTCACTGTCACTTGCGTTTTTTTTCACGCCTAGAGTATCGTAATAATCTTTATCAGCCATAAATTACCCTTAGTAAAAAAAATTAAACTTTTAATCTATTTAATCTTTTTTATTATCGTCTACTTCTTCAAAGTCTGCGTCAACAACTTTTTCATCATTTTTTTTATCTGATGATGGCTCTTCACCAGTTGGATCGGGTTTAGGAGCTTCTCCTCCAGATTGAGGGTTTTGTTTATAAATTGCCTCTCCTAACTTCATGGAAGATTGCATCAAAGAATCTGTTTTTGATTTTATTTCTTCTAAACTTTCAGTTTCTAATGATTTTTTCAAATCCTCTATGTCAGACTGAATTGATTTTTTGTCTTCATCAGAAACTTTATCACCATGTTCTCCAATATTTTTTTCTGTTTGGTGAATTAAACTATCTGCTTGATTTTTGGCATCTATAAGTTCTCTTTTTTTCTTATCTGACTCAGCGTTTTGCTCAGCTTCTTTAACCATTTTTTCTATTTCTTCTTCAGACAATCCGCCTGATGCTTGAATTTTTATTTGTTGTTCTTTGCCAGTAGATTTATCTTTTGCTGAAACATTAACGATTCCGTTGGCGTCAATATCAAACGCTACCTCAATTTGAGGGAGACCTCTTGGAGCAGGAGCTATTCCCACTAAGTCAAAATTTCCGAGTAATTTGTTATCGGTAGCCATCTCTCTTTCACCCTGTAAAACTCTAATAGTAACGGCACTTTGATTATCTTCAGCCGTTGAAAAAACCTGGCTTTTTTTAGTTGGAATAGTAGTGTTTTTATCAATTAGTCTTGTAAATACACCGCCTAAAGTTTCAATTCCAAGTGAAAGAGGGGTAACATCTAATAACAAAACATCCTTTACATCACCTTGAAGCACACCAGCTTGTATTGCAGCGCCAATAGCAACTACTTCATCAGGGTTAACTCCTCTATTTGGCTCTTTGCCAAAGAAATTTTTTACTGTTTCAATAATTTTTGGCATTCTTGTCATTCCCCCGACAAGTATAACATCGCTTATATCAGAAGCTTTCAATCCAGCATCTTTCAGTGCCTGCTCACATGGTTTGGTTGTTCTGGTTACTAACTCGTCTACAATTGCTTCTAGTTTAGCTCGTGATAATTTTATCTTTAAATGTTTTGGGCCAGATTGATCAGCAGTAATATAAGGAAGGTCAACTGAGGTTTCTGTGCTACTTGATAATTCAATTTTAGCTTTTTCCGCAGCTTCTTTAAGTCTTTGTAATGCTAGTTTATCTTTTCTTAAATCAACTGAACTATCTTTTTTAAATTCATCTGCAAGATAGCTAATGATTTCTAAATCAAAGTCTTCTCCTCCCAAATGAGTATCTCCATTAGTTGATTTAACTTCAAAAACTCCGTCTCCGATTTCAAGAATTGAAACATCAAAAGTACCGCCACCCAAATCATAAACAGCTACTATTCCCGTCTTTTTTTTGTCTAACCCATAAGCTAGTGCAGCTGCGGTAGGTTCATTAATTATTCTAAGAACCTCTAATCCCGCTATTTTACCAGCATCTTTAGTTGCTTGTCTTTGTGAGTCATTAAAATATGCTGGCACAGTAATTACCGCTTGCGTAACCTTCTCATTTAAATGGCTTTCTGCAGTTTCTTTCATTTTTTGAAGTATAAATGCACTTATTTGACTTGGACTATATTTTTTTGATTTAGCCTCTACCCATGCATCTCCATTATCACCTTTTACAATTTTAAAAGGTACTAATGCACTATCGTCTTGAATTAGTTTATCTGAATAAGATCTTCCTATTAATCTTTTTATAGCAAAAAGTGTATTCTCTGGATTAGTTACAGCTTGTCTCTTAGCTGATTGACCAACAAGTTTTTCATCATTATCACTAAAGGCTACCATTGAAGGAGTAGTTCTTGTGCCTTCTGCATTTTCTATTACTTTTGCGTTTTTACCATCCATAACTGAAACGCATGAATTAGTTGTACCTAAATCTATACCTATTACTTTTGACATATCTACCTATTTTTTCTTTTTTTTCTTATATGGGTGCACAAAAAATTTATACAAGTTTAAATGATAAATTTTTACAATAAAAATTAGTTTTTTTCCTTATTTCCTTTGTTTTTTTCAATTTTTTTTGAGACTCCAACCAAAGAAGGTCTTAACAATCTATCATTAATTGTATACCCTTCTTGTAATTCAGATAAAACAATTCCGCTTTCTTCATCGCTATCTATCTCCATCATAGCTTGGTGGAAATTGTGGTCAAATTTTTTGTTTAAAGCTTGGATTTTTTTTACTCCATTGTTTTCTAAAATTTTTTTAATCTCTTCATTCACCATTTCTACTCCATTGATAAGTTCTTTATAATTCTTTTCATTAAATTCTTTTTCTGAAATACTTTTAAGAGCCCTGGATATGTTGTCTATCGGCGATAAAAAATCTTTGATTATATTGCTGTTACCAAATTTGATTAAATCAATTTTCTCTTTATCAAATCTTTTTCTTAAATTTTCCATTTCTGCTAATAAACGAAGTTTTTCTTCTTTAGTGGATTGAAGTTCCTCTTCTAAATCTGAAGTGGTTACCTCTTTTTTTGCATCGTCCTTGGTGTCAGTTTGCTTAACCTCAGCTCTATCAGAAGTTTCTTTAGCTTCATTTTTTGTTGAATTTTTTAAAGTTCCTTTATGATTTTCATCATTTCCACTCTGATTATCTTTATCTTCTTTTATTTCAGACATTAAAGTACTATTTCCTTGTTTAATTTGTTACAATACTGATATACCTAAAGTGGTAAGTTTGTATTATTCTTTCAAGTTAAATTTTAAATAAAATGAGAAAAAATAGAAATTTTGATGAAATTAGGAAAATAGAATTTCATTTGAATGTTAATAATTATGCTGAAGGCTCTTGTTTAGCTAAATTTGGTAATACTCATGTGCTTTGTACCGCTACAATTGATGAGAGGGTTCCAATGTGGTTGAAAAACAAGGGAACTGGATGGGTAACCGCTGAGTATGGTATGTTACCAAGATCTACACATACAAGAATAGATAGAGAGGCATCTAAGGGAAAACAAAGCGGCCGAACGCAAGAAATTCAAAGACTAATAGGTAGGAGTTTGCGATCTATAGTTAATCTTGATAAACTTCAAGAAAAGCAGATTAAGATTGACTGTGATGTAATTCAAGCTGATGGTGGAACTAGAACTGCTGCAATTAGTGGTGCGTATGTTGCCCTTCACCAAGCAATAAAAAAATTAAAAAATACATATAATATTAAGAGTGAAATTATAAATGAGCACATTGCCGCTATTTCATGCGGAATAGTAAATGGAAATATAAATATTGATTTGGATTATGAAGAAGATTCAAGGGCAGAGGTTGATGCTAATTTTGTTATAAGTGAAAGTAATAAATTTATTGAAATCCAATCTACTGCTGAAGTAAAACCATTTACTCAAAAAGAGTTTTTAGATATGACAAACCTTGCATCAAAAGCTGTTAGTGAAATAATTTTAATCCAAAAAAAAGTATTAAGTGAAAACAACTTTTAAAAAAATATTAGTTTTTAGTTCAAACAAAAATAAAATAAAAGAAATAAAAAAAATTTTTATTGGAAAAAAAATTAAATTTTTATCAATAGACAAGTCAGTTATGCCTGAAGAAACTGGAAAAACATTCAATCAAAATGCAAAGTTAAAGTCTAAAAGAGGCTTTGATTTATATAAAATACCCTGTATTTCAGATGATTCTGGAATTTGTGTTTCGGCTCTTAAGGGGGGGCCGGGCGTATTTTCTAAAAGATTTGAAAAAAAATTTAAGAGTCAGAATCATGCTAATCAAGAAATAATAAAATTGACTAAAAAATTACATGATAACAAAGCTTATTTTAAGAGTGTTATTTCTTTTACATATAAAAAAAACAAAACGATTACATTTGAAGGAATTAGAAATGGGATTATAGTTTCAAAACCAAGGGGAAAGCGAGGATTTGGGTATGATCCAATCTTTCAGCCTAATGGGGTAAAAAAAACATATGCAGAAATGTCAAAAAATGAAAAAAATTCAATTAGTCATAGATCAATAGCAATGAATAAATTTTTTATTTTTTTAAATCAACTTACATAGTAGGCTCAGCTTTTCCATCTTGAATTTTAAGTATTGAAAGTTCCCTTTTAATTAAATTATTTTCTATTGAAAATCTTCCATCCAAACCAACAAATTTGTTGTTATTGTTTAGAAAGACATTAATTTGATTAAAATTTTCATAATTAACTGTAAGATAATTAATTAAAGAGGAAACATCATATATAATAGTAGATGTTCTAGGTGGTGGAAGTAAAAAAAGATCCATATATTTTTTTTCAAATTCTTTTCTTTTATTGAACTCCGTTCCGGGAAAAATTGCACCTTGAAGAGATGGCTCATCAAAAAAACTTTTTTCATCCCACAGACCTGTTCCAATAAATTTTATTCTATTTGGGTCTATGTCATAAAAAGGGAGAAGCGGCGCTAATTCTAAAATCCTAATATTTCCATCACTTATTATCAGATGAGTAAAGTCTAATTCCCCAATGGTTTCAAATCTTTTTAACTTTTTCAATGAGGCAAGAGATACTTCATCCTTTTTTGATTCTAACAAACTTATCTGTCTTTCAAGTTCTTTTTTTCTAAAATCATATTTCCCTAATTGTTTAATAATTTCTCTTATGTCAGACAAGTCTTCATTATATGGTATTTTGTAAATCAATGTAGATTCATTTATTTTCGAATAATTATCAATTATTGAATTTACATAATTTCCGTATTTATTATTTGGATAAAGAAGAGCAATTTTACTTTTTTCATTTAAATATGTAAAAATAGCATTTAAATCATCCTCAATAAAAAAATTAAATAAAAAAACACAATCTTTTCCTAAACTTCTATCAGAAGCAAATGAAAATATTAATATATTTTTATTACAATATTTTTTTATAATTTCCGTGTCTGAAGATGTTAGGGGGCCTATAAAGATTTTTCCACTTTTAGAATTCTCAGAAAAAATTTTATTTAACTCCTCATCTGAAGAATACCTTCTTACATTAAAATTTAAAGATTCGTTTTGTAAATCATATACAGCTATTTCAAGAGAATTAACAAAACTATCAGCTATATAATTATTTTCATTTTTACTAGGCAGCACAACTTCAATGACATTTATAATGTCAATATTTGCTAAATTACTGTCACTGTTAGTTTCATTATTAGTGTTTTCAATTGTTGTTTTTTTTGGAAGTTCTTCAATATTAGCTTTCTTATTATTGTTTTCAACAAATTTATTTACAGTTTCCATTGAACAAGAAAAAATGAATAAACAAAAAACAAATATTAATATATTATTAATCATTATGAAAACTAAACAAAATCCTATTAAAAAAGGATTATATATAGTTGCTACACCTATAGGAAATTTGCAAGATATATCTTTTAGAGCAGTAGATATTCTTAAACATTCAAATTTAATTTTATGTGAAAATCCCCGACATTCTCTCAAATTATTAAATGAATTGAAAATTAAGAAAAAATTAATCTCTATACATGACTATAATGAAGTTGATGTTATTCGAAAAATTTCAAAGAATCTTAAAAATTCTATAATTTCTCTAATTTCAGATGCTGGTTCACCTATGATATCAGATCCTGGATTTAAGCTAATTCAACATTGTATAAAAGAAAATATTTTTATAACCTCTGTTCCTGGAGCATCAAGTATAATTTCATCCCTTCAACTTTCTGGAATACCAAATAATATCTTTTCTTTTTTTGGATTTATTCCGAAAAAAAGAAATCAAGCATTACTACTACTTGAAAGTTGTAAGGATAATAAAGGAGCTCTGATTTTCTTAACTTCAGCTCACAAATTAGTTGATAACCTTAAGCTAATTGAGAAAATATTTAAAAATAGAAAAGTTGCTATTTGCAAAGAATTAACAAAAATAAATGAACAAATTTTAAGAACAAATTCTGATAAGATCACAGAAATTGTGAAAAATAAAGATTTTAAAATAAAGGGAGAATTTGTCATCATTTTAGAGGGAGGGGGTAAAAAAAGCAATAATGTTGATAAAAAGGTAATTGAATCCTTAGATAGAATTGCTGTAAAATTTAGTTTGACTGAAAGCGTAAAAATAGTTCATAAATTAACAGAATTATCTAAAAATGAACTATACAAAGTGGCTCTAAAAAAAATAAAAAATAAAGATGTTTAAATATTTAATTAGTTTTATAGTTTTGCTACAGCTTATCCTGTCTTCTTGTTCTCCAATGGGGGCAATTGTGACCACTACATCTGCAGGCGCAGTAGTAGCTGAAGGTGACAGAACAGTTGGCGAAGCCGTTGATGATACCGCAATTAAAATCAAGATTGCAGAAAAATTTGCTAAATCAAAAAGTGGAATATTTTTAGATGTAGATACTACAGTAAGAGTCGGTACTGTTCTTTTAACTGGTATAGTTGATAGCCAAGAAATAAGGATTGAAGCTGTTAAGTTGGTTTGGGAAGTTAGTGGTGTTAAAGAAGTTATAAATGAAATAGATGTTGGAGATAAACAAAATATTAAACAGTACACTTCAGACCTCTGGATATCTTCTCAAGTAAGAGCAAAAACACTTGCTAATTTAGGGTTTAGTGCGCTGACTTATAATTTTGAAACAATAAATGGGGAGGTTCATATTATGGGAGTTGCGCCTAATTCAAATGAAAGTGAATCTGTAATTGGAGTTATAAAAAAAATAAAAGGTGTTAAAAAAATATCAAACCATATTATCATAAAAGAAGCCCAATAGCTTATTGATATTTTATACCCCCTAAATTTTCTTTTCCTAGTAAGTGTAAATGAAAGTGTGGAACCTCTTGATTAGCATCCATGCCGTGATTTGTTATAATTCTATAACCACTATCAACAACATTTAATTTTTTTGCAATTTTTTCTACTGTTTTAAAAAAATAAGAAATTTTTTCTGAACTAGCGTTAGCAACAAAATCATTAAAAGATATATATTTATCTTTAGGAATAATTAAAACGTGAATTTTTGCAATTGGATTAATATCTTTAAAGCATAATACATTTTCATCTTCATATACTTTATCACAAGGAATTTCTCCTTTTAATATTTTTGAAAATATATTTTCATTATCATAGCTCATCATTTTTTATATCTGGACTTTAGTTCTTTTGCCAGATCTTTTGGTAAGATGTTTTTTTTGTTAAGTAGGATTAATAGATGAAAAATAAGATCTGCCGCTTCTTCAATTGTTCTCTTTTTTGATCCTTTTAAAAAATCAATTATTAATTCTGATGACTCCTCCATTACTTTTTGAGCAATTTGTTTATTTCCTCTTTTCATCAATGTATAGGTATAGGAGTTTTTCTTTCTATTTTTTTTTCTATCATTAATAATGGAATAGATTTTGTCCAATATTTCAAAATTATTGTTTTTTTGAATCATGCTTAACTATATCCTCATAGGAATGTTGTTTTCAACTAGATATTCTTTAATATCTGATATCTTCAATTCACCAAAATGAAAGACTGATGCTGCTAAAACAGCGCTGCAACCTCCTTTAATTATTGCATCTCGAAAATGCTCTAACTTTCCAGCACCTCCACTTGCTATAATTGGAATATTAACTTTTGATGAAATAGTTTTTAAAAGCGAATTATCAAAGCCTATTTTTGTGCCGTCTCTATCCATTGATGTGATTAAAAGTTCTCCTGCTCCATAGCTTTCTACCTTTGTCGCCCAATCCAAAACATCAATATTTGTTTTTTTTGTACCGCCGTGTGAATAAACCTTCCAAGAACCATCTTCTTGTTTTTTTACATCTATAGCAACTACTATACATTGGTTTCCAAATTTTTTTGAGGATTCTTTTATCAAATCAGGATTATAAATACCTGAAGTGTTTATAGAAACTTTATCTGCCCCGGCTAATAAAATTTTTCTAATATCATCTGTAGATTTAATTCCACCACCTACTGTGAGAGGTATAAAAATTTCTGCGGCAGTTTTTTTTATTACATCAATAATAGTTTCTTTATTTTCTACAGACGCCGCTATGTCCAAGAAACAAATTTCATCTGCACCCGCATCATTATATATTTTTGCTTGTTCTACTGGGTTACCAGCATCTGTTAAATTAACAAAATTAATACCTTTTACAACGCGTCCATTTTTTACATCAAGACATGGTATTAATCTTTTTTTAAGCATCTTGTTTATTTGTAAAAATTTTACTTAAATCAATTGTTTGGTTATAATAAGCTTTACCAACTATAACTCCTTCTATATTTTTAATTTTCAATAATTTCAGCCCATTAATATCTTGCATATCCTTAACACCCCCACCAACAATTACATTGTGTTTAGTTTTGTTGACAAATATTTTTATTTTTTCAATATTTAAACCCAGAAGTGTGCCGTCTCTGTTTACATCTGTAAAAACATATCCTTTTATTTTTTTTTCATCATAAAATTTTATAAGACTTGTCTTATCCATATTAGATTCTTTTGACCACCCCGCTATCATTGGCATATCATTTTTATCGTCAATGGCTACCAATATCTTATTTGGGAACTCATTAATACTTTCTGTCAATATCTTTGGTTGTTCTGTGGCCATTGATCCAATTATTAGATTATCAATACCTCTTTCGAACCAAAACTTGATCTGATCATTGCTTCTAATTCCACCACCTAATTGGATTTCCATTGATATTTTATTTTTAATTTGAGTTATTACATCTTTATTTTTGCTTGGATTGTTAGTTGCAGCATCAATATCAATTATATGTATTTTTTTAAAACCCATCTTTTCAAATTCTTTTGCTTGTTGAATAGGGTCTTCATTATAAGTTACTGATTTTTCATATTTACCCTTATAAAGCCTGACGCACTTTTTGTTTTTTAAATCTATTGCTGGTATTATGTCCATTTTAATTTAATAATAAAAAGTTAGATAAAAGTTTTATTCCAGCTTTTGAGCTTTTTTCTGGGTGGAACTGAGTTCCAAAAATATTTTTTTCATTAACTATAGATGGAAAGTTCGTGTCATAATCTGTATAGGCCAGAATATTTTCTTCTTTTTGGGTCATAAAATAATAACTGTGTACAAAATAAAAGTGTTCGTTTTCAACGCCTGACAAAATTGCATGTTGTTTTATATTATTTAATTTATTCCACCCCATATGAGGTAGAACATTTTTTTTAGACTGTATTTTTATGATATTTCCTTTTATCCAATTAAGTCCGTTATGTTCTCCGTTTTCAAAACTTTTTGTAGCAAAAAGCTGCATTCCTACACAAATGCCAAATATTGGTTTTTTCTTAATTAAAACCTGGTTTTGTAATTCATCTATCATACCATCAAGTTTTTGAAGTCCCTTAATACATGACTCAAATGCTCCTTGCCCTGGCAAAATAATGTGTGAGGCGTCTTTGATAAATTTGTAATCACTGGTTTTCTCAACAATATTGTTGTTACTATTTTCAGAAGATAAAGCTTTTTTAACCGAGTTAATAGCTGATTGGATATTGCCAAGACCGTAGTCTACAATAACAACTTTTTTTTTCATACCGCTATATTATAATATACCTTTTGAAGAAGGTATTTTGTTTTTTATTTTTTTGTCTATTTCAATAGCCATTCGCACACTTTTTGCAAATGCCTTAAAGCAAGATTCGATAATATGGTGATTATTTTTTCCATAAATGTTTGTTATATGAAGATTGGAATTTGATGCTTTTGCAAATGATTTAAAAAACTCTTCAAATAATTCGGTGTCCATTTCTCCTAATTTTTTTAAACCGAGTTTCACACTCCAAACCAATTCTGATCTTCCAGAAAAATCTATTACAGATCTAGTAAGGCACTCGTCCATAGGAACGTAAAAAAAACCATATCTTCTTATGCCTTTTTTATCTTTTAATGCTTTGTTAATTGACTCTCCTAGAACTAAACCACAATCTTCAACTGTGTGATGAAGGTCGACTCCCACATCACCCTTTGCGTTTAATTTTAGATCAATTAAGCTATGATTAGAAAAAATTTCCAACATGTGATCAAAAAAGCCAATTTTTGTAGAAATTGAGTTTTTTCCAGTGCCATCAATATTAACTGAACAATTAATAGTTGTCTCTTTTGTAGATCTTTTTAAGCTTTGTTTTCTCATTTTGAGGTAATTACCAGTTTGAATGAATTAATTCTATAAAATTAGGTTGAAAAAAGAAAAATAATTGCCATTTGATAAATATATGGAAAATAATAATATAAAATCTACTACAATTATAGGAATTCGAAGAGGTGGCGAGATTGTCATAGCTGGAGATGGGCAGGCCTCTATGGGGCCAACAGTCATAAAATCAAAAGTGAAAAAAGTTAGAAGATTGGGAAAAGATCAATCAGTAATAGCTGGTTTTGCCGGATCTACAGCAGATGCTTTTGCTTTATTTGAAAGATTAGAATCAAAACTAGAAAAACATCCAGGACAACTTCAAAGGTCATGTGTTGAGCTTGCTAAAGATTGGAGAACTGATCGTTATTTGAGAAGATTAGAGGCAATGATGATAGTCGCGGATAAGAATATAAGTTTGCTGTTATCTGGAACTGGTGATGTTATTGAATCAGATGATGGAATATTGGGTATTGGGTCAGGAGGCCCATATGCGATTAGCGCGGCTAAGGCTCTTATAGAAAATAAAAGTTTAAGTGCGAGTGAAATAGCTAAAAAAGCTTTGGATATAGCCGCTGATATTTGTGTTTATACAAATCACAACATTGTAATAGAAAAAATAGATTTATAATAATGAGCTCTTACTTTAGTCCAAGAGAAATAGTTTCAGAACTAGATAAGTTTATAATTGGTCAAAACAGTGCAAAAAAATCTGTGGCAATAGCGTTAAGAAACAGATGGAGAAGAAAAAATATATCTGGTTCTATTAAGGATGAAATTATTCCAAAGAACATACTAATGATTGGCCCTACTGGTTGTGGTAAAACAGAAATATCTAGAAGACTTGCAAAACTAGCAGATGCTCCTTTTGTAAAAGTAGAGGCAACAAAGTTTACAGAGGTTGGGTATGTTGGAAGAGATGTCGAGCAAATTGTTAGAGATCTTGTAGAAATAGCAATTACAAAGACAAAAGAAAAAATGGGTAAAGCTGTTAGAGCTAGAGCAGAAAAAAATGCTGAAGAGAAAGTTTTGGACGCATTAGTGGGTGATAATGCAAGTAGTGAAACCAGAGAGAAATTTAGAGTAAAGCTTAGATCAGGAGAGTTGAATAATAAAGATATTGAAATTGAAGTTCCTACAAATCCAGGAATGCCAACTATGGACATTCCGGGAATGCCTGGTTCTCAGGTAGGAATGATTAATTTAAGCGACATGTTGGGAAAATCATTTTCAATGCCTAAAAAAAAGAAAAAGATGGCTGTGAAGGATTCTTATAATTTTTTAATGGCTCAAGAAACAGAAAAATTATTGGATCAAGATAATATTATAAAAGAATCAATAAATGATGTTGAGCAGAATGGGATTGTTTTTTTAGATGAGATAGATAAAATTACTTCAAGAAGTGATAGGGGTGGTGCAGATGTTTCGAGAGAGGGTGTTCAAAGAGATTTGCTTCCTTTAATTGAAGGGACAACTGTGGCCACAAAACACGGTACTGTAAAAACTGACTATATTCTTTTTATAGCTTCTGGGGCTTTTCATTTATCAAAACCATCAGATATGTTGCCCGAACTCCAAGGAAGACTTCCGATTAGAGTAGAATTAGAAAGCCTAGAAGAAGAGGATTTCAAAAGGATACTTAAAGAACCTGAAAATAGTCTAATAAAACAGTACACCGCTCTTATAAAAACTGAGAAGATAAGCTTAAAATTTAGTGAAAAGGGGATAGCAAAGCTTGCAAATTTAGCTGCGGAAACAAACAAAAATGTTGAAAATATTGGCGCTAGAAGATTGCACACAATAATGGAAAAGCTTCTAGAAGATTTGAGTTTTTCGGCTTCTGATATGCAATCACAAGAGGTCCTAATAGATGAAGCTTATGTAGATAAACACGTTGGTGACATAATTAAAGGTCAAGATTTGTCAAAATTCATACTTTAGAATTGATTTTTTTTCAATAAATTATTAATTCACACTATGTTTAAAGAAATAAAAAATTTGTTTTTTTTATTTTTTTTATTGAGCATGATTTTAGCAATTTTTCCTACTTTAGACATATTGTTTTCAAGTTTTTTTTATAGAGGCGAAAATCAATTTGTGGTTCAACATTATCTAGTTAGCTGGGTTTATTTCTATGAATTTATTATTAGAGATATATTTATGCCTCTTATAATAATCTTTCTTCTTTTTTTTCCGATATTAATAAAATTTTTTACGTATACAAAAAACAAGTTTTACCAATATGATTTTAATTATAAAGACATAGGATACATTTGGCTATCAACAGTCATAATTTCCTTTGTTATAAGTTATGTTCTTAAAAACAATTTAGGACGAGCCAGACCTGTTGACACAGTAGAGTTTGGGGGAGATAAAGAGTTTAGCTCATGGATAGAATACTCTTCTGAGTGTATTGATAATTGTTCTTTTGTTTCTGGTGACTCCAGTGTTGGTTTTTTTATAGCCTGTCTATATTTTATAACAAAAAAAATTAAATATTTTTATATTAGTATTGTAGCTGGTTTGCTTATAGGGTTTGTAAGAATTGGTGCTGGGGGTCATTTTTTAAGCGACGTTCTTATGTCATTTGTTATAGTCAACTTTATTTTATTTATTGTTTATTATTATTTTGAAAAATGGAACAAAACAAAGACATAAAAGCCCTACTTATTCTTAGTTTTCTTTTTTTATTATTTAAAATAATCTCCATTTACTTCTCTAAACTAGGGCTTCATGGTGATGAAGCACAATATTGGGTGTGGTCAAACAATTTTGCTATGGGGTATTTTTCAAAACCTCCATTAATAGCATATGTAATAAATTTTTTTACAAGTATTTTTGGTGAGGCTATTTATACATTAAAATATATTTCAGTTATATTTTATCTAGGCACTTCTTTTTTGGTTTATGTTTTATCAAGGATGGTGTTTAATGAAAGAATAGCGGTGCTTAGCGGATTGACTTTCTTTTTGTTGCCTGGGGTTTCGTTTTCATCTTTTATAATAAGTACTGATGTGCTGTTGCTATTTTTTTGGACTTTAAGTTTATATTTATTTTTAAAAAATAACAATATGCCGAGTATTTTATTAAGTTTTATACTTGGAGTTTCTTTGGGTTTTGGTTTCCTTGCAAAATATGCGATGCTATATTTCTTTTTATGTAGCTGTATTTATATAATTTTTGATAGAAGTTTTTCAAAAATTTTTTTTAAAAATATCAAATACAACCTTTTTACGTTTATTGTATTTTTACTAATTATTAGTCCAAATATATTTTGGAATATATCAAATGGCTGGATCACTTTTTTACATACTTATGACAATGCGTCATTAAACAAAATAAGCCTAAATTATATAAATTTCTTTGAGTTTTTGTTTGCTCAAATATTTATTTTTGGCCCAATAATATTTGTATTTTTTTTACTTTATTTAAAAAAATTTATAAGTTTTGAAGGTCGGATTCTTTTTTTTTCTTGTTATAGTGTACCAATACTTATTATTATTATTATAGAGAGTTTTTTGGTTAGGGCCCATGGAAATTGGGCAGCTGTTTCATATGTTGGGTTAACAATTTTAATGGTATTTTTTTTAGAGAACCACAAGTTTAAAATTATCCTGTTTAATAATTTATTTAGTTTGTTTGTTGGTTTTTTGCTGTTTTTTTTAATAGTTGGTGATTATAAGATAAGAGTGTTTGAACAACTTAGGGGCTACAATAGTTTTTCAAATAGTGTTTTAGAAGAATCAAAAAATAACAATATTCAAAACATTGTTGTGGAAGATAGAATGGTTTATTCTTTGCTTTCATACTATTTGCGCAACAATAATCTAAATTTTTATACTCCCAAAGCAAGCTCAAACATTGTAAGCAATCATTTTCAAATAAAAAATGGCTTACCTGATAATTTTTCAAAAAATTTTATATATATTGGTTTAGACAGTCATCTTGATTATTTAAAAACTGATTATGAAAAAAAATTGATTAATAAGGTTGATATAAACAAGGTGAAAAAAAATGTTAATATACAAAAGTTTGAAATTAATTAAAAAAAATTATTTTTATTTTGTTTTTATATTTTTTTTTTCAACAAATTTGAAAGCAAATTCGGTTGAAGCAGTTTATGATATAAAATGGAACAATCTTGTTCTTGGTAGTTTGGTTTGGGAGTTTAAATTAAATGAGCAAAACTACGAATTTAAAATAAATTTAAAAAATTCTGATTTTTTATCTAAAATATATCCTTTCTATGGAGAATATTATTCAAAGGGATTAATAAAAAAAACAAATTTTATACCAGAAAAATACTATAGCATTTGGGATACTAAAAAGAAAAAAAAGGTTATAAAGATTTTTTTTGCAAACCAAAAGGTGTTTAAATTATCTTTAGACCCAGAACAAAAAATTGACCCCTATATTAATTATTATAATTTATTTGACACCTCAGATCCTATAAGCGCTTCTTTAGAGCTTATTATTAACAACGATGGTAGATTAATAAAAAACGTGTTTGATGGAAGGAGGGTTTACAATATAAGCTCTGGAAATGGGGTTAGAAAAAACTTTAAAAATAAAGATTTTTCAATTAGTGGTTTTGAGTATGATATAGAAATTTCGAAATATAAGAATGTTTGGAAAGACAACAATAAAAAAGACTTGAAAAAAATTACTGTATTAACAGGTGAATTTTCAGAAGGCCTTATATTACCCATCTCTTTTAAAATAACAACTAAGAGAGTTGTTCTAAAAATAATTTATAAAAACCATCAAAATTTAGATTAGATTTTATTTTTTTTTTCTTAAATAAACATAAAAAGAACCCTCTCCACCGTGAGATATGTGTGCCCTTGAATAAGAAAGTATTTTGTTTTTATGTTCTGGTTTTTCTGCCCAATTTTGGATATTTGATCTAATTTTTCCATAAAATAATTTTTTATTTGAAGAGGTTGTGTCCGCCCGCCTCAAACCCATGCCGGTGATGAATAATATGCAACGCTTGTCCTCTAGGTACGATTTGTTTATTTCATCATAAAATTTCTCTTCTGCTTCTTTTAGGGTGTAGCCATGTAAATCAACTTTTTTATCAATTTTGATTTTTCCTTTTTTTAATTTTTTTAAAATATTTACGTTTTGGTTTGTGGTTTCGTTGTATTTGTCGATTTTTATATTTTGTTTTTTTCTTTCGCTAATTTCCTTTAACTCAATCTTTACTTTTTTGCTTTCAATTAATTTTTTTTTATATAGTTTTTTTAGTTCTTCTATTTTTACATTTTTTGATTTTTTAAGAGGAACAACATCGTCTAATGTGCTCTCAAACAAATCTTTATTTTTTCTTGGCATTGCTTTTTATTTTGTTAATTAATAGCCTTACTCTTTTTGGTGTTTGTTTGTTCCATCTCGAAAGTTTCATTTCTCTTATTGTTAGTTCATAATCTTGAATCTTTATTGCCTTAATCATTTTCTTAAATGAGCTAAAATTTTTATAACCTAATTGAAAAATCATTTCTATCAAAACTTCTTCTATTTCTTGATTTAAAGAAATGTCTCTAAAAATTTTTTTATATACTTTAATTGCTTTTAATAAATCTTTTTCAAAAAGATCGTTAAGCAATCTTTTTTCATAAATTTTATTTTTTATGAAATTATCTTTTTTGGTTATTAGGTGGCCAAAACCAATTGTTGGGTTGCCTAATTGATCAAGGTAGATTTTGTTTGAAAAGCCTTCATTTTTTTTAATTGATTTTTTTAATCTGTTTATGTTCACCAAGATTAAGTTGAGGCCAATACCCAATTAGGGGCGTTACTGTTTTTTAGTTTTTCAAAAGTCCAGGTATCTTTTTTGGTTATTTGTTTATCTGTTTTGTTGTCTATCTGTGAGCTCGAGTATGTTAGAGATATTAATATCTTTTTGTTTAAAGTCTCAACATTATCTATAGATAAAATTTCAATCGACAAAATCTGAAGGTTGTTATTGTTTTTTTTCGCATCAATAATTCCAGCAAAAATAGAAAAGATTTCTGAGGTTAAAAGTGGTTTTAGCTTTTCTTTGTCTCCTTCGTTAAAGCTCGTAACAATCATTTCAAAAGCTCTTTTTGCGCCTTCTAAAAACTCGATGTGATCAAAATTATTAACATATTCATATGCCGTTTTAAGCTTTTCATACTTTGGATCCAAATCTACAACTTTGTTTTTAGTTTCATTTTTTTGAATTGGTTCGATCATATCTATAGGGGGTTCGGCGGGTCTTTTTTCAAAACCTGTTTTTTTACCCAAAACACCGCTTAATCTATAAAAAAGAAAGGCGGCTATTCCAGCAAAAATCAAAATATCTATTAAATGTAAATCACCATAAAACATTATATTAATATTTAATTATTCTTGTGAAAAATACAATGTATATTTCATAATTTAATATTCATGTTTGGCCCAAAGGCTGTTTTTAATAGATTTAATAAAATTTTTATGGGTTTCTATTTCCTCTTTTGTGGGAATGATTAAATTAGTTTTGTCTTTTAAAGCTTTTTTGTTGCTGGTGTTTTTTTTTGCACTTGAAAACTCAAAGTCCTGCTGCCTTCCTCCAAGCAATTCAACATAAACTTCAGCTAACAAAAATGAGTCCAAAAGCGCTCCATGAACCTCTCTTTTGCCTTTAGTAATATCAAATTTTTTACAGAGAGCGTCCAAACTTGCAGCGCCTGATCCAAATTTTTTCCTAGCCAAAGATAGTGTGTCTATTATGTGGTTTTCCATTGGTGGTCGGCTACAAATGTTTAGTTCGTTGTTAATCATTTTTGTATCGAATTGTGCGTTGTGCATTATCAAAGTGTCGTTGGATAAAAACTTCATAATATCATCAACCTTATCTCTAAAAAAAGGTTGTTTTTTTAAAAAATCGTTATCTAGTTTGTGAATTTTAATTGCTTCGTCGCTTACTTTTTTAGTTTCTGGATTAAAATAAATTTGGAGAGTGTTTCCAGTGGGCATGTGATTTAAAAGTTCTATACAGCCAATCTCTATAACTCTGTCTCCATTTTCTACACTAAGTCCGGTTGTTTCTGTGTCTAGGATAATTTCTCTCATTGTGATTTAATATCTAAATTAAAACTTAATATAATTCTTTCATCATCAGACATGTTTGGTTGAACATGGTGAACCAAATAACTTGGAAACATTACTAAAAGCCCTTCGTGTGGGGTAATAGAAACATTTCCTTCGTTCCATACACCTAGAGATTTATATGGTCCTTTTTTAATACTTGCAGCTGGTCTTGGGTCATCAAAAATTAAATTGCCCGAGTTTTTTTTTGCTTTTATATAATAAGCAGAGCTGATTAAACTATTGGCATGGATGTGTCCTGCGTTTGAAGCTAGTTTTTTATTTATAATTGACCAACAGTTTGTTATTTTTAGTTGAAAATTTTTCAAATCCCAACACATGTCTTCTGAAACCTCTTTTATTTGTGTTGATATTCCTTGAAAAAATTCTTTGATTGTTTCGTCACCCATATTCATATCTTTGCTATGCCAACCTAGGTTGTTAGATTTTTGTGTTCCTTCTGGGTCACTCTGTTTTAAATCATAAATATATTGTAAAAGTTTTTTGTTTATTGATTCAAAGTTTTCTATTTTTGATGTCCAAATTGGTGTTGGAAACCTTCCTGTTACATTAGATTTTCTATCCATTTATTTTGTCTTTTTAATTAGATTTATAATTTTACCAACCTCTTTTTTTGTATAACATTTTCCTTTGGAGGTTTGCACCACAAAATCAGCGTGTTTTATTTTTTTTTGTTCAGACATTTGCATTTTCATTATTTTTAAGGCCTTGCTTTTGGTCATTCCTTTTCTTTTTAAAACCCTTTTAAGCCTTTTTTGAAATGGTGCTTTAGTTGTAATAACATAATCGCACATTAGGTTAATTTTGTTTTCAAACAAAAGAGGTGTATCTAAAACCACAATATTTTTTTTGTTTTTTTTGTTTTTTTTTAAAAAAAGTTTTCTTTTTATATCGAGTTTTTTAAAAATTATTTTTTCTAATATTTTAAGCTTTGTGGGTTTATTAAAAATAAAATCACCCAAAAGTTTTTTGTCAATTTTGTTTTTTTTAATTATTTTTTTTAAATCTATGATTTTTTTTAAAACCTTTATTAATTCTCGATTTTTTTCTTTATAAAGTTTAGAAACCTCTTGGTCTGAATCAAAAACTGGGATTTTTTTTGTCTTTAAAATTTTTGCAATTGTTGTTTTGCCCGAACCTATACCACCAGTTAAGCCCACAACTATCATTTTATTTTTGTACACCTATCAACCAACCCTTTATCTACCTTTGGTACAAAACCAAACCAATGCCTAAACGTTGGAACAGCTTGAAAAATTAACATATATATACCATAGTTTACTCTAAAGTTTAAATTAAGAGCCTCTTTTATAAAAAGTGTGTTGTGTTTTTTATAATTTATATCAAATACTACACATTTTTTATTAAGTTTATTAAAGTTTGTGTTAAGCTTTTTCGGAGAGCTTATTGCGGTTGTGTTAATTAAAAGATTTATATCTTTTGATTTTTTATTAAAATTTTTAATTTTTTCAAAATAAACGTTTTTGTTTTTTTTGGTTTTATAGTTATTGGGGTTTTTCCTAACAAAAATAGTTATTTTTTTATATTTAGTTTTTTTAAAACAATAAACAAGTGCTTTTGCGGCACCGCCGTATCCCAATATCCCGATATTGCATTTTTTATATTTTAGGTTTTTGTTTTGGTAACAAAGAGCTTTTTTAAAACCATACCAATCAGTGTTTGTTCCATAAAGTTTATTTCTTTTTTTGTAAACACAGTTTACAGCTTTTATTTCTTTTGCGTGTTTTGATTTGTGTTTAATTATTTTTAAAACCCTTTCTTTAAAGGGGATTGTTATGTTTGCACCACCAAAATTTGGGCTCGTAGACAGCTTAATAAAATCATTTTCAAATGTTTTTTTTCTTATTTTGATTTTTCTATATGTGTGTTTTAATTTATATTTTTTAAACCAATATTTAAAAATTACGGGAGAAAGGGATTTTTCAACAGGGTTACCGACTACATAAAAATTTTTTTTCAGTGGATTTCCTTTCTTATAAATTTTAAAAAATGAATTATTGGAAACCCCATAACATTGTAAAAGTCTCCCTCGATTTTAGAAAAAATATTTGGACCCATTCCCTCAGCCTGGTAGCAACCCACACTTTTTAAAATATCTTTTTTACACTTTTTTAAATAATCAGAAATGTCTCTCTCGTTAAGGTTGCGTATATGGACGGTTGTTCTTTCGGTATGTTGCCAAATAATTTTTGTATTAAAACAAACACACACACTTGTATAAATCTGGTGTTTTTTTCCTGATAAAAAAGTTAGTTTTGCTTTCGCTTCCTTAATGTTTTTTACTTTGTCTATAATTTTTTTATTACACACGATCATGGTGTCACTACCAACAACTACGTTTTTTTTATATGCTTTTGATATACTTAGTGCTTTTAGTTGAGCAAGTTTTTTTGATATTAGTCTTGCGTTTTTTGTTTTTCTTTTTATTTTTATTTTTTCTTTTTCTTCACTTATGTTTGGTTTTTTCGACATAAAGTACAACCCGGTGCTCTTAAAGATTTTTTTTCTTGATGTGCTTTGTGATGCTAATATTATTCTTTTTAACATGTTAATAAGTCTTTTTTTATACACGTTATTAGGTTTTTTTTGTAAATAATTTTTTTTTATTATTCTTTTTAATAATTTAATACATTATTAGTTTCTTGTTGGTTTTTTTATATACACGTTGTTAATATGCTTTGTTCTTTTAAATATTGTTTAATAATCAACAATTTTAATAAACAAAAAACCCTTAATAATATTGGTTTTTTTGTAATAACTAACGTTTTAAACAGGGTGTTTTTATTGTTATTAATATCTTTAATTTTTTGTTAAAAACAAGGTGTTTTTTAATAATTATAGATATACAAGGCACAACTACAACTACAATATTATAAATATATATTATTTGTATTTATTTTTAATTTTGACTTTTTTATAAAAATAATTATAGATAATACTCCTTTATAAAATTCCACAAAAAAATTAAAAAATGAACTTACAAGAATTAAAATTAAAAAAACCAGAAGAACTATTAAAACAAGCTGAAAAGCTTTCTATTGAAGATGCATCGTCTTTAAGAAAAAAAGATTTGATGTTTGCTATATTAAAAAGTTTAGCTAAAGATGGAACAACAATAACAGGTGAGGGTGTTTTAGAAAAAATGCAAGACGGTTTTGGTTTCTTAAGATCACCAGAATCAAATTATTTACCTGGACCAGACGATATATATGTTAGTCCAAGTCAAATTAAAAAATTTAGTTTAAGAACAGGGGACACAGTTAACGGTGAGATAAGGGCCCCTAAAGACAACGAAAGGTATTTTGCACTTATTAAATTAAATAAAATTAATTTTAATGATCCTGAAAGTGTAAAAAATAGAATTAGTTTTGAAGACCTTGTTCCATTATATCCTGAGTCACGATTCAAATTAGAACAAGAAAAACCAACTAAAGACTTAACAGAACGAATAATTGATATAGTTGCTCCACTTGGAAAAGGGCAAAGATCTTTGATAGTGGCCCAACCAAGAACAGGAAAAACTATAATTATGCAAAAAGTTGCCAATGCAATAGTAAATAACCACCCTGATACCAAACTCCTTGTTTTATTAATTGATGAGAGGCCAGAAGAAGTAACTGATATGCAAAGAACGGTCAGAGGAGAGGTTATAAGCTCAACCTTTGATGAACCTGCGTCTAGACACGTTCAGGTTGCTGAAATGGTTATTGAAAAAGCAAAAAGATTAGTAGAATATAAACACGACGTGGTTATTCTTTTAGATTCAATAACCAGGCTTGGAAGAGCGTATAACACCGTTATACCGTCAAGCGGTAAGGTTTTAACAGGTGGTGTCGATGCAAACGCCCTTCAAAGACCAAAGAGATTTTTCGGGGCCGCGAGAAACGTTGAAGGTGGTGGCTCTTTAACAATTATTTCTACCGCTTTGATTGATACAGGAAGTAGAATGGATGAGGTTATTTTTGAAGAATTTAAAGGAACAGGCAACAGCGAACTAAACCTTGATAGAAAACTTAGTGACAAAAGAACCTATCCAGCTATTGATATATCCAAATCTGGAACAAGAAAAGAAGAATTATTACTTCAAAAAGATGAGATGGGAAAAATCTTTATTTTAAGAAAAATTCTTGCCCCCATGGGAACCACGGAAGCTATGGAGTTTTTGTTAGACAAAATGACAGGAACAAAGACAAATGAAGAATTTTTTCAAAGTATGGGAAAATAACTTAAGGAATCAACACCAAAGAACCAACGGTTTTTCGGTTTTGTAATTCTTGGTGCGCGGTTCCAACATCTTCAAGTTTATACTCTTTAATATTTTCGGTTTTTATTTTTTTTTCTTTTACCAAACCAAACAAACTTTCAACACTCTTTTCAAGGTCTTCTCTTTTTTTATTATAGACAATTAAACTTGGCCGGGTGTAAAAAAGGTTTTTTGGAGCAAAAACTTTATGTAGGTTAACATCATTTACCATACCAGAGGACTGTCCAAAAGAAACGAACAAACCCCTGTCTTGTAAAGAGCTTATAGAGTTTTCAAAAGTGTCTTTTCCCACCCCATCATAAACCACCGAAACACCCTTGTTATTGGTTATGTCCATTAATTTTTCCACAACATTTTCTTCTTTATAGTTTATCACATAATCACACCCCAGATTTTTTGCTAAAACAGCCTTTTCTTTTGTACTAACTGTGCCAATCATTTTTGCACCAATAGCTTTTGACCACTGACAAGCCAACAACCCAACACCACCAGCAGCGGCATGAAACAAAAAGTGTTCACCGGCCTTTAATTTGTAAGTCCTATTAAACAAATATTCCACCGTCATCCCTTTTAATAAAATAGACGCTGCCTGGACATCACTAATATAATCAGGAATTTTAACGATTTTATCTGATGGATAATCCCTTACATCACAATAAGAGCCAAGCGGTAAAGATGCATAACCAACCCTATCACCAACCGAAAAACCCCTTACCCCATCACCTTTTTTTATAATTTCTCCTACAGCCTCCATTCCCAAAACAGACGGTAGTTGTATGGGGTATGTCCCATCTCTATGGTATGTGTCAATGTAGTTAACCCCTATGGCTCTATGTTTTATTCTAACACTATTATCTTCAGGGTTTTCACTTAATTTACTTTGGGAGATCTCCATAACTTCTGGTCCACCTGTTTTTTTTACCAATACCTCTATTGCCATTAGATCACCCCACTATTATTTGAAACTTAGATTTGTATTTTTTTCTATCCATTTTTCCATTTTTTCAAAACTACTTATAGGCTCTGAACAAACAGTTCCGCTACATACATATACTGTTGTTTTGTTATTAACAAATTTTTTATTATATGCCGGACTGTTTTTGGGAATTTTATCAACACTCTTAACACAGTTTATTATAAAAAATGAACTGTACTGTAAAAGGTTTTTCTCTAACTTTTCTTTAAACGTGTCATTTTTCGCCAAAATAACAATTTGAAAGCAGGCGGTTTCCATATATGCTGCCGCCACATAACCAAGATGGGAAATTGGACTAGCGCTTACTCTGTCCCAATTGTTTTCCAAAACAGTATTAATAATTTTTTTATATTTGAGCTCGCCCATAAAAACATAGGCTTTTAATAAATTTTCCAACATTATGCTTGAGCCTGATTGTGTAGAGGTATCAATGATGTTTTTTGTTTTAAAAAAAAGACCAACTTCACTTTTTTTAGAAAAGTAGAAATCAGAAATTTTTTCATCATAAAAATTAAAAATAACAAAATCTAATAACTTTTTGTTTATTTCTAAAAAATTAAAATTATCACTTTTTGAATCTAATAAAGAATTTGCCTCGTTTAGTAAGAAGCCCGCTTTAATAAAGTTTGCATAATCATCCAAATTACCCTTGGTTCCAAGCTCTCCATTTTTAGAACTATGATAAAGCTCGCCATCAATCAAAAGGTTGTTTGAAATATATGAGTAAACAGACAAAGCTTCTTCCAAATACTCCTTTTTTTGAAAAGATTGCCACGATCTTACAAGGCCACAAACAAGCATCGAGTTCCAATCTGTCATTATTTTTTTATCAACAAAGGGCTTGTTTTTTTCCAACCTTTTTTTGAACAGGCTGTCAATATAACCGTTATTTTTTTTACCAAGTTCATAATCTAAATTCTTTGGCAAATATTTTTTTATTCTATGAAGAATGTTTTTACCCCCCTCCCAATTACCTTCTTTCAAAACCCCATACTCTTTAGAAAATTCATCGAAGTTTTCTTTTAACACACTCTTGATTTCTTCATATTCCCAAACATAATAATCCCCCTCAGAGCCATTGGTATCCGCATCAACCGCTGAATAATACCTGTGTCCAGAACTGTCTTTTTGCAACATTTCACTTTTTAACCATAAAAAAGTTTTTTCAACCCTGTTTTTATAAAGCTGATTTCTATACACTGAGTAAAAAATAGACAACATTTCTAGAAACTGAGCATTATCATAGAGCATTTTTTCAAAATGTGGTGCGAACCACATTTCATCAGTTGAATATCTAGAAAAACCACCACCCACGTGATCATATATTCCGCCCAAACAAATTGATGATAAGGACCTATCCAACCATTTTTGTATTTTTGAATTAATTTCAGACCTGCCGACACTCATAAGAGATAAAGACCTTAATAAAGGAATCATTGGAAATTTAGGAGAACCTCTTAATCCACCACTCTGATTATCAAACATTGTTATAACCTTGATTTTAGAACTTTCTACATCATCCGCGTTGTAAGAACTTTTTTTGGAATCGTAAAAAACTTTTTCTAAAGAAAGTTTTACCGCATTAGCGTTATTAATAACCATATCTTTTTTAGTATTATAGATATTTGAAATATGTTTTAAGACATGTAAAAAGCTAGGCATACCATGCCTAGGCTTGTTTGGAAAATAAGTACCACCCCAAAAAGGCGTTAAACCTGAATCCAAAAACATAGTTAGTGGCCACCCACCTTGTTGCCCCATCAAAGATAAAGAAGATTGATAAAGCAAATCGATGTCAGGCCTTTCTTCTCTGTCAACCTTGATATTAAAAAAATTTTTATTCATAAACATAGCTGTTTCATTGTCTTCAAAGCTTTCGTGGGCCATAACATGACACCAATGACATGAAGAATATCCAACCGAGAGCAGCACCGGAAGGTTTTTTGTTTTAGCAATGGCTAAGGAATTTTGATTCCAAGGATACCAATCAACAGGATTGTTTTTGTGTTGAAGCAAATAAGGGCTTATTTCATTTACAAGGTTGTTAGACATAGATATTAAAAAAAATATATTAATGAATAAAAAAAATACAATATACGCACTATCGAGTGTTTATGGCAAGTCAGGAGTTGCGGTATTTCGAATTTCAGGAGAAAATTGTATAAAAATCATTAGTAAATTTACAAAATTAAAAAAACCAAAAGATAGAAGGGTGTGTCTAACTAAGCTTTATAAAAATAAGAAGAACAACGAAATAATTGATAGGGTTTTATTAACATATTTTAAAGGCCCAAAAAGTTATACAGGCGAAGACTGTATTGAAATATCCGCTCATGGGAGTCCCGCAATAATAAACGCATTATATAGAGAGTTAAACAAATCTAAGTTGTGTATAGAGGCGGAACCAGGAGAGTTTACAAAAAGATCATTTGAAAACAATAGGCTAGATCTGACTCAAGTTGAGGCAGTTTCAGATTTAATAAACGCACAAACAGAATCGCAACGAAACCTAGCACTTAGCCACTTAGAGGGAAACTTTTCTAAAAAAATTAAAAATTGGGCAAATGATATAAAACACATATTAGCTAATGCTGAAGCATTAATAGACTTTAGTGAGGATGAGGTTCCTCATAAAATTATGGAAAAAAACTCTAAAAAAACAAAAAAAATAATAAACGAGATTAGAAAGTATTTAAATGATGAACATGCTGGAGAAAAAATAAGAAGTGGAATAAAAATAGCAATAATTGGAAAGCCAAATACAGGAAAATCTAGTTTAATCAATTACTTAGCAAAAAGAGAAATAGCTATAGTCTCCAATATTCCAGGAACGACAAGAGATATAATTGAACTAAATTATGATATTAGAGGAATACCAGTAATATTTTATGATACTGCCGGTCTTAGAAAATCATCAAAAAGAATAGAAAGTATAGGAATTGTAAAAAGTATAGAAAAATCAAAACTATCCGATATAAATATAATAATGGTTGAAAACACTAGAGAAATGAGAAAATATAACATTAAAGAAAAAAATAAAATATTTGTTCAGTCTAAAATTGATAAAAAAATAAGAAAAATAAACAAAAAGAGTGTAATTAAAATATCATCGAAAACTGGCTATGGAATTACAAAATTAATTAATCAAATATACAAATTAATTAAATTTAAAAGAAATTCATACGATAATCCCCATGTTTCACGTGAAAGACACAGAAATCAATTAATTTTGTCACTAGAATCATTGGAAAAATCATTAAAATCCAATCAAATTGATATAAAAGCAGAAGAAATAAGAAAATCATATATAAATATATCGAAAATTTATGGAAAATATGACATAGATGAGATACTAGATGTTATATTCAATGATTTTTGTATAGGAAAATAATTTCACGTGAAACATAATAAAAAATATGATGTTATAGTAATAGGAGGCGGTCATGCAGGAACAGAAGCAGCTTCGGCCTCGGCTAGGTGTGGTTCAAAAACACTTCTAATAACTCATAATATCAATAAAATTGGAGAAATGTCTTGTAATCCTGCGATAGGAGGTCTTGGTAAGGGGCATATAGTTAGAGAAATTGATGCTCTTGATGGGGTTATGGGTGTTGCAATAGATCAATCTGGAATACAATTTCGAATGTTAAATGCAACAAAAGGACCGGCAGTCAGGGGTCCAAGAGCTCAAGCTGATAGGGAGTTATATAGAAAATCAATTCAAAAAATACTTAAAAATCAAAAAAACCTAGAAATAACAGAGTCTTCTGTAGAAGATATAATAATTAAATCAAACACAATAAAGGGTGTTATTATTTCTAAAAATAAGAAAATATATAGTAAATCTGTTGTTCTCACAACAGGTACATTTTTAAGAGGGTTGATTAAAATCGGAAAAAAATCAACACCAGCTGGAAGAATTGGGGATAAACCAAGTGTTAAGCTAGCAAAAAAAATTCAGGAAATTGGATTTTCTATGGGAAGAATGAAAACTGGCACACCACCAAGAATTCATAAAAAATCTATAAATTTCAATAACTTAGACGTACAATATGCAGATAAAGAACCAGTACCATTTTCATATTTAAATTCAAAAATAAAAGTTAAACAAATTCCGTGTTATATAACCTATACAAATAAAAATACTCACAAAATAATAAAAAACAACCTATCACTTTCACCAATGTACTCAGGTTCAATATTGGCAACAGGGGTCAGATACTGCCCATCAATTGAAGATAAGGTTGTTAAATTTTCATCTAAAAACAGACACCAAATTTTTCTTGAGCCAGAAGGCCTTAAAAGTGATTTAATCTATCCGAACGGAGTTTCAACCTCTCTACCAGAAGAAGTTCAAATTAAATTTATAAAATCAATAAAGGGTCTTGAAAATTCTAAAATTACACAACCAGGGTATGCAATTGAATATGATTATATTGATCCAAGGGAGCTTAAACATAATTTAGAAACAAAAAAAATTAAAAATTTTTATCTAGCAGGACAAATAAACGGCACAACAGGTTATGAAGAAGCTGCAGCACAAGGAGTTGTGGCAGGTGTTAATGCTTCATTAAATCCAAAAAAATCAGATTTTATTTTAGACAGATCGCAAGCATACATCGGAGTTTTAATTGATGATCTTGTAACCAAAGGAACAAACGAACCTTATCGGATGTTTACTTCAAGAGCAGAATACCGCTTATCACTAAGGTCGGACAATGCTGATATAAGATTAACAGCAATAGGTTTTAAGCTCGGATTTGTTTCAAAAAAAAGATACAAAGTTCTTAAAAATAAAAACCTCAAATTAACAAAAGCATTGATATTGTCTAAATCACTTAAAGCTAGTCCAAACGAGTTATCTAAATTTAATATTAAAATTAATTTTGATGGTAAAAAAAGATCTGCTTATGAATTATTATCATATAAAGATATTAACTTTAATAAACTAGAAAAAATTTGGCCCAAACTTTCTAACATTAACTCAGAAATTAAAAAACAAATAGAAATAGAATCTCATTATAGGGGATACCTAGATCGACAAGAAGAAGAAATAAAATCCTTTAAAAAAGATGAGAATCTTGTATTTCCAAAAGACTTTGATTATTCTTCTGTAGGAAGTCTATCCAACGAAATTAAGGAAAAGCTTAACAAGATAAGACCACCAACAATTGGCGCAGCATCAAGAATATCAGGAATGACGCCACCAGCAATTATTGCTCTTTTAAGACATGTAAAGAGGAAAAAAATAAAAAACAAGGCAGCATAACTTTGACAAAATTAAAACCTTCAAATCTTCTTGAAAAAAAATTTAATATTCATGTTGATCAAAAAGAAAGTTTTAGAAAATATATAAATGAACTATGTAAGTGGAACTCTCACACAAATTTAGTTGGCAAATCTACACTAATAGATCCTTATAATTCGCACATACTTGATTGTCTTCAAATAACAAAATTTATTAAAAACAAAAAAAAATCTATAATTGATCTTGGAACAGGGGCGGGTCTTCCAGGGGTGGTTTTGGCGATTGTAAATTATTCAAATGTTTTTTTAATAGATTCAAATATTAAAAAAATAAAATTTCTAAAACACATTGCAAAAGAATTAAACCTTTCTTTTAAAATTTTTTATTCAAGAATTGAAGATTTTAAAAATCTTAAATTTGATTATATAGTATCAAGAGCGCTTTCTGGTTTAGATAAATTATTATTTTATTCAATTAAACTTTCTCATAATGAAACCAAAATGATTTTTTTGAAGGGTGAAAAAATTCTGTCCGAAATAGAAACTGCAGAAAAACTTTGGAAATTTGATTATACTTTAAGAGATAGTATTTCAGACACTAGGGGTAAAATTATTTTATTAGAAAATCTGAGGAAAAATGACTAAAATTATTGCTATTGCTAATCAAAAAGGAGGTGTAGGCAAAACTACTACAGCAATAAATCTAGCAACCGCAATGTGCTCAATAGGCAAAAAGGTGCTCATAATTGATTTGGACCCACAATCTAATGCAACAACTGGTCTTGGAATAGCCTCAGATAAAATTAAAAAAAATATTTATAATTTAATGGTTTCTGAAAAATATTCTTCAAAATATATCTATAAAACAATTATACCAACACTAGATATAATTCCCGCAACCATGGATTTAGCAGGAGCTGAAGTAGAATTGGTTAATATTCAAGACAGAGAAAAAAGACTAAAAAAAATCCTCAATCAAATAAACGAATACGACAACATTATGATAGACTGCCCACCAGCACTTGGATTACTTACAATTAATGGCTTAGTCGCATCAGACTCAGTGATAATTCCTCTTCAATGTGAATTTTTTGCTTTAGAGGGCCTATCTTCCTTAATGCAAACAATTGATTCAATAAAAGGATCTTATAATGAACATTTAGAAGTTCAGGGGGTGGTGTTGACCATGTATGATAAAAGAAACCTTTTGAGCTCATTAGTAGAAAAGGATGTGCGGGAACATTTGGGTAACAAGGTATACTCAACAATTATTCCCAGGAATGTTAGAATATCTGAAGCACCAAGTCATGGCAAACCAGTTTTAATTTATGATGTAGGTTGCACTGGTTCAAAAGCATATATTGAACTTGCAAAAGAGGTAATTAAACAACAAAATGGAGAACAAATATGAATGACGAAAAAAGTAATAAATTAGGCAGGGGCTTGTCTTCACTTCTTTCAGGAAAGATTATAAATAAAGACAAAGATAATTCATTTGTTGATAAGATTAGTTCAGAAGTAAGTATAGGTATAACAAAAATAATTCCAAACAAAAAACAACCAAGAAAAGAGTTTGATAAAATAGAGCTTGAAAGCTTATCTTCATCAATAAAAGAAAAAGGTGTGATCCAACCAATTTTAGTTCGAAAAAGTTTTGGAGGCGAAAATTATGAAATAGTTGCGGGCGAAAGAAGATGGAGAGCAGCTCAGTTAGCCGGTCTTCATAGTGTTCCAGTTATAATTAAAAAACTAACAGATCAGGAAGTAATGGAAATCGCATTAGTAGAAAATATTCAAAGAGAAAATTTAAATCCTGTCGAGGAAGCACAAGGTTACAAATATTTATGTGACCAACATGGATACAAACAAGAACAACTTTCTAAAATTATTGGGAAAAGCAGAAGCCACATAGCCAATATGCTTAGACTTCTTGAACTGCCAGAAAGAATATTAAAAAATTTAATAGATAAAAAAATTTCTATAGGCCATGCTCGTCCTCTTATAGGGGTTGAAAATGCAGAAGAACTGCTAAACAAAATAATTAAAAACAACTTAAATGTTAGACAAACAGAAAAACTTGTATCAGAAAAAAAAGGAAAGATAGTTGGCTTTAAAACACAAGGCCAGGACCCTAATATTAGAGAATTAGAAGAGGAACTATCCGAAAAAATTGGCCTCAAAACATCAATAAGTTTCAGCAAAAATTCAACATCTGGATCAATAACGCTTTATTATTCCAATCTTGATCAGCTAGACGATGTAATGAAAAGGCTTAAAAAATAGAGCTATTTCATTTTTTTTGACAAATTTAACAAACCTCTTAACATATAAGCCTTATACATATTCTGCTCTGATCTAAGTTTTAACTCTATCTGCATAATAACTTCAAGTGACGAGGCTATTTTTTCTTCATTTGTATTTTTTACCAATTGAGCAAACGAACTTTTTTTTCTAAATAAATACTTAGGCATATTTCTATTTACCGCTCCCTCAAGGTTGCCATCAATAAAATCTTTTATCGCTTTATTTATAATTAAGAGAAGGTTTTTAATATTATATAAAAGAAAATTAGCAGTAATTGTATCATTTACATTCAAATTAAATTCATTAATTAAATCAGCTCTCTTACCCTCTAAGCAATTAAAAACAATATTTTCTAGTACCTCTGATGAGTAAGATGAAATTAATCTTTCAACAGACTGATGCGGTATCTTTTTTGTGTTTAATAGTAAAAGTTTTTGAAGTTCATTAATTATAATTTGATAATTATCTCCTAAATTTTCTACCAAATATGAAACCGAGGCTTCTTCAAGCTCTATTTTATTTTCAGATATAAAGCTTTTAATTATTTTTCTTAACCCGATCGAGTCTATTTTATAACAAGGTACTGCTGCAAAAGAATTTTGATCCTCAAAATATTTTCTCAATTTTGAACGGGGCCCCAACTCACCACCTAACAAAATAATAAAAACATTATTTGATCCCGCAAAGCTATCAAATAAATCAAAATATTTTGATATGCTTTCTGTTACATTTGTTATTTTGATTACTTTTTTTTCTGAAAAAAGAGATGTTGATGAAAAAGACTCTTCTAATTCACCCTCTTTTTTTTCTTTAAAGTCTAAAACTTTTAATTCGTCAGTTTTTTCTTTTAAGAAATAATTTTTTATTATTTTTTTTGATCTATATGAAACCAACCCCTCATCAGGACCATAAAATAGAACGGGATTTTTATAGGGATTTAAATTATCAACCAAACCATCGACATTTGAATAAGTTATTTTCAATTAATCAACACCACCTTTGATTTTCAATTCCTAAAAAAGGAGCAATTGGTCGTATAGTAGATTTTTTAATAGTTTTAATTTCATGGTAAATTCGCGAATAAACCTTTTTTACATTGTATTCTATATTTCTTTTAATAGCCATTGTTTCAGAAGCTTTGTTGCCAAAATCATAACCATCTGATTTTGAATTAAAACTAGCAGTTGTAGAAATTGACTCACTAAACACTGGGCAACCATCAGGCTCATAAAGGGTATACTCAACACCCACTGAAGCATTAAACCTGGATCCGGTACCATCAATATTAAAAGATTCTACGCTTGTAGTTCCAACTTCAAGGTTGGCTTTTAATACAAAAGATTCCCTTTTATTATCATCGTTTCTACCAAAAGTTTCCTCAAGTTCATTTTTCAAAAAAACACCATATCTGCCCTCAATAGGTAAAATTCTCATATTGAATATTTTCTTTTGCACCTCGTCATTTTGAATATACAATGGCTCTAAATTTGCACAAGATGAAAAAAACATAAGTGCAAACAAGAAAAAGAAAAATCTCATAAAAATCATTGTTAAGCTACACTACAATATTAAGAATTTTTTTAGGCACGTAAATTATTTTTTTAACCTCTTTGCCGTCAATGTATTTAAATATTTTTTTATTTATCATTACTAATTCTTCAACTTCTTTTTTCGTTGCCGCCTCGCCAACTTCTATAATTTCTCTGGTTTTACCATTTATCTGAATAGCTAGTTTTACTTTTGATTTGGTTTCATCAATTTTGAGCTTTTCTAAAATTGGCCAAGTTTGATCTACTACCATACCTTCGTTTTTCATTAAATTCCATATTTCTTCACTTATGTGAGGAATTATTGGGTGGATTAGTTTTGCGTAGGTTTTTAAAAAATCTAAGAATGTATTTTTTGCTAAATCTTTACATTCATATTCTTTTTGGGCATAATTTGTTAGTTCATAAATGTTAGCAACAACTTTATTAAAGTGAAATTTTTCAATATTAGTAGATATTCTAACTATATAATTATTTATATTGTTTTTAAAGTTTATATCACGTTCAGTCATCTCACTATTATTCAAACTTTCTTCAAATAAAATCTTGTTACTAAAATTCCATATTTTATTAATAAATTTATAAGAGCCCTCAACACCAGTTTCTGTCCATTCCAAGTCTCTTTCTGGTGGACTATCTGACATCATAAACCAACGCGCGGTATCGGCCCCATACTTGTTTATTATAGAGCTTGGATCAATTACATTATTTTTAGACTTACTCATTTTTTCTGATCGGCCAACCTCTACGGGGGTATCGCCCACAACCTTTTTAGTCGAATTAGTTTTTTGATCAAAATATACATCTTCAGGATTAAGCCACTCTTGAGAACTACTATAATATGTTTTATGAGTTACCATTCCTTGAGTAAAAAGACCTTTAAAGGGTTCGTCAAAATTAAAATAGTTAAGATCTCTTAAGGCCTTTGTAAAAAATCTAGAATAAAGCAAGTGTAATATTGCATGTTCTATACCACCTATATATTGATCAACAGGCATCCAGTAATTTAAACTTTTTTTCTCAAATGCTTCTTTTGAACGTGGTGAACAGTATCTTAAAAAATACCAAGAAGATTCAAAAAAAGTATCAAATGTATCTGTTTCTCTTGTAGCAGCCATACCAGTTTCAGGGCATATAGTTTTTTTCCAATCCTTATTTTGTCCAAGCGGGTTTCCTTTGCCTGTCAAACTAATATTTTGGGGAAGTAAAACTGGCAATTCTTTTTCTTTAACGGGTAAAACCTTACCATCTTCTCTGTAAATTATAGGAATCGGACATCCCCAATATCTCTGCCTTGATATACCCCAATCCCTTAGTCTAAAATTAGTCTTGTATTTGGCCGAGCCATCTTTAACCAATTTCTCATTAATAGTTTTTTTTGCTTGTTCTACACTAAGTCCATTTAAAAATTCAGAATTAATAAGAATTCCATCTTCAACAAAAGCCTGGTTTTTAATTGAAAAACTATCTACCTTTTCATTTTTTGGCATTACAACTGGTATTACATCTAATTTATATTTATTAGCAAACTCCAAATCCCTTTGATCATGCGCCGGACAGCCAAAAATTGCCCCTGATCCATATTCCATTAAAACAAAGTTGGCAATATAAACTGGTAATTCACTATTCGTTTTTACTGGGTGTTTAACCTTTATACCCGAGTCAATTCCCAATTTTTCATCAATATTTATTTTCTCATCATTTTTTTCTATTCTTGAAATAAAGTTTTTTACTTCAGTATTGGTTTTTTTAATTTCAATCGCAAGTGGATGATTTGGAGAAATTGCACAAAATGTTGCTCCAAAAATTGTATCAGGCCTAGTTGTAAAAATTTTTAATTTTTGAGAACTTATATTCTCAGACTTTAATATACTAAAGTCAATTTCTAATCCTACTGACTTTCCAATCCAATTTGATTGCATTGTTTTTACTTTTTCTGGCCAGTTCGTTAATTTTGTAAGATCTGACAATAGTTCTTCAGAGTAGGCGCTTGTTTTCAAAAACCACTGAGAAAGTTTTTTTTGAATAATTTCGGCACCAGATCTCCAACCCTTGCCATCAATAACCTGTTCATTAGCCAACACTGTTTGGTCTACTGGGTCCCAATTAACCAAAGATTCTTTTTTATATGCAAGTCCCTTCTTATATAATTCTATAAAAAACTTTTGTTCATGTTTATAATAATCAGGGTGACATGTTGCAATTTCCCTACTCCAATCTATAGATAATCCCATAGATTTTAGTTGTTTTTTCATTACTTTGATATTTGAATAAGTCCAATCTGAAGGATTTTTCTTTTCTTTTATCGCCGCGTTTTCGGCGGGTAGTCCGAATGCATCCCACCCCATAGGGTGAAGAACGTTAAAACCTTTCATTTTTTTATACCTTGCCACAACATCTCCTAAGGTATAATTTCTTACGTGACCCATATGTATTTTACCAGAGGGGTACGGAAACATTTCCATAACATAATATTTATTTTTTTTATTATCTAATTTAGATTCAAAAACTTGATTTTCTTTCCATTTAGTTTGCCAAAAGCCTTCAACTTTTTGGTGACTATATCGCTCAATCATTTTTTCATTTAAATTACAAATTATTGTGAAGACAAGCGAATTTTTTTCGCCTTTTCCAAAATAGCATTTTCAAAATCTATGTTTTTATCGTTATCAACGTTTGTATCAATCCAACTTCCCGATTCTTTTTGTTGACAAAAAATTGAGGCTTTTAAGTTGTTTGTTGTAAGTTCCGCACCTTTAATAAATATATTTACTTTACATCTTTCATTTAAATTTTTTTCATCATTATACCATTCAGTAATAATAATTCCTCCAAAAGGATCTGCTGAAGACAAAGGCATAAAACTTATTGATTCTAAACTTGCTCTCCACAAATAAGGATTAATTGGCATACCCATTGCTGCAACCTGTTGGTCATCTCCAACACCACTTAGTGAAATTCCTTTTTTACCAAAAAGACCCCCACCAGTTTTTAGTCTATTTAAAGCATCTCTTTCAGTAAGGCCAGACTCTCTTTGTTTTTGACTTGTTAGTTTTGTTCCAGATCTTTTTATGATTCTTTCAGTCGTCATTGCTTTAGACCAAAGCTCAGACGTGTCTTTTTTTTCTTTATTTGATGAACAAGATCCTACAAATAAAATTGAAAAAACTATTATTAATTTGGTTATTTTATTCATAAAAATACAAATACTTCAAAGAAGTTTAAAAATAAACAATAAAAAAGGCGACTCAAAAAAGCCGCCTTTTTTTCTAATATCTAATCTAAATTAGAAGCTTAGATTTGTTCCAATATACCAAGAACTTCCAGAACTAGTGTCTTTTTTAGTTCCTTCGTCTTTAGCAGTTTGAGTTAAGAAACCAACAGTAGTTGTAACACCAGATGCTACAGCGTAGTCAACACTTACTGCTTGTTTACTTACTTCGTCAGCTGATCCACTAGGAGTTGATCCACTAGCAGCATCAGTTGATTCTGAATCAACAGAAGAAGCAGTTAATGTAAAGTCTCCTGAAACATAGCTTATACCAATTTCAGTTGACTGCCAGTCACTAACTTCTTGATGATCACCAGCAGTGTCATGTCCGAACTCACCTGAACCAACACCAGCACCAAATGTTAAATCACCATTAACTGCAACAGCTCCAATGTGGAATACGCTTGTTTCAGTAATAGTTGTGCTATTGTTGTCATTAGCTTCATGAATACCAGCACCGATTGTTACTGTAGTGTCTCCAGTAGTTGTTACATAAGTAACACCTGCAGAAATTGAAGAGTCAATTGCTACAGTCGCTCCTGAAGTTGCAGTTTCGTCACCGTTTGAGTAAGAAAAGCTCACGCTCATTCCTTCAACACCAGCTACGTCGTCTGCAGAATGCCATTCAAAACCTACGCCATTTGATCCACCTACACCATCAATTCCATTTTTAGCTGAATTTGATGAACCAGTTGCGATTGACATTTCACCACTCGCGCCAGGCACCGCTACATCATGACTTTTATGAGCATCACCACCTGAAATCAGGTCTAATGAACTTCCGTCTGTGAATGCAAGAGTGATACCACTTGCGCCAGTATAATTAAATGCAGCACTTTCAGACATCATTGAAAAAGATCCAGAAATAACTGTACCACTATCCATTGTTTCTTCTAAAGAAACACTGAATGATGACTCAATGTCAGTATTAGTAGTACCAGTAGTTGCGTTACTAGAATCTTTATCTACGTCTAAAAGGCCAACTCTGTGATTACCGCTCATTGAAGAAGTCACTGCGCTAGCAGAAGTCGCTCCTAAAGCTACACCGGCAATTGTAGTTGCTAAAAGTAGTTCTTTTTTCATCTACTTTCTCCTTTTTTGTTAAATATATTTAAATATATAATTTAGAAACTTTTTCTAAACTAAGTTTAAATACGTTCTTTTGGCCTGTTTTTCATTTTATTAGGTAATTCTATAATATTTTTTTTAATATTGTTGTATATTTACAACATAGTTTAGGTAGATTTTTAATATATATTGTATCAACAATGGCAATTTTTAAAGAAAATTTAAGTAAAATAAAGGATTTAATTACAAAATCCTCAGAAAATAAAGATATTTTTAATGATTTAAGTATTATTGCTGTAACAAAAACATTTAGTGAAGATGTTATTAGAAGCGCGATTAAATCAAATTATTACATATTTGGAGAAAATAAGGTTCAAGAGGCAAAAAACAAATTTTTAAAATTAAGGTCAGATTTTCCAAATATCAAGCTTCATATGTTGGGTAATTTGCAAACAAACAAAGTAAAAGACGCATTGAAGCTTTTTGATTTTATTCATACTTTAGACAGAGAAAAAATTTGCCTGGAAATAAAAAAGCAACAAACAAAAGAATCTTTAACAAAGAATTTTTTTATACAAGTCAACATAGGAAATGAAAAGCAAAAATCAGGAATATCCACATTTGAAGCAAATGATTTTATTAATTGGTGTTTAAAAGATCTAAATCTTAACATTATAGGATTAATGTGTATTCCACCTAATAACGAAAATCCTAAAAAATATTTTTTAGAATTAAAGGAATTGGGAATTAAAAATAATTTAAAAAAATTAAGCATGGGCATGAGCTCAGATTTTCTTGATGCAATAAATTGTGGTTCAACCCATATTCGACTTGGAGAAGCTTTATTTGGAGAAAGAAAAAAAAATGAAAAGTGAAGAAATAAATATTTTTGCTGAAAATAAGATCATATTTTCTAACTTAGAAAATAAAATTGATAAATCTTATGATAGTGATCTTAATTTTTTTTATCTAAAAGAAATAAAAGGATTTAAATTTAAAAAGAATCAGTTAAATATTTTTTTTATTCCCCCAAACCTTAATTCAACAAATTGTAAAAATATAAATAAATTTTTAAAATCTAACAAACTTGACAATATTATTATTTGTGTAGATAAAACTAATAACAAATATTTTGCAGAGCATGATATATTATTTCATCTTCCTATTTCTTTTTCTGAACTAATGAAGAAAGTTAATTTTCTTAAACTATCTTCAAATATTTTATTTAAAAACTTGCAACTTAATCGACTAAGTAGAGAGCTAATTAATATAAATAATAAAAATACAATTGTTTTGACTCAAATAGAATCTAACATTCTTAGTGTATTGATGAGATCTGAGAAAAAAGTATCCAGAGAACTTTTAAACTCTAATGCATTAGGCTATTCTAAGAATATAGACAGCCATTCTCTTGATTCACATATCTATAGGATAAGAAAAAAATTATTAAGAATTTCAAAAGAAAACCTCATAAATGCAATAGATTCCGGCTTTTATGAGCTTAGTTAGTTATTTAAAATTGGGTTTACCATGCTGAAAGTTTTTTTGTGAATTTCGATATTTTTATCAATATTAAAAATTGAAAATATTGATTCCCCAGACTCACCTGTCCATTTGATTTTTTTTAGTTCAATTGGATTATTTTGAAAAAAAATTGAAAATTCCACAATTTGATCTACCCCAATTTCATCAAAGTTTAAATTTATAACATCATTCTTTGAATTAATTGAATATGAATTTTTTGGCATTTCAGTTAAATTGAACATTGATGTAAACAAACTAAAAGCAGTTTTGTTTGGATTGAAATAATGCAATTCTAATAAATCTTCATGAAAATACATTGCCTTTTTCTCTCTAGCAATAAAAGTTATTGCTGAAGGTTTTAAATAACTTATCTTAATTTTATTATCTGAATAAATCATATTACCTTCTGAAATAGTCCCGTCGGGGTTCAATTGTATAAAGTTACACTTAAATTTATTTAAATCTTCAATATATTTTGATAACTGTTCAATAAGCAATTCATCACTTAAAAGATTTTTTTGATAAGATAAAGTAACAAAAATTATTAAAATTAAATAAAAACTTAATTTATTAAACATTCTTTTTTAAAACTTCTCTTTTACCAACATGGTTTCCTTCACTAACAATTCCATCCTTTTCCATTTTTTCTATTAATCGTGCTGCTCTATTGTAGCCAATTTGAAAATATCTTTGAATAAAACTTGTTGAGGCTCTTTGTTTTGTGATTATAAGCTCAACAGCTTTTTCATACAACTCATCCACCATTTCATTTTCTTCCATAAAACTGTTACTGTCAGATTTTAAATTTACTTCAGAGGTTATATCCTTTGTATAATCTGGTTTAGACTGGCTTTTAATAAATCTTACAACATTAGAAATTTCTTTTTCAGAAACAAACCCCCCATGTAATCTTGTAAGTCTCCCACCATTTTCCATAAAAAGCATGTCCCCACTTCCTAATAATTGCTCTGCACCTGTTTCATTTAAAATGGTTCTACTATCAAATTTACTAGCAACGTGATAGCTGACTCTACTAGGAAAATTTGCCTTAATTGTTCCTGTAATAACATCCACACTAGGTCTTTGAGTCGCCATAATCAAATGTATTCCTGCCGCCCTTGCCATCTGAGCTAGTCTCTGTATTGCTTGTTCTACATCTTTTCCTGCAACCATCATTAAATCCGCCATTTCATCTATTACAATCACAATATAAGGAAAAGTTTCATTTGGAATTTCTTGTTTTTCTACTACTGGTAAACGAGTATCAGGATCAAGACCCGTCGTAACCTCTCTATATAATTTTTTTCCCTTTTGAAGGTATTCATTAATTTTTTCATTATATGACTTAATGTTTTTTACTCCAGCATAATTCATCAGCCTATAACGATTTTCCATTTCTTTCACAGCCCACTTTAAGGACACTACTGCCTTGTGAGGATCTGTCACAACCGGTGCCATCAAGTGAGGGATATCTTCATAAACACTAAATTCCAGCATTTTGGGGTCAATCAAAATGAATCTACATTCACTTGGCTTTAATTTATACAACAAACTTAATATCATAGAATTTAAACCAACAGATTTACCCGAACCTGTAGTTCCTGCAATTAGAAGATGTGGCATTTTTTCTAAATCCGTTACAACTGGTTCCCCAGCTATATTTTTTCCAAGAGTTAGAGTTAAATTACCAAGATTATTTTTATAATTTTCATGTGAAAGTAACTCACTCAAATAAACAGGCATTCTTTTAGGATTAGGTAACTCAATTCCAATAATATTTCTTCCTGGTTGAGAAGATATTCTAGCTGAAAGAGCAGACATTGACCTTGCTATATCATCAGCTAAACCAATTATTCTACTTGCTTTTGTTCCCGCCGAAGGTTCCAATTCATACATTGTTACTATTGGCCCAGGGCTAACATCTCCTATAGTTCCTTGGACTCCAAATTCACCCAAAACTTCTTCAAGCTGAGAAGCTTTTTTTTCTAAAGTTTTTTTATCTTGTTCAAGATTTTTATTATTTTTTTCAAAATTTGTTTTTAATAGACTAATACTTGGTATTTCATAATTTTTTTCTTTATCAAAGTTTAGGTCGATTTGATCAGGGTTTTTAAGACTAGGGGCTATTTTTCGTCTTAACTTTCTTTTTTCAAAACTATCTTCCGGTTTTATATAATTTGAATTTTCTGAAGCATTAATTAGAGGATCTTTGCGATTAATTTTTATTTTTTTATAATTCTTAATTTTTAAACTATAAGATAATATTTTTGAAAATATATATAAAGGATACTTAAAAGATAAAATCACTTTAAATAAAATATTAAATAAATATCTATTATTAAGATCTAAAGAAAAAGCAACCAGAGGTATTAAAATAATAAAAATAATAATATTAATTAATATTTTAATTAAATCATTGTCAAAATTACTATAAAATTTAACCAAAAATAATGAATAAATATTATTGCCAAAAATATTTTGATACAGACTTAAATCAACAAATATTGAAGAAAAAACCAATATTGAAAAAAACAAAGATAAAAATTTAACTATTTTATAATTTATTTTATACCCAAGCAGCAATTTTGTTCCCCAAATTATAAATGTTAAAGGAATTAAAAAAGCCACAACATCAAAATAATTTAATAAAGTGCCTGATGTGTATGCTCCATAATATCCTGTGATATTTACAACATCTGCTGATGTTTTATAGCCAAAAAACGGATCATTATTGGAATATGAAAACATTGCAACTGCTAAAAAAACTCCAATAATTGAAATCATAAGAAAAAAAACTCTCTTTAATATCCAATTAATTGCTCTAGATAATGAAAATCTTGTTTGTTTTTCAGTCATAGTTTAGTAATTATTTTTTTATAAACTAATACTTTAGATTTGTAACGTTTTGTGAAAAATATATTAATTATATGACAAAAAAAAGAACCGATATAACCATACTCGGAGGAGGTCTAATTGGGCTATGTTTAGCGCCAATTTTAGCTCAATTAAATTTCAAAATTATTTTATTAGATAAAGAAAATATTACTAAGAAAAAGAGTATTGAAAAAGATTCTAGAACTGTTGCAATATCATTAGGTACTAAAGTTTTTTTAGAAAAATATAATATTTGGAAAGATTTATATAAATATACGCAACCAATAGACCGCATACAAGTACTAAACAGAAATGAAGAATCTAATATTGATTTTTCTAACAATATCGAAATGGGTTATATAATAGAACATAAAAATTTTAAAAATGTTTTATTAAAAAAAATAAAATCACAAAGAAATATTGAAATCTTAAATAATAAAAAAATATTTAAAATTGATAATTCTAATAACTTTATTAGCACTTTTATAAAAGATGGTGTTGAAATAAATTCAAAATTATTAATTGGAGCGGATGGAAAAAATAGTTTTTTAAGATCGTATTATAATATACCATTTTATAAAATAAATTATAATCAATCAGCGATAGTGATGAATTTCAATCATTCAAAAAATCACTTTAACACTGCCTATGAAATTTTTTTACCGAACGGACCACTTGCGACACTTCCTATGAAAAATTATAATAAAAAAAATTTTAAAAGCTCGTTGATTTGGAGTGAAAAAAGTTCTTATGTAAATAAATTACTATCTCTTGAAACAAATATTATACAAGATATTATTGAAGAAAAAATTTCAAAATATCTTGGTAATATAAACAATATTGAAAGTTTAAAAAAATTTCCACTTAGTGCACACATCTGTAGAAAATTTTATGATGAAAGAGTTGTGTTATTAGGTGATTCAGCTCATTCAATTCATCCAATCGCTGGACAAGGATGGAACTTGGGAATGAGAGATGTAAAAAACTTAATTGAATTTTTAGAAGATTCAAAAAATTATGGTTTAGATTTTGGATCAAAGTTATTTTTAAAAGAATATAATGACAGCAGATTTGCTGATGTTTCTAGTATGTTATTTATTACTCACAATTTAAACAAAATTTTTTCTTCAAAATCTAGTTTTATTAACAAGATAAGATCTATAGGTTTTGATTACATTAATAATAAAGAAAAAATAAATAAAAGTCTTGTAGACTATGCAATGGGAGTAAATTTATAATTTTCTAGATTTTTCTAATAATAAAATAGGAATCCCGTTTTTAATTGGATAAGCAATTTTACCCTTTTTACTAATTAATTCATTGGTTTTTTTATTGTAAATTAAGGGCCCTTTTGTTTTAGGACAAACAATTGAATTCAACATTTGAATTTTGAATTTTGACCTTGTTTTCATCAAGAAAAAATCATGGAAGAAAGCTTTCTTCTAGCTTCTTTAGTTTTTTCGTGAGTATTACCCAAAACATTAAAATATTTAATAAGTATTTCTCGTACCTCAACTCTTTTTTGTTTTTTCGATTTTGAAAACAAATCTAATATTAATTTAAATGCTTCATCATATTGTTTATTATTAAAATAATAATCTGAAAGTTTTTTATTAGCTTTAATATCAAGTAGATTATTCTCAACAAGTTTAATTAAATCTTCTAAAGAATCATCAATCGGATTAGAGGCTAATTCATAAGCTGAAATAGCTGATTTAACACTTTGATTATTTTTCATTTCATCATTTAATGAATCAATTATTTCTTTTGCCTCTTCAATTTTGTTCAAAGAAACATTATTTTTTATCAAAAGTTCAAAAATTTCATGATTACTAACACCCGAGCTAATAGCCTCTTCTAACAATTCTTTGGATTCTTCAAACATATTCTCATTAAATTTATTTCTGGCATCTTTTATTATTTCATCTACATTTCCATCTAACTTCTCACCGGATGCCTTCTCAATAAATTTTATTATGTCTTTTTCTGACAAAGATCCTTGGAATGCATTTGCTATTTTACCGTCCTTGAAAGCAAAAACAGTAGGTATTGATTGAATTTGAAGTTGAGCTGCAATTTCTTGATTTTCATCAATATTAATTTTTACCAATTTTAATTTTTTTAAATTTTGAGAAACAATTTTTTCGATCCTTGGTCCCAAATCTTTACAAGGTCCACACCAAGGGGCCCAAAAGTCAACAAGAACAAAAAATTCTTTAGAGGCTTCGATTACCTCAGACCCAAATTCATTTTGACTTATATCTTTATAATGTTTTTTATTATTTATATTACTTTCCATAATTAATAAGCTTATATACTTTTAGATCAATAATTTGCAACTCTACATTAATTGTTTTTATAAAGTTATAAAAGTTATTTAAATCCATATTTATTGTGTAATTATTTATTAAGGGATGAAAATTTATAGAATCGCTTTTAGATAAGTCTAAATCTAAATAAAATTTAGTTTGTTTTTTTGTGTCATTTATTAATCCAAAAGGGGTTACAGAGCCAGGAATTAAGCCAAGAATCTCTTTTAAACGATCACCTGATGCAAACGAAAGATTGTTTGTATTTAATGGTGCCCTTAATCTTTTTAAATCTATAACCTTATCTTCAGCACAACTTAATAAAAAATATTTCTTCTTTTTGTCTTTTAAAAAAAGATTTTTTGTATGATATCCTTGTATTTTTCCTCTCATTTCTTTTGATTGTTCAACTGTAAATAGTGCTTCATGTTCATATTCCTTAAATAAAATATTGTTAACATTAAAAAAATTAAGCAAATCCTCTCTACTGTATCCCATCTAACCTCTCAGATTTTTATATAACTTATTTATTACATTTTTCCATTCACCAAAAGTTTCTTGTCTAAAAATACTTGTGTTTGGATACCAGAGACTTTTTTTATCATTTAAAAACCATCTCCAATCTGCCGATAAGGGCAATAGAACAAAAACTTTTTTTCCCAATGCCCCCGCTAATTGTGTAGTAAAATTTGGAATTGTGATAATTAAATCACAATAAGAAGTAAGAGCCGCTAAATTTTCTATATCATTTTTATAATCTAATTGGTTGATATGAAATATTTCAACACCCAATTTATTTTTCAACAACTTTCTTTCATTTGAAGTATCTCCATATTGCAAATCAATAAAATCAATATTTTTCATTTTTAATACCGGTTCGAAAAATTCTAAAGGGATACTCCTTTGTTTTCTATTATTAACACTACTTGTTCTCCACGAGATGCCAACTTTCATATTTTGATTATCATTTAAATGTCTTTTCATTTGTTCCAAATTGGATTTTTTAGGAATTAAAAAAGAATAATTTGTTTTTTTAAAATCTGTAGAAAATTTTCTAAAAACTCTACCTAAAGATCCTAAAAAAATAAATTTATCATATTTTAATTTACTAAAATCATTTTTGTCAGAAATAAAATTTATTTTATTAAAACTTCTTTCAAATATTGTTACAAGACGCTCTTCAACTATTACCGATATGTTTTTTTGTTTTTTTATTAAATCATTAAATATTGAAGCATACATAACTTGATCTCCCAATCCTTGTTCTCCTATTACCAATAGTTTGCCTTCAAACTTTATACCATCCCATTCTTTATTATAATCTAACTCATGCCTTTTGATTAAAAGCGACTTTGCTTTTCTATACTCGTGCCACTTCCAACCTTCTTTAAAGTTTTCACAGGTTAAATATAAATATCCTAAATTATATTTAGCTTCCTTAAAATCTGGGAGTATTTCAATTGCTTTTAAAAATAATTTTTCAGCTTTTTTAAACAACTTTTTCTTTTGATATGTTAAGGCTAAATTGTTGTAAGCTTCAAAAAAATTTTGATTTAATTGTATAGCAATTTCAAAATTTTTAATCGCTTCATCTAACATTCCTGAATCCTTAAATAAATTACCTATGTTGTTATATGGATCTGGAGACCCTGGTTTTAACTCTATAGATTTTTTATAATGGAATTTTGCTTTTTCAAAATCATCGTTTTCTTTATAAACTATACCAATATTATTATGGGCATCAGCAAAATCAGGGCTTAATTTTAGAGCTCGGTTAAAAAATAATAGCGCTTCTTTAGGCTTTTGTTTTAATCGATATACATTACCTAAATTGTTGAGACCTTCTGCATATTCCGGCATAATTTCAATCGCTTTGTTAAAAAATTCCTCTGCTAAATCTAATTCTTTCATTTCCAAATAAACAGCTCCAAGTAAATTATGAAGTATAATTTCTTTAGGAAATTTTTTAACTAATGATTTTGCCCCTTTTTCTACTTCTTTTATTTTTCCTGATTTATATAAATCTACAAGAATATTAAAATCATTTGGATCCATTTTCATTTTTTAGTTTTACTCCAAATTTCTAAAAACTTTTTTTCCAAGTTTTTTGTATATAGTTTAGTATTAAATAATGGATAGGTTGATTTATTTATCATTAACTTTTCCTTATAAGATAATATTTTTGGTTTTGATTTAGCCAATTCAATTGCTGAAAACCTATATTCCTTTAAATTTTCAGTAGCTAATTCACCTATACCAATTGCACTTAACAAGCTTGTTGCTACTCGTGAAGCAAAACTTTTACCTTTTATTGTTAAAACAGGCACATGCATAAAAAGTGAATCACAAGCTGTTGTATGACCATTGTATGGAAATGTATCTAAAAATAAATCAGCATTTTTAATTCTTGATAAATGTTTTTGATTGGAGACTTTTTTTGCAAAAATTATTCTATTTTTATTAATTCCCTTAGAGCTTGCAATTTGTCTTAAATTGCTTTGAGCCCATTTATTTGATGACATAAGCCACAGTACACTATTTTCTATCTGGTTTAGAATCTCCATCCACGTATTAAAAATTTCTGGTGTAATTTTATAACTTTGATTAAAACAACAAAAAACAAATGAATTCTTAGGAAGCAGACACTCTTTTCTTGAAATTGGATTTTTATCAATTTTAGCTTTATTATCTGTTGGATAGTATGAATCAGGTAAATAAATAATTTTTTCAGAAAAATTAATCTTTTGATTCTCGGGAATTACAATTTTATCTGCTATTATATATTGATTTATATTTCCACCAAGTGTGCCGGGGTATCCAAGAAATCCAATTTTTGGAATATTTGGTAAATAAGAATATAATTCTATTTTGGATTCTTTAGTATACCCACCACAATCAACTATAATATTGATTGATAAATCGTTAATTAATTTTGCTATTTCAAAGTTATTTTTATTTGAGACATCTATGAAGTTTTTACATGCCCTTTTTATTCTATTTTGAATATCACTTTTGTCATTCTTGCTGGAAGAAATACAATAAATTTCAAAATTATCTGTATTGTGGTTTTCTAATAAACCAGCAGTAAGATATGAAAATGGATGATTCTTAAAATCACTTGAAACATATGCTATTCTTAATTTTTTATCGACGTTAACAGAATTTGTCTTGTTAAATTTTTTTACATTAATAATTTTATTTTTTGAGTATAATTTTGATGCAATGAAATGGAGTTCTGGATCATCAAAAATCGAAAGGAGAGGAAAAGGCTTAATGCATTGTTTTGAGTTATCACTTTGACAATCATTTATATATTTTTTTAACTCTATTTTCATTTGTGATTGATTTTTCCAGTCACAACAAAACTGGTTTAGATACCAATAATTTATCAACGCTTCTCCAAAATTATTGTCTATTTCATAAGTTTTTTTATAATGATATATTGCATCAGGAAAGGCTCCCAACTCTTGATAGGCAATTGCCAAATTATAATGAGCTTTATGAAAAACTTGATTATTTTCAATTGCCTTTTTATATGAAGAAATTGCATTTTTATTTTTTCCTTTTTTTTGAAAAATTATTCCTAAATTATTATAAGCCTCAGAATAGCGAGGATTAATTTCCAAGGCTTTTTCAAAAGATTTTCTAGCTAAATCCAATTTTTTCATTTCTAAATATACAGCTCCAAGTAAATTATGAATTATAATTTCTTTAGGAAATTTTTTGATTAGAGACTTTGCACCATCTTCTACTTCTTTTGTTTTTCCCGATTTATATAAATCTACAAGTGCGTTGAAATCATTCGGATTCATTTTCATACAATTAATGTTCCTTTTTTACTATCTTTATTAAAGGTTGAATATTCTTTTCATAATTTTTCCACAAATCAATAGAATCATTATATAATTTTCTTCTTACTTGATAGGAACTCGCGGTTTTAACATTTCTTTTATTTTCATAATATTTTATGCAGTTAGACTCAAAATTAAGACCACATGCTGAAAGTAATTTTCGAGTTTCATTATTTTGATTAAGTATTAATTTTTCATATGAGACATCATAAATACTTTTTGGAAAAATAGATTTCCAGAAATTCATCATATCAAGATATAAATTAAAAAACTGACCCAATTCATCCATATTATAAGAATATTTATTATTCTCTTGAACAAAATAGTTTTTAAATATTGACAAACAGTTATCTAGTGGATTGCGGACGCAGTGTATGATTTTTGCTTGCGGTATCGCAATTTTTATAAATCCAATCCACATAAAATTTAATGGCATTTTGTCTGTAAAATATTTATTTTTTATTCCCATGGATTCAATATATTCTATATATTTATTCCCCAGACTATAAAAATTCTTTTCAGTTTTTATTGAATATTTTTTAAACGTTTTATTCTTTTTAAAAAAATTTTCTTCAACTAGTTCAAAAAATTTTCCAATTTCTCCAAGTCCACTTACATTGCTGTGACTTGAAATGATTTGTTCAATCAATGTTGTTCCAGATCTTAACATACCTACAATAAAGATAGGAGTAACTTGATATTTACTATCTAATTTAATATTAATTATTTTTTTATTAAAAAACATTTTAATTTTTTTAATTTTATTTTTGTCATCATCAATTGAATAATCAAATTGACTTCTTCTTAAATTATTGGATTCAATATAATAATTGATTGACTTTTCATAATTTTTGATATCTTCAAATGCTTGGCCTAATGCAAAACCAAGATGTATTTTATCGTTATGGGGAATATTTTTTGATTGATATATTTTCTCCATATCATTAATTCTAGAATTGTATTTTTTATATTTAGTGATTCTCCCAAGATGCCTATATGCTTCCGCGAAAAAAGGATTATATAAAATTGCATTTTCAAAGTTTTTTTTGGCTTCTTTAATCTTGCCTTGGGTCTGTAAAATATTCCCTAAATTATTATAAGCAATTGAATATTTATTATTTATTGCAATTGCTTTTTTGTATGCCTTAACCGCTTCTTTTAAATTATCTGTTTTTTGTAAAACAACTGCTAAATTATAATAAATTTGATGATTATCAGGATTAATTTTTGTAGATCTATTAAAAAATTCAATTGCTTTCTCAAATTTTTTTAACTTACCATAAGTATTACCTAAATTGATATGAGCCTCTAAATTTTCTTTATCAATACTAATCGCCTCTTTAAATTTTTTTTCAGCCTCTTCATATTGATTGGTTTCAAAATATGACAAACCCCAAAAAACTAAAATTACTGGATCCTCTAAAAAATGTGAAGATAAATTTTTACAATAACTCCTTAATTTTAGGAATTTTCTATTCTTATAGAGAGTTATTAATTTATTAATTTCGTCTTTATTAAGTTTATTCATACTGATTATTAATCTATTCTAGATTGTTATTGTTTGGAAATAAATTATAATAATTAGATATTTAAAAAATGACAGAAACAGTATTTAAAATTTCAAGACCTTTTGGCCCACCACTAGGGTTAACAGAAATGCCAACTTCACTTATTTCAAAAATAAATGATTTCATCGATGAAGAGATAAAAGATAAAAAAATCGGAGCAGAACTGGATCATGGGTCAAAATTAGTTGGTCAGGTAAAACAAGAAATAAAACTCCCTGAAAATCTTATTGAGGGTGAATTGCTAAATTTTTTTTCAGCTTTAACTAAAGCTTATATTAAAAACGCTATAAACAAAGAGGTTAAAAACTTTAGACTAATAGCATCTTGGGTTATTAGACAGTTTGAGAATGAATACAATCCCCCTCACTATCATGGAGGACATGTTTCGGGCGTAGGATATTTAAAACTTCCTGAAACATTTGGAGAAAGTATTCAAGAATCTAAAAAAGAAAATTCACATGGGAATATAAATTTTATTCATGGCTCAAAACAATTTCTTTCAACGGGTGTTGTAGATCAAAGACCTAAACTTGGAGATTGCTATATATTTCCAAATTACATGTATCACTCCGTAAACCCATTTTTTGGAAAAGGAGAAAGAAGGTCAATATCTTTCAATGCTTATATTGATGAAGATATTTATAATGTTTACAGTTTATAAATTTTTTTAAACTCATTTAATCTTATAGATACATCCTTGATTAAAGTATCCCAATCCCCCCATTTTTTTTGCCTAAAAATTTTTGCAGTAGGGTACCATAGGCTTTCTTCAGTATTTACTGACCATCTCCAGTGACAAGAATATGGTAATATTACCCAAGTTGGGACACCCAGCGACGATGATAATTGCGCGGTAAAGTTTGCTATTGTTATAACCAAATCACACTGTGATGCTATAGCAGTGACTTCCTCGATATCTTTTGTATAATTTATGCTGTTTAAATTAAGTATTTTAATTTTAAATTTTCTATCTAACTCCAATCTTTCTTTTTTGGTATCCCCATACTGTAAATTAATAAATTCATAATTTGAATTTTTGAGGATTGGCAATAACTGTTTCAATTTAATACTTCTTTCTTTAGGGTTATTAATACTTTCTGTTTGCCAAGATATTCCAATTTTTAATTTTTTATTAATATCTATTTCATTATTAATTTTTTTAACTTTATTTTTGTCTGAAAAAATAAATTGTATTTGTTTTTTTGAAAAATCTTTAGTTGTTTTTCTTAAAAATCTTCCGATTGATCCCAAAAGAATATATTTATCAAATTCATATTTATTAATATTTTTATCAAACTTTATAAAGTTTATTTTTGGAAAACTACGTTGAAAAAGAGATAACAATCTCTCATTTATCATAAATGTAATGTTTTTATGAAACTTTAATAAATCATTTAACATGGAGCCAAACAAAATATAATCCCCCAATCCTTGTTCACCTATTATCATAAGACTACCAGAAAACTTTTTTCCATCCCATAATTTATAATTATTTAAACCCATATCTTTTATTAATTCTAGAGCTTCTCCTCGTTTTTCATGAGCTTCCCATCCTTCTTTAAAATTATTTAAACTTAAATTTAGATACCCTAAATTAATATAGGCAGCGGAATAATCAGGTTTTATTTTAAGAGCTTTTTGATAATATTTTTTAGCATCCTTGAAATTGTTTTGGTATTTTTTAATATTTCCAAGATTACTATAAGCTTCAGCATGGTCATTTTGATATTTTATTGCATTTTTATAACTTAAAATAGCATCATCAAAGTATAATTTTTCTTTATATGCATTTCCTAAATTATAATGAGCTTCGGCATAATCAGGCTTAATACTTAATGATTTTTGATAATTCTTAATTGATTGTGAAAACTTTCGTTGTGCAAAATAAGTATTACCAATATTACAAAAAATTTCAGCATTATTAGGATTTATCGACAATGTCTTTTTAAAAGTTGAAATAGCTTCACCAAACTTTTTTCTTTCAACAAAAGATATGCCAAGTATATTATATAAAAATTCCTCATCTGGAAAAGTTTTTAAAAGTTTTTTTACTTCTTTTTCTAATTTGGCTAAATCACTTGATTTATAATAATTAATCAAAGTTTGTATTGTTTGTTTATTTATTTTTTTCATCTTTTTATTATAAATAATCGGATTAAAGAATAATGATAAAAATCAATTATATTATATGCATTAATTTTTTGTTTTTAAATAAAAATAAAAACAACTCTTAAAAATGTATAATAAAAATTTTTACTTGTGCAAAGGATACAATGTTCAGAAAAATGAAAAAAAACCACTAATATTTTATCATATTCCAAAATGTGCAGGAACAACCTTCTCGGTTTTATTTTCTTACCTATTTTCTAGATCACTTAGAATTCCAGGATCTCCATTTGGAGAAAGAAAAACAAATATTGCATTTGAATATTTTTTAAAAAATAAGAAAAAAATATTTGATTATAATCCGAATTTTATTTATGGACATTTTCCTTATGAGATTTCAAAATATTTTAGTAAATATTTATCTGTAACAATTATACGGGAACCAGTTGAACGTTGTATTTCACATTTTAAATTTCTTATATCTCGAAATATTATCAAAAAAAATTCTTTTTTTGAAAATGATTATTTAAAATATTGTTTTGAAAATAATATTATTACACCAAATGTTATGACTAGACAATTTTCTAGCAAGAGTTTTATTAAAGACAATATTAATGAAAATATGTTTTTAAAAGCAAGAAATGTTCTTCTTAAAGAAATTGATTTAATTTATGACATTAAAAATTCTAGCGATCTTTATAATTTATTAATTTCACTCTATGATTTGCCCAATCTTTTTTTTCAAGAACAACAGAAAACAAAAAATATGCAATTGAATTTTGATGATGAAAAAATAGAAATTATTAAAAAATATAATGAATATGATATAAAGTTGTACGAATATTTAATTACCAATAAAGCCCCAAACAACATCGATAAACAATTATCTCGTGATGTAAAAAAATATTTTTATTCTTCTCCAGATCTTTTGATCAATAAAAAGAAGCAATGTTTATTGGATGAATCTGACTTTGTTGAAGTGAACGAAAGACTTAAAAATCAAAATTTTATCATTAAAGAATTTTAAGTTTTTACTTGTATTTTTTGTTATTTTTCTTATAGAAAGATATTAAGCGGGCGTAGCTCAGGGGTAGAGCGCAACCTTGCCAAGGTTGAAGTCGAGGGTTCAAATCCCTTCGCCCGCTCCAAAAAGTTCCACGTTTAAAAAATTTGTATCCCATTTGTATCTTTTCACTTTCAAAAAACACTCTTTTTCCCCTCAACATTCCTTTCAGTTGGTGGTAGGATAATCGTGATGAAAAAACTATTATTACTTATCGGGTTGGTTTTGTTGGTTAGTGGTTCGGTGTTTGCTAAAACAACTGAATGGAAAGAAACAAGAACAACCTTTACGCAATTTTTACAAATGAAAGAATATAAAATAGTAGAAGTATCATATGAGCCAAGTCTTATTACTTATCATATAAGAGGTCTTAAAGAGTTTATTATTTGCCAAGTAAAACTTAATATTAATAAGGCTCCTAAGTCCACAACTTGTTATTATGAGAATTGGTTAAATTGAATTATGGTAAGATAATCGTATGTTTATGGTTTTTTGTTTAGGTTTGTTATTATCGATGACATCGGCTTATACTGTAAGAGTTTTTACAAGAACGACCGAAGACGCTAATACCTACTTTGGTAACCAATCAAAAGTTAGACAAATTATCGGTCCTATAAATTTGATTTCCTTGCTTGGTATTATTTTATGGGGGTTTATTAATCTTTCTTGGTATATTCCTATTGTTTTATTTTTAATTGTTAGTTTTGTTGTGGGATATATTTTTGGAAGAGATAGACTATTTTTATTCTATTCTATTCAACCACTTATCGATATTTTATCTTTTGGTATTTTAATTTTTCTTTGGTTTAATTAGGAGCAATAATTATGGTAACAATTCTAAAACTCAATAAAGATTAATATGGGATTATTTTCTCTATTACTTCCCAATAAAGGTAAAAAGATTTTAGCTATAGGTAGATTAGTTAATGTATTAAACGATCAAGTTGAAGGTTTAAAAAAACTTAATGTTACTTCTGATAAACTATATTCACAACACATATTAATGTTCTTATATGGATTTATAATAGCTTTTTGTAAAGATTATCGCATAGGTGTTGAAGGTCAAAAATCTAGATCAGACGCTATCAAGGATGAAGGGTTCTATCAAGTTAGATATAGCACAAAGGATGAAGGGTTCTATCAAGTTACATTAAGTGTTTTTATGGAATTATTTGGAGATGAAAAGGGTTCAAAAATGATAGTTTGTTTGAAAGGGCATTTAAAAAGACATAATGAAAGTCAATTTAGTAAAATGGATTATATTGTTGAAGGCATTAGGGCTGGAGAACTTCATATCAAAGAAAACATGACTGGGTTAGTAAAAGAATTTTTAATTGGAGCTAATGTGGAATAATGAAAACCCTAATCGTAATACCTTTAATATAGTCTTAAATATTATTTATTATGAAAAATTTAATTACATTTTTTATTCTGTTATCAGCAATAAATGTAAATGCTAATGATCTTTCATCTATACAAGAAGACTTAGTTTTAGAAAAAAATCCCGTAGTAATTATTTGGAGTCATGGACAAACAAGACCACAAAAATCAGAAAAATGTTCTAGTCGATTTAACAAAATACCAAAAACTCTAAAATATTTAGAAAAAGAAATTAATGCACATTTTATTTTTATGTGCTCTAAATCTACAGACAACGATAACTCTCCAGGATCATACATATACAAAAGAGTGAAACAATTGAAAAAACTCCTTACTGAAATAAATGAAATAGGCGTTAATCCTAATAATATCTTTATCAGTGGGTGGTCTGCGGGAGGATGGACTGCTTTACATATGTTTAGAGAAAATGAAAAATTATTTAACAGTGCGATTGTTTTCGCTCCTGCATTTGCTGGACCAAGACATGAAACAAAAAAATATCCGTGGTGGAGAGAGGAGGCAAGACCTGCGCATATAAAAGAAATTACAAAAGCAAAGTTTATAGATGCTTTAGTTTTTGCATACGAAGATGATGATTTTAATCGCCCAGAGGAATTAAAATTCTTAACAGAACTTTATCCAAATAATGTAAATTTAATCGGATACAATTGTAAAAAAGGTCATTTAACACATGCTAAAGATTGTAAATCTAGTGAAACAGAAATTCTGATTTTAAATTATGTTAATGATCAGATAAATTCCAAAAATTAGTATCTATAATTAACAAAATTATTATTTATAATTACCTTGAATATTTTAAAAGTTGACGCCTGCTTAAAAATTACTATTTTATTAAAAGGAAAATGGCAACAGCTCAAAATGGTTAAATCATTATCAAACTTAAAAACAATTTATATAAAAGACTATAAAAAATTTGATAAAATAGATAAT
>PTKS01000006.1 GCA_002937855.1 Alphaproteobacteria bacterium MarineAlpha5_Bin12 | reverse complement strand
AACAGTTTTATCAGGGTTCACCCAAATTCTTATCTTTACCTCCATATCTTTAGCTCCTTTTGCACCTGCTGGCACAGTCCAGCAAGGATAAATTTGCTGTTTCAGGAGATCAATCTCACTAATTGAGAAATTAGTGCTTTTACTATTTTGGTCCTCATTCTCCGATTCGTTTGAATCTTCTTCTTTTTCTTTCTCGCTAGCAGGATCAACGCTGTCATTTCTTAGATCTTTCAAAACTGATGCAATACTGAAATCTTTTTTAGGTTTTGGTTTTATTCTCACAACTACATCAGATTCAATTTTTGGATTAATTACAGGTTTGGGTTTAATTTTTGGTTTTATTTTTTTAGAAGGCAAACTCTCAACTAATTCTTTCTCTAGGGAAGGCTCTTCTTCTTGAATAGGGATATCTATTTTTTCTTCTTCCTTAATATCATTAATTTCATTTGTTTCTGATTTTTTTTCTATTACTTCATCTGTTTTCTCCTGCTGTTTAACGATTTCTGTTTGTTCAGAACTTGAAAATCTTTCTTCATTTTTAGTTTGCTTTTCTTCAACTAGGTTTTCTTCTTGCTTTACAACTTTTTCAGGAACTCTTGTGACATCATCAACATGCAAGATTTCAATTGGTATAATATTTGGAACTAAAATTGATTTAGGTTGAAAACAACTTGGTATACCTAAAGCAATAATAAAAATCATAGCATGAAAAAAAAATGAGATTAATAAACCAATTTTATTATCATCTTTGTCGATAAATAAGTTAATTATTAAATCGGCTACTCTGTTTTTGTAAGATAGTGAATAATTATAAATTGAATTATTAATCATAAAATTTCAACATAATTTTATGAGGGATTCTGAGTTACCAAAGCGACTCGTCTATAACCAGCATTATTTATCATAGAAATAATTTCCATTACTCTTCCATAAGCGATACCTCTATCACCCCTAACATAGATCCTTGATTCAAAATTTTCTTCAGTAATTGCTTCTATTGTTTGAATTAAATTTTCAACATTAATTATATTATCACCTAAATATACTTCTCCATTAAGCTTTATTGAGATTTCTAGAGGATCTTTCTGATCTGTTAAAGCATCAGCTTTCACTTTGGGCAAATCAATAGGAATTCCCACAGTCAATAATGGTGCAGTAACCATAAATACAATTAATAAAACAAGCATCACATCCACAAAAGGAGTTACATTGATTTCACTCATGGGTTGATATTGTCTTTTTCTTTTATTTTGATTTAAAGTATCCATAAATATTATGCCTGTTCAAGCTGACGAAAAAATATCGTTGTAAACTCATTCATAAAATCTTCAATAGACAGAGAAACCTTATTTATGTCACTTGAAATTTTATTAAATGCCACCACAGATGGTATGGCTACAAAAAGACCTAGTGCAGTTGCAAAAAGAGCTTCTGCAATACCTGGGGCAACTACAGCTAAATTAGTATTTTGAGCAATAGCTATTGATTGAAAACTATTCATAATTCCCCAAACAGTCCCAAATAAACCGACAAAAGGTGCGGTTGATCCAGCGGTTGCTAAAAAAGTAAGATTCTTTTCAACTGATTCTATTTCTCTACTAAAGCAAGAATTCATTGACCTTGTCATTCTTTCTTTTAGTGAATTTATAGTTGCTTGATTATTTATTTTTAACTTTTTTTTGGATTTTTTCCACTCTTCCATTCCTGCACAAAACACATTAACTTTTGGGTCTTCTGAACCTTCTTGCAATGTATCATATAAATCTTCAAGAGAATTTCCTGACCAAAAAAGTTCTTCAAATTCAGCAGAAATAAAATTTATTTTTTTTATTCTAATCAATTTAGATACTATTACTGTCCAGGACCAAACAGAGGCTAATATTAGAATAATGATAACTGATTTAACTACCCAATCAGCTCTTAAAAAAAGAGTCAAAAATGAAAAATCTAACGAATTTGTTGCAAGATCGACTGTTTCTACAAGGCTACTCTCCATTATCATTCTCCTCTAATTGTTTTAAATCGTCACTATGAACCATAATCCAGAAACCAGGTCTATTTTTTTCACACAAAACAACCACTGGCGTTTTTTCTTCTGTTTTTGCAATTTTTGCTGTCTCGTCCCATAAAGAGACTACAGAATGTTTAGCTCTTAATTTACACTCAATAAATAAATTCTTGTGTATTACATCTGCTCTAGTAACTTTGGAATTTCCTCCACTAAGAGCATTTCTTTCACCATTAAAAAATCTTGCGACTTCTCTTTCTCTTCTTTTCCATGCTTTATCTCCCATTTAATATCCCTTCTAATTTTTTATAAATCTTTAAAAATTTCTTCTTTGTTATTAACATTTGAAGAAATACTCTGAACATCTTCATTATCTTCCAAAGAGTTAAAAAGCTTTGTTAATTTTTCATAATCATTTTTATCAACATCAACTTCTAAATTACTTTTCCAAATTATTTGTGACAAATTTGGAGTTTCAAATTTCTCAGAAATTTTTTGCAGTAAAGAATGATATTTTTTTAAATCAATAAAAATTATGAAATTTTCTTCCTCTGCTTCAAATTCAATTAATCCACCAAAATCAATACAAAAATTAAAAAGCTCTTCTTCTTTGCAATTTTTTTTATCTATAATTATTTGTCCTAACTTAATAAAATTATGACTAACACTTCCATTTTCAGTTAAAGATCCTCCATTTTTACTAAAAATTGTTCTTATTTCTGATGCAGTTCTGTTTTTATTATTTGTTAGTGTTTCAATTATTAAAGCTGATCCTGATGGTCCATAGCCCTCATATCTCACTTCTTCATAGGTTGAGTCTTTATCATTTCCCTCTCCTTTTTTAATTGCTCGCTCAATATTATCTTTTGGCATATTAGCTGACCTGGCAGAATTTATAGCAGCTCTTAATCTTATATTTGAATCTACTTCAGATCCTCCTATACGAACTGCTACTGATATTTCTCTACCTAATCTAGAAAACAGCTTGGCTCGAAGTTTATCTTGAGCTCCTTTTCTGTGCATAATATTTTTAAATTTAGAATGACCCGCCATTTATAAATATATATTTAAATTCCCCGTAATTAGTAAAGTGTTTATTGGAATTTTGTGTCGAAGTTATGTTTTATAGCTAAAAAAACTAGGATTATTACCATAATGTATCATAGTAATATTGTCAGCTAACCCATTAGAATTGTTAGTTTCTATAAATACACCGCATAATGTAGCTTTTTGGTCAGCAACTCTGAATCTTCCATTTTTACGATATCCCCTAAGAAATTGATGAATCGGTCCTTCTTTTTCAAATCCTATCACAGAATTATAATCACCTGTCATACCAACATCTGTTTGATAGGCTGTTTTATTTTCTAGTATTCTTCCATCTGAAGTTGGAATATGAGTATGTGTTCCTAAAACTGCTGATACTCTACCATCTAGAAAATGGCCAAAAGAGTTTTTTTCAGAAGTTGCTTCTCCATGCATATCAACTACAATTGCATCAATAGTTTTTCCTAAAATTTCTTTTTCTAAAATTGCATTTATTGATTCAAAGGGATCATCAAGAGCTATGTTCATAAATAACCTAAGCATAACTTGAACTATTAAAATTTTTTTTCCATCCTTAGTTTCAACAATTACTTTTCCATTTCCAGGAACTCTTGAAGGATAATTTATTGGACGTAGGATTTTATTATTTTTTTCAATATATGAAAGCATATCTTTTTGATCCCAAGAATGATTTCCTAAAGTTATTACATCAACACCTAAATTAAATATTTCTTTTGAATGAGTTTCGCTTAAACCGTACCCAGCTGTGGAATTTTCACCATTAACAATTATTATATCAGGGTCAAAATCTTTTTTTATATTTGGAATATATTTTGACAAAGCTTCTCGACCTGATCTTCCAACAACATCTCCTATAAAAATAATTTTCATTTATTTATTCTTTTAATTAAACCTTTTTCAGTAAGTATATAATCTAATTTCTGATCATTTTCATTAACAATTATTTTTTCTACTTCTTGATCACTAAATCCTAATACAATTAAATTCAGTTTTTTATTTTTTCTTCTTAATTCATTAATTGTATAATCATAATAACCACCACCATATCCCAAGCGATTTCCATATTTATCAAAGGCTACACAGGGTGCAAGTATAAGATCAGGAATAATAGTTTTTGAATTTATACTCGGTTCAATTAGATTCATTTTACCTTTAATCATTTTAGTTCTTTTAGTAATTTTCTTAAAAATCAATTTTTTATTTCTTTCTGTAATTACAGGAAGGCATAGCGTTTTATGAAGTAACAAAATTTTTTTATTTAAATCAATAGTCTGTATTTCACTATTAATAGAAATATAACTTGAAATAACTTTTGAATCTTTAAAAATCTTTGATTCATATAAATAATTGAAAAGTTTTTTGTATGCATACTTATTTTTTTGAAATAAAATATTTCTATTTTTTAATGATGTCTTTCTTTGATTTAATTTAAGTTGATTTGAATTATTCACTTTTTAAATTCAAAATTTTATTTAAAATTATATTTATTTTTTTACTTATGTTTTCAAGATTTTCTTTTAATTCTTTTGTATCATTTTGTTCTAAAAGTTTATCATTTTTTTCTTTTAAATTTTCATTAATTTCAATAAGTTTTTTTTGGTTTGCTAAAAGATCATTGATTTTATCTTCTAGAGAAAGAGAAACGATTAATAATTTATGCGTATCTGAAAAATTTATATTTTCTTTTGAATACATTTTGGCTCTATTATTTAATTTTGATTCTAAATTTTTTATTTTTGCAACTTCATCGTCTTCGCATTTAATTTCATACTCACTACCTAAAAATTTTATATTAATAATTTTCATCTATTTTTTTAATTATTTCATCTAATTTATCTAAATTATAGCTAATTTGATCATAGGTTTTTTTATCAATCTTTTTGTAATCTGATGCATTTTTTGCTTGAGATATTATATTTTTTTTACTTATCGCCTCTTCCAAAGAGGATAAATCATTATTAATTCTCTCTAAAATTAACTTTAATTTTTCCATGTTGATAATATAAATTCATTCTACAAAAAAGTCACTTTAATGAAATCGTATTTTAGTGTAACATGACTAAAATCAATAAATTTGGGTATATATTGACAAAAAAATCAATATCTTTAAACGATCTTTCTAACTGTATAAGGTTCTTATCTATTGATGCAGTAGAAAAAGCTAGGTCAGGACATCCTGGAATGCCAATGGGTATGGCTGATATTGCAACAGTGCTTTTTAAAGAATTTTTAAAATTTGATCCTTTAGAACCTAGTTGGCCGGATAGAGATAGATTAATAATTTCAAATGGTCATGGTTCCATGCTTCTTTATTCTTGTTTGTACCTTACTGGATACAAAAAAATTAATATAAAACAAGTAACAAATTTTAGACAATTGAATTCATTAACTCCTGGTCATCCTGAATATTTTTTGGAAGCAGGAATTGAAACAACTACAGGTCCGTTATCACAAGGAATAGCCAATGGTGTTGGTATGGCTCTTTGTGAAAAATTATTAAATTCTAAATTTGGTAAAAATATAGTAAATCATTATACTTATGTTTTTGCAGGTGATGGATGTCTGATGGAAGGTTTGAGTCATGAGTCAGCAAGCTTAGCTGGACATTTAAAGCTAAATAAATTGATAGTATTTTTTGATGATAATAAAATATCTATTGATGGCTCTACAAACTTATCTAATTCAGATAATCATAAAAAAAGATTTGAATCTCAAGGATGGGCAACTATTTCAATTGATGGTCATAATCACAATGAAATCAAAAAAGCAATAATTAAAGCTAAGAAAAATAACAAGCCAACTTTGATAGCTTGTAAAACTAAAATAGGTTTTGGATCTCCAAATAAGGAAGGCACTGCCTCTTCTCATGGCTCTCCACTTGGAAATGATGAAGTTATTTTAACAAGAAAAAAACTTAAATGGAATCATGAGCCATTTAAGATCCCTAAAAATCTTCTTAATGTATGGCGAAATTTTTATAAGAGAAATTCTAATATTAAATCAAAATGGAAAAAAAATATCAAAAATTCTAAAAAAAATAAATTTTTTTATGAACAAATAAATAAAAAAATAAACTATAAAAAATTAAATAAAAAAATTATAGAATTTAAAAAATTAAACTTAAAAAATCCAAAACAATATGCAACAAGGAAGGCAAGTGAACTTTCAATAGAAGTTTTGAAAAAAGAAATTAATTTTTTATTAGGGGGTTCTGCAGATTTAACTGGATCAAATAATACTAAAACTAAATCAATGAAAAATATAACATCTAAAAACTATAATGGCGACTATATACATTACGGCATAAGAGAGCATGCAATGGCAGGAGTAATGAATGGTATTTCATTACATAAAGGAATGATTCCTTATGGGGGGACTTTTTTAGTTTTTACTGATTATTGTAGACCGTCAATAAGATTAGCAGCTTTGATGGGTTTGCAAGTAATTTTTGTTATGACTCATGATTCAATTGGTCTTGGAGAAGATGGTCCGACTCATCAGCCAGTCGAACATCTCGCGTCTCTGCGAGCGATACCTAATCTAAATGTTTATAGACCTGCAGATATAATAGAGACTATTGAATCTTGGCAGAGTGCTCTAAATGAGAAAAATAATCCATCGGTTATAGTATTAACTAGGCAAAATTTACCAATAGTTAGAAATACAAATATTGAAAAAAATATGGTTCATAAGGGAGCATATATAATTAAAAATTTTAAAAACTACGATGCTACTATTTTAGCAACAGGATCTGAAGTCGAATTGGCTTTAAATGCTTCAAAATTATTAGAAAAGAAAAAAATTAAAACTAGAGTAGTTTCTATGACATGTTGGGAGCTTTTTGAAAAACAGGATCAAAATTATAAAAAATCTATATTAGGTAATAAAAAATGCTATGGGATTGAAGCTGCATCGCAAATGGGTTGGTCAAAATATTTGCCAGATAAAAATTTTATAGGTATGAGCTCTTTTGGTGCTAGCGGTCCGTACAAAGACCTTTATAATTTTTTTGGTATTACAGTAGAAAAATTAGTAAAAAAAATAATAAAAAATAATATTAAAAAATGAAAATAAATATTGCAATAAATGGATTTGGGAGAATAGGGAGATTAATATTAAGAGCCATTTATGAAAAAAATAATAATAATATTAATGTAAAGGCGATCAATGATCTTGGATCTATAGAGAGCAACGCACACTTATTTAATTATGATACTACTCATGGTCAACTTAACAATAAGATTGAATCAAACAAATCAGGATTTATCATAAATAATAAATTGATAAAAATATTCAATAAAAAAGATCCCGAAGAATTACCTTGGAAAAAACTTGGCATAGATATTGTTTTAGAATGTACGGGGATATTTGCTTCAAAAGAAAAATCAATGAAACATATAATTGCTGGAGCAAAAAAAGTAATAATCTCTGCTCCTGCACCAGAAGTTGATGCAACTATAGTTCAAGGAGTAAATGACAACATACTTAAAAAACAACATAAGATAATTTCTAATGGATCTTGTACCACTAATTGCTTAGCTCCAGTTGCGATGATTTTAGATAAATCGATCGGAATAAAAAGTGGATATATGACGACAATACATAGTTTTACAGGTGATCAAAGTACTCTAGATACTTTACATAAAGATCTAAGAAGAGCTAGGACAGCATCAGAATCATTAATTCCAACTTCTACAGGTGCCGCAAAAGCATTAGGATTAGTACTTCCAAAAATGAAAGGTAAATTAGATGGTACGGCTATAAGGGTACCAACTTCAAATGTTTCATTAATCGATTTAACTTTTGTTTCAAAGAAGAAAACTACTATAGAAGATATTAATAATCTAATTATTCGAGCATCAAAATCCAAAACATTAAAAGGTATTTTAACTACAAATAAACTTCCTTTAGTGTCAAAAGACTTTAATCATAATCCCGCAAGTTCAATATTTGACCTAACTCAAACTCAAGTGATTAATGAAAATTTTTGTAGAGTTTTATCTTGGTATGATAATGAATGGGGCTTTTCAAATAGAATGATTGATAGTGCTTTACAATTAGGAAAATTAATTTAATTGAAATCAAAAAAAATTAAACAAACTGGTATCTATGTATATAGTTATTATCAAGCAAAAGAAGTTTTATTACACTCTCAAAATTTCAACATAAAACCTTATTTATATTTTAAAAATTATCTCTTTTCAAAACTAGATTTAGGTTGGATAAGAGAAGTTGCAAATTTACTGTATAAAGAATTTAAGCATATAAAGTTTGAAATAGTGATAGATTGCAAAAAAAACCCTGCTTTGGCCATAATATGTTTATCTAATGATTTTTTTAATATAAAATTAGAAGAAAATGATGTTTTTATTAAAAAAATAAAAAATAATAAATATAAAAAAAAGATAACAATTAATCAAAAAATTGAAATAATTGACTTAAAAAGAATTAAAAATTGTAATAGATATATGAATAGAATTTATAAAAATTATATAAAATGAAAACAAATAAAAAAATTCAATCAATTTTAAGAAATTATGAAAGTGACAATATAACTACTTTAAAAAATTTAAACAAAATTTTCATGTCTGGAAGTTTATCAGGCACTGGAAAATTAATAATTTTACCCGTTGATCAAGGATTTGAACATGGACCTGATAGAAGTTTTGCAATAAATCCCGAAGCATATGATCCACACTATCACTTTAAACTTGGGATAGATGCAGGAATGTCAGCATTTGCAGCTCCTTTGGGAATGTTAGAAGCTGGTGCTGATACTTTTAAAAATAAAATTCCGTTAATACTAAAGTGCAATAGTTCAAACTCACTCACAAAATCTGCTGACCAAGCAATTACTGGGAGTGTTTCAGAGGCAAAAAGGTTAAAATGTTCTGCAGTAGGTTTCACCATTTATCCAGGAAGTGATAATATATTTGAAATGATTGAAGAAGCTAAAGAATTATTCCAAGAAGCAAAAAGTTCAGGTTTAGTAACTGTTTTATGGTCATATCCAAGAGGCAATATAACAAAAGAAGGAGAAACATCTTTAAATGTTGTTAGCTATGCAGCTCATATGGCTGCCTTGTGTGGAGCTCACATAATTAAAGTTAAACTTCCTAGAAATTTTCTTGAAGATGATGCCACTAAACAAGCCTTTATTAAAAATAAAATAATAATGAAGAATCTTTCCGATCGAGTGAAACATATTGTAAAAAGTTGCTTTAATGGAAGAAGAGTAGTTGTATTTTCTGGAGGAGAAGCAAAAAATGATGCTGAGTTATTATCAGAGATTAAAGCTATAAAAAAAGGTGGGGGTTTTGGATCAATAATAGGCAGAAATAGTTTTCAAAGACCTAAAAAAAAGGCAATAAAACTACTAAAAAGCATAATTAATATATATAAAAACTAAAAAGAAATTAATTATGAAAATAGATGGTAATGAAATTAAGATTGGAAATATTATTGAACATAAAAATAAACTTTGGAAAGTAATTAAAACACAGCACACTCAACCTGGAAAAGGTGGTGCATACCTACAAGTAGAATTAAAGGACTTAAAACAAGGTACTAAACTTAATGAAAGATTCCGATCTTCTGAATCAATAGAAAAAGTAAGATTAGAAGAAAAAAATTATCAATATCTATATAAAGAAAATAATTTATTTTATTTTATGGAATTAATTTCATTTGAACAATTAACATTAAACAATGAGATTATTTCTGATTTTCAAGAGAAGTTTTTAATTAAAAATCAAAATGTGATAATTGAAGATCATGAGGGGACTCCTATTTCTATACAACTCCCAGAAAATGTGAATCTAAAAGTTATTGAAACAGATGCAGTTATCAAAGGTCAAACTGCTACATCTTCCTATAAACCTGCAATGTTAGAGAATGGCTTAAGAACTCAAGTTCCACCTCACATTGTTGCTGATGATCATGTTGTTATAAGTACTTATGATGGTACTTATATAGAAAAAGTTAAAAGTAAATGATCACTAATAATCAACCTCCCATAATTAATATAATGGAAAAAGCTGCTAGAACAGCAGGAAAAAAATTAATAAGAGATTTTGGTGAATTAGAAAAATTACAAGTTTCTTCAAAAACTCTAGGAAATTTTGTTACTAATGCTGATGTTAGAACAGAAAAAATATTAAAAGAAAGTTTAGAATATCATTACCCAAATTATGGATTTATAATGGAAGAGGAAGGTAATGTAACAGGTAAAGATAAAGATAATACTTTTGTAATAGATCCTATAGATGGTACTTCAAATTTTATTCATGGAATTCCTCATTTTTGTATTGCAATAGCAAAATTATCGAATGATACAATTAGTGATGGTATAATATTTAATCCAATAACAAATGAATTTTATTGGGCTAGTAAAGGAAAAGGCTCTTGGCTAAACAATCAAAGATTAAGGGTTTCAAATAGAAAAAAATTGGAAGAATGTGTTATCGGTGCTAGCAGCATAGAAAAAGACTTGAATTCCATAGACAAATTAAACTTTTTAAAAAAAAATTCAGTAAGTTTTAGAAATATGGGATCTGCAGCTTTAGATTTAGCTTATGTAGCATCTGGAAAACTGGATGCATTTTGGGGTTATAATCTCAACTTATGGGATATTGCAGCAGGAATAATATTAGCTCTTGAGGCAGGTGGGACGGTTACAACATCAAATTTTGATAAATGGGACATTAGTTCGAGAGATATTTTGGCTTCAAACTCCTTTATACATAGCAAAGTTTTGAAGATTTAAAAAAACACATATATATTTGTGTTGTATTTTAATTAAGATTATTTTATTGAGCCTTAATGAAAAAGAAAATACATCCGGATTATCATGAAATTGAAGTTGAAATGACTGATGGTTCTAAATATAAAACAAGATCAACTTGGGGTAAAGAAGGTGATAAACTAAAACTTGAAATAGATCCAAAAAGTCATCCTGCATGGACTGGTGGAGGAGTAAAATTGATTGATTCAGAAGGTCAATTGGCTAGATTTAAGAAAAAATACCAAGGAATTAAATTAAAAAAATAAATTTTTTAATTTATTATAATAATTTTTTACTGTAAGGATTCTAATTATGAAAAGACCCTTAATGCCAAAAGCAACAGCAATATGGCTTATTGAAAATACTTCACTAAGTTTTAAACAAATAGCCGATTTTTGTAATATGCATATTTTAGAAATCGAAGGTATAGCTGATGGGGATGTCGCAGTAGGAATAAAAGGACACAATCCAATAGACAGCGGTCAATTAACTCAAGAAGAAATTGAGAAATGTCAGAAAAATCCAAAAGAAAAATTACAAATATTACAAAATGATTTACCAGATCATAAAACTAAAACGAAAGGCAAGAGATATACCTCAATCTCACTAAGACAAGAAAAGCCATATGCTATTTTTTGGTTAATTAAAAATTATGGTGATGAATTAAAAGACTCACAAATAGCAAAACTGATTGGGTCAACAAAATCTACAATAAATGCAATTAGAGAAGGAACTTATAGAGAAGCAATAAATGAAGCTAAAAACCCAGTAGAGGTTGGTCTTTGTTCATATGAAGATATACAAAGAGCTCTAGATAAAAATACAAAAAAAAATAAATAAAGTTTATTTACTATGTGGAGGCATTTTTTTTTCTACAAACCATACGTGTTTTTTTAACACAGGATCAAATTTTTTTAACCTAAGTTTTTCTGCAACCTTTAATCCTTTTGATGGTTTGCGAACTATGTATTTTGAACCAGTCTTTGGATTTTCTTCAGGTACTAATTGCTTAAGTACATATGATGATTTTTTTGCCATAATTGATAAGACGTATATATATTTTAATAGAAAAAACAATCATTTTTAACTTTAATAATCTACTGGGGTATGACGAATATATGGATTATATAATCCTCTTTTTTTAGCGATTTTAATTTGTTTGTTCCTTTGTCTTAAGTTTTGTTTTTTGTTTTCAGTTAATTTATTATAACAATTTTCACAAGATACGCCATATTCATAATTTTTGGATAGTTTATCTTTGTCAAGTATAGGCATCCTGCATCCATGACATAGTTCATAAGAACCTATTTTCATTTCATTTTTGACCGAAACTCTGTTATCGAAAATAAAGCACTCCCCTTTCCATTTTGATTTTTTTTTGGGAACCTCTTCCAAATATTTTAATATTCCCCCCTTTAATTGATATAAATTTTTAAAACCCATTTCATTCATGTAAGCTGATGCTTTTTCGCATCTTATACCTCCGGTACAAAACATTGCAATTTTAGAAGATTTAATATCAACTAAGTTATTTTCTATAAATTTTTTGAAATCTTTAAATTTTTTTGTATTACTCTTTATTGACCCCTGAAAACTTCCAATTTGACTTTCGTAATCATTTCTTACATCTACTAAGTAAACTTCCTTATCATCGATCAATTTATTCCATTTGGAAGCTTCAATAAATTCACCTTTATATTTTTCAACATTTATATTCTTCTTGGTAAAAGTTATGATTTCTTTTTTATTTCTTATCTTTAATCGATGAAATGGCATATATTTGCTTCTTGAATATTTATATGTCAGATCACTAAAATTTAATTTAAATAATTCCTTCTCGAAAATTTTGATTGATTCATCCAAGCCTCCAATAGTTCCGTTTATCCCTTCGTTAGCAATTATTATAGTCCCTTTTAGTTTGTTAAATTGGCAAAACTCCTTTATTAGAGATTTGAAATTTATTGGATTTTTAATTTTTTTAAATTGATAAAAAGAATAAATTTTAAAATCATTTTTTTTCATAATGTTTTTTATACTTTTTTTTACATATATTAGTAAACATATTTAAAGGATAATGGATGGACTTAACTAAAGAAAATATTATACAACTACTAAAAAAAGTAGCGATCCCGGCTAGTATAGGCACAGTTTTTCAAACATTATATAATATTGTAGATACATTCTTTGCAGGAAAAATTTCACCTGAGGCCTTGTCAGCATTAGCTAAGTCATTTCCTATTTATTTTATAATAATAGCTGTTGGTATAGGATTGGGTGTTGCATCTACTGCCCTAATGGCAAATTCTATCGGAGAAGGAAATAAAAATAAAGCTTCAATGTATCTTGCTCAAAATATTATTTTAACATTAATAGTAGCAATAATAATAACTTTTTTAGGATTAAACATTTCTTCAACGATATTGGAATTAATGGGAAGTAACCAAAAAAATATAAATTTAACATTAAAATATTTAGATATAATTTTTTATGGTTCGTTTATTGTTTTTATACAATTTGCAATTAATTCTTCATTAAATGCTCAAGGAGATACAAAAAGTTATAGAAATGTACTTATAGTAAGCTTTTTTCTAAATATTTTTTTAAATCCTTTATTTATATTTGGATACGGAATTTTTCCAGCTATGGGTATTTCTGGAATTGCATTTGCAACTATATTTACCCAATTTTTAGGAACTTTATATTTAATTTACAAAGTATACAAAACTGAGTTGAAAGAATTCTTGAAAATTAATTGTTTCATTCCAAAAAAGGAATTTATAATAAGTTTATTAAAACAAGCTGTACCAATTTCTTTTGGGATGATAACAATTAGTATTGGTGTTTTTATAATTTTATATTTCGTAGGTACTTTTGGAGAATATGCTATTGCGGGTTATGGGACAGCTATTAGATTTGAACAAATATTATTACTACCAATATTTGGACTTAATACTGCTGTATTGTCCATAGCAGGTCAAAATTTTGGGGCAAAAAATTATTCAAGAGTCAAAGAAACTTATTATAAAGCACTTACAATTGGTTGCGGATTCATGGTTTTTGGGGGAATTTTAATTTTATTAAGTTCGAATTACATTGTTGGACTATTCACAGATAATGAGGATGTAATACTATTTGGAACTTCATATTTAAAAGTTGCAGCATTGATGGGGCCTGTTTATCCCATTTTTTTTATAACTTCAGCATTAATCCAAGCACTTAAAAAAGCTATATTTACTATGTATATTAATTTACTCAGAATGATTATTTTACCTTTAGTTACATTATGGTTTGTAGTAAATGTATTAGAGGGAGGATTTCAGTCTCTTTTTTGGGGACTTTTTGCTATAAACTGGACCTTTGGTTTTTTGGTTTTGATTTTTTCGCATTTTTTTATGAAAAAAATTTTTAAAAATGGATAATAAAGAAATTATTAATCTAAAAAAATTGATTAACAACTATACTATTGAAACAACTCCAAAAAATTTTGAAAAAATTTCAGACTTAAATAATTTATTACCTAAGAACACTTCAATTTATATAACCTACCTTCCAAATGAAAATTATAAGAAAATAATTGATACTGCTAAAAAAATTAAAGATGAAGGATTTGAACCTATACCGCATTTGCCAGCAAGAACAATAAAAAATTTTTCTGAAGTAGAAAAGTATTTGGGTATGTTATCAGAAATTTCAGGAGCTAAAAAAATTCTTATAATTGGAGGTAGTAGTTATCAAAATGGAAACATTTCATCAAGCATGGAAATATTAGAAACGGGATTAATAGATAAGTTTAATTTCACAGAAGTAGGCTTAGCTGGGCACCCTGAAGGAAGTCCAGATATTAGTGATGAAGAATTAGATAGAGCTATTATAGAAAAAAATAAATTTGTAAGTAATACTCAAGCAAAGTTATATTTTGTTACACAATTTTTTTTTGAGACCTCTAGCTTTATAACATGGGAGAAGCACCTAGAAGAACTTGGAAATAAAATAGATATCCACGCTGGATTACCAGGACCAGCAAATATTCTCACACTTATTAATTTTGCAAAATCTTGCGGAATTAGAAATTCAATAAATTTTCTTTCTAAACAGGCTTTAAAAATATCTAAATTAGCATCAACTAAAGCTCCTGGAAAATTAGTATATGAGTTGTCTAAATACAAAAATTCAAACAGTAACTCAAAACTGACTAAACTCCATTTTTATCCTTTTGGAGGAATGAAAAAAACTTCTAGATGGATTAAAGCTTTAGTGGATAATGAGATAAGAATAGATCAAAATAATGACATTGAGATCACAAATTTTGATTTATAAAAAATTTTATACAGTAAATTGAATATTCAATGGTTGAAAAAAAATTTTATTTATGTAAGTAGTTCGGTATACTCCTAATGTCAAAACAAGGATCTGATATAAATATAGCTAGAAAAGCTCATAAAAAACATATTCATGAGATAGCAGAAAATTTAGAAATCCCAAAAAAATTTCAACACTCCTACGGGCACTATGTATCAAAAATCGATCTTGATTATATAGAAAGTTTACCAGATAAAAATTCAAAGCTGATTTTAGTTACTGCAATTACTCCAACTCCAGCTGGTGAGGGAAAAACTACCACTTCTGTTGGACTTAATGACGGTTTAAATAGAATTGGAAAAAAAAGCATTGTTTGTTTAAGAGAGCCAAGTCTAGGACCTAGCTTTGGTATGAAGGGAGGTGCAGCAGGGGGTGGCTTTGCGCAAGTTGTACCAATGGAAAATATTAATCTTCATTTTACTGGTGATTTTCATGCAATTACTTCTGCAAATAATTTATTAGCTTCTTTAATTGATAATCATATTTATTGGGGAAACAAACTCAATATAGATGTTAGAAGAGTTACTTGGAAAAGATGTTTAGATTTAAATGATAGAGCTTTGAGGGAAATCAATGCTAATTTAGGAGGCGTTGCTAATGGATATCCTAGAATAGATGGTTTTAATATAACTGTTGCATCAGAAGTGATGGCTATTTTTTGTCTTTCAAAAGATATTAAAGATTTGCAAAGAAGATTAGGAAACATAACTGTAGCTTACGACAGAAACAAAAAACCAATTTTCGCAAAAAATTTGAAAGCTGATGGTCCAATGACAGTATTATTGAAAGAGGCACTGATGCCGAATCTTGCACAAACGCTTGAAAATAACCCTGCAATTATTCATGGAGGACCTTTTGCTAACATAGCCCATGGATGTAATAGTATGATAGCTACCAAAACAAGCTTAAAAATAGCTGATTATGTTGTAACGGAAGCTGGATTTGGTGCAGACCTTGGAGCTGAAAAGTTTCTAAATATAAAATGTAGAAAAGCAAATTTAAATCCTGATGCAGTAGTTGTAGTGGCAACAATAAGAGCGTTAAAAATGCATGGTGGAATAAAAAAAGAAAATTTGAGTGAAGAAAATGTAGAAGCAGTTAAAAAAGGGATATCAAATTTAAATAGGCATGTAACGAATATTAAAAAATTTGGTTTACCTGTAGTAGTAGCTATAAATCATTTTATAGAAGATACTGAAAAGGAAATTAATATTTTAAAAGATGAATGTAAAAAGATTGATGTGGAATCTATATTGTGTACTCATTGGTCACAAGGTGGTAAGGGAGCCATTAACTTAGCCAAAAAAGTTGTAGAATTAACAAATGAAAAAAATTCATTTAAATTTTTGTATGAAGAAAAAATTTCTTTATTTGATAAAATTAAAACCATAGCAAAAGAAATATATGATGCTGATGATGTTATCGCTGATAATAAAATCAGAAGCCAATTAAAACATTTTGAAGAAAATGAGTATGGTGATTTTCCAGTTTGTATAGCAAAAACTCAATATAGTTTTTCTACTGACCCCACATTAAAAGGTGCTCCATCAGGACATAGTATACCTATAAGAGAAGTGAGACTTTCTAGTGGAGCTGAATTTATCGTTGTAGTTTGTGGAGAAATCATGACAATGCCTGGTCTACCTAGTGTTCCTGCTGCAAATTCGATCAAAATTAATGATGACGGAGAAATTGAAGGTCTTTTCTAAAACTGTTATAGATTATTAAATCTGAAAATGCATAAGAAACCAAAAAGATATTCAATTTTTTCTCTAATAAGAAATGCTCTTTCATATCATGAAAATTGGCAACCTGCATGGAGATCACCAGAACCAAAAAAAGAATATGATGCTATTATTATTGGTGGTGGAGGCCACGGTTTAACAACAGCGTACTACTTAGCAAAAAATTATGGCTTAACAAATATTGCAGTATTAGAAAAAGGTTGGATTGGTGGAGGCAACACAGGAAGAAATACAACTATTATAAGATCAAACTATCTTTGGGATCAAAGCGCAGGATTATATGAACATGCACTTAAATTGTGGGAAGGTATGTCTCAAGAATTAAATTATAATGTTATGTTTTCACAAAGAGGAGTAATGAATGTAGCGCACACGCTTCATGACGTGAGAGAGTTAAAAAGGCGTTGGCACGCTAATAGATTAAATGATATTGACTGTGAATGGTTGGATACAAATAAAGTAAAAGAATTTTGTCCAATAATCAATACTTCACAAAATATTAGATATCCAGTTCTTGGAGCTACTCTTCAAAGGAGAGCGGGAACAGCTAGACATGACGCTGTTGCTTGGGGTTATGCAAGAGGTGCTGATGCAATGGGAGTTGACATTATTCAAAACTGCGAAGTAACAAGTATAAATGTTAAAAACGGTCAAGTTAGTGGGGTAGAAACCACTAAAGGACAAATAAATTCAAAAAAAATTGGGGTAGTGACTGCAGGTCATTCCTCAGTAATTGCTGATATGGTTGGAATAAGACTGCCTCTAGAAAGCAGGCCACTTCAAGCATTAGTATCTGAGCCAGTAAAACCAATTATTAATACAGTAGTAATGTCAAATACGATTCATGCTTATGTATCTCAATCAGACAAAGGAGAGTTAGTCATTGGAGCGGGTACTGATGGATATATATCATACAGTCAAAGGGGGGGATTTAATATTGTTGAAGATACTATAGCAGCAGTAGTAGAATTATTTCCTCTTTTTTCAAGAATGAAAATGTTAAGACATTGGGGAGGTATTGTTGATATTTGCCCAGATGCAAGCCCGATAGTTAGCAAAACACATATAAAAGGATTATATTTTAATTGTGGTTGGGGAACAGGTGGTTTTAAAGCCACCCCAGGTTCAGGATGGGTATTTGCTCACACTATTGCTAATGATGAACCTCATAAACTTAATGCCCCTTTTACATTAAACCGTTTTTCGAGTGGTGAATTAGTAGATGAACATGGTGCAGCAGCAGTGGCGCATTAAAAGAATATGTTTTTAATTAATTGTCCATATTGTGGAGAAAGAGAGCAGAGTGAATTCAGTTGTGGAGGAGAAGCACATATCTCTCGTCCCAAGAATCCGCCTGATACAAGTGATGATCAATGGGCTGACTATTTATTTATGCGTAAAAATATAAAAGGTGTGCAATTTGAAAGATGGAATCACTCAAGTGGATGTAGGCAGTGGTTTAATGTAGTTAGAAATACATCAACAGATGAAATATTAGGAATTTATAATATGGGAGAAGCAATTCCTGAGATTGATGGTGAAAACCCTAAAACACCTTCAGGCGAGCCAGAAATTGGATCAGGAAATATATCAACCTCTTTTAAAAAGAAGTAATTATGTCAACGAAAATTTCTTTTACATTTGATAAAAAAAAATATTTTGGAATCAAAGGTGAGACTTTGGCAAGTGCTTTACTTCGAAATGGCATTTTTTTAGTAGGAAGAAGTTTTAAGTATCATAGACCAAGAGGAATAATTAGTGCTGGAAGTGAAGAACCAAATGCAATAGTTCAACTAGAAAGTGGAAATATTACTGAACCAAATGTCAGAGCAACAGAGATTGAAATCTACGACGGACTATCTGCTACTTCACAAAACAATTGGCCGTCACTAAATTTTGATCTTGGTTCAATTAATGATTTATTCTCAAGATTTATACCAGCAGGATTTTATTATAAAACTTTTATTTGGCCTCCTAAATTTTGGGAATTCTATGAATATTTTATTAGAAGAGCTGCAGGATTAGGAAAGTCACCAACTACCGATGATCCTGACAAATATGAACATCTTCATTATCATTGCGATATATTAATAATTGGAGGGGGAATAAGCGGTATGTATGCAGCTAAATTAGCTGCAAAATCAAACTTAAAAACTCTTCTTTTAGAACAAAACTCTGAATTAGGAGGGTATGATTTATCAAACACTGATTCAGTTAGAACTAGGAAATTATCTGAAGAATTAGAAGAATCAAATAAATTTAAAAATTTAAAAATTGTTAAAAATACAAGTGTTTTTGCCTATTTCCATGCAAATTATTTATTAGCATCTCAAAAGATCAATAAAAAAAATTTAAGACAGGTTATATGGAAAATAAGAGCAAAAAAAGTTGTCTTGGCTACAGGTTCGATTGAAAGATTTCTCACTTTTCACAACAATGATAAACCGGGAATAATGCTAGCTAATAGTGCAAGAAAATATCTAAATAAGTATTCAAATAAGATATCTAAAGAAATAGTTATATTTACAAATAATGACAGTGCTTATAAATCAGCTATAGATTTTCATAAAAAAGGTGTTGATGTAAAATGTATAATAGATTTACGTAAACAAAGTAATGGGGATCTTGTAAAAGAAGCAAAAGATTTAGGATTAAAGATTTTTTTTGGACATGTGATTATTAATACTGAGGGGAAAAAAAGAATTAACAAAGTAATTGTTAGTGAAGTTGATGAAAAAATTGAGAATTTGTTAGGAAATCCAAAAAAAATATCTTGTGATTTACTTTGTGTGTCAGGGGGCTGGACTCCTACTGTTCATTTATTTTCACAATCAAGAGGTAAATTAATTTATAGAGAATCAGACGCAACTTTTATCCCTGATAAATCTTTCCAAAAAGAAGTTTCAATCGGGGCTTGTAATGGCACTTTTTTATTGAAAGAAATTTTCGAAGAAACCTTTAATAAAATGAATAAGATATTTAATGAGTTTGGAATAAAAATTGAAGAAAAATTTGAAGAAATTACAAAAATAACCTTTCAAGATAAAATGCAACATGCTTGGATTATTCCATCAAATAAAAATTTTAAAAAAACGAAAATGTTTATTGATTTTCAAAATGATGTAACTGCAAAAGATATTAAACTTGCCCTTAAAGAAGGATATAGATCAATAGAACATATAAAACGTTATACAACAACTGGAATGGCAACAGACCAGGGAAAAATTAGTAATGTTAATGCGTTAGGTATAATTTCTAATTTATCTAATACACCTATTCATGAATTAGGGACAACAACTTTTAGACTACCTTACACTCCTGTAACTTTTGGAGCTATAGCAGGCAGGCACATAAAAGAATTTTTTGATGTTGAAAGAACAACACCAATGCATCAATGGCATATAAAAAATCAAGCTAAATTTGAGGATGTAGGACAATGGAAAAGAGCATGGTACTACCCAAAAGAAGGGGAAAATATGCATCAAGCTGTAAACAGAGAGGTAAAAGCAACTAGAGATGGAATTGGTATATTAGATGCTTCTACTTTAGGTAAAATTGATATTAAAGGAAGAGATTCGAGCGAGTTTTTAAATCGTGTATACACAAATGCATGGTCAAAACTTCAAATTGGCAAATGTCGTTATGGATTGATGCTAGGTGATGATGGAATGGTTATTGACGACGGAGTAACAAGTAGAATTAGAGAAAATCATTATATTATGACCACAACTACTGGAGGTGCAGCGAGTGTTATGAGTAAACTTGAGGATTGGCTGCAAACTGAATGGCCTGAATTAAAGGTACGATTAACTTCTGTAACTGAACAATTTGCAACAATTAGTTTAAATGGCCCATATGCTATCAATCTTATGAAAAAATTATGTCCTGATCAAAATTTTTCTAGAGAAAATTTTCCCCATATGAGTTTTAAAATTATAAAAATATCTGGAATTATTTGCAGAGTTATGCGCATTAGTTTTACTGGTGAGAAGTGTTATGAAATAAATATACCATCAAGTTATGCGCAAGCTCTATGGGAAAAATGTTTTGAATTAGGAAAAGAATTTAATATTACGCCATATGGAACTGAGGCTATGCATGTATTAAGAGCAGAAAAAGGCTTTATAATAGTCGGGCAAGAAACAGATGGCTCAGTAACACCAATTGATTTAGACATGAGTTGGATAGTAAGTAAAAAAAAATATGATTTCATTGGAAAAAGAGCGTTGTATAGAAGTGATACAATTAAAAAAGATAGAAAACAACTTGTAGGTTTACTTACAAATAATCCTAAAGAAATTTTGGAAGAAGGCTCCCAAATTGTTGAGAACATTTCAAATCTTCCAATGGAAATGGTAGGTCATGTGACATCAAGTTATTATTCACCGAATTTAGATAGATCAATTGCATTAGCTTTAATTAAAGAGGGCATAGAAAAAAAAGGAAAAAAAATTTACATTCCCATGCCTAATAAAACAATTGAGGCGACTATTAGTGATCCCGTATTTGTAGATCCTTTAAATGAAAGATTAAATACATGATTTTAAATAGAGAAAATGCAGTCATTGAATTAAAAGATCAAACTATAAAAGAATATGGTGGTATTGAGTTTCAAGAAATAGCTTTTGCACAAAAAATAAACTTAAGAGGCAATTCAAATAATAAAAGCTTTATGACGTTACAGGGTAAGTTACTTGATGCAGTTTTACCTACAAAATCCAACACGTATACAAACAATGGCAAAATAAAAATCCTATGGCTTGGACCAAATGAATGGCTTATTGTAGATGAAGACAAAAAAAATAACGAATTATTTCTTAAATTAGAAAAAAGCGATAGCCATGAAGAATCAGCTATAACAGATGTATCAGAAAATAGAACTATAATTAGAATACGGGGTAAAAAAATTTTTAACCTTTTGGCAAAATTTCTTGTTATTGATCTAGATAAAAATTTATCAAATGACTCATCAGTTGTTCAAACTTTATTTGTTAAAGTGCCAATAATTTTAGTTCGCAATAATAGTAATGTTGTTGAAATTGATTTATACGTTAATAGGTCTCACGCAAATTATGTTTACAATCTTTTAGTTGATGGAACAAAAAATCTTGATTTTTAAATTTTTATTTCTTTTTTTTATAATTAATTTTTCAATTTTAGCCCAAGAAATAGTGGAAGGAAATGTTAAGGTGATTGATGGTGATACAATACATATAGGAAAAAATAAAATTAGACTGCATGGAATTGATGCGCCCGAAAGAAATCAAAAATGTTTTACTTCAAATAATGAATGGGATTGTGGAAAAGAATCAACTAACAGTTTAATTGGCTTAATCAATTCGAGAAAAGTAAGTTGTATTATATTAGACCAAGATAGATACAAAAGGGATATAGGTGAATGTTATATTAATAATTTAAATATCAATAAATGGATGGTCCAAAATGGTTGGGCATTAGCATATAGATATTATTCTAAAAAATATGTTGAGGTAGAAAACCTTGCTAAAGAAAATAATAGTGGACTATGGGTAGGAGAATTTGAAAATCCTTGGGATTTTAGAAAGAAAAATTAAAAAATATTATAATTATCCCAAATATATTCCTAATCCTCGTGCGATTTTAATCAAAGGATCGCTTGGATTAACTGTTTTAGACTTATTGATTATTTGGTTAATGTGTACATCAGTGACACTTCGATTCTGCCAAACTGCTATTCTATTAAATTTGTTATTAGCGATCATATCAACGGCATATACTCCAAATGCACTGCCAATAAGACGGTCTCTTGGGCTAGGTTGAGAACCTCTTTGCACATGCCCTAATACAGTTACCCTTGCCTCTGTTTTAGTCATTTTATAGATTTTATCAGCAAGATAAGATCCTATGCCACCCAATCTATATTGTCCGTCGCCATGTTTAATCATAGCTTTTTTACCATCTTCTTTTTTGACAGCTTCAGCAACAATCATAAGGGCATGGTTTCTCCCTTGTTTTCTAATTTCTTCAATATGTCTTGCAATGCCTTTCAAACTATATTTAATTTCTGGGATCAAAATTATATCTGCCCCTCCTGCTATACCCGCGTTAAGTGCAATATGACCGGCATCTCTCCCCATAACTTCAAGTATCATCAATCTTTTATGACTAGCTGCAGTCGGTTGAAGCATGTCAAGAGCATTTGTTGCAACTTCTACTGCTGTATCATAACCAACTGATATTTCTGTTGAATCTACATCATTATCAATTGTTTTTGGAATACCTACAAATTTTAAATTTCCTTTATCTGCTAACTTTTTTAATATTTTCATTGATCCATCTCCACCAATTCCAATAAATGCATCCAACTCTAATTTGTTATATCCTTCAATAATATCATTTGAAAAATCTTTGAAACTACCATTAGGCATTGGATATTTAAAGGGGTTGCCCTTGTTTGTAGTTCCAAGAAATGTGCCTCCTTGACGAATTAAATTACCTGAAAAGTTTTTTAAAGATAATTTTTCATATTGTAATGGTCTATACATAAGACCTGAAGTTCCTTCTTTGATTCCATATACTTCCCAATCATATTTAACTATTGCTCTACGTGTAACAGCCCTAACTACAGCGTTTAGCCCTCCACAATCTCCACCACTTGTTAATATTCCTATTTTTTTTATTTTCATTATTATTAATCTTAATACATGTATTTATTCATTTAAATTCTTTTCTTCCCATATAACTGCGCTATTTAAAATATCTTCAATTTTATCATATTTTGGTTTCCATTTTAACATTTCTTTAATTTTACTAACATCAGCAACTAAAGAAACTGCATCTCCCTTTCTTTTTTTAGCAATCCTAATTTCTATAGGTTTTTTAATAATAGTATTCAAACTATCTAATATAAATTTGACTGAATATCCATTACCATAACCACAATTCAATATATCTGACTTTCTTGAGGATAATAAATGCTTAATTGATAAGTAATGAATTTCAGAAAGATCAGATACATGAATATAATCTCTCACTGCCGTACCATCAGAAGTAGGATAATCATTTCCATAAATTTCAATATATTTTCTTTTATCTAATGCAACTTCACATGCAACTTTTATTAAATGTGTAGGATTATCACTAATCAAACCACTTCTATAATGAGGATCAGATCCAGCAACATTAAAATATCTTAAAATTATATAATTCAATTTTTTATCATTTGATTTTTCTTTTAAATATTCTTCTATAAGTATTTTTGATTCTGCATAAGGATTTAATGGATTAATTTTGCTATCCTCAGTTATTAATTCTTCACTAGAATTGCCATATACTGCTGCAGTTGAAGAAAAAATGAAATTATTTAATCCAAACTTTAAACATGTATCAAATAGAATCTTGGATTTAGTAACATTATTCTCAAAATATTCTTTGGGCTTATCAATTGATTCTTCAACTTTAATAAAAGCAGCAAGATGTACTAATGCATCAAATTTTTCTTTCTCTAGTAAATTAGATATTATTTTTGTATCAGCAATGTCGCATTTGATAAAATTTGCTTTACTTGGTAATATCTTTTCATTTCCGGTAATAAGACTATCTAAAATTGTTACACTATAGCCTTTATCAAGTAAAGATAACGCTACGTGACTACCAATGTAACCCGCCCCACCTGTAACCAAAATATTTTTTTCTTTATTCATAAAAATTAATTTTAAAAAGACTTAGATGGTATTGCATTTAAATCAATTAGTTTTTTATAAAAATAATATGATTTCTTTGGTGTTCGCTTAAGTGATTTAAAATCAATGTGTATAAGGCCAAATCTTTTTTCAAAACCTAAAGCCCATTCAAAATTATCCATAAGAGACCAAGCAAAATAGCCTCTTACCTTGGCACCATCATCTATTGATTTTTTAACTGCTGAAATATATTTTTTAAAGTATTCTATTCTTTTATCATCAAGTACTTTTCCCTCAAGATTAATTGTATCGGTATATGAACATCCATTTTCAGTTAAATATATTTCTGGATCTCCATATAAATTTTTTAATTCCATGATTTGATCATAATATGCATTAGGAACTATTTCCCATCCCATAGAAGTAACTTCAGTATCTTTACGTATATTAGAGGGAATTTCTTCAAAAAATGCATTTCTCATACCTAATAAATTATTCTTATCAAATTTGACTCTAATGTGCTGATAATGATTTAGACCAAAATAATCATTTTTTTGGTAAATATTCTGCATATCACCATTTTTAATATATTTAGATAATTTAGACTCAAGTTTCGTTGGATATTTTCCTAAATACATAGGGTTGGCAAATGCCCTGTTCCAATACATATCATGAATTTTTGAAGCTTCTATATTATTTTTTTCATCAGAAAACGGTATTGAAGGTTGCATATTTAAAACACAGCCAAGATTAACTTTTGATGATACTGATCTTATTGCTTGTAAAGCTAGTCCGTGCGCTAAATTAACATTGTGTATTGAAGCCAAATACATTTCTTTATCTCTAATTCCTGGAGCCATATATCCATCGGTATATCCATGAATTGTAAAAACGCTGGGCTCATTGAAAGTTGATATAATAGCGCATCTATCTGAAAATTTTTTTGCAAATAATTCAGTATAATCCGCAAAAATTTTTGATATATCTCTATTTGACCAACCGCCGGTATCTTGGAGTTTTTGTGGTAAATCCCAATGATATAGTGTTATGAAGGGTTTAATATTATTTTTAAGTAATTCATCTATAAGATTTGAATAAAAATCAACTCCTTTAAAATTTATTTGACCTCTACCCTCAGGAAATATTCTCGTCCATGCTATAGAAAATCTATAAGTATGAAGATTAATTTTTTTCATTAAAGAAATATCTTGTTTATATAAATGGTAATGATTAGCAGTTATGTCTCCATTTTCATTATTTTTAATTTTTCCAGGTGTATGTGTAAAAGTGTCCCAAATACTTTTACCTTTCCCATCTTCACTTGAACCGCCTTCAATTTGATAACTTGAAGTAGAAGCTCCCCACAAAAAATTTTTTGGAAAAATATTTGTCATTTTAATTGATAAGAAATTAAATTTTTAATTTAAATAACTTAAATGTTCATATTGTAATTGAATCATATTATTCAACATTTTTTCTGCAGATTTTACATTATCAACTATAGGATCAGCAAGTAATGCTTTTAAAGCTTTTGTTTTAGATTTTTCTAGAATAGCTTCAGCTGTTAAACGCATAACACTACTTTGATTCATTAATAGTGATGCAAAATCTGCTGGATAATTATCAAGTTTAACTCCTTTGACTCCATGATTCCCAATAATTCCTGGTACCTCAACAACAATCCCGTTTGGCAAATATTTTATAAAATCTTTATTTGGAATATTTACTGCTGCTTCTTCATAATTAGAATTGTTAATTATTCCTTCAATAATAGTAATAATTCTTTCCTTTGGTTTTTTATTTAAATCAAAATAATCTTTAAAAGAATTTTCAGTTTCATAAAATGTTAAACAATGTTTTCTATATTTATTGTAAAAATCCATTATTGCTTCATGATCAGCTACGCTATATGCCCACTGAATATACTCCCCTAAGTGACTATCAGTTGTAATTGGTAAATAGTTATATCTATTAAATAATTCAAAAAAAACTCCTCTTTCACCCCCTGGTTTTTGTGACTGAACTTCGTGATCATTTGTATAATTTTTATAATAATCAGGAATTTTTTTTCTAATGATTGGATAAGCATCTTTGCCTGTATCCTTATATTTAGCTTCTACTAAAATACTAAAATGATTTAATCCTCCTGCTTTAAATTCAATATTATCAAAAGGAGTTTCCATAATATCTGGGAGATGTCTTTCCATTGAAGCTATTTCATGGCATAGTCCTACGAATTTCATTTTTGGATATTTAGTAGTAACAGTTTGACAAACTCTTTGCATAGGATTTGAATAATTAAATACAAATGCATCTGGACAAATAATATTTATGTCGTCACATATTTCTATAATTGGAGGAGTAACTCTAAGAGAATGAAATAACCCGCCTGGGCCTCCATTCTCTCCAAAAACTTGTCTGAAACCATACTGCAAAGGTACTTTCCAATCTTGATCCCATAAATCAAATCTTGGATGAACTTCAATTGAAATAATACAATAATTTGCATTTTTTAAAGCCTCTTTCCGATTTGTTGTTGCTTCTATCTTGAAATTTAACTTGAGTTCATCTTTGTATTTTTCAGCAATATTTTTTGCTCTTTCTAATGTATTAGAATTAATATCATGTAACATTATTGTAGAACCTTTTAGAATTTTTGATTTAAAAATATCTCCTATTGTTCCCAATCCAAAATTTGTACTTCCTGCTCCTATCAAAACTATTTTATTCATAGATAATTATCTTACTCTTTCACCATGTAATCTATGACCTAATAAAGCTAATAGAATAATTAAACCATTAAAAAATTGTCTCCAAGTCCCGCTCCAACCAATAGCTATAATACCAATTTCCATATAAGCTATAATTCCAACTCCAAAAACAGCGCCAACAATTGTCCCTAAACCACCCCAATAAGGAGTGCCGCCTACAAAAACTGCTGCAAGTGCTAATAATAGATATCCAAATCCTTGCGTTGGAAAAAAAGTATAAGTAATTAAAGTGGTAAAGATTCCTCCAATAGCCGCTCCAATACCTACAAACATAAATGCTTTTATTTTTACAGCCTTTACATTAATTCCCATCTGCTCAGCACTTACTGAATTATCACCAACGTGATGTATGTGGATTCCAAAAACGTGCTTACTAAATAAATAATAACAATAAATTACAAATATTGCTGCCCAAAAAATTTGCATTGGAAATCCATAAAAATTTCCTACAAGAACTGAGTATGTCCAATGAGTGTCAATTTCCATAATTGTAATTGATCTACTTTCTGTTAATAACAAAATAATTCCTCTTAAAAGAAAAAGCATGCCCAAAGATGCAACTAAAGAAGATAAACGAAAAATAACTATTAAAGCACCTACTATAGCTCCGATTACAGCTCCCGTTAAAATACCAGCAAGAATAGCGAGAGTAGGATCTATTCCAGCTTTTACCATTATAGCAAAAATATATGCAGCTACTGCATAAGTTGACGCAAAAGATAAATCAATCTCTCCTGACGCAACTAAAAAAACCAATGGGATTACTAAAAAAATAAGTGTTGGCAACATTACAAAAACCGATTGATGTAAATTTGGTCTCATCCAAGCCTCTGGAGCTCCAATTAGAAAAACTAACATTAATATTGTAAAATAACCCATGCTTCCTATAGCTCTCCCATTTTTATGAAAAAGATTTCCTAAAAAAGTTTTTTCCTTATACATATTATATTTAATTTACCTCTACGGTTTGTTTCATTATTTTCATCAATTCTTCAGGCGTTGCAATATCTTTCTTATCAATTTGATGCACTACTTCACCTCTATCTAAGATAACAAAACGATCAGATATATCGTAAACATGATAAATATTGTGCCCGATAAATAAAACAGATCTGTTTGATTTTTTTACATTTCTTACAAAATCAAAAACTTTTTGAGTTTCATTAAGCGATAAAGCGTTTGTTGGCTCGTCAAGTATTATTAATTCTGCATTATTATAAATTGCTCTAGCAATTGCTACTCCCTGTCTTTCTCCTCCAGATAAGTTGCCTACTGGAGATTCTGCATCGATTAATTTTGAGGTGAAACCTATCTCTCTAATCAGTCTGTTTGCTTCATTTATTTGCTCTTTCTCTCTTACAAAACCAAAAGGATATTTCAACTCTTTACCCATAAAAATATTCCAAACTATTGATTGTTGAGGGCATAATGCTCTATCTTGAAAAACTGTTTCTATCCCAGATTCTCTTGCTTTTAATGCGTTCCAATTAATAACTTTTTTTCCATTAATTATTATTTCTCCTTCATCTGGCCCATACACTCCTACTAGTGTTTTTATTAAGGTAGATTTTCCAGCACCATTATCTCCTATAAGTCCTACTACCTCGCCTTGTTCTACATGCAACGATGCTTTATTTAGTGCTGTTATCCCACCAAATCGTTTGGTAACATTTTTTAATTCTATTATTTTTTCCATCAGTAAATAAAAGATAATACTGACCCATTATATAATGGGTCAGTAAAAAATATATATAATTATCTCAAACCTGCATCAGCAAGTGCTTTAACAGCTTGGTAATTATTTGTATCAACAAAACCAGCACCAGTATCTTGATTTATAGCCCCAGTGCCAAGTACAGCTGTTTGGCACAAAGAAAGTACAGGTAAATAACCTTGTAAAAAAGGTTGTTGATCTGAAGTTAAGTGAACATACCCTTTTTCAAAAGCTGACATAATTTGCGGACTAGTATCAAAACCTATTTGAAGTAATTCGTTTGGACCATATCCCGAAGCTTTTGCGATACCTTCAGCAACATTCATTATATCACTTCCAGAATGAACGATTACCTTTGTTTCTGGATTTGCAGCAAGTGCAGCAGAAAAGATTGGGATAGACATGTTAGGATCTGAAGCATATTTTGGATCCCCATCTACAACAGTTACTGTCATTCCATGTTCTTCAAAAATTATTCTTGCACCATCTTCTCTTTGTGCTCTTGCGTAATCTCCGAGTGGAACCATAACTATAGCGTGATCTCCAGCTTTAAAGCCATATTGTCTTATTGCCTCTCTAGCAAGTGCTTTACCTTGTGTTGCTAAATTAGCACCAACATATCCGCCCCCATACGTTGCCCGAACTCCTGATGGGTCAACATTCTGATATGTCATCAATATACCTTTTTCAGCAGCTTGTTTTGCAAGTGGCATTAAAGCTTCATCTCCAGGATGTCCCATCATTGCTATTGCATCAACTCCCAAACCTACAGACTCTCTTAACTGACGAACCATTTTTTCAAAATCCCATTCTGAATAAATAATTTCAGCGTCAGCACCTGTATCTCTAATAGCATTCATTGCTCCAGCTGCAACAATTCCTGCAAATCCTCCAGCTTCAGGACCACCAGCATAAAAATGCATTTTTACATCTGAACACCAGTTAGCACCTAAGTCTTGTCCTGATGGGGCTGCATAAGTAATAGACGATAAAGGTATAAAAAACATTATCGATATTAAAATATTCCTAAATTTCATTTTTCCTCCTGATTTAGTAATTTATATTATACTGACTTAACTAAAGTCCAAAACCTTTCGTAAGTCAAATAAAAAATTTGAATAAAATCAACAATTACCTAGAAATTATCTATATATTATTTTTTTAAAAAATCAGAATATTCATTATCGGGAATATCAATATCATGTTTTTTTTCTGGATATTTTTTTAAAATGACTTCTTCTTTGAAATTTTTATATGCATTAATTGCTTTGGTTTTAATTTTCTTATAATCTTCTGATAAATCGGAGTAGACCTTAGCATGTCTAGGAATATGTCCTTTATTATATCCTAGAATGTCTTCCGAAAATAAATATTGAGCATCGCATCCTTGACCACTTCCCATACCAATAATAAAAACATCTACATTTTTTGAAATATATTCAGCTACTTTAGAAGGCACAATTTCTATTTCTATTGCAAAAGCTCCAGCATCTTGCAACCTTAAAGTTTGATCATAAATTATTGATGCTTCATTAGCCGTCTTTCCATATGCTTTAAAACCCCCATAAAAAGTTGATTTGTAAGGAATAAAACCTGTATGTCCAACAACCGGTATTCCTTCATCTGAAATAGATTTGATAAATTTATAACTTTGAGGACAATAAATTGCATCAGCTCCTTTTTTGTAAAGATAAAAGCATCTATGTAAAATTTCTAATTCATTTAAATATTTCCCATATTGTAAACCTACAGTTAAAAAAGTATTTTTAGCCGCATTTCTAATTCCTTCAATATCATTTCTTTCTGAAGAAATTATCATTTCAATTCCCGCTAACTCACATGACTCAGCTTCTAATGAATTATGAGTATATACTTCTGTTAATTTTTTATTTCCTTTGCATTGAAGAATTTCTTTAACTGTTAATTTATTCATTATAATTATTTAGTTTATACGTTTACTAATGCGTTTAGTTTGACCATAACTATATAAACTGTCTATACCACCATCACGACCATAGCCAGATTTTTTGTATCCTCCTCCTGGCAAGTTAACACCATCAACAAACCAATCATTATGCCATATAACGCCTGCTTCAATTCTATCAGCTGTCCATTTAGCTTTGTGATCATCAGATGTAAAAACACCTGATGCTAGTCCGTAATCAGTTGAATTAGCTATCTGAATAGCTTCTTCTTCTGTTTCAAAATTAAAAACACTTATGACTGGTCCAAATATTTCTTCTTGAGCAATAGTAGATTGAGGATCAACATTATCAAAAATAGTTGGTTTAAAGAAATTACCGTTACCTTCTTCATATTTTTCTCCTCCTGATATTAAATTTGCACCTGATTGGACTCCTGATTGACAATAGTTAGAAACTCTTTGTAATTGTTCTTGAGAAATTAATGGTGTTACATCTGTTTTTTCATTATCTCCTGCACCAATCTTTAAACTTTTAGTCTTTGAATATAATTTAGTCATGTATTCATCTTTTATTTTTGGATGAATTATTACTCTCGACATTGCTACACAAATTTGACCTGCGTTAGGTTTAAAAATTCCTTTAATTGTACTATCTACTGCTTGATTAATATTTGCATCTGGATAAATAATAGCTGCTGATTTTCCTCCTAGTTCAAGATGACAAGGAATTATTCTATCAGCAGTTCTTTTTAATATTTCAGATGCAACTTCAGTAGATCCTGTAAATACAACTTGATTTACCGCTTTATGATCTACTAATTTTTTACCTGTTACCTCACCATATCCATGAATTATATTTAAAATTCCGTGAGGCATTTCAACTTCACTAAAAATTTTACCAAAAATATTTGATGAAATTGGGCACAATTCTGGTGGTTTAATTACTATACTATTCCCAATTATTAAACTTACTGCTACAGATCTGGCAAAAAGAACAATTGGATAATTCCAAGGTATTATTTGTAAACTTACACCAAAAGGTTCAAGGGTTACATAATTAAAAGAATCTTTTCCTGAAGGTATAAGTTTATTTTCTATTTTATCAGTCAAGCCAGCATAAAAATCAAAAACATTTGCAGCTCCTTCAAATTCTCCTTCACATTGCTCAATAGTTTTGCCGTTTTCTTTACTTAAAATTATAGACCAACTTTTCTTATACTCTCTTAATTTTAAAGCTATTGATCTCATCATTTTTGATTTTAGATTTGCATCCATGTCTTGAAGAATTCTATTTTTAAAAGATTTAGTGGCAGCGGAAAAAGCTAAATCAATTTCTTCATCTAAAGCCTCATCAATATGAGCTACAATATCTTGATTTGCGGGATTAATTACAGGTATATTTGTTTTAGAAATAGAATCTACAAATTTGCCATTTATATAATTTCTTAATTCCAAAATTTTCTCCTAGATAAAATGAATTTTTTATAATTAAATATAAACTTTTTATTATGTCAATATTATATGTTGAATTTGTATAATAAAATACATTAAAAATTTAAGTTCATAATTAATTTTTAGGGATATTTACTTGAATATAGTAACTAGGATCTTTAGACTTCCTAATAACAGCAGGAATAATTTCCTTATAAGCCTCTATTAAAGTTTGAGGTTTTGGCAGTTTATCCTTTATAATTTCATGTAATTTTGGAAGATTATAAGAAGGAACCATAGGAAACATATGATGTTCAATGTGATATTCCATTTTCCAATAAATAAAACTAAAAATGGGATTGAGTCTTACTGATCTAGTTGATTCCCTATGATCTTTACTATCTTCTTTTAAACCCATATGTTGTGTTAAACCCCAAACTACATTTAAAAAAATAAAAAATTTAGGAATTAAAAATAAGAATATAGGTAAAAGAGATCCAATAAAAATAGAATAAACAATTATTAAAAACCATAGCATAACAAATATTCTTGAACTAAATATACATATAGATTTTTTTTCTTCTGGAATGCACTCTCTCATTACTTTAGTTTCAATTCCAAAAGCATGTTTAATAATCTCTAAATGAAGAGATTTATGAAGAATAAGAAAATAATAACCAGGTACAAATCTAAGTAAAAAAGAAAACAAAGAATATTTGGAGAAAATACTTTCATCCACCTCAAAGTCATGTGGATCAACAGAAGCTGTATAACTATGGTGTAATGAATGACTCCATCTCCATCTAATCGGTTCAAAGTTATTTAAAAAGCTAGCGATATAATAAAAAAAATCATTTAATTTTCTTGTTTTAAATGCTGTACGATGACCACACTCATGCCAAATAGCATCAGCCCCTCCCCATAAAGTACAATAACTTAAATAAAAAATAATAAACCACCAAGTTCCCCAATAATAGCTTGATAGCAATCCTAATATAACCATAAATAAAATATATGTAATTATGTGACGCCATCCTGCAAAATCACTTCTTTTTGATAGTTCTTTAAGTTTTTTTCTATCTATGTGAGGTTTAAACCATTCTTTTGCTGTATTATTTATACCTATTTGAAATGGTGTATTGTTTTTCATATTAATTAATTATAATAACTTTAAATTAAATTTAAAGGTTATATTAAATATTTATGAATAATATGGATAATTGGGTCTATGTTTGTGAAAAAGATCAGATAGATATCGAGGATCTTAAACGTTTTGACTATAACAATAAAACATATTGCATATTCCACATTAAGGATGGTTTTTTTGCTACTGATGGAATGTGTACTCATGAAGAAGTACACTTAGAGGATGGGTTAGTAACAGATGATGAAATAGAATGTCCAATGCATCAAGGCATATTTAATATTAAAACAGGCAAGGTAATTCAAGATCCACCTTGCGAAGATTTAAAAACATATCCAATAAAAATTGAAAAAAACAAAATTTATATTCAATTAAAATAAAAAATATACTTTAACCTTTTACAGAACCAGCAACTAATCCTCTAATAAAATATCTTTGTAATAAAAAGAAAATAGCTAGAGGAACTGTCATTGACACAAATGCGCCTGTTGTTAATATTTCCCAATTTTCACCTCTTGATCCCAATAATTCTCTTAATTTTGCTGTAAGAATTATTTCGCTTGGAACCTGATCTAAAAAAACTAACCCTACAAGAAGATCATTCCATACCCATAAAAACTGTAAAATAAATATGGATGCAAAAGCAGGTATTGATAAAGGTAAAATTATTCTTGTAAAAATATTATAATGATTAGCCCCATCAACTCTCGCAGCCTCTATCATTTCATGAGGTAAAGATTTTATAAAATTTCTTAAGAGAAAAGTTGTTGAGGCTAATCCAAAACCAGTATGGGCCATCCAAACCCCTGGATAGGATTTTGCTCCAATGTTAAACAAAGCACCTATATCATTATATATACTTAAAAGTGGAATCAATGACATTTGCAATGGAACTACAAGGGAAGCAATAATTATTGCTAATAAAGTATCTCTTCCAAAAAATTTCATCCAAGATAAAGCGTATGCAAAAAATGAACATATTATGAGTGGTATTAGTGTTGAAGGTATAGCAACAGTTAAAGTATTTATAAAAGCTTGACCCACCCCTTCTTTAAATAAAACTTCTTTATAATTTTCTAATGTAAATTTAGGAGGGCTAGTTGCTGTTATAAAAATTCTTTTACCATTTTTATTTGTAAAAGGTTCTTTAGATTTCCATATATAATCACCATTTTCAAAAACAATAATTTCACTTCCATTTTTTAAGATAGCTTTCTCACCAACAAAATATTCATTAATGCTTTTGGATGTAACTCCGAAACTAGAAATTTTTTTTCCTTCAACATTATTAAAAAAGTTGCCTTTAATTTGATAAAAATTGTCTTGTTGAAATTGAGACTCTTGTTTTCCTGTTCTATATATTTCATTAATTTCATTTGTTATTAACGATGTCCACCATCCACTATTGGCTAACAAATCTTTATCTCTCAAAGAACTAATAAAAAGACCAAATGTTGGCAATATCCAAACTATAACAAACACTAAAAGAATAAGTTGTGAAATTATTGAGGGAAAAATGTTTTTTTTCATTAAACTTTTTGTTCCTCTCTATGTCTATGAATATTCCAAGCCATAATGGGAATAACACCTATCATTATGATTATAGCCATAACACTTCCTCTCCCAGAATCACCGCCGCCTCTGAACATCCAATCATACATAAGATTTGCTAAAACTTCTGTTTGCCATTGGCCATTTGTCATAGCTAAAATAATGTCAAATATTTTTAAAACCAATATTGTAATTATTGTCCATATTACTAATATTGTTTGCTCTAAGTAAGGAATTATAATTGATGTAAAAATTTTAAATTCACTAGCACCATCAATGCGAGCAGCTTCTAACATTTCTTTTGGAATACTTCTTAATGCAGCGCTAAAGATTACCATTGCTAGTCCAGTCTGAATCCAAATCATAATTGCCATTAAAAATAAATTATTCCAAATAGGTATTGTAATCCATGCTTGAGGTTCTAGGCCAAATGAAACTATGATAGCATTTAGAAGACCTATTTGTTCATCACCCGGACCCCTATAATCATATACAAACTTCCAAATGACTCCTGCGCCAACAAAAGATATTGCCATGGGCATAAAAATTATTGATTTAGCTATTGTTCCCCACCAAATTCTGTCAGCTAAATTTGCTATAACAAGACCAAAAAATGTGCTTAAAGTTGGAACTATCAATAACCATCCAAGATTATTTAAAATACACCTTCTAAACTCTGGATCATTAAAGGCCCAAAGATAATTGTTTATTCCAACAAAATCCCTTCCATACTTATCAAAAAAACTTAATCTAACAGTTTCAAAAACTGGATATATAATAAATATAATTAAAACTACAAGTGCAGGTGCAATAAAAATAATAGCTCTTATGGATGAATCATTATAAATTTTTTTTGACGAGTTCTTAGTAAAAAAATCTAATAGATAATTTGCAGTGTGATAGTAAAAAACACAAGCTAGAATTCCTGCAAATACATAGAAAAATAGATTAAATATTATCACAAGAATTTCATTATACAAAAAAAACAGGCGAACAAGTAAATTGTTCGCCTGTAAAAGGAATTATTATTTTATTGAATCCCAGCTAGCTTGAATTGAATCAGCTACATCTTGTGCTGATTTTCCGTTGGTATAGTCAACCATACCAGTCCAAAAGCTACCTGCACCAATCGCACCAGGCATTAAATCTGATCCATCAAATCTAAATGTAGTTGCGCCAGTAAGAATTTCACCAAGTTTCTTGAAAGTATCACTTGGATATTTATTTAGATCAGCCTTTTTAGAAGGAGTTAAAAATCCTCCTTTTGCCATCCAGTGTTCATTAGGTTCTGGATGAAGCAAAAATTTTAAAAATTCCATTGTAGCTGGTCTCTCATTAGTTGCAGCAAAAAGTGTTCCACCACCTAATACTGGTTTTCCAAGACTTTTTGTTGAATAAGCAGGAAAATAAAAGAAGTCATAATCTACTCCAGCTTCTACCCCCTCAGGGAAAAATGCTGGTATAAAACTTGCTTGACGATGCATCATACATTCTGCAGGAGATGTAAATAAACCATTTGGTGCATCTCTGAAGTCTGTAGTTGCAACTGCCTTTGATCCACCATTAACATATTTATCATTCAAAGCAAAAGAGCCAAAAAAATCCATAGCTTCAATAACTCTTGGATCATTAAATGGCATTTCATTTGAAACCCACATATCATATACTGCCGGATCGTGTGTTCTTAGCATTATATCTTCCATCCAATCTGTTGCAGGCCAACCTGTAGCGTCTCCAGATCCCAAACCAATACACCAAGGTGTATTTCCATCTGCAGCCATCTGCTCAGTTAAAGCAATCAAGTCTTCCATTGTTGTAGGAATTTCATATCCATTATCTGAAAAATTATCTGGTGAGTACCAAACTAAACTTTTAACATTAACTTTATAAAAAATTGCATAAAATTGATCATTTCCATTTTCATCTGGGTAAGTTGCAAGATCAACCCAAGATTGACCGGCTGCATAATCACTTAGTACAGTATTTTTTACATCATCATTTAATGGGGCTAACCCTCCAATAGCTGCCATATTAGCTGCTAAACCTGGTTGAGGGAATATAGCTATATCTGCTGGGCTACCTGCCTTTATATCTATAACTATTTGTTGTTCAAAACTATCTGACCCACCGTATTCAACTTCAGCTCCTGTGGCTTCTTCAAAGATTGCTGCAATTTCTCTCATGTATCCATCTTCTGGAGCTAACCAAGGGCCTGATATAGTAATTTTTTCTCCACTTAAATCAGGACCTCTGTAATTCATAGTTCCAGCAAAAACTGAAGATGTTAATGAAAAAATGAAACAAAGGATCATAGTTGAAAATTTAATTAATTTTAACATTTTCTCTCTCCTAAATAAATTTTTGAATTAAACTAGCGCATTACTGCTAATAGTAATCAATATTAATAACTTTAATTACTACTAAAATGTTTTGTGATCAACACTACTATTATAATTTGAGGATCTTTAGCTCTTAGTAGTGTGGATTATATTTCAAACAATTGAGCCGTTTTTTCCAAAAAGATGGCAACGACTAGCGTTAAATCCAATTTTTACTGTATCGCCAACCTTAATATCAGCATCACCTTCCACTGCTACTACTAACGGTTCGTCTTTTTTTTCTATATATAAAAAGGTACCAGAACCAAGCTTTTCTGTAACAAATACTTTTCCTTCCCATTCTGCGTCAGATTTTTCATTGATTAAAAGATGCTCTGGTCTTACACCTAAAGTTATAGACTCGGATTCTAAAATATCTGAATTAGAATTTATAGGAACTTCTAGTTTTGAAGTACCCATAATATCGACCTCAACTTTGTCAGAACTTTTACTAAGTATTTTTGTTTTTAAAAAATTCATTTTTGGTGAGCCAATAAAACCACCTACAAATAAATTTTTTGGATTATTATATAAATTTAAAGGGGAGCCTGTTTGTGATACTGTTCCTTCATCTAAAACAACAATATCATCAGCTAAAGTCATCGCCTCTGTTTGATCATGAGTAACATAAATCATGGTAGCATTTAATTGATCGTGTAATTTAGCTAATTCCACCCTCATTTGAACTCTCAAAGCAGCATCAAGATTTGATAAAGGTTCATCAAATAAAAAAACTTTTGGCTTCCTGGTAATTGCTCTTCCTATAGCAACTCTTTGCCTCTGACCTCCAGAAAGTTGTTTAGGCTTTCTTTTTAAATAGTTTTCGATCTGTAATATTTTTGCTGCTTCATTAACTCGCTCTTCTATTTCCTCTTTTGAACGCTTTTCTAATTTAAGTCCGAATGACATGTTTTCATATACTGTCATATGTGGATACAATGCATATGATTGAAATACCATTGCAATGTTCCTTTCTTTAGGGGGGAGATCATTAACTGTAACATTATCAATTGATATCTTTCCTGAATTTATATCCTCTAATCCCGCTATCATTCGTAACATAGTTGACTTTCCACACCCACTAGGACCTACAAGAACTGTAAATGATTGGCTTTTAATTTCAAGAGATATGTCTTTGATAACGTGAGTGTCACCAAAAAATTTATTTACATTTTTAACACTAATATCTGCCACTTCATCCTCCATTTGAGCGATCTTTCAAGCGATTTAAATTTTATATGAAAAGATTTTTTTTTCAAGTATTTATATTTTTTTATTATTAAATTTTTATTTAATCTTTTCTTTCAATTTGAATTATTTCGTCGTTAAACCACAAACCATTGTATTTTTTTATTATTGTTCTGATAAATTCAGGATAATTGCCTTCCCTTTCTTTTTCTAAAATTTTGTCATCACTTATTTGAGCTACATATGTAGCAGCATTCCAGGAAGAAAAGATCAAAGAAGTTGCAATCCCATTTTTCGTTTCATTTGGTAGAACCCTTAAATTGTATTTAACAATTTCGGGCTCATTAAAAATTAGGTTATTAATTACAGAATTTTTTAAATTTGTCTTTAAATATGTTATAATTTCGTTCCCTTTAGATGGAAATGGTTTCTCATTTGGCCAAATCTTATTTATAATTTCATAGCCTGGATCATCTCCATATGAATGCACTAAAACTAATTTTCCACCTTTGTCTAAAGATTCAATCATCGGCTTTACAACATATTTAATTTTTTGTTCAGTTGGTATTCTAGATCTGTAAGGTTGAGAAGCTATAATTAAATCAAAATAATTTTGAGTTCCGTCAGTTTTAGGAATTATTTTATCTAATATAAAATCATGATCATCTCTATAAATTACGATTGAAGAGGGTTTTGCATAAGTTGGATTCCCATTTTTTGGATTATTTTCAACTTGCCAATTTTTTTTTAACATTTCATCTAATTGGCTTAACTGAGAATTAAACTCAAAAGAAGATTTTCCTTTTAATTTAAGAATTTCAAAATTAGCATTTTTATTTTTGTCTATATTTTTTGACCTTAATGATGTGGCTTCTGTATAGTGCAGATTTGAAACTACAAATACCATGTTTGGATGTTCCACAAACCTGTCTGCTAATTTTTCTATACTCAATCTTACATCTTCAAGACTAAGCTCTTTTCCAAATACTAAAAATGGAATTGTTGGAAATTCATTATGACACTTTCTAAGAATACTCATTAGTAAGGTGCCATCACCTAAACCTGCATCAAAAATCTTTAATGCTGGTTTTTTTGGTTTAAGTGATTTTATTGTAGCAGAAATTTTTTCTGCTATTATATTTTTTTCATTTGTAGTTGTTACAAATAATAAATACTTTTGACGATTGTCAAAAAATCTAAACTCTTCGCGCATTATTCTTTATACTATAATTATATTAAAATAATTACAAGTGAGTTTTATTTAATTTTAATTCTATACTTTGCTTTTTTTGATCTAGTTTTAAAATAATCAATATTAAATTCATTAATGGTTGGATTTGTAGGTATTATTTTATTTATATTTATCTTATTCTTTTGAAGAAATTTAATTTTATCAAAATTATTTGTAATAAGATTTACATTTTTTATATTAAAAAAATTTAAAATTTTTATTGCAATATTAAAATCCCGTTCATCATCTAAAAAACCTAATTTGTGATTTGACTCAAAAGTATCTATTCCATTCTTTTGAAAATTGTATGCTTTTATTTTGTTAATTAATCCTATACCGCGCCCCTCTTGCTCTAAATGTATTAAAAAACCTCCACCATTATTTGATAAATAATGTATAGACTGGTGTAATTGTTCATTACAGTCACATTTCATAGAATGGAAAACCTCTCCTGTAAAACAAGCAGATTGAATTCTAAGATTTACAGGTTTTTTTGCCTTTAATGAACCTATTTTAATTACAATATGTTCCAAGCCACCAACATAAGATTTAAAAATTATAATTTCTGATTTTCTTGCCCCTGAAAGAGGTATCGGACTTTTGCATATCATTTTAGTACTATTTATGATCGATTTATTTTGATTTTTAAGATCGATGCTTTCAAAGTTTAGTACTGATTTAGTTTGTAATTTTTCATTTATTAAAAAACATGCAACGCAAGGTAAAATTTTAGCATTTTTTGTTAATTCTATAATATCATTAAATAATTTAGGAGCATTTTTAAATAATTTTTTATTAATTGTCAGTTTTTTTGAATTTTTATTTTTTTTAATTTGAGTTGATTGTAACCATCTTACATATTTTGCTTCATAAGGCATTGTTATACATTTATCAAAATTAAATTTTTTTTCATAAAAATTTTCTATTCTTTTTTTAGTTAAGCATATGTAAGATTTATATGGCGATAATTTAATAAAATATTTTGAATCAGATTTTTTAATATTTTCTATAGGAAAAAAAATCCATTTCTTATTTTTTTCACTCACTGTTATAGGTCTCCCAGAGGCAAATTCATTAATTGCCCTATCAATTGAATCATTTTTTGAGAATTTATAATTCATTTTTTACATATTTGAATAATTTGGACCGCCACCACCCTCAGGAGTCACCCAATTTATATTTTGCGATGGTTCTTTAATATCACAAGTTTTACAATGTATACAGTTCTGACTATTAATTACAAATCTTGGATTTTTGTCATCTTTATCTATTTGAATTTCATAAACACCTACGGGGCAATATCGTTGAGCAGGTTCATCATATTTTTCTAAAGTATATTGTACAGGTAGATTTTCATCCTTTAACTTCAAGTGAACAGGTTGATCATCAGCGTGGTTTGTTCCAGTTAAATAAACTGAACTTGTTTTATCAAAAGTAATTAATCCATCTGGTTTTGGATATTGAATTTGCTCCATTGAATTTGCAAATTTTAATGTTTCATGATCAGAATGATTGTGTCTTAAGGTAAAAGGTAATCTACCTCTAAATATTATTTGATCTATTCCAGTAAAAATCATTGCCATAAATAAACCCCATCTAAAACTTGGCTTAACATTTCTTGCTTTATATAATTCCTTATAAACCCAAGAATTTTTAAATTTATTTCCATAATTTGACAATTCTTCTTTTGCTTTCAATTTTTCATTAGCAGTCTCAGCTGCTAGTATTCCACTTTTCATCGCAGTATGACTTCCTTTTATTTTTGGCATATTAAGTGTTCCAGCATCACATCCAATCAGTAAGGCACCTTTCATGTGCATTTTTGGCAAGCTTTGAAAACCTCCTTCGATTAAAGCTCTAGCCCCAAAAGCTATGCGCTTGCCTCCAAACAATATTTTTTTTAATTCAGGGTGTAATTTAAAACGTTGAAATTCATCAAAAGGTGAAAGGTGAGGATTTTTATAATCCAATCCAATAACATAACCAATATATATTTGATTATTTTCTGCATGATAACAAAAACTTCCTCCATAAGTTTTATTATCAAGAGGCCAGCCCACTGTATGCATAACTAATCCTTCATCATGTTTATCATTAGACACCTGCCAAATTTCTTTAAATCCAATACCATATTGTTGTGGAGATTTTCCTTCGTTTAAATTAAATTTTTCAATTAATCTTTTACCTAAATGACCTCTACACCCTTCTGAAAAAATTGTGATTTTAGCTAATAAATCAATACCAGGTTCGAAATTATTTTTTTTAGATCCATCTTTTGCTATGCCCATATCACCTGTTTGAACACCAATAACATTATCGGTTTCATCAAAAAGAATTTTATTAGCAGCAAATCCTGGAAAAACTTCTACACCTAAAGACTCAGCTTGATCAGCTAACCATCTGCATAAATTTCCTAGACTTATAATATAATTATTATGATTTTTTAGAACTGAGGGTAATAAGAAAGTTGGCAAACTAAAAGAATTATTTTTACCTAAAAATAAAAATTTTTCTTTTGTTACTTTGATTTTAACCGGCGCGCCCTTTTCTCTCCAATTTGGTATTAATTCATCAAGAGCCCTAGTTTCAAATACATTCCCACTCAGAATATGTGCGCCAACTTCAGCGCCTTTTTCTAAAACACATACACTTATTGAACTATCTAATTGTTTTAATTTTATTGCAGATGATAATCCCGCTGGACCGGCGCCTACAATAACAACATCGTACTCCATTTTTTCTCTTTCCATGAAATTATTTTACCTCAATGCATATAAAAAGTTCAGCAATTATTTTTTAATTATATTAAGCTTCGCTAATTCTTCCTTAAGCGCAGGTATTGCTTCGAATAAATCTGCTTTAAGCCCGTAATCCGCTACATTAAAAATTGGGGCTTCGTCATCCTTGTTAATTGCAACTATAACTTTGCTTTCTTTCATGCCAGCTAAATGTTGTATTGCTCCTGAAATTCCTATCGCGATATATAATTCTGGCACTACCACTTTTCCAGTCTGACCAACTTGAAAATCATTTCCGACATAACCAGCATCTACTGCTGCTCGGGAAGCGCCCACAGCAGCATTTAACTTATCAGCTAAGTCTGTAATTAATTTAAAATTCTCTGAACTTTGTAGACCTCTACCTCCTGAAACAACAATTCTAGCTGTGCCTAATTCGGGACGCTCAGATTTAGATTCTTCTTTGCTTACAAAGTTTGACAATTTCAAATCTTCAGTTTCACCAATATCTTCAATTATTGCTGATCCTCCAGAAGAAGACGTTGGTTCAAATGAAGTTGGTCGAATTGTTATTACTTTTTTTATATCATTGCTTTTAACTTTAGCTATTGCATTGCCAGCATAAATAGGTCTAATAAAGGTATCTTCACTCTCTACTTCAATTATGTCGCTAATTTGCGAAACATCCAATAAAGCTGCGACTCTAGGCATTAAATTTTTACCAAAAGCTGTAGCAGGTGAAATTATATGACTATAATTTTTAGCAAGATTAACTATTAATGGTGTTAAATTTTCACATAAATGATTTTCATATATACTTGATTTGGCATGCAGAACTTTTTTTACTTTTTTTATTGAAGAAGCTTCGTTACAAACATTTTCTGAATTATTACCAGCTATTAATATGTGAATTTCCTCATTTATTTTTGACGCAGCTTCAACTGTGTTTAAAGTAAAACTTTTTAATTTCTCATTATTATGTTCAGCAATTACCAGAATCATTATATCACCTTAGCTTCATTTTTTAATTTTTGAACCAATTCTGCTACATCAGCAACAATAATTCCTTTTTTTCTTTTTGGTGGCTCTGAAACATTAATTTGTTCAATTCGAGGATTAATATCTAAATTTAATTCTTCTAAATTAATTTGATCTATTTGTTTTTTTTTCGCTTTCATAATATTTGGAAGTGACGCGTATCTAGGTTCATTAAGCCTTAAATCACATGTAACAACTGAAGGGAGTTTTAAATTTAAAGTTTCTAACCCCTCATCCACTTCTCTAGTGACATTGATACTTTGATCTACAAACTCAATTTTAGAAACAAATGCACCTTGTGACCAACCAAGAAGCGCAGAAAGCATTTGTCCAGTTTGATTACAATCATCATCAATAGCTTGCTTGCCCATTAAAATTAATTCTGGACTTTCCTTCTCAGCAATTTTTTTTATTATTTTTGCTACCCCTAAAGGCTCTATCGCCTTATCAACTTTTATATGAATACCTCTATCTGCACCCATAGCAAGAGCGGTTCTTATAGTTTCTTGACATTTTTCATCACCTATAGATAAAACTATTACTTCGTTTGCTTTGTTTGATTCTTTAATTCTTAGTGCCTCTTCAACTGCGTTTTCATCAGGAGGATTCATTGACATCTTTACATTTTCTGTTTCAACCCCTGTACCATCTGCTTTAACGCGAACTTGAACGTTGTAATCTATAACCCTTTTAACTGCGACTATTATTTTCATTTACTTTATAAGTTCAATAATTTATTTTCTGGATCATAGGGACTTTCTTCAATAATTGTAGCATCATGTATTTTGCCAAGTATATCAATTTTCAATTTTTGTCCAATATTTGCTATTTCAGGCTTAACCATACCTAAAGCGATCGATTTTTTTAACCTAAAACCAAAATCTCCTCCAGTTGCTCTTCCCACTACATCTCCATTTTCATATATAGGGTTATTTCCTAAAACATCAGCATCAGTTGTATTATGAACTTCTAATGTAACTAATTTATTTTGAAATCCTTTTTCTCTCCATTTATTTAGTGATTCTAAACCAATAAAACTACCTTTATTTGGATGAATAAATCTATCCAGACCGCTCTCGTATGGTGAATATTCTATCGAAAGTTCTGTTCCAACTAATTTATAAGATTTTTCAACTCTCAAACTATTCATTGCTCTTATACCATAAGGTTTAAGTCCTAAATCTTCTCCAGCATTTATAAGGGCATCAAAAATATGATTCTGATATTCAATTGGATGATGGAGTTCCCAGCCTAATTCTCCTACAAAGTTCACTCTCATAGCATTTACTTGAGCGTATCCAACATCAACCATTTTTGCGCTTAGCCATTTAAAAGTATCATTACTAAAATCATCTTTTGATACTCGCTGCATTAAGTCTCTTGCTTTTGGACCTGAAACTACAAGCACTCCTATGCTATTAGTTAAATTTTCAAATTGCACTGATCCATCTTCAGGCATCCACTTTTGAATCCAATCATGATCAAGTCTTTGAAAAGCACCTGCGGAAACTAAATAAAAACTATTTTCTGATTCTCGCATTATTGTAAATTCTGAATGAACTCCTCCTTTAGTATTTAAGGCATGACAAAGATTAATTCTTCCATTTAATTTTGGAATTTTATTTGCAACAAGTTTATCCAAAAATTCTTCAGCTCCAACACCCTTGATTCTACACTTTGCAAAGGCGGTCATATCTAATAATCCTACATTTTCTCTAACATTATTGCATTCTTTTTCAACTGCCTGAAACCATTTAGATCTTCTAAAAGACCAATCATCTTTTTGATCAATTCCATCTGTTGCAAAAAAATTAGGCCTTTCCCAACCAAATTTTTGTCCAAAGACTGCACCTAATTTTTTCATTCTATCATAACAGGGAGCAGTTCTTAGTGGCCTTGCAGATTCTCTTTCCTCATCAGGAAAATGAATAGTAAATACATTTCTATAAGCTTCTTCATTTTTTTCTATAAGATAGGATTTTGAGCAATATTCTCCATATCTCCTAGGCTCCACTCCAAGCATATCTATTGTTGGTTCCCCATCAATAATCCATTCAGCTAATTGCCAACCTGCTCCTCCTGCAGCAGTAATACCAAAACTATGTCCTTCATTAATCCAAAAATTTTTTAAACCCCAAGCTGGTCCAACAATGGGATTGCCATCTGGTGTATAACAAATTGCTCCATTATAAACTTTTTTTACACCAACTTCTCCAAAAGCAGGAACTCTATGGATAGCGCCTTCAATGTGAGGAGCAAGTCTATCTAAATCCTCTTGGAATAATTCATACTCAGAATGATCTGAAGGTCCGTCTACATAGCAACATGGGGCTCCTTTTTCATAAGGTCCTAAAATTAACCCACCCGCTTCTTCTCTCATATACCATTGAGTATCACTGTCTCTAAGTACGCCCATTTCAGGAAGGCCTTCATTTTTTCTTTTTTGTATTTCTGGATGAGGTTCTGTTACGATATACTGATGTTCAACTGGTATTACTGGTAAGTCTAAACCAACCATCTTTCCAGTTTGTCTAGCAAAATTACCAGTACAAGATATGACATGTTCACATTCAATGTTACCCTTGTCAGTTTCAATAACCCAAGAATTTTTTGTTTGTTTGATTCCTACAACTTTTGTATTTCTATAAATTTCCGCGCCCTTGTTTCTTGCTCCTGTTGCAAGCGCCTGAGTAAGATCGGCTGGTTGAATATATCCGTCTTCAGGATGTTGTATTGCTCCAATTAACCCATCTGTATTACATAAAGGCCAAATTTCTTTTACTTGATCTGGTGTTAAAAAATTAACTTTAACCCCAATAGTTTTAGCAACTCCAGCATATTGATGATATTCATCCATTCTTTCTTTTGTGCTAGCTAATCTAATATTTGATACAACGCTAAATCCCACATTTTTTCCAGTTTCTTCTTCTAATGTTTTGTATAAATTTACGGCATATTTATGCAGTTGGCCCACTGAATAACTCATATTAAACAAAGGTAATAAACCTGCTGCATGCCATGTTGATCCAGAAGTTAGTTCTTTTCTTTCAATTAAAACAACATCTGACCAGCCTTTTTTCGCTAAATGATAAAGAGCGCTTACACCAACTACTCCACCACCTATAACTACGACTTTTGCTTTAGATTTCATTTATTTTTAATCCTAGACTTTTTTTTTATTGCCTGTAAACCCTTAAACGTTAATATTTGTTAGGTCAATCATGGGAAAACAACTAATTCAATTATTTTGTGTAATTTTTGCAATATTTTACGTTAAACAAATAAGTGCAAATCAAAATGATATAACTCTAAAGCAATTGGTATTGGGAGGCAAAGAAGAGTTTCATTTAAGAATTCTAGAGGCAATACCTGAAAATGGTCAAATCACAACTGGATCTAATGATGCGGAAAATGTAATTATCGAATTCTTTGATTATAAATGTGGTTATTGTGTAAAAATGCATCCAGAGTTAATAGATATTGCAGAAAAAAGAGATGACACTAAAATAGTATTTCTTCAACTTCCTATATTAAGTGAGTTTTCTGCAAAACTATCTAGATTAGTGCTTGCAGCAAATTATCAGGATAAAGGTTTTGAATTGCACAATGCTATATTAACTCAAAAAGGATCTATTACGGAAGAAAAGGTTGCAAAAATTATAGAAGAATTGAAAATTGATACTAAAAAAATTAAAGAAGACCTTAATAGAACTGAAATTGAAGATTCTTTACACCTTACATCTTTTATTGCACAAGCAATAGGAGTAAGAGGAACTCCAGCTGTATTCATTAATAATGAATTCAATCCTGGATATGTTCCAAAAGATATTGTTGAAAAATTATTGAAATAAACGCCCCCAATTAAATATTAGGAGCGTTTGAATATTTTTTAATCTTTAGTAACTTCGCGCGTATTAGGATTATGGGATTCAGTAAAAGGTATTGACACTACTTCTGCATCTACTGGAGTTCCTGGCGTATCGGCATACATATCAGGAAGATGGACTTTAAATTTCTGACCAATCTTACCAATTGGAAAACCATTAGCATTTAATGTTCCTTCAAAAGGGACATAACCCATTGCAATATTTCTTTTTTGTTCAGGATGGTACCATGGTGAAGTTATATATCCACAAGGATCTCCTCCTCCTTCAGGAGAAACTAACCAAAAATCTGGAGCGTATTCCTCTATAGGCTTTCCTCCTAATACCATTCCTACCAACTGAAGTTTGTAAGGTTTATTTCCTGCTTTTAATTCTGCTTTCATTTTTTCTAGAACTTCTTTACCTACATAATTAGCGGTTTTATTCCATTCACCTTTTCCTGAAAGAGATACCTGATAACCTAAATTACATTGAAAAGGATTATGTTGATTGTCCATATCTTGTCCCCAAGATAAAATTCCAGCTTGGATTCTTCTATGATGAGCAGGAGCTATAACCATTAAATTATGTTTTTTTCCTGCATCCAAAACAGCATTCCACATATCGTCAGCATACAAAGTAGAATTTCTTAAATAAATTTCAAAACCCGCTGCTCCTGAAAAACCAGTTTGTGAAATAACGCATTCCCTACCTCCAACTTTTACTTCAGCTAAGCCATAAAAAGGCATAGCATCAATATCTACTTGGTCACCAACTAAGTCTTTCATTAAGGCATGTGCTTTTGGACCTTGAATTTGAACTGGCGAAACATCAATTTCATCAATAACAACGTCAAATTTTTTATCATGATTAACACCTTGCAAATATAAACCAATATCTGAATCAGAAAGTGAAAACCAAAACTCATCTTTAGCTATTCTTAAAAGAATAGGGTCATTCAAAACTCCCCCCATGCTGTTACATAAAATTACATATCTCGCTCTCATTGGAGAAATTTTTGTTGCATCTCTTGTTATCACATAGTCAGTAAAAGCCTCTGCATCTGGACCTTTTACCATAATTTGTCTTTCGACTGCTACATTCCACATTGTTACGTGATTCATTATAGCTTCATACTCTACCATAGCACCGCCATCTTCAGGCTTTACATAACCTCTAGGATGATAAACTCGATTATAAACCGTTGCTCTCCAGCAACCTGCTTGCATAGATAGATGCCAGTAAGGTGATTTTCTAACACGTGTTGAAATCAACATTTGAACTGGGGTTGGGCCACTTTGTCTAAGGTTATAAGGTACCCTTCGATCAGACTGGTCAACTGATGTTACATGTTTTATCATGTTTTTTTACTCCATAAACTTTTTGTTTTAATATTAATTGCTTGTATTAAAGTATCCCACAACACGCAAATAAAGATACTCGTTATCGAAAGTTATAATTGCTGGCAATAGCAATCTTTAGGAAAGGTAAAAAAATAGTTAGTAACTAAGAGTTGGCCTAAAGCTGAATTTTCTTAATTTTACCTTTATTTGGACCAATTAAAGACAATTTGTAATTCTATTTATTACATATGTTTAAAATAACTATTTTTACTCTTTTCATTCTTGCTGTGCTTTCAGGCTGTTCAGCAGATTATAAAAAATTAAGCCAAAATTCTTATTCAAGTGAAAGTAAGTTTAATAAAACTCTAATTAAAGAATATAAAAAACTAGCTGAATTTGAAGCTGAAGAAATGCATGATTGGAATTCAGCAAAATTATACTCAATAAAAGCAATAAAATCTTACGAAGGAAAATTAATTAAGCCAGAGCCTATCAATAATAGAAATATTAAAGATGAACATAAAAATGATTTATTGAAAGCGTATGAAAATTTATTAGTAATATACGAACAATCTTTAGAAAAAGATCCTATAAATTTAGCTTTAGCTATTACATCTCTAGACTGTTGGGCGGAACAACAAGAAGAAGGCTGGCAAATAGATCATATTGAAAAATGTAAATCTAAATTTATCAAATCTACAAATGAAATTTATATAAATTTAAAAGATGAAAAACTTATTAAAGATCTTGAAAATGAAAGTAATAAAACTATTGATTCATTACAAAAAAAAGAAATAGAAAAAATTGTCTACTTTGATTTTGATGATTATATATTGTCAGAAGAAAAGATAACTGAAATAAAAAAAATAATTAGGCAAAATATTAACAAAAAATATATTATTTTAGGACACACTGATACAAAAGGTTCAAAAGAGTATAATTATAAATTATCAAAAAAAAGAGCGATGGCGATTCAATCTATATTAATAGATTATGGAATTAGTCAAAGTAATATACTCATTTACCCTAGAGGAGAGAATAAACTAGCGGTCTTTACCCCTGATGAAACTCCTCATCCAGCAAATAGAAGAGCTGTTATTAACATTACTTATTAGACTTCATAATATAATTAAATTAGTATATAGAATACATCTTTATATGTATTCTAAAACAACTAAAAAAATTAACATAACTGTAAAACCTTTTTATTTAGAAGATCAGTCAGATCCTGAAGATAATCATTATGTTTGGGCTTATCAAGTTACAATTAACAATAATGGAGTTGATACAGTACAATTAAAAAATAGACGATGGAAAATAATGGACTCTTCTGGTAAATCTCGTGAAGTTAAGGGTGAGGGTGTAGTTGGGGAACAGCCAATATTAAAACCAGGTCAAAAATTTGAATATACAAGTGGAGCGCCATTAACCACCCCATCAGGTTTTATGTCAGGTCATTATGAAATGATAGGTAAAAATGGCAATGAATTTGATGTAGAAATACCACTTTTTTCACTTGATAGTCCATTTGAAATAAAGAATATCAATTAATTAAATAAATGAGTGATTTTAGACCAGTACTTTACGTCATAGGTGTTTTACTTTGCTTAACATCCTTAGCAATGAATTTACCAATGATAATTGATCTTGCATATGGTCACAGAGATTGGCAAGTTTTTTTAGTTTCAAGCATTTTCACTTTAATAATTGGAATAATTTTAATCTTTTCCTTTAATAATCCAATAAAAAAAATTGATATCAAACAAGCTTTTCTTCTTACTGTTTTATCTTGGATATCAATTTCTTTATTTTCTGCAATCCCATTTATGTATTGTGAAACTCAACTTACTTTTACAAACTCATTCTTTGAATCAATAAGTGGAGTAACAACAACAGGTTCAACTGTAATTATTGGTCTTGATAATTTGCCCAAAGGAATACTTTTGTGGAGATCATTACTACAATGGTTTGGGGGTATCGGAATTGTAGTATTAGCTTTGTCTATATTGCCAATGCTTAGAGTGGGAGGTATGCAGTTATTTCATCTTGAAAGTGATGATCCATATGAAAAAACTTTGCCTAAAATATCAAAATTTATATACGAAATATGTATTTTATATTTATTCCTAACAATCATTTGTGCATTATTATATTTTTTATCTGGTATGTCTTGGTTTGATTCCATTACACATTCTATGACAACTTTAGCTACTGGGGGCTTTTCAACTTCTGATCAGTCTTTTTCTAAATTCAATTCAAATTCCATTGAATGGATATGTATAACATTTATGATATTGGGAAGTCTTCCATTTGCACTTTATTTAAAGAGTCTTCACGGAAATATAGGTTCGCTATTTCGCGATGATCAGATAAAATTATTTTTTGGTATAATAATTTTTTTAGTTTTTTCAATGACTCTATGGCTTATAATTATATCAAATCAGTCTATTATAACATCAATAAGGGAATCGTCTTTTAATATAATCTCAATTTTAACTGGTACTGGTTATAGTAGTACAAATTTCAATCTTTGGGGAAGCTTTGGATTAATTGTTCTTTTTATAATTATGTTTATTGGTGGCTGCGCAGGTTCTACAACAGGGGGAATAAAAATTTTTCGTCTTCAATTATTGTTGGGCGCAGGAAGAACTCAAATTAAAAAACTTATTCAACCACACGGGGTATTCGTGACAACTTTTAATAAAAAAACTATTAAAGAAGATGCTTTTACATCCGTTATGGGATTCTTTTTTTTATATATTGCTCTTTTTTCCCTTTCGGCAATGTTATTAGGATTTATGGGTATAGATTTTTTAACAGCTATATCTGCCTCAGCATCTGCAATTTCAAATGTAGGGCCAGGATTGGGAAATATAATTGGACCTTCAGGAACTTATAATCCTTTGCCAGATCCAGCCAAATGGGTTTTGTCACTTACTATGATAATAGGAAGATTAGAAATATTTACTTTTCTTGTTTTATTTTCAAAAAATTTCTGGAGAACTTAAAAATTATAAAATAAATTCACTTAAATATTCTCGACTCATTTGATCAGCTTTTAAAGTAAAATCTTCTAATCCTTTATAAACTAATTGTTCTAAAATTTTCTCTTTCTCGTATAAAGAAATCAAAGTATTGGAGGTTACTGTTCTTTTAGATTGAATTTCGGTGAAGGCAAGTAGATTGTCTGAATCATCATAAAGAGAAAATATTGCAAAATAACTAAGTTCAAATTTAAGTTCCTGTGATTTTTTTATTATACCGGCTATCTTTTCAGCAGATTCAACATTAGTCTCAATAATTGATGCGTCTTTAATTTCAATAATTAATTTATTTTCAACACCAAATCCAATAATATTATTTTTTACCCAATTAATAAGTCTTTCAGATGGACTTGTTTCCATTGTGTGATCAACAAAAGAATCTTCTAAACTAATTTTGTATTCATTTTTAATTTCTATACTATTACTTAAAAAAGTTAATTTTTTAAACTCGGAATAATCAAACTCTACATTTTTAATAATGTCACTAGATTGACAAGAAACTAAGAGATAACAAAAAATAATATAAAAAAATAATTTTTTCATTTAAACATTGTTTATTAATTATAAATATAAATTTCAACTAAATACAATAACTAAGCTTTTAATTTATAGCCACTTTTAAACATTAGAAAGCAGCAAAAAAACAATAAAATATTTAAAACTATAAGAAAAAAAGCTCCTTGTAAAATTGGTGCGTCAGATGTACCAATAAAAGCATATCTAAATCCATCAATATTATAAAAAAAAGGGTTAACTGAAGATAATGATCTCCAAAAATCAGGTAAAAGATTGATTGAATAAAAAGTTCCAGATAAAAAAGTAAGAGGCAAAACAATAAAATTATCTATACCTTGTTGTTGATCCCATTTATCAGCCCAAATACCTACCATAGTTCCCAAACATGCCATCATCATTGATCCCATTAACATATAAAAAGTTAGAGCAGTATAAGAATATATATTTAAAGGAATAAAAAAAAGTATGCCAATATAAGTTGCAAAACCACATATTACACCCCTAGTAATTGAACCTAAAACATAACCCAAAGTTAGTTCAAAATTATTTAAGGGTGCCATTAATATATCGATGATATTTCCTTGAAATTTTGCTTGTCCAATTGAAGAAGCTGAATTGCTAAAAGCATTTTGTAATATTGTCATCATTATCAGGCCTGGGGCAATAAATTCACTAAAAGACACTCCAGAGATAGTTTTAAGAGAATTGCCCAATGCCAATGAAAAAACTGCCAAAAAAAGCAATGAACTTATGACTGGTCCAATAATTGTTTGCATTCCTACTTTAATAAATCTTTTAACTTCTCTAGTATAGAGTGTCCATATTGGTAAAAATGAATAATTCATAATTATGATCCTTAATAAAGATAATTTAAAAAAATATGCATTAAACTATCTTAATAGATATGCTTCGTCAAAAAAAAATTTGGTAATGATTCTTTCAAGAAAAATCAAAAAACAATACCCTTTAGACAAAAAATTTAAATTTATTATAAGCAGAATTATAAATGATCTAGAAAACGATAACATCTTAAATGATTTAAAGTTTGCTAATTCTATAGCTTATAATGATTTGAGAATTGGAAAATCAAAAAGATTTATACAATATCACTTAATTAGAAAAGGTATAAAAAATGATGATATTAGAACGGTATTAGAAAATCTTGAAGAGGAATTTCCAGAATTTGAAATGGAGTCTGCAATGAAATTTGCAAAAAAAAAGAAGTTAGGTAAATATGGAAATTCTGAAAATGTAAAAAAAGATTTATCTAAAATGATAAGAGCAGGATTTAATTATGAAATAATAAAAAAGATATTATTTTGATAAATTTATAAATACATCGAAATTATATAAGTTAAATAAATGCTTAAACTAATAATACCATATAATCTGTTTAATTTTTTTAACAAAAACATAAATAGAAAAATAAAAATAGTAACAAATGTCATAAAAAATAAATCATAATTAGCGACTATATCAGGAATTTTGAAAGATTCTAAAAATGTAGAAATACCCAATATTCCTAAAACATTATATATATTTGAACCTAATATATTACCTAATGCAAATTCAACTTTTTTTCTCATTGCTGAGTAAACACCCACAATAAGTTCTGGTAATGAAGTGCCAAATGCAACTAGAGAAACCCCTATAACAGATTTAGGAACACCAATATTTTCTGCTATTTTTACTGCAGAGGATATAAAAATTTGTGATCCAATCATTAAAAAAATTAATCCTACCAATATAAATAAGGATGAAAAAAATAATGAATATTCTTTTAGATCATTTAAGTCAGAAATACCTAATGACCCGGCTTTAATTTGATAAAACATAATTAAGACTAATAATAGTAAAAAAGATATTCCAACATAGTAATTAAATTCAAAAGAGAAATAAGCAAATAAGATTAGTGTTAATGCTATTATTAAATTAATTCCTATTTGGTTTATTTGATTATTATTAATTGCTAAGATAGGACAAAAAAGTACAGTCATGCCCATTATAAGAATAATATTTGCGATGTTGCTGCCCACAATTGTGCCAACTGCTAAATCAGTATAGCCATTCTCAATGGCAATAAGACAGTTAGCTAATTCTGGTAATGATGTTCCAGCTGATATTACAACTATACCAATTGCAAAAAGTGATACTCTAAATTTTTTTGCTAAGCTGACTGAACCTCTTATTATTCCTTCTGCCCCAAAAGAAAATAAAATTAATCCTATTAAAAGAAAAAAATATTCCACAATCTAACCCTAAAATTTATTATTTTTATATAAATAATTTTTTTAAATAATACATTAATTTATTTAATAAATTGCAAAAAATAAGCTAGTTTGAATAAAAATAATAAAATAAAACTTTAAAATGGAAAATTTTGACTACATTGTAATTGGAGCTGGTTCAGCTGGATGTGTGTTAGCTAATCGTTTAACTGAAGATGGAAAAAATAAAGTTTTATTGATAGAAGCGGGAGATAGAGATAATTATCCTTGGATACATATTCCCGTTGGCTACTTTAAAACAATGCATAATCCAAAAGTTGATTGGTGTTACAAAATAAAAAGTGATCCTGGACTAAACGGGAGAGAGATGAATTTTCCAAGAGGTAAGGTGTTAGGAGGTAGTTCCTCAATTAACGGATTATTATACATTAGAGGTCAATCAAATGATTATAATTATTGGAGACAGCTTGGAAATGTTGGTTGGTCTTGGGAAGATACTTTGCCATATTTTAAAAAAGCTGAAAATCAAGAAAAAGGAGAAAATGAATATCATGGAATAGGTGGACCACTATCAGTAAGTGATCAACGAATAAAATTAAAACTACTTGATATTTTTATAAATGCAGCAGAAGAAAAGGGTATACCACGATGCAATGATTTTAATACAGGTAAAAACGAAGGATGCGGATATTTTCAGGTTACCGAAAAAAATGGTTTAAGATGCAGCACTGCTGTAGGATATCTTAATCCTGCAAAAAAAAGAAAAAATTTAAAAATTGAAATTAAAGCTCATATCAATAAAATCTTATTTGAAGATAAAGTTGCAAAAGGAATAACTTATTGGCAAGACAATCAACTTGTAACTGCAAAATGTAACAAAGAAGTTATTTTATGCGCTGGTGCTATAGGATCACCTCAAATACTCCAAGTTTCAGGAATAGGTCCTGCTGAATTATTAAATAAGCATGGAATAAGTATCATTAAAGAGGCTGATGGTGTTGGTAAGAATTTGCATGATCATTTAATGTTAAGACCAGTATATAAAATCAAAAATATTTATACTTTAAATAAATTATATCACAGTAATTTTAGAAAATTTATAGCTGGCATGGAATATATATTTTTTAGAAGTGGTCCGCTAACTATGGGAGCAAGTCAATTGTGTTGCTTTGCAAAAAGTGATCAAACTAAAGAAACCCCAGATTTAGAATTTCATGTAGCGCCAATGAGTACTGATAGCTTAGGTTCTGGTTCACTTCATAAATTTCCAGCTTTTACTCCAACTGTGTGCAATGTTAGACCTACAAGTAGAGGTAGTGTAGAAATAATAAGTAATGACTCTCGGAATTATCCAAATATCACAATGAATTATTTATCAACTTATGAAGATAAAAAAGTAGCTATTAAATCTATTAAAATCACTAGAAATATAGTTTTGAAAACAAATGCTTTTAAACCCTATGAACCTGAAGAGTTGAGGCCAGGTTTACAATTTAATGACAATGAAATTGTAAAAGAAGTAGGAAAATTTGCAAATACTGTTTTTCATCCAGTTGGTACATGTAAAATGGGAAACGATAATTTATCTGTAGTTAATGATAGACTAGAAGTTCATGGAATAAAGAATCTTAGAATAGTGGATGCTTCAATAATGCCCCACATTACTTCTGGTAATACTAATGCGCCTACTATTATGATAGCAGAAAAAGCATCTGATATGATTTTAAAAAATTAGATTAATTAATAAAAAATTCTTTATTTTGTCCGGATAAATTTAATATTTTTTTACTTAATTTTTCATATGCTTTAGTTTCAATTTGTCGAATTCTTTCTTTGCTAACGCCTATTTTTTTTGATAAATTTTCAAGAGTTAAAACTTGATTATGAAGTTTTCTTTTAACTATCTCTTGTTCTCTTTTATCTAATGATTTTAATGCTTTGTGTAACCATTGACTTCTAGTTTTATTATCCCTCATAGCAGAAATTATGTCTTCAGGGTTAGGTGAATCATCAACTAAATTTGACATAAAATCGTTTTCAGATTCATCATTGTATTTCTGATTTAATGATTGATCTCCTAATGCTAGTTTAGACTCCATTTCGCTAACAACTTTATTTTTTATTTTTAAAGACCTAGCAAGAAAATCAACCTGCTTATCTGACATAAATCCATTACTATTTTTTAAAATTTTATTTTTCATTGCATTTAAACCAAAAAACAATGATTTTTGAGCTGCAGTTGAAGCTATTCTTACTATTGACCAGTTTTTTAAAACATATTCTTGCATTGCAGCCCTTATCCACCATGATGCATATGTAGATAATCTTAAGTTTTTTTTAAGATCAAATTTGTCAAGTGCATGCATTATAGCTATAACTCCTTCGTTAACTAAATCCTCAAATGGGACTCCATATCTTGAATATTTTTTAGCATAAGACATTGGCATACGTTTATAAGCACGAATAATTGTATTCAAAGATTTTTTATCTTTGTTATTTTGCCAATTTTTTATTAACGTGTATTCTTCTTCTTTAGAAAGAATTTTCGAACTGTTATTCATTGCGAATTAATAGATTAAAAATATTAAAGTTTAAATACAATTATATAATTTATATTATTAGTAATATTTATTAATAATTTTTAAAAATTAATTTTTTAGACTAAATTTATTTCATCAAACCACTTTTCCATATCATTTACGGTTTGATTTGTAGGAACAATCAATCTAACCCTTTTATCATCTTCTTTTAAAACACTAGAAAAAATTTGATTCTTTATTGCCTTATCAACAATCTTATAAACACTTGATTGATTCATACTCAAACTTACTCCACTTACAACTTTATTAACTAAATCTTGTTTAGATAGATTGGTATTTAAGTAATAACTCTTCATAACCTCGGTAATTACCATACACCCTGTAGGTGATGACATTATTAAATCTACACTTGGATTTCTTCTGTTTATCGTATTATTAAAAAAAGAGATTAATTTTTTAGAAGATTTTAGGTAAAAATCCCTCTTATTTTCATCTTTGGATTTTTGATTATTTTCACTTAAAATTTGATTATTCATTTTTTCTTTATATCCTATTTCTCTGATTTAATTAATATTTTTTTAATTTACTTATTGTAAAACATAAAATTAGACATAAATTTAAATTATGTCAGACAAAATAGTGATAATTTTAGGTGGTAGTGGTCAAATAGGATCATCCATAGCCCAATCTCTTAGTGGTAATTACAAGCCTTTTTTGATTGGAAGAAACTCAGATAGGCTGAAAAAAATTTCTTCACATTTATCATGTAATTATTCAGAAGGTGATATAAATGATATGGAATCCATCGAAAAATGCTTTAAAAAGATCGATGGTAAAATTTGTGGGTTTGCTTATTGTATAGGTTCTATAGATTTGAAATCGATTTTTAGCGCTTCAAAAAAAGATTTTTTGGAAAGTTATAATATTAATTTAATAGGGGCTATAGAAAGTCTCAAATTAATATTAAGCCAATTAATTATTAACAAAGGTTCAATATTATTTTTCTCAACTGTAGCTGCAAAAAAAGGTTTTATTAATCATTCAATAATTTCATCTTCTAAAGGTGCTATTGAGGGACTGACTGTGTCTTTGGCGGCTGAACTTTCTCCTAAAGTTAGGGTTAATTGTATATCTCCAAGTCTTGTAAATTCAGGTATGAGCAAGAGAATTATCAGCAATCCAAAAATTGAGGAGGGAATTGCAAAAAAACATCCGATTCCAAGAATTGGTCAGGGTAGTGATTTTGGTCCATTAGGTGCAATGTTATTAACTGATAAAAGTTCTTGGATTACTGGGCAAATCTTTAATATTGACGGTGGTAGATCAACAATTAGTAAATAAATTTATTTTCAATACCTTTTTTTTTATTTATTGTTTATTATATAATTTAATCAAAGCAAATTATTATGAAGAAAAAAATTTTTATAACAATAATTCTGACAATACTCGCATCTCCAATAAATGTTTTAGCTGAGTCTCGTCTGGATGAAATCCTTCAAAATGGAGTTTTAAAAGTTGGAACAACAGGCGATTGGAATCCAATGACTATAAAAAATCCATCAACAAATGAATATGAAGGATTTGATATTGACATTGTTAAGGAACTTGCAAAAGATATGGGTGTAAATATTGAATTTATTCCTACAGAATGGAAGACTTTAGTAGCAGGTATAACTTCTAATAAATATGATATGTCAACAAGTGCTTCACTAAATACAAAAAGAGCTTTAGCAGCGGGATATTCAAATTCCTATTTAAATTATTATCAAGTTCCATTAACACTGAAAAAAAACCTAAGTAAATTTAGAGATTGGGATGATATAAACAATGAAGATGTAAAATTTGCAGTAACATTAGGAACAGTGCAAGAACAAATGGCAAAAGATTTTTTTCCTAAAGCAAAAATTACTTCTATTGAGTCTCCTGCAAGAGATTTCCAAGAAGTGTTGAGTGGAAGGGCTGAAGTATCTATGACATCTAATATTGAAGCTGCAGCTCTTGTTAATCAATATGATCAACTAGCAATAATACCCGTTAAAGAACAAAGAAACCCCACCCCACTTGCTTGGTTACTGCCTCAAAATGATCAAGTGTGGATAAATTATATTAATCATTGGATTGAGTTAAAAAAATCTCATGGATTTTTTGAAAATATGAAGATTAAATGGAATCTTCAAACTCAATAAAAACTTGAGTTATAAATTAATATTCTTTTTACTATCAAGTTTATTATTATCGAGCTGTTCTTCTAATTATAATTGGGGTTGGTATATAATAAATCCTTTTTTAGATAGTGGTTCTACAAATATTGCTTTCTTAGTTAGCGGTTTATATATCACTATTCTAATTTCATTTTTCTCTATACTAATTTCATTATTTTTGGGTTTTGTTATTGCAATTACAGGTTTAAGTAAGAACAAATATTTATCATTATTCAATAGAATTTATGTTGAGATAGTTAGATCAATTCCACTTCTTGTCTTACTTTTATGGGTTTATTATGGACTGCCAATTTTAGTTGGATTAAGTTTAACTCCATTTTTGGCAGGTATAGTATCTCTTGCAATAAGCGATTCAGCTTTTGAAGCAGAAATTTTTAGAGCGGGAATCTTATCAATTCCTAAAGGTCAACATGAAGCCTCAAAATCCTTAGGCCTCAACTCATGGCAGAGAATGAGATATATCATTTTTCCTCAAGCATTAAGATTTATTTTACCTCCTATTGGAAACCAATTTGTATATATCATTAAAATGAGCTCTTTAGTTTCAATTGTAGGTTTGGCAGATTTAACAAGAAAAGCCAATGAGTTAGTTGTAACAGTCTATAGACCTCTTGAAATATATACATTTTTAGTTTTAGAATATTTGTTATTAATAATTATTATGACATATTTTATTAGATTATTAGAAAAAAAATTATCAAAATATTAATTTAATAATATACTTTGAGCAAATATAAACCAGAAGCTGGAGCAGTGGGGCCAGCATTCTCACGTTTTGCTTTTTTGATTATTGACTTAATATCTTCTGGTTGCATTTTTCCTTCACCTACTTGAATTAAAGTACCCACCATTATTCTAACTTGGGAATGCAAAAAAGACTTTGCTTTTATATAAATTTCTATTTTATCATTAATCTTTTTAATCTTTATTTGATCAATATTTTTAATAGCAGTTTTAGATTGGCAATGAGCTGAGCGAAAAGCATTTAAATTATTTTTTCCTATAAACAATTTTGCCGCGTGTTTTATTTTTTTTAAATCTATTTTTTTATGTAATACCCATGCTAAATCTTTTTCAATTGTTAGTGGGGCTCTTCTATTTATAATTTTATATAAATATTCTCTTTTTTTTGCAGAAAATCTTGCATGAAAATCTTTTGTTGTTTTCTTAGCGTCAAGAATTGAAATAGATTCTGATCTTAAATAACTATTTAATCCATCTCTAATGGTATCTTCAGATAAATTTTTTTTTAAATCAAAATGAGCCACTTGACCTAAGCCATGAACACCAGCATCAGTTCTTCCAGCTGCAAATATCTGTCTTTTTTCACCAGTCAGTTTTTTAATAGAATTTTCAATGACCTCTTGAATTGATTTTCCATTTTCTTGTTTTTGCCAACCTACGTAATTAGCTCCTTTATACTCAATTAAGATTTTAAATCTCGTCATATCTTAATGAATTTGATCGCCAACTTTAAAATTAAAACCTCTTATAAATTGATTAATATTCATTATTTTTTTTCCTTCTCTTTGAATCATTATTGGCTTGATCGACCCATCCTCACAACCTATGTCTAAATTATTAGATAATATTGTAGATTTATTTCCCATAATCGAATTAGTCTCACATGATAAAATTTTAATTTTTTCTCCTTTAAATGTAAACCAAGCCCCAGGTTTAGGAGAAAAAGATCTTACAAAATTGTAAATTTCTTTTTTCTTTTGAGAAAAATTAATTTTTCTATCTTGGCTAAAAATTTTCTTTGCATATGTAGCCTGACTATCATCTTGTTTTTTTAGCGAAATTTCTTGTTTTAAATATTTAGGCAAAGTCGCTAGAAGCAAATCAATACCAAGACTATTTAAATTTTTCTGAAGATCTTCTTTGGTTTCAGTATTTGATATTTTAAATTTGATTGAATTTAATATTGGACCACAATCAAATTTTTCATTTAATCTAAATATTGTTACCCCTGTCTCACCATCACCGCACATTAAAGAATGCTCAATAGGTGATGCTCCTCTCCATCTAGGCAAAAGTGACAAATGAATATTGATACAACCTAATTTTGGTATATTTAAAAATTCTTTTGGTATTAACATTCCATACCCCATAATTATTGCCACATCAATTTTCAAATTTTCAAATTTATTTATCTCATTTTGATCTTTTAATATTTCAGGAGTAAAACAAGGTATATTTTCTACTATGCTTAAATTTTGTACAGGAGTATTTTTTAAATCCATACCTCTATCTTGTCTTTTTGCAGGTTGGGTATAAACAGCTATAATATTATAATGATTTTTAATAAGTGCACTTAAATATTGAGCAGAAATGTTTGGTGTACCCATAAAAACAATTCTTTCATTTTTCATAATTCACCATTTTTTTTCAACTTATTTACTTTTTTTAATAAAATATTTCTTTTAAGAGATGATAAATAATCTACAAATAATTTACCATTTAAATGATCTATTTCATGTTGAATTACTCTAGATTCATTTCCGGTAGCATTTTTTTCTATAATTTTGCCTTTTTCATTTAAATATTTAAATTGAATTTTTTCTGGCCTTTCAATATCTGCAAATTGTTTAGGAATTGATAAACATCCTTCTTCCATAATAACTTTATTCTCAGAAAAGCTTAAAATTTCAGGATTAAAAAGAGTATATTTTATATTCTTTTCATTTTGATATATATTTATTGTTATAATTCTTTTTAATTCTCCAATTTGCGGTGCCGCTAAACCTATTCCTGGAGCATCATTCATAATTTTAATCATTTTTTTTGATAGGGTTATTTCATTATTGGATATCTCTTTTACGGGTAGAGATTTTTTCCTTAGTATCGGATTGGGTGTAATAAGAATTTCACTCATATAATTATAAATTATGTAATTTTTCTTCTTGCTTGAAATGCTGTATTTAACGTATTTTCATCAAGATATTGCACTTCTCCTCCAACTGGTAAACCTTGTGCCAACCTTGTTATCTCAATATTAAAATGCTCTATTTTATCCGCTATAACATGACTAGTTGTTTGACCCTCAGTAGTAGCACTTAAAGCCAATATTATTTCTTTATATTTTTCTTTTTTTACTCTTTTGATCAAATTATCAATATTTAATTCTTCAATACCAATACCTTCTATTGCAGAAAGAGCTCCTCCCAGAACGTGATATAAACCTCTATAAAATCCCGTTCTTTCAAATGCCCATAAGTCAGAAATATCCTCTATTATACATAGTGTGTTTTTATCCCTTCGCTTATCATTACAAATAGAACATGGATTTACTGTATCTATATTACCGCATAATTCACAATTTACTATTTTTTTAATTGCGTCTTGCATTGATGATAATAAAGGGTGTAAAGATTTATCTTTATGTTTTAATAAATGTAAAGCAATTCTTTGAGCCGAACGTTTTCCTAAACCTGGAAGTTTAGCAATAGAATTTATTAATTTTTCAACTTCAATACCAATCATTTAAAATGGAAGTTTAAAACCTGGTGGTAAGGGTATTCCACCCGTAACATTTTTCATTTCATCTGAAGCAGCTGTTTCTGCTTTTGCTTTAGCATCATTAATAGCTGCTAAAATTAGATCTTCAGTAATATCTTTTTCTTCTTCTTTCATCAAAGATTTATCAATATCTATTTTTTTGATCTCTCCCTTTGCATTTGCTTTTACCTTAACCATACCGCCACCAGATATGCCTTCAACTTCAATGGATTTTAATTTTTCTTGCGCTTCATTCATTTTTTTTTGAAGAAGTTGTGCTTGTTTCATCATATTTCCAATATTAGTCATTTCTTCTCCTGTTTTAAAATTTTCATCTTATTTTTTTGATTATCAGAATTTCCTTCTTTCTCTATTGAGTGAATATTAGATCCTGGAAAAGTTGACAATATTTTTTTGATTTCAGGATAATTATTTATTTCTTCTAGTAATTTTTGTTTACGAATAACATCTTCTTCAGCAAGTGTTTTTCCTGTTTTATTATCTGATAAAATAACATTCCATATTCTTCCAGTCCATTTAGAAATAAGTGTTTTTATTTGTCTAGCAAAATTTTCATCATCAACATCTTCAAAATTTAAAACTACTTTTCCTTCTTCAAAGGAAATTTTTTTCACATTGTTATATAGTTTTGTAAATAAAATGGGTTCACGATATTTTTTAAACATTTCTACAAATTCACGATAAGATCTAATTTTTTTCTCTTCGTTTTTTTTTGTAATATCCTCTCTATCAGACTCAGAATTATTTAATATATCATGATTTTTTTGAACTGTTTTGTTTGAAATATTGTCTTCATTTTTTTTAATTATTTGATCTTTTGCATAATTTTGATCTACTTTTTTAATTTCTTTAATTAGTTCTGATGGTGGCGGAACATTAGATAAATGTATTAATCTAATAATTATCATTTCCGCTGTTTGTAAAGGGAAAGAAGATTGTTTTAAATCCTGGTGACCCCTAAAAAGCGCTTGCCAAAATCTTCCTAAAGTTGATATTGTTAAATTTAAAGACATTTCACTTCCTTTATTTTTTTCTAATTCTGGGATATAAGGATCCTCTAAAATTGAAGGTAGAATTTTAATTTCAGATAAAAAATGTGTTATTCTTAGCATTTCTTCAAAGACAATTAAACAATCAGCACCTTGGGAATATAGAGACTTAAATAAAGTAAGTGATTCTTGCCCCATTCCCTTAAAAATTAGATCAATTAGATCATAAATTTTTCCTCTATCCGCCAAACCAAGCATTTTTACTATATCATCTGACTCAATTTTTTCAGTAGAGTTATTTTTTGATTGATCTAATAAGCTAATTGCATCTCTTACAGAGCCATCAGCTGCTCTTACTAATAAAGCTACTGCATCTTTAGAAATTAAAATCTTTTCTTTTTCAGCAATTTGTAAAATATGTTCAATTAACTTTTCATTATTTACCCTAAATAAATCAAATCGCTGACAGCGAGATAAAATTGTAACTGGTATTTTTTGAACTTCAGTTGTTGCAAATAAAAATTTAATATGTGGTGGAGGTTCCTCTAAAGTTTTTAATAATGCGTTGAAAGCATTTTTTGAAAGCATATGAACTTCATCAATTATATATATTTTAAACTTACAGTTTGTGGGTTTATATTTTACATTTTCAATAATTTCTCTTACATCGTCCACGCCAGTTCTACTTGCTGCATCCATCTCAATCACATCCATATTTTTTTCTTCTAATATTGAAATACAAGAATCACAATTCCCACATGGTTCATAATTATTTGAGGTTAATTTCTCACAGTTTATAGTCCTTGCAATTAATCTTGCAGCTGTAGTTTTTCCCACGCCCCTGATACCCGTTAAAAGATATGCATGTGCTAATCGATTTAATTTAATTGCATTTGTTATAACGCTAATTAATGTTTCTTGACCAATAAGTTCAGAAAATTTTTTAGGTCGATATTTTCTAGCTAAAACTTGGTAATTATTAGTATCCATTTTAATAACTTATTTTAAACATTTATTAATTATAAAGGAAGGCATTATGACCCAAAAAACTTTGCTACAGATGCTTCCTTTCGGATCTGTCTGGGTTAACAGGTTTTTTGCCCACTCAGCCTTCCAATACCAATATATCATCATATAGAATAATTTTAACAAAGACTTATATAGCTTAGTGGATAAAATTATTTTTTTCTAAAATTAGCTGCTTTATACACACCTATTATATCACATTTTTTTGAATAAAATTTTAAATCATCAAGTGCTAATTTAACAGATGGGGTATCAGGATGACCTTCAATATCTACATAAAATTGAGCAACATCAAATCCCTGAGGGTGAATATAACTCTCTAATTTAGTAATATTTACTCCATTTGTAGCAAATCCTCCAAGTGATTTGTAAAGAGCTGCAGGAATACTTCTCACTTGATATATTATTGTTGTCATAATATCTTTTTCTTTGATATCAAATTTATTAAGTTCTTTACTCATTATAACGAACCTTGTATGGTTTGTATCTGAATCTTGAATATTTTCTTGTAAAATTTGCAACCTATACATCTCAGCAGCAAGTTTAGAAGCGACTGCTGCATCTTCAGTATTATTTAGTTTGGCAATTTCTTTTGCCGCACCTGCAGTATCCGCAGCAACTATCATAGAAACTTTTTTAGTTATTAAATTATTTCTACATTGTGCCAAAGCTTGCTCGTGACTATGAACTCTTTTAATTGATTTAATTGAAGCATTTTTACTAGCAAGTAAGCAATGTTTAATTTCTAGAAAATACTCACCTATTATTTTTAAACCTGAATCAGGTATAAGTCTCTGTGTATCTGCAACTCTTCCTGCTAAAGAATTCTCTATGGGAACAATTGCTCGATCTACTTTATTTTCTCTTACGACTTCAAACATTTCTTCAAATGTTTTGCAAGGTATAGACTCCGCATTAGGATAAATATTCTTTCCAGCTATTTCACTATAGGCACCTGATACACCTTGAAAAGAAAAATTTTTTATATTTTTATTCATTTTTTTTAATTTGCATTTCCAATTGCACTAAATCTTCTATTGTGTCTACACTTATTGCAACATTATTAACATACCCGACACCAATAGTTATATTATTTTCAATCGCACGCATTTGTTCAAGCTTTAATTCTTTTTCTTTAGTTGTTTGGTTTAAATTTATAAATTTTTTAAGGGAAGCAGGTGAAAAACAATAAATACCTACATGATGATAAACCAAATCTTCATCATTAGATTTTCTGATTTTATAAAAATCAATAGCCTCTCCAATATTATTTTTTTTAATCCATTTTACTTTTGCTTTTGTAATGTTCTTATTTTCTTTCTCACTATCTGAAGAAAAAGATGTAACTAAGGTAGATATATCATAACCTTGTGAAAAAATTTTATTTACGGTCAAAATGCTTTTAGTATCAATTAATGGCATATCACCCTGCAAATTTATTATACTGTCATATAATTCAAATTCTTCATCATTTTCTAAAGCAGCATATATTCTATCTGTTCCGGAAGGAATTTCAGGATCTGTTAAAATTGCCTCTCCACCAAAAGATTGAATACACTCAAAAACTTCTTTTTCGCAACACGCGACTAAGACTTTACCTAAGTTTGCTTCTTTTGCCTTTTCCCATACGTGAGCTATCATAGGTTTTTTATTTATCATGGCCATAGGTTTGTTAGGAAATCTTGTTGATGCCATCCGAGCAGGAATTACTATTATTGTCTTCATCGAAGAAATTAATTTGTAAAAAAGTAGTAAACTAATAAAAGATTTATTTTCATTATCAAAAAAATTCTATATATACTCTAGTAATATTTATCATGTCTTTATTTGAAATTAATAAAATTATTGCTGCGATTATTTTTACTTTGGTTATTATTTACATAATTAATAAAATTGGAAATATCATAATTAATCCAAAAACACCTGAAGAACAAGCTTATAAAATAGAAATCCCAGAAACTGAAGTTTCATCTAATGAAATTGCTGAAAGCACCGAAAAATCAAATATTGAACCCATATCTCTTCTTTTGAAAGACGCTTCTCTAGAAAAGGGTGAAAAATTAGCAAGTAAATGTTCTGCATGTCATAATTTTAAAAAAGGTGAGCCACACAAAATTGGTCCGAATCTTTTCGGAATTATTGATAGACCAATAGGAACATTAGATGGTTATGCTTATTCAAGTGAAATGGCTACTTTTGGTGATAAATGGACTTATGAAAATCTTGCAAAATTTTTGTATAAACCTAAAGATTATATAAAAGGTACTAAAATGAATTTTACTGGATTAAAAAAAGTTGAAGATAGGGCTAATATGGTATTGTGGTTAAGAGAAAAGTCAGATAATCCTCCACCTCTTCCATAAAATAAATTATAAATTATGTTAAATAAATGTCCTAATGAATTTGTAATATTTATTGATCAACTTGCTGATCATTCAGAAAAAATTACAATGGAGTATTTCAGAAAAAATATTGAAATTGATGCAAAATCGGATGACACCCCAGTAACTATAGCTGATAGAAATTGTGAAATGAAAATAAGAGATTTAATTACAAATAAATATCCTGATCATAATATACTCGGAGAAGAATTTGAAAATAAAAATTTAAATAGTGAATTTACATGGGTGATTGATCCAATTGATGGAACAAGAAGTTATATTGCTGGTCATAAAGACTTTGGTACATTAATTGCTTTATTGCATAATAATATACCAATCTTAGGTATAATTAATTGCCCAGCACATAATGAAAGATGGTTGGGAAAAATAAATGAAAAATCTTCAATGAATGGTGAAGTTATAAGAACATCAAAAAATGACAAATTAGAAGACTGTTATGCTTTTACATCAGGATTATATTTTGAAGATGATAATTTTAAAAAAGTGTATGATCGTTTAATAAAAAAAACAAAATACCATCGTTTTGGAGGCGATTGTTATATGTATGGAATGTTAGCATCAGGACTAATTGAAATTGTTGTAGAAGATACTCTAAAAGTTCATGATTATATGGCTTTGATACCAGTAATTGAAGGTGCAGGAGGATGTGTTTCTGACAGATTTGGAAAAAAAATCAATTTAGAATCCGATGGAAGCATAGTGGCCTCTTCTTCAAAAATTATTCATAAAGAAGTGATTCAAATATTAAACTCATAGAAATTAATAAGTATTATGAGAAATATAGCTTTATCTATTTTGAATATATAATTTTAATTTACCTATTTAAGAAAAAAGATTATATTTAAGACAATGTATAAAATTATTATATCAATTTTATTTGTTCTATTTTCTCACCCTACTTTTGCTGAAATAAATAAGTCACATGCAATAGCAATGCATGGTGAGCCAAAGTATAAAAAGAACTTTGAAAATCTTGATTATGTTAATCCTAATGCCCCAAAAGGAGGTAAGGTTATTTTTAGCTCTATTGGAAATTATGATACTTTTAATCCTTTTACACTCAAAGGTACTTCAGCTGACGGAATAGGTAATTTATTTGAAACACTAACAGTTTCAACAAGTGATGAAGCATTTACTGAATATGGTCTTATTGCAGAGTCAATTGAATGGCCTAATGACCGCTCGTGGGTTGCATTTAATTTAAGAAAAGAAGCAAAATGGCATGATGGTAAACAAATAACACCAGAGGATGTGATTTGGACTTTTAATACTCTCATGGAAAAAGGTCACCCGTTTTATAAATATTATTATGGCGATGTTTTAGAGGTTATAAAAGTAGATGATTTAAAAGTAAGATTTAATTTTAAAGGTAATACAAATTTAGAATTACCTCTAATTGTAGGCCAACTTCCAGTGTTACCAAAGCATTATTGGGAAAAAACTAACTTTGAAGAAACAACGCTTGAAATTCCAATAGGAAGCGGACCTTATAAGATTAAATCTTTTGACGCTGGTAGATCAATTACTTATGAAATAAACAATGATTACTGGGGAATTAATTTGCCAATTAAAAAAGGAATAGATAATTTTGCAACAATTAAATATGAATACTATAAAGACAGAGGTGTTGAGCGAGAAGCTTTTAAATCAGGAGAAATAGATTTTTTTTCAGAGAATAGTTCTAAGGAATGGGCAACAAGTTATGACATCAATGCAGTAGATAAAAAATTAATTATAAAAGAACTTATTCAACATGAAAATCCTCAAGGAATGCAAGCTTTTGCTTTTAATATAAGAAAAAATTTTTTCAAAGATAAAAACGTTAGAGAGGCTTTATCATATGCTTTTGATTTTGAGTGGACAAATTCAAACCTTTTTTATAACGCTTATCAAAGAACAAATAGTTTCTTTGAAAATTCTGAGTTGGCATCTACAGGAATACCTCAAGGTAATGAATACAAAATATTACAAAAATATAATGTGAATTTTAAGATTCCAAAAGATGTATTTATAAAACAATATGAACCTCCAAAAACTAATGGGACCGGATACATAAGAAAAGAACTTTCAAAAGCTACCCAATTGTTAAAAAAAGCAGGATATGAAATAAAAGACGGAAATTTGTATAATAAAGAAACAAATAAAAAATTTGAATTTGAAATTCTTCTTGTATCGCCAGCTTTTGAAAGAATAGTCCTACCTTTTAAAGATAATTTAAAAAAATTAGGAATATCGGTAAATGTACGAACAATTGATAGCTCACAATATCAAAAAAGATTAGAGAATTTTGACTTTGATATGATTGTATATTCTTTTCGTCAATCTTTATCGCCTGGAAATGAACAAAGAAATTTTTGGGGCTCTGATGCTGCAGATACTAATGGATCTAGAAATATTATTGGCATAAAAAACCCCTTGATTGATTCTCTAATAGAAGAGGTTATTGGAGCTAAAGATAGAGAAAGTTTAATTACAGCTACAAAAGCCTTAGATCGGATTTTACTCTGGAATCATTATGTAATACCACAATGGCATATATCTTCTTATAGAGTTTTATATTGGGATATTTTTGATAAGCCTCTTGTAAGACCAAAATACTCACTTGGAACAGATACTTGGTGGGTAGATGACTCTAAAATTAATAGCATTGATGAAAGAAAAAAATCTATTCAATAATAATTTCAAGTTTTTAGGAATTTAAAAAAATGACTGCGTATATAATTAGAAGACTACTACTAGTCATTCCTACTTTATTTGGTATCATGATTTTAAATTTTGCAGTTGTGCAAATTGTTCCTGGAGGCCCAGTTGAACAAATGATTGCTGAAATGACAGGAACAGCAGTAGAATCTACTGCAAGATTTTCTGGAAGCGATGAAAGTGAGGCATTAAATAATTTAAACTTAGAATCAAGCAATGATGGTAAATATAGAGGAGGACAAGGTTTAGATCCTGATATTATAAGAGAAATAGAGGTTATGTATGGACTAGATAAGCCAGCTCATATTCGTTTTTTTAATATGATTAAAGATTATTTAACATTTGATTTTGGTGAAAGTTTTTTTAGAGATCGTAAAGTTATAGAACTTGTATTAGATAAAATGCCTGTTTCAATTTCATTGGGTCTATGGACAACTTTATTAGTGTATTTAATTTCTATTCCCCTGGGTATAAGAAAAGCGATTAAAGACGGGAGTCGTTTTGACATAACTTCAAGTACTATTATAACTATAGGTTATGCAATTCCAAATTTCTTATTTGCAGTAATACTTATAGTTTTTTTTGCAGGAGGAAGATATTATGATTTTTTTCCACTTAGGGGATTAACATCAGACAATTTCAATGATTTAAGTTTTTTTCAACAAATTTTAGATTATTTTTGGCATTTAACTCTTCCTCTAATTGCGATGGTTGTAAGTGGTTTTGCTGGCTTGACATTATTAACTAAAAATTCTTTTCTTGATCAGATTAACCAACAGTATGTTATTACTGCAAGATCAAAAGGACTTTCAGAAAATAAAGTTTTATATGGTCATGTATTTAGAAATGCTATGCTTATAGTTATTGCTGGCTTCCCATCAGCATTTATTGGAATTTTATTTTCAAGTTCTCTATTTATAGAAGTCATATTTTCTTTAGATGGTTTGGGATTATTAGGATATGAAGCTGCATTAACAAGAGATTATCCTGTTATTTTTGCTACATTATATTTTTTTTCATTACTTGGATTAATTATGGGGATACTAGGAGATGTAATGTATTCAATAGTAGATCCCAGAATAGACTTTGAATCAAGAGATACATAAATGATTAAATTATCTCCATTAAATAGAAGAAGATTAAAAAATTTTAATTCTAACAGAAGAGGTTTTTATTCTTTTTGGATATTTATTTTGCTTCTTATACTTTCATTATTTGCAGATTTTATAGCTAATGACAAACCTCTAATAATAAAATATGAAAACAAAATATTATTTCCAATATTTAAGACTTATCAAGAAACATATTTTAATGGAGATTTTGAAACTGAGGCAGATTACAGAGACCCATATGTAAAGAATTTGATAAATGAAAAAGGTTGGATGGTTTGGCCAATTATACCTTACTCGTTTGATACCATAATTAGAGATTTGGAAATTCCCGTACCATCACCTCCAAGTGCAAAAAATTGGTTAGGTACAGATGATCAAGCAAGAGATGTGTTAGCAAGATTAATATATGGATTTCGAATCTCTGTTTTATTTGGATTAACTCTTACATTTTTTTCAATGATTTTTGGAGTAACAGCAGGTGCTATCCAGGGTTATTTTGGTGGAAATATTGATTTAATTTTTCAACGATTTATGGAGATTTGGTCAGCAATACCAACATTATATGTTTTAATTATTCTTGCTAGTGTGGTTCAACCTAATTTCTGGTGGTTACTTTTAATTCTTCTTTTATTTAGTTGGATGGGGTATGTCGGAGTTGTTAGAGCTGAATTTTTAAGAGCAAGAAATTTTGATTATGTGAGAGCGGCTCGCGCATTAGGAGTCTCTAATATAACAATTATCTTTAGACACTTGCTACCAAACGCAACTGTAGCTACAATTACTTTTTTACCTTTTAGTTTAAGTGCATCTGTAACAGCATTATCGGGTTTGGATTTTTTAGGTTTTGGATTACCTCCAGGTTCAGCTTCATTAGGAGAAATGGTTAATCAAGGAAGAAATAATTTACAAGCTCCGTGGCTTGGATTAACAAGTTTTTTTACTCTAGCAATAATGTTAAGTTTATTAGTTTTTACTGGTGAAGCTATAAGAGATTCGCTAGATCCGAGAAAAACATTTGTAAATAAATGAATAATATACTTGAAATAAAAAATTTACATATTGGGTTTAATTCCCAAAATATAAAAAATACTGCTGTGAAAGGAATAAACTTTGCAATTGAAGAGGGTAAAACAACTGCGCTTGTAGGAGAATCTGGTTCTGGTAAATCAGTTACAGCATTAAGTATTCTTAAATTACTACCTCCAAATGCTTTTCACAATGAAGGAGAGATAATATTTAATAGTGAAAATCTTTTAAAACTTGATGAAAATGATATTCGCAAAATCAGAGGAAAATATATAACATCTATTTTTCAAGAACCAATGACAAGTCTCAACCCTTTACATACAATTGAAAAACAAATAACTGAAATATTAATGTTACATAATAAAGTAACATCCAAAGAAGCAAGTTTTATAATTATGAAATTACTTCAACAGGTTGGCCTAGAGGAATTAACAGGCAGATTAAAATCTTTACCTCATGAGCTTTCGGGGGGTCAAAGACAAAGAGTAATGATAGCTATGAGCATTGCGAATAAGCCAAAAATTTTGATAGCTGATGAACCCACAACAGCTTTAGATGTTACCATTCAAGATCAAATTCTTAATTTGTTAAAGACAATTCAAAAAGAGATGAAAATGGCAATGTTATTCATAAGTCATAATTTAGCTGTTGTAAGAAAGATGGCTGATTATGTTTGTATAATGAAAGATGGAGAAATTGTTGAACAAAATGAAATAAATGAAATTTTTAAAAATCCAAAACATAAATATACTAAAGAATTAATTAGTGCTCAAGCAAAACAAAAGAATTACATAGATCAAAATAATGCATACGATATATTAAAGATTAAAGATTTAAGAGTTTGGTATCCAATTAAAAAGGGAATTCTAAGAAGAACAATAAGTTATGTTAAAGCTGTAAATGAAATAAGCTTTAGTTTGAAAGAAAATCAAACACTGGGAATAGTAGGTGAGTCAGGTTCAGGTAAAACTACTTTGGTTCTAGCTTTATTAAGATTAATAAAATTTAATGGAGAAATTGAATTTAAAAATTTAGATATTTCCTCAGTTAACAAAAACAAATTAAGAAAATTGAGAAAAGAAATGCAAATTGTTTTTCAAGATCCCTTTAGCTCTCTTAGTCCAAGAATGACTATTGAACAAATAATTAAAGAAGGTCTGGATATTCACCAGAAAGAACTCTCTGAAGAAAGCAAAGATTCAATAGTGTATTTTACATGTCAAGATGTTGGTTTAAATTATGATTATATAAAAAACCGTTATCCACATGAATTTTCTGGTGGCCAAAGACAAAGAATAGCTATTGCAAGAGCCCTAGTTTTAAAACCAAAGTTAATAATATTTGATGAACCAACATCAGCTCTTGACGTAAGTATTCAAACACAAATTTTAGATTTATTAAATTCACTTCAAGAAAAAAATAATCTTACATACATTTTCATCAGTCATGATTTAAAAGTTATAAAAGCTGTATCAGATGAAATAATTGTTATGAAAGATGGTCAAATAATTGAGATAGGAAAAAAAGATGAAATAATAAATAATCCTAAAAATGATTACACAAAAAAACTTTTATTAGCTTCATTATAAACTATTTTATTTCACTGCAAAATAATCTTATTTGTTGATGCTTCTTTTGATACCTATTAATAATCTCTATTTTATTAAAATATTTTTTTACATCTTCTATAGAAATATATTCCGCAGCAATATCAAAAATAAATATTGTTTTGTTTGTTGCATTTTTTTTTAAATAATCAATGTAAGTTTCCAGAGGATAATGATATCCCCACGAAACAAGTGAGATAACTAAATCATATTTTAAATCAATTAATTCATCCCTATCAACATCATAAATATTAATTTTATCTTTTTTAATATTGTTAGCTTCTAAAAAATGTTTTGTTGTTAATAAATTATTATATCCTTCGGTTTTAATTTTTTTAAAACCGTATATAATTTTATTAGAAACAAAATTTTTATCCAATAAATGAAAATTAGGTAAATTATCGTAATGATTGTTTAAAAAAATATTTATTGCTCCAATGCCGCAACCAATATCTAAAATATTGTAAGCTTTTTTAGGTAAAAAAAATTTAATTTTATCAAATTCATTTTTCATATCTTTATAAAAATGATTATTGATTTTCTGTAGATTATTATTTGTAAAATTTATAAAGAACCTAGTGTGTAACTCTCTGCCAAATAGTTTTCTTAAGAATTTGCTAGAATTACTCTGATATTCATTTCTCTGTAAAAGTAAAATTTTTTTTATACCTTTAACAAAATTAAACATATTTAATTGATTACCTCGTTAATTTTTTACACTTTTGCTTCATAACTATAAAAATTATTTATTTTATGCAGAAGTTAATATAGTCAATTTATGTGTTAAGATTTACTATAATCATATTCTGTATATTATTTTTTTCAATAAAAAATGTTCACAGCAAAGATTCCTTATATTTTTTCGGTGGATTAGGAATTTCTAATTACAATATCGGTAATAGTGATATAGATGAAGTGAACAATAAACTGACAGGCTTAGGTTTTGCAACCTCTTCTACTTCATTTCAAACAGACAATTTATCATATGAATATGGCATAGGAACGGGTTTATTGGCGCTAATGAATTTAGAATTATCCTATTTAAGTCTGGGTCAATTAACTTCTGACTCATCTACAACTTCGCCAAGTGAATCCTTAAAAGCAAAAGTTAATATTCAAGGGTTAAATTTTGATCTAGTTAAAAATTTTGGACCATTCGGAATATCAGGTGGTTTAATAAAAATTGATGATAAAGTAAGTATTTCTTCCTCATTAGGAAATATTGATCTTCCTATTGATGACTATTTTTTACCTAAAATTGGTATTAGTGTGATGTTGAAGAGATATAGAATTGAAGCTAACAGGGCCTACTTGACTCAAAATTCTTCATTAAATTATTTTATGATAAGTTACGTATTTGATGTTTTTTAGCCAGTATTTTTCATAGCAGCCGCAATACCAGCAATTGTTACCATCATTGCATCATCTAAATCTTTTTTTTCTTTTCTTTTTAAATTTCTACTACGAAGTTTTTTCATTATGTCAGCTTGTAATAAATTTAGAGTTTCCGCATAAGTATTTCTAATTCTGACTGATTCTCTATATTCTTTGCGCTCACCAATTATATTTTTCGGAATTATTTTTTTATTTAAAAAAATGAGTGAGGAAAGATCTTGTCTCAATTTTTGACCAATCTTTTTAATTTCTTCATTTTCTATAGAATTTTCATAGTTTAATATTACCCTATTGTCAGTTTTTGTTAATACCATATCTAGCATGTCCATCATCTCATAAAAAAAGGGCCATTTATTTAACATTTCTTTTAAATCTTTACTGTTATTTTTTTTTGAAGCAAATTCTAAAGCTTCTAAAGTACCTAACCAAGCAGGAATAATAAAACGAATTTGAGTCCATGCAAAGACCCAGGGTATAGCTCTTAAATCTTTTATTTTTTTATTATTTTTTCTTTTAGTCGGTCTTGAACCTATAAAAAGTTTCTCCAAAATCTTTTGAGGCGTTACATTATTAAAATATTTCAAAAAATATTTATCTTCAGAAAAATATTTTCTATATGCCTTGCTAGAAATATTACTCATTTCTTTCATTAAATTTTCCCAATTTTTTTTAGGTTCAATTGGGGGTAATAATGTCGCTTCTAAAACTGATCCGATATAGGTTCCTAAACTATATTCAGCGATAGATTCAGTGCTAAATTTTTGTTGAATTACTTCACCTTGTTCTGTTACTCTGATGTTTCCATTAACAGTATTAGGTGGTTGAGATAATAAAGCAGCATAAACAGGTCCTCCTCCTCTACCAACAGAGCCCCCTCTACCATGAAAAATTGTTAATTTTACTCGATATTTTTTTGAAATTTTGTTTAGTTTTTCTTGAGCTCTATATAAAGACCAACTAGCGGCAAATTTTCCTGCATCTTTGGAAGAGTCTGAATACCCTATCATTACTTCCTGCATTCTATTAAAACGTTTTAAATACCATGAGTTTTTATATAATTTTTCAATAATTTTATCACAATTATCTAAATCGGATAAAGTTTCAAATAAGGGAACAATTCTTAAATAATCTAATATTCCAGACTCCTTTTGCAATAAAAGTACAACTAAAATATCTGAAACTTTAGATGCCATCGAAATAATGTAAGCACCCAAACATTCTTTTGGAATTTCTTTTAAAGCTCTAAATGTCTCGAATGTTTCTTTATTTTCTTTATCAAGATAAACATTTTTATTTATAAATTTTGATTTTGAGTTAATTTTTTTTGATAAAAATGAAATTTTTTCATATTCACTCCAACTTGAGTAATTACCTAAATTCAATTTTTTACATAGCTGATTCATTAATATTTCATGCTTTTTAGCTTCTTGTCTAATATCTATTTTTGCTAAATTTAAACCAAAAGCTTGAGTTCTTCTTAATAAATCTAAAACTGAGCTATTTGCGATAGAATCACACTTTACATCACAAAGAGATTCATAAACCAGATTTAAAGGCTTAACAACTTCTTCAATAGAATTAACTATTAATTTAAGATTCATTTGTTTTTTTTCATTTAAATAGAGTTCTATTTCTTTTTGAGTAGTTTGCATTTTATTTCTTATTGGTCTTAAAAAAACTCTATAAGGTTCAAAAGTTTTACCTACTTTTTTCTTGAGAATATTAGAACACTCATGCATAGAAAGGTCTTGAATCAATTTAGTTAATTCTTTTTCATAAAGATTAGCTGCCATCCATCTTGACAAAAGAATTACTTCTTTAGTAGTTTTAGCTGTTACAAATGGATTCCCATCTCTATCTCCACCCATCCAAGATCCAAAGCTTATAGGCGAAAAATTTATAGGAAGATTCTTTCCTGTGTTTATAAATATAAAATTATCAAATCTTGAACATATTTTTGGAAGTGCATTCCACAAACTATCTTCAATCACAGCTAAGCCCCATTTTGCTTCCTCTAATGGAGTGGGCCTTGTTCTTTTAATTTCATCAGTTTTCCAGATTGAAGTTATCTCTTCGTATAATGGATTTTTTAAATTCTTTAATAAACTTTCAGCATTCCTTTTATTATTAAAATTTTCAATTATATTGTTTAAGTTTGCATATTTTTGTATAAGTGTCCTTCTTTTTACTTCAGTTGGATGAGCTGTTAATACCAGGTTGATATTTAAATTTTTTGCAACTTTATAAAAATTTTTTTTATTTATATTTTTATTTCTAATTATTTTTTTTATTACATCTTCTAAAAGAATTAAGTCATTACTGACTCTTGATTTTTGTTGTTTTGTATCTTGTATTTTATACATATTATATAATGACTCTGCTAAATTAACAAAATTTAAAAATTGACTAAAGGCTCTTGCAATTATTAGTGATTCTTGTGAATTTAAATTATTGATATTTTTTTTAAGTCTATTAAAATTTAATTTATTTTTCTTTTCATTATTTGATATTCTTGAAGCTTTTGAAAGCAGTCTAATTTCTTCAATTTTATCATAATAAATCTTACCTTCTTGATTTTTAACAACCAATCCTAAAGTTTCTCCTAACAAATGTACTATTTTAGAAAGTTGGGGTATGGAAATTTTATTATTATTAGATTTCATTTAATTCACATTTCAAATTTAAATTAAAAAATTAAATAAATACCATAAAAAGAAATCATCATTCCTAGAAATCTCAAAATTAGAGATGAGATAGACGATTTAATAGAAAAATAACCTATAATTACTCCAAAAATATGAAGTATAGCTGTGCCTGTTGAAAAGCCGAGGCCAAAAAGTAATGGATTTACAGCCCAAGGCATTTCAAGACCATGTGCGACCCCATGACAAAATCCGAAAAAAGCTACGAAAGCCATAATTATTTTAACTGGCAATTTTTTCTCTATCGCAATACAACCTCCAAGAAAAATTACTGAAAATATAATTCCATACTCTACAGCGGAATTAATATAACGAGCAAAATAAAAGATTTGTATTACTTCATTATTATCCATATTTTGAAAACTTTCTTTAGTATAAAACTCAAAACTTATTCCAAAAATACCACCTATAATCATTACTAAGACAAAAACTGATGGAATTGTCCAAATTAAACGTTTTCCAAATTGTGAACTAATTATACCTACACTTACCATAGCAAGAAAATGATCAAAACCTAATACAGGATGAGAAATTCCATCTAAAAAACCAATTTTTCCTGTAAATGTATGAGCATATAAGGAATTCGATAAGAATAAAAATAATAAAGAAGTGAATATTAATTTCATATAATAATTTACTTCATTTTTTATCTAAAGGATGATTGATTCCATCTGAAAGTCTTACATTTTTAATATCATCTAGGTTTATACCGCTTATACATGAGGTATTAATTCCAAATTTATTTATATTTGATCTCATTTGATGGTGCGTATAAATTCCACAAATAGAACAAAAGTAATGTTTTGCTATTTTTGTATGAAATTGATAAAGAGATAGTTTGTCAATTCCTTCTATTACGTTAACATCATCTTTATTCGCTATCGCCATGATTGCCCCTCTTTTTTGACAAATTGAACAATTACATTTTACTAAGTTATCAAGAATATTTGGAAGATTAACTTGTAGTTTGACTGATTTACAATGACACTCAACTTTATACATAATAATTTAAAATTAACTTAAACTATCTCACTTATAACAACAACAACTAAAAGAGTTTAAAAGTATTTTTCGCTTCACACTTGAAAATTTTTTTCAACAATACATAGTAATATTTATAATATTATAGGAGATAAAAATGGATAAAGAATTATTTAACAAAGGATTAGAAAAAAGAAAGGCTACTTTAGGTAAAGAATATGTAGAAAAAAATTTATCCCAAGCCGATGATTTTACAAAACCTTTCCAAATGGCAATGACTGAATGGTGTTGGGGATTTGGATGGGGAGATGAAACTATCGACCCTAAAACTAGATCTATGATGAACTTATCTATGATAGGAGCATTAGGAAAAATGAATGAGTGGGAAATTCATTGCCGAGGGGCAATTAATAATGGAGTAACTAAGAATGAAATAAGATCTATTATTCATGTTATTGCAATTTATTGTGGAGTTCCTCAGTCACTTGAATGCTTTAAAATAGCTAGAAAAGTACTTAACGAAAAAAATTTGTTATAAAAAAATTAAATATAAATTGAATTAATCTATTTTTCCTAATTCTTTTTCTCTTTTTATAATAAATAGACCACTTAAAGATATAATTATTGCGCCGATAATCATATTGATACTCGGTATTTCATAAAAAAATATGTATCCTAAAATTATTCCAAAAATTACAACGGAATATCTTGCAGGAGAAGTAACTGATAAGGGTGCATAAATGATCGTTAAAACAGAAAAAAGATAAGCTATCGCCAAAAAAAGACTAGAAGACAAAATATATACTGAAGTATTTAATGATAAGTCTATTGGAAAAAATAAAGATACAATTCCAAAAGAAATGGTCACAAGAAAAGAAGTTATAAATATAATTTCTAAACTATTTGAAGAATCTTTATAACCTTTAGTTATAACATCTTTAATTGTTAAAAAAATTGCTGCAGATATTGGCAATATAAAAATAAAACCAAATTTTAAATTAATTGGATTAATTACAATTATCACACCTATAAATCCCACAATTACTGCTGACCATCTCTTGATACCTACATTTTCTCTTAACAATACTGCTCCTGCTGCAGTGATTAAAAGTGGAGCAGTATTAAGTAAAATATATACGTCTGCTAATGGCATAATCATCATACTAGTTAAAAAACAAAATGCTGTACCAACTTCACACAATCCTCGTAAATAAGATCTTTTATCACAAAATAATTTTTTAAAATTTAATTTTCTAAAAATAACAATTGATATTAAAATTAAGGAACTGGTAAAAATTCCTCTTATAAAAACTATTGTGAATAAAGAAGAATTATCTTCAATTTCTTTCACAGCAAATTTAACTATAGTATCATTTAAAGCAAAAAAAAGAGCAGCTAAGATCATAAAAAGTAGGCCTTTGAAATTGTTGTTTACCATAATTTTATCATTGTATTTATAATCTAATAATTAATAAAATGATTATTAAATTAAGCAAATTATTTTATTCTTAGAAAGCCAAAGTTATCTACGGTAAGTTTCTGGTTTGGTAAAACCATAGTTACAGTTGAATCTTCTTCTACAATTAGAGGCCCATCAATTTCTATACCAGTTGGTAATTTATTTCTATTATAAACTGTCGCTTTATGAAGACCATCTTCTCCAAAATTTACTTCTCTTTTTTCTAAAATAGAATCGTCAATTTTATAATTATTAGAAATTTCTTTTATCTTTGGTTTAGGCGAATTAGATGAAGCAGAAAGTCTAAATGTTACAAATTCTATTGAAGTATTGTCCAAAGAAAAAGTGTATGCTTTTTTATGTTCTAAATGAAATATTTTAAGAATTTTTTCAATATCAAATTCCTTTTCAGTTACTGTAACCGTAACCGTATGTTCTTGTCCTAAATATCGCATATCAATTCTTTTTTCGAAATCAATTATATTTTTATCTAAGTCATTGTTTGAAAGAAAATAATTCTTAGCATCTTCTTCAAGTTTATTGAAAATGGATAAAATTTTATTAATGTCTGCATTTTCTGATCTAATAAGAGAAGTTATTGCAAAATCTGACCTTTGGTCAGTTGCAAGCATACCCCAAGCAGAAAAATATCCTGGATATGGTGGTACAATTATCTCACTTACGCCCAATTCTTTTCCCAAAGTACAAGCATGCATTGGGCCGCCGCCGCCGCCAGCAACAAGAACAAAATCTCTTGGGTCATAACCTCTTTGGATAGATACTAACTTTAATGCATTTATCATATTTGCTTCCGCAACTCTTACTATAGAAGATGCAGCTGTGATCAAATCAACACCTAAAACAGAAGCTATCTTATTTATTGCTTTTTCAGCTAATTTTTTTTTTAACTCAAATTGTCCAGATGCAAAATTTTTTGGATTTATAACACCTGTTATGAGTTTAGCATCAGTAATAGTTGGTTCTATTCCTCCTTTATTATATGAAGAAGGACCTGGATCGGCGCCTGCACTTTGTGGCCCAACTTTAAGTGATCCACCGGAATCAAACCAAGCTATCGAACCTCCTCCTGCACCTATCTCAACTAAATCTGTGACCGGAACTCTTATAGGATATCCAGGATTGAATCTTGTCCACTCTAGTTTATATTCTGTTGTAACTTTAGGCTTACCGTTTTCAATTAATGCACATTTAGTTGTTGTTCCCCCTACATCAAAATAAATAATATTTTTTTTATTTGTTAAATTACCTACTAAAACTGCTCCGTTAACTCCTGCAGCAGGACCGGACTCAACAAGAGTTATTGGTTGTCTTTTAGCGCCATTAAATGAAGTTGTGCCACCGTTTGATTGCATCGCAGTAAAACCACAATTTATTCCTAGATCATTTAATTTTTTTTCTAAATTGTCAAAATATTTTAATACTATTGGTTGAACATAAGCATTAAGTACAGCTGTATTCGCCCGTTCAAACTCCCTCCATTCACGTGTTATGTCACTAGAAATTGTTATTGAAACTTCTGGAAATTTTTTTTTAATATATTCTGAGCATTTTTTTTCATTTTCAGTAAATAGATAACTATGCAAAAATTGAATTGCTATAGACTCAACCTTATTTTTTTTACATATATCTATAATCTCATCTAGAGATTCTAAGTTCAAAGGTGTTAAAATTTTGCCCTCTGAAGTTACTCTTTCTTTCACTTCAAATCTTAACTTTCTGTCAACAAATGGAGTTGGTTTTTTTGGTTTTAAATTATACATATCTGGCCTATTTCCGCGCATAATTCCCAAAATATCCCTAAATCCAAGAGTTGTAATAAGTGCTGTCTTAACTCCCTTTCTTTCAGTAATAGCATTAATTACTGTTGTTCCACCATGAACAAAAAAACTTATATTTGCAGTGTCAATTTTCGATAAATTTATAGTGTTTACAACTCCACTTGAGGGATCTGAAGGTGTACTTAAAGATTTATATGCAGTTAATTTACCATTTTTTTCATTAAATAAGATTAAATCAGTAAAAGTTCCTCCTATGTCAATAGCAAGTCTTGTCATTATTTAACGTCCTTTAATTTATAAACACTTTGAGCAATTTCTGGTGTAATAAACTCATTTTCTAAATCATCTAAAACCCTTTTTCTTTCTCTATTTTCTGGTTTGCCATAACCTCCTCCACTAGCAGTGACAATTTTCAAGGTATCACCTTTATTCAATTTAATAGGAGGGGTAATAGTAATTTTTCTTTCCTTACCATTTGATCTTATTATCTTATAATTATTACTTCCCTCTGTACCTCCATATATACCCCAAGGTTTTGTTTTGGTTCTACCATCCGCACAGTAAAATGAAACATCATCACATAATAACTCATATTCTCTGATTAGACCAAAACCACCTCTAAATTCTCCATGCCCTACTCCATCTTCCGTGTTAAATTTAAATTGATTGCATCTCATAGGAAATTTATTTTCAAATAATTCAATGGAATAATTATAAGTATCTCCATCAAGAATACCTATTAATCCACTAGTTCCATCAGAATCATTAGAAGCTCCCCAGCCTCCACAGTGCGGCTCAAGCGCAAAAAAGGGTTCATTGTTTCTGTGATCTGTTCCATAAAGAAATGATGGTGATAGAGCAAGATAATGTCCAGCGGAAGTTTTATTCTTAATTATAGAAGCAAAAGCCTTCCAAACTAAGTCAGCTGCATAAGATGAAGTTTCAAAATACCATCCAGTTGACTCAGGATAGGTAGCGCTAAATACTGTTCCGTCAGGAATTTTAAGTTTAAGTGGACGAAACCACCCTTCATTTGAGAAACCGTGAGGATCTACAACTGATTTGAATACTGTTTTAATTTGTGAGAAAAGTGCGCCTTTTCCACATTTTAACGGACTTTCAGAAAAGTCACTAGTTCCATCAAAATCAAATTCAATTTCCTCATCTTTAATTGTTAATTTTAACTTAATTGGAATTGGATCTTCTTTGAAACTATCACCATCAATTATGTCTTCTACTTCATAAATACCATTCGGCATGTTCTGTATGGCTTTTATAGAAATTTTTTCACTTGTATTCTTCAAATATTCAAATGTGGTAAAAACTTTGTCAGCACCATATTTTTTTACTATTTCATTTAATCTTTTTTCTGCAATATTTACTGCAGCAACTTCAGCGTTTAAATCTCCAATAGCTAAAGTTGGATATCTTACATTAGATGATATTATGTCAATAATATCTTTTTGGATTTCTCCCTTTTTATATAGTCTTACCCCAGGTAACTGAACACCCTCTTGATATATTTCAGAAGCTTGAGGAGAAATAGATCCAGGAGCACTCCCACCAATATCTGCCCAGTGAGCATCTGCAATTGCAAACGCTATTAATTTATCATTAACAAATATTGGTTTAATAACACTAACATCATTTAAGTGTGTTCCTGAATAATGCGGATCATTTAATAAAAAAATATCACCATTGTTAATGTCTTTATCAAATTTTTTTAATATTATTTGAACATCTGATGTAAATGTTCCTGTAAAAATTGTTATACCATTCTGGATAGATATACACTCACCTTTATTATCGCAAAGACCGCAAGCGAAATCCAGTACTTCATAAATAACTGGACTCATACTTGCTTTTGCTAATATAACTCCCATCTCATCAGATGTAGCTTGTAATTTACCCCATATGATATCTAAAGTTACTTTATCCATTTAGTAACTATTGAGTTTGATTAAATTAAGATAAATTATCAAAACGATCTGCATTCATAACCTTATTCCAAGCTTTAATAAAATCATTCAAAAACTTAGCTTTAGAATCATCTACAGCATAAACTTCTGCTAGAGCTCGAAGTTGAGAGTTGGATCCGAAAACTAAATCTGCTCTTGATGCTGTTCGAACTTTTTCTCCATTTTTTCTATTAATTGCTTGATAAGAATTACTTCCGGTGGCTTCCCATTTTACATCCATATCTAATAATTTAACAAAAAAATCATTTGTTAACTTATCTGTAGTTTCTGAAAACAAACCTCTATCATCAGAGCTAATTCCCAAAGCCCTTAACCCACCTACTAAAACTGTCATTTCAGGAGCAGAGAGGCCTAGTAGATGCGCTTTATCTAACATCATTTCTTCAGGGGTGATAGTAAAGTTTTTCTTTAGATAATTTCTAAAACCGTCAGCTTCGGGTTCAAGAACTGCAAACGAATCTATATCAGTGTGTTCTTGAGATGCATCACCTCTTCCAGGAGTAAATGGAACTTTTAACTCTGAAGCTTTTTCGATAGCAACATTACCTGCAAGAACAATTACATCTGCAATAGATGCTTTTGTTTCATTAGCAATTTTTTCCAGAACTTTCAAAACTTTTGATAATTGTTGCGGCTTGTTTGCTTCCCAATCTTTTTGGGGAGATAGACGAATACGTGCACCGTTTGCGCCTCCTCGCATATCAGAACTTCTAAAAGTTGATGCGCTAGCCCAAGCTGTTTCAACCATCTCTTTAATGCTTAATTCACTCTGTAAAATCTTTGATTTAACAGATTCTATATCATAGTCTTTATTTCCAGCTGGTATAGGGTCCTGCCAAATAAGCTCCTCTTTAGGTACTTCTGGTCCTATATATCTTGTTCTTGGCCCCATATCTCGATGAAGAAGTTTGAACCACGCTCGAGCAAACTGATCTTGAAAATAATCTGGATTCTTATGAAAGTGTTCAGAAATTTTTCTGTAACTTGGATCTTCTCGCATTGCCATATCTGCTGTAGTCATCATTGTTGGCACACGAATTGAAGAATCTTCGGAATCTGGAGCTAAATCTTTTTCTTTTGGATCAATTGCATGCCATATATGAGCTCCTGCTGGACTTTTAACCAGTTTCCACTCATAACTTAATAATAAATCAAAATAACCATTGTCCCATTTTGTTGGGTTAGCCGTCCAAGCTCCTTCAATTCCACTAGTAATTGCATCTCTTCCCTTTCCTGAACCATGAGTGCTTATCCAACCAAATCCCATTTCTTCAATGGGAGCCCCTTCTGGTTCTGAACCAACTAAACCAGGATCTCCTGCCCCATGAGCTTTACCAAAGGTATGGCCCCCTGCTGTTAACGCAACTGTTTCTTCATCATTCATGGCCATTCGACTAAATGTTTCTCTTATATCTTTTGCACTTTTTAAAGGGTCTGGATTGCCATCTGGTCCTTCAGGATTAACATAAATTAAACCCATTTGAACTGCAGCTAGTGGATTTTCTAAATCTCTCTCTCCTGAATATCTTTTGTTGGTTAACCATTCAGTTTCTTTTCCCCAATAAATATCTTCTTCAGGAGACCAAATATCTGATCTACCTCCACTAAAACCAAATGTCTTTCCACCCATTGATTCTATTGCGACATTTCCTGCTAATATTATTAAATCTGCCCAACTAATTTTATTTCCATATTTCTTTTTAATAGGCCAAAGAAGTCTTCTTGCTTTATCCAAATTTCCATTATCAGGCCAGCTATTGAGGGGAGCAAATCTTTGAGCTCCAGTTCCTCCTCCACCCCTACCATCACCAGTTCTATAAGTACCTGCTGCATGCCAAGTCATTCTGATAAAAAAGGGTCCATAATGACCATAATCTGCAGGCCACCAATCTTGGGAATCAGTCATCAATTTATTGAGGTCCTTTTTTAATCCCTGATAGTCAAGTTTTTTAAATTCTTCTCTGTAATCAAATTTTTCTTCCATAGGATCCGATTTAGTATCGTGCTGATGAAGAATATTTAAATTCAGTTGTTTAGGCCACCAGTCTTTATTTGATGTTCCGCTATTATTATTACTTGTAACTGATCCATGCATGACTGGACACTTGCTATCACCACTCATTTTTAATTCCTCCATAAAATTAACAATTTATTAAATGTAAGATAGATTATAAATACAGATTTTCAACTAAAAAATTTATAGTTGTATTAAAGGTTTTTTGATGTTCAATTACTTCTCATATTAGGAAGTAGAATTACTAACGTAGAGATAGTATTGTCAGAAAATTTTCTATAAGTTGTCAATTTTCACCACTTGCTACTTATTTTAGTCTTCCGAAAAAAGTTAACCTTGCATTTTCTGAAAGTGAAACACCTTCTTCTAAATTATAATTTAATGTTACAAGAATTCTACACTTTTGGGAGGTTACTGCTGTAACACGATGTAAATAATTTCTTCCATAAAATAAAAGTAGAGTTCCAGGTTTAACTGAAAGTTCATTAACAGGATATTCATCCTTAAGTACAGATCTGATTAATTTTTTATCAATATAGTTTTTTTCATAATTTCTGCCTTTATTAATGTATTCAAAAATGCCTCCAGAATCTGGGGATTGAATCATTAAAGTGATTGCAAAAGATGCATTGTCAAAATGCCAACCTAGTTGTTGACCTTCTTCATAATAATTATAATTAATTGATGATAAAGTATCTTTATAAGGATAGATTTTTTTAATATCTAAAACATTTTCTAAAAATTTCTGAAATACTAAAGAATTATATAACTCTATCAAGTCTGAACTAATTGGAATTAAATCATGAGGAACACATCCCTTATTACTTAGAACCTCTACATTACATGGATCATCTAGTTTAAGATCCATATTTTTTTTGTTTAATAAAACAGTATGATTTTGTGAACAATAATAAGCTTGAGGATGAAGTTGATTACCTTCATTTTGAATTTTTGAAAGAGATTTTGATGATATAAAATTATCTAATTGTAAAACAGAGTCTTTTTTTAATTTTTTTTTACAATCTTTTAAAAAATCAGAGGAAGTGTCAATTGGATAGATCTCTAAATTCACAATATCTTTTATGTTATTCATTTTTAAATAATCTTATACTATAAAATAATTTTATTTGTTTGATTATTAGGTTTTCTTTAGATAATTTAACAAATTAATATGAATAAAAAACCTAATTTAGCAGCTTTGTTTGGAGCAAACTCTTCAAAAACTTTTTTAGGATTACCTCAATGTAAAAAATTAGATAAAATTGATGCATCATCAGTATTTATTGGAGCTCCTTGCGCTACACCATATAAAACTGTTGGACCGTACGCAAAAAATGGACCTGCTTCTATTCGAAAAGCTGGCCAATCCCTTAACTCAAATATAGATAGACATAACTTTGACATTGAAGGACCATTATTTCCTAAAGGAAGTAAAAAGGCTGTAGATTGTGGGGACATCAAATGGGACAATAAGAATTATAAAAAAAATCGATTAGAAATTAAAAATTCGATATCAAAAATTATTAAATGTAATGCTGTACCTATTCTTGTAGGTGGAGATGACTCTGTACCTATTCCAATGATTCAAGCAATGTCAAATTTTGGAGACAATTTTACTATACTTCAGATTGATGCGCATATTGATTGGCGAGAAACACACATGGGTGAAAAATATGGTTTATCTTCTACAATGAGAAGGGCATCGGAAATGAATCACATAAAAAAAATAATTCAAGTAGGAGCAAGAGGAATAGGATCAGGACATCCAAAAGATTATAAGGACGCTCTAGAATGGGGTGTAAAATTTTATACAGCAGATAAAGTACATTCAGAAGGAACTGTTGAAATTTTAAACGAAATAGATAAAAATGCTAAAGTTATTATATGTATTGATATTGATTCAATGGATCCTTCAATAGCACCCAATACTATAGGAAGAGTTCCAGGTGGTCTAACATATTTTCAAGTTTTAAATATAATTAAAGATGTTTCAAAAAAAGCTAAAATTGTTACGATTGATTTTGTAGAAATCATGCCTGAAGTTGATATAGATGGTATCGGAGGACTAACAGTTTCACGACTTATAGCAGCTACAATGGGGATTATAGCTAGAAAAAATCGTTAAATATGCAAAAAAATTTGATACTATCAATTCAAGATCAATTAAAAGAATTAACGGATAAAAAATTTTCAAAAGCTTATATTGTAAAATTTATCACTCCAATTATAGAATATATTGTTTTTTCAAAACAAAAAAAATTTTTAATCGCGGGTTCGCAAGGGATAGGAAAATCTACGTTAGTAAAAATTTTACAAACTAGTATAAATTTTTATTATAAAAAAAATGTCTTATGCTTAAGTCTTGATGATTACTATTTAACAAAAAAAGAAAGAATAGGTTTATCGAAAAAAATTCATCCATTATTTTTAACAAGAGGTGTTCCTGGAACTCATGACTTAAAAAAACTAGAAAAAAATATTAATAGTTTTGAAAAAGGAAAATATCCAATTAAATTGCCAATTTTTAACAAATTAAAAGATGATCGTTCAAAAAAAATAAAAACAATGAGATCAAAAAATGACATCTTATTGTTGGAAGGATGGTGTTGTGGATGCCCATCTATTTCTCAAAATTATTTATTCAAAAGCATCAACAATTTAGAAAAATATAAAGATAAAAATAAGAAATGGAGGAGTATCTATAATAAAAAATTAAAATTTGAATATGCGAATTTATTTAATCGATTTAATGCTATCATATACATTAAACCTCCATCTTTTTCAAAAATCATGAACTGGCGATTGAAACAAGAAAAAATGATGGGAAGAAAAAATTTTAATACTAATTCTATGAATAAAAAACAAATTGAAGATTTTGTTCAATATTATGAAAAAATAACTAAATGGATGATAAAAAAAATGCCATTAATTTCAGATTTAACAATTTTTGTTGATAAAAATCAAAAAATAAAAAAAATAAACTAAAATGTTATTAATCCTGTTGCCAATAAAACCAAAAAAACAATAGGAATAAGAATTAAAATTCCACCGAATATTAAAAAAACTTTCATAATTATCTTTATAATACAAAAAATAAGAAGTAGAAATATTAAAATGAAAAAAATATTATTTACCCTAATTTTTATAACAATTACTAACTTTACAAATGTCTATGCGGAAGAAAGAGAAAATAAACTAAAAAATCTTTTTGAGCTTTTAAGAGATGCAGATACATCTGGAATTGCCAACCAAGTTGAAATGGAAATATGGGGTATCTGGACAACACATCCTTATGAAGAAAATCTGACAAAACTTTTAACGAAAGGATCAATTTTAATGGCAGAGAACAAATTATATGAAGCTTATGATGTATTTTCTACAGTTATTGAATTAGATCCTGTATGGGCTGAAGGATGGAATAAACGAGCAACAGTTCTATATTTATTAGGAAGATATCAAGAATCACAAAATGATATAGAAGAGGTACTTAAACTAGAAAAAAGGCATTTTGGTGCCTTAGCTGGCCAAGGATTGGTCCAAAAAGAATTAAAAAATTATTCCAAAGCAATTCAAAGTTATAAAGAAGTTCAGGAAATTTATCCTTCAATGAAAGCACCAAAAATTATGATCCCGCTATTAGAAAAATTAGCAAAAAATGAATTCATTTAAGTAAATGAGAACTATACTATTAATTATAATTCTATGTTCATTTCAATCTTTTACCGCTTTTGCTGAAGTAAATATCAGTGATTACAAAAACTATGAAATTACAAAAACCAAATTTGAATTAGAAAAAATATCTGCAGATTTAAACTCTCCTTGGGGAATGACTTTTATCGATGATGAAAATTTCTTGATCACAGAAAAAACTGGCAAGTTATTTAAATTAAATATTAATACTGGATCTAAAACTGAAATAATTCACGAATTAAATATTCATACAGAAAATCGACAAGGTGGGTTGTTGGATGTTCATTTTTATAATGACTATATATATTTTTCTTATAGTCACGATCATGGAGATGATTATAGTAGTACAGCTATTGCAAGGGGTAAAATTGAAGGTCAAAAAATTATAGATACAGAAATATTATTAATTGCAGAACCTAAACTTAGCTTTGGCGTTCATTACGGTTCTAGAATAATAATACAAAATAATTTTTTATTTGCTAGTATGGGTGATAGATGGAAATTTATGATTGCACAAGATGGCTCAGAACATCCTGGAAGTATTATTCGCATGAATTTAGATGGTTCTCCTCCAAAAGATAATCCAAAGTTTATAAATCAACCTTCTTGGCTTCCAGAAATATATCAAATTGGAGTTCGTAATCCCCAAGGTATGACTGTATCCCCATTTAATGATGACATATATATTTCTAATCATGGACCAAAAGGTGGTGATTTTATTGGAGTGATAAATAAAGGGGGAAATTATGGTTGGCCAATAATTGGTTGGGGAGGAAAAAATTATGATAATTCTCCAATAGGTGATGGGAAACCATTTAAAGATGAATATGACAAACCTCTAATAAGTTGGGTGCCATCAATAGCGCCTAGCAATATTCAATTTTATAAAGGTGGTATGTTTAAGGATTGGAATGGAGATTTATTAGTTACATCCTTAAAATACCATATGTTGATTAAATTGGAGATTGAAAATAACAAAGTATTAAAAGAAGAAATTATTTTACGGGGATGCAAAATGCACAAAAAGCCATGTCACGATATCGGGAGATTGCGCGATATCGAGATAGATAAAAATGGAAACATTTATATTATTTCTGACGAAGATGAATCATTTTTATTTAAAATGAAAATTAAAAATTAATTTCTCAATTATTAATGTACTCTAAAATAAACTTACAATATGTCATTTCATATTTTGGTCTAATTCCATACTTTTTTATTCTATTAATTAATAAGGATATAATATCGTTTACTGAAAAAGAAATTGTATCTGATTTTATAATTTATTATACCTTGATAATCAGTGTTTTTATTGGTTCGATGAATTGGAATCTTCAACAAAAAATACCCGCGCATCTTGTAATTTATGGTTTTTTACCTAGTATTTTTGCTGTTATTATTATAATTTTAAATCTTTTAAACTATAGTAATTCTATCCTATATTTATCACTAATGACTGTCTTAATAGCACAGTTGATTTTTGACTATATTATAATATTTAAAAATAAAAAAAATAATAATGTATTCTATTTTTTGAGATTACCCCTCACGACATTGATTGTATTAACCCTGATTGCTATTTAATTAAATTGCTATTTCCAATTCACTAAATACATTGCTTCATTGCGTCGAAGCATTGGTAAAGTGAAGGGACCATTATAGTATGCTTTAATAGCAGGACCTATGATTTCTATATTGTCTTTTTTGAGATTTTTCTGCAAAATATTTTTATGCTTATCAAAGTTCTTATCAGTTATACGACCTGAGTATTTAATAACTGCATAATGCCCCTCTTCTATTGTTATGAGCCTAACCTTAGAATCAGTAGGAAGAGGGGCTGTTTTTTTAGTAAATTTTGAAGGTAGATAAAACTGCATTACCATTTCTGAACTTTCTTCAGATTGTGTAACTGGTGTTGTCATCGCTATTTTTTCTGAACCTGTATTTGCCCCAGAAATATAATTAAAGAGATTTCGAAAACTGCTATTTTGATTGCTATAAGTCGCCTGGACAGCTAACCGTTCAACATAATGACGAACTTCATAAACATCAGTTTGATGCACTACATTAAATGAAGGTTCTTCGTATGCCATTACTTGTGAATGAATAAATAAGATAATTAAAAAAAAATACAACCTAAAAAATGTAGTTAATTTAATCATAAGTATATCTTTAAATAGAAGTATTAAAAAAATATTCAACCTGAAAATTGGGGGAGTAAAAGGGATTTGAAACTCAAAAGAGCTTTGGTTAAACACCTTTAAAACGTGATGAATTTAAATAATTGTATTATTTCTCTTAAAATAACGATATATCAAATTAAATATGCAACCTTTAACAGGATATCTTATTTTAGCTTTTGGAATATCAACCGGAATTGCTGCAAATAGTTTTGCAAAAATTTCTGATGGTTTTACAAAATTAACACCCTCTATTTTGTGCATATTATTAATGTCTATAACAATGTTCTCAATAGCCAAAGCTATGTCAGTGATTCCAGTGGGATTTGCTTATTCAACCTATAGCGGACTAACGGTTACAGGGGTACTGATATTTGCTATGCTTAAGTATAATCAAATTCCTAATCTTTATGGATTGATTGGGATAACATTAATTGTGATAGGTGTGGTGATGGTTAATTATTTAGGTAGATTGAATTAACCAACTCGATAATATTTTTTCACTGCATTAATTAATTTTTATATTTTACCTTCAATTGTGTATTTTAGAATTTTAACCACTTCATCAACATTTTTAGTAACAGCCAAAGCAGCAGCATCTACTTCTTTTAGAGCATGTTGGTGTTCATCATTATGCATTATAATTAAAGCTTTTGATAACGCTGATGCAAATCCAGCATCAAATGCGGCATTCCATTGTTTATATTTTTCCCCAAAACGAACTACTACCACATCTGATCTTTCTATTGCAGTTCGTGTTCTTATTGCGTTAATTTTTGCACTCTTATGATCATGCCAAAATTTATTACTTTCTTTACCCAATATGGCTACACCACAATCATCAGACAATTCATGATTAGTTATTGGTCCTGCAAATTCAATTTTTAAGTTTAAATCTTTGCATTTTTTAATTATCTCTTCTCTCCAATTTGTGTGAATTTCACCTGATAAATATACTTTAAGATTCATAGTTTATTACGTACTTTCAATTATTATTATATCCTAACATAAAATACACTTTTCATTAAATGATTTCAAAGTATATTATTATTTTTAATTATCATGAAGTATCAGCCAGTAAAATTAAAACATACTTTTCTCTCTATAAATGAAATAAAAGAAAGGTCGCAATTTTTTTATAATTTGATCAAAAAAAGGAGGAGTATAAGACAATTTAGTTTAAAAAAAATTGATGATAATATTATTAAGAATGCTATAAAATCTGCAGGTACTGCTCCTAATGGAGCCAACTTACAACCCTGGCATTTTGTCGTCATTAAAAATAAAAAAATTAAAAAGGCAATAAAAAAAGCAGCTGAGAAAGAAGAAGAAAAATTTTATAATAAAGTTGCACCTCCAGAATGGTTAAAAGCTCTACAACCTCTTGGAACAGATGAACATAAAGAATTTTTAGAAGAAGCTCCAATATTGATTGCTGTTTTTGAAAAAAAATTTTCTATAGAAAAAAAAGTAAAAATTAAAAATTATTATGTTAAAGAATCTGTTGGTATAGCAACTGGAATATTAATATCTGCACTGCATTATTCTGGGCTATGTATGCTTACGCATACTCCAAGTCCTATGACTTTTTTAAATAAGATACTAAAGAGACCAATTAATGAAAAACCTTTTGTACTTTTAGTTGTGGGTTTTCCCAAATCGAATACTAAAGTGCCAAAATTTGCATCACAAAAAAAATCTTTAGATAAAATTTCTACTTGGTTTAAATAAAAAAGCCCAATTAATGACGCTAAAGAAATATCTTAATTTATGGCGGAGAGAGAGGAATTATAACCCTCTAATTCAGCTTTGAGTGCTGATCTCTTTAAAAATATATATCGATAAAAAATCTTTTTTTTGACACGAAGATAACAAAATATTCACACATTACTATTCTATTAGAATATAATCATGATTTATAAACCTATTAAGTATCTCGCTATTGTATTCATTTTTTATCTTGTATTTTTTACACAAGCCTTCAGCAAAGATGATCCGTCAAAATATATACTGGAGACCGATGACTGGTATTATGATGTGGATGAAGAAATGGGCTATGTATGGATGCTCCGCAACGGCAAAGTAACCCATGGCGATAAGATTCGCTTTCTCTTAGACACTCATAACTGCGATATTGTGAGAGAACTATTTTCTTTTTACACAATGATGGACAACCCAAAAATTGATTCTTTGGAAAAACGTGTGTTGGAAATAAATATCAATGGCAACAATGTTGGGGCTGAAATTCAATTTGTTATGCCCTTTCTTTCAGGTCATTCCGTCTGGTTTGACATGGGTCGCTATTGGGTTGACGAGCACATTGAGTTTCACAAGAGCAAGAAAGTCTACAAGGTCGAGCTATTTGATCAAAAAGATTTTCTTGCCGATGAGTATTTTGACGTTAAGTTCAACGAGTGGGACATGGACAACTTTGCAGAATATTTAAAAGCTGGGCAAATGAAGTGCAAACTTTTGCCTAAGCCATTGCAAAGCTAAAAAAACTCCCGGCTGAATTTCAACCGGGAGCCCTAAATCAAGGCTTTTCAGCCTGTTAATTAATCCATGTCATTGCTTACCTCTATACACGCTTTCCAAGCGTGCTGATTAAATACAAAGTGTAGGGTTTCTAGGAAAAATTAATTATTAAATTCTGAAAAATATAATGCTAATGTTGTCGTATGAGTGTCGAAAAAACAATCAATTTACTTCCAAAAAAGGATGATAACCAAATTTGTAGAATGTTTATTAATGCAATTGATATAATATCAAACAATAAGCCTCAAAAAGAAGATGCTATGAAGATGTTAAATGCAATACAATCTGAATGGAAAAAAAGATCAGAGCTATTTCTAGTAGGTAAATATAAAGCAACATCACCTAAATTAGGAATGTTAGGTTTTCTTGGTTATCATGTTGGACATCAAGGAGAGCCAACAAAAAGAAGAAGATTTTTAATTGATTGGATTATGACTAATGAATTACCATTAGTACAATCTCCTAGTTATACATTAGAATGGAAAAATCCAAATAGCTTAGGAAGATATAAAAAATTTCATAGAGTTCTCCAAAGCTTGATTACATCAAACGAAAAGAGGAAAGATAATGAATATAGAGATTTTGATAAAGCAATTATGGAATGGAAAGATGATTTAGATTACCTTGAAAACAAATGGAAAATTATTGTTAAATAGTCTCATAAGTATGCCGTATGTGTGTCGAAAACTATTTTTATTAAAAAATCTTTAAAGAAAAATCCTAATTTATGGCGGAGAGAGAGGGATTCGAACCCTCGATAGTGTTGCCACTATACACGCTTTCCAAGCGTGCTGATT
>PTKS01000005.1 GCA_002937855.1 Alphaproteobacteria bacterium MarineAlpha5_Bin12 | reverse complement strand
CTTTCAACATCTGAATCATGGAGTTTAAAAGTATTTGGAAAACCCTGGAGTCTTGCACACTCTCTTGGAGTTAGTTTACGGGGAACTTTACTTCCTTTTACTTTAAGAAGTATCTCGCTGCCATCCTTGTAATATCTAGCACTTAATGTGCGAGTATAACTGTCAGTATTTTTCACAAGACTATAGCCAAATCCTACCCCTCTTCTTTTGTTTCTTTCTTTTCTTTCTTTGTGACTCTTCCATAATTTTTTTGTTATAAAATACTTGTCATCCACTTTCTTTTGTAAAATATCATTTACAGAGGTTTTTGAATTTATTGATGAAGGAAAATTAAATAGAGTTTTTTTTCTAAATCCTATAATAAAAACACGTTTTCTTGATTGAGGTAAACCAAAATCTTTAGCGTTTAAAATTTCTGTTTTAATGGTTTTATACTTTACATCTTCGAGAGCTTTTAATATTCTAGCAAAAGTTTTACCCTTATTATGACTCTTAAGATGACTAACATTTTCTAAAAGAAATGCTTTTGGTTTTGTTTGTTCCAAAACTTTAATAATATCTGGAAATAAGTTTCCTTTACGATCTGCAAATCCATGTTTTTTGTTTAAAAATTTTCTCTTAACAACACCGGCAAGAGAAAAAGGCGGGCAAGGAAAACCTGCTAGCAAAAGATCATGTTTGCCAATAGTTTTTTTATAATTATCAATTGATCTTATGTCGCCCTGAATATCGGGTTTTATAAAATTTTCTCTATAGACTGATCTTGCTTTTTCATTGATATCACATGCAAAAACTGTTTCTGTTTTTATCTTAAGTTTTTTTGCAGCATTTTCGACTCCTAATCTTATACCCCCTATTCCAGCAAATAGATCTACGATTTTAATATACATATGAAATTATAATTTTCTTTTTGTTTAAATTATTAAATTCTAATTATACCTTGATCAACTGCTAAATCAATTATAGCAGAAGCTTCTTCAGCAATATGAGGAGTTGGGTCTTCATACCAATCATCATTAGCCATATCTTTAAGAGTTAAACACATGCCATGAAATTCTTTGCTTAAGTCAGGATCATCTTGAATGAATTCAGCTATTTTAAGCCACCCATTAGGAGAGACACTTTTACATTTTCTCATATTTTCTTTATAATCATCATCAACAATAAATTTTTTCGTTTTAATAACTTTTTTTGAACCTTTTAGTTCAATAGGAACATTATTACCTGAGATTGAAAAATTTTGATTTTTTAATTCTTTCCAACATTCCATTTTTTTAAACCATTCAGAGGGATTTTTATTTTTAGAGTCTGCACTTTTTCGAAGTTTATCATATACTTTATTAACCCATAAAATTAACATTTCATTTAATTCATTAGAAATTTGTTGATCCTGCCAAACTGCTGCAAGATTAAAATTTTTTCTAGATAAATTAGAAAGTAATGAAACTGTATAAGTACAAACTTGAGATCTATATGCTGGTACATCAGATGACTTAATTATTTTTTCAACACTTCTAAAAATTATTGATTGAGAAATGATATCTTTGAAATAATCATTATCAATTATCTTTTCTTTAACTGCTTCAACAGCATGGTTATTCATAAAATGAATAAAATTTTTCTGCACTCCGGTACAGACAACATAAGGCAATCCTTCCCAACAATTAATGTATTTAGCCAAATCTTCCTTTGAAATTTTTCTAAATGTTGGAATGAGTTTATTAAATCTATTTTTACTATCTGAATTAGCACTATGTCGAAATTTTTCATTTTGATATTCACCAGATTTTCTTTCAAAAAACCATCTACCACTTTCCCCAGGGATAAAAATTTTTTTACTTATTTCATCAATTTTTTTGTGATAAACATTATCAGAATGAAAATCAGATTGTTTAACAGCATTCTGACTATTTGAATAACGAGAAATTAAAGGAACCACCTTACGTATATCTTCTTTTTTTATAACAGAAATTTTTGTTGGTACTGAAATTTCACTCAAATCAATACCATCTACTTTTTTTGATCTATGAATACTTGCTGTTGTTTGCCCTCCATTTACTATCTGAAATCCAATTATTTCATTTATATATTGCCTGCCATCTTCCCCTATTGAAAATTTAATTTTTTCTGCGGTTGCAGCTATTCCATTATTGTAAGAAAAAAACATGTTTGGTTCTTCTAGAAGTGTTGTTCTAATACCTTTATTTACTTTTCCTGTTGATTGAAGAAATGATCTTACATTTAGTTCCATTAATTGAGATCCCCAAGCTTCATAAAGTCTATATAAAGTTTCTCCAGGGATAATAGCAAGATAACTTTCTAAGTCTTTTGGTGTAGTAGAAGACTTAATACATTCAATCTTGTCTATATTTGTATCAAATTTTACTTTTATATTATCAGTTACACTTCCAAGAACCGACAATTCATATAATTTTCCAAGATCAAAAAATTCAATAGTAACATCAATACCCGAAACTTTATCAGTGATAATGGTTTTAATATCACTAGTTCCATCTGTAAAAATAAATATCCTTACTCTGTTAAGTTTTTTTTCTATATCTTTAATTAATCTTGCTACAGAATAAGGATCAGAATTCTTTGGAAGATTATTAGATAATCCTTTAAGAGATTCTTTAAAAAAATTGGATATTTTTTTTCCTGCAGTTTTTAATTTAGATGATTCAATTTTTTTTGGATTAATTGATCCTTCAAAATGACATACAAATAAATCTAAATTTTCTTTTTCATCATCAAGTCCATATCCATTAATTTTAATTTCAGTGTTGTAAATTTTTTTTTCAAAATGTAAAATTTCATAGTTTTCTATAACTCCTGAATCAGAAAGTATTTGACAACAAGCATGTGAAAATCCATTTTCTTTAAAAGTATCAAGTTCAATTGAACTACTATGAATTTTATAAGAAAAATTTTTAAGTTCTTGATTATACGACATCTTTAAAATTTTGTTTAATAGAACTTCCTTCAGTGATAAAATTTACACATTTATTTAAATCTATTTTATATCTAATACTTTTAACACCATCTAAAATTCTGTCAGGTAGTATTCGTGGAAAATTTTCCACAACTTTGTAATAATGAACTAAATTAGTTTTAAAACTTACATAATAGTTGTGTGAATGAGCATCATAATAACCATATTTATTAAGAAGATCATTGAATTTAGTATTTAATTCTGAGTTTTGAGACGCAATTAATTCTCTAATTTTTTCAATTTTTTCTCTTATACTTTCTCCTCCAATTGATCCTCGCTTAACCTCTAGTACAGCAAGATATAAATTAGAAACTCTTTTGTCATTTAGTTGAAATTCGCTTGAAATACTTACGTCTTGAGCTGGAAATTTATGAGTTGATTTTACTTCCATAGAAACACCCTTATAAGTAAAATCATGTAACCCACTTTGAGGGGCTTGCCACATTTCAAGAGTAAGAGGTATGTTAAAATATTTGATGAAAAAATTTTCCATAATATCTAATTCAGCATAAAGGCCTTGTTGTGCATTAATAAGTAATCCTTGTTTTGAATGTTTATCAAAAAAATTTGAATATATTTCTATTCTTTCAATAAGGATATTATAAAAATCTCTGTCATCTTTTATATTTTTAATTTTTTTAATAAAAAGCTCAGTAATTTCAAAAAAAACATCCTTATAATTATTATCAATCAAAGAAATAATAACTTGCGTAACATCATTATTGGTATCTTTTTTTTTATTTGTAACGCTGAATCCTTTTGATTCAAATTGCTTTTCAAATTTAACAAATTTAGTTGGAACTTCTGCAATAAGGCTAATTTGTTTTTCTGGTAATTTATAAGCTGCAAATATCCTATTGTTATTTTCTAAAGGAAGTAGTTTAGCTATCAATCCTGATTGTTTAATAGAAGTTTTAACTGAATCTAAAGTATCTTTAAAAATATCAGTACTTTCATTATTCATGTATTCTTTCTGCTTGAAAGTTTGACATAATAACTTCTCTGCTATCATTAGTACTTAATCCAGGAAAAGTTATAGTTATTCCTATCATAGGTAATTGATCTTTTTTTGGTTCTTTTGGATTTATAATAGGATAAATTAATAATTGACCTCTATGATAATTATCGTTTTCTATATCTTGATAATAGTTATCTAAATATGCACGTCCTCTTGCCCATCTGTAATAAAATCTTTTTGATTTATTTAATCTTCTACCATCTTCCAATTCCCATTTTTCTATAGCAGCATTATATTCTGCATTATTTAAATCAAAGGATTCATCAATTTCTTGATCCAAAATTCCTATAGTATGTGTATTTTTATCATCAGTTTTTTTATTTTTTTTATTTGGTGATCTTTCCATACAATTAACAGGAAAGTTAACTAAATCATTATGTATTAATCTTACTTTATCTTCAGTTGATGTCTTGGAAATTATACCAACGGACCAAAATTTTAACTCACCATAATTATTCATCCTTTGAATATAATCAATAAAACTTTCAGTATGAATTTTTGTATTATTTTCGTGTGTTTTATATTTCTGTAAAAATTTAATAATTTTTTTACTTTCAGTTTTTTTCCATAAATAACAATTATTTTTATTTTCTCTATTTTGATCTGGTTTATTTAAAGAGAGAACTAAATCTCTTACACTATCTCTATTATTTTTAGCTTCCGAAGAATTATCCTTATGGAGAACAATTGTTTGTCCATGATAATCACTAAAATCCAGTCTTACCACACTTGTATAGTGAAGCTTGTTTCTTGAAGATAAAGCATAGTTTGGATCTCTTTGCACCATTAATTGATAATTCTTAGGAGTTCTCTCTTGCTCATTCATTTCTTCAATTTTATTTCTAAACTCATAGTCTGCAATCGCAAAGTCTCTGAAGTTTTGCTCTAATTCATCAGTTATGTAAAGTTTACACAAATCACTATAGTTAGGTCTATATCCAAACCATCGACCCATTTGTGTCATTGTATCAGTAAGTGGTCTTCTGGCTGTTCTTAGAAAATAACTAATCATAAGGCTCTTCAACGTAAGACCTCTTGATAATCTTTGTCCACCTACAGCAATAATATTTTTATTTGCTTTTAATGATTTGTCGTATTCACTTTTGCTTAAAGCAGATCCATTAACAAGTTCTACTACAGTTTTATTAGTTTGTAATGATTGCTGAATAATTAAATAAACATCATCAAATTTAATTTTGTTTTTATCAAAATTAAAATTATCATTTATATGATTAGTAAATTTAGAATCCCAAATTTCTTTAATTAAACTTTCATAAGAGAAATTTCCTACATTAATAGACTCTAGATCATTAATAAATTCTTGAATTTGGTTTCCAGCTCTTTCTGAAACAGATACAAATCTTGAAACATGAACAAGCATACTATTTCCCTTATCATAACCCCTTAATTTTCTTACTGCACAAGATATGAGAAAAGATATTATTGCTTCTTTGAGAGAAGTTGGCAATTCATTTTGGTTTTTATATTGTGGTATATGATTAATATCATGCCTTGGAGGCATCCATCCTGATGCAGCTCTATCATTTGGATCTTCACCTTCATCTAAATAATCTGAAATACTATTAATCACGTTAGATTTTTTTTCTATATCTGAAAAAATTTGCGCAGGACCAATATAACTACTTGGTGCAGGAAGGTTAATTATAAAATCTTCTGGAAAGATATCCTTTCCAGCTTGTTTTGATTTTAGTCTTGGATCAATAAAAACATTGGCATATGGCGTAGCTGTATAACCAACATAAACAGATTTATCGTAAGCATCAAGAATTCTTCTTATTAACTTATTCGTTAATGTTGGGTCATGTTCAGGATCTGGTTCACCTTGTAACATGTCAGTATCAAGATTTGTATCAATAGATGCTTGATCACATTCATCATCTATCAAAAGAACAGGTCTGTTTTTGACACGAGGGACTTTTGTTTTGCGATTGTCAATTTCAATTGATTCAATATCTTTTTTTAGTCTTTGTCTCCACTCCCAAGGATCTTTTTCTTCATGCCAAGTATTTTGGCTTTCATATTTGAGAATCCACAAAAGAACGTTTTCAAGAACAGATACATTTTTTTTAATTATTAGAATAACAGGGGTGTCATCTGAAGGTTGAAATGATCTTGCTCTTGTTGTATTGAAATCACCGTTATCGTCCCTTGTGGTACAAAGTTGAACTTTTCCATCAATATCAGAAAAATTATTAATGTTACCAACCCCTACTTTAAAGTTCTGTAAACCAGCAGATTGAGAATAAGCTCGTCCTGTAACCCCCTCTTCTATTCTTTGTTGAGTTTGCGATCTCAAGTCATTGTTAAGTCCACATAAAATAATAATTCTTTTATAGCCAGCATCTAGAGCCTTATTAATTAAACCTATATAGTTTGCTGTTTTACCAGATTGAACCTGACCTATAACCGATCCTCTTATATCCCATGATGTATCGTCTCTTTCTGGATCTTCAATTTGTTCAATAATTTTAGTAGTTAATCTATCCAATTTCGAAATTGTTAAAGGTGGCATGTCTGAATAATATTCAAGATATTCTTGGTATCTCTTATAATAATTCCATTTAATTTTACCTTCTTTCCATTTATCTTCAAACCATTCTTTATGATCACTACCTTCACTTTTTTTAAAAATAACTTCTTTATCAGGAAATAAAACGGTCATTTGTTGCAACAAATCTTTTAGGAGTATTTTTCTATCGACAGTTTCTTTCCATCGAGGTTGTAAATTGAAAATATTATCAATTGTTTGATCAATTAGTTTTTCAGCTTCTTGCTCAGTAGGAACTTTATTTTCCTCTATATTATCTGGTTTAATAATATTTATTATAGCCTGTCTTGCTGATCTATAATCATCTGCACTCATTATATTTTTACCATATCTTAATTTTCTTGGATTAGTTTCTCACTAGAATTATTAAAATCAATATTTTCTAATGGGATAGTTTTTTCTAAAATTTTTAAAAGATTTTCAAATTCATCTTTATTGAATTTATTAGTATCCATAATCTTTTTAACTAATAAATTGCTCCTGTCTATTTTAGCACTTAATTTTCCATAATTATTTCGAATAAGCCAAGGAGTAATTTCACCAGATTTAATAACGGGTGTTGATTTAAAATTCTTTTTTTGTAATTTTTCTAATTGTTCTTCAACAATTTGACTAAGTTTGTATTTTATAGCTCCAGGAATAATTACACTATTTTTTCTAACATCTAGTCTCCAATCATTATCATTTTTGCCATCATAATTAACTAATATTCTTAAACGGTTATATTTTTCTCTTCTTAATATAGGTCTATTTCTTAATTCTATGTTATGCCATCCTCCTGGCACAATTAATCTTTCCTTTCTATAAATATATATTCCTTGTCTGTCATTCCAATCACCTGTTGGTCCATGATATTGTTCATCTTCAAAGAATTTTTCTTCTGGAAGAATAAAAGACATAATGGAAATTGTACTATCTTTGTATTCTAATGTTTCTAAAGGCGTTGCAATTGTTTGAATATTATTAGTGTGAAAAGGGTCCCAAGCTACAACGGGAAATTTGCCATCTTGTAAAGTAAAATTTATATTATCAGCGAAGTTATGAAAAATCATTGATATATGTTTTTCAGCTAACCTTTGGACACGCTTCATTATTCTGTGTTGAAATTTTTTATTGTAAGTATCGGCTTCATAAAGTTTATCTAAATTTTGCCACAAGACTAAAGTTCCTGTTTGTTTATGGTCAATTTTTTTTATGTGTGGTTTTAAATCATCTGTAATTTCATCAGTTATTTCCCATTTATCTGTTTTTTGAACATGATCTACATCCCATTTTTTTAAATTGATTTTTCCTTCACTTCCTTTTGAAATAACAGTTAATTTTTTACATTGAGATAATGATGCAGATTTCAATCCAAATCCAAATTTTCCAAGATCGCAATATTCTCTTGGCTCATCCTTTGCCCCCCAAGGCATTGCTTTTTCAATTAATTCTTTTTCATTTAATCCTTTTCCGTCATCACATATTGAAACATAATTGTTATTTTTATTATCCCCGCCATCATATGTTGTAACATCAATATTTTTTGCATTTGCTGCAATTGAATTATCAATAATATCAGCAATAGCTGATTCAGGTGTATATCCAAATGATCTCAATGCAATGATCATGCTACTTGGTCTAGGAATTAATTCTATATTCATAACTAATTATTAATCATTTCTTTTAAATTGTTTCCATATATACCCCATTCAACAGCACAAAGCTCAATGAAGCGAAGTTCATCTTCATGAAGAATTAGATCAGCCATTGATAATAAAAAAAGAATTTTTAATAAATCTTGTTGATCATCTTCATTATTAATTTTTTTTAAAGAATCTCTACATAAATTATCAAAATTATCTTCTGAATTGAAAATTTCATTTTTAATTGTTTCATAATTTTGCATATCAACATTACGTTTCTTTAGTAAAGACTTAATCATCTTATCCTCATCTTTATGAAAGTCTTTATCAGCAATGGCAAGTAAAATAAGAATTCGTATTTTGAATTCATTTGTAGTGTTTTGATTATCCATTTTTTTTCCGTTTTTTTAATAGAATTATATAGCATATTAAGCAGCCTCATAACAGTTTTTGAGTTGTGATTTAAGGTTATCAATACTTCTATTATCTATCTGACTAACTCGCTGAAAAGAAATACCCTCTTCTTTGGCTATTTCTTTATATGTTTTATTTAAAAAGTGTTTTTTCTCAAATATTCTTTTATCTCTCTTGTTTAACTCAGATACTCTTTTTTTAAAAATTTTTAAATTAATGTTAAATGATTCTTTTGTAATTATATTATCAAGTTGATTAGGTCTATCATCAATCACCGATACATCTTCTGCATTTAAATGATTGTATGAAATTAGTGCGACTATATCTTTAATTTTTGCCACACTTAATTTATTTTCTTTAGCAATTTTTATTAAATCTTCTTCTTTGATTTTATCTGGTTCAATAAAAGATTTTTTTAACAAATAAAAAACTTTTTTTTCTGTAAAGCTTTTTCCTAGATGAATATTACCAAAGTTATTTTGGACAAAAAATGTATCAATAGAATGAAGGATCCAATAAGAAGCATATGTACAGAGTCTAGATTTTGAAATATCAAATTTTTTTATAGCTATTGCTAACCCCTTAAAACCTTCACTTTGTAATTCATAAAATAGCTCAGGATTAGATTTTGCAAATAATTTAGCAAATTTATTGACTAGCCTTATATGAGAAAAAAATATTCTCTCGTAACTTTTTTTATCATTATAAGATCTATATTTATTGAATAAATCGATCTCTTCTTGATATGATAATAGAGGTTCCTTGGATTTCTTTCCAAGTTCATCTTTAAGAGGCTCTGGGACCCGCAGCTGGCCCGCTATTGAATTATACATTTCAGGCTGCTTTGCCTATAATTAAATATAGCAAATACTAATTAAGATTCAAGTGTAATTTATAAATTTCCCAAATAATGTTCAATATTTTCTTTGTATTTCTTTATATCTAATGGGTTTCTGTTGCTTATGTCCTGTTGTGTATCTTCCTTAGAACCTAAAAAACGCCATTTTCCTTGCTGAATTTCTTTTGTTTTTAAGTCATATATATCAAGGCCTTTTGCAACATCAATTTGATTGGAAGACAAGGAAAAAAACAGACGATTATGTTCGGCGCTACCATATTTACTTTTTCCATCTAATAAAGAGTCATAAAAATAAATTTTTAAACTAATATTTTCCTCTTGAATCTCGCTACATATCTTTTCGTCTAAAAGCTGAAGCATTAAAAGATTTTGTTGCATATTTTTAATTTTATCTTCAGCATTTAGTGATTTTAAATTTTTTAAAGGTTGAGGTGTGAATACCTCAATTAAGACATTTTTTTCTTTTTTAATTTTTTTACTTATGGATTTTATAGCTTTTATAAGATTTTGAAATCCTAATTTAAATTTATTAATTTGTCTTAATTTGTGCGATGTAATATCATTATTAAAAATTTTCCATTTGGAAGATTCATTCTCTGAGTTGTTTTTTATTAAATCAAGATTTCGAATTTCTTCAGTTTTAAATGTTCCATTACCTAAATTATAATCATAATACTTAAAAACAACAGAATCCCAGACAATTCTTTGATAAATTGTATCAAGTGAATTGATTTCATGATCTATAAGGTTGATACCATTTTTATTTACTGTAATTCTTTCTTTATCATTTTGATGTTCTAGAGAAAACTTTTCAATAGGTATTGCGTTTTTAAATGTATTTTCTTCTTCTTTGTCTACAATTATCGCATCTATAATAATTCCTGAACTCTTAATTGATTCAATAAATTCTTTTACATTATTTTCATCATAAATAAAATCATGTCTATAAATTTTATTCTTATCATCTAAAGTCAATAAAATTTCAGTAAAATATGAATATTCATCAGAACTAGTTTTATAATAACTTTTTAAACCTTTTAACAAACAATCAATTAAATATTTGTTTTTATCTATAATTAAAATTATATTTTCATCCCTTGTTTTTTGGAAAAGATTAACTAAGTTTTGAAATGTTTTTTCCTCAAATACTGCTGATTCACAACAATAATGTGTAAGTGCATAATTATAAATCATCTTTACAGAAGTTCAATTCTTTCATTAAAATAACCATGAGGCCATTCATCAAGAAACTTTCCATTGCTATCAATTCTTATTTCATCAACATAATGTCCTTCCTGGTTTTTTCTAACACAATAAACCTTAACATCTTCATAGGTAAGATTTGATTCCTTATCTCTTATAAGTTGTTGAATTTTTCTCATCATCAGCTCACTATGTGTTTCAATAATAAAATCTCTTTTATTACTAAAATTTGCAACAAAGCTTGCTAAATCAATTTGAAGTCTGGGATGTAAATTAACCTCTGGTTCTTCTAAGGCAATTATAGGCTTTGTCTCCATTCCTTTTCGTCTATAGGGATGAATTTTTCTGTTAGCGTTAATGATAACAGCAATGATAGGAATTAAATTTCGAATACCTGAGCCAGCATCTGCAATATTTATTTTAACTTTATTCTCTCCTTCTATGACATACATGATTCTTGAATCTGATCCTTCTTCTATAACAATTTCAGAATTAAGCGTTGATTGTTTTAACCAATCATTAAGTTTTTTTAGTAATTCCTTATCTCTTGATAACGTTTCGACAAGATCTGCAGTAGAAGTACTTATGTCAAGATTTGCTGATATTGATTTTCTTGTAGATCTATAAACTCTCTCATAACTTCGAAAACATGGGACAAAAGTAAAATTGCCAAGATTTTCTTCTATCAAAGAATCACAATGATCAATAATTTCTTCTAGATTGGGAAATAGATTATCAACTTTACGATTATTTGATTCAATTGCTAATGTAAATAGATCAATTAGTGTATTTTTTTTTCTATAATAAAAAATTCTCTGTTTTTCCGAACCTTTGACTTCCACTTCAATAATAAGATTACGTTTAATATCTTTTATGATTGAAGATTTAATTTCTTTTCTACCCGTAGGACCTAATTCTTGACTTAATTGTAATGTTCTTGACCATGCACTAATTAAAATATTAATGTCTCTAAGTTTTTTTATAGAAAAATCTTTAAAAGTATCACTATTTTCAGTTGAAATAGAATAATTAATATCATCTATTTTCTCAACATTTTTTTTTACTTCATCTAAAGAAGCTTGTAATTGAGCGTTGATTAACTCGTCATTAATGTCAAATTTATATTCCTTATCACCTTTTATTGTCACGCCTCTTATTAATGAAAGTCCAACATCTGCGATAAGTTTGTTGTTAATATCTTCGATTAGATATTTTAATATTTCTTTCTCATTTTTTTCCTTTTGATTAATTAAATTTAGATTATCAATATAATCATTTGTCACCATCTCCCAAAGATTACTTTTTTTATTTAAATTAGGAACTGTATCTTCATTTTCTTTTAATAGAGAAATAATTTTATCACTTTTTACATATTTTTTATTATTGATTAAATAATTTAATAAATATTTTTTATAAGGTAAATCTTTAAACTCTTTTTCAATAATCACTTTATTTATAAAATTTATTATTTCTTTATTTCCTTTTTTTAATAAATTTATATTTTCATTATATTGTTTGATTAAAGTCTCTAATTCACTTTTTGTAATCTCCTTAGATCTTGAATTCTGATTTCTTTCATTAATAACAAAGTCAATTTTATTAGATATTTCTGTACTTATGTTTTTTCTAGTTAAAAAATTTAAAATATCATCCCAGTACTCATCATTATCACTAATTGTGTCTATAGTGAAAACTGCTTGCTGCGATGTACTCCAAAAAGGATCGTTTTCTGGAATTCTGTCAGTAATTTGTACTAAATCAATTAAATCTATTTTACCCTCTAATTGATTTAATTTTTCAACCTCCTCAGGTTTGTTAGTTTTGAATCCCAGTTTAAGTGAAAAAAATAATCTTTTATTAAATAATATAGAAATTTTATTATTCACATAAATATTATCTTTTGTAAGATTAAAATTTTTCTTAATTCCAATACTTTCAAGATTATTAAGAAGTGGTCCTTTTGGTTTATTCAAACCTGCATAATTAAAAGAAAATGAATACGTAATGTTTGGATTAATGCTTTTATTTTGCCTGGAGAGAATTTCATCTGGTCTTCCAAGATCAAGTCTATTTTCTAGATATGTTTGTAGATCATTTGGACCACTGTGTTTTATCATTTGCAAACCTTCAATAATTGAAGATTTTCCAACGCTATTAGGTCCAAAAATAAGTGTAATAGGTGCAATATCTAAAGATAAAGGTTCATTAAATCCTTTAAAATTACTTATTTGAAATTTCTCAATCATAATAATAATAATAATAATAATAAATAAAAAATTTCTTTCTACCACTAGAATATCAAAAAAAAATTTTTATTGTTAAGATTAACAGAAAATACTTAATGATGAAAAAAAATAACAATACACTTGAAAAAATTTCAATAGGTACTTTAAAAACCTATAAAAACTTGAGTGTTTTCCCCATTATAGGTGAAAATATTAAACAAAATATTACTCATTTTACAAAAGCTTTAAATGAAAATAATTTAAAAATTACTGAAATTAGTGATGAAGGATATGTACCTGAAGTTGAGGTTGAAAATTTTCATACTACTCCAATTTTTATCATTGATGGTCAAACAATAGCTGGTTTTGAATTAAAGCAAAATAGAATTGCAACAGTATCTTCTATTATTCCTGGAATAACAAAAATGAAACTAAATGTTCTTTGCAGTGAAAAAGGTAGATGGAGTAGAACATCTAGACAATTTGCTTCACGAAATTCTTCTATGTTTGCAAAAGGTAGATTTGCAAAAATGGAAAAAATGCAAAAAAATATAGATGAAGATATTTCTTCAAACTATAATGAAGCAGCAGATCAGGAACAAACATGGGAACAAATAAATAAAAAATTTAATTCTTTTGATACTTACTCTTCAAGTGAAAGTATGCAAGATCTCTATAAAAATAATGAACTATTAATGGAAAATTATCTTAAGCATCTTACAATGCCTGAAGATGCAATAGGTGTTATTTTTGCAATAGGTAAAAATATTCTAGGTTTTGAATTATTTTCAAATAAAAATATTTTCCAATCACTATATCCACAAATACTTAAAAGTTATGCATTAGATGAAATGGAAAATAGAAAAAGAGATAATTTAATACCAACAATAAAAGATGCAAATAATATTATTTTTAATGCAAATAATTCTATTGCCAAACAGTGTAAAAATTCTGGCCTGGGTCAATTATTTACAATTAATAATAAAGATATTTGTGCCACAATACTTATGTTAGATGAAACTATTATTCATTTCAGTTGTTTCTCTAAAAAAATGCAAGAGGAATTATAATGTTAAACTTCATATTTGGTCTTTTTGGTAGTGCATTGTCGTTTATAATTTCTATCATTGGTTTTGTTGTTTTAATTTACTTCTTAATGAAATGGTTCTTTTAAAATGACACAAAATAAAGATACTCAACATATTCGCTGTCCTCATTGTCATGAGAAAGTCGATATAAAAAAAGCTATAGCCTCTGCCTATCAAGAGGAAATGCAACATACTTTTGACAAAAAGATTGACCAGGAAAGAGAGAAGGCTCGAAAAGAAACAGAAAAAAAATTGAAAAATAAAATTGTTAATGAATATGAAGAAGAAATGAAACAAAAGGACTTAGAATTAAAAACTTATTCTGAGAAAGTAGTAGAATTTAATAAAATGAAAACAAAGATGCAGTCTTTGGAGAGAAAAAATAAAGAAATGGAAAGTGAGATTGCTCTGCAATATGAAGATAAACTGGGACTAGAGCTCGATAAGAAGGATACGCTAATACAAGAGAAAACTATAAAAATAGAACAATTACGCTCCGATTTAGAAAAAATGCAAAAACGTGCTGGCCAAGGCTCTGTGCAACTTCAGGGTGAAGCTCAGGAAATTCAAATTGAAGAATGGATGCGAAAAGAATTTCCAGAAGATAACATAACGGAAATAAAGAAAGGGGCAAGAGGTGCTGATGTTGTGCATGAAGTCATGATAAATGGAGAAATAGCTGGTAAAATATGTATAGAAAGTAAAAGAGCTAAGGAATTTCAAAATTCTTGGATTGAAAAAGTTAAGGAAGATGCAAAAAACAGCGGATGTCAGATTGCTGTTATAGTTACTGATGTTCTTCCAAAAAATTTGCTTGCAGGACAACAATTAAAAAACGTATGGGTATGTAACATTACACAATTTAAATTTCTTATTCATTCATTGCGCATTATGACGTGCGAGGTATCTAATATCATAGGATCTCAAAAAAACAGAACCAATAAAACTTCTCTTATGTATAATTACATAATCAGTCATGAATTTCGTAATGAAGTCGAGACAATAGTAAATAGCTTCATTAAGCTTCAAGAAGATCTAGAATCTGAAAAAAGATCCTTTAATACACAATGGTCTAAAAGAGAGAAACTACACACAACGATCATAAAAAGTACGTCAAATATTTATGGGTCTTTAAAAGGTATTGCTGGGAATTCTATAAAAAATGTCGAGAAACTGGAATTACCAAGTCCCCAAAAAAAATGACAACAAAATTAAAAAGAATAAAACAAGATAAAAAAAATTTACCATGGATTGAAAAAGTATACAAATTTTATGTTATACTTGCTTATAGAAGATGGAGAAAATTTAATCCCCTTAAACCAAGTCTATTACTTGAATGTTATTTTTATCTTCTTGTGGCTAGAATAATTCTACACATTATTATGACTAGAATATCAATTCTTAAAACCTTTGAATTGATGATACAACGACAAAATATAATGCCTCTAATTTTTCTTGTTACTTTAATAACTTACATTATGACAATAATTAAATTTAACGCAGGAGTATAAATTCAGATTTACACTTGAATTTGAAAAAGAATTTTTAAACTACTAAGTATTGCATCAAGATTATCCTACCGCCAACCAAGAGTAATGTTGAAATGAAATAGAAGTTTAAGAAACAGGAAAATGCATCCACCCCGTGATAATATATTTGTTCCCAGATTTAACTGTTTCACCCGCATGAGCATGCGTCCATTCCGCTGGCCAAATGATTGTTTTTCCGAGTTCTGGTTTGACCTTTATTCCAAAATAATCAAATGTGGTGCAACCCCCATCCTCAACATCATTTAAATAAGTCATAAAGACGAATATTCGGTGGGCTGATTTCAGAGATGTCCTTTCTGAGTGAACACTACCAAAATGTCCGCCTGTTTCATATTTTTGAATGTTAAAAGCCCCTATCTCTACTTCTTTAACAAAGGTTTTTAAAAAAGACCACTGTTCCAAGTAATCAAGATAACAACCATGAATTTTATTCATGTATTCTTTTAAGGTATTATTTTCATTAACTGTTTTAGCCGTAATTCTCAAATCAATTGATTTTTTAATTTTTTCATCGGCTCCTGCACCTGTTAATCCTTTTTTATGACTTGCTGTATTGCTTTCAAAATAATCTATCAAATTTTTACATAAAACATTATCATTTATATTCCATGCGCCTATGAAATTTGGTTTTTTAGAATTATCAATTTCTATTCTTTGCATAACTTATCTATCACCTTGTAATTTTTGCTGTTAAATTTAACCAATCCCTCAATCCCATAGATAGATTCAAGTCCCTCTCTCAAATCTCCCCTTTCTAATAATGCCAGACCAAGATTAATATGACCTTGATTAAAATCAGGTTTTATTGCAATTGCTTTTTTATAGGAATCAATAGACTCTTTTAAATTACCTTCCTCTTTGTAGATTTTTCCAAGATTATTATGAGCGTCAAAATTATTCTCACTTATTTGAAGAGCGGTTTTAAAATTCTGAATGGCTTCTTTGATATTTTTTTCATTATAAGCGGTTATCCCGAGAATGTTATAAATAGCGGCATTTTTGTGATTCTTTAAGAGTTCTTTTCCCATGTTCTTAACTTCCTCTAGCTTACCTTCATTAAGATTTTGAATCATTAATGATAATTTTTGTTTTAAATCTTGTTGGTTATTATTTTGCATTTTCTACTTCTTCATAAAAGTTTCTTATTTTTATTGCAACTAAATCAGGCTTCTCTCCGGTAATACTATGTCGCAAATCCCGTAAAATTTCCAAGCGAGCATTTGGCATTGCCTCCACAATCATTTTATTTATACGCGGATTACATGAGAGATCATTCTCTCCGGTCATCACTAAAGTTGGAATTTTTATTTCGTGAATCCAATTCTCCATCATGCAATCTGCATAAATCCAAAAAACTTGGCAGAAGGTTTCAAGCTCCATCTCTTGTATCATTTTAATTCTATTGGCAACAAATTGAGGGTTTTCTTTTGCAAAGTTATCGGTATACCACCTGCTAATCAGTGTAGGAAGTACTTCATCAAGTCCTTTTGTTTTCATGATGTGAATTAAATCATAAATTTTCTGTTTTTCAGAGTCTGTTCTAAATGCAGCTGTAGACAGCATAGTAAGAGTTAGAACATTTTTAGGATACTTCTTTGCGTAAGCTGGTCCAATTTGACCCCCAAGAGAGTGTCCAACTAAGTGAATTTTATTTAAATCTAATTGCAAACGAAGTTGCTCGAGATCATCTACCAAATCATTTAAAAAAAAAATATTGTCTTTTGGTAATGGAGATTCTCCGTGACCTCTCAAATCATAACTTACACATCGATATTGGTCGTTTAATTTTTCTTTTATTGAGTTCCACGAGGATTTTCTTGATCCAACACCATGTATAAAAATTATTGGATCTCCACGACCGGAAACATCATGGGATATAAACATTCTAAGCGACGCGAGACTTTACGTTTTTAAGGCTAGGCATTACATTTTCACTTATTCTGTGCATTGACTCAATTATATCTTCTTGATTTTGACCAAAGCTTGAGCTTACAATAAAATCATCAACCCCTGCTTCAGCATAAACACTTAATTTATCAATCATTTGATTAACTGGACAAATTATTAAATTTTCTTTCATTTCTTCCAATGTTTGATTGCGCTCTATAGGTTTTATTAATCCCCTGTTCACCAAACCGGGTCCGGTAAACATATTATCAAATCTTTTGTAATATTCGTATGCCATTAAATTTTTTTCTTCCGCATCTTTCTCATCTCTGGCAGCGTATGCTACCCTTTGCATAGAAAGCTTTAACATTTTACCTTTTTCTCCTAATAATTTTGCCCCTTCTTTAAATGCTGTTGTTCTCTCTAAAAGTATTTCCTTACTTCCTGACAAAACTGTCGATTGGACATGAAATCCTCTTGCTGCAGCATCCATTATACTTACAGGATCCATGGCAGCGATCATAATTGGAATGGGTTTGCTTATTGGTCTCGGCATAATAGTTATTGGTTCAAATTTATAATATTTACCATTCCAACTCACTTCTTCTTCATCAAGAAGATGTCTTAAGACTTCTAAAGACTCTTGAAATTTTTCTTTTGACTTATTGATGGGTGATCCAAGTCTATCCATCTCCCAACTAAAAGCTCCCCTACCAACACCAAGCGTGAGTCTACCTTCGGTTAATATATCCGCAGTAGCAACTTCTCCTGCATATATGCGCATATCATGCAAAGGAAGTACCACGACACTAGTCGCAATATTAATTTTTTTTGTCACGCTTGCAATTTTCACTGCCATTTGCAATGGTGATGGCATCATCAGAAGGTTAACTAAATGATGTTCTGGAACTGATACAGTTTGATAATTTAACTCTTCTGCGAGAACAGATTGAGCAATCATATCCTGAAAATGCTTTTTTGATCCAATAGATGGATCTGGCATATAACTTGTTAAGAAATGATTAAAATTCATTTTTTAAATTTAATCGAAAAATATTATATTACAATAAATTAATTTAATTATTTATTGATTATCTTTTCAAATTCTTTCTTTGTACATTTGTTTTCAATAAAATTAATTTTTGCAGTTTCAACAATTTTTTTGGCTTCGGTATTAAAAATACCTAATTGCAACCAAAGTGTTTTAGCCCCAATTTTAACTGTTTGATGCGCTAGATTGGGTGTTTCATCAGATGGGCGAAATATATCAACTAAATCGATATTAATTTCAACTTCTTCTAAACTACTGTAAACATTTTCTCCCAAAATTTTTTTTCCTAAATTAAAGGGGTTTATGGGAATTACTTTATAACCATTATTTTGAAGGTATTGCATAACCTTAAACGAATCTTTATCTTCTCTTGAGCTAGCGCCTACAAGAGCTATTGTCTTCGTTGAGGTTAGTATTTCCTTTATTTGTTTTTCCAATTTGGAGATCTTTTTTCTAAAAAAGAGTTGATACCTTCCTTGGCATCCAATGTCATCATATTTTCTGTCATAATTTTACTAGTATATTTATATGCTGTTTTGATGGGCATTTCCAACTGGTTATAAAATGCTTTTTTTCCAATTTTTAAAACTAGGCTTGATTTTGAAGTGATTTTTTTAGCAATTTTAATTACTTCATCCTCTAAATTTGTTGATTTATAACAGTCATTAATAAGTCCAATTTCCTTAGCGTAATCAGCAGAAATGTGTTCACCAGTTAATAGCATTTTCATAGATATCTTTCTGTTTACTTTTCTACTTAATGCCACCATTGGCGTGCTGCAAAATAACCCGATATTAACACCAGGTGTAGAAAATATTGCCTCTTTCGTGCTGAAAGCAAGATCACAACTCGCTACCAATTGACAGCCTGCAGCAAATGCGGCACCGTGTACCTTTGCTATCACAGGTTTATTATTAAAAGTTATTTCCATCATTAAATCAGAACATAAGGTAAATATTTTTTTATATTGTGGTTTTCCTTTTAAAGACCTCAATTCCTTTAAATTATGTCCAGCGCTAAATCCTTTTCCAGATCCTTCTATAATTATCACTTTTACTTTTTTATCCTTATTTAATTTTTTTAAAATTTGTAATAATGATCTAATCATGTCAAATGAAAGAGCGTTATAAGTTTTGGGTTCATTTAAAGTTAATCTCGCAATACCGTCCTTAGTTTGAGTTAAAATAATATTAGAAAAATTTTTCATAGTATTAAGCTCTTAATTTTTGCAATAAGTTCAGCGTTGATATTTCTTGGTTCGTTTGACAATCTGTTTTTATGTCTTCTTTGTCCTGGAAGTCTTACACCCTCAAGTGAAAGCATCTTTTCAAAAAAACCTTCTGAATGATCTGCCCAGTTTTTTCCAGCAATTAATTCTGGTGACATTGCTAGAATAAATTCTCCTCCACGTGCTGGGCCACCATCATTGTTATCTACCTCCTTAGCCTCAAAACTAAATAGATCTCCAACCAACCCCGCCGAAAGTAGCTCAACCATCATAGCTATAGCTGATCCCTTATAACCTCCAAAAGTTAACAAAACTCCACCATTTGCTATTTCATCTGGGTTTGTTGTTTGTTCTCCTTTAGCATTTAAGCCTGTGCCAAGTGGAACTTTTTGACCTTCCCTAGCAGCAATTTGCACTTCTCCAAGTGCCATAGTTGATGTCGCCATATCGAAAACTGCAGGTGTTTTTCCGGGTCTAGGCCAAGCAAAGGAAATTGGGTTAGTTCCAAATAAAGGAAGTTTTGCTCCAGCAGGGGCAACACTAGGCTTATAAGCAGTGCATGCCATTCCAACCAAACCTTCTTCCGCAAGAGATTCAGTTTCATGCCAAAGAGCTGCAAAATGATGAATATTTTTTAAAGTCAAAATTCCCACACCAATCTTTTTTGTTATTTCTGCAACAAGAGGTATTCCCACTTTAATCGATGTTGGTGCAAAACCATTATCTCCATCAATTCTAATAACACATGGTGAAATTTTTTCTATTTTTGGCTCAGCATTACCATTAACCTTTTTACTTTTTAAAGAAGCTACGTAGCCTGGTATTCTAAACAATCCATGTGAAACTGATCCATCTTTTTCTGCGTTCGTCACTGTTTCAGCAACAGCATGTGCATTTATCTCATTACACCCATTATCTATTAAAACCTTTTTTGCCAAATTGTAAATCTCTTCAAGTGATAATAATTTTTCTTTCATCCCCACCTACCTTTTAAATTTGATTAATAATATATTCAGCAGAACTGATTTTAAATTCACCAGGTTTTTCAATGTTAAGGACATTTATCTTATTATTATCAGCTAACAATGAAAAACGCTTACTTCTAATACCCATAAAAGAAGATGAATAATCTTTATCTAATTCTAAAGATTTTGTTAGATCAGAATTTCCATCAGCAATCATGTTTACTTTATTTCCCTCTTTGTACTGGGACTGCCAAGCTTGCATCACATATGGATCATTAACAGCTAAACAATAAATGGATTCTATTCCTTTTGATTTTAAAGTAATCGCCATATCAATATAACCAGGTAAATGTTTTTCTGAGCAAGTAGATGTGAAAGCGCCAGGAACTCCAAAAATAATTATCCGTTTGTTTTTTCCAATCTCAGTGGAAGATGAGTCAGAAATTTTACCATCTTCAACAATCTTTATTTTTATTTCAGGCATATTTTTTATAACATCAATCATTCATCATTCCTTAATTCATTTAGAGCATTTTTTATTTCTTTTTTTGTTAATAATTCAGAAAAAATAATGCCCTCCTTTGAATTTTTACCATATATTATGTTAAATGGTATCCCAAACTTGTTATAACTATTTAAGAAGTCTTCTATTTCTTTATTCGGGAGGGTCCAATCACCCTTGATTTTAACAACCTCAAATTTTTCAAATAAATCTTTTATTTCCTTAGTATTTATGACTTTTTGTTTGTTATACTGACAAGTAATACACCAATCAGCAGTAATATCTATAAAAACAATTTTTTCTTCTTTTATCAAATTTTCTAATAATGTTTGGTTAAAATTGTTCCAATCAGTTTTTGATGATTCAAAATTCTTGTTAAAAAAATTGTTAAACGATGATAAAAAATAAATAAATATAATAAATAAAATTGTTATAAGTGAGGGACCATTTTTTAATATATTTTTTTTATTCAAAATTAAAAACAATAAAATTAAAGAACTTAATAAGACTGTCCATCCAATGAATAGATCATTAAAATGATTGTTTAAAATGGATAATATCCATATAAACGTTAAAAAAAGTAAAATAGACATCGCTCTTCTAACCCAAATCATCCAGTTTCCAGAACTGGGTAAAAATTTTACTAAGTCAGGGAACGCTGCAATTACCAAATATGGTAATGACATACCTAGACTCATAAAGAAGAATGTAAGCATCAATAAAAATGAATTTTGGGTAAAAGCGAAAGCTACAGCTGTCCCAACAAAGGGTGCCGAACAGGGTGTGGCCATTAATGTAGCAAAAAAGCCAGTTATAAAATCAGAAAATAATGTGTTGTTTGATGATCCTAATATTTTTAAATTTGGAGTGGGTATTTCAAACAAATCAATTAAATTAAAAGAAAATAATAAAAGAATTAATGCGATAGCCATTAAAAATAATGGCTCTTGAAACTGTATACCCCATCCTATTTGTTGGCCAGAGATTTTTAGTAAAAGTAAAAAAACTCCAAGCAAAATAAATGATACAATAATTCCCAATGCAGTGCTTAAAAATCCTCGGCGAATCATTGTGTTTTCCTTGCCTGAATAACGTGTAACAGATATTAACTTGATAGACAAAACTGGTAAAACACAAGGCATAATATTTAAAATTAACCCACCTAAAATAGCGATGAATATGATTTGGACTAAATGGTCTTTTGAATTTGAATATTCATTAAAATCTTTAGTTTGAAATTTAACTTTTTCTTCATATACTAAAGGGGTATCGGCGATATGAATAACAATATCATTTTTATCCAAGTCTATAAATGTATCTTCGTAAAAAAAAGTTGCAGTTAATTTTTTGAGATTTTCATCAAATTTAATTTTTGGTTTTTCCACTGGGAGCCCCATAGAGCTATCAAGATGAATTTGGGGGTTAATAAATTGATTTTTTTGTATCACATCAAATTCAAAAATTGATTTTTTTTCTTCATTGTAAAGGATGGGATTTTGAACACTAATATTTAATGATTTTGCATCTTGTATTGGAGATAAAGAAATGTATTTTTCAATTGAGTTTATATGCTTGCTGAAAAGTTGTTCTTTTCCATTAGGTATAAAAAGACTTAAGTTTGCATCCCCAGGTATACAAATATCCTTGCAAACTAAAAAGTGAATTTTCAATTTTAAAAGGGTCGGTTGATAAAGATCTGCTATGTTTATTGTTATTGGAAAAATTATATTATTTTCATAACCCAATGAATGTAATCCAAGAATAGAAAAAGATTGTGGTGTTGGCCATAGTATTTTCAAATTATTAACATTTGTTGATTCAGAATAATCAATAGTTTGTGGAAAACCTCCTGCACCTGGAGATTTCCAATAGGTCTTCCAGCCATCTTCTAATTTATATTCTAAACCCAGAGTTATCTCATGATTTTCTCCAGTATTTAAATAAGGAGATATAATTCTCAACTTTGCTTTTTCAGTAAATTGCCATTCTGACTCTAAGGAATTAGCAGAAATAGAGAAGAAAAACGGCAAAAGCAAAAAAGTAATTAAGATTTTTTTAATCATATTTATTATTATATATTAGTTTAATATAACTTTAATCAAATTTTATTTGGCATTAATTACTTTATGAACTAATATAATCTATGAACTTAACTGGTCAAATTCTAGTATCCTTGCCAAATATGCAAGATGAACGTTTCTACAAGTCTGTAATATATCTATGTGCTCATTCAAAAGAAGGGTCTATGGGAATCATAATAAATAAGACTTTAGAAATAGATATGTACCCCAATCTGTTGAGTCAACTTGGTATAGATAAGTCTGTAAAAAATAAAAAAATATATTTTCATTATGGAGGACCCGTTGAAACAAGCAGAGGATTTATTCTTCACACAGACGATTTTGTAAAAGATGAATCACTAGTAATAGACAGTGGAGTCGCACTAACAAGCACAGCTGATTTTTTTGATGACTTATCAAAAGGTCAAGGTCCAAAAATAAGTATGTTGGCCTTAGGTTATACTGGATGGGGTCCAGGACAACTAGAAAAAGAAATTTCACGAAATGGTTGGATGACAGCAGCTGTTAACAGTCATTTTATTTTCGATGAAAACAATTCTAGAAAATGGGAAAAGGCCTATAATATTATTGGTGTTAACCCATATTCAATCAGTAATAAATCTGGAAACGCTTAATTAAATCTAGACTTTATCTTATCTATACTCTCTAAATTAGTTACTGGTCCTATGGATGCAACTGTGGGATTAGATGTTAATATTTTTTTAGCTACTTTTTCAATTGATTCTTTTGTTACATTATTTATTTTTTCTATTCTTTCTTTGATATCAATTAATTTTCCATATCGTATTAATTGATACGCACCAACCACAGCATTTGTTCTTGTAGATTCTATACTCATAAGTGTGCTAGCTTTTAATTGTGCTTTACTTTTTTCTATTTCTTCAGTAGATAAATTTTTTGGTGAATTGATTAATTCATCACACAAAACAGGTAGCAGTTCTTTAATTTCATTTTTTCCAGTGCCTGCAACAACTTGAAAGGTTCCACCGTCAGAAAAAGAATCCATCCCTGCATATATACTATATACAAGCCCTCTTTTTTCTCTGATTTCTTGAAATAATCTAGATGATCCTCCTGCTCCCATAATTGCTGAATAAATTCCAAGTGCGTGAAAATCATCACTATGATAATCTAATCCTTTAAATCCTAAAACAAGATGAACTTGTTCTAATTTTTTATCTTCTCTGTACTCGCCTCCTACATATGATGCACTTATTCTATCCTGAGATTTCCCGTTAGGAAGATTTTTCATAGAGTTAGATATTTTTTCAACAAATTTATCATGATCTATCTTTCCAGCAGCACTAACAACCATTTTAGATGGATTGTAATTATTTTTCATAAAATTTACTATTTTTTCTCTTTCAATTGACTGAATTATTTCTTTTTTTCCTAATATTAATCTACCTATTGGTTGATTTGGAAAAGCTGTTCTTTGCCAGTAATCTCCAACCATTTGACCAGGATCATCTAAGTACATCCCTATTTCTTGGAGGATGACTCCTCTCTCCCTTTCTAATTCTTTTTCTTCAAATATTGAGTTTTGTAAAATATCAGAAATTATTTCTATTCCAGTATTTAAATCTTCAGCTAATAATTTTACCCAATAAGCTGTTATTTCTTCTGAAGTGTATGCATTTATATATCCGCCCACTTTTTCAATAGTTTGCATAATCTGAAAAGCAGACTTTGTTTTAGTTCCCTTAAAAGCCATGTGCTCCAAAAAGTGTGCAGTGCCATTAATACTCTCATCTTCATCTCTGCTACCCACATCATTAAAAACCCCAAAAGTAACTGATTCTACTGCAGGCATGAAGTGAGTGAAGATTCTTAGACCATTATCTAATTTTGAAAATTTTCGCATAGTTAAATTGATTTTAAAATATAGCTTTTAATTTTTTTTATATCATTTTTTAATATAGTGAATTTTTCTTTTTTTTCAAAAATATTCTTCAGAGAATCAGGATATTGAGGCTCCTTTCCGATTGCTTTTTTAATAGCACTGGAAAACTTTGATGGATGGGCACAGGCTAAACTAATATGTGGAACTGAAGTATCTTTGATTTTTTTTAATAAGCTTAATCCAGTTGCAGTGTGTGGATCTGCTAAATATTTGTATTTATTATAATAGTACTTTATATTTTTGAGGATATCTTGATCGCTCACAACATTGGAAATATATAAATTTTTTAATTTCTTTATAATTTCCCGACTGAGACCATAACTTCCTTTATTTAAAAATTCATCCATGAGATTGCTCAGTTTTTCACTATCATAATCCATTGACTCAAAGAGCTGTCTTTCAAAATTACTTGATATTTGGATGTCCATACTTGGGCTATAAGTTTTTTTAACTTTTTGAATACTCATATCTCCCTTTGATATTGTTCTATGTAATATGTCATTGGAATTTGTAGCAATGAACAATTTATCAATATTTAAGCCCATTTTTTTTGCTACATTTGCGGCATAAATATTTCCAAAATTTCCAGAAGGTACTATAAAATTCAATTTTGAAAAATCTTTTGTGAGTTGTAAAGCTGCCCAATAATAATAAACTGTTTGAGCAATTATTCTGGCCCAATTAATTGAATTTACAGCTGCAAGATTTGTTTGTTTTCTTAAATCCTTATCAGCAAACAAATTTTTTATTATTTTTTGACAATCATCAAAATTACCCTCTACAGCTATGCAATGTATATTTTTATCAATAACTGTTGTCATTTGTTTTCTTTGAACTTCTGATATTTTATTATGAGGAAATAACATAAATAGATTTATATTTTTTTTAAATTTACATGCATCTATCGCTGCTGAGCCAGTATCTCCTGAAGTAGCACCAATTATAGATATTTGTTTTTTTTCATTTTTTAAAAAATGCTCAAAAAGATTTCCTAAAAATTGAAGCGCATAATCTTTAAAAGCAAAGGTTGGACCATAAAAAAGCTCCAATATTAATTTATTGCCTTCAAGAGATGTCAGTGGAGCAGTTTTCAGATGGTGAAATGATTTATATGTGTTTTTAATTATTGATCTAAGAGACTCTTCGCTAATACTTTCATTACAATAAGGATGAATAACTTCAAAAGCCACCTCATCATATTGTAAGTTTTTCAAAGAATGTAAGGTAACTTTGGGCCACTCCCTTGGCATATAAAGCCCCCCATCAATTGAAAGACCTTCCATAACGATATCTCTAAAATTTTTATTGAGATTTGAGTTTCTTGTACTGAAATATTCCATATACCAAGGATTATATATTAGATGCCCTTAATAAAAAACAAATATAAAAAAAATCTAATTAACTCTTTATTTCTGAAAACTTATATGTAAATACCACTTCTTTTAGTTCATCAAATTTAGAGTCATTATCTAATGAAGGATCAATATAAAAAATCATTGTAAAAATTTCACTTTCGCCTGGGTCTAAAGTTTGTTCTTGAAAACAAAAGCATTCAGTTTTAATTAAATAAGGAAAAGCATTTTCTGGATTTGTTTTAAAATCAGCTGTTGATGTAATAGTATTATTTGAAATATTTGTACCTTTATACTTTACAATTTTATTTTCTCCAATCTTAATTTCTGCATTCTTTTCCAAAGCTTCAAAATTCCAATTTAAATTTTCATCAACCTCAGCTTTAAAAACTATATTAAGAGTCCTGTCTAAAATTATTGGATCGTTATTTTTTGTTTCAAGGATGATACTATTTTTTACAAATTCATTATCACCCAATTTATTCATTCCAGTATAGTTACTAAAAAAGGAAATTGCTCTATACAAAGGATATGAGATTAATAATAATAGCAAAATTAATAAAATATTAAAAATAAAATAAGTTGTGGTTTTATTTCTAAAACTAAAATTTTTCATTTATTAAATAATAAACTAATGTAATGAAAAATGTTAAAAATTATTTTAGTTCAGGTAATAATTTTTGCGCTACTTTTTTTGAAGCGCCAATATATTTTAACTTATTTATTGATTCAATATTTGACAAATCATTGCCTACTATCACAAAACCTATCATGCCCATACTTTTGTGCGGTGTGCACCAATATGCATAAATTCCAGGAATGGTAAAATTATACTCTGTATCTTTTCCGACCTTAGATTTAAATTTTTCCACACCTTCAGGAACTCCTTTTTTGATAAACTCTACATTATGTCCTGGGTCTGTAGATTTCCAAAAAACAGTATCCCCAACATCGATTTTTACAATTTTTTTCGAAAATACCATATTTTCACCATCTAATTTGTTGAGCATTTCTATAGTTACATCTTCTGCCAACAAAGAAGTTGGTAAAATAAGGGTAAAAAAGATAAGTATTATTTTCATTTAAATTAGTCCTAATTTTTTTTAATAATTTTTATGTAAGTATACGGTAAAAATAGTAATTTTTTTCAATAAGTCAATTTAAAAATATCTACAAAAAAAAGCCTCTTATGTATAATAAATTAATTGTGTTAGATTAACAAAAAATGTAGAAGAATATAAATTTTCATTTCGATAGGAAAAAAAGATGTTTGTAGCAATAATGCTTACTTTGGTTACGGTTGGCTCAATACTTTTTCATTTTTTTAGTCCATGGTGGTGGACGGAAGTTGCATCAAATTGGGGTAATATTGATGATACTATTATTTTAACATTTTGGGTTACTGGATCAGTTTTTGTAGCAATATGTTTATTTAGTGCATACTGTGTATGGAAATTTCGTTATCAAAAAAATAGAAGAGCAGACTATGAACCTGAAAACCCGAAATTGGAATGGTGGTTGACTATATTAACAGCTTTAGGTGTAGCGGCTTTGTTAGCACCTGGTCTAGTTGTATGGAATCAATATGTAACTGTTCCTAAAGATGCTTATGAAATCGAAGTTATGGCTCAGCAATGGTACTTCAGTTATCGTTTGCCAGGAGAAGACAATAAGCTAGGAACATCTGATATTATGAATATTACTGATGATAATCCTTTCGGTATAAATCCAAACGACCCAAATGGTCAAGATGATGTTTTGATTGATGGTGATGACATTCACTTATTAATTGATAGGCCAACAAAAGTACTTCTAAGATCAATAGATGTTCTTCATAATTTTTATGTACCTCAATTTAGAGCAAAAATGGATATGGTCCCAGGCTCAGTTACATATTATTGGTTCACACCAACTCGTACAGGATATTTTGAAATTTTATGTGCAGAGTATTGTGGTACAGGCCACTATGCTATGAGAGGTTGGGTATCAGTAGATGAACAAGAGGATTATCAAGCATGGCTTCAGGAACAAGAAACATTTGAAGAAATGATGGCAAGAAATAATGATAATAAAGAAATTGAAATAGTAGCTAAATAAATGATTAAAAACTTTGCAAATATTATTTTAATCCTAGATAAAATTAACTATATTAATAACGAGGAGATTAATTAATGGTTCCTGATAATTTAGATGAAGCAGTAAATAAAAGTAATTCCGTCCCTGATTTAGAGGTTAAGCCTCAAGATTTATATCACGCAAATAGTTTTATAACTAGATGGATCTTTTGCCAAGATGCAAAAGTCATAGGCATTCAGTATTCTTTAACAGCGATTGCAATCGGATTAGTAGCAATGGTTTTATCCTGGATGATGAGATTACAACTTGGATTCCCAGAAACTTTTTCTTTCTTAGGGCCCGCTGAATATTATCAGTTTGTCACAATGCATGGTATGATTATGGTTATATATCTTTTAACAGCATTGTTTCTTGGAGGTTTTGGAAATTTTTTAATTCCTCTGATGGTCGGTGCAAGGGATATGGTATTTCCTTATGTAAATATGATTAGTTTCTGGATTTATTTTCTAGCGGTATTAATATTAGTTGCTAGTTTTTTTGTCCCTGGAGGTCCAACGGGCGCTGGATGGACTCTTTATCCCCCACAAGCAATAACCCAAGGAACACCTGGAAGCGGCTGGGGTATAGTTTTAATGCTGATATCTCTTTCAGTTTTCGTAGTAGGCTTTACTATGGGCGGATTAAATTATGTGATCACAATTTTACAAGCAAGAACAAGAGGAATGACTCTAATGAGAATGCCTTTAACTGTCTGGGGAATTTTCACTGCGACAGTTCTAGCGCTTTTTGCATTTCCTGCTTTAATTGTATCATGCATAATGATGACTCTTGATAGCTTGCTTGGAACAAGTTTTTTTATGCCTACTATGGTAGAATTAGGAGAAAAATTAGAATACGGAGGAGGTAGCCCTATTTTATTTCAACATCTTTTTTGGTTTTTTGGACATCCTGAAGTTTATATTGTTGCACTACCAGCTTTTGGAATTGTATCGGACCTAATTTCTGTTCACGCAAGAAAAAATATTTTTGGTTATCGAATGATGGTATGGGCGATTGTTTTCATTGGAGCTCTTAGTTTTATTGTTTGGGCCCATCATATGTACGTCAGTGGAATGAATCCTTGGTTTGGATTCTTTTTTGCAACTACTACACTTATCATTGCTGTTCCAACTGCTATAAAAGTTTACAATTGGGTTTTAACATTATGGAGAGGTAATATTAGACTTACTTTACCTATGTTGTTTGCATTGGCATTTATAGTTACTTTTGTTAATGGTGGAATTACAGGTCTATTCTTAGGGAATGTAATCGTAGATGTTCCTCTTTCTGATACATACTTTGTTGTAGCACATTTTCATATGGTAATGGGAATAGCGCCTGTATTGGTAGTTTTTGGAGCAATATATCACTGGTTCCCTCTAATAACAGGACGTTACTTACATGAAGGTATGGGACAGTTTCATTTTTGGGTAAGTTTTTTAGGATCCTATGCAATTTATTTTCCAATGCACTATCTTGGATTTATCGGAGTTCCTAGAAGATATTATGAGATGTACAATAGTGAATTTATTCCAACTTCAGCTGAAGGTTTAAATCAATTTATTACTATTGCTGCTTTAACTGTCGGTTTTGCTCAAATAGTATTTTTATATAATATTATAGTTAGTTCCAAATTTGGAAAGCTCGCAGGAAAAAATCCTTGGCAAGCCTGCTCTTTGGAATGGCAAACACCAGATGTTCCTCCTGGTCATGGTAATTTTGGTAAAGAGCTACCAGTAGTTTATAGATGGGCCTATGACTTTAGTGTACCAGGAGCTAAAGAAGATTTTATTCCTCAGAATGTAGCTCCTAATGAAGTGCCAGAGGCAAAGGCTGAGCAAACGTGAAAAAAAAAGAAAGTATATTTAAACTTTTAACTCAAAAGCCTTGGGATCCAGATCAGGCAAAATTAGATGATCTACATGAGGGTCAAACTTTGAATTTGTCTAAAGGTAAGTTAGGTCTAAGGTTTATTATGACTGTAAGTACAATATTCTTTTGTTTATTCATTGTTACTTATGCTGATAGAATGGTTTATCCGGATTGGCAAAGAATGCATGAACCCTTTTTGCTATGGTTTAATACTCTTACTCTAATTATCACCAGTATTGTTTTTATCAGTGCACAATTTGAGTCAAAGAAGAAAAATTTTGAATTAGTTAAAAAAAGATTTTTGTTAATTGGTATATTATCTTTTATTTTTTTATTTGGACAATTATTAGTTTGGAAACAGATGATTGATTTAGGATATTTTGTATCAACAAATCCGGCAAATGCATATTTTTATTTATTTACTACTTTGCACGGATTGCATCTACTGGGCGGGTTAATATATTTAAATATGACAATAAAAAAAGTATGGGTACCTCAAGAAGTCGTAATAAAAAAAGTTCAACATTCTGTTGAATTATGTGCGATCTATTGGCATTTTTTACTAGTAGTTTGGGTAGTTTTATTTTTATTAATGTTATTATCGTAAAGGAAAAGTTATGGAAGAATCATCATCTACAGAACCAATAACAATACCACCTCACATCAAAGGTAACAAAGGTGTTGCCGCTGATTGGTCATCTGATCAAAAAGCATTTAAAGGGGTTCCCTGGGGTAAAGCTATGATGTGGATTTTTTTAGTCAGTGATACATTTGTATTTAGTATCTTTTTAATTTCTTATATGACAGTTAGAAAATCGACAAAAGTTGAATGGCCTAATGCCAGTGAAGTTTTTGCTCTTCATGTCGGTCATGTAAGCGTCCCATTATTATTAATTGCTATTATGACTTTTATATTGATCACGAGCAGTGGAACTATGGCAATGGCAGTTAAATATGGTTATGAAAAAAAACGAATCCCTTGTGCTATACTGATTTTGATTACAGCAATATTTGGAGCAAGTTTTGTTGGTATGCAAGCCTTCGAATGGACAAAGTTAATACAAGAGGGTGTAAGGCCTTGGGACAACCCATTTGGTGCTCCTCAATTTGGAGCTGTATTTTTTATGGTTACTGGTTTTCATGGAACTCACGTTACTATTGGGGTAATTTTCTTATTTATAATGGCAAGAAAAGTGTGGCGAGGAGATTTTGATACAGGTAGAAGAGGATTTTTCACTTCCCAAAAATCAGACTACGAAGCAATAGAAATAATGGGATTATATTGGCACTTTGTAGATTTAGTTTGGGTATTTATTTTTGCATTTTTTTATTTATGGTAAAGGAGATTAATTAATGGCTTCAAAAGAAGGACAGCAACATCCTATAGGAATTTATCTTTGGATATGGGGTTTATTGTTTGTATTGAGTGCATTTTCATATGCGGTAGATTGGTATCAACTTCAAGGAATGCTTAGATGGTCCTTAATATTAATATTTATGATGCTAAAAGCAGGTTTTATATGTGCCATATTTATGCATATGGTTTGGGAAAGATTGGCACTTATTTATGCAATTCTTCTCCCTTGTATTGCAATACTATTCCTAATGGTTTTTATGATATCTGAGTCTGGGTACACTTTATGGACTAGAATGGTATATTTTATGGTTGGTATGTAAATGCAACTATCTGAAATTATTTCTAAAAAACCTTTACCCTATCAAATCATAAAAGGTCTGTTTCAATTAATGAAACCTAGAGTTATGTCTCTAGTTATTTTTACTTGTGTTGTAGGTCTTTTAATTGCTCCCACACAAATTAATTTAGTTAGTTCAATAATTTCACTCTTAGCAGTAGCATTGGGAGCTGGTGCAGCAGGAACTCTTAATATGTGGTATGAATCAGATTTAGATGCTCTAATGGAAAGAACCTGTTTGAGGCCAATTCCTTCAGGGATAATAACAAAAAAGCAAGCACTGATTTTTGGTCTTATCACGTCAATAATTTCAATTATAGCTTTATTCATTTTTTCAAATTTTATTGCTGCTTTGATATTAACATCTACAATATTGTTTTACGTTTTAATTTATACAATATGGCTTAAAAGAAAAACTCCACAAAATATAGTAATTGGAGGTGCGGCAGGCGCACTGCCTCCAGTGATTGGTTGGGCTATAGCAACTGGAGGAATAAGTTTAGAACCAATTATTTTATTTTTAATTATCTTTTTTTGGACACCATCTCATTTTTGGTCATTAAGTTTATATAGATCTGATGATTATGAAAAAGCCAAGATACCTATGCTTCCGGTTATATCTGGAGTTAGGGTAACAAAAATTAACATCTTTATTTATTCAATTATTTATGCCTTAACTGTTGCTTCACCATATATTTTTGGTTTTTATGGTTTATCATATTTTATTGTATCAACTATCTTAAGCCTTTATTATATTTATTTGTGTTACAATTTATTAAAAGAAGAAAACACCCATCAGGAACTTAAAATTTCAAAAAAAATATTTAAATTCTCAATATTACATCTTTTTGCAATTTTTATAATTATCCTAATGGATGGAATTATGACATGAAGCTATTATTTTTAACAATTTCATCAATTTTATTTTATTTAATTTCAATTCCATTAAGTGCAAGATGCGCTGTTTGCGTTGTACAAGGAATGTCTGGAGCAAGCATTGCGGTTCTTGTCATACTATCTGCATTTATGTTTTTATTTTTTGCTAATTGGGCTTTAAAAAAATATTTAGAAAAAGCTAATAATTAATATATTTCTCCATACAAAATAATGCTGCTGCAGCTGCAGTATCTGATCTTAATATTCTTTTTCCTAGAGAAACAGGGTATGTATTTTGAAAATTTAAAATTTTATTTCTATCATTGTCTGAGAATCCTCCTTCGGGACCAATTATCAAAACCCATTTACTAAATTTATCATGGATTTTTTTCATTATATCAATGATGTTGTTTTTTTCATTTTTTGTCTCATCACAGAAGATTAGACAATAATCTTTATCCAATGAATTTATGCACTCTTCCAAACTTTTCAATTCTTTAATTTTGGGAATATCCATTCGTTCAGATTGTTGTGAAGCTTCAATTGCATTTTGCTGCAAATTTTTAATATTTAGATTTTTTATATTAGTTCTTTCAGATTTAATTGGAAAAAAATTTTTTATTCCTAATTCAGTACATTTTTGAACTAGTATATTTATTCTATCTTTTTTAATTGGAGAAAAAAAAATGTCAATTCTTGAGAAATTATTTTGATCTTTAATTTTTTTTTCTAAAATCAAATCAATTTCTTTTTTTTTAATTGTTTGTACTTTTGCTAACCATTCACCATCTAAGCCATTAAAAATTCGTATATAATCATTTATTTTAACCCTCAAAACATTCTTTAAATAGTGGATCTGACTAGAAGTTAGAGTTATATGATTATCAGAGTTTAATGAATGTTGAGTATAAATTCTTTTAATATTTGAATACATTTGTTTTCTCTTTTAAAAAGTTATTTATATACATTACATGAGACAAAAAAAGCAAATTTCACATTTTTGGCTTTATAATATTTTGCCAGAAAAAATATCAGGCTTATTACAGTTAATTAGATTTGAAAAACCAATTGGTTTTTTTCTTCTAATGTGGCCATGTTGGTTCGCTCTAGCTGTATTTTCTGTTAAAGAAATCAAATGGTATATTTTATTTTTTTTTGGGTCTTTTTTTATGAGAAGCGCAGGATGTATAATAAATGATTATTTTGATAGATTTATAGATATTAAAATCGAAAGAACTTCAAAAAGGCCCATTACTAGTGGCGCAATTAATTCATTAGAAGCATTTTTATTTATGGTATTGCTTTTATTTTTTTCATTATTAATTTTAATAAATTTTAATATAATGGCGATTATAGTATCATTAGCTTCTTTACCTTTAATATTAATTTACCCACTAATGAAAAGATTTACTAATTGGCCTCAACTTATTTTAGGCGTAACCTTTAGTTGGGGCATATTTATATCTGCAGCTCAATTTCAGCATATATATTCCTTAGAAACATTGATTTTATACTTAGGTTGTATATTTTGGACTTTGGGTTATGATACTATATATGCTTATCAAGATAGAATAGATGATATTAAGATTAACTTAAAATCTACAGCTATTTTATTTGGAAATAACGGTAAGTATTTAGTAATGATATTTTATTCTTTATTTATTTTATCAATATTAATTTTAAATCTAATGATGTCTTTGTCTTTTATCAGTTCTATTATTTTAATTATGATTCTAATAAGTCTTCTATTTTTTTTAAGTAAATGGAATATGAGTTCAAAAAAAAGTTGTGAAAATTATTTTAAATACAATAATTATTTAGGCTTAATAATATTTTTATATTTAATAACTTCATCAAATGTCTGAAAATACAATTAATAATTCAAGAAGCTCAATCTTAATAAAGAGGATAATAAAAGATTATATTACTTCACACAAGACAACTTTATTTTATGCATTATTTATGATGATTATTGCATCTGCAGCTACAGGGTTTCATGCATGGCTAGTTCAACCAGCGCTTGATGACATTTTAATAAATTCAAATGGAAGCATGTTAATAATAATTCCTCTATTAATTATTTTTTCTACTTTAATTAAAGGTATTGCAACATATATTCATACAGTAAAAGTAGGATTAATTGCTCATGAAATCATCTCAAAGCTTCAAAAACAATTATTTAATAAATTGATGTTTATAGATCTTTCATACTATGGTGATGCAAGTTCGGGAGCATTAATATCTAGGTTAATAAATGATACTAACTATGTTAGAATGGCTATTGTTAAAACAACAACGGGGATAATTAAAGATAGTTTAATTATTATTTTTTTGATAACAAATATGTTTTATCAAAATTGGCAACTTGCATTATTTTCTTTTTTTGCTTTTCCACTAACTATATGGCCAATAGTTAAAATAGGAAGAAAAATTCGGAAAGTATCATTTGATACACAAAAAGAAGTTGGGGTTTTTTCAAATATTTTAGCAGAAAGTATAAGAGGAATTAGATTAATTAAAGCTTATTGCAGACAGATGTTTGCTATTGAAAAAGCTTCGGATACAATAAATAAAACAAAATCCTATTATTTAAAATCTACAAAAATAACCTCAAGAATAAGTCCTCTTATGGAATTTATAGGAAGTCTAGCAATTGCAGTTGCAATTTTAATTGGAGGAATTTTAATAATAAACGACAATATGTCGACTGGCCAATTTATGAGTTTTTTAGTAAGTTTATTATTAGCTTATAAACCAGTAAAATCTATAGGCAACTTAAATGCAAATTTACAAGAAGGACTTTCAGGTGCTGAGAGAATTTTTAATCTATTAGATTTAAAAAAGAGCAAAATTGAAACAGAAAATAATTCTAAAAAATTAGAAATAATGAATGGAGAAATTTTGATTAAGAATATTAGTTTTAGTTATCCTGGACAAAATAATTTATTTGAAAATTTTTCATTAAATATTCCAGCTGGGAAAAAAGTAGCTATTGTTGGTCCTACGGGGTCAGGTAAGTCTACTATAGTAAATTTAATTTTAAGATTTTTTGATCCTGACACAGGCGAAATACTAATTGATGGTCAAAATATCAGAAATATAAATATTGATTCTTTAAGAGGATCAATTTCACTTGTTAGTCAAGATACCAATCTTTTTAATGATACAATTAAAAATAATATACAATTTGGAAAATTAAACTCTGATTTTGAAGAAATCAAAATTGCTTCAGGTAATGCTGGAGCTAATGAATTTATAGAAGAACTACCTCAAGGCTATAACTCATTAGTAGGAGAAAATGGAATAAAACTCTCTAGCGGGCAAAAGCAAAGAGTAGCAATAGCGCGAGCATTAATAAAAAATTCTAAAATATTACTTTTAGATGAAGCTACTTCTTCCCTAGATAATTTAACAGAAATGGAAGTTCAAAAAGCTATAAATTTATTAATGAAAAACAAAACTTCTTTAATTGTTGCACATAGATTAACAACGATAGAAAATGCAGATTTAATTTATGTTTTAGATAAAGGAAAAATTATTGAACAGGGAAATCATAAACAATTATTAAACAATAACGGACTTTATAAAAAATTATACACCCAAGTTTTATAGTTTGATAATGTTGAAGAATTTTAAAAAAAATAAACTTATTCAGTATTTCTTAGCTTATCTAGCAGTTATATTCATTTTTATAGTCAGATACACATCAAAAATAAATATAGTGAATGAAAAATTTCCTAAAAAATTCTGGAAAAAAAATCAACCATTTATTTTAGTTTTTTGGCATAGCCAATTAATGATGATTTCTTATTCTTGGGTTAAAAATAAAAAAATTAATATTCTAGCATCAGATCATAGTGACGGAAGATTTGGTGCAATTATTGGAAGTTATTTTAAACTTCGTAACATTGAAAGGCCATCAAAAAAATCTAATATGGCTCTTAAAAATATTTTTAAATTAGTTAAGAAAAATGAATATATAGGTATAACTCCAGATGGTCCAAGAGGCCCAAATCAAAAAGTTTCTGAAGGAGTAATAAAAATAGCTAGTTCTTTGCAAATACCAATTATTCCATGTGGATTTTGGTCTTCTAAAAACTTGCAACTAAAATCATGGGACAAATTTTTAATTACATTACCCTTTTCTAAATGCTATTTTGTTTGGTCAAAACCAATGTATGTAGACAAAAAAATATCAAAAAATATGCAAAAAAAATTTCAATATGAGTTGGAAAAACAATTAAATAAAAATATTGGCGAAGCCAAAAAATTAGTTAATAAATGATTTTATCAAGTTATAAATATATATTTTACATTTTATTGCCTTTAGTAAAAATTAATTTAATATTTAGAATTAGAAGAAATAAAGAGGATCCAAAAAGATATAGAGAGAGATACGGAATATCAAAATTAAAAAGACCAAAGGGTAACTTAATATGGATTCATGCTGCTAGTGTAGGAGAATTTAACTCCGCAACTGGATTAATTAAATATTTATTAAAAAAAAATAATGTTTTAGTAACAACTTCTACTTTAACAGCTTACAAATATTGCAAACAAATGTTTGGAAATAAAGTTATACATCAATTTGCACCTATTGATCATAAACCATGGGTAGTAAGATTTTTAAATCATTGGTCGCCAAATTTTGTAATATGGATAGAATCAGATATATGGCCAAACACTATCAAGTCAATTAAAGAAAAGCAGATTAAACAAGTATTATTAAATTTAAGAATATCACCAAAATCTTTAGATAAATGGAAAATAATTAAAAAAAGTTTTTCTCAAATAATTAATGATTTTGATAAAATTTTTGTTCAAAGTAAAAATGATTTAAAATTAATAAAAAAAATTACAAATAGAAAATTAAATTATATAGGAAATTTAAAATTAACAGCCTTTGCAAAAAAAATTAATAGAAATAAATTAATTAAAATAAAAAAAGAGCTGGGTTCAAAAAAAATTATATTACTAGCTAGTACGCATCAAAATGAAGAGGAGTTAATTTTAGAAAAAATTGCTCCTATAATTAATAAGAATTCTGGAATAAAAATTATTATTGTCCCAAGACATCCTGAAAGAGCTATTGATGTTTTAAATATAGCAAAAAAAAATATACCTAATTGTTCAACTAAATTAAATAATCTATCTTTTTCTAAGTTTAAATGTTTTGTATTAAATTCTTTAGGAGAAATGAAGATATATTATAATATAAGTGATATTGTTATATTAGGTGGATCTTTTATTGATATGGGAGGACATAATCCAATTGAACCAGCAAAATCAAAGTGTGCTATATTGTCAGGTTCATCAATATATAATTGGAGAGATATATTCGAAGAAATGAAATCAAAAAAAGCATGCATAATTTGTAAATCAACTTCTGAAATAATAAAAAATCTGAATATTCTTTTAAAAAATATAAATTCTGAAAAAAAATTAATGAATAATGCCTTAAATTACAGTAATAGAAATCAAATTTTAATTAATAATTTTATTAGAGAATTAAAACCATTTTTAGTTAAAAACAATGCTTAAAGCTCCAAAATTTTGGTATAGTAAGAATGATAGTTTTTTATCGGCTATCTTGTATCCAGCCTCATTAATATATAGATTTGTAGGTAAAATTTATATTGCTTTAAATAAACCTAATCAATCAGATATCCCTGTTATTTGCATAGGAAATTTAGTTGTCGGTGGTGCGGGAAAAACTCCTGTGGCATTAAAAATAAGTGAAATGCTTAAATTATCTGGATACAATCCTCATTTTTTAACAAGAGGATATGCAGGTAAAATAAAAGACAATATTAAAGTTCATGATGGTCATTCTGCAGAGCAAGTTGGGGATGAGTCTTTAATTCTTTCAGAAGTTGCACCAACATGGATTGGATCAAATAGAATTAGATCATCAAAATTAGCAAAAAAAAATAATGCTGATTGCATAATAATGGATGACGGATTCCAGAATCCTACTATTAAAAAAGATTTTTCGATTATCGTAATAGATGGAAAACAAGGTTTTGGAAATAAAAGAGTTCTTCCAAGTGGGCCACTTAGGGAAAGTATAAGGAGAGGTCTTAAAAGAGCTGATGCAATTATATTAGTTGGAGAAGATAAGCTTGATATTAAGAAATTTTTATCAGTATCTATACCTTTTTTTAATGCAACTTTTGATGTTTCAAAAAATGAAGAAATTTTTAAGGGCAAAAACGTTACAGCATTTGCGGGAATAGCATATCCTACAAAATTTTTTGATACTCTCAATGAACAAGGTGCAAAAATATTAAAAAAGATTAACTTTCCAGATCATTATATTTATACTGAAAATGATCTTTTAAAACTTGTAGAAATAGCAAATAACAATCAGTCTATACTAGTTACAACCAAAAAGGATTATGTTAGAATTCCAAAAAATTATAAAAAAATAGTTCATAAACTAGATGGTGAAATAATTTTAGATGAAGAAGAAAATCTTAAAAAAATCTTGAATAATATTTTAGAAACTTTAATTTTAAATTAAACTTTTAATATATGAAACTAAAAAGAAAAATTTTTTATACTTTAGAATTTATAATTTTTATTATTATTTATTATTTTTTCAAAATGTTACCAGTTAATGTTGCTTCGAATTTAAATGGGATGATATTCAAATCTTTTGGTCCTTTAACAAAAACTAACTTTACAATTTTAAAGAATCTAAAAAAAATTAATAAATTTAATAAGAATGTTAATGAAATTTCTAAAATGAGTTGGAAAAATTTAGGATGTACAGTTGCTGAAATGGCCCATTTAAATTCAATAAATAAAAATAATTTGGTTTCAGTCAAAGGTAAAAAAAATTTAAAAAATATTATTGGAAAAAGTGAACAAGCTATCTTTATTGCAATACATCAATCTAACTGGGAAATTCTAGCCCCAACTTTAATAAAATTTGGTATTAAATTAAATTCTGTATATAGACATATTAATAACCCATTTATTGATAAATTTATTTTAAAAATTAGAAAAAAAGCTTACAACTCCAAAAAGTCTTTACTTTCACCAAAAGGAAAAAAGAGTGCGCAAGATATGATAAAATCTATAAAAAATGGTTATTCTATTGCACTTCTAATTGACCAAAAAGATTCTTCGGGAGAAAATATTCCATTATTTGGTAAATTAGCTAAAACACAAATAGGATTCATTAAATTAGCAATAAAATTTAAACTTAAAATTTACCCAATAGAAAATATTAGATTAAAAAATGCAAAATTTAAAATGATTATACACGATCCAATAAATTTGAATAAATCTAATTTAAAAAATCAAAAAAGTTCCATGATAAAAATTCATAAATTAATAGAGAGCTGGATAATTAAAGAACCTGGAAATTGGTTATGGCATCATAAAAGATGGGGTTAATTTTTTTTAATTTTTGCAGTAACCAAGCCATCCTTAAGCTTTATATCAATAATATCTTTAGTTTTAAGATCTTTAGCAGATGAAATAATATTTTTACCTTTCATAATAATAGAATAACCTCGATTTAAATTTTCATTCAATGATGACATTTTTAAAATTCTAGACAAATTTTCAAATTTAACTTTGTTATTTTTTATATTTAAATTAAAAAGTGAATTCATTTTATAAAATAAACTATCAAAATTAGACTTCTTCTTATCAAACTTATCATATGGTTGTGGTATTTTTGAACTCAATTCAATTATTCTACTTTTTTGCTTCAAAATTAAATTTTTTATTCCAAATTCTTTTCTAGCTAATAATTTATCTAGTTCAGAAAAAAAAATATTAAGTACTTTTGAAGGATCTTGTATTAAACGAATTAAGCCACTTAAATGTTCTTTATTGCTTTCAATAATCTGATCTTTAGATTTTTCAATATTATTAATAATTATTGAAAGATTTTTTTTAAGTTTTTTTCTCTCAGGAACTGACATTTCAGCAGCAGCTGAAGGTGTTGGTGCCCTTAAATCACTTACATAATCAATAATAGGATTGTCAGTTTCATGACCTATAGCAGAAATAATTGGAATTTTTGAGTGAAATATAGTTTTAGCTAATTCTTCATCATTAAATGGCATGAGATCTTCAATACTACCACCACCCCTTGCTATAATAATTATATCAGGTTTATCAATAAAACTTTGATCATTAAATCCATTAATTGCTTCAATTATCTTTTGAGAGCATTCTATACCCTGCACAGGTACAGGCCAAAGTTGAATTTCTAAAGGAAATCTGTCATTAATTCTATGAATTATATCTTTTATTACAGACCCAGTAGGAGATGTAATGATCCCTATACTTTCAGGTATTAGGGGAATGGGTAATTTTTTTGTTTCATCAAAATAACCATTTTTCATTAATTTTTTTTTTAAATTTTCTACGATTTTTAATAATGCTCCCTCTCCTGCAATTTCAATATTTGAAATAATAATTTGATAAGTTGAAATGGATTTTGCAAATGTACTAATCTTCCCAATTGCGGCTACCTCCATTCCTTCTTCAATTTTAAAATTTGAGTTGATAACATTATTTTTAAAAAATACAGCATTTATTACAGAATCTTCATCCTTTAAAGTAAAGTATATATGACCCGAACTAGGTTTTTTTAAATTAGAAATTTCTCCACGAATCTTAATCATATCAAATGCCGAACTTATGGTTTCTTTAATCAATGAATTAAACTCACTTACGCTGTATTCTGGTATATTATTTTTTAGATTTTCCATTTAAAATTAATTTTCACTTGTTTTTAAAGCATTTAAAAATGCAGACTGGGGTATATCAACTTTACCAAATTGCCTCATTCTTTTTTTTCCTTTTTTTTGTTTTTCAAGCAATTTCATTTTTCTAGTAACATCTCCTCCATAAAGTTTTTGAGTCACATCCTTTCTGTAAGACGCAACAGTCTCTCTTGCAATAATTTTTCCTCCAATTGCAGCTTGAACTGCAATTTTAAATTGTTGTCTAGGAATTAATTCTTTTAATCTCACACAAAGTGCTCTTCCACGCTTTTCAGCTCTATCTCTATGAACTATAAGGGATAACGCATCAACTTCTTCACTATTTACTAGAATACTTACTTTTACCAAATCATTTTTTTCAAACCCCACAATTTCATAATCGAAACTGGCATATCCTTTAGAGATTGATTTTAATCTATCATAAAAATCAAACACGACTTCATTTAAAGGCAATTTATAAGAAAGCATAGCTCTAGAATTCACATATGTAAGATTTTCTTGTTGACCTCTTCTATCATTACACAATTCTAGGATTGGTCCAAGATATTCATCAGGAACTATTATAGTAGCTTTAATCCATGGTTCCTTAATATGATCTATACTCATTGGATTGGGCATATCTGTAGGATTATGGAGAGATATTTTTTTATTATCCCTTAATAAAATTTCATAAACTACTGATGGAGCTGTTGTAACTAAATTCAAATCAAACTCTCTATCTAATCTTTCTTGAATAATTTCTAAGTGTAACAAACCTAAAAAACCGCAACGAAAACCATGCCCTAAAGCTGGGCTCACTTCAGCCTCATAAACAAAACTTGAATCATTTAAAGAAAGTTTTTGCATACTATCTCTTAATCGATCAAAATCACCTGCATCTACTGGGAACATTCCACAAAATACTACTGGTTGAGATGGTTTAAATCCTGCAAGTGGCTCTTTTACTGGTTTTTTTTCATCTGTAATTGTGTCTCCAACTCTGCAATCTGAAACACTTTTTATATTAGCATTAATAAAACCAATTTCACCTGGACCTAAAAAATCAATCTCATCAGTTTTTGGTTTAAAAATTCCGACCCTATCTATAGTGTATGTAGCACCAGTTGCTAGAAATCTTATTTTTTGACCTTTAAATAACTTTCCATCAATAACCCTTACTAGAACTATCACTCCAAGATAACTGTCAAACCATGAATCAACTAACAAACTTTTTAGAGGTTTGTTTGAGTCTCCTTTGGGTGGTGGCATTTTTAAAACTATTTGTTCTAAAAGTTCTTTTACTCCTTCTCCTGTTTTAGCAGAGATTAAACAACTTTCTGATGAGTCTATTCCTAAAATATCTTCAATTTGATTTTTGACTTTTTCTGGTTCAGAAGCAGGTAAATCTTTTTTATTAAGTACAGGTATTATTTCATGATCATTATTTATAGCTTGATAGGCATTTGCAAGAGTTTGAGCTTGAACTCCTTGAGTTGAGTCTACTATGAGTAAAGAACCCTCACATGCTGTTAAAGATCTAGACACTTCGTAGGAAAAATCTACATGACCTGGCGTATCCATTAAATTTAATATATATTTATTTCCTTCTTTAGATTGATATTCTAATCGAACTGTTTGTGCTTTAATTGTTATGCCTCTTTCTCTTTCAATTTCCATGGAGTCTAAGACTTGTTCTTTCATTTCTCTGTCAGTTAAACCACCACATAATTGAATTAACCTATCAGCCAATGTTGATTTTCCATGATCAATATGAGCTATTATAGAAAAATTTCTGATCTTACTAAGATCTTTCATATATTATTCTCTTATAAAAGCGCCGGTTTGTTTTTTTACTTGATTTACAATATTGATACAAATTTCTTCAATATCTTTTTCTTTAAAGGTTTCTTTTATTGGTTGTAAAACAACTTTTGTAGCTATACTTTTTTTATCTTCAGTTATATTTTTACCTTCAAATACATCAAAAACCATCACATCTATTACTATATCTTTTACAGTTTTCTTAATCGTATCTACTATTTCATTACTTTTTATCTTTTTATCAACAATAAATGCAAAATCTCTTTCAACTATTTGGTATGGATTATTTATAAATTCTGAAGGTTTTAACATTTTTTTTGAATAAAAGTTACTTAGATTATCTAACATAATTTCAAAACCACAAACATTTGTTTTAATATCATACAAATTTTTAATTACTGGACTAATTTCTCCAAAAAAACCAAGCGGAGTTTTGCCTAATTTTATAGTACAGGATTTACCAGGGTGGTACCATTTAGGGGCATTATTTTCTAACTGTAAACTATTAATTGGAAAATTAAGAGAAGATAAGAAAAAATAGATGTCTGATTTAATATCGAATACATCAACTTTCCTTTTTTCATCAATCCAATTTTCTTTATATTTCTCTCCATATTTTATCCCTGAAGCCATAAGATGCTGCCCCTCAATAGAACAATTTTCATATTGAGGGCCAACCTCAAATATTCCAGCACTCTTATAATTTCTAGACTGATTTTTAATAATTGACTGGATTAAATTTGGAAGAATTGAAGGTCTCATTACATCTAAATCACTACTTATAGGATTGTCTAGTTTTAAAATATTTTCATATTGATCAAAATATTTTGCAAACTTATTTGACATAAAAGACCAAGTAACTACCTCAAAATAATCTCTGGAAGAAATTAATCTTCTTGATTTGTAATATATTTCTTGATTAGAATTTAATGGATTAGATGTATCATTTTTTTCTTTTTGAACAGATAGGGGTTTAATTTTATCATACCCATAAATCCTTAAAATTTCTTCAACTATGTCTGCCTCTCCTTTAATATCAGGTCTATGATAAGGTACAGAAATGACACAAGTATCTTTATTTTTTTTCTGAATTTCAAAACCTAAATCTTTGAGAATTTTAACTTGTTTTTGTTGATTAATTTCTATTCCTCCAATTAAGTGAACTTTGTTAAAAGCATATTTTATTTTATTTTTTGAAATTTGATGATTTCCAGCTTTAGTAATTTTACTAACTTCACCTCCACATAATTCTAAAATCATTTTTATCGCAAATTCAACTCCCCATTCAATAGAATATGGATCAACACCTCTCTCAAATCTGTATCTAGCATCACTTTTTATATCAAGTTTTCGACCTGTTTTTGCAACCGATTCAGGATCAAATAGTGCTACTTCAAGAAAAACATTGTTTGTACTTTCCGTGCAACTACTTTCCTCACCTCCCATAATGCCTCCTATTGCTTGTATTTTTAGATCATCAGAGATTACCACCATATCATTTGTTAAATTATAATTTTTTCCATCTAAGGCTTTAATTGACTCATTATTTTTTGCTAATCTCATATTAAGGTTTCCATTTATTTTATCAGCATCGAAAACATGTAAAGGTCTTCCGAGATCATATGTAATATAATTTGTTATATCTACAAGTTTAGAAATAGGTCTTAATCCAATAGCTAATAGTCTATTTTTTAGCCAGTCAGGACTGGGGCCATTCTTTATATCTTTAAAATATACTCCAGCAACAGCAGGACAAAGAAAAGAATTTTTTTTATTAAAATCTCTTTTCCATTTAATAGGACTTTCAAATTTTCCATTATGAAAATATTTTTTGATATTTTTTAATTTTCCTATACCTGCAGCTGCAAGATCACGACTAATTCCTCTTACAGATAAACAATCACCTCTATTTGGTGTTATAGCTATTTCGAAAATTGGATCATCAAGTGAATATATTTTTGAAAAAGGTTCTCCAATTTTATGAGAATTATCAACCTCAATAATACCATCATGCTCTTCTGATATACCCATTTCTTTTTCAGAAACTAACATACCTGAAGACTCAACATCTCTAATTTTTGATTTTTTTAATGTAATTCCAGTTCCAGGAATAAAACTTCCTTCAGGAGCAAAAATACCCTTCATGCCAGTTCGTGCATTTGGAGCTCCACAGACAACTTGAACTGTTCCTATTTTTGTTTCAACTTGGCATACTTTTAAACGATCTGCATTAGGATGTTTCTTAGCATTTTTAACGTATGCAACAGTAAAAGGATGAAGTTCCTCAGTTCTATCTGAAATATTTTCAACTTCCAAACCAATATTTGTAAGTGTGTCAGAGATTTTAGCAATCTCTGAATTTGTATTCAAGTAATCTTTTAACCAAGATAAAGTGAATTTCATTATAGCCCACTTTTTGAAGTTAAGTTCAAAGGATTAAAGCCATAATGTTTTATCCATCTAAGATCTGTTTCAAAAAAGCTTCTTAAATCAGCTATACCATATTTTAGCATTGCAATTCTTTCTATACCAAGTCCAAAAGCGAATCCTTTATAGTTTTTGGAATCAATTCCACAATTTTCCAAAACTATAGGATTAACCATTCCACATCCTAATATTTCTAACCAATCCTCACCTTCACCAAATTTAAAGGTATTTTTTTCTTTCCGATATGCTATATCCATTTCGGCACTAGGCTCTGTAAAAGGAAAATAACTTGGTCTAAAGCGAAATTTTAATTCATCCAATTCAAAAAAGTTCTTTAAAAAATCTATTAAACATCCTTTTAGATGTGCCATATTAGAATCTTTATCAATCAAGAGACCTTCACATTGATGAAACATTGGGGAATGTGTTGAGTCAGAATCACATCTATAAGTTCTTCCAGGTACAATGATTTTAATAGGAGGTTCTTTGTTCATCATTGTTCTAATTTGAACTGGACTTGTATGAGTTCTTAAAACTAATTTTTCCTTATTTTTTTCATTAGTAATATAGAAAGTATCTTGCATTTCTCTTGCAGGATGGTTAGGTGGTATGTTCAGAGCAGTAAAATTATGAAAATCAGTTTCAATATCTGGTCCATCTGCCACGCTGAATCCCATTCCTGAAAATATATTAATTACACTATTAATTGTCTGACTAATTGGATGAATTTTTCCATTTGAATAATTTCTTGGAGGCAATGTTAAATCAAGTTTTTCATCTAACATCTTTTTATTTAAATCTATATTTTGTATTTCAATTCTTTTTGATTCAATTTTATTTTGGATTAAATTTTTTAATGTGTTGAGTTTTTTGCCCAATTCTTTTTTTTCGTCAATTTCTAAATTAACAAGATTTTTCATTTCCTGTGAAATTAACCCTTTTTTACCTAAATAAGACAAGCGAATTTTTTCCAATTCATCTAAATTTTTGATTGAATTAATTTGCTCTAAAGTATCTTTTTCAATTTTTGAAAAATCCATTTCTACAAAAATAGTTATAAATTAAATTATAAGATTTATCGAGTAGATTGAGCTTTTTCCACTAAAGCTTTAAAGGTATCAGGGTAATTTACCGCAATATTAGCTAAAATCTTTCTATCAATATCAATTTGAGATTTTTTTAAACCATTTATTAATTTAGAATAGGTAATACCATATAGGCGTGCGCCAGCATTAATTCTTTGTATCCAAAGCCCTCTAAAGTCTCTTTTTTTATTTCTTCTATCTCTATATGCATATTGCATAGATCGCTCAACACTTTGAACTGCTACACGAAAAACATTTTTTCTTCTTCCATAGTGACCTTTGGCTTTTTTAAAAACCTTTTTATGTTTTGCTTTTGCTGTAACTCCTCTTGAAACTCTTGCCATGTTAATCTCTTTTATTTATCGTACGGTAACATATGATCTATACGTGCCATATCACGCGAAGACATTATTTTCATACCACGTGTATTCCTAATAAATTTTTTACTTCTTTTGCTCATTCCATGCCTTTTACCAGAAGATGACATCTTTAATTTGCCACTACCTGTTCTAGAAAATCTTTTTTTTAAACTACTTTTTGTTTTTAATTTTGGCATGATTTTTATAATTTTAAATTTTTAAGGTTTATAACAAATAATTTTTAAAACACAATAGTGATAAAACTATTTATTTGGTACTAATACCATCATAATTTGCTTGCCGTACGTTTTAGGCGGTACCTCAATTTTTGCAATATCAACAACATCATCTTCTAGTTTTTTAAGGAGCTCAAAGCCAAGATGTTGATGTTCCATCTCTCTTCCTCTAAATCGCATTGTTACTTTGACCTTATTTCCCCCATCAATAAATTTTGATAATGCACGCATTTTAACATCATAGTCATGTTTTTCTATTCCTGGTCTTATTTTAATTTCTTTTACTTCAATAGTTTTTTGCTTCTTTTTCGCTTGATTTTTTTTCTTCTGCTCTTTGTATTTTAATTTACCATAATCAATGATTTTACATACTGGTGGTTTAGCTTCAGGGGAAATTTCAACTAAGTCAAAACCTGCTTGTTCAGCCTCATTCAAAGCTTGTCTGATTGATAAGACACCTAACTGTTTGCCATCTGCGCCAATAACTCTTACTTCAGGAGACGCAATTCTTTCATTTATTCTTGGTCCAGAATTTTTTTTTGACTTAAAATGAAAATTCAAATTTTTTTTATCTCTTTCATTAAATTTAGACTAATTCACCAGAAAAAATTATAATTGTCTAGTAATTAAGGCATATACGATGCATTTTCAATTTCATCAATAGCTTTTTTTAATGTTACAATCTCTTGCTTTTCAGAACCCAACCTTCTAATTGAAACATTCTGATCTTTCATTTCATTTCTTCCAACTACCAGTATTATTGGTATTTTTTTATTACTATGCTCCCTAATCTTATAATTTAGTTGTTCATTTCGTATATCTATTTCAGCTCTTAAATTTCTATTAATACAGATTTCATGTATTTTTTTGGCATATTCTATAGATTCTTCAGAAATATTTGTTATCATTATCTGTATAGGTGCCAGCCACAAAGGAAACTTTCCACCTGTGCTTTCCATTAAAACTCCAATAAATCTTTCCATAGAACCTAAAATAGCTCTATGAAGCATTACTGGTCTTACTTTTGAACCTCTTTCATCAATATAAGAGGCATCTAAACGTTCTGGCAAAACAAAATCAACTTGTAATGTCCCACATTGCCATTCTCGACCTAAAGTATCAGTTAATACAAAATCAAGCTTAGGACCATAAAAAGCCCCACCACCGGGGTCTTTCTGATAAGGAAGGTCTATTGCTTTTATAGCATTCTCAAGCGCATTTTCTGCTTGGTCCCAAGTACTGTCATCCCCTGCTCGTTTTTCTGGTCTATCAGCAAATCTAATATTTATTTTTGTAAATCCAAAATCATTATAAATTTCTGTAAGAAGTTTACAAAAACTTTCTGTTTCTGAATTAATTTGATCTTTAGTACAAAAAATATGTGCGTCATCCTGCGTAAATCCTCTAACCCTCATTAACCCGTGCAATGATCCTGAGGGTTCATTTCTATGACAGCTTCCAAATTCTGACATTCTATAAGGAAGATCTCGATAGCTTTTTATTCCTTGTTTAAAGATTTGTACATGGGCAGGACAATTCATTGGCTTTAAAGCCATGGGTTTTTCATCCTCACCTTGAGTAATAAACATATTTTCTCTAAATTTTTCCCAATGACCTGACTCTTCCCACAATCTTTTATCAATTAGTGATGGAGTCCTAACTTCTTTATAATTTGACTGATTGAGTTTTTTTCTCATATACTCTTGGCAAATTCTATACAATGTCCACCCTTTGGGATGCCAAAAAATATTTCCTATAGATTCTTCTTGGATATGAAAAAGTTCTAACTCATTGCCAAGTTTACGATGATCTCTTTTTTCTGCTTCAGTTATTCGGTTTATGTAGTCAATTAAATCATTTTCTTTAATCCATGCAGTTGCATATATTCTTTGCAGCATTTTATTTTTTGAATTTCCTCTCCAATATGCGCCTGCTATTTTCATAATTTTGAAGGAATAATTTATAAAACCTGTTGATATCGAGTGAGGACCTCTACATAAATCAACCCATTCACCTTGTTTGTATATTGTTAAGTCTTCATCTTCATTTAAAGATTTAATAATTTCAACTTTATATATTTCATTTTTATCTTCAAAAAACTTCAAAGCTTTTTTTCTGTCCCATATCTCTCTTACAAATTTATTATTTCTCTTTATAATTTGACTCATCTTTTTCTCTATTTTTTTGAAATCATCAGGAGAAAAAGATACATCACTATCAAAATCATAATAAAAACCATCTTTTATAGTGGGTCCAATTGCAACTTTAGTTTTTGGAAAAATCTCTTGGACAGCTTCAGCCATTACATGCGCTGCATCATGTCTAATAATATCTAGGGCTTCGGGTGATTTTTTAGTTATTATTTCTACACTACAATCATAATCAATATTAATTGACAGATCTTGAAGTTTATTATTGATTTTTATGACCAAAGAATTTTTTGCTAAACTTTGGCTAATAGACTCAGCTATTTTGAGCCCACTAACAACTTCGCTATATTTCTTTATTGATCCATCTGGTAAAGTGATATTAATCATTATTTGTTTCTACTGAGATTATTTATATGTAGTAATAACATTATTAAAGTAAAAAATGAGAGAAATAAAAGAAATTTGTATTTGTCGCATAGATAAAATTGGAGATTTAATTATGACAACTCCAATTTTAAGATCAATTAGGAAGGAATTCCCTAATAGCAAAATCACTTTATTAGTTTCACCTATAAATTCTAAGGTTTTAAAAGAATCTGAATTGATTGATGAAATGATTGTTATAGATAAAAAAAATAAATTATGGAAAAATGATGAAATATTAAAAAAAATCAGGAAGAGATCATTTGATTTATTTGTAAATTTTTCACCAACCAATCTTAGTTATTTTTTATGTTTTTTTTCTAATTCAAAAAATAAATCAACTTTAATACTTAAAAGTAGGTATAAAAATAAATTTTCTAAAATATTTATTCATTTTCTCTCAAAAATTTTTTGTAATCATATTATTTTAGTTAATAGAAATAAATTATTTAAAAATAATTTAGATTTTCATCAAACAAAAATGATGTATGCATTAATAGAAAAAACATTTAACAGGTCATTTAATTATGAAAATTTAGAAATTCCAATTTTGCCAAATACAAAAATAAAATTAAATTATCTTTCCAAAAAAATAATTACTTTACACTTATCTAATAGATGGTTAAACAAATATTATACTCTAGAAAATTTAAAAATATTAATAGAAAATATTAATTTAAATCAAGATTATCTAATTTTTTTAACAACTGAAAAATATGAAGATAAAAATTTTTATAAATTAACTAATAACTATAACAAGTTACAAATATTAGATTTTGTAAATTTAGAACAATTTAATAAAAAAATTTCAAAAACAAATATTTTTGTATTAGATTATTTTAAATATGAAGATTGGCTATATATTATTAATAATTCAGATAGAATAATTACACCTGAAGGAGGGTGTGTACATGTAGCGGCCGGATTAAATAAATATGTTACAGTAATATATGATAATGATAATTTACCTGAATATATTTATACGGAATATATGCCATGGAAAACTAAACATCAAAAACTCGTTTTTGGTATTAATGAAATTAATAAAGAAATACTAACAGACTTAAATTAAATTTTCTTTTAAAACTATTTCCTTAACTTTTTCGACAGTTATATCTCGTATTGAATTAGAAGATATTTTAATTATTTTTCCTATAGGTTTATTTGAAAGAGACACCGCATTTTCATTTACTAACCATACTACAGGAGTTCTCGATAAAGAGACCAGAAGAGCTGGTCCGGTATCATTAGAAATAATAAATTTCGCATTTTTTGCTAGAGAATATAATATTTCTGGCGGAGATTTATCAATTAAATTATATGCTTTAGGACACATTTCAAAAATTGGTCGTGCGGATTCATAATCACTTTTATTTCCAACTATTACGACAGATAAATCTTTTTCAATTAAAAATTTTGTCAATTTTGCATATTTATCTGACGGCCATCTTTTTTTTTCTCCTCTTTTTGAAGTTCCAGGAATAATGACTACGTATGAATTATCAAATTTAATATTATTAACATTTGAACTTGAAAGCCACTCTATATCAGGTTCATAAAATTTTTTTATTTTCATTAAATGTAATTGATTTTTTAATCCTGTAGTGACATGTTCATATCCTTGGGGAGGAATAGTATATCTTAAATGAGCCATGGGTCTAGAACTTGAAATAATACTTTTTGAAAATAATCTAAATAAAATATTATAAAAAAAAGTTCGTTTAGAATTTTGAAGATCAATTATATAATGAAAATTGTGTTTAAAAATTTTTTTTGCTAAATCCACATTTTTTAAAAAAAAATATATTGGATTTCTATCATCAATAATAATTTTATCGATATATGGACAATTTTTCATTAAATCATAATATTTTGAAGAAGTTAATAAATATATTTTACAATCATTAAAATACATTTTTATTGATTTTATAGCCCCAAGAGATAGAATTATATCGCCCAAAGAACCATGCTTAATAATCATTATTTTTTTATTCATAAAACTTATTTAAGCAAATTTTGATATAAATTAAATGTTTTTGATATCATGTCTTCTATAGTAAAGTTTTTTTTGACAAATTCGTATGATTTAAGTGCTAATTCTTTTTTTGAATCTTCAGGCATATTTAAAATTTCATTAATTGACTCAATCATTTTTGGACAATCATTTAAGGGTATCTTGAATTTATCATTGTAAATTTCAAGCAATTCTGGGGCTGCACCATGATTATATGCTATAACTGGTTTACCCATACTCATAGCTTCCGCAATAACTCGACCAAAACCCTCTGGATACTGCGAACCATTAACGACAATATTTGAAATACTATACATTACTTTCATATCATCAATATTTCCCAAAATTTTACATTTGTTTTCTAAATTATAATTTTTAATTGATTTAAAAAGTTTTTGTGAATAACTTGTATTTTTATTATCACCTACAAAATAACAAAAAACGTCATTTCTTTCTATCTTTTTGAGCACTTCTAAAAACTCAATTTGCCCTTTCCATGAAGTTAGTCTTCCTGGAAATAAAACAATATTTTTATCAGAAACAATCTTATATTTTTGTTTAAAACTTTGAATTATATCTCTATTTATTTCTTCTAGATTAAATATTTTTTGATCAATACCTCTATATATTACATCTATTTTATTTTCTGGTATGTTATAACTTTTAATAATTTTATTTTTAACAAAATTTGATATTGCAATTACTTTATCCATCTTTCCTAAACCTGAATTATATATTTTTTTAAAATTATTATTGTAATTATAAGCATTATGATAAGTGGATACTGACCTTATTAGCTTTTTACTTGCAAAATAACTTGACCATGCTGGAGCTCTGGATCTTGTATGAATTATATTTATTTTTTTATTAGCTATAATTTTTTTTAAAACTGAAATATTTTTATATATTGTAAATGGATTTTTTGAATGAACTGGTATTTTAAGATGCTGAATTCCTTTTTGTTCTAATTGATTTACTAATCTTCCTCCATTAGAGGCAACTAGAGAAATATTTCCTAGCTTTGATATACCTTCAGCAATATCTATGGCTCCTCTTTCTAAGCCACCAGAGTTAAGGGTGGGTAAAACCTGAAGTAAACGTATACTATTATTCATAAATTTAATGTATTTTTTTATAATTAATTAATATAATTAGCATTATGTCTTATTTTATAAATAAACAAAAACAATATATTGCCTTCAATAAAACAATAGGGAGTGATCCTGGAATTATTTTTATTCATGGATATAATTCAGATATGTCTGGTGAAAAAGCCAAATATATTGAAAAATATGCCAAATTAAAAAAAATATCTTTTGTAAAATTTGATTGTAGAGGGCATGGAAAATCTTATGGAAAAATTGAAGAATTTGTAATTTCAGATTGGAAGAAAGATTTATTAGATATTATTGATAATAAGACAAAAGGACCGCAATTACTTATTGGAAGTAGTATGGGGGGCTGGTTAATGATGTTAGCTGCAAAATTAAGAAAAACTAGAATTTGTGGTTTAATTGGAATTGCAGCTGCACCAGATTTTACAAAAGATTTATATAAAAGTTTATCAAAAAAAAATAAACTTAAACTTCAGAAAAATAAAGTCATAAAAGTAAGAAAGTGGAATTATACATATATTTGGACTAAAAAACTTTTTAATGATGGAAATAAAAATTTAATTTTAAACAAAAAATTTAGTTTTAATAAACCTATAATTTTATTACATGGATTAAAGGACAGTGTAGTTCCAATTGATGTTCCTCAAAAAATATTAAAAATAATACCAAACAATAATATTGAATTAAGATTGATAAAGAATGGAGATCATAGTTTATCAAAAAAAAATGATCTCAAAAAACTTATAAATTCAATTGAATATATATTAAAAAAATAAAAATTTATTCTAAATTTTTTATTATTTTTTTAATTAATTGTTTAGTATCTTTTGGTTGTATTTCTAAATTCTTATATGTTGAGTAATTACCACTCACCAAATTATCCTCTTTAAATAATTCTAATTGTTCAGTTGTTAATAAATCTATCGGTAATTTTTCTATGAAATAAACACCTATTTTTGCGAAAAAAAAATTAATATGAAAAAAAAACCTTTTTAAATTCATTTCTTTTGCAATTAATTTATATACTTCTTTGTATGATAATATTAAGTTTCCACCTAATTCATAAATTTTATTGTCATTTATTTTTTTTAAAATTAATTTTTCTACTGCTAAAGCCACATCGTCTACAAAAGTAGGTTGAATCTTATTTTTTCCTGATCCAAAAATTGGAATTAAAAGTGATAGTTTTATTATTGCAGATAATTTTGAGATGAATTTGTCTGAACTACCAATTACAATACTTGGTCTAATTATTGAATAATTTTTTAAATTAGATATTATATAATTTTCGACCCTGGCTATTTCTATAGTTCTTTTAGAAGATGAATTGATAGATGTTCCTATTCCAGAAAAATAAATATATTTATCAATTTTAGAATCTTTGATATTATCAATTATTAATTTATTGAAATCAAATATATTTTTTTTATAAGAATTGTTTTTAGACTCTGACCAAACAGTTTTAAGGTTTATAATAATATCTGATTTGTTCATTATTTTCTTAATTTCATTGAAGTTTTTAAAATTCAATTTGATTGGCAATACTTGACCCACTGAACCTGAAAGTTTTAGATGCTTGCTTTTACTGGGTTTAGAAGTTGGAATTATAATTCTGAAGCCTAATTTGGATAATCTTCTAACTATATAGCTACCAATAAATCCTGACCCTCCAAAAATTAATAGTGTTTTTGCCATCTTTTATTATAAGTGATATAACATTTTAATATACGAAAAAAAGGTTATATTTGAATATAATGAAAATTGTATTACACAGTGGAGATATTCCTAAATCATTAAAAATAAATAAGTCTATTGCTATAGATACAGAAACAATGGGACTTAATCCAATTAGAGATAGACTATGTCTAATACAATTATCAACAGGCAATGGAATTTGTCATTTAGTCAAACTTGAAAAAAAGCAAAAAGCTAAACCAACAAATTTAATTAAGATTCTTAAAGACAAAAAAATATTAAAAATTTTTCATTATGCAAGATTTGATGTTGGTGTTTTGAATTACAACTTCAAAATAAATGTTAATCCAATTTATTGTACAAAAATTGCTTCAAAATTAGCGAGAACATTTACCGATAAGCATGGTTTAAAGGATTTATGTAAAGAATTACTAAATATTGAAATATCAAAAACACAACAAACTTCTGATTGGGGGAAAGAAAAATTATCTAAGTCTCAACTAAAATATGCAGCAAATGATGTAATGTATTTGCATAAAATAAAAAAAATTTTAGATGAAATGTTATTAAGAGAAAATCGTATTAAATTATCTCAATCATGTTTTAATTTTATTAATAAAAGAACAGAATTAGACTTATTAGGATGGGATCAGAAAGATATTTTTAGTCATTAAAATGAAGGACAAATATATTATAAAAGAAGCTAATAGAGTACTTCGAGAAGAAATAGTGGGCATCAAATCATTGTCTAAAAATTTTAATAAAAATTTTGTTAAGTTGGTAGAAGGTATTACTAATACTAAAGGAAGAATAATTGTAACAGGGATGGGTAAAAGCGGTCATATCGCTAATAAGATTACAGCAACATTAGCATCTACTGGCACTCCAGCCTTTTTTGTTCATCCTGCAGAAGCAGGGCATGGTGATCTTGGTATGATTACAAAAAATGATTCCATATTAGCAATATCTAATTCAGGTAAATCATTTGAACTAAATGCAATAATAAATTATGCAAAAAGACTTAATGTCCCACTTTTTTCAATAACAGCAAATTCTGATAGTCTTTTATGTAAGAAATCAACAGTTAGTATTGTTCTAAAAAAAAATAAGGAAGCATGTCCTTTAAATCTAGCACCTACTACTTCAACCTCAATGATGTTGGTATTAGGAGATGCAATTGCTGTAACTTTACTTAAAATTAAAGGATTTGATAGAGAAGATTTTAAAATTTTTCATCCGGGAGGTAATATAGGAAAAGACCTAAAAAAAGTATCAGAGATAATGCATATTGGAAAAAAATTACCACTTTTAAAAGAAAACTCGTTGATGGATAAAGCTTTAATAGAAATGACAAAAAAAAGTTTTGGTTGTTTAGGAGTATTAAATAAACAAAATAAATTGATAGGTATAATTACAGACGGTGATTTAAGAAGAAAAATGAATGTAAATTTAATTAATAAATCAGTTAAGGGTATTATGAAGAAGAAACCTTTTACAATAAATGAAAATTTTTTAATTGGAGAAGCACTAAATTTAATGAATAGAAAAAAAATAACAAGTTTATTTATATGTAAAAAAAATAAGCCTATTGGAATTATTCATATTCACGATTGTTTGAGGATTACAACTTAAAAAGTGAATTTTTTATTTAAAATTAATTTACAAATTTATATAATTTTTTTATTTTTAATAATTTTATCATTATCATTTTATTTATATTTTTCTTTCGATGAAGAAATTGAAAAAATAAATGAATTTAGATCAGATGTAGATATTATTAATCCTAGATTTACAAAAGAAAAATCAAATAAAGATAATTTAGAGGTTATAGCAAAAAAGGCTAGTTTTATATCTAAAAATAGAATATTTTTAGAAGGAGATGTAAAATTTAAATCAAGTGAATTCATTCTTGAAAGCGATATGGTAAATTTTAATCAAGTAAGCTTTGATGCCTCTAGTGAAGAAAAAACTTTTTTTAAATCAAAAAAATTACAAATAACATCAAACGGTTTTGATGTAAAAAACAAAGGTGAAATAATAAATTTCAAAGGAAAAAGTAATATATTAATTCAATGAAAATATTTTTAATCATTTTAAACATTATATTTATTAATTTAAAATTATTTGCAGAAGAAAATTTAAATTATGATACTGAAATCACCACAGATAGTGGTATAACTCTTTATCAAAATGAAAAATATTATGAATTAATTGATAATGTAAAAATTAAATCACAAAACTTTAATCTGAAAGCAGAAAACGTAATAGCCTATTATAAAGACGATCTTTATGATTTGGTAAAAATAATTGCAAAGAAAAATGCTGAGATTGATACTTTAGATGGCGCAATAATTACTGGTGATGAAATAATTTATGAAATAGAAAGCGGGAATTTTTTTATTTCTGGAAATGGTTTTTTTTCAAATGAAAAATTAACTATTAAAAGTGATGAAATCAAAGGGGAAATTAAAGAATTTAATAAAGAAAAATATATTAATATAGTTGAGGCTAAGGATAATAAAAAAGTGTATATAGAAAATCAAAATATGAAATCATATTCAAAATCAGCCATTTATTCAAAAGATAATAATTTACTTGAACTTTTTGATGAAGTAAAAATAATTAAAGGACAAGAAATCACAACTGGTGATTATGCTAGTATTAATATGGAAACAAATAATTACTCAATTAAATCAATCAATAATAAAGTTCAACTTTTAATAAGTTCTGAAGATTAAAATGAGTAATAAAGTTTTTAAAATAATTAATCATGGATTAAGTTTAAATAAAATATCTAAATCAATAAGAAATAAGCCTATAATTAGAAATATAAGCATAAATGTTCAAAAAGGTCAGGTTGTCGGTTTGTTGGGACCAAACGGTGCAGGTAAAACAACTGCTTTTCATATTTTAGTTGGACTTACAAGACCTGATAGTGGTGATGTTTTACTAAATGGAAAAAAAATTACTGACATGCCAATTTTTCAAAGAGGAAATATGGGTATTAGTTATTTGCCGCAAGAATCGTCTATATTTAGAGGAATGACAGTTGAAGACAATATATATTCAATATTAGAAATTTCCGAAAAAGATAAAAAATTAAGATTTATAAAATTAGAAAATTTATTAAATGAATTTGATATATCTCATTTAAGAAAGTCTAGTGCAGCTGTTTTATCTGGAGGAGAAAAAAGAAGGCTAGAAATCGCTAGAACATTAGCTGCAAATCCTGAATATCTATTGATGGATGAACCTCTTACAGGAATTGACCCTATTTCAATAGGAGATATAAAAAAAATTATTACTGAATTAAAAAAGAAAAATATTGGAATAATTATAACAGATCACAATGTTCGAGAAACTTTAAATATTGTTGATATTGTTTATATAGCAAGCGAAGGAAGCATCATTGACTCAGGACTTCCTAATAAAGTAATAGAAAATGAAGAAGTTAAATCATCATACCTTGGAAGTGGTTTTAGTTTAGGGTAGCAAAACAAAAACTAGATAAAATAAAAAAAAATTTATATTAAAAAAATTATGCTATGAAAATAATCGTACGGAAAATAACAAAACCCCTAATGGGTGAAGTAACAATACCTGGGGATAAATCTATATCTCACAGAGCTATTATAATCCCCTCAATATCAAAAGGTAAAACAATTATTACAAACCTCCTAGAATCAGAAGATGTCAAAAACACAATAAATTCACTTAAAGCATTGGGTGTTAAAATAATAAAAAAGAATAATAAAATTATTATTTATGGAAAAGGTCTAAATTCACTCAAAAAAAGTAATAAAAATCTATATTTTGGAAACTCTGGAACAACAGCAAGGCTGTTAACAGGACTTTTAGCATCTCAACCTTTTAAAACAAAAATATTTGGAGACAAATCTCTATCTAAAAGACCTATGGATAGAATAATTAATCCTATGATAAAAATGGGTGCTAAATTTGAACACAGAAATAAAAAACTACCATACACAATAATTGGAAAAAATTATTTAAATAATATAAATTATAAGATTCTTAACCCATCTTCGCAGATTAAGTCTGGTATAGTTTTAGCATGCCTTAACACAAATGGATTATCTAAAATATATGAGAAATCTATAACTAGAGATCATACTGAAATTATGTTAAAGAACTTTAAAAGTGATATAAAAATTAAAAAGAAAAATAGATTAAAAATAATTTCAATTAAAGGACGAAAAGAACTAAAACCTTCTAATATAACCGTTCCGGGAGATTTTTCTTCAGCCTCATTTTTTATTGTTGCAGCACTACTAATTAAAGATTCTAGAATATCGATAAAAAATATTAACTTGAATCCAACAAGAACAGGTTTGTTGTTAGCTTTAAAAAAAATGAATGCAAATATTGATATAAGAAACATAAGAAAATTAAATGGAGAAAAAGTTGGAGACATTTATGTAAAATATAGTCAACTTAAAGGATGCAATCTTAATAGATATGTTGCACCAACTATGATAGATGAATATCCAATTCTTTCAATAGCTGCTGCAAATGCAAAAACTGTTTCAAAATTTTATGGATTAGAAGAACTAAAAATAAAGGAAAGTAATAGACTTTTATCAATAAAAAAAAATTTAGATAAATTTGGAGTTAAGTGTAATATTAAAAATAATAGCATAACTATAAATCCGAAATTAAGAAATATAAAATATAAAAAAATTATAATAAATTCTAATAAAGATCACAGAATAGCAATGTCCTTTTTTATAATGGGATTGTTAAGTAACAATGAAGTAATTATAAAAGATGCACAATATATTAAAACCAGTTTTCCTAAATTTATTAATGAATTTAAAAAGATAGGAGTAAAAGTTTTAAATTGAAACCAATAATTATAACTATTGATGGTGAGGCGGCTTCGGGAAAAGGGACTATAGCAAAATTTATAAAAAAAGAATTTAATTTTTTTCATATAGATTCTGGAATGTACTATAGAAAAATAGCAAAGATAATTATTAAAAAAAAAATAGTATTAAATAAAAAAAAAGAAATCTCAGATTTCATAGACAAATATAAAAAGATTGACTTTACAAATAATAAATCTTTAAGATCTCTAAAAATTTCTAAAAAATCATCAGAAATAGCTAAAATTAAAAAAATTAGAAACTTAATTAACTTAAATCAAAAAAGATTGGTCAAGGCTAATTTAAAAAAATACCCTGGATTTGTAATTGATGGCCGAGATATAGGTTCGGTTGTATTCAAAAATGCTGATATTAAGCTTTATATTAACACTAATCAAAAAATTAGAGCAAAAAGACGTTATAAAGAGTTGATTGATCGGGGTGAAAGGATTATATACAGCAACGTTTTAAATGAAATTAAAATAAGAGATGAAAAAGATAAAAATAGAAAATATTCACCACTCATCATTCCTGAGAATGCAATAATCATAGATAATTCATGCAACTTACAAAATACAAAGAAATTAATAAAAAATCTAATAATAAAAAAATTATCTAACAAATCAAAAAATGCCAATAAATATCGAAAAAAATGAATTAAATATATCTAATGAGGATTTTTCTAAGTTAATAGACAATTCATTTAAAGACAATCAGCAATACGAAAAAAAAATAATAAAAGGAAACGTTGTTTCAATTACTAAAGATAATGTAATAATCGATGTGGGCCTAAAGAGTGAAGGAAAAATACCAACTGCAGAATTTAATAGAATGGGGAAAGAGGCGGAAATTAAAATAGGTGATACAATTGAAGTTTTCTTAGATAATTTAGATGATAATAATGGTGAAATAAGATTATCAAGAGAAAAAGCAGTAAAACAAGCATCATGGAATGAATTAGAAAAATGTTTCAAAAGTGGAAAAAAAATAAGTGGAATCCCTTTTAATAAAGTGAAAGGTGGCTTATCTGTAGATTTAAATGGAGTTACAGCATTTTTACCTGGGAGCCAAATTGACAACAAACCAATAAAAAATCTTAATGAATTATTAAACAAATCTATAGAGTTGGTTATACTTAAAATGGATAAATTAAGGGGTAATATTGTAGTTTCAAGAAAAGCTATCATAGAAGAAGAGAGAAAAGAAGCAAGAGACGAATTAATTTCAAATATTAAAGAAGGCTCTCAAATAAAAGGTACAGTAAAAAATCTAACTGACTATGGAGCATTTGTTGATTTAGGTGGTATGGATGGATTAGTACATATTACAGATATTACATGGGGAAGAATTAATCATCCAAGTGACTTCTTAAAAATAGGTGAAGAAATAAATACTGTTGTACTCAAATTTGATGAAGAAAAAAAACGTCTAAGCCTTGGAATAAAACAACTAACCTTAGATCCTTGGGAATCAATAAGTAAAAATTATGAAGTTGGAAAAGAATATTCGGGAGTAGTATCTGCTATAACTGACTATGGAGCATTTGTTAAATTAGATAAAGATGTTGAAGGTTTAATACATAGCCAAGATTTAAGCTGGACTAAAAAAAATATTCATGCTTCAAAAATCTTGAATATTAATGATGAAATTAAAACAAAAATTCTTGAAATTGATGATGAAAAAAAACGTATAAGCCTTGGATTAAAACAATGTAAAGAAAACCCATGGGATCAAATCAAAGATAAATTTAAAATTGGAGATATCTTTGAATCGGAAATTGTAAATATCGTTGACTTTGGAATTTTTGTCAAAGTACTTGATGAAATTGATGGTATGGTTCACATCTCAGATTTAACATGGGAAGAAAATTATGAAAAAGTTTTATCAAATTACTCAAAAGGAAAAATGATAAAAGTCAAAATATTAGAAATAGATATCGAAAAAGAAAGAATTAGTTTAGGAATTAAACAACTTAAAGAAAGTCCACTTGAAAAAATGAAGGGTAATTTCCCTAAAAATTCTCAAGTAACTTGTGAAATATTATCAATCAATGAAGAAGGATTAACAGTAAAAATTGATGAACAAAATAATGGATTTATAAGTAAAGTTAATTTAGCGAAAGATAAAAATGAACAAAAAGTAGAAAGATTTGCAGTTGGTGAAAAAATTGACTCAGTTGTAATTTCTTTTGATACTAAGAAAAACTTAATTAATTTATCAATTAAGCAAAAAGAAATAATTGAAGAAAAAGAGGCATTGAGCCAATTCGGATCAAGTGATTCAGGCGCATCTTTGGGTGATATTTTAGGAAAGGTTTTAAAACCAAAAGAATAATAAGATCTAAGATGAAAAAATCAAATTTAATTACTAAATTGAATTCTAAATACCCCAATCTAAAACCTACAGATGTTGAAAAAATAATAAATATATTTTTCGATAAAATTACAAAATCTCTAAATATAGATAAAAAAATAGAAATAAGAGGCTTTGGCACTTTCAAAATAAAAACTAATAAATCGAGACAAGCAAGAAATCCTAAGACAGGAAGTATAATTAATGTTTTAGAGAAAAAAAGTGTACACTTTAAAACAGGTAAAATTTTAAATAAAAAAATAAATTCTAATGATAATTAAAAATTTTTTTTATGCTCACAAAAAGTAAAATTATTGTAGCTTTAGATTCTAATGATTTATCCAAAATAAAAAAACTTCTAAATAAAATATCAAAAAAAATATATGGAGTAAAAGTAGGATATGAATTTTTCTACAATTTTAATAAAAAAGGTTATGATTTTTTAAAAAAAAAGAATTTAAAAATCTTTTTAGATTTAAAATTACACGACATTCCAAATACTGTAAATAAAGGCTTGAAAGCTCTAAACTATCTTAAACCAGATATGATAACTGTTCACATATCTGGTGGGGAAAAAATGCTAAAAGAAGCTAAAAAAGTTTCAAAAAAAACAAAAATAATAGGAGTCTCAGTTTTAACTAGTTTAGAAAATAATGATTTAAAAAAATTTTATAATATAGATAATTCTAAAAAACTTGTAAGTAAAATGACTAAAGTCGCACTGAAATCTAAAATAGATGGAATAGTTTGCAGTCCAAAAGAAATTAAAATAGTAAAAAAAATATCAAAGAAGAAATTAAAAATTATTACTCCTGGAATTAGATTAAAAAATAATAATATTTCAAAAGATGATCAAAAAAGAATAATGCAACCGAAAGAAGCAATAAAATTAGGTGCAAATTACTTAGTCATAGGAAGACCAATTTTAAATGCTAAAGATCCTATGAAAATAATAAATCTAATTAATGAAGAAAAAATTTAAAAAATTAAAAATATGTGGGATAAAGGATCCAAAAATATTAAATTTTTTAATAAAAAAAAATGTTGATTATTTTGGATTAATTTTTTTCAAAAAAAGTCCTAGATATGTAGATATTACTAAGGCATATAAATTATCTAAAATTGCTAACAAAAAAAAGATTAAAACTGTAGGGGTTTTTGTGAATATGAGATTAGATAATCTTCAAAAACATATAGACAAACTTAATTTAAAGTTTATCCAATTACATGGAAGAGAAAGTAATTCGTACATTAACAAAATTAAAAGGAAAAATAAGAATATTAAGGTGATTAAGGTTATAAAATTGAATAATTTAAAAGACGCAATAAATTTAAATAATTTTAATGAGGCTGATTTCTATTTATTTGATTACAAAGGAAGAAGAAGCAATGAGTTGCCTGGAGGGAATGCGAAATCGTTCAATTGGAAAATCTTAGAAAAAATCACCATAAATAAAGAATGGTTTTTATCTGGAGGTATTAATAAATATAATATAAAAAATGCAGTGAATATTAAATCTGTTTATGGTTTAGATATATCCTCAGGTGTTGAAAGTAAACCGGGTATAAAAAACATAAATAAAATCAATGAAATAATTGAGATAATAAGAAAATAAAATGAATATTAAAAATAGCTTTAAAAACTGGCCAGATGAATCTGGTTTTTTTGGAAATTTTGGTGGAAGATATGTTGCCGAAACCTTAATGCCATTAATTAAAGATGTAGAAAAAAATTATAATATTTATTGTAAAGATAAAAATTTTATAAATGAATTGGATTACTATTTAAAAAACTTCGTTGGAAGACCCAGTCCCTTATATTATGCTGAAAGAATAACAAAAGATTTAGGAGGAGGAAAAATTTACTTCAAAAGAGATGAATTAAATCATACTGGTGCACATAAAATTAATAATTGTTTAGGACAGATACTTTTAGCTAAGAGAATGGGTAAAAAAAGAATTATTGCAGAAACTGGTGCCGGACAACATGGCGTCGCGGTTGCCACGGTATGTGCTTTATTCAACCTTCCTTGTATAATTTATATGGGATCTAAAGATATAACTAGACAATCACCTAATGTATTTAGAATGAAATTATTAGGTGCTAAAGTGATAGCAGTAGATACTGGATCAAGATCTCTTAAGGATGCTATGAATGAAGCTTTGAGAGACTGGGTAACAAATGTAAAAAATACTTTTTATATAATTGGAACAGTAGCAGGACCTCATCCATATCCAAAGATGGTTAGAGATTTCCAATCAATTATAGGAAAAGAAGTAAAAGAACAAATATTTAAAAAAGAAAAAAAAATGCCAGATTTATTGATTGCATGTATAGGAGGAGGTTCAAATGCAATTGGATTATTTTATGATTTTTTAGATAACAAAGAAGTTAAAATGATTGCTGTAGAAGCTGCAGGCTTGGGAATTAAATCTGGAAAGCATGCTTCTAGTTTATCTGGAGGAAAGCCTGGAGTGTTACATGGGAATAAAACATATTTGTTACAAACAAAATCAGGTCAAATAAAAGAAGCTCATTCAATTTCTGCAGGATTAGATTATCCTGGAATAGGACCTGAACATGCTTTTCTTTTTGAACAAAAAAGGGTTAATTATGTTTCGGTTACTGACGAGGAAGCAATAAAAGCATTTAAATATTGTAGTAAACTTGAGGGTATCATTCCTGCACTGGAACCTTCTCATGCACTAGCCCATTTAATAAAGGTGGCTCCTAAAATGAATAAAAACAAAATTATCGTCATGAATATGTGTGGAAGAGGCGATAAAGATATTTTTACTGTTGCAGAAAAATTAAAAGTAAAAATAAATGAATAATAGAATTAAAAATGTTTTTTTAACAAAAAAAAAGAAGTTAATTACTTTTATTACAGCTGGTGATCCAAATTTAAATTATTCAAAAAAAATTTTAGACAATCTCCCTAAGTATGGGGTAGATATTATGGAAATTGGAATGCCTTTTTCTGATCCTATGGCTGATGGTCCTACAATACAGCTTGCAAGTGCAAGGGCAATAAAAAAGAAAGTTAATTTAAACAAAGTTTTTGATCTTTGTAAATATGTTAGAAAAACAAATAAAAAAACCCCAATAATTTTAATGGGTTATTATAATCCCATACTTCACTTTGGAAATAGTAAATTTATAAATGAATGTAAAAAATCTGGTGTAGATGGATTGATAATTGTTGATTTGCAACCTGAAAATGACAAAAATCTTTTTGAACTTGCACAAAGAAATAAAATTGATTTTATAAGACTTATTACTCCAACAACAACAACAAAAAGATTAAATGAAATTTTGTTAAATGCATCAGGATTTCTATATTACGTTTCTATAACAGGTGTAACTGGAGCAAAATTAAAAGACTTTAAAAATGTAGAACAATCTATCAAACAAATTAAGAAAAAAACAAAATTACCAATAGTTGTTGGTTTTGGGATAAAAACCAAAGAACAAGTTAAAAAAATTTTTAGATTTGCAGACGGAGTTGTAATAGGTTCGTCAATAGTTGAAATTATTGAAAAAAAAGTAAATAACAATTCAAAAATTAAAAATATATTATTAGGCATTAAAAAATTTTTAAACGAAATAAGGAATAAAAAATAAATGAATTGGTTAACAAATTTTGTAAGACCTAAAATAAGAGCGTTGGTAGGAAAAAGAGATATTCCGGAAAACTTATGGCAGTCATGCCCTAATTGTGAAAAAATGATACATCATAAAGATTTAGTTGAAAATTTATATATATGTAACCAATGTAACTATCATTTTCGATTAGACCCAACAACGCGATTAAATATTTTATTTGGAAAGGAAGAATATAATATTATTGAAATTAAAAATTCATTTGACGATCCACTAAAATTTAAAGATAAAAAAAGTTACATTAATAGATTAAAAGAATATAGAAAAAAAACATCACATAATGATGCTTTATCTTTTGCTTCAGGAAATATAGAAAATGAAAAAGTAATTGTTGGAGTTTTAAATTTCAATTTTATGGGAGGATCTATGGGAAATGCTGTAGGCGAAAGTTTTGTAAAAGGAGTACAACTGTCTTTAAAAGAAAAAACTCCATTTATAATTTTTACCGCTTCAGGTGGAGCAAGAATGCAAGAAGGTATAATTAGTTTAATGCAAATGCCAAGAACAGTTGCAGCAACAGAAATTCTGAAAAAAAATGCAATTCCATACATAGTAATCTTAACAAATCCAACTACTGGAGGTGTTACTGCTTCTTTTGCTATGCTAGGTGATGTCACGATTGCTGAGTCAGGCTCTATAATAGGTTTTGCAGGAAAAAGAGTAATACAAGATACTATAAGAGAAAAATTACCTGATGATTTCCAAACTGCAGAATACCTAAAAACCCATGGAATGGTAGATATTGTAATTAATAGAAAAGAATTAAAATCAACTCTTTCATCTATAATTAAACATTTAAAAAATAACTAAAATGAATAGTCTAAAAAACCTTCTAGAAGAACTAGAGGGTTTACACCCAAAATATATAGATCTATCTTTAACAAGAATTGAGAAACTTCTAAAAAAATTAAACAATCCTCATTTAAAGTTACCAAAGTGCATTCATATTGCTGGAACCAATGGTAAGGGATCAACGTTGAGTTTTATTAAAAATATTTTGATAGAATCTAATCTAAAGGTTCATGCATATACTTCACCACATTTAGAAAAAATTAATGAAAGATTTATTATTGCTAATAAAATTATTTCTAACAAAAAACTTTTTGAATATCTAAAATATATAAAAAAAATTAATGCTAACAAACCAATAACATTTTATGAAATTACAACTGCTGCAGCTTTTTATATGTTTAGTAAAAATTATGCTGATGTCTTAATTTTAGAAACTGGTCTTGGTGGAAGATTAGATGCGACTAATATAATTAAAAATAATTTAATATCCATAATCACAAAAATTGGTTATGATCATCAGGAATATTTGGGAAAATCAATAAAAAAAATAACTAAAGAAAAATTAGGTATCATAAAAAAAGGATCAATAATTATCAATGCCAAGCAAAGCCAAATTGTAAATCAAGAAATTAAGAAATATACACAAATAAATAAAAATAAAATATTATCCTATGAATCAGACTGGAAAATTATAAATGCTTCAAAAGATTATTTCTATATTAAAAAAAATAATAATATTAAAACTATGTACCCAAAACCAAATTTAAATGGCGAACATCAATTATATAATCTCTCAACCGCGATTATTACTTCTGAATATTTAAAAAAATTAGGTTATAGAATCCATAAGAAAAATATTGACAGAGCAATACTTAAAACTAAATGGCCTGGAAGATTAGAAATATTAAATAAAGACAATCCGCTAATTATAATAGATGGTAGCCACAATATAGATGGAGCAAAAACTCTTAAAAGCTTTATTAAAAATAAAAATTATAAGCCTTGGATAATTTTAGGAATGATGAATAGTAAAAATTTAAATCAATATTTAAAAATTTTAAAATCTAATATTAAAGGAGTAATTGCTGTAGAAATTCCTAATGAAAAAAATTCAATTACTAAAGAAGAAATAAAAAAAAATTGCAAAAAAATAAAGATAAAATGCAAGACAGAAAAAGATATTTACGATGCAGTAACTAATTATATCAATAATAAAAAAAACGATCAAATTATTATTACTGGATCGTTATATTTAGTAGGAAAAACAAGAAAGAAGATTATTAAATTACTGAATCAATCCATTCATTAATTGATGATTTTGAAGAAGCCCCTACTTTAGTATCCAATAAAGAATTATTTTTAAATATCATTAAAGTTGGTATTCCTCTTATGCCATATTTTGATGGAATTACTTTATTTTCATCAACATTCATTTTAGCAATAATTATTTGGTCTCTTTTTTCCTCTGAAAGTTCTTCTAATATCGGTCCAATAATTTTGCATGGTCCACACCATTCAGCCCAAAAATCTACTAATACTGGCTTAATATTATTAATAACTTTATCTTCAAAGTTATTATCTGATACATCTATTATATTCATAATTATAATATGGATATATTTTTTTTAATTTCAAGGGTTAAACTGACTGATGTGTTTTAACCCTTCAAAATCACCTAAGTGAAGAATTTTAGATTTCATGATTAAGTTATCTATTTTATTTTCAAATATCAAATAATCCCAAACTTCATTAAATGAAAATTTTTTTTTATTAAAATTATTTAATATGTTTATATTTATAACTTGTGCACCTGTATAAAAAAATCCTTTATGATTTTTTTTATTTCTTTGAAGTTTATTTTTTTTAAAATGAAAATCTCCTCTAATTTTTTTAATACCATATGTATTTTTAATTTTACTTAAAAGTAATCGGCATTTGAAATTTTTATTTAAAATATTTTTTTTTAAATTAATTAAATCTTTATTATTTTTTGAATTCCAAAAGACATCAGAATTAATTGTTAAAATAATATCTTCATTTAAATATTTTTTAGCATTTTTGAGTGCGCCAGCAGTGTCTAATATTTTTGGCTCATATAAGATTTTAATATTTAATAAGCCAAAATTTGTTTTTATATAGTTGTTTATTATTTTAGATTTATAATGAGTATTAATTATAATGTTTTTTATTCCTATGGATAATAAAGTTTCAATAGTATGTCCTAGTAAAGGTTTGTTATAAATTTCAATCATAGGTTTTGGTATTTTTGAAGTTAAGGGTCTCATCCTCATGCCATAACCAGCAGCTAAAATTAATGCTGTATTAGTTGTCATATCATCTTTTTCCCACTGGAACCAATTCATTATAAAAATTTCTTATTTTAGATAAAAAATCATTTTGTAAGTTTTTTTCAAGCCAAAACCAAGTTGAAGGTATATATTGTATATAATTTTCTTTTTTATTTAATTTATATAACTTAATCCATCTTCCCAATATTCTAGTTTGTCTTGCAGCTCCAATAAAATCAATTTTTTTATAAAAATTGTTTATTTGATTTATTTTATTAGTTTTTTGTAAATAAAATTCTATTAATTCGTCTTTATTAAAATTCTTAATCAATCTTCTTGAGTCTTCAAATAATGAAACTAAATCTAGTGCATTATCAGAAATAATTGCGTCTTGATAATCTATTATTCCGCATTTTAAGTGTTTTTTTCTATCAGGCAAAAAAAATAAATTATTACAAAAAAAATCTTTATGAGAAAATGTATCAAGTTCTAATTTTATTTCATCATATTTTTGAGTCCAGATTTCATAAAAATTATCAATAACACTTTTTTTTAACTCTTTTTTTAAGACAAACGGTAAATACCAATCTACAAATTCTGAAATTTCTTGAATAAAATTTTTATAATTATAAACCAAAATATTAGATTCATTTTTAATTTTAATTGAGTTTTTAAATTCTATTAAATTATCTACAGCAGATTTCATTAAAATATTACAATAATCTTTTTTATGTATTAGTTTATCAAATCTTTTTTCTCCAAAATCCTCTAAAACTGCAATTCCTAAATTTTTATCAAAATCATAAATTTTGGGGATACTTATATCTAAATCATTTAGTATTTCATAAACATTTAGTAAACTATTAAATTGTTTTAACTCTTTTTTTGAATCTAAAAGTATGTATGATTTTTTTTTTATAATTACCCTATAATAAGTTCTATTTGATGCATCTGGCTCTATTTTTTTAACGCTAGCTCCTTTAAAATTTTTGTTAATAAAATCTTTTATTAAATTATTTTCCATAATATTTTTAGTATATTGAGATCTTTCTATTCTTTTCTCCTATTATAGATATATCTACTTCATAATATTTGTAATCGTAAATTTTAGAAATAACCAATTCTGGCCACTCAATAAATGTTATATTTCCTATTATATTTTCTTCAAAGCCAATCTCATTAATTTCATTAACTTTTTTTACCCTAAAAAAATCATAATGATAAATTGAAAATTTATTTAAAGAATAAATTTGTAATATCGGAAAACTCGGACTGGGAATTGTTGTTGGTGGTTTTTTTTTATTTAATAAATATATATTATTGATAATTGATCTTATAAAAGTTGTCTTACCTGATCCTAAATCACCTTTAAATAAAACTATTTCAGAAATTTTTATTTTTTTCGCAAATTCTTTGGAAAGTTTTTCTAGTTGAGTTAGATTAACTTCTTGTTTTTTAAACAATTTTTTAATTAAAGAGACCTTTTAATTTTTCTGAAAGGTCTGTTTTTTCCCATGAAAATAATCCTTCATCTGTGGCTTCTCTACCAAAATGCCCGTAAGCTGATGTTGGTTGATATATCGGTTTTCTTAAATCTAGGTGCTCTCTAATACCTCGGGGACTTAAATCAAATAATTCAGGTATAATATTTATTAACTTTTCTTCATCTACTTTGTTAGTATTATTTGTATTAATATATACAGATAAAGGTTTAGCTACCCCAATAGCATACGCTAATTGAATAATACATTGCTCTGCTAAATCTGCAGCAACAATGTTTTTCGCTAAATATCTGGCTGCATATGCTGCAGATCTATCAACTTTAGATGGATCTTTTCCTGAAAAAGCACCGCCACCATGTGGAGCAGCTCCTCCATATGTGTCTACTATTATTTTTCTTCCTGTCAAACCTGAATCACCGTCTGGTCCACCAATAACAAAATTGCCTGTGGGATTTACATAAAAATTCTCGTCTTTAAAGTCTTCTAAAAAGATTTCTGGAATTGCTTTTTTTAAATATGGTCTTACTATTTCTTTTACCTCTTCTTGTTTTAAACCTTCAGTATGTTGGGTTGATATTACAATAGATGTAATTTTACTTGGTTTTCCCCCGATATATTCAAACGTTATTTGACTTTTCGAGTCTGGTTCGAGATTTTTAACTTTCCCACTTTTTCTATCTTCTGCCATAAGGCGGAGTATTTTATGAGAATAATGAATAGGAGCTGGCATTAATTCTTTTGTCTCGTTACAAGCATAACCAAACATAATTCCTTGATCTCCTGCACCCTCATCTTTGTTTCCATCTGATTCAACTCCCATAGCAATATCAGCTGATTGCTCATGTAAATATGAATCTACTTCAACATTTTTCCAATGAAATCCTTTTTGCTCATATCCTATATCTTTAATACAATCTCTAACATTACTAATTATTTCTTCTTTTGAAATATTTGGTCCTCTTACCTCTCCAGCAAGCACTACTTTATTTGTTGTTGTAAGAGTCTCACAAGCGACTTTCGAAGAAGGATCAGAATTTAAGTATTTGTCAACCACCATATCGGATATTCTGTCACATACTTTATCTGGATGTCCCTCAGAAACTGATTCACTTGTAAATAAATAAGAATTGTTTTTCATAATAAATTTTAATAGCGGTACGTATCTTCCTTAAAAGGTCCGTTAACTGGTACTCCTGTATATTTAGATTGTTCTTTAGTGAGTTTTGTTAATTTTGCTCCAACTTTTTTAAGATGAAGTTCTGCAACTTTTTCGTCAAGTTTTTTAGGAAGTACATAAACCTTTTTTTGATATTTATCTGAGTTTTCCCAGAGTTCAATTTGTGCCATAACTTGATTCGTAAAAGAGGCACTCATTACAAAGCTTGGATGCCCTGTGGCATTGCCTAAATTTACCAATCGACCCTTTGATAGTAAAATTATTTTTTTTCCATCTGGAAATTCTATTTCATCTACCTGTGGCTTAACTTCAGACCATTTATAATTTTTAAGAGCTTCAGTTTGAATTTCATTATCAAAGTGACCTATATTGCAAACTATTGCTCTATCATGCATATTTCTCATGTGGTCAATTGTTATTATATCTGCATTCCCAGTAGCAGTAACAAAAATATCTCCATATTTAGACGCATCATCCATTGTAACTACTTCATAACCTTCCATTGCGGCTTGTAATGCATTTATTGGATCAACTTCAGTAACACAAACTCTTGCCCCAGCCCCTCTTAAGCTAGCAGCTGATCCTTTTCCTACATCTCCATAACCTGCAACAATAGCTACCTTGCCTGCCATCATTACATCAGTACCTCTCCTTATTCCATCTACCAAACTTTCTTTACATCCATACAAATTATCAAATTTTGATTTAGTTACAGAGTCATTTACATTTATAGCTGGAACTTTGAGTTCTCCTTTTTTTTCCATTTCTTTTAAACGATGAACGCCGGTTGTAGTTTCCTCGGACAAACCTTTAACCTCTTTTAGTAATTCAGGAAATTTTTCATGCATAACTTTTGTTAAGTCTCCGCCATCATCCAAAATCATATTTGGCACCCAATTATCCGGTCCTTTGATAGTCTGGTCTATACACCACCAAAACTCTTCATCACTCATTCCCTTCCACGCAAATACTGGAATATTTTTTGATGCTATTGCTGCTGCTGCTTGATCTTGTGTTGAAAAAATATTACATGAACTCCATCTAACAGATGCCCCTAGTAATGTTAGAGTTTCAATTAAAACTGCTGTTTGAATCGTCATGTGCAGGCAACCAACTATTCGCGCACCTTTTAAGGGCTTAGTATTTGCATGCTCTGTCCTTAATGCCATTAAACCAGGCATTTCCGTTTCAGCAATTGCTATTTCTTTTAAACCCCAATCTTTTTGGGATATATCTTTTACTTTATAATCACGCATTTTAAAATTATTTATCTTTTAACGGCAATTTAATAACAAAACAAGCACCTTTAAAGCCTTTTATCTTTTTATTTTCTAGATATACACTTCCTCCATAATATTCAGCTGTTTGTCTTGCTATATTAAGACCAAGTCCAGAATGTTCATAATTATTTTCATTTCTATCTTTATAAAATCTATCAAATATTTTTTCTGAAAAGTCTGGGCTCACTCCTATTCCTTGGTCAATTATTCTAATTAATATATAAGAATTAATTTTTTCACAAGATACTAAAATTTTAGAATTCTCAGGAGAAAAAGAAATAGCATTATCTAAAATTGCACAAATCACTTGGGTAATTTTTTCATAGTCAGAAATAATTAATATCTTATCTATTGTAAAATTAGCTTCAAAATTAATTTTTTTATTTTTTACTTTACTTAAATAACCATAATTTTCAATTAAATCATTTAAAAGTTCTTTAACGTTAATTTCCTTTTTATCTATTTTTTTTTCTAAGTCTGCTTTGTTTCTAGTATAATTTGAAATGTCTGTTATTAATCTGTTTATTCTTGCTGAATCTTTGTCAATTATATCAATAAGTTTTTTTTTATTTTCGTGATTGGCATTATTTTTCAAAATTTCATTTGCACTTTTTATACTTGCAAGTGGATTCTTTAATTCGTGAGAGACATCTGAAGCAAATCTTTCTAATTCGTTTATTTTTGCAATAAGTTCATTGGACATAATTCTTAAATTATTACTTAAATTACCTATTTCATCCCCTCTGGCTGGAAAAATATAATTAGAAGTTTCAGTGATATTTTTTTTTCTATATTGGCTGGCTATATAAGATAATCTTTTTATTGGGTTAACAACACTTCTTGCATAAAATATTGAAACCAAAAAAACAATTAATATAGTTAGTAAGAGATTATTAAATAGATTCGATGATAAATCTTCAATTATGTTATCAACATTTGAAAGGGGTTCTACAATTACCGAAACGCCATATATATTGTTATTTTTAATTATTGGTGAGAATGTTTTGATCAAAATAGAATTATTTTCATCTGTATAATAAATAACTTTAGTAGATTTACTTTTGATAACTTCGGAAATTTTTATTGTTTCATTTGAATAAGGTACAAGTATTTTTTTAAACCTTTTTTTATTATATAAGTGCCAAAAATTAAGTATTTTATCAGAATAATTAAAATTAATCTTCTTAGGTAGTAATTTTTCATCCAAATTTGATTCCGTAATTTTATTTAACTTGAAAGCTTTTGATCCTATGACTAAATTTAACTTAGTATCGTATAGTTTAATCTCAGATTCAGAATTTTTAAATCCTTCTATAATTTTACTTGCAGCGTAAGGCTCTAATTCTAATTTATTCTTTTGAATTAAAAAAATTTCATCTGAAGTTGAGTAAAATGGAAATTTAATTGCATTATTACTTATTGAGTTAACTATTTTATTGTTAAAATTTATAAGATTTTGTGTTTTTTTTTCTATATCAAGGCTGCTAGACAGGGAGTAAAAATTATAGAGACCAAATAAAATAAAAGATATGAATATTACAAATAAGTTAATAATTACAATTTGTGAGACTAAAGATAGATTGGAAATTCTAACTTTATTAACAAACATCTTATTTCCAAGAATAGCCTAATCCATATTTGGTTTGTATTTGTTCAAAATCTTTATCAACAATTTTAAATTTTTTTCTAAGTCTTTTGATGTGACTATCAATTGTTCTATCATCAACATAAATATTTTCTCCATACATGGCATCCATAAGTTGGTCTCTATTTTTTTTAACGCCAGGATTTTTTGCTAAACTTTTAACAAGTTTAAATTCAGCAACTGTTAATTCTATTTCTTTATTTTTCCAAAAACATAAATGTTTCAAGTCATCAAGAAATAGATCGTTGTCTGAAACAGAATTATTTACATTTGAAGATACTTCATTTTTCATTCTATTATCATATATCCTCAAAACAGTTTTTATTCTTTCTAACAACAATTTTTGTTTAAAGGGTTTTGTTATATAGTCAGCAGCCCCTATTCTAAGTCCAAGTATTTCATCTTGTTCATCATCTTTGGATGTAAGAAATATTATTGGTATATTTTTTAAATTTACATTTTTACTATCACGTATTTTGATTAAAAGTTCTCTACCATTCATTCTAGGCATTTTGATATCTAGTAGTGCTAATGAAGGTGGCTCATTATTAAAACTATTTAGAGCATCTTCTCCATTTTCAAAAGTTTTAACGTCATATCCTTCAGATCTTATTAATAAAGATACAGAAGTTAGAATGTTTCTCTCATCATCAACAATTGCTATATATTTATTTTGAACGAACATTGTAAAAGTAGTGATTTTAATAATTTCTTAATAAATATTATTTTTTAATAAAAAATTATGTCAGATTTAAGTTAACATATATAGTTTTATTGGTTGATAACTTATTTAAATGAATTCAAAGGTTTGTAGATTTAAGGATAAAAAATTAATAAAAAGATTGACATAAAATTAAATAAAAAATAATGTTCTATTATTGTTCTTATTGCTAAATAGACCAAATATTGTATTGTACTTTTATACAGCGTTACTACATTTAGTATATATGTAACAACACAGCTGATTGAACTACTACATATAGGGGAACAAATTAATGAATAAAACTTCTGCAGTAAAAGAAGATGAGGAAGAGAAGTCTTTATTAAATGAAAGTGTAGAAAAAAATATACTTCAGTTAAGTGTAGTAAGAAGAAACGGATCAATAACTCCCTTTAAATCAAATAAAATATCTAATGCTATAAAAAAAGCTTTTTTAGCTCAAACAAAAGTTAGAAACAATAAAGACCATGACATTAAGGATGAAGAAAATATTCATAAAACAGTATCTAAGATAACTAACAAAGTTGTTAAAGCTCTAACAAGAAGAATAGCTGATGGAGATATGATGCATATTGAAGATATTCAAGATCAAGTAGAATTAGCGCTAATGAGAGAAGAATATTATAAAGTTGCAAGAGCTTATGTAATTTATAGAGAACAAAGAGCAGTTTCAAGATACCACTCGAATAAACTAAAAGAAAAAGTTGGCGGCAAAGTTTCTTCAATGAAAGTAAAAAAACGTGATGGCTCTCTAGAACCCGTATCATTAGATAAGATAACTAACAGAGTATCAGTTCTTTCTACAGGTCTTTTAGTTGATCCAATCGTAGTAGCTCAAAAAGCAATTCCAGGTTTATACAGTGAAATAACATCACAAGAAATAGATACATATTTAGCAGAAACAGCTGCTGCTTTAACAGTTGAACATCCTGATTATTCAAATTTAGCTGCTAGAATAAAAGCGAATGCTTTACATAAAGAAACGGCAGGGTTTGTTATAGCAACAAAAACTTTGTATGAAGATGGTCTTCTAAATAAAGAATATTATGAAAATGTAATAAATAACATTGAAGCAATAGAGTCAATTATAGACTACGATAGGGATTATCATTTTGATTATTTTGCTCTAACAACTCTAATAAGGGCTTACTTACTTAAATCAAACAACAAAGTAGTTGAAAGGCCTCAAGATTTGTGGATGCGAGTAGCTTTATGTATATCGTGTGATAGTTTTGATTTCGAAAAAGTAAAAAGAACATATGCAGCATTGTCAAAAGGATTTTATACCCATGCAACACCAACTTTATTTAATAGTGGTCTTAAAATGCAACAGCTATCTTCATGTTTTTTAATTGCCATGGAAGATGACTCTATAGATGGAATATTTAATACAATAAAAGATTGTGCATTGATTTCTAAAACAGCTGGAGGAATTGGAATGCATGCACATAATATAAGAGCAAGTGGGAGTAAAATAAAATCTACTAACGGGGTTTCTAATGGATTGATTCCATTTTTAAAAATTTTTAATGAGACAGCAAGATCAGTTGATCAGGGTGGTGGTAAAAGAAAAGGTTCTTTTGCAATATATTTAGAACCCTGGCATGCTGATATTGAACACTTTCTTGAATTAAGAAAAAATACTGGAGCTGAAGAATTTAGAGCGCGAGATTTATTCTATGCATTGTGGATTCCAGACTTATTTATGAAAAGAGTAGAAGAAGACGGAGAGTGGACTTTAATGAGTGAAAATGAATGTCCAGGATTATCTGATAACTTTGGAGCAGATTTTGAAAAAATATATACTAAATATGAAAAAAAGTTTCCAAATCTTAAAAAAATTAAAGCTAGAGCGTTAATGTCAAAAATAATTGAAGCTCAAATTGAAACTGGACAACCTTACATGTTGTATAAAGATTCAATTAATAATAAATCCAACCAAAAAAATATAGGCACAATTAAATCTTCTAATCTTTGTGCAGAAATAGTGGAATATTCTGAAAAAGATGAAACAGCAGTTTGCAATCTTGCGTCAATTGCATTGCCAAAATTTGTTAAAACCAAAAGCAAAAGCTACGATTTTAAAAAATTATATGAAATATCAAAACTAGCAGTAAAAAATTTAGATCAAGTTATTGATATAAACTTTTATCCAACAGGAAAAACCGAAAAATCAAATAATTTACATAGACCAATTGGCTTAGGTGTTCAGGGTTTGGCTGATGTTTTTTTTAAACTTAAAATTGCATATGACAGTATAGAAGCAATAGAATTAAATAAGAAAATATTTGAAACTATATATTTTGGTGCAGTTGAAGCATCAATGGAGCTAGCGAAAGAAAAGGGTCCATATTCTACTTTCAAAGGATCGCCATTGTCTGAAGGAAAGTTCCAATTTGATATGTGGAATACGAAACCATCAGATATGTGGGATTGGGATTCATTAAAAGAAAAGATAAAAAAATATGGTGTTAGAAATTCTTTAACAACTGCATGTATGCCAACTGCTTCGACTGGGATAATACTGGGTAATACAGAAACTTTTCAAATTCAAACTTCTAATATATATAAAAGACAAACCTTATCTGGTGAATTTTTATTAGTTAACAAATATTTGGTTGATGAATTAACAAAATTAAATTTATGGAATAAATCAATGAGAGATAAAATAATTCTTGAAAATGGTTCTGTAGCAAATATCCCAGAAATTCCAGAGGGCTTGAAAAAAATTTATAGGACAGTATGGGAAATTTCTCAAAAAACTGTAATCGATATGGCAGCAGATAGAGCTCCATTTATTGACCAAACACAATCAATGAATTTATGGTTAGCGAATCCTACATTTGGACAGGTAAGTTCTATGCATATGTATGGTTGGAAAAAGGGCCTAAAAACAGGAATGTATTATTTGCGTAGTAAATCTGCCGTCGATGCTGTAAAAATAACAGTCTCAGAAGAAAAACTAAATAAAGAAAAGTTATTAAATAAAATTAAAGAAGAAGAAGAGTGTTTAACTTGCAGTGCATAAAAGGAATTAAAAGTGATTTCTAAAGGTTGTAAATCTATATTTCCGATTAAACATAAAGATATATGGGATAGATATAAACTACACCTTCAGTCTTTTTGGACACCAGAAGAGGTTTCTCTTCAAGATGACTTAAGAGATTTAGAAACTTTAAATGAAGGTGAAAAACATTTTATTAAACAAGTTTTAGCTTTTTTTGCCAATTCAGAAGCAATGATAAATGAAAATCTTGCGAGTAGATTTTATAAAGAAATTTTGATTCCTGAAGCTAGATGTTTTATTTCAATCCAAATGTTAAACGAGTCAATACATGCTGAAATGTATGCATTACAAATAGAAGCTTATGTCCAAAATTCAGAAGAAAAAGATAAATTGTTCTCTGCTATTGAAAATGTAAGTTGTATTAATCGTAAAGCTCAGTGGGTTTCAAAATGGCTAAATGGAAAACAAAATTTACTAACAAGATTAATTGGATTTGGTTTAGTCGAGGGATTATTTTTTGCAGGATCATTTTGTGCAATTTATTATTTTAGAAAAAGAGGACTACTACCAGGCCTAGCACTTTCAAATGATTGGATAGCAAGAGATGAAGGTATGCACTTTAGTTTTTCTGCACTGATGTATAAGACTTTAAGAGATAAATTTATAAATGGAACTCTTGATAATAATGATGTTGCAGACACAAGTGTTATTACTAATACTGTGTCTCAATCTGAATTTGAAGAAATAGTAAGAGAAGCTGTAATATTTGAAAAAGAATTTGTTAACGCTGCACTTCCTGTTGATCTAATTGGTATGAATAAAGAATTGATGTGTCAATATATTGAAGCAGTAGCTGATAGAATAGCTGATTTATTTGAATTTCAAAGGGTTTTTAATACTGAAAATCCTTTTGATTTTATGAGAGCTCTTGATGTTCAAAATGTAACAAATTTTTTTGAAAAACGTGTTTCTGAATATCAAAGACCAACTAGTAGAGATATTGCATTTGATGACCCATTTTAATGGAAGTATTAATTTATTCAAAAAACAATTGTCCTAATTGCCAAAAAGCAAAAATAAAATTATCTAAATTTAATCCAAAAATTTTACTATTAGAAAAAGATATTACCAGAGAAGAATTTTTTTCAAAATTCCCTAATGCAAAAGAAGTTCCGCAGATAGTAATAAATAATAAACATATAGGTGGATTAAAAGAAGTTGAAAATTGGTTAGCATTTAACACTGAAAATGATTTTTAAACTTAATTAGATTCACCCCAATTAAAGCCTATTTTATAATCAACAACAAGCGGGACTTTAAAATCAATAAATTCTTTATGAGAATTTTCCATAATTGTTTTAATTTTTTCTATAGATTTTTTTTCTTTATTTTCTATTTCAAAAACCAATTCATCATGAACTTGTAATAACATTTTCGCATTTATAATCTTGTTATTTATTTCTTCATGTATTCTATTCATGGCTATTTTGATGATATCTGCGGCTGTACCTTGAATGGGTGCATTTATAGATTGTCTTTCAGAAAAACCTCTTAAAGAAAAATTTTTATCATTTATTCCTCTAATATAACATCTTCTACCAAACAAAGTTTCAACGTAAAGATTTTTTTTACAGAATTTTGTTTGATTTTCCATATATTCTTTTATTTTAGGAAAACGTTTAAAATAATTTTCAATATAATTTTTTCCTTCAGAATTAGTTATAGAAAGTTGTTTCGCGAGCCCATAAGGGCTTATACCATAAATAATTCCAAAGTTTATAGCTTTGGCTTTTCTTCTATGATCAGAGTTTAAATCTTTTATTTTAATACTAAATATTTCAGAAGCTGTTTTAGAGTGAATATCCTCACCATCTTTAAAAGCTTTTATAAAATTTTGATCTTTTGAAATTTCTGCAGCTAATCGGAGTTCAATTTGGGAGTAATCAAAACTAACCAAATTATATCCTTTTTCAGCTATAAAAGCTTTCCTTATCTTTCTCCCATTTTCAGTTCTTATTGGAATATTTTGTAAATTTGGATCATTAGAACTAAGTCTACCAGTGATAGTAGTAGCGTTAGCATATGAAGTGTGTACTCTTTTTGTTGTTTTTGATATTTGATCAACTAAAGCCTCGGAATATGTTGATCTCAATTTCGATAATTCTCTCCAACTTAAAATATATTTTGCTATTTTTTCACCATGAGATGCTATTTCTTCTAAAGTATTAGAATCTGTCGAAAATGTGCCGGATTTAGTTTTTTTACCTCCTTTAATTTGCATTTTACCAAATAAAACTTCTCCAAGCTGTTTGGGCGAACCAATATTAAAATTTGTCTTTGATATTGTAAATATTTTTTCTTCTAATATATTAATTTCTTTAGAAAATTCTCTACTTAATTTTTTTAAATACTCATTATCAATTTTTATGCCTTTTTCCTCCATTGAAGCTAAAACTTCAATTAGAGGTTTATCAATATTTTGGTATATAAAATTATGTTTTCCAGTTGAAATTTTTTTGGAAAACAAATTATAAAGATTAAAAGTTATTAAAGCGTCTTCTGACGCATATTTTGTAGCTTGATTAATATCAACATAATCAAATGTAATTTGTTTTTTTCCTGTTCCTACAACATCTTTAAATTTTATTGTTTTTATATTTAAATGCTTTTGTGCAAGATCATCCAAATTATGTCTCGTAATTCCATTTTCAAAAGCGTATGACATTAGCATAGTATCTGAAATTGATTCTAGTTTAACTCCATATTTTTTTAAAACCCTTATGTCATATTTAATATTTTGGCCTATTTTTAGAATAGAAGAGTCTGAGCATAATTTCTTAATTTCTTCCATTGCATCTTTAAAATTAATTTGATTTTTTAATAACTTATTTGTCTTTAATTCTTTATGAGAAAGAGGAATATAATAAGCTTTATTGTTTTCAAAGCATATTGAGATACCAACTAAATTTACATTATTAATATTTAAAGAATCGGTTTCTGTGTCGATAGCACAAATACCAGATTCAGTGATTTGTTTTATTAATTTTTTCAAATCATCAATTTTTGAAATAGTTTTATAAATTGCTTCAATTTTTGGTTTTTGTTCATAATTATCTATTGGAATATTTATAAAACTATTTTTTAATCTATTGAGTATAGTTTTAAACTCTTGATCGATTAAAAAATTTGTAATTGAGGTCTGTGTTTGCTCAGACTTATCGTATGGACATATTTCTTTTATAGAAATTGGCAGTTTTACATCGTTTTTAAGCGTTACTAGCTCCAAGCTTAATCTTATATTTTTTTTGTGCTCTTCAATAATTTTTCTTTTTTTATCTTGTTTAATTTTAGCTGAATTTTTAATTAGGTTTTCGATATTACCAAATTTAGAAATTAATTCTGAAGCAGTTTTTGGCCCTATTCCGGGTGCACCTGGAATATTATCAATTCTATCCCCCATTAATGCCTGAACTTCAACAACTTTACCAGGGATAACTCCAAATTTATTTTTTACTTCCTCAATTCCAATTGATTTATTTTTTATAGGATCTAACATACTTACATTTTCATTAACTAATTGCATTAAATCTTTGTCCGAAGAAATAATTAGTGAATCAAAATTATTTTTTTTTGCTAAATTTGTATATGTTGCTATTATATCGTCAGCTTCAAAACCCTGTATTTCAAGTTGAGGAACATTAAATGCTTTTACACATTTTTTAATTAAGTCAAATTGAGGAATTAAGTCTTCTGGTGTTTCTCCTCTATTACTTTTATATTCAGAATAAATTTTATTTCTAAAATTTTCCCTTGCAGCATCAAATATAACTATAAGCTTTTCATTTCCATAATTTTCAATAAGATTAATTAGCATATTAGTAAAACCATACAATGCATTTATTGGAGTGCCATCATTTTTTGTCATTGGTGGAAGTGCATAATATGCCCTGAATATATAACCCGAACCATCTATGAGAATAAGTCTATTTTGTTTTGACATTTAATTTAAAATAAATACATAATAAATATGAATAATGATACCAATTTAGCGATAGAAGCAAAAGCATTAAATAAAACTTATCTTCAAAAAAATAATAAAAATGTTAATGCTCTTATAGACTTTAATATTAATGTTCCACGAGGGGTTACTTTTGGATTACTTGGACCTAATGGTGCTGGTAAATCAACTTTTATAAACATACTAGCTGGTTTAGTTAAAAAGAATTCTGGTGAGGTAAAAATTTCTGGATTGGATATTGATAAGCATTCTAAAAAAACAAGAAATTTAATAGGTATTGTTCCACAGGAATTAAATATGGACCCATTCTTTACCCCCTTCGAACTTTTAGAAATGCAATGTGGTTTATATGGAATTAAAAAAAAAAATAGAAAAATTGATGAGATCCTTGAAAGAGTTGGATTAATTGATCAAAAAAATGCTTACGCTAGAAGTTTATCAGGAGGGATGAAAAGAAGATTATTAATTGCTAAAGCATTGATACATAATCCAGAAGTTGTGATCTTAGATGAGCCTACTGCTGGTGTAGATGTAGAATTAAGGAAAAGTCTATGGAAATATATAAAAGAATTAAATGAAAACAATATTACTGTATGTTTAACAACTCATTACTTATATGAAGCTCAAGAATTATGTGATTATATTGCAATAATAAATAATGGAAAAATAATCATTAGTGAATCACGAAAAAAAATTTTAGATACTATTAAAAGTAAAACTGTATATTTTTATCTAGATTATAATTTGAAAGAAATTCCAGATAGTTTAAAGAAATATGATTTAACTATTGATAATAAAATTTTAAAGTTAAAATATGAAAAAGGTAATGATACACTTAACAATATAATAAAAGATCTAAATTATGCATCAATTAAATTTAAAGAAATTAATACTTATGACACTAATTTAGAAGATGTTTTTACTGAACTAACAAAAAATAATTAAATATCTAAATTAGCAACTTTTTGAGAATGTTCTTGAATAAAAATTTTTCTTCCCTCTACCTCATCTCCCATTAAAGTTGAAAGTAATACATCTGCTTCTGAAGCTTCTTCTATTTTAACTTGCAGTAATGTCCGAGCTTCTCTATCTAGAGTTGTTTCCCATAATTGTTCAGGATTCATCTCACCTAAACCCTTATATCGATTAATGCTTAATCCTTTTTTTCCTAATTCTATAATTTTATTAATTAAATCAAATGGACCGCTAATACCATATTTATGATCTTTAGAGTTAAGAAAACCAGAAATTCCAGATTTTAATACAGCAAAATTATTCATCAAATCTTTCCTTAGATTGTTTAAAGATTGTGCTTCAGGAGTACTAATAAAATCTTCATCTATTTTATACGTATTTTTAATACCTCCAGTTTCATCAATAATAATAAGAGAATTATCTAAATATTTTACTTCCCATTTTTTATTTAAATCAACAAATATAGATTTTAATCTTCGTGAGAGTTCTTTTGCAAGCTCTTTACCTACTTCAGGATTGTTTAGAGAGGTTGGTTTATAGCATGCTAATATTGCAGCTTGCTCGATAACTTGTAAATTTTCTATTCTCCTACCCAATGGAACTATATATTTTTTAACTTTTCTTGCTAAATTTACAAATTGTTTTAATTCATTTCCTGCTATTTGATTAATTTTTTTATTAGTGCTTGTTGGTTGTTCATACACAAGACCTTTAATTCCCTCTTCAATTAAAAATTCTTCCAAAGATTCCTCGTCTTTTAAATATTGAATTGAATTCCCTTTTTTTGCCCTAAATAGTGGAGGTTGAGCAATGTATAATCTTCCACTTTCTATCATTGGCTTCATATGTCTATAAAAAAATGTTAGTAAGAGAGTTCTTATATGACTTCCATCAACATCTGCATCTGTCATAATAATTATTTTGTGATATCTCATTTTTTCAATATTAAAACGATTATCTTGAGCATTAATTTCATTGTTTTCAGTTGGATTCCCAACACCAGCACCTACTGCGGTAATTAAAGTTCCAATTTCAGTACTAGATAACATTTTATCTTTTCTTGCTCTTTCAACATTAAGAATTTTACCCCTTAATGGTAAAATAGCTTGATTCTTTCTATCTCTACCTTGCTTAGCAGACCCTCCAGCAGAATCTCCCTCAACTATAAATATTTCTGAATTTTGAGGATTTTTTTCTTGGCAGTCTGCCAACTTGCCTGGAAGAGAAGATAAATTTAATACTCCCTTTCTTCTAGTAAGTTCCCTTGCTTTTCTAGCAGCTTCTCTAGCAGAAGATGCTTCAATAACTTTATCAATTATTTTTTTTATCTCAGATGGATTTTCTTCAAACCATTGGTCTAGTTTTTTTGATACTATTGATTCTACTATTGGTCTAATTTCTGAAGAAACTAATTTATCCTTAGTTTGACTTGAAAATTTTGGATCTGGAAATTTAATTGATAAAACACATGTGAGACCCTCTCTTGCATCTTCTCCAGTAATAGTATTTTTATTTTTACTATTATTTACATAATTTACTAAGTTTCTTGTTAACGCTCCTCTAAATCCAGCAAGATGAGTACCTCCATCTCTTTGAGGAATATTATTCGTAAAACAAAGCATATTTTCATGATAACTATCTGTCCATTCTAACGCGCACTCTAAAGTAGCATCATCTTTGCTACTAGAAAAATAAATTGGTCCTTTGTGAAGTGCGTTTTTACTTTTATCTAAAAACTTGACATATTCTTTTATTCCACCTTCAAAAAAGAGATTTTCTGTTTTTTCTTCTGATCCTCTTGAGTCGACAATCAATATCTTCACACCTGGATTAAGAAAGGCTAATTCTCTCATTCTATGTTGGATAGTTTTAAAATCAAAATTAATTTTTGAAAAAATATTTTTAGATGGTAAAAATGTTATTTTTGTACCTTTTAAAGATTTATTTTCATTAATTGGCGCTTTTCCAACTTCTTTTATTTTATTAATTGGAACTCCATTTTTAAATTCTAAAAAATATTCTTTTTCGTCTCTATATACAATTAGTTTTAAATAATCAGATAGAGCGTTAACAACTGAAACACCTACTCCGTGCAGACCCCCTGAAACTTTATAACTATTTTGATCAAATTTTCCCCCAGAATGTAGTTCAGTCATAATCAATTGAGCAGCTGAAACACCTTCTTCTTTATGTATTGCAACTGGAATACCTCTACCATTATCTTGAATTGTTACAGACGCATCAGCATTCAATTTAATAACTACTTCATCACAGTGGCCAGCCAATGCTTCATCTATTGAATTGTCTACAACTTCGTAAATCATATGATGAAGCCCAGTACCATCATCAGTATCACCGATGTACATTCCAGGTCTTTTTCTTACAGCATCAAGACCTTTTAAAACCTTTATCGATTCTGCTGAATATTTATCATCTTGTTTTTTTGACATTTTAAATTAGTAATTAACAATACCATCTTTTACATAAAAAAACTTGGCTTTTTTTGATAAAAATGAAAATAGTTTTTCATCATTACCAGTCATTAAAACTTGAATTTTTAACCATTCAATAAAATATAGTAAAATTGATCTCGTTGTTTCATCTAAATGTGAACAAATTTCATCCAACAATACAATTGGACTAGTATTATTTTTTTCGATTAAGGCATAGGCTTGACATAATAATATGTTTAAAATTATCTCCTTTTGTTGTCCAGTGGAACAATATTCAGCATATATTTTATTTTTTTTAAATAATACTTTGAAGTCAGATTTGTGAGGCCCTACTGAACACCCCCCCTTAAATCTATCTGAGTTTCTCGATTTTTTTAATTCATTTAAATAAACTTCCTCGAAATTGATATTTTTTCTATCTAAATATAATTCTTCAATATACCCGGTAATATTTAGATTGCAGTTATTTAATTTCTTACTTTCAAATTTTTTATCAAATATTTCATTTAAAAAATAAATAGTATGAATTCTTTTTTTGATTATACTAGTACCTAGTAATACTATTTTATTCTCAACCTCATTCAACCAATTTTCATCAAAATTATTTGTCTCTAATATTTTTTTTCTCTCCTTTAATAGTTTGGTATAAGAGTTAAGCTCAATTAAAATTTTCTTATCAAAACTAAATACAATTCTATCAATAAAATTTCTTCTTAAAGATGGTGATCCATTAAATAATCTTTCCATATCTGGAGTAAACCAGATCAAATTAGGTATTGATTCTTGTTCAAATATTTTTTTTTCTTTATTCCCATTTATTAAGATTCTTTTTGTATTAGATCCGGTTTTACTAACTTCATATGTACATGCTATTTCAAGAACTGGCATATTTTTTTTATTGTATTTTAAATGTATAACCCATGGATCTTTTGAATTAAAATTACTTATTTTATTCAAAATTTCTTTTTTCAAACCTCTACCAGGAGATATTAAAGATACCGATTCAATTAGATTAGTTTTACCTGCACCGTTTGGACCAATAAAAACATTTGCTAAATTTGATAAATTAACTTCTTGATTACCAAGGTTTCTAAAATTATTTAAACGAATTGAAGATATATAACTCAATTATTGTTTTTATACCCTCATAGGCATAAGTATATAGAGTGTAGAATGATCTTTTAGATCTTGAATAATTGATGGTGATGAAGAATCAAAAAGTTTAAAATTAACTTCTTCTCCATCGATCTGGTTTATTATTTCAAGTAAATATTTTGCATTGTATCCAATTTCTATTTTTTCACCTGGATATTTAACCTCCAAATCCTCAGCTCCTGATCCAGTTTCAGCGCTATTAGATGACAAACTTGCTATATTTTCTGATAGCGATAACTTTACTGATTTAGACTTTTCACTTGAAACAGTTGAAACTCTATCAATTGCTTCATAGATCAAACTTGTTTTTGCAAACATTTCTTTGTCATTATTTTTTGGTATTACTTTTTCATAATCTGGGAAAGAGCCGTCAATCAATTTTGAAGTTAAAACTATATTATCAATGAAAAAAATAATTTTTGATTCATTTACAGATATTTTTATTTCTTCAGAATTTTCTTCTAATAACTTTCTAACTTCATTAATTGTTTTTTTTGGTATTATTATTCCAGGAAGATTTAAATCACCTCCAGTAAATTCATGTTCAAATTTTGCTAATCTGTGCCCATCGGTTGCAACTGACCTTAATATAGATCTATCTTCGGTTTTTATAATGTGAAAATATATTCCATTTAAATAATACCGAGTTTCTTCATTTGAGATTGCAAATTTAGTTTTATCTATCATCTTTTTCAAAATTTCAGATTGTATTGAAAATTCACTTTCTAAACTTAAATTATCTATTTTTGGAAAATCATCTTTTGGAAGACAAGAAAGAGAAAATTTTGATTTTCCTGATCTAACTGATAGCTTACTACCATCATTAGAAATTAATTCAATTTCACTACCTTCGGGTGTTTTTCTTACTATCTCAAACAATGTAAGAGCAGCAGTAGTAATAGAGCCTTCTTCAATTACCGAACAAACTATTGTTTCAGTTATAGATAAATCCATATCAGTTGCGGATAAAACAATATTATTTGATTTTGCATCAATAAGTATATTGGAAAGAATAGGCACTGTGTTTCTTCTTTCTACAACATTTTGAACGTGAGAAAGAGTATTTAATAATGAATTTCTATCTATTGATATCTTCATTTGAATTATAAAAATATAAAAACAGTTTTTATATTAATTTTCAAGCATCCTTTTCAAAAGTTCTACATCTTCATTAAATATGCTATCAGTAGTCTTTAATTCTTCAATTTTTCTCACAGCATGCATTACAGTCGTGTGATCTCTTCCTCCAAATTTTCTTCCTATTTCTGGGAGAGATCGACTAGTTATACTTTTTGCTAAATACATTGCTACCTGTCTTGGTCTTGCAACTGATCTCGATCTTCTAGGTGAATACATATCTGTAAGTCTAATATTATAATGTTCAGCAACTTTTTTCTGTATTTCTTCAATTGTTACTTTTTTATCATGAGCCCTTAATAAATCCTGTAATAATTCTTGTGCTGTTTCTATTGTTACTGGTCTTCCAACTAAAGTAGCATGAGCAACTAACCTATTTAAAGCTCCTTCCATTTCTCTAACATTGGAAGTTATTTTATGTGATAAAAATTCCAAGACTTTTAGAGGTATTTCAACACCTCTTTTTTGAGCTTTCTCAAGAAGTATTCCCAACCTTAGTTCATATGTAGTTGGATGAATATCAGCTATTAAACCTCCACCTAATCTTGATTTTAATCTTTCTTCTAAACCTTCAAGATCTGAAGGAGATTTATCAGCAGATATAATTATTTGTCTATTTTGTTCTACCAGAGCATTAAAAGTATGGAAAAACTCCTCCTGCGTATTTTCTTTGCCACCAATAAATTGAACATCGTCAATCATTAATACATCTATAGATCTAAATTGGTCTTTGAAAGTTGCTATGTCTTTATATCTTAATGCCCTTACAAACTGATACATAAATTTTTCAGCAGATAAGTAAATAACTTTTCTTTCAGAGTTATTCTTCTTTATTTCCCATGCTATTGCATTCATTAAATGTGTTTTACCTAAGCCCACACCTCCATAAAGAAATAAGGGGTTAAATGTAACTTTTTCTGCTTCCGCTACTCTTTTTGCAGCAGCAAAAGCAAGTTCATTAGGTTTACCTACAACAAAATTATCAAATGTAAATCTTGGATCTAATGGTGCCCCAAAGTCACCAGGATAAGAAAATGATTGTTGAGATCTAATGTCTAAACTTTTATTTTCCTCTTGGTTTTTTACTATTCTTTCCGTACCAGGAATAATTCGCCCACTATTTTGTTTAACAACAATTTTTAAATTCAAAAAATCGGGATTTTTTTCTTTACAAACTCTTTTAATTTTATCCGCATAGTGGGTAGCTATCCAATCTCTTAAAAACTTTGTAGGTACTGATACTGTTAGAATCTCTTTATCTGATGAATTAAATTTTAGCTGCTTGAGCCAGTTATTAAAAGCTGTTTCTCCTACTTCTTTTTTGAGTTTTTGCTTAATTTTTTCCCATATATCGGAATTAAACGAAGAAACGTCTTTATTCATCAAATAACCACCCCACCAAAAAATATTTTTAGAATTTTGAACTACTAGATCAAATTAATCTAAAAAATAATCACAAATCCAAACAACACTTTTATTAGAGAATAAGCAAGTATAAAAATAAAAAAAAATAAAAAAAAATTATTGACTTTTATCCTATTTTAAGCCCTTTTTTTTGAATTTTACTTAATTAACTTAGTTAATTTTGAAATTTTTCTTGATGCAGCTCTCTTTTTTATTATTCCTCTGCTTACTGCCTTGGATATTGCTGAATCTACTAAAGATAAAAGGGTTTCTGAACTCTTTTTATCTTTTTTTTCTAAACTTTTTTGGAAATCTGATATTGTTGACTTAAATTTACTTGAAATAGATTTATTTATTAATCTTTTTTTATTATTTTGTCTTACTCTTTTTTTTGCTGATTTATGTTGTGGCATAATTCTATATAGTTAAACATAAAATATTAGTCAACTGATATAATCAATCATTTCTGAAATAATGGACAATAGAAAGTTGATCTTCCATTTTGAGTTATTCTTATTATCTTACCTCTCATCTTATTTACCAATATATAATCACCTTCTTTATTATAAACTTTAAATATATTTTGATAATTTCCTAAAGTTCCATAAATTCTGGAATAATCCCTTAAGGTTGAACCTTTATTGTTTATCGCTTTTAAAAGTATTTTTTTTATAGATCTTAATAATTTAATTGCTTCGCCCTTATTTATTCTTCTACCTCTTTTTAATGGGGATATTTTTGAGTCAAAAAGTATTTCAGATGCATATATGTTACCAATGCCTAATATAATTTTTTGATTCATAATTATTGCTTTAATATTTGATTGGGAATTTGAAATTCTTTTATACAAATAGTTTGCATTGAACATCTTATCAAATGGATCTATTCCTTGATTAAGGAAATATTTAGAATTTTTCAAAAAAGGAGTTTTTAAAATATCAATTAATCCAAATCTACGAGGATCATTAAAAATTATCTTTTGATTATTACTTAATAAAAGTTCAACATGGTCGTGTTTATCAAGTTTTTGATTTCTATTAAGCAATTTAAGTCTACCTGACATCCCTAAATGAATAACAATTGAATATAAATTATCTAAATTAATAATTATATATTTACCAATTCGATATGTTTTTAAAATTTTTTGATTTTTACTTATTTTTATTATCTTTTTTGGTATAGGATATCTTATGTCTTTTCTATACAAATTAATCTTTTTAATAATAAGATTTTTGATGAAATTTAGATCTCTAACTGTTGTTTCTACCTCTGGTAATTCTGGCATAATAATATGATTAATAATTTAAGTAAAAAATTTGGTAACAAAAAAGTATTGAAAAGTCAAAAAACTAATCTTGTACAAAACGTATTCAATAATGTCGCAAATAAATATGACTTAATGAACGATATAATGAGTTTTGGGATGCATAGATTGTGGAAAAATGAATTAATAAGATTGATGAACATACAAAATAATCAAAAAGTATTAGATATAGGTTGTGGAACAGGGGATATAGGAATTAAAATTTCTAAATTAAATAGTTCTGTATCTATTTTTTTGGGTGATTTAAATTTATCAATGTTAGAATATGGAAAAAATAAAAAAACAAATAATAAAAATTTAAATTGGATCAATATTAATGCTGAAAAATTACCTTTTAAAAATAATTTTTTTGATAAATTTATAATATCTTTTTGTTTAAGAAATGTAACTGATTTAAAAAAAGCTCTTAAAGAATCTTATAGAGTTTTAAAATCAGGTGGAGAATTCTATTGTATGGAATTTAGCAAAGTTGAAAATGATTTTATTGAAAGATTTTATAAAAATTATAAAAAAAATGCAATTCCACTAATGGGAAAATTAATAGCTAAAAACAAAAATGCTTATAAGTATCTTTCAGAAAGTATTGACGAATTTCCAAAACAAGATGTGATTTTAAAAGAATTAAACAATATAGGATACACGGAAACTTTTTACTTAAATTTATTAGGAGGAATTGTTTGTATCCACAAAGGATGGAAAATTTAATGAAAATTTTAGTAATTGCAACAGGTTCAATAGCTATTAAAAAGCTAAATGAATTAATCAATTCACTTATTAAAAAAAATTTGGAAATAGATATTATAATTACGAAATCAGGACTATCGATACTAAAAAACTTAAATATAAATAAACCTAAAAAATGTAGGATTTTTTCTGACAAGAATTTTTTAAATAAAGATAATAATATGCTTCATATAGAGCTTACAAGAAAAGCAGACGCAGTGATTGTTTATCCAGCTAGTGCGAATATAATTGCTAGATTTGCCAATGGAATAGCTGATGATTTTGCTTCTTCAACTTTATTAGCATCAAACAAGCAAATTTTTATGGCTCCTGCAATGAATACTGAAATGTGGAATAATATTATTAACACTGGAAATATAGAAAAATTAAAAAAGTATGGTGTTGTTTTTTTAGGACCAATTTATGGGAACTTGGCATGTGGGGAAGTCGGAAAAGGGAGGATTTCTCAGACTAAATTTATTTTAGATGAGTTAATGTTATTTCTTAACAGAAAAAATTTTTTAAGCGGTTTAAAAGGAATTGTTACCTCAGGACCAACCATAGAAAATATAGATCCAACAAGATATATTTCTAACTTTTCATCTGGTAAGCAAGGTCATGCAATAGCAAAAGTTTTATCTATGATGGGCGCAAAAATAAAACTAATCAGCGGTCCAACTAATCTTGATATTCCTATTGGTGTCAAATTAATTAAAATAAATAGTGCAAAACAAATGAATGAAGCTGCTATGGATTTAATTCCTGCTGACTTTGCAATTTGTACTGCAGCTGTAGCAGATTTTAAACCTTCTAAAAACTATTATAACAAAATTAAAAAAAAATCTTTTAAAAAAATTGAATTAAAGATAAACCCTGATGTTTTATATAATATTAGTAACTCTAAGAAAAAAAGACCAGATTTAGTTGTGGGATTTGCTGCAGAAACAAAAAATTTAATAGAAAACGCAAAAAATAAATTATTAATAAAAAAATGTGATTGGATACTAGCTAATAAAATTTCAAAAAATAATATTGTTTTTGGAAGTGATGACAATAAAATAACATATGTTACAAAAAATTCCTACGAAAATTGGCCAAAAATGAGTAAATTAAATGTTGCAAAAAGACTTAATAATAAAATAATAAATTATTTTAAAAAATAATGGTTCTTAAAATAAAATTAAAACAACTAGATCATGCTAAAGGACTGAATATTCCAAAATATGAAACTCCGGGAAGTGCGGGAATGGATTTATACGCTGCGAATAAAAAAGATATAACAATAAATAAAAATGAATACAAATTAATACCAACTGGATTAATAATTGCATTACCAAAAAATTATGAAGCTCAAATACGCCCCAGATCAGGATTAGCTTTAAAATATGGCGTAACAGTTTTAAATACTCCAGGAACAATTGACTCAGATTATAGGGGAGAAATAGGAGTTATTTTAATAAATCATGGTAAAAAAAAGTTTGTGATAAAAAGAGGAACAAGAATAGCTCAAATTGTAATTTTAAAAAATTACAAAGCCTCTATGAAAAAAGAAAAAGCATTAAATAAAACAAAAAGGGGTTCCGGAGGGTTTGGATCAACAGGAGTAAAATAAAATTGTCATTTAATAATCATCAAATAAAAAAATTTTCAAGACAATTAATTTTAAAAGATTTTGGTGAAGAAAAGCAAAATTTAATTTTAAAATCACATATTACATTTGTTGGAATGGGTGGAATAAATATACCCGCTTTGTTGTATTTATTAGCTATTGGTTTAAATAAACTAACAATTGTTGATTATGATAAAGTTCAATTATCAAATTTAAACAGGCAAATAATTTATTCCGTAAAAGATGTAGGAAAATATAAAGTTAGATGTGTTAGTAATTATCTAAAAAAAAATTATCCGGATGTTAATTTTTTATCATTAAATAAAGAAATAAATAAAAATAATTGCTCTAAAATCTTAAAAAAAACTGATATTGTTATTGATGGTACGGACAACTGGGATTCAATGTTAACTATAAATGAAAATTGTGTTAAAAAAAATATACCTTTATTGAGTGCTTCTGTTTTGGGTTATGATGGAAATTTGACCTTGTTTAAAAATAATAAGAAGAAACATATTTGTCTAGAATGTATTTTTCCTAACCCAAAAAAAATTGAATTACCCAGATGCGAAACAGCAGGTATATTAGGCACTACATCTGGTATAATAGGTACATTAGCTGCTGTTAAAGCAATAGAATATTTAACAAATAATAAAAATTCATCTAAAAGTACAAAGATGATTTTTTTTAATGGGAAAAAAATAGAATTAAAAAGTATAAAAATTAATAATAATCCAAAATGCAGATTAATAAAATAAAAGTATTTTTAATATTATTATTTATCTCGATTAACTTTTCATCATTTGCAAATAACAAGGTTGGAGAAATTACAGGAAAAAAAATTCCTCGATTTGTTAGTATAAAAAATTCTGAAGCTAATCTCCGAATTGGTCCGAATAGGGATTATCCTATAAAATTAAAATATATAAGAGAAAATATTCCCTTAATGGTCATAGATGAATTTGAGTTTTATGGTGATCAATGGAGAAAGGTATTGGATCACGATGATAATGAAGGTTGGATGCACAGAAGTTTGCTATCAAATAATAGGTACGGAATTGTCAAAGATAAGACTTTTATTGAAGTTTTTTTAGCTCCTAATAAAAGACTTATAGGGAAAATTGGATATGGAAATATTATAAAAATAAATAAATGTGAGGATAGTTGGTGTAAAATAAAAATTGATAATTATACAGGCTGGATAAAAAATACTGATTTTTGGGGGGTGTTTGATAACGAAAACTTTGATTAATTAATTTTTTACATATATTATTGTTTTCTAATGAATTATGGAAATAAATTTTCTTATCAGCAATTAATTGACTGCGCAAAAGGACTTCTTTTTGGAGAAGGTAATGCTCAACTTCCTCATCCTCCTATGTTAATGTTTGATAGAATATCAAATATAAATGAAACTGGGGGAGATTTTAAAAAGGGAGAAATTATAGCAGAACTTGATATCAAGCCTGATCTTTGGTTTTTCGAATGCCATTTTAAAAATGATCCAGTTATGCCAGGATGTTTAGGTTTAGATGCTATGTGGCAACTATTAGGTTTTTACCTAGGGTGGTTAGGTAAACCTGGCAAAGGAAGGGCTTTGGGAGTTGGTGAAGTAAAATTTTCAGGAGAAGTTCTAACAACAGCAAAAAAAGTTACATATCATATATCTTTAAAAAAATTAGTTTTAAAAAGACTTACTTTGGGTGTTGCAGATGGTTTAATGAATGTAGATGGAAAAAATATTTACAGTGCTAAAGATATGAAAGTAGGGCTTTTTAAAACATAATAATAATCATGAGAAGAGTTGTAGTAACAGGAATAGGAATAATTTCTTGTATTGGTAATAATCAAGAAGATGTCAAAATAAGTTTAATAAATTCAGAGAGCGGAATAAGTAAAGCTGAAGAATATCAAGAATATAATTTTAGAAGTTTAGTCCATGGAAAACCTAATATCAATTTAGAAGAAAGAATTGATAGAAAAGTTTTAAGATTTATGGGGGAAGGAGCAGCATATAACTATTTAGCAATGGAAGATGCTATCAAAGATTCAGGTTTAAGTGAAAAGGATATATCAAATGATAAAACAGGAATAATTGTTGGATCTGGTGGACCATCAGTAAGAAATTTGTTACTTGCTACTGATACCGCTAGAGACAAGGGATCAAAAAAAGTAGGGCCGTACATGGTTACAAGAACGATGTCTAGTACGAATTCAGCTACATTAGCAACTCCATTTAAAATAAAAGGAGTAAATTATTCTATTAGTTCAGCATGCTCAACTAGTAGCCATTGTATTGGAAATGCAACAGAGTTAATTCAATTTGGCAAACAAGATATAGTTTTTGCTGGAGGGGGGGAGGAATTGCATTGGTCCTTATCAGTTTTATTTGATGCTATGGGTGCTTTATCATCAAAATATAATGATCAACCAACCTTAGCCTCAAGAGCATACGATAAAGATAGAGATGGATTTGTGATTGCTGGTGGAGGAGGTGTTTTAGTGCTCGAAGAATTAGAACATGCAAAATCAAGAGGTGCTAAAATATATGCGGAAATAATTGGTTACGGAGCTACTTCTGATGGTTATGATATGGTTCAACCATCTGGAGAAGGGGCAATAAGGTGTATGAAAAATGCATTAATTAATACTGATACAGTTGATTATGTGAACACACATGGGACAAGTACAAAAGTAGGAGACACTAAAGAACTTGAAGCTATAAAAGAAACTTTTGGATCATCGATTCCTTTTTTGAGTTCAACAAAATCTTTAACTGGTCATTCACTAGGCGCTACAGGTGTTCAAGAAGCAATATATTGCTTAATAATGATGAAAAATAACTTTATAGCAGGTTCAGCAAATATTTTTGAATTAGATGAAGGGGCAAAAAATATGAACATTGTTAAAAGTACAAAAACAAATGTAAGTATAAATACAGCTATGTCCAATAGTTTTGGATTTGGGGGCACAAACTCAACTTTAGTTTTTTCTAAAATTTAATATGCTTCAAAATAAAAAAGGTTTGGTTTTTGGTATTGCTAATGATCACTCTATTGCTTGGGGTATAGCAAAAAGTTTAAGCGATCAGGGAGCAGAACTAGCACTAACTTATCAAAATGAAATTTTGTATAAGAGAATCGAGCCTCTTGCAAAAACAATCAATACAAAATTATTGCTACCTTGTGATGTTACTAAAATTGAAGAAGTGGATGAATGTTTTAATAAAATATTAAAAACTTGGGGTAAAATTGATTTTGTTATACATGCTATAGCATATTCAAATAAAGAAGAACTAGCTGGGCGCTACATAGATACTTCTCTTGAAAATTTTAATAAAACTCTAAACATATCCTGTTTTTCACTAACGCAAATAGCAAAGAGAAGTATAAGTTTGATGAAAGAGGGTGGAAGTATAGTAACCTTAAGTTTCTATGGAGGTGAAAAAGTTATTCCAAATTATAATGTAATGGGTGTAGCCAAAGCAGCCTTGGAAACAAGTGTCAAATATTTAAGTATAGATCTTGGAACTAAAAAGATTAGAATAAATGCTATTTCTGCTGGACCAATGAGAACATTGTCGGGTGCGGCAATTAAAAATTCTAGAGAAATATTTAATTTTACAAAAAACAATTCTCCATTAAACAGAAATGCAGATTTAAGTGAAATAGGAAATTCAGCTGTTTACTTAGTTAGTGATTTATCTTCGGCTGTAACTGGAGAAGTCTTATATGTTGATTGCGGATATAATATAATTGGAATACCAAAAAAAAATATTTAGATCTTAATTGTATCAGGCCTATCAGTAAAAATTGAATCTACACCTAAATCAAATAATTCTTTAGCTATTTTAATATTATTAATTGTATATGCAGTAATAATTAATTTATTTTTTTTTAAAAATTTTATTATTTCACTATTAATAATATTAAAATCTAATCCAATTGAAAAACATCTATATTTTTCACACATTATTAATATATCATCCATACTTGAAATATAATTATCAATTAACAAGCCACGATTTATATTGGGTAAATACTCAGATATTAACTTTAAAGATTCTATATGAAATGAAGTAAAATAATAGTTAGGTAGTTTTGGTTTTTTATTAATTAATTTTACAATATTCTTAACATTTTCTAATTCAAATTTTTTGTTCGGTTTAATCTCAATATTTAAGTTCATTTTTTTTTCATATAAAAAATCTAAGCATTCTGAAAGTGATGGAATTTTTTCATTAGCAAATTTTTTATCAAACCATTTTCCAGCATCTAGTTTGCGTAAATCTAAATAGTTGTGTTGATTACAAAATCCTACTCCATCAGTAGTTCTTTCCAAACTTTCATCGTGAAATAAAATTGGAACACTATCTTTAGAAATTTTTACATCAACTTCAACACAAGATAAATTTAAAGAACTTGCTTTTTTTAGACTTGATATTGTATTTTCAGGAGCCAACCCACATGCACCTCTGTGACCAATGATTTTAGGAAGTTTTAATTTTTGCAATATTTTATTTCTTATTTTTTATTCTTCTTCTAAAACTGCTTTCATCGATAGTTTAATTTTTCCTCTTCCATCAACATCCAACACTTTAACCTTTACTTCATCGCCTTCCTTTAAGACATCATCAACTTTCTCAACTCTTTCATTTTTTATTTGGCTAATATGAACCAAGCCATCTGTTTTTCCTAAAAAATTTACAAATGCACCAAATTCCATAATTTTAACAACTTTCCCATCATAAATTTTTCCAATTTCAGGCTCAGCAACTATATCTTTTACCCTCTTTATTGCAGCCTCTCCTGCTTTTGCGTCAACTGCAGCTATACTAACTATACCATCGTCATTAATTTCAATTTTAGCTCCAGTGGTTTCTTGAATTTCTCTAATCACTGCACCACCTTTACCTATTACATCTTTTATTTTTTCTTTATCAACTTTTAATGTTTTTATAGTAGGAGCGTGATCTGATATGCTTTCTCTATTTTTATCTATAGCTTTATTCATTTCATTTAAAATATGCATTCTACCATCTTTTGCTTGATCTAATGCTTTTTGCATAATTTCAGGAGTAATTCCTGTAATTTTTATATCCATTTGCAATGATGTAATTCCATTTTTAGTTCCTGCAACTTTAAAATCCATATCTCCTAAATGATCTTCATCACCTAGAATATCTGATAAAATGATATAATTATCTTTTTCTTTTATTAATCCCATTGCAATACCAGCAATTGCTCTCTCAATAGGAACTCCTGCATCCATCAATGATAAAGAAGTCCCACAAACTGTTGCCATAGAACTTGAACCATTTGATTCTGTTATTTCTGAAACTACTCTAAAAGTATAGGGAAACTTTTCAGAATTAGGTAGCATTGGATGAATAGCTCTCCATGCTAGTTTTCCATGCCCTATTTCCCTACGATTAGTAGATCCAATTCTTCCAACTTCTCCAACCGAATAAGGAGGAAAATTATAGTGTAACATAAAGTTTTCTTTATATTCTCCTTCTATAGCGTCAATTCTTTGTTCGTCTTGCCCTGTTCCAAGCGTAGTAACAACCAAAGCTTGGGTTTCTCCTCTAGTAAACAATGCTGATCCATGAGTCCTATCAAGAACGCCAACTTCACAATTTATTTGTCTTATCTCAGTTGTATCTCTTCCATCAATTCTTTTTTTATTTTTAATTAAATCACTTCTTACAACATCTTTTTCAATCATTTTAATAATATCACCTACAACAACTGTTGGGATAGTTTCACTGATATTATTTTCTAAAATTAAATTCCTAATTTTATCCAATTCATTAGATCTAGCTTGTTTTTCTTGAATTTTGTAAGCTTTTTCAAATTCATTTTTATAATCTTCTACAAGTTTTTTTTCTAAATTTTGAATTTCCGGATTTTTTTCATTAATTATCCATGGATCTTTAGCTGCCTTCTTTGCTAAATCTATTATGGCATCAATTACTGTTTTATAATTTTCTTGTCCTAAAATTACTGCATCTAACATTTCTTTTTCAGACAATTCTTTTGCTTCAGATTCTATCATTAAAACACCATTGCTAGTTCCTGCAATTACAATTTCTAGATCAGACTCTTTAATTTGTGATAAAGTTGGATTTACAATATAATCACCATTAACCATCCCTATTTTTACTGCTCCTATTGGTCCCATAAATGGAACGCCAGATAGAGTCAAAGCAGTACTAGCTGCAATCATAGCCACTATATCTGAGTCATTTTCTTTATCATGAGAAAGAACAGTACATATTACCTGGGTCTCATTTTTAAAATCCTTGTGAAATAATGGTCTAATTGGCCTATCAATTAATCTACTAATAAGAGTTTCTTTTTCCGTTGGTCTTCCTTCTCTTTTAAAAAACCCTCCGGGTATTTTGCCAACTGAATAAAATTTTTCTTGATAGTTAACAGTTAGAGGAAAAAAATCAGCTTCTGAATTATTTTCCTTACTAGCAGTAACATTAGCCATAACTGTAGTTTCTCCATAAGTCACAACAACTGAGGCACCTGCCTGCCTTGCTATTTTTCCTGTTTCAATTGTTAATTTTTTTCCACACCAATCTAATTCTTTTTTATTTATATTAAACATACATTAACCTTTCCTAATAACCTTCTAATAAATATATATATCTTTAACCTCTGATTCCGAGGTCTTTTATGATAGTTAGGTATTTTTCTTTATCTTTTTTAAATAAATACTTTAATAACCTTTTTCTTTTGCCAACCAAGACCATTAAACCTTTTCTTGTATGATGATCATGTTTGTGATTTTTCAAATGCTCTGTAAGACTTTTAATTCTTTCATTAAATATTGCTATTTGTACTTCGGGAGATCCCGTATCATTCTCACTATTAGCAAATTTTGAAATTAATTCTTTTTTTGTTTCTTTTATCGACATCTTTACTCCTTATATAAAACTTTTTTAGGTTTAAAAAAATTATTCTCTATATACCCAAGAGCTACCACTTCTTTGTTTTTCTGGGCATAAACTAAATTTTCAGTTTTGACTTCATTAGAAAAACTGTGCTCTAAATTAGAAATACTAATTTCTTTACCCTTCTGTATTTCTGATATTTCTCTATCGTTCACATTAAATGCAGGGATGTCGTCTAGCATTACTGTAGATTTAAAATATCCTTTAATTTCAGGGGACAAATGTCCTATTTTTAATAAATCGTCCAGTAAAATCGAGTTTTTTTCATTAAAAATTCCTACTTCTTGTCTTTTTAATGTTTTAATGTGCCCTCTAGTGCCTAACTTGATAGCAATATCTCTTGCAAAACTTCTTATATAAAATCCCTTTCCACAGGTTATTGAAAAAAGACTTTCACTTTTAGATATTGTCTTTAATAATTTTATTGCAAATATTTCAACCTTTCTATCTTTCAAGTCAAATTGAATTTTTTTTCTAGATAAATCATAAGCTCTATTACCTGAAATTTTTATGGCAGAAAATATTGGAGGTTTTTGAAGTATAGTACCTAAATAATTTGGCAATATTTTTTCAATTTCTTTTTTTTGAGGATAATTTTTTGAGAAATAAATTACCTCACCTTCAGAATCATCAGTGTTAGTTTGTTCTCCCCATTTTATTATAAATTGATATATTTTTTTCTTCTTTTCTATGAAATTAATAATTCTTGTAGTGCTTCCTATTGCGATAGGTAATATTCCTTCAGCTTTTGGATCTAGTGTTCCTGCATGTCCAATTTTTTTTAAATTGAATTTTTTTTTTATTTTTAATACTGCTTTTGATGAAGTTATATTTATTGGTTTGTATATATTCAACCAACCAGTATTAATTTTAGACATTTTATAAATCTTTTTTCACTCTTTCTTTTGAAAGTAAAGTATTGATTTTATCTGCTTCTATAAAAGTATCATCCAAAAAAAACATTATTTTTGGTGTAAATTTGGTTTTTATATTTATTGCTAATTCTTTTTGAAATACAAATTTATTTGAATTTAACACATCTATAATTTCATTAATTTTTTTTCCACCTAATGGCATAATAAAAATATTAGCTATTTTTAAATCCCTAGACATCTTAACCTTAGAAACTGTTATGGGATTATTCAAAAATAAAGGTTCATTCAATATATCTTTTTGAAAACAGCTGCTTATTATTTGTCTAACCATTTCCCCAACCCTTAGTTGTCTTTGGGATAAGTTGATGAAAGTATTTTTCATTTTTATTAAAGTTCTCTTGCTTCTTTCTGAATTAAAAATGTTTCTATAATATCACCTTTCTTTATATCATTATATTCTTCGATAGTTACGCCACATTCGTAGCCTTGTTGAACATCTTTCACTTCATCTTTAAATCTCTTTAGACTATCAATTTTTCCCTCATGTACTACAACGTTATCTCTTAAAATTCTAATTTTAGAATCTCTCTTTATAAACCCTTCTTTAACAAAACAACCTGCAACATTTCCAATTTTTGATATTTTAAATACCTCTCTTATCTCAACATTTCCTGTTATCTTTTCGCTAATATTTGGAGATAATAATCCGCCCATTAATTTTTTTACATCATCTATTAATTCATAAATTACTGAATAATACTTTAGATCAACCCCTTCTCTTTTCGCCATATCTCTTGCTTGTGGTATTGCTCTAACATTAAATCCGATTATAAATCCCTTGCTTGAATTAGCGAGCGCAACATCACTCTCGGTAATAGCCCCCACACCTTTAAAAATCACATCAGTTTTGACTTCATTTGTAGACAGTTTTTCTAAAGAAGAATCGATTGCGTCCGCTGATCCTTGAACATCTGCTTTAACTATAACAGGTAATTTTGAAATTTCTCCTGCTGCAATTTTTTCAAACATATTTTCAACATTTGATTTATTAATTGTAAGATTTTTTTTCTTTTCAGAAAGTCTATACTTTGCTATTTCTCTTGCTGTAAATTCAGAATTTACAACAATAAAATCATCTCCTGCTTGAGGATTATCGTTTAATCCTAAAATTTCTATAGGAGAACCTGGCAATGCAGTTTCTTCTTTTTCACCCTTGTCATTTCTTAAAGCTCTAATTTTACCCCATTCAGAACCTGATACAAAAACATCCCCTATTTTTAAAGTTCCTTTTTGTATTAAAATTGTTGCAACCGGGCCTCTTCCTTTTTCTAATCTAGACTCTAACACTACACCTCTAGATTTTCTATTAGGATTTGCTTTGAGATTTAAAATTTCAGCCTGTAATAATATTGCTTCTTGAAGTTTATCAATATTCATATTTTTTGTTGCTGAAACTTCTACATCTTGAACTTCGCCACTTAATTTTTCTACCACAATTTCATAGCTAAGTAATTCAGTTCTAACTTTTTCTGGATTTGCTCCTGGAGTATCAATTTTATTTATTGCAATAATGATTGGCACCTTAGCAGCTTTAGCGTGTGATATAGCTTCTTGAGTTTGAGGTTTTATTCCGTCATCAGCAGCAATAACTAATACAACTATATCAGTTGTTTTGGCTCCTCTTGCTCGAATATTAGTAAATGCTTCATGTCCAGGTGTATCAATAAATGTTATTTTTTTATCTTTTTCAGTAGTTATTTGATAAGCGCCAATATGTTGGGTTATTCCCCCTGCTTCCTTTGATGCTACATCACTTTTTCTTATTGAATCAAGAATACTAGTTTTACCATGATCTACATGCCCCATAATTGTTACCACTGGCGGTCTACTCTGCAATTCATCTTCAGGATCTTCAATATCTTCTATATCTTTTAAAACATCAATATCAGAAACTCGGTTTGATTTATGACCAAGTTCAGTTGCTACTAATTCAGCTGTGTCTCCCTCAATAGACTGGTTAGCTGTAACCATAATTCCCAATTTCATCAATTCTTTCACTACATCTGCAGTTTTTTCTGCCATTCTGTTAGCAAGATCTTGAACTGTAATAATTTCTGGAATAGTAACGTCTCTTGAAAGTTTTGTGTTATCTAAAGATTGTGTTTTGAGTTTTTCTCTCTCTCTAGCTCTTTTTATTTTTGCTAGACTTGGCAATTTGTCGTATTCTTGCTCTTCTTGTTGCAGAACTTTATTTACATCAAATTTACCTACTTTATCGTCTGGATTTAGGGTTCTCTTGATTTTTTTAGTATTAGTTTTTTTGTTATCAAATTTTTTTGTATCAATCTTCTTATGAACATCACTTTTAGTTAATATTGGAGCAGTAAATAACTTATTAAATTTTTTTCCTTTAATATTATTTTGGTTTGTTTCCTGTCTTTTTTCTGGACGCTTACTAAAAACCTGTCTTTTTGAAAAACTACTATCAGTTTTTGATGATGTTTTTTTCTTAAAAACTATTTGTATAGTTTTACTTTTTTTATTAGATGATTGTCTTTTAACCTGGTCAGGGCCTAAATTTTTTCTAAGCTGCAACCTTCCTTCACTTGAAAGTTTAAGTGGTTTTTTATCTTTTTTATTTTTGTCCAAAGCAGTCTACCTTTTATTATTTTTTTAAACATCAGATTTGTTTTCTTCTGAAAACCAGCTTTCTCTTGCTTTCATAATTAGTTTATTAGCTGTATCTTCATCTAAATCAAAATCTTTAAAGATTCCATCATTTTTATCTATTAATTCAGAAGTTGATAAATTAGCAAAATCATCAAGTGTTAAAATATTATTTTTTGCTAATCTAGCAATCATTTTAATATCCATTCCTTCAAAATTTTTTAATTTATCTTCCGTTTTTAAGTCTTCAACAATTTTTAAATTTTTTGACTCTTGATCATTTAAATAGTTTTTAGCTCTTTCATTAATTTCTAATGCTAAATCTTTATCAAATCCTTCTATTTTTTCGAGCTCATCAAGTTGTTGGTTTGCGATTTCTTCTATTGAAGAATAGCCCTCTGTAACTAGCAATTGAGCAATTATATCTTCTACATCTAATTCTTTCACAAACAAAGAGCTTCTTTGTTTAAATTCCTCTTGTCTTCTTTCAGTTTCTTCAGTTTCAGTTATAATATCTATTTCTAAATTTGTTAGCATTCCAGCTAATCGAACATTTTGACCTTTTCTTCCAATAGCTAAACTAAGTTGATCATCATTTATAACAACTTCTACTTTTTTAAGTTCTTCATTTAATATAATCTTTAAAACTTCAGCTGGCGATAAAGAACTCACTACAAATGTTGCATGATTTTCTGACCAAGGTACAATATCAATTTTTTCTCCCTGTAATTCGTTAACTACTGCTTGAACTCTAGAGCCTCTCATTCCTACACACGAGCCTACTGGATCAATAGTCGAATCATTTGTTTTTACTGCTATTTTTGCTCTAGAGCCTGGATCTCTTGCAACATTAATAATTTCAATAATACCATCATAAATTTCTGGAACTTCTTGATGAAACAATTTAGCTAAAAATTGAGGATGAGTTCTTGATAGAAAAATTTGAGAACCTTTAGCATCTTCTTTAACTTCAAAGATATAAGATCTTACTCTATCTCCATTTTTAAAATTTTCTCTAGGAATTATTTCTTCTCTTTTAATTATTGCCTCTGCTTTACCAAGATCAACTATAACATTTCCAAATTCCAATCTTTTTACAATTCCTACTACAATTTCACCTATCTTATCTTTATATTCATTATATTGTCTTGCTTTATCTGCTTCTCTAACTTTTTGAAATATTACTCCTTTAGCTATTTGCGCAGCTACACGTCCAAAATCAAATAATGGCAAATCATTTTTAATAAATTCTCCAATTTTTATTTCAGGATTAATTTTTTTTGCTTTTGTAAAGGTTATTTGATTTTCTTCTTCTTCCTCTATATTTATTTTTTCTACAACTGTTCTGTAGCTGCTTAAAGATATATTACCAGTGTCTCTATCAATTGAAACACGAATGTCTTTTGCTTGACCATATTTTGATTTTGCTACTTTTTTTAAAGCTTCTTCCATTGCTTCAAAAACAGTTGATTTTTCAATATTTTTATCTCTTGCAACTGTTTCTGCAACCTGTAACATATCTTCTCTAATAATTCTTGAATTCATTGTTTTGCTTTAATTAAATCTATAAAAAAAGGCGGGCAAGCCCACCTCAAATAATATATTTTCTTATTATTTTAAAAAGTTACTTATTTCAAGCATATCTTTTTTTTAAATATCATAAACTTAGGTTTTTGGCCAATTTTCATAGCTTTTAGATAATAAGACGTTTCAGGCATATCTTGAAATTTCGTATTCCAGTTATTAGGATTATCGTTGTGCCAATAAAATAAATCATTTTTTTGAAAATTAATTAGTATATTCAAAAAATAATTTTTATCGTCAGTAGCTATGTATACTTTTCCATTTTTTGCTAATAAAGAATAAATCTCATTAATAAAATTTTCATTTATTAATCTTCTTTTATTATGTCTTTTTTTTGGCCAAGGATCAGGAAATAAGATCCATATTTGATCAATAGAAAATTTTTTAATTTTTTTAAATAGATAAAAACAGCTTTTATCAAAAATTTTTACATTTTTAATTTTTTTATTTTCTAGTTTTTTAACTAAAGATGAATTACCATCAATATAAACTTCACAAGCGATAATAATTTTATCTTTATATAAATTAGATAATTTAATAATATTTTCACCATTCCCAGAGCCAATTTCTAGAATTATATCTTTATTATATTGTGACATTGAATCAATGAGATATTTATTAATTTTTTTATAATAATTTAAAAGAGATGGTTTTTTTATTTTCCCTTTTGTTCTTCCATAAGTCTTAGGAAATAAATTCATTTTCATTTTTTTTTACAATTTGAAAAATTACACAAACTATAAATGATATTATTAAAAATAGATAAAAGATTAAAAAATTCATTTGTGTATATTCTTTATTTTTTGTTGGTTTGATTTGTAAATTAACTTTATAAGAAATTTTTTCATTTAATTTTGTGGCATATAGAATCTTACCTTTTGGATCTACTACTGCACTAATACCATTATTTGAGACACGAATAAGATATTTATTATTTTCAACTGCTCTAACAATAGATTGATAAAAGTGCTGATATGGTCCTTGATATTTTCCAAACCAAGCATCATTAGTTATATTAATAATCAAGTCATTTTGATAATTATCTTTAGAAATTAACTTATTAAAGAAAATATTTTCAAAACAAATCGATGGAATAAAATAAATATCTTCATATAAAAGCATCGTTCTTTTTGATTTTCCTTTAGTAAATTCTGTACCTCCTAATATAAATTTTTTAATATATGGAAAATAATTTATCAAAGGAAAATATTCGCCAAAAGGTACCAAAACTTTCTTATCAAAATATTCGATGTTATTTTGAGTTATTTTAAAAAGTGTATTAAAATAAGAATTTAATTCTTGATCTTTTCTTATTCCACCTATTATTACAATTGTATTATCATCTAATTTTGAACTAATGAAACTAAGTATAGTTTGTTTAGATGAGATGATGTATGGAATTTCAGTTTCTGAAAATACTATTAATGTTTTTTTGAGATTATTTGAATTATTTTCAATAAATTCAAGAAGGTTATTCAGCCTGCTTTCCATTAAATTAGAATTCCATTTTTCATCTTGCGCAATATTGTTCTGATATATAATTATATCTAACTCATATGATTTTTTGTTTTGATCTATTTTTTCTGATGAATTACTTAAAAAATAAAGCGTGCTTATTATTGATAATATTATTAGTAAATAATAAATATTAAATTTTTTCTCCTTATTATTAAATATATTAATTAATAAAATGGGACTTAATAATATAACTATAGCTATATAAGAAACACCATATATACTTATATATTTTGAAACACTAAATAGATAAGGTTGATTAGACAAAATATACGCAAAAATATTCCATGGAAAACTCAAAAATAATTTTGTTCTCAATATTTCTAAAATTATAAATATTATTGGAAAAACTATTATTTGAATATTTTGATTTTTAAAAAATCTTAGTAAAACAAAAAATATTCCAAAATACAAAGAAGCGTAAATAATAAATAGATAAGATAAGAAAAATAAATTTTTTGTATTATCATCAACAAAGAAAGGATTTTTTAGCCAAAAAAATAATAAAAAATTTAACCCCAGTCCGTAAAAAAATCCTTCGACGAAACATGATCTAGTTGATTTTTTTAAATTAAGATAATTTATTTGATAAAATAAATACGGAAAGACTAAAAACCCAATAGGAAGAATAAAATAAGGTGGAAATAATAAAAATGTTAAACAGCCTAAGAAAAAAAATTTGAAATAATTTAACACTATTAAATAAGTAATACCTTCACTTCTTCAATTCTTCTTTGATTAACGCTAATAATTTCAAAAGATACTTGATCATTATAAATAAATTTTTCTCCTACTAAAGGTATTTTACCTGCCAAATAATAAATTAGTCCTCCCACACTATTTATTTCTTCCTTAATTTCATTATCTAAATTAATTTTTATGAGATTTTCTAATTCTTTCAAAGACAATGATGTATCAATTATAAATGTTTTGGAATTTATTTTTTTGATTTTAATTTCATTATCTTCAGCATCGTGTTCATCTTCAATTTCACCAACAATTTCTTCAACTAAATCTTCAATAGTTACTAATCCATCAACTCCGCCATGTTCATCAACCACTAAACCCAAATGTATTTTAGATTTTCTCATTCTTTTTAATAAATCTAAAACTGGTGACGAAGGTGCTACATAAAGAATATCTCTTATAATTTCTTTTATTTTAAAATCTTTTTTTTCTATGTTGGATATGATATCTTTAATATGTATCATACCCATAACATTATCTAAATTATCTTCAAAAATTGGCATTCTAGAGTGGGAATTATAATCAATTGTATCTAATATTTTTTGAAACGAATCTTTTATTGATATAGCTACAATGTCAGCTCTTGGAACCATGACATCTTCTACAGTCTTGTCATTAAGTTTTAATATGTTTCGTAAAAGTTCATTCTCGTCACTATCATCAATTGGTTTTTCAAAAGATTCTTTTAATTTATTTCCATTCTCAAAAATACTGCTTATAAAAGTATAAATTTCTTCCTTATTAATGTGGTCTTTTAAGAGTTTTTTAACTAACCACAATCTCCAACTATTTTTGCTTATTTCACTTTTTATTGATTTATTATTCATAAGATATAAAATTTATATATATGGGTTTCTTATATTAAATTTTTTCAAAATTAATATTTCTTTTTTTTTCATTTTTTGAAAATCTCTTTCATTTTCATGTTTATAATTATTTGTATGAAGCAATGAATGAATAACGATGTGTGTAAAATGTTCATAAAAATTTAGGTTTAGTTTTCTTGACTCTTCTTTAATTCTGTCTCCGGATATGGCAATATTTGAATATCTAATTTTTTGATTGTCATTGATTATGTGATAATTAGTAAAAGTTAATACATTTGTTGTTTTATTCGTATTTTTATATTTTTTATTTAATTTTTTTATATGTTTATCATCAGTTAATAAAAAAGTAATGTCATAATATTTACAGCTTTTATTAGTATAATATTTATAATCCTTTAATGCTAAATTAATAATACTTTTAGTATTTTTAACCCTTTTAGACCATATTCTTGAGTTACTAACAACAGAAAAATTGAATTTTTTATATATTTTATTACTCAATATATGCTTCAATTATTTTTTGTACTAGTTTATGCCTAACTACATCTTTAGCAGTCAATTTAATAAATTCTATATCATTTATACTACTTAATTTTTTTTGTGCATTTATTAATCCAGATTCATTTTTGTTTGTTAAGTCTATTTGTGTAATATCTCCTGCAATAACCATTTTGCTATTTTTACCCAATCTTGTTAAAAACATCTTCATTTGCACGGAAGATGTGTTTTGCGCCTCATCTAATATTATAAATGCATCATTTAATGTTCTACCTCTCATAAAAGCTATTGGTGCTATTTCAATTTCTCCTGATTGTATTTTTTTATCTACTAAATTAAAAGGCATCATCTCATATAAAGCATCATAAATTGGTCTAAGATAAGGATCAACTTTTTCTCTCATATCTCCAGGTAAAAAACCAAGTCTCTCCCCAGCCTCTACAGCAGGTCTTGATAAAATAATTTTTTTTACCAAACCTTTTTGAAGATCTGAAACAGCTTTAGCAACTGCAAGATAAGTTTTTCCAGTCCCTGCAGGCCCAACTACAAATATTATATCTTTTTCATTTAATGCTTTAAAATAGTTTTTTTGGTTTTCTGTTCGCGCATATATCTTTTTTTTTCTTGTTTCTATAAATAAATCTTTTTGCTCAATTGCTTCACCATTGTTTAAAATTATTACACTCTTTGCATCTTTTATTTTTTCATCATCAATTTCTTCACCATTTTTAATTTTATGATATAAATTTTTAAGTATTTGGTGGGTATCAATTATAGATTTTTTATCTCCTTTTATCTTAACTTTATTTCCTATCCTACTAATTGATACATCATTCATTTTTTCAATTAAAAGTAGATTTTCATCATATTGACCAAAAAGATTAATAAGTGCTAAATTATCTTCAAATTCAAATGAAATGGAATTTTTTTCTGCTTCTTGCTTAGACATATTATATAACCTCAGCGGATAATGCAAAATTAGTACTATTAATTATTTTGGTTTTTACTATTGATCCTATGATATTTGTATTACTATTCATAAATACACTTTGGTTATATATACTTCTTCCAACGAATTGATTTGAGTTTCTACCTTTTTTTTCAATTAATACATTTAATTTTTTCCCAACAAATAATTTATTGTAATCGTCTTGCTGTTTTTTTAATAAAGTTTGCAAAGCAAGCAATCGGGCTTTTTTTATTAAAAGATTGTTATTATCTTTTATTTCTGTAGCAGGAGTTCCAGGTCTAGGACTATATATAAAAGAATATGCTATTGAAAATTTTATTTTATTGATTAACGACATTGTTTTATCAAAATCATCATCAGTTTCACCTGGAAAACCGACAATAAAATCTGAAGAGATAGCAATATCATCTCTATAAGATTTGATTGCATCTATAGTGTGCTCATACTCTTCAACTGAGTATTTTCTATTCATCTTTTTTAATATTTTATTTGAACCAGATTGGATTGGAAGGTGTAAAAAAGGCATTAATTTAGAATTATCTTTATGGCATTTAATTAGATTGATATTCATATCCTTTGGATGTGAGGTCATATATCTTATTCTTTTAATATCATTAATCTCAGAAATCTTATTAATCAAATAATCTAGTTTTCTTTCAATTTTATTAATATCGTATCCATGATAGGCATTGACATTTTGACCTAGCAAAGTAATTTCTTTTACTCCTGATTTTGCGTATTTTTTAATCTCCTTAATTATATCTTCAATAGGTCTTGAATATTCATACCCTCTTGTATAGGGAACTACACAAAAAGTACAAAATTTGTCGCAACCTTCTTGAACAGTAATGAAAGCGGTAGAAGAATTGTTTTTTTCATAATTTAGATTATCAAATTTTAGATTTGATTCAAAATCAGTATTAACAATTTTATTTTTTTCACTATCTATTTTTTTTAAAATATTTGGAAGATTTTGATAACTTTGTGGACCTACAACTGCATTTACAATGGGTGATCTATTTAAAATCTCTTGACCTTCAGCTTGTGCTACGCAGCCAGCAACAATAAGTTTGCATTTTGGATTTTTTTCAATTACTTGTTTTTTAATTCTACCTATATCTGAGTAAACCTTTTCTGATGCCTTGTCTCTTATGTGACACGTGTTTAAAATAATTAAATCTGCTTTAGATTTGTCATTAACCATCTCATACCCTAAAGGTTTGGTTAAATCATACATTCTTTCTGAATCATAAACATTCATCTGACATCCATATGACTTTATAAAAATCTTTTTTTTCATAAATACTTATGTTCTTTTTTCCAATTTATATAATAGAGCATCTTCTTTTTTATTATTATTTAATGTATAATATTTTTTTCTCAAGGATATATATTTAAATCCACAATTTTCATAAAAAGATTTTGCTTTTCTATTTTTTGCTGAAAATTCTAAGTAAATACTAGATAGATTGAAGTATTTTTTTTGATTAATAATATAGCTTATCAAAGCTGTTCCTATTCCCTTTCTTCTAAATTTTTTTTCCACACAAATAAGTAATATTTCATTTTCAAAAATATCGTTTATTTTAATATAATTAGAAATAATAAAAGCGCATAATTTTTTTTTTTGAAAATAGCCTAAAGATATATATTTGGGATTATGAATATAATTAGATATTGATTTTTGAGACCATCCATTTAAGTTTTTAATTTTATTTAAATTATATTCGTTTGATATCAGTTTATAACAATGAATGATGTTATTAGCTTTTAATTTAAGAATGTTTTTTTTTAAAATTTTCAATATTTTAATTAATATAATATGGTTCTATAATTTTTTTTTCTAATTTAAATTTCGAAATATCATGATTTATTATAATTTCATTTATTTGTTTATATACGACTTTTGAATAATTTAATTGCAAATTTTTGACCTTTTCATTTGAGATTAACAATACATTTTTTTTATTATTTTGTAATTCCAAAATATCATTTATTTTTTTTGGCTTATAAATATATTGATCCTTTTTATCAAAAACACCTAAAAAATTTTGATTATTACTAGACTGAACAAAAGTGTGTATTTCTTCAAAATCATATTTTATTCTAGAAAATCTTAAAAGAATTTCAAAGGCATTAATTCCATAAACTTTTACATTTAATGCAAGACCAAGACCTATTGCTGTTGAGATGCCGATCCTAAGACCGGTAAAAGAACCGGGGCCTGTGCAGACTATGATTTTACTTATTTTTTTTAAACTATATTTTTTTTCAAATATTTTAATAATTTTTTGAATTATTTTTTCACTTATTTGACCCTTATTATTATGTAGAATTTTTGAAGAATTAGTAATATTATCTGACTTTAAAATTATTCTTGAACAATTAGATATGGTATCAATTAGAAGTAACATGTTAAAAAATATTAATAAAATATATCTTCAAAAAAGTAAAAAATTTATTTTTATTATATTGTTGTTAAATTTAATTGCAACAATATCAATTGCTGAAAATGTCACAAATTCAGCAGTAGTTTATATGTATCATAGGTTTGGAGAACCGGATAATCCATCTACAAACATCTCTTTAGAACAATTTAAAAAACAACTAGAAGAGTTAAGTAAACCTAAATACAATGTGGTTAAACTTGAATATATTATTGATTCAATTATTACACAAACGCAGTTACCTACAAATACCATTGCTATTAGTATAGATGACGGACATAATTCAATAATAAAAAAAGCTTGGCCATTACTTAAAGAATATAATTTTCCAGTTACATTGTTTATATCTACAGACTCTATAGACTCAAAATACAAAAATTATTTGACTTGGGATGAAATTAGAGCTTTAAAAAAAGAAGGGGTTGATATAGGTGCGCATACTAAAACTCACCCTCATTTACACACAATGAGTGTGAGTGAAATAAAAGAAGAAATAGAATACTCTAATAAAAGATATCTTAGTGAACTAGGGGAAATGCCAAAACTATTTGCATATCCTTTTGGTGAGGCAAATTCCCAAGTAATAAAAATTATTCAAGATTATAAGTTTAAAGCTGCTTTTGGACAACACTCTGGAGTTATTAATGAAACATCTGATTTAAATTACCTTCCTCGCTTTTCAATAAATGAAAAATATGGAAGTATTGATAGAATTAAATTCAGTGGAAATGCAAAGGGGCTTGGTATTTATGATTTAACCCCAATTGACCCAGAATTTTCAGAAAATCCTCCTTTTATAGGTTTCTCTTTATTAGATAAATCATTATCAAAATCATTAAACTGTTTTATATTTGATGGAAGTGGCAATATAGAAAGCGAAATTTATAACTTTGAGGAAAGAATAGAAATTAGATTACAAAGAAAAATAAAAGAAGGGCGAGTAAGAATGAATTGCACTGCAAAAGATAATCAAAATAACTGGAGATGGTTTGGGCATCAATTTATAATGCCTAATTATCTAGACTAATGAATTATTAATTATTAATTTTACATCATCAAAAATATAAAGCTCATTTTTTTCAATTATTAATTGAAGTATTTCTGTATAATTATTTAGTTCAGCATATGATGATAATTCATGGACCAATACAATAGGATCTAGTGATCTATTATTTTGTCTATATTGAAATCTTTTTTCTCTAAAAGATTTATAAGCTTTATGTGTATTGATGTTTTTCATATAAGATTTAACACTATCTTTAAGGTTAACAAATGATTTAACATAATGATCTTCACCCACTTGTCTTTCTTTAGGAATTAATCCATTGGAATTATTAAATGTCCATTGGCCAAATAGTGCGTTGCCTTCTATGGCAAATCTTGAAGTTCCCCAACCACTTTCCTTAGCTGCTTGAGCAATTGCAATTGAGTTTGGAATTATATCTATATTTATTAATAAATTTTTAGCAATTTCAATTTTATTAATTTGTGAAATTTTTATTGAGTTTTCTAAAGCTAAATTAATTAACCATCTATGTTCTTTTAAAGTAAGGGTCTGATCCTGACTTAATTTATCATATAATTTTTTTAACCTGCTTCTTTTTAATTTAAGATCTCTATTAACCTCAACAATTAATGGCAAAACTATTGATATAAATAGTTTTTTCTTTTGCTCCGTATCTCTAATGTATGAAATATCTTCAGGAAGTTCATTTACAAAAAAACCAGGAATTTTTTTATTAAAAATAACTTTTTCTAGGCTGTAATTATTTTGATCCATCTTATTTATTAATAGCGCTACTTCATTATTATTTATATTTACTTTTTCTTTATTTTTTTTCACCCAAGAAAAATCTTTTAAATCAGATTTTAGTTTGGAAATATCATATATTTTATCAATGTTTTTATCCCTATTTTTAATATTGATATCTTGTGAAATTTCCTCAATATTTATTTCAGAGATTTTTATTGTATTATATTTTTCTGTTCCAATAAAAAAAAAGTAAATTGAAGATAATAACAATATTCCAAAAAAAAATATCCTAGGAAGTCTATTTATTAAAGTAATATTATCCAATTGGCCTTACCTCAGTTACTTCTGGCACATAATGTTTAAGCATATTCTCAATTCCATTTTTTAAAGTTGCCATAGAACTTGGGCATCCAGCACACGAGCCTTGCATATGTAAATAAACAATGCCATTTTCATAGTTTTCAAAAACAATGTCTCCGCCATCCATCGCAACTGCGGGTCTTACTCTTGTCTCAATCAGTTCTTTAATTTGTTTTACTATTTCTGAATCTAAATTTTTTGAATCTTTTAATTCATTATTTTTTTTATTTTCCTTAATTATAATACTATCATTTGATGAATAGTGATCTGTAATCGCACCAAGTATCATGGGTTTAATTAAATCCCATTCTGAATCTTGATTTTTAGTTATAGTTATAAAATCAGCTCCAAAAAAAACACCTTCAACCCCATCGACTTTAAACAGACGTTTTGCAAAAGGAGAATTCAAAGTTTTTTCTTTGCTTGGAAAAAAAGCTGTTCCTTTTTCCATAACTACACGCCCAGGTATAAACTTTAGGGTCATTGGATTAGGTGTAATTTCAGTTTGTATAAACATTTGTATTCTTATTATATAGTTAATTTATAATATTTCGTATGACTAAAATATGAATATAATTAAAAATTATGTAAAAAAACCTTAATTATCTGTTTAAAAAGCCGATTTTTTCATATACTTCTTTAATAACTGGTCTAGCAAGAGAACTTGCTCTTTCAGCACCTTTTTCCAAAATTGAATCAAGGTATTTTCCATCTGAAATTAGTTTTTTCATCTCTTTATTTATTGGCACTAAAACTGATATTAATGAGTCAGCTAATTTTTTCTTAAAATTTGACAGTTCAGTATTTGCAAAATCTTTTATTACATCATCTATTTCCATTTCATTAATTGAAGCATAAATATGCATCAAATTAAAAACTTCTTTTCTCTTTTCAGCACTTGCCTTGTTATCAGGAAATACTTCAGCGTCTGTTTTAGCTTTTTTTATTTTAAGACTTATTTCTTCTTCGCTGTCACTTAACATAACTCTTGAATAGTCTGACACATCTGATTTACTCATCTTTTTAGAGGCGTCCCTCAAACTCATAACTCTTGCAGATTTTTTAAATATTAATGGTTCAATTAAGGGAAAAACATCATCACTGTAATCATGATTAAATTTTTGCGCAATATCTCTACATAGCTCCAAATGTTGTTTTTGATCTTCGCCCACTGGAACATGGGTTGCTTTGTATATTAAAATATCTGCCGCCATTAAAGTTGGGTAACCAAACAATCCAACACTTACATTTTCCTTATCTTTGCCAGCCTTGTCTTTAAATTGAGTCATTCTGTTAAGCCATCCCATTCTTGCAACGCAGTTGAAAATCCATGCAAGTTGAGTATGCTCATGAACTTGGGATTGATTAAAAATAATATTTTTGTCTGGGTTCAAACCTGATGCTATGAAAGCCGCCGCAACTTCTCTTGTTTGTTCTTTGAGTTTTTGTGGCTCCTGCCATACTGTAATCGCGTGAAGATCAACTATACAATATAAACATTCATATTCTTCCTGAAGTGCTACAAAATTTTTTATCGCTCCTAAATAATTGCCAAGATGCAAGTTACCACTAGGTTGAACTCCGGATAGTATTCTTTTTTTAAACATTATCTATTTTTTCATATTTTTTTGAATTTCTTCTATTGTATAAATTTTTAACATAAAAATCATAATTCCAAAAATAATAATGGCAATTAATATCGTTATTAATAATAATAAAATGCTGAGTATATAGTTCGTCGTAGTTATTTGTAAAAAAAATAAATTTTTCAATAATAAAACCACAATAAACATTATAAAACTTGAAATAATTATTTTCAAAAAATTTATTTTTATTTGTTTATCAAAAGAAATATACCCCCTTTTCGATAAAATGATGTAAAGTAGAATAACATTAAACCATGAAGCTATCGCTGTAGCTAGGGCAATGCCTAATTCTCTATATGAACCGATTAAGATTAAAGAGATAATAATGTTAATTAAAACACAGAAAAGAGTAATATAAAAAGGCGTCTTTGTATCTTCTCTGGAATAAAAACTTGGATTTAAAACTTTGATTAATATATAGGCGGGAAGTCCAAGAGCAAAAAGAGATAATGCTCTACTGGTAAAAAAAGTATCTGCACTTACAAATGCGCCGCGCTCAAACAAAATTTTGATAATTGGTTCAGCAAGGATATATAGACCAATAGCGGATGGAATTGAAATCAATAGTGCAAATTCTATAGATCTGTTTTGTATTGAAATAATTTTTTTAATATCCGCATTCTCTTTAATTAATTTAGAAAGGGTTGGAAGAAGCGCAATGCCCAAAGCGATACCAAATATGCCTAATGGGAGTTGAGTGATCCTGTCCGCATAATACAAATGACTTATTGACCCTGTAGGCAAAAAGGAAGCTATGATTGTCCCTACAATTATGTTTAATTGTATTGCTGCTCCGCCTAACACTCCTGGAAAAAAAAGTTTAAAAAATTTAATAATATTATTGTCTATTTTTGGTAAAACCAATGTAGGAGTTATTTGAATCTTATATATTGCAAAATACATCATACCGACTTGGACTACACCACCCAAAAGAACGCCATAAGACAAAGCATGTGCTGGGGTTATGACAAAAGGTGTCAAAAATATTAAGCTACCTATGAAAGCAATATTCAATAACGCGGGGGCAAAGGCACCAAAGGCGAATTTATTATAAGTATTGGTTATTGATGTAAATTGAGCAACTAAAGCAACAAATAATAAATAAGGAAAAATAATTCTTCCAAAATGAACCGCCAAATTGAATGTCTCCTCATCTCCCACAAAACCAGGAGCAAGAACTAAAATGACCTGGGGCATGATAAAATGAAAAATAATTGCAATTAATAATATAGAAAAAATTAATATCGACATTGTTTGATTAATGAAATTTAATGCATCTTTGTTTTTTTCTTTTTGATGAACTAATCCGGAGTACACCGGTATGAATGCAGCACTAAATGCACCTTCTGCAAAAACACGTCTAAAATAATTTGGAATTCTAAACGCAACAAAAAAAGCATCTGCAACTAATGTCGAGCCCAAATATGAAGCGATAAATATGTCTCTAATGAAACCTAAGATTCTACTGATCAAAGTATAAAAACTAACTGTAAAAACTGATTTAAACAAACTACCTTACTTTCTTTTGATAAGTATTATACATTTGATCAAACACTATACAAATAAGGTTTTATTATGAAGTTTAGATTTTTCTAATAATATATTGCTGAAAATATACATTTTTCTTTATTTCTATATAATTTATAATTTCCCTTTTAATATAAAGTTTTGAATAGAGTCTTTGAGAGTGATTGTTAAGTATTATCTATTATTGGATATAGACGAATCAACTATTTTATATATTAAAGATACTTATAATTTATAACATAATTTTAACTGTTTAGATAAAAAAATTATTCTATGACTTTAACAATGCTCTTTACAATAATTGGATTTGGACTAGCTGCTTATTCAGTTATAGCTAATGACTCTGTTCAAACACTTGGAACTTTCATGGCTTCAAATCAAAGATTTAAATGGTATCTATTAGCATCTGCTGCAAGTATAGTTTTAACTTTTACACTAGTTTATGGTTGGTACATTAATGATGGTGATATTTCTTATGGTAGATTAAATAAAATACCCTACCAAACCATTCAATGGTATCATGCTGCTGCGCCATTAGTTTTAGTTTTATTAACAAGATTTGGTATACCTGTATCCACAACTTTCTTAGTATTATCTGCTTTTGCTTCAACAGTAGTTTTAGAAAAAGTTTTGATGAAATCAGTTGTTGGATATGGATTAGCAGCTTTCATTTCTTATACTTTATGGATAATGATCAGTAAATTTATTAATGAAAAATTTGATAAGGTTCCAGATAGTCAACGTAAAGCATGGGTGGTTGGTCAATGGTTAACAACAGGTTTTCTATGGTACACCTGGTTAAGTCATGATGTGGCAAATATTGCTGTTTTTTTACCAAGGCAAGTTCCTCCGTTATTATTGTGTGTATGTATCGTTTTGTTATCCGTGCTACTTTTTTATATTTTCTGGGAAAGAGGAGGAAAAATTCAAAAAATTGTGTACTCTAAAACTGGAACCAGATACACCAGATCGGCTACTATAATTGACTTAGTTTATGCAATAATTCTATTATATTTTAAACAATATAATGACATACCAATGTCAACTACTTGGGTATTTGTTGGAATATTATGTGGAAGAGAACTTGCGATTGCCACAATGAATAAAGAATATAAATTGAGATATGTTTTTCCAATCATAGGTAAGGATTTTTTAAAGATGATATTTGGTTTATCTGTTTCTATTGGAATCGTGCTAAGTATTCACTATATTTTGATACCAAATGGATTTTAATTATAATTTTCTATTTTTATTTTTAAAAAATTAATTTATTGATTAACTAATATGAAAAAAATTGGCTTTACAGGTAAATGTCCTAACGGGGACATAGCGAGCTTAGCTAGTCAAATTGCAAGAATGAAAGAAGTAGGAATCGATTCTTTGGAAGTGCCTATTTATGAAACTGATGTTATTTGCGGAAAAAAAATTAATCAACCAGAGTTAATAATTTTAAAAGAAACACTAAATGATAAAGGGTTTAGTTATACTGTTCATGGAGAATTAAGTGTCAACTTATTAGATAGCGAAAATTTTGAAAGTCACAAGGAAGTTTTAAAAAGAGACATAGAAGTCTCAGGGGAAATCAATGCGACTCACCTTGTTACTCATTATGGTCAGACAACCAATAGGGTATACGAAGATAAAAAAAAGTACGAATCGCTTTTAAAAAAACAACAAGAGTGTTACGCAGAACTGGGGCAATATGCAAAAGATCACGGGGTTGTTTTAGCAATCGAAAATCTTTTTCCATTCGAATTAGAAAATTACGCGCCACTTCCAAGTGAAATTGCAAAAACACTTGGGGAGATTAATCACCCTAATATTAAATGCTGCTTGGATATATCCCACGGCTATATTAATTGTACTTTTCGGAATGTTCATTTTTTTGATGAAATCAATGCAATTGCTCCTTTTTCAGAACACATACATATGCATGACTCATTTGGATTAATTGAAAGAATGTGGACATATATTAAAGCAGAAAATACTTCATATGGCCAAGGAGACCTTCATCTCCCGCTTGGTTGGGGTGACATACCGTTTGAAAAAATATTTGGTGAAATCCAGTTTCCTCAAAATTTAAATTTAAACTTTGAACTGCCGGAGAGGTACTTAAAATATTTTTTAGAAAATCTTGAAAAAGCAAAAAAATTTCTCACTTTACAGGAAAAACTTTAGTTTTTTTTAATTTTTCTCCAATGCTCTTTTGCTAAGATGAATCCGACGCAATTTTTACTTTTACATCTGCATTTATGTTCCGTGTAGTCTGTATCATATGCATAACCATAATTATAAGAAAGCTCTTCGCCTTTTTTGATATTTTTGATTGATACTATCCATATTTTATTATTAATGATTTCTACTTCACAGTTTGGGTCGCATGAATGATTGATGTAACGAGCATTGTTATATTTATAATTGCCATCTATATCAAAACGTGAATTCAGCTCAAAGACATACACCATTCCATTTTTTTTATCTTTATTAGCTTTTGCTATTTGTTTATCTGCTCTGCGATCTCCTTCTTTTCTTGATACCTTGGCTCCTATGTATTCAATAATTTTTTTTTTCTTCGCAATATCATTTTTCGCAAATAAGCCAGTGCCATGCACTTTTGATATTTTTTTACGCCATTCTTTTTGCATTATAATTTTTTTAAATTATGGATTTTCCTAACAAATTAATAAAATATATAGAGTTTATTACATTTTTATTACAGATTTTAAAAGATTTATTATATAGGCATATATTATAATGTTTGGATTAAAATCAAAATCACTTTTCAGTCAATCTAAAGAGTTAGAAAGGCAAATTGATGAATTTGTTAATACAGTATCTGAAGTAGGTTTAATTTTTAAAAAAGCAATTCGTGATTATTTATCAAATGGTTCAGGGAATAATTTTGATAAAATGGTAGAGCAGGTAAGCTCAATGGAAAGTAAGGCTGATAAGATTAAAAAAGAGGTGGAAACCGCTTTATATGAAGACACCTTAATTCCTGATGCAAGAAGTGATGTATTGAGACTATTGGAACATCTAGATGAAATTATTGGGCTTATTCAGGGGAATTGTTACAGGTTTTCAATTCAAAAACCAGCCTTTCCTAAAGATTTTCATAATGATTTAATTAATTTAACTGATGTTGTAATTGATAGCGCCGAATCATTATGTATATCTGTTAGATCATTTTTTCGAGATATTAAAACTGTGCGTGACAATGCGCACAAAGTTACTTTTTATGAAAAGGAATCAGATAAACAAACTTCTGATCTGCAACGAAAAATATTCAAATCTGACCTAACTCTTGATCAAAAAATGCATCTCCGATACTTTGTTGAAAAAATAGATCAGATAGCCGATCAAGCGGAAGACATTGCGGACGAATTACAAATTTATTCAATTAAAAGATCAATATAAAAAATATTATGGACCTACTGACAATTATTTTTCTAACAGGTGGATTGTTTCTAGGTTGGTCTCTAGGTGCAAATGATGCAGCAAATGTTTTTGGCACTGCAGTGGGTACGCGAATGGTACGATTTAAGACAGCTGCTATTGTTTGTAGTTTATTTGTTATATTGGGTGCAATTATAAGTGGGTCGGGCACAACTGAGACATTGAGCAAGCTTGGTTCTATTAATGCACTTCCTGGAGCTTTTGCGGCGTGTGTAGCTGCTGGCTTATCAGTATATATAATGACCAAATTTGGATTACCTGTATCTACCACACAAGCGATTGTTGGCGCAATAGTTGGGTGGAATTTATACACTGGATCCTCAACCAATATAAAAGTGTTAATTACCATTCTAAGTACATGGATACTATGTCCAATCATCGCTGGGCTCATCGCGATGTTTTTTTATACTGTGACAAAAAAATTATTGAATAATAGTAAATTACATATTCTCCGCGTTGACGCATATACCAGAACAGCACTTTTGTTAGCTGGCGCATTTGGAGCCTATAGTTTGGGTGCAAACAATATTGCGAATGTAATGGGAGTATTTGTACCTATAGCACCCTTTTCTGATATTAATCTGATAAACTTATTTACATTTTCTTCAAAGGAACAGTTGTTTCTTTTAGGTGGGCTGGCAATTGCAGTCGGTGTATTTACATACTCTAAAAAAGTTATGTATACAGTGGGGAATGACTTATTAAAAATGTCTCCTGTTGCTGCCTTTATAGTTGTAATTTCTCATTCAATTGTCTTATTTTTGTTTGCATCACAAGGAATAAGTAGTTTTCTCCAATCCCTGAATTTGCCATCCATCCCTCTTGTTCCCGTCTCTAGCTCTCAAGCAGTTATAGGAGCAGTAATAGGTATTGGATTATTAAAAGGTGGAAAAGAAGTTCAATGGTCAATCGCAGGTCGAATTTCTTTAGGATGGGTTGTGTTGCCAGTTATTGCTGCTTTTGTCGCTATAATTATATTATTCATTTTAGAAAACATATTTGGCGCTGGAATTAAAATTTAACAATTAATTTATTTGCTATAAGATAATATAAAGTCTTCTTGTTTTTTTGTCTCTATCGCACCTTTTCTATTTTTTCTAACAATCTCTATTGCTTTCTTATTATTCTCACCAAACTCCATTAAAAGAATAGCAGCTATGGTTCCTGAACGTCCCTTTCCTCCCATACAATGCAAAACAATATTTTTTCCATCTATTAAATCATTTTTTAATAATGCTTTTGTTATTTGCCATTTATCAACAAATTTATGATCAGGAGCTTTTAAATCTTCAATTGGCAAATGTATCCACTTCAAATTCTTAGAATAGATCGTACGTACAAAAAATTTTTTATCACACAGTTTGTTCAATTCAATATCTTCAACTAAACTAACTACTGTACTGCAATTTTGAGAAAAAAAATTATTTAACTCATTTAAAAATATACTTTCCACAAATGAAATTTGTTCACCGTTTCTCCCAGGAAAACAGGTTAAAAAAATCTTACCCTTCACTTCTTTTGGTTGAACATAGTCATAAGATTTGATCTCCATGGTTTTGTTAATTTAATTATTTAATCTAATTTAGTATCGATTATGTTGTATCGCCACGCTTGTGTTTTTCGCAGTACTTTTTTTGTAATGATTGTATGAGTTAATCGAACTGCAACTGAGACATAAACTATTAACATAGCCATTGCTGCAGCCTTAGCCACTTCTCCCTGTTCATCCAAGTGAATAGCGGAGACTGACGCTAAGGTAGTGTCATAAGAATAAAGAAAAATCACTCCTGACACCGTCGTCATAGCGTTGACAAATAAATAAATTGAAATATCAAAAATTGGTGGCAAACAAACGGGTAACGTGACTCTCCAAAACATTTTATAAATAGGAATTTTCAATGACAGTGAAACGGATTCAAATTCTTTATCCATTTGTTTCAAAGCTGTAACAGCGGTTAAATGAGATACGGTATAAAAATGAACTATTGTATTAACGACCAAAATAATCATAGTTGCATAAATAAAGTTTAATGGATTGTCTTTTGCATTAAAGAAAAAGATATAAGCCAAACCCAACACAAGCCCCGGCACAGCCATAGGCATAAGAGCAAAAAATTGAACAAGGTTCCGCATTCCATCATTTATTCTTAATTTTTCAATCAAATATGAACCTACAAAAATAATGATAGTTCCAAAAATTGCTGTATAAAAAGCAAGTCGAACTGAATTATAAAATGAATCCCATCCAAGTCCAGCTACTTCAAAGTTATAATTTTTTAGTGTGAAGTTTAAATTATAAGGCCAAAATTTAACTATTGCACCGTATTGAGCCATACCAATCATCAATATAATAATTAATGCCAATAAAGAACAAAAGGCGAGCATAATCATATCAACCTTAAAATGTTTTTTTGGTTTAAAAACTACTGATCTCGAAGTGAGTAATGAAATTTGTTTTTTTCTTGAATAACGATCGATAAAAAAAGCTATCATGGCAGGAACTAATAAAACCATAGAGATCACAGCTCCCATTTGGAAATTTTGCATACCTACAACTTCTTTATAAATGTCAGTAGCGAGCACATTATAATTTCCTCCTATAACTTTTGGGACTCCAAAATCAGTAAAAACTTGCGTAAAAATAACGAAGGCAGTACTTATAATTCCATATCTAGCGCCAGGAATAGTAATTGTAAAAAATGCTCTCAGTTTAGAAGTTTTTAAAACTTCTGCAGCTTCATATAGACGTGAGTCAGATAACGATAAAGATGTCGTTAATATTATAAGCGCATGTGGGAAGGTCCAATAAACAGAAGCCATAATTATACCAATTGGACCATATATGGATTTTCCCAATAACATTTCTTTCAAAACACCTTGATTCCCAAACCAATATACAAGGGCTATTGCTGCAAGAATTGAAGGACTGAGTAATGGTATTAAGGCTATCAACTTAAAAAATCCTTTGAAAGGCATGCAAGTTCTTGTCAGAGCATAAGAAAACAAAAATGCCAGTACAACCACAATTATTGTTGAGCTAATTGCAACAAACAAACTATTATAAAGTGATTGAAATAAGGCAGGTTCTTGAAGGTACAAGTTATAGTTTGCAAGTCCAATAAAATCCCCGTCTTTGTTTTCTAGGCTCTTTGAGATCAATGCTCCTAAAGGTAGAACTAAAAATAATAAGAAAAGAATTATATAAGAAACCAACATAAACTGTCCCACTCTATCACTGGAATCTTTTCCTCGACGAATATTAGCGAAATTAAAAAAATTCATATCATTAATAAATTAAACTGGATAAACTCTTACGTCTTCTTTAGAAAAATATAAATCTATCTCTTGATTAATATTTAATTTGGTTTTTCTGGCATTTGAACTTGGAATATCTACCATAATTAAATCACCCGTAAGATTTTTAGATTCAAAATAAACTCTTTGAAAAGAACCCAAAAATTCTATTTCTTTTATTGTAGCTGGTAAGATATTGTCATCAGGGTTTTCTTTTTTAATTTGTATATCTTCTGGCCTAATTGCAATTTGCACAGAGTCATTCTGTTTAAAATTCACTGTATTACAACTTAACTCAACATTATTACATTGTACTTTATCAGAATTTGAAACAACTGCAGGAATAAAATTCATACTTCCAATAAAAGAGGCAATGAAAGGAGAGTTGGCTTTAGTATATATTTCATTTGGAGTTCCAGACTGTATGATTTCACCATCTTTCATAACAAATATCCTATCAGCCATGGTTTGTGCTTCTTCTTGATCGTGGGTAACCATAATGGTTGTCACTCCAAGTTTTCTTTGTAAATCTCTGATTTGCTTTCTTAAAAAAACCCTTACTTTAGCGTCTAAAGCTGACAACGGTTCATCTAACAATAATAGTCCAGGAGATGTCGCAAGAGCTCTCGCTAAAGCCACACGTTGTTGTTCACCGCCAGATAATTGACTGGGATATTTTGATGAATGTTCAGTAAGATTGACTAGGCTGAGTAACTCACCAACTCTTTTTTTAATATCTTCTCTTTTCCATTTATTGTTTATTAAACCATAAGCAATATTTGAAAATACACTTAGATTGGGAAAAAGCGCATAAGATTGAAATACAATTCCAAAATCCCTATTTGAGGGAGGTAGATTGGATATGTCCTTATTTTTTTGAAAAACTAATCCTGCAGATTGTATTTCCAATCCTGCAATACATCTTAATAAAGTTGTTTTTCCACATCCTGATGGTCCAAGAAAACAAACAAATTCTCCTTCTTTAATATTAATAGAAATATTTTTAATAGCCTCAAATGAACCAAAAGATTTAGATAAATTTTTAACTTTTAGATAAGAATCGTCACTACTTTCTGTCATATAATATTCCTACAACCTTATAATAGCCAATATCATATATAAATACATATTTATTTATAAATAATTATTCACAATCTTGTAATATTTGTTACAAATATCATGTCTTTAAATGGAGGGTAAAATGAAATTAATTAAAAAATTTTTTATTTCTTTAATGTTTTTTTCATTAATTACATTGAATATGAATGCTAATGCGGGTGAATTGCTAGTTTATTCAAGTACTGATGCAGATAATTTAAAACATTATATGGATGAGTTTCAAAAAGCACATCCAGATATAAAAGTTAATGTTGTTCGTGAATCTACTGGAACAATGGCGGCAAAAATGATGGCCGAAAAGGATAATCCTCAAGCAGATTTTTTATTTGAGATGGCTGCTACTGTCGCTCTTAATATGGAAGCTGAGGGAATGTTTGTAGAATATACCCCTAAAGGTATGGATGCGATTGATCAAAGATATGTTGATAATACTGCTCCTGTAACTTGGGTTGGTAATTATGGTTGGGCAGGTTGTATATGTTGGAATCGTATAGAAGCAGAAAAGCATGGTTTACCAAAACCAACTACTTGGGCTGAATTAACGAATCCAATTTACAAAGGTCATATTTCTATGCCTAATCCTGCTTCATCAGGAACGGGTTTTTTAGATGCTTCAAGTTGGATGCAAATATGGGGCGAGGAAGAAGCTTGGGAATACATGGATGCGCTTCATGAAAATATAGCTGTTTATACACACTCAGGTTCAAAACCTTGTAAACAAGCCGGCGCAGGTGAATTTACAATCGGAATTTCTTGGCCTGGTAGAGCAATCAAAGTTATTAAAGCTGGTGCACCTATTGACATGATCATTCCTGAAGAAGGAATTGGTTGGGAAATGCAAGTGGTAGCAATAATGAAAGGAACTGATAATCTAGAAGATGCTAAAACATTAATGGATTGGACTTTAGGTGATGGTATGAAACTGTTTGGAGAACGTCAGTCCATTATAGCTGATCCTTCGAAAGTAACAAAAGATCCTGAGTTGCCAGATTTTTATGATGAAGTTCAAGCAAAACTAATTAACAATGATTTTGTTTGGGCAGCTGCAAATAAAGATCGAATTGTCGCTGAATGGAAAAAAAGATACGACGGTAAAACTGAGCCAAAAAATTAATCGTATTTTATAAATTAATTATGGGGGTACAATTGTATCCCCATTTTTTTAGATTAATTTTTTAATGATTCTTCGAGGTAGTGTTTAAAATGAAATAAATTTGGCGTTTTTTTATTGAGAATCTTTGCTTCATCGTCTAAACGCCTTAACTCTACGGCTTCTTTCATATGGGGTTTTTTAATAAATTCTTCTGCTTCTTCTTTTGTAAAAGGACCTCCTTGGGCATCCAGAGAAATTTTTGAAGCCTCAGACAAAAGACTATAATACTCTTCCTCCACTGCAGATAAATATCTTTTACAATCTACATGAGCTCTTATTGGTCTTATCACCTCTTCACCGTAAAATTCTGATAAATAATCTGCTCCTAGCTCCTCATGATATCCATCTTTTCCCTGATAGATAGGGTCTTTTCCATCATATAATAAATGCCCAATATCATGCAGTAGTGCGGCAGTAATAACTTCTGGTGAAAAATTTTTCTTTTCAGCTAATTCGGCGCATTGCAACGCGTGCTCCAATTGGGTGACATTTTCATTACCATATTGAAGGTCTTTCCCTTTAGTTTCTAGTAATCCAAGAATTTTTGATACTATATTTGCGTCCACTATATTATACATACTATAATTAAATAATTATTCAAGCAATGACAAGCACCTCAATATATTTATTAGTATTCTTTGCTGCTTTACTTCACACTTTATGGAATATTATAATCAAATCTCTAAATAACTCTCTAGTTGGAATTGCTGTTAAAGTTTTTTTTCAAAGTATTATTTTTTTTCCAATAATCTTTTTTGTCGACCTGCCACAAGGAATAACATGGTTTTATCTTTTCTGCTCAGCCGTATTGCACAGTTTGTATTTTATTCTTTTGGGAAGTATGTACAATCGTGGCGATATGACTGTGATTTATCCTATAGCAAGAGGTTGCGCTCCTGTCTTTGTTACACTCTGGTCATTAATCTTTATCAATGACTCTATACCTTTACTGGGGATCATTGGAATTCTCACGGTTAGTTTGGGGTTAGTTCTATTATCATTTGAAAACTTTAAAATAGGGATGGGAATCAAAATTATACCCACATCTCTTTTCATTGCGTTCATAATATCTATCTATACTTTTACTGATGGCGCAGGGGTTAGAAGCGCAGACTCTACTGTTACTTATATTGTTTGGAATTTTTTTCTAAGTGGGTGGATTTCTATTACTTATGCTTACCTTAGTAATAAAAAAGAATTGTTTGAACTCAGGTTTAAAGATCTAATGCTTATTTTATTAGCAACAATAATTTCGTTTAGTGCTTATGCAATTATTATATGGTCTATGAAAATGATTCCTATTGCGTTTGTTGCTTCAATGAGAGAATCAAGTATTGTATTTGCTTCGTTGATAGGGTACCTTTTTCTAAAAGAAAGAATTGGATATACTAGATTATTTTCAGGATTTATATTTTTTATAGGAATTTATTTAATATATAATTCCTAAGATTTTAGTCATATATTGACTTCATCTTATTAACATAAATATGATAATTGGTATTGAATTAAAAGAGAAATTCATCTTTAATGACCTACTTTATATGGAGGTACTATGAATAAAATATTAACTACAATAAGTGCTGTAGCTTTATTTTTTTTAGGTTTAACAAATGCTAATGCAGGTTCTTTAACAGTATATACTGCGATAGAAGCTGAAGATTTAAAAAGATACGCCGCTACATTT
>PTKS01000004.1 GCA_002937855.1 Alphaproteobacteria bacterium MarineAlpha5_Bin12 | reverse complement strand
GCACCATTTCATTGTATATTATAAATATTATTATGAGTGATATAAAGAATTTTTAATGTATTCATTTTTAAAACACAAAAATAAAAAGGATAATTTAAATATAGCTAAACCTAAAACTTTTAGAAAGTATTTACTTAGAACCCTTGTATTTGGAAAATATAATATTTTTTTTTGGTTTATTATAAAAATTTTTTATAATTTTTTATCTAAATTAATATTAAAAAAATTTTTACAATCTTTATACAATGATTGTAAAGTAATAGCAGGACCATTTAAAGGAATCAGATATGTTGAACCTATTAGTGCTGGAAGTTCATTAATTCCTAAGTTACTCGGTACATATGAAGCTGAGATAATACCTACTATTAATTCTTTGAAAAAAAATAAATATTATAAAATAATCAATATTGGAGCAGCTGAAGGTTATTACGCTATAGGTTTTAGTTTAATTTTTCCTGATACCAATATTGTAGCTTATGAAATAAATAAAGAAACTAAAGAACTTTTAGATAAAATGATAAAGTTTAATAAAAAAGAATCGCAAATAACAACTTCTGAAAATCTTTGTTACGAAGATTTTAACAAAATTAGTTCGGAATTAAGGTTATTAATTTTTAGTGATTGTGAGGGTTACGAACATGAGCTTTTTAACAATGACATTATTAAAAAATTTATAAATTCTGATTTAATATTGGAAATGCATACAAATAATTTTGATAAAACAACTTTAGAAAAGAATTTTGAAAAAAGTCATTATATTGAGAGAATTAATTCAGATAAACATATGATAAATATAAGTCAATATTCAGACTTAATTATTAATTTAAAGGATTATATTAACATTTATGCTGAAAATAGATCGGAATACCATTACTTTATTATTTTAAGATCAAAAAATCATAATTAATTTTATTTATATCAATTCAATATTTATTTAAATTTAGATAAATATAATTTATTATCATATTATGTATGCAGTTTTGTCTATCACGATTCCTTTCTTTGCTATTATATTTTTAGGAACTTTTTTTAGAGCAAAAAATATTTTTGATGATAATGCTTCAAAAACACTAACTAAATTTACATTTTTTGTTACTCTCCCTCCATTTATTTTTATAAATATTATTAAGTCTTCTAATAATAATAATATTTTTCAATGGGATTTCATTGTACGTTTTGAAATAATAACAATATTAATCTTTATTTTTTCACTCTTACTTTCAAAATTTTTATTAAATTATAAAAATAAAGAAGCTTCACTTTTTTCTTTAAATTCTTCTTATCCAAATTATGGTTATATGGGCATACCTTTATCTATATTAGCATTTGGAGAAAATGCAGCTCTACCAATTAGTATAATACTCTTTGCTGATACAATTGTATTATTAACTCTAACTTCTTTTTTTGCATCAAATAATGGAACAAAAGTTTTTAATAATTTTTTTTTTAATTTAATCAGTATGTTAAAAAATCCATTGTTGCTGGCCGCTTTAATTGGTTTTATTTTTGTTATATTTAATATACCTGTATATTCTCTTATACATAAAATACTAAACTTATTATCTTTAGCAGCTCCTCCAACTGCGTTGTTTGCATTAGGAATTACTCTTTGGAATAAAGTTGATAATAATTTTTTAAAATCTGTTTCTGTTATTACGATCTTAAAATTAATTATTCATCCTTTACTTATATTTAGTATATTTTATTTTTTTCCTTCTTCTGTACCTATATTATGGATAAAAGTTGCAATTTTATGCTCTTGTTTACCAGTAGCAGCTAACGTGTTCGCCATGGCAGGATATTATGAAACATTTGTAAGACAAACATCAAGCGCTATTCTTGCTACCACAATGCTCTCAACTATTTCTGTTCCAATAATTCTTTATTTTTTACTTTGATATAAAAAATTACAAACTTTTAGCTAATTTTTTAACTCTCCTCATATGGTTTCCAAATTCCTTTTTTGTCATTGTAGGTAAAACTGAATAAAATCTTATATATTTGGTTTTTAATCCACCTAATTGAAAAACAGATTTTTTTATTCTTCTATAGGGTATATTATCAAAAATTGAAAAATTAAAATAACTTATCATGGGACCACCATAGGTAATAGAAACTATTCCAAGTTTACCTTTCATTGCACCCGCTACTGGGAAACCATAATTTTTAAAAAACTTACTTTCTGGAATTATTGATCTATATGTAAAAAACCATTTAGGATGCAATACCCAATCAACCCAATTTTCTAAAATAGAATTAAGCCTTAAATTGTGACAAGATCCTATTAAAAACATAATATCAGAATTTTCTAATCTTTTTCTATATTCTAAAACTATATTAGGAGGCGGATTGAATTCAGAATTGTAAAAAGGAAGTTGTTCTTTTTCTTCAAACAAATTTATTAAGTCTATTTGATGCCCATATTTTTTAGCTTCATTAATAAAATTATCTTTAATGGCTGCGTTAAAAGAATTTTTTGAATCATGGTGACCAAATATTATACAAATTTTTTTCATTTCATTAAAAAATAACTATTTTCATATATTTTTAAGTAAATTATATATCATTTATATATGTCCGAAAGTTTAAAATCAAAATCATTTAAGTTTGTTTATTGGATCATGTTAATTGCATTAGTAGCAGATTCTATTGATACCTTTTATAGAACAGTAAGTGGTTTTTTTGGTAATGGAACTACAGTTCCAGGATTTGATTTAGTTTTCAAACCAACAACAATAGATATGATTGTATTTTTAATACTTTATCTTGGAATAATATATGGAATATACCTTTTGTATAATCTTAAAAAAGCTGGTGGTTATTGGTTTATGATTTCCCAAATTTTGTTTTTAATATATGCTATAGTTTGGGGTCCAATTGGAACTGTATTATCTGAGATATATCTCCTTATTATAGGCTATATGGCTGTTTATGTAATTTTATCTATTTTTATTCCTTGGCTTTATTCTGAAAAATTTGAATAAATCAATTAAGAAATAAATTTATTTTATTCATTTATTTTAATATTTATTATATGCTAATTTTTAAATGACCAAACTTAGAGGATATTTTTTTTCAGGACTTATTATTTTACTACCTCTTGGAGCAACTTTAATTATTTTTGGTTGGTTAATTACAATAGTTGACAGAATAGCTCAAATAATTTTACCAGATGAATTCATTGGTGAAAGACTATCTAATATTCCTGGATTTAGTATTTTTATAGTTTTAATTTTTATAATATTAATTGGTGCAATAGGAAGAGGCTTTGTAGGAAGAATTTATAGAAATAGAATTGAAAAATTATACTCGAAGATCCCTGGCTTATCTAATATTTATTCCACTACAAAACAGATTACCGAAACAATTGTTTCTTCTAGTTCTAAATCCTTCAAGGAGCCTGTAATTATTGAATATCCTAGAAAGGGGATATATGCACTTGCCTTTATAACTAATGAGATTCCTAAGGGTGGAAAGTTAAAAACTAAAACATCAGCATATACTGTTTTTTTACCAACAACTCCTAATCCAACTTCTGGTTTTTTGCTTTTGATTCCAAAAAAAGAAATTATTAAAATCGACTTAACAGTTGATGAAGCCATTAAATTTATTATTTCTGGAGGAATAATAAAGCCTAATGATATAAAAAAATTAATTAAGAAGAAGAAAAGATTAAAATAATTGAATAAATAATAATTTATGAAAAATATTAATTTTATTTCTAATTCTCAAATAAAAGAAAATAAAAATTTAGAAAAATTTTTTAAATTTGCTTTTCTTAAAGATTTAAATATTTATTGCTCTATTTTAAATGGGAATTTTTATATTGATTCACATAATTATTATCCAATTATGGAAAAAGATTTAAATACTTTTCCAGATCAATTTGATTGGCAAAATAAAAGAGATGTTTTTAGTAATAAAGATTTTAAAGAAAATTTTTTTAAAAATAAAAAAGATTATAAAGAAATTTCTAACGCATTTATTTTAGGTACAAGTCCTGGTAATAATCATTATAGAAATATCTGGACATTTTTGATTAGATTAAATTTTATCACTGAAAAAGAGATTAATTTAGCCATACACAGAAATACTTCAAATAATGTTAGAAATTTTATAAAATTTTTTTTGAATGAAAAAAAGATTAAGGTGAATAAATATATTTACTTAGATGATGGATTTTATTTTTGTAAAAACTCACAAATTCCCAGTTTTTTAAAGAATATTGAAGTAATAAAATTTTATGAATATTTATTTCCATCATCTAGCAATAACAAAGAAAATATTTATATAAGTAGGAGAAATGCAAAATGGAGACAAGTTGTTAATGAGACTGATTTTTTATCTCATCTAGAAAAAGAAGGATTTGAAATTTTAGAATTTGAAAATTTGTCAATATTAGAGCAAATAAAAAAAATTCAAAAATCAAAAAAAATAATAGCACCTCATGGCTCAGGTTTAACTAATCTTTTATTTGGAAGAAGTAATAGCGAGATACAGGTGGTAGAAATAGTACAAAACAATATTGATAAAGAATTAAATAATATTTATTTAAAATATAAAGAAATTAGTGAATATAAAAAAAATCAGCATTATTTCTTTGGCGCAGATTTGGCTGGTAATGATCTTTTTAGATACATCAAAACTCGAAATTTAGCAGAGGGACAGCATATTGGAAGTAAGAATATAAGACAAAACCCATATTTTAAAAATTTTATTGTACAAGAAAAAGAATTTAAAAAATTAATAACTAATTTTCACAAGCGCTGAAATTATAATTACTAATAACTGAAAAATCTTGATTGTATAGATTGCAAACATCATCTTTTATTAATTTTTGTGATGTATAGTTAATATTTGACAATTCATTTATCAAGTTATATCTATTAATGATCTTTATAATTTGATAATCTTCTTTAATGTTAAGTTCAGTGACAAGCTTTTTCTTCAGAGTTTTTAAACTTATAACATCATCAATTAATTTTAAATTTTTTGCCTCTTGACTATCATAAATCATCGCACCTATTTTTTCTTCAATATAGTTTTTTTCAATTTTTCTATTGTGAGATACTATATTTAAGAATTTGTCATATATAGAGTCTAATAAATTTTGAATTTTAAACAATTCCTCTTCCGTCGGTTTTCTAAAAGGATTGAAAACATCTTTTGATTTACCTGCAAAAGGTTGATAATGTTCAATACCTTCTTCTGTTTCAATAGTTGGCTCTAAAAGCCCCCCTCTAATTGATTTTGGTTTATTATAAACAAACCAAGATGGACCCTTAACCCCAATACTTCCTATCATTGATCCATAGCTTGCATAAATTTTATTTGCAGCAACTGATGACCAGAATGCTCCTGAAGCTAATAATTCATTTGTATGAATATATATTGGTATTGTATTATTTTTTTTAAAATCTTTTATTGCATTATATAATCTATTTGAACCTGAAACTGAACCTCCAGGAGAATTCATAGAAATAATGATCGCTTTAATTTCTTCATTATTCGATACATCATTTAAAATTTTTTCTATTTGGCTAGCATAAATTATTTGAGAATTTAAAATTGCTATTCCTTGTTTTGATTGATTCAAGATTAAACCATTGACTTCCAGAACAAGTATCTTATTTTTTGATGCTTTATTTCCTTCTAAAAAACTATATTCTTCTTTAGAAAACGATAAATATTCATCTAATAAAATTGATAAAAATGACAAAGTTATTAAGAAAATCAATATACCTAGTAAAATACCCATTGTTACTGACATGGATCTAAATAGTGTTTTCATATAAAATCTAAATATAGATATATTTTTTAGCAATAATATAAAAAAAATGCATTTTTAGACTTGAATTTTGACTAAACAATAGCTAAATGACAAGCACTTCTTGGAAAATGACTAAAAAGTTAAAAAATTTGAGTTATTTCAAAAACTTAATGAGGATATGATATGAAATTTAGACCTTTACATGACAGAGTTTTAGTTAGAAGAGTTGAATCTGACCAAAAAACTGCAGGTGGAATAATTATACCAGATACTGCGCAAGAAAAACCAATGGAAGGTGAAGTTATTGAAGTTGGATCTGGTGCAAGAGACGAAAATGGCAAACTAGTTCCTTTAGACGTAAAAAAAGGAGATAAAATTCTTTTTGGAAAGTGGTCAGGGACTGAAGTAAAAATGAGTGGTGAAGAATATTTAATTATGAAAGAGTCAGATATTATGGGAATTGTATCTGATTCAAAATCATCAAAAAAGAAATAATTCTTAGGAGGATTAAATAAATGTCTGCAAAAAATGTATTATTTAGCACTGATGCAAGATCAAAGATGTTAAATGGAGTTAATAGGTTAGCTGATGCAGTTAAAGTAACATTGGGTCCAAAAGGAAGAAATGTCGTAATAGATAAATCTTTTGGTGCACCAAGAATTACTAAAGACGGTGTGACTGTTGCTAAGGAAATTGAATTTAAAGATAAGTTTGAGAATATGGGCGCTCAAATGGTACGTGATGTTGCTAATAAAACTAATGATTTAGCTGGCGACGGTACAACTACGGCTACAGTTTTAACGCAAGCAATTGCAATTGAAGGAATGAAATCTGTTGCAGCAGGTATGAATCCAATGGATTTAAAAAGAGGAATTGATTTAGCTACTGAGGCAATTGTTAATGAATTGGAAAAAAAATCTAAAGCAATAAAAACTGATAAAGAAGTTGCTCAAGTAGGAACAATAGCTTCAAATGGTGATAATGACGTAGGTAAAATGATTTCACATGCTATGCAAAAAGTAGGTAATGAAGGCGTTATTACTGTGGAAGAGGCTAAAAGCTTAGAGACAGAATTGGATGTCGTTGAAGGTATGATGTTTGATAGAGGTTATTTATCTCCATATTTTGTTACAAATGCTGAAAAAATGATAGCTGAATTAAATGATTGCTATGTGCTTCTTCATGAAAAAAAATTATCAAGCTTACAGCCAATGCTTCCTTTATTAGAGTCTGTAGTTCAATCTACCAAACCTTTGTTAATAATTGCTGAAGATGTTGAAGGTGAAGCATTAGCAACACTGGTGGTTAATAAATTAAGAGGTGGATTAAAAATAGCTTCTGTGAAAGCCCCTGGATTTGGTGATAGAAGAAAGGCTATGCTTGAAGATATTTCTATACTTACTGGAGGACAAGTAATTAGTGAAGATCTTGGTATAAAATTAGAAAATGTTACCATTGATATGCTTGGAACTGCAAAAAGAGTAATAATTGACAAAGAGAATACTACTATTGTTCAAGGCGCTGGAAAGAAAAAAGAAATAGAGGGCCGCTGCAATCAAATTAGAGCACAAATTGAAGAAACAACTTCAGATTATGATAAAGAAAAGCTTCAAGAAAGATTAGCTAAATTAGCAGGTGGAGTAGCTGTAATTAGAGTTGGTGGTGCTACAGAAGTTGAAGTCAAAGAAAAAAAAGACAGAGTAGAAGATGCAATGCACGCAACTAGAGCAGCAGTAGAAGAAGGAGTAGTAGCAGGAGGAGGAGTAGCACTAGCTTACGCAACTAGAGCTCTGAATTCTGTTAAAGGGTCAAACCATGATCAAAAAATGGGAGTTGATATAGTAAGAAGAGCACTCTTTCACCCTTTACGTCAAATAGCACAAAATGCAGGTATTGATGGAGCAGTTGTTGCAGGTAAGGTTGCTGAAAGTAAGGACTCAGACTGGGGATATGACGCACAAGCTGATAAATACACTAATTTAATATCAGCAGGAATTATTGACCCTACAAAAGTTGTAAGAACAGCATTACAAGACGCATCATCAGTTGCAGGGTTATTAATTACAACTGAAGCAATGATTGCTGATGCCCCCGAAGATAAAAAAGATGCACCAGCTATGCCAGATATGGGCGGCGGCATGGGCGGCATGGGCGGCATGGGCGGTATGGGCGGCATGATGTAATAAAAAAAGATATATTTATAAAAAAGCCGCTTTTGCGGCTTTTTTTTTATAAAACTTTTTTAATTGATCTTTTTATTTTATTACTTGTTGGCTTAGTCATTGATGACCAAGATTGAACCAGTTCCCCATCTCTATCAAATAAATATTTATAAAAATTCCATTTTGGAGCTTCATTGTATGTTTCTTCAAGCCATTTATATAAAGGGTGAGCATCAATGCCTTTTATTTCAACAATTTCTGTTACATTAAAACTGACTCCATAATTTATAAGGCAAAATTTTTTAATTTCTTCCTCTGAGGATAGCTCTTGTTTAAATTGATTTGAAGGAGTTGCAATAAATATTAAATCTGTGGATTTATATTCCTGAAACAAAGATTGAAGATCTCCATATTGAGGTGTAAATCCACATTTTGAGGCAGTATTTACTAGAAATATTGGTTTTCCGTTGAAATCTTCTAAATTAATTTCTTCGCCGTCAATATTATCAAATGAATATTTATATACGTTATTTTTGGCCATTATTGGTGTAATATTAAATAATAATATAAAAATATATATTATTTTTAAAATAATATCAGGTATATACAACATTAATTTATAATTAATATTATTATGTCAACTTTCAACAACTTTGTTAATTTATTTATAGATGTCTGGAATAATGGACTTTTAGGAATAAACATTTCCCAACTTACTATAGGTTTATTAATAATCCTTCTTTTTTACGTTTTGAGAAGTTTTTTTGCAAAATTTATAATTAATAGATTGCATAAAATCGTAAAAAAAACCAAAACTGATATAGATGATGCAGTTATACAAGTTATTGAAGGGCCTTTAAAATTTCTACCCGTTGTAATAGGTTTTTTTATAGCAACTTCATATATTGATTTTAGTGATGATTTAAATACTCTAATTGAAAAACTTAATAGAACATTTATTACAATCTTTATTTTTTGGCTATTACATCAATTAATAGTACCTTTTTCATTTTTTATTAAAAGATTTGAAGGCAAACTAACAGCAGCTTTAGTTGATTGGACTTTAAGAAGTTTAAAAATATTAGTCATTATTCTCGCTATAATAGCAGTTTTAGAGTTATGGGGAATAAAAGTAGGTCCAATAATTGCAGGGTTAGGCTTATTTGGTGTGGCAGTTGCTCTAGGTGCCCAGGACTTATTTAAGAATTTAATTTCTGGAATTTTAATCATAACAGAAAGAAGATTTACTATTGGTGACGTTATTAAGGTTTCAGGTGAAGCTGAAGGTATAGTTGAACAAATTGGTTTTAGATCAACTTTAATAAGGCAATTTGATTCTAATTTAGTTATGGTTCCTAATTTTAAATTTTCAGAACAATCAGTTACTAATTTTACAAGAAGAAAGCACAGAAGAATTAGATGGCTGATTGGGTTAGAATATAAAACCTCAATTATTCAAATGAAAAATATCAGAAATCAAATAAAAGAATTCATTTTGAAAGATAAAGACTTTGCAAATGATGGAACGAACTATTTTAGATCCTGTTATGTAAGAATAGATAGTTTTTCTGAGAGTTCCATTGATATGTTAGTTCAATGTTTTGTAGATGATATAGATTGGGATAAATTTTTAGAAGTAAAAGAAAAATTGGCAATTAAAATTAAGGAGATAGTTGAAGAAAATTCAGGTGCATTTGCATTTCCTAGTCAATCTGTATATTTAGAAAGTTTACCCAATGATATCCCTGAAGTTTTTGTTCCCCCAAAAAAATAATGAACAATAAATCTACTAATAATGAAAATTATCAAATAATGACTATGTCTCTTGTAATTTTGGCAATTATTATGCTTTCATTTGCCTTATATTATTCCCGTGCGATATTAATTCCATTTGTTTTTGCGGTATTTATAAGATTTTTGATAGCACCTATAGTTGACTTTCAAATGAAAAAACTGAAAATATATAGATTTGTTGCAGTTCCTATAGCAATATTATTATTATTCTTATTTTTTTTTATTACTATCCCTCCAATTTATGCTTCATTTATAGACTTTTTAAATAGAAGTAACGAGTATCAAGAAAAATTAAACTTACTAATCAACCCACTAATAATTTTATTTCAAGATAAATTTGACTTAGAATATAATTCTTTAACTTTACAAAATTTATTTTCAAAATATTTATCTTATGAAATTGTTTCTAATATATTTTCACAAACAACAAATTTCTTAAAAACTACTTCAGTAATTTTTATAATATTGATTTTTTTATTAATAGGTGAAAATGATAAAAGAAAAACAAGAACTTGGTATGAAATTGATAGAACAATAAAGAAATATATTAATACAAAATTTTTGACCTCATTAGCAACTTCAATTTTATTTGGTCTAACTTATTGGTTTTTTAAATTGGACCTTGCTTTAATTTTTGCATTTTTAACTTTTTTTCTTTCTTTTATTCCAGTTTTTGGAGGAGTGATAGCGATATTACTTCCGCTCCCTATAGCATTAATTCAATATGACTCTTATACAACTTTGATTTTAATTTTAATTATTCCACTTTGTATTAATTTTATTATTGGAAATTTTATTGAAACTAAAATTCTTGGATCTGCCTTATCTCTTAATCCTGTCACTATAATATTGGCATTAATTTTTTGGGGAATGTTGTGGGGATTCATAGGAATTTTTTTAGCTGTTCCATTGACAGCAGTAATAAAGATTTTATTTGATCAATTTGAAACAACTAAAAATTTTGCAAGGGTTTTGCAAGGTAATATTCACCATCGAGATATTTAATATCTATAAAAATCTTTTTTGAGCACCTAAAAATTCTTTTTTGTTAAATTCTTTTTTATTTTTTTTTGATATCTTTTTTATTCTTAAATCATAAATTTTTGGAACAAGTTTGTTAATCGATTTAATTCCCTGAATTCTATAATAAATTGATTTTTTCTTATTTACTTGATGTGGTTGAAAAAAATCCATATCCCTACAAGAGAATTTTTTTCCTTTAAATAGATAATTATCTTTAATTAATTTATTAACTAATTTTTTTCCTTTAAGAGTCCTTACAATTATCCCATTAAATCCTTTATCATTGCCAGATGGAATAGCATTAGGCCATACATCTAGCGCTACTATGTCAGCACTTTCTCCAATAGCATCAGGACAAATTTTACATCTTTCAAGAACTTGCCAATTATTTTCATCTTCCCAAAATTCATTATATCCTTCTAAAAATCGCTTATTATTTTTTGTTTCTATAGTTAAATCACCAGGATTCCCGTGCCCCCTGTATCGAAATAATGAAAGATCTTTTTCTTTTATTTTATTTTTTTTAAGAGCTTCTTTAGATTTTGTTAAAGAGGGAATTCCCCCACATACTATTGATAATAAAAATTTACAATTTTTTTTAACTCTGGAATCAATTTTTTCAAGATTTTTAATTGCACTAATGTCACAAGGTTTTCCGATATATGCAAAATTAATATTTTTATTTAAAATATCATTTATTTTTTCTAAAGTAGGTGAAGGGCCATATCTTGAAGAAGTTCCATCAATAATTTCTTTTTTTGTATAACTAATTTTAAAAATATTTCTCATCGGTCTATTTTTTGAAGCGGCAGTGTGAATTATACAATCTACTTGTTTTGATTTTAATAAATATATTGCTATTGCATTAAGAACACCTCCTGTAGAACTTGTGTATCTAATAAGAGGATTTTTTGAATAAGAATAAAAAAGATCTAAATATTTTCCCCATATTAGATCTTCTTTAAAATTATTATTTTTTAAATTAGTTTTTGGCCCCCTAATTAGAATTCCTGGACATGTTGATAAGATTTTATTAAATGTTTTTTTATTTATATAATTTATTTGTCTAGGTTCCAAAGATCCTTTTTTTGTCATTGTCACTTTGATTTTATCTTTACCAGCAATGCTTTGACAGAGGCCGCAACCAAGACACAACTTATTTTCTACAATATCAGATAGTTTATTAATCATTATTATGAGTCAATTCCTGGTCTAATATAAGAAATTTTTTCTTCAGTTTTTTTCTTACTAATACTTTCTCTATAAGTAATATAAACTACAGCAAAAAAAACAACTGTTCCACCTAGCCAAATCCATAAATCAGGTTTTTCGAAAAAAATAAAATATCCAATTATTGATGCCCATAATAATTTTAGATATTGGAAAGGCATAACTAATGTAGTGTCAGCAATTTTTAAACTTTGTATTAAGCAAGTATGTGAAATCATACCACAACCACCCATAATTAAGAATATTATTAGTTCTTTTATAGATGGGGTTTCCCAAAAAGGAATAGCAAATACAAAAGTTAATGGTGTCATTATTGCCATAGAATAAAAAATAATGGTAAAATTTGAATCATTTTTTGACAATTGTTTTATAATTATTAAAACAAATGCAAAAGAAGTAGAAGCTATTATCATTAAATAACTTCCAAATTCAAAATTTAAGTATCCTGGTCTAATAATTATTAAAATGCCAATAAAACCTATTATTAAGGCTATTGTTCTGTGAATTTTTATTATTTCTTTTAAAAAAACTACTGCAAAAAGCGTTGCGAATAATGGTGTTGTGAATCCAATCGCAGTAGCCTTTTCAAGAGGAATCAGGCTCACTGCTGTAAACCATGTAAACATCGAAATACAATTAACAATTCCTCTTAATATGTGGGTTTTAATATTCTGAGTTTTTAAATTTTTAAAATTATTATGTAATACAAATGGCAAAATAATAATTAAACCAACTAAACACCTAAAAAAAGCCACCACAAATGGATCTAGATCTTCAGAGAGGAATTTAACACATGTAACTAATCCTGCTGCTGATAAGTTTCCTATTGTCGTTAAAATTAATACTTGAATTACAGTGGTAGCATAAAATTTATGCATAAATTCTAATTTGTTTTAGCTACGATAGCGGCAGCTATGGAGGCTATTCGAGAAGATTTACTATCAGATCTACTAGTAACAACTACAGGTACTTTTCCTCCTAAAATAATTCCAGCAGCACAAGCTCCCATAAAATGAATCATCATTTTTACTAACGAATTACCTGCCTCAAGATTTGGAACTATAATAATGTCAGCATTGCCTGCTACATTATTTTTTATTCCTTTTATTTTAGCAGCTTCAGGCGAAACTGCATTATCAAATGCGAGAGGACCTGCAACATCTGCATCTATATTTTCTTTTTTTGCTCTCTCGGCTATTTCTTTTGCTTCAATTGAACTTGGCATACTTTTTATTGGATCTTCCGTACCAGATAAAATTGCAACTTTTGGTTTTCTAATCCCTGTTTTTTTAGCAAATTCAATTGCATTATTTAAAATATGCATTTTTACATCAATTCTTGGAGAAACATTTAAGGCACCATCTGTAATAAATAAAGGTTTATCATTCTTATTGATAGTCATATGCCATATGTGACTTAATCTTTTTTTCTCAATAAGATTAAATTCTTTTTTCAAAAAGGCTTTCATTAAAACATCTGTATGAATATGACCTTTTATTAAAATTTTTACTTCTTCTTTACTTGCTAATTCAGCACCTTTAAGAGCTTTGTTTTCATCTTGTGATTCTTCAATTATATCAAAATTTCCTATATCCCATTCAATTTTTTCTGCTTCCCTTTGAATTATTTTTTTATTACCAATAAAAATTGGGTCTATTAGTGAATTAAGAGTTGCATCTCTTGTAGATTCCATAACCATATTATTTTCTGCTGAAATTATCGCAGCTTTTACCTTTTTAGTGGAACTTGCCAAGTTTAAAAGATTTGTTGGTATTAATATTTCTTTATCAGATAGCATCGAGTTATCCACTTTTATACTATGAAGTCTATTTTTCCTATTAATTTAAAAAAAAAATTAGTGTATGCAGTCTAAAGAAAATGATATTTCTTACTATATAATTATTTACAGGAAAATATTTATGAGCACAGAGCAAACAACTAAGTTACCAAATTCACTTGAAGAGCATTGGATGCCATTTACTGCGAATCAAGATTATAAAGAAAGTCCAAGATTGATGACAAATGCATCAGGTATGTATTACAAAGATCATCATGGAAATAAATTAATAGATGCTAGTTCTGGATTATTTTGCAATCCAGCAGGTCATAGCCGAAAAGAAATAAAAGAAGCTGTTGCAAAACAATTAGAAGAATTAGATTACGTTCAACCATTTCAACAAGGTTTTCCAGGTTCTTTTGAATTAGCAAGAAAAATTTCAAAACATACACCTAGTAATTTAAATAGAATATTTTTTACAATTTGTGGTTCTTCAGCTGTAGAGACAGCAATTAAAACAGCAATTGCATACCACAAAGTTAGGGGAGATGGTCATAGATCCCATATAGTTGGAAGAGAACGGGGTTATCATGGGATGAACATAGGAGGAATTTCAGTTGGGGGCATGATTGCTAATAGAAAAACATTTTCAAGTATACTAATGCCAAATGTTCATCATATGAGACACACTCACTTACCAGAGCACAAATTTGTGAAAGGCCAACCAGAAACAGGATCAGAACTTGCTGATGACTTAGAAAGAATTTCGATGAATATCGGGCCTGAAAATATAGCTGCATGTATTGTAGAGCCAATTGCTGGATCAACAGGAACATTAGTACCTCCAAAAGGATATTTAAAACGTTTAAGGGAAATATGTGATAAGCATGGTATTTTATTAATATTTGATGAAGTAATTACGGGATGGGGAAGAACTGGAAAAGCATTCGGAGCCGATGCTTTTGAAGTTACTCCTGATATCATTACTATGGCAAAAGCAATGACAAATGGAGTTATGCCAATGGGAGCTGTTGCGTCAAAGGAAGAAATTTATGAAACAATAATTAAAGGGTCACCTAAAGGTACAGTAGAATTTTTTCATGGATATACATATTCAGCAATACCTGCCTCAGTAGCTGCAGCACTTGCAATGCAGGATATATTTGAAAAAGAGGATCTTATCAATAGAGCGGCTGAAATGTCTCCATATTTTTTAGATGGTTTATTTAGTTTGAAAGATATTGAATCCATTGTTGATATCAGAGGATACGGAATGATGGGAGGTATTGATATTGTTTTAGATGAAAGACCAGGTAAATCAGGTTATGCAACTTTTAAAAAGTTATTTGAAGCAGGATTAAGTTTGAAGGCTACTGGAGATTGCTTAATTGTTGCCCCTCCATTTATTTCAGAAAAATCCCATATTGATGAGATTATTGAAAAGCTTAGAAAAGGTATAACAAACTATCAGAAAAGCCATTAATGTTAATCGGAGTCCCAAAGGAAATAAAAGCACAGGAAACTAGGATTGGATTAACTCCATATAGTGTTAAAGAACTTACAAATAATGGTCACAAAGTTCAAATTGAAAATAATGCAGGATTTGATGCGGGATTTGAAAACTCTGAATATGAATCAGCTGGTGCAAAAATAGTAAGTAAGGCCGAAGATATTTTTAAAGATTCAGAATTAATAATTAAAGTAAAAGAACCTCTTAAAAATGAAGTTGCTATGCTTAATAAAAATCAGTTGTTGTTTACTTATTTACATCTAGCTGCCGATGCAGAGCTAACAAGTGGTTTGGTTAAATCTAATTCAATCTGTATAGCGTATGAGACGGTTACTGATAATAATTTTAAACTTCCTTTATTAGCTCCTATGAGTGCAGTTGCTGGAAGAATGTCTATACAAGCAGGTGCTCATTCTTTAGAAAAAACACAAAAAGGAAGGGGGTTGCTTTTAGGTGGAGCCCCTGGAGTTGCTCCAGCGACAGTTTTAATTTTGGGAGGTGGGGTTGTTGGTGAGAATGCAGCATTAATTGCTACAGGAATGAAAGCTAAAGTGTATATAGTAGATAAATCTGAAGATAGATTAAATGAACTTGAATCTAAATTTGGAGACTCAATTATTCCTATTAATAGTGATAAGGCTGATATTGAAGACTTAATAAGTAAAAGTGAACTAGTAATTGGAGGAGTACTAATTCCTGGAGCTAATGCACCAAAATTAGTATCTAAAACAATGTTATCAAAAATGAAAAAAGGTTCAGTCATTGTTGATGTGGCAATAGATCAAGGAGGATGTGTTGAAACCAGTAAACCAACAACGCATGCAGATCCAACATATGTTATTGATGGCGTAGTTCATTATTGCGTTGCAAATATGCCTGGTGGAGTTCCAAGAACATCTACTTTAGCATTAAATAAAGCTACACTCCCATATATTTTAAAGCTAGCAAATGATGGTTATAGAAATGCTTTGAAAGATAACAATAATTTTTTAAATGGTCTTAATGTTTTTAAAGGAAAAATAACTCACAAAGCAGTAGCAGAAGAACTAGGCTACAATTTTTCATCTCCAGAAACAGTAATAAACTAATTTTGTTTTGCAGCTTTTACTAAATTCTTTAATTTAATTTTTGCTAAATTTCTTGAAAGATGCCCCAGACCACAATCTGGAGCTGCAATTAATCTATTTTTATCTATAAATTTTAAAGCTTCTTTTATCCTATAGTCAATTTCATCTACTGTTTCAATTTTACTATTTGCAATTTTTATTAATCCCAAAATAACTTTTGTTTTTTTAAATATTTCTAGAAGTTTTAAATCATTATGTCGGTGAGCATCTTCAATTGAAACTACATCTATTGTAGAATCATCTAAGTATTTCGAAATTTCAAAATAAGATTTAAGAGGTGCTTTAGGATAGTTTATGGCATCTAATTTATCAGGATACCCGCAACATATATGGACTATTTTTTCTACTTTGTCACCACAACCATAAAAACATCTTTCTAAATTTTCTATACCATAATCTAGAGCCTCTTTAGGTTTTCTTGCGAATAAAGGTTCATCAATTTGAATATACTTACATCCTTTTTCAATTAATCTTAATATTTCTACATTTATTGACAAACTTAAATCTTCATTCATTTTTTTGTCAGAAGAGTAATATTGATTTGAAATAGTATCTGAAATAGTAAGAGGTCCGGGAATAGTAATTTTTACAGGTTTTTTAGAAATTTTTTGAGCTTCATGCCAATCATTAGTTAGAAATGGCTTTGAAGAATTAATTTTATTAGTAATTGTGGGAAGGTAACAGCTATAATTTCCTGTTCTCGCTGTTTTTTTTGTTAGTTTATTAAAATCTATTCCATTTAAATTTCTGCAGTGATAATGAATATAATTTTCTCTTTTAACTTCACCATCAGTTATTATATCAATTCCACATTCAATCTGGTCATTTATTATTTCTTTAGTAGCCCTATTAAATAATTTTTCAGCGCTATTTCCAAGACCTTTTAGTTCATTAATATAATACTTTGTCGGATATTCAGTATCAGTACCTCCATCAGATTTGAACCAATCTGTTATTTCTAGATAACTAGGTTTTGGATATGCTCCTATGACTGTAGTCAACATTTTATGTGTCTTAAAATGATATAGTTAAGCATAATTCCCTAATAATCAACAGAAATATAAGAAAAAATTAATATTTTGTTAAATAATACTTGTCATAAAATCATTAGTATAGTTAGTATATTTTTAAAATTATCATAGGAGGATCCTTATGGATAAAAATAAACAATCAAGCCTAAAAACTCTTAAAGCTGCTAGAAAATTTACTAGAAGAACTGCTTTAAAGAGAGGTGCAGCTGCAGCTGCGCTAGTAGGCGCTGCTCCATTATTTGTGAAGAATGCTTTTGCTGCATCTAGTGGAGAAGTAAATGTAGTAATGTGGGGTGAATATTTACCCGATTCAGTTGTTGCAGATTTTAAAGCAAAAACTGGAATTACTGTTAATCACACTAAAATAGGTGATAACGGAGAAATTATAGCAAAGATGAAAGCTGGTGGTGGTGCTGGTTATGATCTTGCTAGTCCAACAAATATGAGAGCCCTCCAGTGGGAAAATCTTGGAGTGCTTGCACCTTTTGACATGAGTAAGATTACCAATATTGGTAATGTTAACCCTGGAATGGTTGCTGTTGGAGAAAGAGACTGGAACTTTGGAGGTAAAGGTTCGCATTGGGTTCCACAATTGTGGGGAACTGAATCAATTTCTTGGAGAACTGATAAATGGTCGCCAGATGGATTACCAAGCTTTGGTGATATTTGGGAACCAAATCCAGGAGTTGCGTCACCATTTATGATGGGAAGAACTTATTCCATGATGACTGGTTGTGGAATATGGATGCATCATCAAGGAAAAATGGATTTTTGGTCATCATATAAAGATGAAGACACTATGAGAAAAAATTGGCAAGTAATTACTGATTATTGTATTTCAAAAAAAGGTAACCTTGTTAAATTTTGGTCAGGTGCAGATCCTCAGAAGCAAGGATTTACTTCTGATGGAGTTGTTGTTGGACAAACTTGGGATGGACCAATTGTTTCAATGATGAAAGCAGGAGAACCTGTTGCATATCAAACAACCGATGAAGGAGCTCTAGCATGGGTAGATGGAATTACTCTATCAGCTAAAGCAGAAAATATTGATGAAGCATACGAGCTAATCAACTATAGTTTTACTCCTGAAGTTGGAGGAGCAACAATTAATGCAATTGGTTACAATTCAGCAGTAGTTGGAGCTTCTGATTATTATACAGATGAAACAAAAGCAATTGCACAAGCGGTTTATCCAGGAGATACAGCTTCTAAGCTAAATCCATGGCCACCTGAGCCACCTTGGTATGCTGACGCAAGAGCAGAGTACGCTAACAAATTTGAAACAGCGTAATTAGGCTATAAATACAAGTAATTAGCGTCCTGGTTATTTTTACCAGGACGCTTTTTTTTGGTTTAATTAGAACGTTTTATATTGTATTTTCTTGCTCTAAATAATTTGGGGGGTTTATGAGTGCTGACGTAGAGCTAAATAATATTTCTGTTACTTTTGGAAGTTTTTATGCCGCAAAAAATGTAAGTGTGAAAATAAATCAAGGTGAATTTTTTAGTTTTTTAGGACCTTCAGGTTGTGGTAAAACAACTTTGTTAAGAGCAATATCGGGTTTTTTGGATCCATCAGAAGGAAAAGTTTTGATTGCAGGTCAGGATATGGCAGGTATTGGTCCAAATAAAAGACCAACCTCACTTATTTTTCAAAATTTAGCTTTGTTTCCATTGATGTCAGTTTCAGAAAATATTGTTTTTTCTTTAGAAGTAAGAGGTGTTGGAAAACAAGAAAGACAAAAAAGAGCTGATGAACTTTTAGATCTTATTGCCTTAAGCGGACAAGGAGATAAAAAGGTGCACGAATTGTCAGGAGGTCAGCGTCAAAGAGTAGCTATTGCTAGAGCATTAGCCATAGAACCCAAAGTTCTTTTATTGGATGAACCACTATCAGCTTTAGATTTGAAACTGAGACAAAAAATGAGAACAGAACTTAGGGCAATCCAAAAAAGAGTTGGAATAACATTTATCTACATAACTCATGATCAAGGGGAAGCTCTTACAATGTCTGATAGGGTTGCAGTTATGAATGAAGGTGAATTAGAACAAGTGGGATTGTGCGATGATGTATATGACTTTCCTCATACTCCTTTCGTTGCTACTTTTGTTGGTGAAAATAATCCATTTTATGGAAAGGTAGTATCAGTTGAAGGAGATAAAATTAGAGTAGAATCTCACAATAATACTTTTGTTGCTAAATCCGGTAAAACTGGTGATGGAAAAAATCATTCCTTTTCAACTGGCCAGGAAGTGATTATGTTCATTAGACCAGAATCAATTTTTATAAAAAACGAGAATACTCAACTTGATAATACTTTTAAAGCAAGAGTAAATACCGTTGAATTTGAAGGTAATATAAAAAATATTTACTTAAAAATAAATTCAAAAATGAATGTTAGGTTTAGTGTACCCAACGCAGTAGATACCAGTAATCTTTCAAATAACAAAGATATTGAATTAACTTTTTCTTCTCAAAAAGCAGTGGTCCTTCCCAAAGGATCTTTAGCAGTCGATTAGTAGGTTAGAAGGTGAATTATTTCTTTAAAAAAAATGGGCCTTTAATTTCAACTTACTTTATTATTGCTATTGTTTTTTGGCTAATTTTTCTAATTATTATTCCCCAACTTTATATGTTAGATTTGTCTTTTAGGCCAAATTTACCTCCATTACTTCGGGGCGGACCAGACGATGTTCATACACTTGTTCACTATAAGCATTTTATTTTTGGTTCTGAAACTAGTGAGGATGCCTATAATTATGTAGATATTGGTGTTTTTTTAAATACTATTATTACAGCAATTTTGGTCACAGTTTTAAATTTGTGTTTTTGTTATCCTATTGCATTTTATATGGCAAAAGTTGCAAAGCCAAATTCGGCAAGACTTTTAATAGTAGCCTTAATCATTCCCTTTTGGATTAATGAGCTTTTAAGATCTTTTGCATTACGTATCTTATTTGCTGGAGAGGGTGTTATCAATAATATTTTGATTTCTATAGGATTCATAGATACCGGTATAAATTTTATTGCTATGGACATTGCTTTGTATACCGGTTTGACATATGCATATATTCTTTTGATGATCTTTCCTTTATATAATGCAATAGAAAGTCTCGACACCAACCAGCTTGAAGCAGCAAAAGATCTTGGATCTTCTACATTTAGAACACATTGGAGAATAGTCATTCCTCACGCTAAAGCAGGTATTGCTTCTGGCTGCACAATGGTATTTATGTTGACTGCTGGCGCATTAGCAACACCTGTGGTTTTAAGTAGTCCTAATACTTATTGGTTTACTCAATTAATTTATCAATGGTTTAATATGAATGATAACTGGTCTAGAGGTTCAGCATATTCAATTTTACTTTTATCAGTATCTGTAGTTTTTGTTTTATTAATGATGAGAATATTCAAGGTCAAAATTGGTGAAATTATAAGATGAGATCTCAACATGTTTTAAATTTTCTGCTCGGATTATATATTTTTATTTTTTTAACATATCTATTTGGTCCACTTATAATAATGAGTGTTACAGCTTTTAATTCAGCAGAATTTCCAGCAATTACGCCTTGGGAATGTTTTAGTTGGAGATGGTTTGGAGAGGGAAAAATTGCGTATGATGGGCAACACTTAGCTGGACTTGCATCAGACTGGCGTGTACATGATGGATTGATAAAAAGTTTGATAATTGGATCGGGTGTAGTTATTTTATCAGTTCCAATAGGAATGGCAGCATCAATTGTTTTAACACAAGTTCATAGCAGATTAAGAACAATGTTTTATTCAATATCTATTATGCCTGTACTTTTTCCAGGAGTTATAATTGGAATATCCACAGTTGTTTTATGGGATAGAATCGCTACAATAGGCGGCGGTGGGTTTATTTCTGATATAGGTAGAAACGGTATATTCTTAACAATTTTAGGACAAACTTGTTTTATTTCAACTTATTGTTTCTTAATATTTGTTGCAAGACTTCAAAGATTTGACCAAACACAAGAAGAAGCAGCTTTAGATTTAGGCGCAAGCCAAACTCAAGTTTTTTTTAAAATATTAGTTCCATATCTTATGCCGGCAATTGCATCTTCTGCTGTTATAGCTTTTTTAGCTTCTTTTGAAAATTATAACACAACCGTTTTTAGTATCTTATCAGAACAGACTTTAACCACAGTGATTGCTTCAAAAGTAAGACTTGGTATTAGTCCCGCAATAAGTGCTTTAGCCCTTGTTATCATTGCACTAACACTAACAGCAGCAATACTATATGAAGTTATTAGAAGGAGGGAAGATAAAAAGAAAAAAGAAAAACAAAATTTATTATTATTTGAAAAGACCCAAGACAGTCGTTTAAAAAAAGAAAAATCAAAAACTTTCAAAATTCCAAAATCAATTTTTGTTTTTTTATTTATTATTTTTATTGGAATCTTTACTTTTAACTATTTAATTAAAAATAACCTTTATGGTACTGAATGTGTTTCTGCCGCTGAAGCACAAAAAAAATCAAAATTTTCTGATCAACTAAAATTACTTCAAGAAAATCAAGTTAGCGAAGAATCCTTACAAGGCGGTGAGCTTGGGGGCAATCAAGATTACGGTGATATTTTCGCTGATCCTAATCTATTTAAAGATTTTGGTGGTTTTGATTAATACTTACTTGGGTTTATCTAAACTTTGGAAATTAAACATAAAATTTCAAAAGCTATATTAGCTGCAATTAATGATGTTTGATTATTTAAGTCAAAAGGTGGCGATACTTCAACTAAATCAGCGCCAATAAAATTTATAGAATTAAGTTCACGTAGAATATTTTGAGACTCTCTTACAGTAAAACCTCCAACTTCTGGAGTACCAGTTCCTGGCGCAAATGTTGGATCAATACCATCAATATCAAATGTCAGATAAGTTTCTGAATCTCCAATTATGTTATTAATCATTTGTGTAGTTTCTTTCAAACCCATCTTTTGATATTCATCAATAGTTATAATAGTAATTCCTTGTTCCTTTGCCCAATCAAGATCTTTAGGGTCATATAAAGCTCCTCTAATACCTAGCATTACAATTTTTTTTGGATCAATTAAATTCTCTTCTATAGCTCGTCTAAAAGGAGTCCCATGAGTGTATTTAAAACCACCAAAATAAGTATCCCAAGTATCTGTATGTGAATCAAAAAGAAACATTGCTAGGGGTTTGTTTTTTCCTAGTGCTCTTAAAATAGGTAAGGAAACTAGATGATCTCCCCCTATTGAAATTGGTAATGTATTTTTTTTAACAATATTTTCGTAATAAATTTGTATTTTTTTTAAAGTGTCTTGTAAATCTGCAGGATTAACTGGACAATCTCCTAAATCTGCTACTTTTTTTACATCATAGGGACTTTTTAGGGAGACTGGGTGGTATAATCTAACTAGAGAAGACGCATTTCTTACCTCTCTTGGACCATGTCTTGCTCCAGCTCTATTAGTTGTACCTGCATCCCAAGGCACCCCAATTATACCAATGTCAACTTTCTCTGGATCTTTTTCAATTGGAAGGCGAAAAAAAGTTGCTATATCAGCAAAGCGAGGAACTGTCATACCTTCTATTGGTCTATATTTATTCATAGTTATTTACTTATAATATATATTAATTATATTTAATATATTTTATGACATATTAGTAGTTATAAGATCTAACAATTAAATAACTTTTTCATAGGATAGTAAGAATAAAATTGATTGAAAATATTCAAAATAAGTCAAAAAGATCTCTAGAAGATAAAAAAATACCTGAAAAATTAACAAATTTAGAAATTCCAGATATTTCTTTACAATCATCAAATGGAGAATATGTGCAGTTAAGAAGAAAAGAGTCTTTTAAAATTGTAATATATTGTTATCCAATGACAGGAAGACCAGATAAATCATTACCTAAAAATTGGAATAAAATTCCTGGAGCTAAAGGATGTACAATTGAAAATAGTACTATTAGAGATAATTATGAAGAACTTATAAAACTTAATTCTTTGCCTATTGGTATTACTACTCAGTCAATATCTGAAATAGAAGAAATGACAAAAAGACTTAAAATTAATCATGACATTTTAAGTGATTGTAATTTAATTTTAGCAAAATGTTTAAATTTACCTTTATTTAATGTTGATAATAAAGATTACATTAAAAGGATAACTTTAGTAGTGGATAATAGTATAATTAAAAAAGTTTTTTATCCTATTTTAAAGCCTGAAAAACATATTCAAGAAATAATAAGTTGGTTAAAAAAACAAAATTAAAATATTTGACTGGAATTTATTATATTAAAGTATTATATTAAAAAATAATGATAAAGGTAATTTTATTCTCATTAGTATTTCTATTTGCTAGCCATGCTTATTCTGAAGTAGATAATGATCAGTGGCAAGATACTGGAGAGACATATGTAGATTTAATTAATCAAGGATTTGAAGTTAAAGGTTATGACATGACTAACTTCAAAGATGAAATGGGCAATCTATATTTGTTTTTTGTTACAGTACTTCAAAAAAATAAAGTAGTTTATGAATGTCAAGAATATCAAGTTTTTGATAATACAATGGATACAATCAGCCTTACTTTTGTTTGTAGAAAACTAGTAAAGCCTTATAAAAAAGGTTTAAAAACTTAAACTTTTTTTACCAAAGATTATTCTTCAGAAGATTCTTTATTTTCAGAACTATTTTGCACTTTTAAATTTATTGCATTTGGACCCTTAGGACTGTCCTCAACGTCAAATGTAATTTCTTGATTTTCTTCAAGTCTTCTTAATCCAGCGTCTTTAACTGCACTTGCGTGAACAAAAATATCTTTTCCACCATCACTTTGTTCAATAAAACCAAAACCTTTTCTGGCATTGTACCATTTAACTTTTCCTGTGCTCATTTATATATCCAATCTTAATTAATTATTAAAAAAGTAAGCTTTATTATTTTTTAGTTTTATGGTCAAGGAATTGCTTGTAAATTATACCAATTATACTAATTATTAATAATATTATGAAATATTCTATAGCAATACTAGCAGCTGGTTGTTTTTGGGGAGTTCAGGATTATTTTTCAAAAATAAATGGAGTTAAATCAACAAAAGTTGGTTATTCTGGAGGAAATACAGATAATCCTTCATATGAGCAAGTTTGTAGTGGCTTAACTGGTCATGCAGAATGTATTCTTATAAACTTTGATGAAAAAATTATTAATTATGAGGAAATACTTAGTTATTTTTGGAAATGTCACGATCCAACTCAATTGAATAGACAAGGGCCAGATATTGGAACTCAATATAGATCTGCAATATTTTATTGTGATGAAAATCAGCAGAAAATAGCCATAAATTCTATGAAAAATATAAAACAAAGTATTTCAAATATTGTTACTGAATTATCAGAGGCTAAAACTTTTTATGATGCTGAGGAATATCATCAAAATTATATAACAAAATGTAAAATATTTTAATTTAACTAATTTCGATTCGTTTTTTTAACTAAAATTTAATACTAAATATAGTGTTTGTTTCAAAAATAGATACTAAAAGATTGATTTTATTAGTTTTCTTGAAAATTATTATTTTATGTTATAGAAATCAACCTCTTAAATATCTAAAAAAAATGAAAACAATTAAAAATTTTATATTGCAAAACAAAGTGACGCACACTTTCACAAGCTGTCAGTGGCCATATGGTGATCCACAAGAAAAAGAATTTCATTTTTGTGGTGAAAAACCTTTTGAAAACAAGCCATATTGTAAGGAACATTGTAATATTGCATACATAGATGAGAAAGAACTCAAAAAATCAAGGGATAATAAGCCAAGAAAAATTGCAGCCTAAAAAAACTATATATTTCTAACTATATTTTTCTTTTAAAATTTAAATTTTTTTGTAAAAAATAAATATGTTTAAGAAATTTTTAGAAAAAACATTTAAATATGGCACACTTGAGGTTATTGATTATGATGGGAAAAAATATATCTTTGGAAATTCTGAACCATTTACATCAATAAGGTTTCACAAAAAGGATATTAAAAAAAAATTATATTTAAATCCTGAACTTTATTTAGGCGAAGCATATGTTGATGGGGATATAACAATTGAAAATGGAGATCTAGAGACATTTATAAATATAGTTTCAAAAAATTACAATTACATTGTAAAAGATTTTACACATCACATTTTAGATCTTATTAATTTATTTGCAGAGTTTTTCCAAGGAAGAAATCTCCAAGATATATCTAAGAAAAATGTTTCTCATCATTATGATATCAATGAAGAAATTTATAAACTTTTTTTAGATAAAGATATGCAGTATTCTTGCGCTTATTTTCACAATGAAAATATAAGTTTGGATCAAGCTCAAATAGATAAAAAAAATCATTTGATTAAAAAGCTAAATATAAATAAAAATAATATGAAAGTTCTAGATATCGGAAGTGGTTGGGGGGGGATGGCACTTCAGATTGCAAAAGATACAGGTGCATATGTAAAAGGTGTAACACTTTCCGATAATCAATACGTAACCTCAAAAAAAAGAGCCAAAGAATTAAGTTTAGATTCTAAAGTAGATTTTGATCTAATTGATTATAGAAATTTAAATGAAAAATTTGATAGAATAATTTCTGTAGGTATGTTCGAACATGTTGGAAAAAAAGAATATCAAAAATTTTTTAAAAAAATATATGATTTGTTAAATGATGAAGGTGTTTGCGTCTTACATACTATAGGTACAATGCATCCTCCGTCCAAGACAAATCCATGGATAAAAAAATATATTTTTCCTGGAGGCTATATACCTTCTTTATCAGATATAGTCCCAGTTATTGAAAAAAATAAACTATGGATAAATGATATTGAATTCTTACAATTACATTATGCTACAACTTTAAAAAATTGGAGAATAAATTTCAATAGAAATAGAGAAAAAATTTCTAAGATTTTAGATGAAAAATTTTGTAGGATGTGGGAATTTTATCTTTTATCAAGTGAATATTCTTTTAGAAATCTAGGAAACCAAGTATTTCAAATTCAAATAACAAAAAACCTAGATAATCTCCCCTTTACAAGAAACTATATATACAATTAATTCATTTTTTTTCCATATTTTAAGAGTATATTTCTTGAAGTGTTTAAAAAAAAGTATCATTGTAAGTTAACAAATAAATGAAAAATTCACTTAACTATTTTATTGTAAGGGTGTCTATTTTTTTAATAGGTATAGCTTTAATTGCAATATACCTTTACCCTTTTTTAAAAAATTCATTTCTTTCAAATATATATATTAATAGTTCAATAATAATTGCTCTTTTTTTTGGATTAATTTACTCAATCTTACATATTATTAATCTAGATGGTGATACTAAAATTCTAAATAAATTTTCTAAGAAGGTAATCACTCCAAAATTGCTTAAAATGAATTCCACATTTATCAAAATGTTAGGTAAGGAATTGTATCAACATGGAGAGCGGTATACATTTATTTCATCAGGAATAGATAAAACTCTGGAAGAAATTGATATTAGACTAGCTACTATAAGAGAAACATCAAAATATTTGGTAGGCCTTTTAATATTTTTAGGATTATTAGGAACTTTTTGGGGACTTCTTAACACTATTGGATCAGTGGGAGATGTCATAGCTTCTTTGGCTGTAAATGATTCAAACATGTTAAATTTTTTTGATAGTTTAAAACAAGGTTTAAATGAACCCCTAAAAGGAATGAGTACCGCTTTTAGCTCTTCTCTATTTGGTTTAGCTGGATCTTTAATTCTCGGATTTGTAGATTTACAAATGGGCCAATGCCAATCAATATTTCTTCAGAATATTGAAAAATTTATGAGGAATAATTCTACTGCTCACTTACAATCAGATAGTTCAAATGTAGATACCCATACTACTGAAGCTATACAGAAATTATATGATAATCTAGGAAATTTAACTTATGTTTTGCAGGAATCATCTCAAAACCAAGATCAAATATTTAATTATATAAAAGAATTATCAAATAATTTAGATAAACTGACTAATTCAATTCAAGATCAAGATAAAAAATTATCTAATTTTTTAACTACACAGCTTAATACCCAGGCTAGTATGTTGCAATTAACTACTAAGCTTACACAAGAAGGGGTTATGGATGCAGTAAGTAAAAAACATCTTAAAAATCTTGATGCAGGAATTCAAAAGTTAATCACATTGAATAAGAAATCAAAATAAATATTTTATGAGCTCATACTCAATTAAAAAAAGAATTTATGACTCACCCAACATTTGGCCAGGTTTTGTTGATATTTTAGCCACATTATTAATAGTTATTATATTTATTTTAATGGTATTTACTGTATCTCAATTTTATTTGAGTGATGCAGTAGTTGGAAGAGATAAGGCTTTAGCAGAATTAAGATTAAAAATTACAGAACTTTCCAAAATTCTTACTAGTACAGAAGAAAACTTGGAAACAGAAGTGCAAAAAAACATCATATTAACTGATGAACTTCAAGAATCAGGCACTTTATTAGAAAAAAGAAATCTAGCAATTTTTGAATTATCAGGACAAATAGGTAAATTAAGAGATGAACTTCAAATTGTTGCGATGGCTCTAGAAAAGTATGAAGGAATTACTATTAATGAAATTGATACTGCTAATTTAGGGGAAAGAATAAATATGGCTTTGGCCTCAAGGGTTGACCAATTGAAAAATGTTAATTTAGAGTTAAAAAATTTGAATAATCAGTTAACAAATTTAAATTCTGAGCTTCTGCAGTTAAATAAAGAACTTGATATAAAAGATCAAGATCTAAAAACTAGACTTCAAGAAATAGAAAATAAAAATATTCAACTATCAAATCTTAATGAATCATTAGTAGAAAAGGATAATACAATTTTTTCTTTAAGAGAAAAAATACTAAAATTAAACGATATTTTAGCTTTATCTGATGAAGAAAGCGAAAAACAAAAAGCTGAAATACAATTACTTAATCAAGAGGCTGAAGAGTCTCAATTATTAATTACCGAAAAGGAAACCAGTGTAGTCAGCGCTCTTGAACAAGTAGCTTCACTCTCAGAACAAATAGGTAAAATTAATGATGAAATTGAAATTCTTAATGCTGCCTTGGAAGCTAGTGAGAGAGATAGACTTACAAAAGAGTTAAGAATTGAAGTTTTAGGAGAAAAATTAAACAAAGCCCTTACTAGTCAAGTTTTAGAATTACAGCAATACAGGTCTGAATTTTTTGGACGTTTAAAAGAAATTTTAGGAAGTCGAGAAGATATTAGAGTTGTAGGCGATAGATTTATTTTTGAGTCTGAGCTTTTATTTGATTCAGGTTCAGCAAATTTACAGGAAGAAGGAAAAAATAATATGATCAAAATTGCTGAGACATTGAAATCAATAACTGATCAAATACCTAATGATATTGATTGGATTGTTCAAGTGGAGGGTCACACTGATAACATCCCTATAAGTACTTACCTTTACCCATCAAATTGGGAGTTATCTACGGCAAGAGCCAACTCAGTTCTTAAACTTTTGATTCAAGTAGGTTTTGATCCCGCTCAACTTGCTGCAGCGGGATATGGAGAATTTCACCCAATTTCATCTGGGAGTTCCATAGATGATCTTAAGCAAAACAGGCGCATTGAACTAAAATTAACCTCAAGATAAAATTATGCACAAATTAGTGGTTATTTTAATTTGTATTAATTTTCTTTTGCATTCTTGTAGTCTAAAAACATCGAATAAAATTGGTAATAATAATGTTGCAAATTTTAAGATTACAACTTCAAAAAAAACAGGTATTGAAATATCTAAATGAATAGTTTTATTAGAAATATTGACAAACATTACATAAAAGGTTTTTTTCTGGTTTTCTTTGCTGGGTTGTTGTGGAGTTTTGGGGCAATTATTGTTCGCTATATGGTCGATGCAAATCAATACCAACCTCAATATCTTTTCTATAGAGGTATATCTATTGCTACTATTTTGTGTTCATATTTATTCATAAAGGAAGGATATAATTTTTATAAGAATTTTTATAAAATAGGCCTCTCAGGCATTTTTGGAGGCATTTGTTTAGCTACTGCTTTTATGGGATTTATTTTTTCAATTACAATGACAACAGCAGCTGTAACATTATTCATGTTAGCAGCTATGCCATTTATAGCTGCAGTAGTTGGATACTTTGCAATAGGAGAGAAACTAAGGTTCAGTACACTAATTGCAATGATCATAGCTTTTGTTGGGGTAGCAATAATGATTATTAATGACTCAATAGGCGGATCAGCATTAGGAGCTTTACTAGGTTTTTTATCTGCAACAGGATTTGCTGTTTATACAGTAACAATAAGATGGAAACCTGAAACACCAAAATTTACTACAGTAGTTATGGCAGGTATATTTTGTTCAATCTTTTCGCTTATAATTATAAATTTTAAATCAGTTTCTTTTTCAATTCCAACTATAAATGTATATTTAAGTTTACTTCATGGTTCATTTGTTGCATCAGGACTTATACTCTATAGTTTAGGTGCTAAGTATATGCCAGCGGCAGAATTAGCTTTACTTTCATTAATGGAAGTCGTCGGCGGAATTTTATGGGTTTGGATACCTATTTTAGGTATAAATGAAGTCCCAAGTTTTACTACTATAATTGGAGGGGGAGTAGTAACTTTAGCAGTTATATTTCATGGACTAGGCGCAAGGAAAAAAAGAATGCCTGTAACAACTTAAAAATCTTATAAAATCTATCTAAACGTCTAATTATTAATTAATACAGCAACTAAATGTATTCTATTTTGCTCACCACCATTAAAAAAATTATGATATTTTGTGTTATCAGTAATGTATAATTTTCCATCGGCAGGCATATGAAAAGACTCTTCTTCAATAACCATTCTTGCACCTGGATTTGTGATTATTGGAATATGCAATCTTTTGTCAGGATCTCTATGCCATGACAAACAACTTCTCGGCGGTTTCATTAAAAGTCTTACTCTTCCTAATTTATATTTCTCTGAAATTTTATTATATACATCTTCAATATAAGTACCCCTAAATTCAGGACATATCTCTGTATATTCTTCTTCATCAATCGGATCTAATCGTTGTTCCTCTTTGCCTGTTTCATCTGGTAGAGTCCAATACAAACCTCTTATATTGCCTCCCGAAATAGAATTTGGGTCGTTAGGTTTTCTATTGACGCAAATAGCATGAAAATCTTTGTTTTTTGAGTTATCAGTAGAAAATCCAAGTTTATTTAAAACTATTTCATAGTCTTTTCTTAATCGATCTATATCTACTTCCATATCTTGAACAATGGAATAATAACTCATAATATTTAACCCCCTAGTTTTAGAATATCTAAATACATACATTGAATATTTAGTATTTCGTGCATATTTTATATAATATTTTTAATAATATAAAACAATATATATTATTATATATTTTTATTATAATAAATATCAACAATCTATGAATAAAAAAAATAATATAAGAATTCTTTCAAGAAAGAGCGACCTTGCAGTAATTCAAGCAAGAATAGTTGGAAAAGTTATAAAAAAAAAATATCCATCAATAAAAATTAAGTATTTAACAAAAAGCACCAAAGGAGATATTGATAAAAAAACCCCATTATCAATAATGAAAAGCGAAGGAGTTTTTACTGAAGATATTAGAAGAGAATTAATTGCCAACAAGTGTGATTTAGCAGTTCATTCATGGAAAGATTTACCATTAGATATAGGCAAGGAAACAAAAATAGCTGGAACCTTAAAAAGGGGTGATATAAGAGACATTCTGTTTATAAAAAAAAGCAACTTAAATAAACTATCAAAAAAAAGATCAATCACAGTTTTAACTTCTTCACCGCGTCGGTGTTACAATCTGAAACCATTTTTAGAAAATTATTTGCCTTTCAAAAAAAATATAAAATTTAAAAACATCCGAGGAAATATCCCAACTAGATTTAAGAAATATTTTAATAATGAAGGAGATGTGCTTATTGTTGCTAAAGCAGCAGTAGACCGTCTTCTTTTAAATTCGAAAAAAAAATATGAGAAAAATTATTTATTATTAAAAAATATAATTCAAAAATCCAATTGGATGATTGTTCCAATATCACAAAATCCCGCTGCTCCTGGACAAGGTGCGTTGGCCATAGAAGTCTCAACAAATAATAAATTAATATCTAAAATAATAAATTCTATTAATGATAAGAGCACTTATAAATGTGTGGTAAATGAAAGAAAAAAATTAAATAAATATGGAGGAGGGTGTCATCAGAAAATAGGAGCTAGTTATTTTTCAACTTCTTTTGGTAATATCATTTCTGAAAAGGGTGAATTAGATAATGGAAAAAAATTTTGGAATTGGTCTTTAATTAAGACAGTTAAAGTAAATAAAATTAAAAAAATCAATAAAAGAATATTTCCAAAAAATTTGAACGAATATAAGTGGTTTGATAGAGTTGTATTAGATAAAAGTATTAGACTAATAAACAAACTAAAAAATAGTTGTATTTTCATTTCGAGAATTTCAGCACTTCCAGAAGGCTCTAATTTGAATTCCTCAAATATCATATGGACAAGTGGTATGAAAACTTGGAAACATCTTGCGAAAAAGAAAATATGGGTAAACGGAACTGCCGATGGATTAGGAGAAGATCTAGATCCAAACATTTCATCTTTAGTGAAATATCCATGGATAAAATTAACTCATAATAAGGGATTAAAATCTAAGAGAATTAAAAGGATTATTCCAACTTATAAGCTTATTAAGAGAAAAAACCTGAAAAATTTAGAGAATAAGACAGATTTTTATTGGATGAGCTCAAGTGCATTCAAACTAGCAGTTGCAAATTCCCCCAAAATACTTAAAGCAAGACATGCTTCAGGACCTGGGAATACATATAAAGAAATAAAAAAAATGATAAAAAATCATAAAAATATCAGTATATATCTTTCTTATAAAGATTGGAAAAAAGAGATATCACAATGAATAATAATATTTTAAGATTAAAGAAAAACGAAATTATTCGCAATATGTGTGTTGATACTAACTTTCTACAAGATCAACTCATTCAACCTATTTTTATATCTCAAAAAGTGAAAGATTCAAATGAAATACCAGGACTACAAGACAATTATGTTATGAGTTTGGATCGAGCCAAAAAACAAATTGAAAAAGATTTAAAATCAAATTGCAAAAACTATTTGTTATTTTTAGTTCCTGAAAAAAAATCTCAAGGAAATTTCAATTTGGATTTCCATTTTTCTGCAATTAAATCTTTAAAAGACAGCTTTTCTAATAATATTTTTTTATGGGCAGATGTTTGTTTATGTTCTTTAACTGATCATGGACATTGTTGTTTGTATAATAATAATAATGAAATTAATTTAGACCAAACTTTACTGGAATTATCAAATATGGCTTTAACTTATGTTAATGCAGGAATTGATGGGGTTTCACCAAGTGATATGATGGATGGTAGAACAAAAGCAATAAGAAATATACTTGATAAAAATAATCATAATTTTGTTCCAATAATGAGTTACAGTACAAAATTTGCTAGCAATTTTTATGGACCTTTTAGACATGCAGCAGAATCAGCGCCTAAATTTGGTAATAGAAAACAGTATCAATTAGACTATAGAAATAAAAATGACGCATTAAGAGCATCTCTTAGATGCGCAAATGAAGGTGCAGATTTATTGATGGTAAAACCTGGATTATATTCACTAGATTTAATTGATGATATTAAAAAACAGACAAATATGATGGTAGGCGCATATCAAGTTAGCGGTGAATATTCTGGTTTAACCCTTGCTGCTGAAAAAGATTTACTTAATTTTAATGAAGCTCTTAAAGAAAGTTGGTATGTTATGAAAAGAGCTGGAGCTCAATTCATAATTACTTATGGAGCCAGAAAAGCTAAGGAGTTAGAGCTATTTGCCTAATAAACGTTTCCAAAATGCTTTGAACGTTAAGGAACAGAAAACCCCTCCTATATGGTTTATGCGTCAAGCAGGAAGATATCATACACATTATCAAAGTTTAAAGAAAAAGCATACATTTGAAAATTTATGCAAAACTCCTGAATTAGCTGCTGAGGTAGCTTTAGGTCCTGTTAGAGAATTTGATTTTGATTTAGCAATTTTATTCAGTGATATACTGTTTATTCTTGAAGGCTTAGGGATGGATCTTGTTTTCGATCCAGGTCCAATTTTAAAAGAGAAATTGAATAAAAATAATTATAAAAAATATCAAAATGTAGAAAATGCAATAAATTTTTTAGAATTTCAAGCAAAGGCATTGCAACTAACCAGAAATAAATTATCTGATGATAAGAGTCTTATAGGTTTTGTTGGTGGACCGTGGACAATATTAAGATATGCATTAGGCAAAAATAGAAACATAAATTTGAGTGAAGATATTTTTATTAATGAATATTTAGAAAAAGTATTAATCCCTCTTTTAAAAAAGAATATAAACTTGCAGATTAAAGCTGGAGCTGAAGTTGTTATGATTTTAGATAGCGGTTTAGATGATATCAGCACATTAAATTTGGAAATCTATTTAAAAAATTTTTTAAGTGAACTAGCTGCAAACTCATCTAAAAATATTGGTTATTATGCTAAAGGCTTATCAAATGAAAACTACTTAAAGTTATGTAAATTGGACTTTCCAGGTTTTGGTTGTGATAGTTCCATTGATTTAAAAAACTTATTAAAAAATAACCATAACAAGTTTTTTCAAGGGAATTTTGATCAAAATAATTTATTATTAAATTTGAATGATTTCAAAAAGGAATTAAATAATTTTTGTAATAATTTTATTTCTTTATCCCCAAAACAACGAGCGGGTTGGATATGTGGCTTAGGGCATGGTATAAACAAAGATACTAATGAGGAACATGTGCATATTTTTATTGAAACTATTAGAAAAACATTCATATAAATTTACATGATTAAATATGTGGGAGAAAGTGATTATGAGCACGGTAGTGAAGAAAAAACTGGAGTCTTATTAACAAATTTGGGAACACCAGACTATCCTAATGCAAGTGCATTGAAAGTTTATCTAAAGGAATTTCTTTCAGATCAACGAGTAATCGAAATACCCAGACTTTTATGGCAACTTATTTTAAGATTAGTTATTCTTAATATTAGACCTCGCAGATCAGCAAAAAACTATAAAAAAATTTGGACAGATGAGGGCTCTCCTTTGTTAGTGAATTCCAAAAAAATAGTTAGTGCGGTTGAAAAAAATTTAAAGGGTGAATTTGGTAATACTGTTTTTATTTTAGGCATGCGCTATGGCAATCCATCTTTAGAACATGCTCTTAAAGAAATGAAAAAACAGAAAGTAAGAAGGCTGCTAGTTTTTCCACTCTATCCACAATATTGCGCATCTACAACCGCAAGTACATTTGATAAAATAACAAATATTCTTCAAAAATGGCGCTGGATTCCAGAAATTAGGTTTATCAATAACTATTTTGAGGAGGATCTTTATATAAAAGCAGTTTCTGATTCTATAAAGGATAAATGGAATGAATCGGGTAAGCCACAAAAAACTGTTTTTAGTTATCACGGAATTCCATTATCGTATTTGATGAAAGGTGATCCATATCACTGCTATTGTTTGAAAACTACACGTTTGGTAAAAGAAGAATTAGGATTAAATGATGAAGATGTGATGACCACTTTCCAAAGTCGTTTTGGTAGCCAAGAATGGCTTCAACCTTATACAGACGAAACATTAAAAAAATTGCCAGACCAAGGAATAAAAGATATTCATATTTTATCACCTGGATTCAGCGTGGATTGTTTGGAAACAATAGAAGAAATTGGTGAAGAAAATAGAGATTATTTTATGAAAGCTGGAGGTAATAGTTATCATTATATTAATTGTCTTAATGATTCTAAAAATCATATCAATATGATTTCAGCAATTATAAAAAAACACTCTCAAGGTTGGAAGGTTTAATATGGCATTTTATATCTCTCAAGAATTTAGTGAAGCAGAAGAATGGTTTAAAAATCTACGTGACGAAATTGTATCAGAATTAGAGAAAATTGAAAAAAATAAATTTCCCGAAGTCTCATGGCTAGCTAATGAAGATGGTGGTGGAAATAGAACTATAATTAAAGGTAAAATAATTGAAAAAGGAGGAGTAAATTTTTCAAGCGTCGGTGGAAAATTTAATAAAAATATGGCAGATAAAATTCCAGGAACTATGGAAAACTTATCATACCATGCAACAGGTATCAGTGTTGTGTTGCACCCAAAGTCTCCACATATTCCATCCATGCATTTCAATACTCGGTATTTAGAAACAGAAAAACAATGGTACGGTGGGGGAATGGATATAACACCATGTTTATTATTTGAAAAAGAAAAAGATTATCACCAACAGTTAAAAAGTATGTGTAACAAACATGATAAGGAATACTATGATAAATTCAAGAAATGGTGTGATGAATATTTTTATTTAAAACATCGGGCTGAACCAAGAGGTATTGGGGGAATATTTTTTGATTATCTTTTTTTGCAAAAAAGAATTGAAGGAGAAACCAGAAAAGAAAATCCAAATTTTGATTTTGTTAAAGACGTCGGTATTTTTTTTAAAGAATATGCAATCAATTTAATTAATAATTTAATGAATAAAAGTTGGACACCAGAAGATAAAGATACTCAACTTAAAAAAAGAAGCAGATATGTTGAATTTAATTTACTTTATGACAGAGGGACAAGATTTGGCCTTGAAACAGGCGGTAATGTTGATGCAATTTTAATGTCAATGCCTCCTCTGGCAAAATGGGATTAATATGACTTTTAATGTTTTAAAAATAATACATATTTTAAGCGTTATATCTTGGATGGCAGGCTTATTATATTTACCAAGATTGTTCGTTTATCATGCTGATCCGAAAATAACTGAAGAAACATATTCGACATTTAAAATAATGGAAAAAAGACTTTACAATATTATATGTAACATTGCAGCCATACTTACCTGGGCATCTGGATTATTATTACTTTCCTACGTTGGTGTTCAGCAATGGATAATTTTAAAAGTAATTTTCGTGATTGGTCTTACAGTATACCATTTGTTTTGTGGTAAATGGATTTTAAACTTTGCTAACCATAAAAATACTCACTCAGCTAAATTTTTCAGATTCATAAATGAGGTTCCATTTTTAATCTTAATTTTTATTGTCATACTAGTTGTTATAAAACCTTAAGAAAAATAAAAATTAATTTTTCTTAGGAAATACGAATATTTGATTTTTATCAATTTTTATGCCAACAGCAGTTGATTCTTTTGGAAGAAAACTTGCTGGCATTTGGCTATGGACGTGAATAATCTCATTGTTATTACCTAAAACTGATAAATGAACTAAGCTAAAAGAACCTATCAATTTTGATGTCATTACCGTTCCTTTAATTCCATTTACAGGTGTTTGTTCTTCAGTAAGTTCAATGCCTTGCGGTCTTATGTGAACTTCTACATCATCCGTTTCCTTCATGTTGTTAATAGGAATGTTTCCTATTGGTGTTGTTATACTAGAATTACTTACTTTTCCTGAAAACTTATTTGTTTCCCCAAAGAATTCAGCTACATAAGAATTTTTAGGATGGTTATATAACTCGTTTGGACTTCCAGACTGAACAATACATCCGTTGTGGTTAAATATATAAATTTTATTAGACATAAACATTGCTTCAAAAGGATCGTGCGTAACAACAATTGCAGAAATATTAAATCTTTGGAGTAGGTGCAAGGTGTCGTCCCTAATTTCTTCTTTCAAATTTAAGTCCAAATTTGAGAAAGGTTCATCAAGCAATAATAATTCAGGTTTTGCAATAATGGATCTTGCCAACGCTATACGTTGTTGCTCACCTCCACTTAGTTCGTGCGGGTATCTTTTTTTTGTTTTAGATAGTTTTATAATATTCAAAATATCATCAATAATCTGTTTATTGTCTTCTTCTTTTTTAACTGCAAAATCTAAATTTTCTTCAACTGTTAAATGAGGAAAGAGTGCGTATTCTTGAAACAAAAACCCAATATTTCTATTTTCCGTTTTTTTATGAAAATTTCTGGAACTAATTATTGTATTATTAAGAGATATTTCTCCTTCTTGTACTTTTTCTAAACCTGAAATAAGTCTTAAGAGTGTAGTTTTTCCACAACCTGATGGACCTAGCACACACGTAATTCCTCCTTCATCGGATTTTAAATTCACATCTCTTAAGATTTTTTTATTTTTTATATTGTAATTTAAATTTGATATTTCCAATAAAGACATAATGCTATTTATACTAATATTTCTTTAAAAAAGAAAAGACTCTTTTTCTTTTGTTTTACCTGACCTTTTAATCATTGAATTTAATAAAATTACAGGACCTATTCCAGCTATTACTATCATCAGAGCTGCTAGTGATGATTCTTCTAGCATTTCATCACTTGCATATTGGTAAACATAAGTTGCAAGAGTTTCAAAATTAAACGGTCTTAACAATAAAGTCATAGGCAATTCTTTCAATATATCTACAAAAACTAAAATTCCTCCTACTAATATATTCGTGTATATTAATGGCATAACTATTCTAGTAATAATCCTAAAAAAGTTGAAACCCATGATTCTACTAGAATCAATCAAATTTAAATGAATTTTGGTGACTCCCGATTTTATGGCACCATTTCCTACAGCCAAAAATCTTATAGAATAAGAAAAAATTAAAATTATTATTCCACCGCTAAAATAATTTATATGAAAATATATAATGTCATTGAGCCAACCAACAAAAACTACAATCCCAACTGCAAGTATTATTCCTGGAAAAGCATAACCACAGGATGACAAAAATATCAGTATTTTATGGAAATTATTGGAATTATATGCGCTAACAACAATCATTAAAATTGAAATTATCATTACTATAATAGATGAACAAACTGCCAATGAAACACTAGTTAAAGTAATATATATGATATTAAATAAATCTATAATTGCATAACCATTAACAACAAATTTTAATAATACTGCTACCGGAATCACAAAACCCAAAAAAAGTGGAATTAAACATGTGACCAAACAAGTTAAAGCAAATATTCCATTTGCTTTAGCTGGACTTGAAATATTTTGACCACTACTTTTTTCATAATATTTTTGTCTTTTCCTTGCAATTAATTCTAAAGTTAACAAAATAACTACAATTAAAAAAAGTACACTTGATATTTGAGAAGCACCTGAAAGACTATTCATACCTAACCATACATTAAAAACACCAAGCGTAAGAGTTTCAATTGCAAAGTAATCAACCGTTCCAAAATCAGAAATAGTTTCCATTAAAACTAAAGCCAAACCAGCAACGATACTTGGTCTTGCCAATGGTAATGCCACATTAAAAAAAACATTTTTTCCATGAAGCATACTTGTATGATAATAAGATAGTGGAGTGGATATAAATGATGCCCGCGCCATTAAAAAAATATATGGATATAACACTGATGACATCACAAATATTGCACCACCCATAGACCTAATATTAGGAAACCAATAATCTTTTGCATTGTTCCAACCAAAAAAATCTCTTAATAATCCTTGAATTGGGCCCGCATATTCTAAAATGTCAGTATAAGTATAAGCAATTATATATGCAGGTATTGCGGCAGGTAGGAGTAATGCCCATTCAAGAAATGTTTTTATTGGAAAATCATATCTAGTTATAATCCATGCTGTAGAAACTCCAAAAAATAAACTTAACGAACCAACTCCAAACATAAGAATGAAGGTGTTAATTGTATATTTTGGTAATACGGTTGAGAAAAGGTGCGGCCAAAGTTCAGTATTTCCTGAAAAAGCAGAATAAAAAATTGCTAATACAGGTGAAATTATAAGTATAGCAATAATAAATACTAATATTGACCAAAAGTTCCAATTAGACAAGATTATTCTCTTATAGACTACCAACCAACTCTATCAATGATTTTTTGAGCATTGGGAGCAAGTTCAGCTATTTTTATTATTGGTAATCTATCTTCTTTAAATTCTCCCCAGCTAATTAGTTCTTTTGTAGAAGAAACCCTAGAATTTACAGGATATTCAAAATTAATTTCTCCATATAATTTTTGTGCATCAGGGCTGGTTAAAAATTCTAATAAGGCAATTGCTGATTCTTTATTTTTTGAATATTTTGCTACACCACCTCCAGATATATTGATATGAGCGCCTCTATCGTTAATACCTTGGTTTGGAAAAATTAATAAAAGATTTTTAATCCATTCTCTTTGTTTTGGATCTTCTGAATATTTTAATTTTCCAAAATAATAATTATTTATTATTGCGATGTCACATTCACCCTCGTAAATTGATTTGACTTGAGCTCTATCATTTCCTTGAGGTCTTCTTGCTAAATTTTTTACAAGACCATTTGCCCATTTTTCAGCTTCAACCTCACCATGCTCAGCAATTATCGATGCCATTAATGCACGGTTATAAACATGACTTCCTGGTCTTGAACATATTCTACCCTTCCACTTTGGATCAGCAAGATCCTCAATTCTTAAAATTTCATCTTTATTTACTCTGTCTTTATCAACCACTATTACTCTCGATCTTTTTGACAGAGCGAACCATGTATTATTTGAACTTTTAAGATGAGAAGGTACATTTTTTTCTAAAATATTAGAATCTATTTTAGCTAAAAGATTTTTATCTTCGTAAATATAAAGTCTTCCAATATCTACAGTTAAAATTACGTCTGCAGGACTGTTTTCACCTTCTGACTGTAGACGTTGGACTAATCCTTTTTTCGAATATATAACATTAGTTTTTATACCTGTTTCATTAGTAAAAATTTCGAGAAAAGGATTGATTAAAAATGGTTGACGATGAGAATATATATTTATTTCTTTAGCATAGATTTCAGTATGGAAAAATATAACAATTAAAAAAATAAAAGAATTTAACTTTTTAAATATCATTTATATATTTCCCTTTAATTAAAAAATTAATAGATTTAATTTTTATTTTTTTGAAGATGTTAATTATAATTTTATTTATTTCTTTAATAGGTTGAAAATATAATTTCTTCAAATTATGGATATCTTCACTTTTATCAGATTTAATCCCTAATCTGATTTCATCAAAATCCACAGAATGATGCAGAGATCCAAATAACCAATCCCAGACTGCAAATGCAGCTCCAAAGTTTTTGTCATAATGTTTTACTGAAATTGAATGATGAAGCTGATGTTGCGCAGGTGATATAAATATATATTCTAACCATCGCCAATACCTAATACCTATGTGAGAATGTCTTAGGTTAGATCCAAATAAATTAAATAAAAAAACGAAAATATTTACTCCTAAAATTGTATATAAACTAACAACATTTCCAAAAAGAAACACAAAAGAAGAAATGCTAATAGCTTGAGTAAATGAGCTCCGTAATGAAAAAATTATTCCTTCTAATGGATGGGTTCTAAAAACAGTCATAGGTGTTAGAACGGTCGCTGAGTGGTGAACTTTATGTAATGACCATAAAATTGACCATTTATGCATCCATCTGTGAATTATAAATTTACTAAAATCATCAAGAATAAAATGAAAAATTGTAAAAAATGTAATCACATAAATTGCTGGAATTGTATTTAATACCCCTACATTCAACCAATCTAAGGAATGAAAATAAAAGTATAACGCAGTAGCAATTGTCAATTGAGTTATTAACAATGGTGATACTAACATCATAATGAATTGGTTTATTAAAAAAACTTTATAATCAGATTTAGCGGATTTTGAAAAAAAAATTTTTCTATCTAAAATTTTTACAAATGCTTTTTTAAAAGTTAATTTTTTATTAAAAATAAACCATAGTAAAGCTATAATAAATGAACAAATAATATAAAATATAAAAACTCTTTTTTTTGGATCAATAAATTGATTTCCAATATTTGAAATATAATCTAATAATAATTCCATTTTATTTTATGCGCGATCTGTTTCTCATAATTTAACTAAATTCAAAACATACCGCGCATTTTTTTTAATAGATATAATTAATCGTTCTCAGCCGAATCAGAACTTCCCATAGAATCTGCAAGGGCTGACATTTCAGCTAACTGATCTTTAGATCTTGCAGTAACGCCAAATTCATCTATCATAAGTTTCTGAATTTTTAGCATATGAAGCTTGAATTCACCCCATTCTTGAGCCTGATCTTTAATAAAGTTACCATTTGAGTCTATACCCACTACTTGAGAAGAATTTAAAAGCACTGGACCTAATCCCATCATTCTATTAAGCTTTACTGCAGTCTCGCCTAGATTTTCTGGTCCACATTGAAGAGCCAAAGCAAATCCTTTTAGCTCTCCCCAATGTTTTGCATAAGTTCTAAAAGCTTCTTTAGTATCACCATTTGACTCTATAATTGTCTCAAGTTTTACAATATCTTTATACGTTGAACCAGCATATTTAAACACAGACTCAGCAATTACTTTTTGCCAATTTTCTGTAATAATATCTCTTTGAGCAAGCAAATCAGTTCTTTCATTGAAATTTAAATTTCTTCCATTTGCATCTGCAATTATTTTTCTACCATCAATAAAAGCTTGATTTACAGTTGAAAGATAATTTGTTTTTCCACCTTTATCATAACTTGAAGCATAATATGCGTGTGCAAATGTATATTCTGAATAAAGATCAACCACACCATCTCCATTATAGTCAGCTGATGCCATATCTTTCTTTTTAGCTACATTATAATTTTGTTCTGCAGTTAATGTAAGTGCATGGGCAGCAGATCCCCAATATCCAAATGCCTCATCCCAACTATGCTCTTTTCCAGTGTAGTATGCACCTTCTTTATATGGTTTATTGTTAGGTTTTTGACCTATTTCCATTTTTTTACCCAAATAGTTATTTGCTGCTTGGTTATAGAATACGGCACCCATTGCAAACTTTGAAATTAGTTGAGTGTAATCAAATCCAGTATTTGGATCAAACCCTCCATCTATTTCTCCTGCTTTTGTGATCATATGTTCCAGAACTTCTTTTCCAGTTAAATTACCCCAGCCTGCAACTGCACCTTTATAAGTTTTACCTGATAAATTTCCGCTTCCTATCTCAGCAACCATAGATTGCTTTACTTTAAAGTCATCTTTAGATTTTGGTGCTACAATTTCTAAACCATCATCCCCATTAAAGTAAGCCATCATTTTGCTTACATCCCCAGTTTTAACTAGAGCTTTTAAGCTATCGTGCAAGACATGTCTTGCCATTTGGCCAGTATATTTTACAGAGTTAGTCTTGTCTCCTGAATAATCCTTTAACGTAATAGGAAATGGTCCATAAATTTTATGACCATCAGCCATTACTTGGAAATTAAAGAAAAATATTCCTAAGATAATAATAATTAAATTTTTAAGCATTTTACCTCTTTTTTTTATTTTTTTATGAGATCATTTAGCAAAAAATAATAAATATTAAATAAATATTAAAAATAAATAATAATATTATATACTTATGAAGTTAATTGTAATTATTCTAATTTTTGATTTTGATGATTTTTTACAGATTCTATTTTTAATTTGATTATTAATTATTATCTTCAATTAATATCAAGTCTTTATACACTTCATATGCTTTATTCAGGTGTTCTAATTCCACATACTCATTGGTAGTATGTGCTAATTCTTCATTTCCTGGTCCAAAACCTATGGTGTTAACTTGCCTATTACCCATTGACTCAACACCATTAGTACAAAATCCCCAATATCCCATTTCTATTTCAATATTATTTTTTTTCACCGCTTCTATTAGTGACTTTGTAAGTTTGTGGTTTTTATCTAAAGTCCACGGTTGAAAGGTCTTTTTACAAATTATTTCTTCTCCAGTGTAGGTAATAGTTTTTGATTTTTCTATTTTCAGTGAAAACGCATTTGGATCTATTTTATTTACTATATCCATAATCTCTTTTTCAACAAGTTCGTCTGTATCCCCTGGAACAGTTCTTCTATCAAATCTTATGACTGTTTCTGATGGAGCCATACTCGTGTTAGAATTTGTAACTACGCCCGTTGGTGTCAGAACCCCTTCACCCATTTCATGAGAGTTCGTAAATTTCATATTCTCTAATGCCGAAATTGCCTTGCCAGCTAAATGAATTGTATTCACTCCCTTATTTGGAAAAGCTGAATGGAAAGTTTTGCCATTAACATTAAGCAAGAATTCAACCCTACCTTTATGTCCAAGTTTTATTTTTAATTTTGACGGTTCACAAATGACAACATTTTCAGGTTTTACTCGATCCATTACTTTTCCAAGTGCAATACCTTCAATCTCTTCTTCTAGAACAGAAGCGCTAACAACATACTGTTTTTTTAGACTGTTGTTTTTTTGCGCATCTGTAGCTGCAAAAATTGATGAACATAGTGACCCTTTCATATCAGTTGATCCCCGTCCATATAATTTACCATCACTTATCTGTCCTCCAAATGGTGGATGAATCCAATTACCTCTGACAGGCATAACATCAGTATGAGAATCAAAAAGTATCGATGTTGTATCTTTTTTTGGACCAATGAATCCAAAAACACTTCCATATTCATCCCTAAAGACATCTCTAAAACCAAGCTTTTTCATCAATATTTCAACGTAATCTGATACTTCTTTCTCTTTCCCAGGATAGCTTTCGAACGTTACCAGTTTTTGTGTTTCTTTTATTAGTTCTTCATTCATCTTATTATCGGTATTTCTTTTGGAGATCTTTTGGTAATAATTTCATTTCCAGTTTCAGTAATAACAATGTCTTCTTCTTGAACAAGAATATTACCTGATTCAAATTCATATACTGGTTCAATTGCAAGTGTCATTCCTTTTTCTAATATGGTATTGTCGTCAGCCATAATAGATGGGGGTTCAGTTAATTGCAAACCAAAACCATGACCCATTCTCCCTACACCGTTTCCAGCTGATCCAGCTTCGACTAATAGTTTGTTCATAGATTTATATATATCACTGCACTTCTTTCCAGGTTTGGCTTCCTCAATACCTTTTGTTAATGCCTTCCAAGTGACTTCATAAGCTTTTTTAACATTTTCATTGATTGTGCCAAAAGCAAAATTTCTGTCAAAATCACAAAAATAGCCATCAAAAGTTGAACCAGTATCAATAAAAAGTATCTTGCCTTTTCCTAAAGTTTTGTTAGTAGGATCATATATTATTTGATCAAAACCTACTTCTCCAGATGCACAGGACATAAAAATTACATGATCGGCACCTCTATTAATTAAGTCGATTTTTAATTTGTTACAAATTGTTCTTTCTGTTTCATCAATATGCGTTACTTTCGGAATATTTTCATAAGCTTCACTAGCAATATTACAGATAAATTTTATTTTGTTTATTTCTTCTTCTGATTTTATTAACCTTAATTCCCAAAGTAATTTTGAACCATCTACTAAAGAAAATCCTTTTATCTTTTTTTGTAAATTAAAATAATCTTTTAGGGGCATTCTTAGGGTACTTTCTTTACCCATTTCAATTCCAATTTTTCCAAACTTGTTGTTTAACTGATTTATTACACTTGCTAGTTTTGTAACCCCTTCATCATCAGGATTAGGTGATTGCCAAAATTGGATATTCTTGATACAGGTTTTTTTTAATGCACTAATTCCAATACTAGGAATCACTGCAATCGGCTCTTTATTAAGTGGGATTAATAAAAACCATGGTCTAGTAGGACTTTCCCAAAAATAAGAGTCAAAACCACTAAAATATCTAAAATTATGAGGTGTTGTTATTAACAATACATCAAGGTTTTCAATAGACATTTTCCTATGTGCTTTTTCTATTCTTGATGAATATTCGTTATCTTTAAAGCCGCGCTGATTTTTTCTAAGATCTATATTCATGTTAATTTAAATTGAAATACCAAGATTTTTGTTTTTTGCTTTTTTTAATGCCAAACGAGCTATTGCTGTATCTTGAATTCCGGTTCCTGTTAGATCACAGATTGTTATTTCTTGATCATTTTTTCTACCTTTTTTTGAACCACTTACGATGTCTCCAATCTCTGTAAATTTAACATTTTTATCAATTAAGCCTGTTTTTATTGCGTGATTTAATTCTCCAAGAATTGCAGTTTGAGATTGTGAATCACAAACGTACATATCAGCTTTTTTTATAATTTGAGGATCTATTTCATTTTTATGCTCCGCATCGGATCCCATAGCTGTTATGTGCAAACCTGGATGTAACCATTCAGATTTAATCAAAGGAGTTGTTGATGGGGTAGTAGTAATCACAACTTCAGAGTTTTCAGTCACTTCTTGAGGGTTTTTTGTCATTAAAATTTTTATGTCAAATTTTTTATTTACTTCTGTAATATAATTTTTTGTTTTATTAGAATCTCTTGACCAAATTCTTAACTCACTCGGTTTTCTTACAAGCATTAAAGCCTCTAACTGCAATTTTGCTTGTGCTCCAGCTCCTATAATTCCGACACTAGAAATTTCTTTTTTTGCTAAATATTTCACTGAAATTGCACCAGCTAAAGCCGTTCTGATATCAGTTAAATAACCTTTATCTAAAAGAACAGCTTCAAGTGTCCCTGTTTGTGAACTTAGCAACACCATAAGGCCTCCTGTGCTAGGTAAACCAATTTTTGGATTATCAAAAAATCCTGGACTCATTTTTATTGCAAAACTGTCTAATCCTTTAATATAAGCAGTCTTTACATCTACTTCACCATTATTTTCTTCTATATCCAATCTCATTATAGGCGGCATTATAGCATTGCCTTCTGAGAGATTTTTAAATGCGTCTTCTATAACTTTTATTCCTTCAACTGAAATAGAAACACAATTTTTTAATTCCTCCTGCTTTAAAATTAAAGTCATCTAATTGTTTTGATGTAAGTTTGTGAATTGATATTTGCACCACAAATAAGACACATAATATTTTTTCCTAAATGTTTTGATAATTTATCTCTGATTACTACTATTCCTGTAGCAGCTGCACCTTCTGTAACTAACTTATGGTTTTCAAAATTGAATTTTATTCCACTTGCTATTTGTTTCTCATTTATTACAATAAAATCATCCACATACTTTTGCACTATTTTGAAGGTATAGTGATTATTTATTCCAATACTTCCACCTAGACTATCAGCAAGTGTCTTTTTTTCTTTTGCATCCACGGGATAGCCTTTTTTTAGACTTTGATACATTGAAGCTCCTTCTTTCATAGAAACTGCGATAACTTTTACTTTTGGTCTAATAGTTTTGATAGCAAGAGCTATTCCCCCTATTAATCCTCCTCCAGAAGTTGGAACTACAACAGTATCAAGTTTAGGAAATTGTTCGAGCATTTCTAGTCCAATTGTTCCTTGGCCAGCTATTACAAAAGGATCATCAAATGGATGGACCATTATTTTTTTTGTTTTTTTAACAAATTGATTGGCTTCTAACTCTGCTTCATCAGAAGTATTTCCAATTATTTTTACTTTAGCTCCAAGATTTTTTATTGCCTTCAGCCTATCTTTAGGTACTAGTTTTGACATAAAAATGGTTGCTTCAATACCTAGATTTTTTGCGGCGAGAGCAACTCCCTTACCATGATTGCCTGTTGAAACTGCAACAACACCTCTTTTTTTTTCAGTATTTGATAAGTTCAATAATTTATTTGTAGAACCGCGAAGTTTGAACGAACCAGTTTTTTGAAGAGATTCTAATTTCAAATAAACCTTTCCATCTATTATTTCACTTAAACTGTGCGATTTAATTACAGGAGTTTTTTCAACCAATCCAGATAAATTTTTTTTTGCTTTTCTTATAAGGTTTATATTAATCATTTGAATAAATAAATTGGGTTGAATCTAGTATAACTGAGGTAGTTAATCAATTTAATAAATATTAAATTATGCCATTTAAATTAAATTTTGATATATATTATTATTATGAAAAGCTTGTATAGAAGAACTTTATTAAAAAAATTATTTGTTTTGTTATTTGCTATATTTTCATTTAAATATATCAAAATAATTCAAGCAATGGAAAAAGCTCCCTATCATCATCTAGAAGACGGAACATTTAGAAATCCACCAGGCAGTCCAGTAAGGGATTGGAGTAATGCTAGGCGACAAGGAAATTTTTTTAAATTTTTTTATGAAGGAATTGTAAAAAAAAGAATATTTGGAAAAAAACAAATTCCAGACTTCATACCGGATGGACATTTAATTTCTGAAGAATTGGCAATAAAAAATTTTAAAGAAAGTAAAGATTCTTTTTCCATTACATGGTTAGGGCATGCTGCTTTTTTAATTAAAATTAATGGAACAATAATATTAACAGATCCTTTTCTTAGCGAACATGCAGGACCGTCTTTAGTTGGGCCGAAAAGATTTGTGAGGCCAGGTATAAATGTAAAGAATCTTCCAAATATAGATATTATATTAATTACACATAATCATTATGACCATCTTGATACCAAAACTTTAAAAAGCATATCGCGAAAAAAAGAAATAAGAGTAATTGTTCCATTAAAATTAAAAAAAATTCTACAGAATCAAGGTTATCAATATATTGATGAATTAGATTGGTATGATCAAGTTGTTACAAATAATGTTAAAATTAAATCTCTTCCCGCTATTCATTGGTCAAGAAGATTGGGTCAGAAAAGAAATGAAACTTTATGGTGTGGGTATTCAATATCTGGAGAAGATAAAAAAATCTATTTTTCTGGAGATATTGCTTATGGTGATGTTTTTAAGGAAATAGGAATAAATGACGGGGGATATGATCTTTCAATTGTTCCTATTGGTGCGTATGAACCAAGAGAAATGATGAGAACCTCACATGTCACTCCAGAAGAAGCTATAAAAGTAACAAAAGATGTAAAAAGTAAAAAAATATTAGGTATGCACTGGGGAACAATAAGATTATCAGCAGAAAACCTATGGGAACCTCCAGAAAGATTCTCAAAAGAAGCTTTAAAGTTAGGTTATAACGAAAATCAAATTTTAAAAATGAGCATAGGAGAAACAGTTTCAATTTGATGGAAATTTATATTTATATTTTATTAGGAATTTTTTTTGGTATCGCCGTAGCTTTATTTTTTGTTTTAATAAGAAATAATAATAAGAAAAATACAAATAATATTAATGAAATAAATATTGAAGAAATTAAAGATCTTGTAAAAAATATTGCTGTCTCTACTGATACAATGAAATCCACTTTTGTTGGAAGTATGCAATATAGAGGTAGAATCACCGAAATAGGACTTAGAAAACATTTTGAAAGCTGGGGGTGGATAGAGGATAAAAATTTTTATGAACGTAAAGGTTTTATCAAAAAAACTTCAAATGATATTGAAAAGAAAGTTTTTCCTGATTTTGTTGTGAATCTCCCAAATAATAAACAGTTAATAATTGATTGTAAGTGCCCATATAAACATTGGCAAAGTTTCAAAAAGGAAAAAGACAGTGAAATAAAAAGAGAATATCTCAATAATCATGTTGAAAGTATTAAAAGGCATATTAAGGATCTTTCAAATGATGAATATCAAGATATAGAAAAAATTGACTCCATAGGTGTAGTGTTGATGTATATGAGTGATGAAGAAGCTTTCCATGCGGCTGCATCAATAAATGAGAATATCATTCTGGATTCAGGAAAAACTGCTGTAATTATAGTAGGGCCTTCAACATTACCAATAGTTATAGCTTTAATTGATCATATGTGGAAAACAGACTCCCAATCAAAAAATACAAAAAAAATCATTCAACAGGTTAATGATATTTTTAATCAAGCAAGATTAATGTCTGACTCATTTGTAGAAGCTGAAAATTCAATCTTAAATAGTATTAAATCAATTCAAAAAACGAAAGATAGATTTAGCTTACTTTTTAAAAAGGTCAATAAACTTAAAGATTTTGGCATCCGGCCAAACAAGAATATGAATGAGAAAATAACAAAAGATTTAGATAATTAATTAATATTAAGGAGAAAACAAAAATGCCATCATTTGATATTGTTAGTAGATTTGACACTCAGGAAATAGACAATGCAATTATGAATTGTACGAGAGAAATAAGTCAAAGATATGATTTTAAACAGTCAAAAACGTCTATTGAAAGAATGGAAGATGAAATAAAAGTAATTACTGATGATGAAATAAAACTAAAACAAGTTAATGATTTAATAATAACACATTTTGTAAGAAGGGGTATAAATCCAAAAACTCTAAAAATTAAGAGTACTGAAAAAGCTATGGGTAATTCAATCAGACAAATTTATGATTTAATAAAAGGCATAGATCAGACTATCGCAAAAAAAATTAATAAACTTATAAAAGAGTCTAAAATTAAAGTTCAGTCTAAAATTTTAGGTGAAGAAATTAGAGTTGAAGGCAAAAAGAAAGATGATCTTCAGAAAATAATGGAAATGGTTGAAAATTTTGAAATTGATCAACCACTACAATTTACTAACTTTAGAGATTAAAGTGATAACTGTCGAACTTTTTGTTGCTTTAGTTGGTTATTATATTGTTATGTACATTACTCCTGGACCTAATAACACTATGCTTACAGTTTCAGGTATTAAATTTGGTTTTATAAGAACTATTCCTCATCTTTTTGGAATACCAACAGGTCATGCAATTCAGTTAACACTCGTATGTTTAGGATTAGGAACAATTTTTGAAACATATCCAGAAGTTCAAGAGATTTTAAAATGGATAGGAAGTGGATACTTGTTATATCTTGCTTGGAGGATGCTAGGTTCCTTAAAAGTAGGAAATCAAGATACAAGTTCACCGCTAAAATTTTATGAAGCAATAATATTTCAATTTGTAAATCCAAAAGCGTGGGTAATTTGCATAACCGCAGTTTCTTTATTTTTCCCCTCACAAGAAAATTTTATTATTTCAATCTTTTTTCTTGTACTTATTTCATCATTTACAAATTTTCCATGTATTTCATGTTGGGCGATATTTGGAACAGGCATCAAAAGATTTTTGAAAAACCAAAGAATCAAGTTAGCAGTAGAATGGCTGATGGCAATTCTATTACTCTTGACTGCTATTTCAATACTATTTGGATGAAAAATAAATTGGGGTGTTAATCGCTATATTTTTTTTAAATTTACAGCTTTCTGCCTTCCTTTTTCTGTTGCAACATCATATGAGAGTGCATCACCTTCGTTTAAAAACTCTATGCCTGCTTTTTCAAAAGCTGACACATGTACAAATATATCCTTATCGTCGTCGTCGGGTTTAATAAATCCAAAGCCTTTTTTTTCATTAAACCATTTAATTTTTCCGTTAGGCATTAAATCCTTTCTGTTATTTTTATATTGTAGTGAAAAATTTTAAAATTATTTTAATATTTTTGAACATTACAAAATCTAGTTCTTATTATATTATTTATTAAATAAATCAACTTAAAGGTATAGATTCTTTTTTTCCTACTACGTTATATCCTTTCTGAACCGCTGGTCTTTGGGCAATTCTTTTAAACCATTGAATAATATTTGGAAATTTATCTATTTCAATTTTTTGACGCTCATATCTTGCAATCCAAGGCCATATTGCAATATCAACAATTGAATACTCATCTAATAAATATTTATTATTTTGTAATTTTTTCTCAATTATTGAATATATATTAATTGCTCTTTTTTTAAACCGATCATCAGCATATTTACTCTTTCCAGGATTGTAATAAAGAAAATGATGAGCTTGGCCAAGCATTGGCCCTATTTCAGACATTTGGTACATTAACCATGAATGAGTTTCCCATTCTTTTTTTTTATTAATAAATTTTCTATATTTTTTAGCTAAATAGAAAAGAATTGAACCCGACTCAAAAATTTTTAGACCAGTTTCATTGTCTACAATTGCTGGTATCTTAATACTCGGTGCTATTTTTTTATAATAATCTTTTTTATGTTCATCTTTATTAATATCTACAGGAATCACTTTGTAAGATACTTCCAATTCTTCTAACAATATTGAAATCTTTCTCCCATTAGGTGTAGACCAAGTATATAAATCAATCATATTAACCACATTATATTATATAAAAATTTAATAAATATTAATTATTCTTTTCTAATAATTTTTGAAAAATATTTGTTATACCTTTTTCAATTATAAATTTTAAGTCTTGCATATTTTTTTCTTCTTCACTTGTACCTAATACAACATTTCCAACAAGTATCTCTGGATTTTCTATTGAGCCTTTAAGTTGTGTGGAAAGAATCATCTCCTCATTATCAATAAAAAATAACTTTCCATCAATATTATTATTTGCAATATTATAACTCATATCAACTTTAATCTTCGCATCATCACTTGTAATTAATAAATTATTTGTATTTAATATTCCTTTTTCAATTTTTATAACTCCTTCGATATCTGATGGTATATCAGCATATTTTGAAATTAGAAAATTGATAGATTTACTTATATCTCTTATTTCAGGCATCTTTTCGGATAGTACATTTAATAAAGCTATGCCAAACCTTTCTTCTTGAGAAGTGTTTATATAAAAAATTCCTTTAACCGGAATATTTGCGTATAAATTTTCTATTAATTCTCTATCATTTGAACCTTCAGTATACATTTGAAAATTAGATCTTAGTTTAATTTCTATCCTGTTCCAGCTTATTTTATTCAGCTGATTTAGCAATCTAGTTAAAGACAAATTTCTAAAATTTCCATTCATGTCAATTTTGATTTTATTATCATTAAAAAAGTCACCATAAAAAGATAGCTCCCCTTCATTTACATTAGAAAAAAATTTTTCTATTTTTGTGGTTGATTTCTCATTAGAACCTTTAACAACTACATTTCTTAAATTTATGTTATTTATAGATACTGATGGAGTTTCAATATAAAACTTCGTCTTGTAAAAACTTAAGTATTCTTTAATTATTTCTATGTCTGTTTTATATGATATTAATTTTATTTCATTTTCATTTCTTGATAATTTTAAATTTTTTTGTTTTAAATTAATTGAAGGAAATAAATCCAGTTCATAACTACCTTTTTCAATTATTTTAACATTTAATCTTTTTTCAATTAAATCTAAAAAATAATTATAATCATATTTTTTTAAAGTATAATAAGATAAGATTATAATAAAAATTAAAATTAAAAAAAATAGAGAGAAAAACTTATTTTTTAATAAGAATATTTTTTGGGTCATGCAGCGGCTTTAACTTTAGATGAGCTTTATATCTTTTTTTAGCAACTTCAATTTCAAATTCATTATTTTCTATTTCTTTTAATTTAAAATTTTGATCAAGTTTTATATGGCCCATAGACATTGATTTATTATAATTAAAAGAATATTGACCTGATGATGTTTTGCCTACAATTTTATTATTCATATAAATTGGCTCTTCATGTAAAAGAAGAGGATAGCCAGGTTGACATTTGTCTTCCAAAGTTAAAAAAATTAGTTTTTTATTTACCCCATTCTTAGCTTGATCTTCCATAATCTTTCTTCCGTTGAAATTATAATCTTTTTTTAAAGATACAAAAATATTTAGTCCAACTTCAAATGGAGTTTCTTCTGGAGAAATGTCGTGACCCCAATGAAGATATCCTTTTTCCATCCTTAAAATATCCATAGTATGTGTACCAGCATGAGCTAGATCAAATTTTTTTCCAATTTGTGTGATTATTTTGTATATTTTATTTGCAATTTCTAACGGTATAAATAGTTCCCACCCAAGTTCTCCTACATAAGATAATCTTTGAGCCCATATTTTCTCTTCATTTATCATTATATATTTTCCTGTTCCAAAAGGAAAACTAGACGTTTCAAAATTTTCTTCTGAAAGTAATGATAATAAAGCTCTAGAGTTAGGCCCCATAATTCCTATTACAACATAATTATCTGTAATATCAGTTAATTCAACTTTAGAGTTGGAGCTTAAGTTTTGTTCTATCCATTTTTTATCGTGATATCTAACTGCTGATCCAGTCGTAATCATAAAATTATTTTCATTTAGGCAAGTAACACTTAAATCTGCTTCAATACCCCCGTACTTATTCAACATTTGAGTATAAGTGGTTTTACCTTCTAGATTTGAAATATTATTTGAGCATATAACTTGTAATTCTTTATGCGCATCGCTACCCTCAAGTTTGAATTTTGCAAAAGGAGTTAATTCAAATAGTGAAACATTGTTTCGAGTAGATTCAGATTCTCTTTTTGCGGCAGGGTACCAGTTTTGAAAATTATAACTATATTTATCTTCAGCTTTTTCATTATTTTTTGCAAACCATAATGGTCTTTCGTATCCTGCACCTATACCAAAACATGCTCCTTCTTCTTCTAATTCTTTATGATATGGAAGTAATTTTACATTTCTTGAAGTTTTAAATTGTTTGTATGGCCAATGCATAGCATACAAATTTCCTAAAGTTTCAGTGGACCTTTCTACTAAATAATTTATTTCAGATTGCCAAGGTTCAAATCGTGATATATCTAAGCTGAATAAATCTTCTTGAATCCCCCCATTGATAATCCAATCCGCAGTAACTTTTCCAGCACCTCCAGCACTAACAATGCCAATAGAATTAAAGCCACAACATACAAAAAAATTTTTAATTTCGGGAACTTCTCCTAACATATAATTATTATCTGGAGTGAAAGATTCAGGTCCGTTTAAAAATTGTCTTATACCTGCTTTTTCTAAAACTGGAATTCTTTTTATGGCTGACATCATATATGGCTCAAAATGATCCCAATCATCTGGAAAAGTACCAAATGAAAAATCTTCTGGTACTAGATTATCTTTGATGAATGCTGGTTTAGCATTTGGCTCAAACAAACCAACTAGGAGTTTTCCTGCATCCTCTTTAATATACAAACAGTTGTTGTAATCCCTCAATACTGGCAGGTTTTTTGTTAAATCATTTATTGGCTCTGTTAAAATATAAAAATGTTCATCTGGATAAAGAGGGACGTTTACATTAATAGTTTTTGCTATTTGTCTTGACCACATTCCAGCTGCTAGAACTATATATTCGCATTTAATTATTTCATCATTTGTTTCTACGCCTACTATTGCTTTGTTTTTAATAAGTATCTTTTTAACTGGCTTATTTTCAATTATTTTTGCCCCTTCCATACGAGCTGCTTTTGCTAATACTTGTGTAACATCGACAGGATTTGCTTGACCATCATGTGGCATTCGTACTGCACCAACTAAATCTTCATCATTAATAATTGGATAGTAGTCTTTAATTTTATTTTTTTCTAAAACTTCTACTTCTACTCCAAAAAGCTGAGCTGTTGTTGCCTGTCTCAATAATTCTTCCATTCTATCTTTATTGGTTGCTACAGTTACTGAGCCATTTTGTTTTAGTCCTGTAGATTGCTCAGTTATTTTTTCTAATTTTTTATATAAATCTAATGAATATTTTCTTAGTTTAGTAATACTCGCGGATGCTCCAAGTTGACCAATTAGTCCTGCAGCATGCCATGTTGAACCAGAAGTTAATTGGTCCCTTTCCAGCAAAGTTACATCTTTCCATCCACTCTTCGCTAAATGATAGGCAACAGAACAACCAGCTACACCACCACCAATTACAACAACTCTTGAAGATTGTATTTTTTTTTCGTTCATTGTTTTTCTATAATCATATCTAGTTCATTTATATCAAATGTTAAATAATTATTAATTTTTTTGTTAATATTTACTGTAGAACTTGGATTCCATTTAGTATTTTTTTTCTTATTAATTAAAACTTCTGTGACACCGTTATTAAAATCATCTCTTTGGATCATTAATTGACTTAAATAAAAATCCATTTCTAAACATTGTCTAAAATTTAATTTTTTTGCTTTATCAAACATTTTACAGGTTAAAGCTAAGCTAGTTGGGCATCTATTTATCAAATGATTTATAGTTTCATTAGTAAAGGAATTTTTTTCAGATTTTAAACTTTTAAATATTTCTTCAATATCAAATGAACAAAAATGTTTTTCAATTAACTTAGAATTATTAATTATATTACTTTCTGTCTCTGTTATTTGATTTTGATGATCTTCTATTGAACTATTATTATAAATATATTCATATTCAAAATTTTTTATGTTTTTGTTTAATATAAAATAATTCCCTAATTTTAACTTATAGGTTTCGAAATGATTTAATACATATCCTGTTAGTCCAAGATATAAACCAACTGAGTCTTCCATTCTTGAAAGTATATAACTGCTGCCAACATCAGGAATAAAACCTATTGCAGATTCTGGCATTCCTAACATTGTTTTTTCTGTTATAATTCTATTTTTTCCGTAAAGTGATATTCCAACACCTCCACCCATAACTATTCCATCCCATATAGATGTAATGATTTTTGGATAAGAAAAAATCATATTATTAAGTTTATATTCTTCTTTAAAAAAATCCTCTCTTAAATTTGAAGTTGTATCAGCTAAGCATATTGCCTTTATATCACCACCTGCACAGAAGGCTTTCCCCTCTGATTTGATTAATATTTTATGAATTGAATCTTTAGATTTCCAAAATATGAGTTTTTCTTTTATATCAATAATCATCTCTAAGTTAAGCGCATTTAGGGCTTTAGGGCGCTGTAAAGTTATAATACCCGTATTGTTTATTTCATCAAATTTAATCAAAATTTTTCAGGATTTATATTTTTTAATTTTCTTCTTTGCCAAAAGATTAGGAACGCCTATTTGTTCTGCTTTAAGTCTATTTATTTGATCTCTTAGTTTTGCAGCTTCTTCAAAATTTAATTTAGAAGCGCATTCAAGCATTTTTGTTTCTAAATTTTCAATGTGTACCTCAAGTTTTTTACCAACCAACTGTTTAGCATCTTCTATTTTTACTGTTACATGATCTTGTTCAGTTGTACTTTCAATTATTTCATCAATATTTTTTTTGATGCTTTCCGGAGTAATATTATTTTTTGTATTGTAAGATACCTGCTTTCTTCTTCTTCTATCGGTTTCTTCTATGGCTGTCTTCATACTCCTTGTTATATTGTCTGCATACATAATAACTTTACTGTCAATATTTCTTGCTGCCCTCCCAATAGTTTGTATCAGGCTAGTCTTAGATCTTAAATAACCTTCTTTATCTGCATCTAAAATTGCTACTAAAGCACATTCAGGTATGTCCAAACCCTCTCTTAGTAAATTTATTCCTATTAATATGTCAAAAACTCCTAACCTCAAATCTCTGATGATTGCTATTCTTTCCAAAGTTTCTATATCTGAGTGCAGATACCTAACTTTAAATCCATTTTCATGCATATATTCTGTTAAATCTTCAGATATTTTTTTTGTTAAGGCTGTTATTAATATTCTATATCCTGAGTTTATTGTTTTTTTACATTCATCCATCAGATCATCTATTTGATTTTCAGTTTTTTTCACTATACAATTAGGATCTATTAAACCTGTTGGTCTAATAACTTGCTCAATAAAATAGCCAGATGTTTTTTCTAATTCATAGTCTCCTGGAGTTGCACTTACAAAAATTGTTTGAGGTCTCATAGCATCCCACTCCTCTCTTTTTAAAGGTCTATTATCTAAACATGAGGGTAGTCTAAATCCATATTTAGAAAGTGTTGATTTTCTTGAAAAATCACCTTTATACATCCCTGAAATTTGGCTACATGTTAGGTGACTTTCGTCTATGAATAGCAATGAACCTTCTGGCATATATTCATAAAGGGTTGGCGGAGGTTCACCTGTTTTTCTTCCAGATAAATATCTAGAATAATTTTCTATTCCAGAGCATGAACCTGTTGTTTCTATCATTTCTAAATCAAACATAGTTCTTTCTTCTAGACGCTGTTTTTCTAAAAGTTTATTTTCTTTTTCAAATACCTCTAGTTGAGTTTTTAGATCTTTTTTAATTTCAATTATTGCTTTTTCTATGGTTGGTCTTGAAGTAACATAGTGAGAATTTGAAAAAATTTTAATAAAATCTAAGTTTTTTATTTTTTCCCCTGTTAGCGGATCATTTTCTGTTATACTTTCTATTTCATTACCGAACATTGAAATTTTCCAAGATTTATCTTCATAGTGAGAAGGAAAAATTTCTAATATATCTCCTCTAGCTCTAAAGCTGCCTCTTTGGAAATCCATATCTCTTCTTTTATATAATTGTTCAACTAATTTTTTCATTATTGACATTCGATCAATTTTTTGACCTTTTTTTAATTCAAATGACATTTTAGAATAAGAATCAACTGAGCCAATACCATATATGCAAGAGACTGAGGCTACGATAATAGTGTCTGGCCTTTCTACTAGCGACCTTGTTGAGGAATGTCTCAATCTATCTATTTGTTCGTTTATTGAAGACTCTTTTTCAATATAAGTATCTGATCTAGGAACGTAAGCTTCAGGAGTATAGTAATCGTAGTAGCTTACAAAATATTCAACAGCGTTTTTAGGAAATAAACTTTTCATCTCACCATACAATTGAGCCGCTAAAGTTTTATTTGGAGCCATAATTAAAGTAGGTTTTTGTGTAGTTTCAATAACCTTCGCCATTGTGAAAGTTTTACCAGAACCTGTCACACCTAGTAAAACTTGCTCTTTTTCTCCTTTATTTATTCCTTTAACTAGTTTTTCTACTGCCTGTGGCTGATCACCGCTGGGATTATAATTACTATGGATCTTAAAAGAATGAATATTATTTTGTGATTTTTTTTTATTTTCAAATTTTAAAATATTATTCATTACGAATTTATATAGTTATATAAATATTCATAGGAAGAACAAAATTTTCCATTACTAGTAATTGTTGCTTTTTTTATTCTACCATCATCATTAATTAAAAAAGGTATTATTTCTTCAACTATTCCATCACCAAATTCTGTGCTAGACTCTTTCGGGAGCTCTGAAGGTAGATTATCTACAGCCATAATCGCTAAACCATTTTGTAATTTATTAATTTCTTTAAATTGTTTTTTATCAATATAATAATTTGGTTCTTTTATTGTAGAAGCTCTAATTGTTGTTGGGATTGATCCATTAATATCACAGGTAATATCTCCAATTGCTATTAATTGCTTAAATTTTGACAAGTTGTCAATATCGAATAATTTGGGAGATTTAGGATCCCAGTAATGGGCACTAATTAGTAAATTTGCAAATGGCAAATAATTTTCTAATTGAGAAACATAATTTTTAGGATTTTTTATAAAATCTTGGAGATCAAATGAATTTCCATTCAAGTTTTTGACATAACTTGAAGTTGGAAGATTACAATATACAGGATTTGATTTATTGTAATTTATAAAATCTTTTTCAGAAATTTTTTTGATGTTTGTATATTCCAAATATTCAATGGCACCTTTTGTAACTCTCCCATCTCCAGTTAGAATAATTTTTGCATCTTTAAAATCTTTTGATCTAATTGAAGATTTCAATTTTTCATAGGAGTTTAGAATGTAGGCACGTTCCATAACTTTTTCATTAATGGATTCTAGATATAAATTTAATGAATTATAACAGCCGACAATTCCTGCAAATCTTCCAAATCCCAAATATCTTTTACTTGTTTTATCTCTTAGATTTTCGTAGTCAATAAGGGTAATTTTTTTTTTCAAGATTTCAAAAAGCAATTCTTTCTTATCCATTCCAGGAGTCCCTTGTGCAGCAGCAGAATTATCAGATTGAATTTTACTTGTATGGGAAAAAAACATATAAATTTTTGAATCAATTAATAATTCAGGTAAGATTTCTTTTACGCCCATTATTATATCACATTCACTTAAGTCATCTTTAATATCTGCTCCACTATCCGCGTATTCTTGATCTGGAAAACATCTCTTAGATGAGGGTTGAACAATGATTTTCATTGAAGAATATTTTTTTAGTAATTTTTTTATGTGGACTGGAACTAAAGGTGTTCTATTTTCATCAGGACGAGATTCATCAATAATCCCTATTTTTTGGATATATTCACTCATTAATTTTGATTTATTGTTATAGAATAATTGTTTAAAATTCCAAAAATATAGTTAATTAAATCTTTTTTATGAGGAGCTGCTTGAACACCTGGCTCAATCTTATTTTCAATCATTAAATCAATTACAGCACTTAAAGTTATAGAGACTAATTTGGCCATAGCAGTATTTTCTCCCGAACCTTGTTCATCGAGATGAAAAGTTTTAGACCATAAAGTTTCTGAATTTTTTTGAGCTTTTAAATTTACCCAAAGAACAACCCTATCTTTTTCATTTTCTTTATATTTAAATTCTTTCCACAATTCATCACTTTTTTTTATAATATCATCTTCAATGTTTTCTATATTTGAATTAAGCATTTTAAAGATATTAGACCATGCTTCAGACCATCCATTTAATCTTAATGTGCCTCGGATAAATTCTTTTACTTTCCACTCCTTTTCAAATAAATATTCATCGATATATGGAATAGAATTTCGATTTGGATATAACTCAAAATACTCATTATTTATCTTATATTTTGAGAGATGCTCATAAGGTCTTGATATTTTTTTATATTCAAAATTTTCAATAAATTCAGCAGTATTATTTAGAGCTTTTAATACCCCCAAAGGAGACCAACTAAATTTATATTTAAAATCGTTTTCATCAGCTGGTATGCCCCCACAATATGATTTATAAATTACATCAATTTTACCAAGATTTTGTTTTTTTAATTCATCAACTAAAAGATGAGTAAAAAAATGATCTATTCCTGGATCAAGTCCAATTTCATTTATAAACACTAATTTTTTTGATTTTGCTTTTTCATGAAGATCTCTGATTTCTTGAGATAAGTAACTTGTGCTCGCAAAATGAGCGTCTTTTTCTAAACATATTTTCGCTACCTTTATATGTAAATTAGCAGATAGTTGAGATATCACTATATCATTTTTATTAATTTCTTTTTTTAAATTTTCGAAATTTAATTCTTTAGCTTTGACATTTTCAGAGCTAACATGGTTTATGCTATTTTTAGCTTTTTCTAATGTTCTATTCCAAACTGTGATATTTTGACCAGTTGATGCAAGTCTTCTTATTCCCGGAACAGATGACAAACCCGCTCCTATCCAGTGTATTTTTTTCATTTTCATAAAAATTTTTTTTTAATTTTAAATTATCTCACATTAGTTTACTTATAGCAATTAATATGCATTTAGAACTATTAAACTTTTTTATTCTTTTGTTAATTACTGGAATTTTTTCAGGAATTTTAGCAGGTTTGTTAGGAGTAGGAGGCGGTATCATAATTGTTCCTGTAACTTACTATATTTTGAAGTCATTTGGAGTTTCCTCTGATGTTATCATGCACATATCAGTAGCATCTTCTTTGGGGGTGATTATTTTAACCTCTATATCTTCAATATTTTCTCATTTTAAATTAAAAAATATTGAAATTGAAATTGTAAAAAATTGGTTTTTTGGAACTATATTAGGATCAGTTTTTGGGGCTTTTTTATCAAGTGCAATAAGTGGAGATTCTTTAGTTATAATATTTATTATGTTAGCCAGTATCATTTCTTTTAAAATGTTAATAGGAAATAACTTTGTATATTCTCAGCGAATGCCAAGTAGCTATATATTTAATTCTTTTATTTCATTCATAATTGGCACATTGTCAGTATCTATAGGAATCGGTGGAGGGAGCTTTACCGTGCCAACTTTGACTGGATTTGGAAAAAATATTCATAAAGCTGTTGGCACATCAGCTACAATTGGTTTATTAATAAGCTTTCCAGGTTTTTTAATTTATACAATAACTGGATACAACATTGCTGGAATTCCAAACTATTCTTTAGGATATGTAAATATTATTATCGTTTTGTCTATATCAATTACTAGTATTTTTACTGCACCCATTGGAGCAAAACTTTCGACAAAATTTAATAATAAAGCTCTTAAGAAGATTTTTGCTGTTTTTTTATTAATGACATGTATAAGTTTATTTATTAATCATTTTTTTTAAAATAATGACAGATATTTTATCAAATAAAATTAATAGGATTAAACCCTCTTTAACAGTCTCAATTAATATAAAAGCAAATGCTATGAGAGCTGAAGGAAAGGATGTCCTAGTTTTAGCAGCAGGCGAACCAGATTTTGACACACCAAAGAATATTCAAAATGCTGGTATAAATGCAATTAAAAATGGTGATACTAGATACGTTCCAGGAAAGGGAACTAAAAATCTTCAAGAAGCAATAATAAATAAATTCAAGAGAGATAATGAATTAATATATGAAAAAGATGAAATTACAGTTGCTGTAGGTGGTAAAAATATAATTTATAATGCTTTTATGGCTACTATTAATGAGGGTGATGAAGTAATTATTCCTGCTCCTTTCTGGGTGAGTTATCCAGATATTACTCTTTTAGCTGATGGTAAGCCAATAATTGTTAAATGTGATGAAGAAAATGATTTTAAAATTACACCAGATCAATTAGAAAAAAATATAACCGATAAAACTAAGTGGTTAATGTTAAACAGTCCAAGTAATCCAACAGGCTCAACATATACATTTTCTGAATTGAAAGAAATTGCTTCTGTACTTATAAAATTTCCTAATGTTTTGATTTTAACTGATGATATTTATGAAAAAATTATCTATGAGAATAATAAGTTTTATACTTTAGCTCAAGTTGAACCAAAATTAAAAAATAGAACTTTAACCCTTAATGGTGTTTCTAAAGCTTACTGTATGACTGGTTGGAGATTGGGATATGCAGGAGGGCCAAAAAATATAATTGCAGCAATGAATAAGATTCAATCACAAAGTACAACTTCAACTTCATCAATTACAATGGCAGCCTCTGTAGAAGCTTTAAATGGAAATCAAGACTTTATAATAGCTCATAATGTAGAATTTAAAAAAAGAAGGGACATGGTTGTAAAAAATCTTAATCTTGCAAAAGGAATTTCATGTTCATTACCTACAGGAGCATTTTATGTTTACCCAAACTGCCAGGGTTGTTTAGGAAAAAAAACAGAAAAGGGAAAAATCATAAATTCAGATGAAGATTTTATGAATTATCTTTTAGAAACAGAAGGTATTGCAGGTGTCCATGGAGAAGCATTCGGAATGTCCCCATATTTTAGAATTTCTTATGCTGCATCTTATGAAATACTTGAAGATGCTTGCAAAAGAATAATTAATGCATGTGAAAAATTAATTTGATTGAATTAAATTATTTTTGCTATTCTTAGCAAATTTGTTGTTCCGGCGTTGCCAAAAGGAACACCAGCTGTGATAACAATACTGTCCCCGATGTTTCCTAGTTCTTCATCTTTAACTATCTTACATGCATTATCTACCATTTCTCTTGTGTTTTGCGCATCATCTCCAACACATGAATGTATTCCCCAAACAATGCACAATTTTCTTGCAGTGTGAATAGATGGAGATATAGCTACAACTTTAACAGGACACCTTTCTCTTGCCATTCTAAGAGTTGTACCACCACTAACAGAAAAAGTTACTATTACAACAGCTTGAGAATTTCGAGAAATAGTATCTGCAGCAGCAATTATTGCATCCGTCGAAGATTTATCATGTCTATTTTGCATTTGAATTTCATCTAAATAATTTGGATCATCATTTTCAACACTTTCTATAATTCGATCCATAATAGAAACACTTTCTATTGGATATTTTCCTATTGCAGTTTCAGCTGATAGCATTACAGTATCAGCACCATCGTAAATTGCTGTTGCTACATCTGAAGACTCTGCTCTAGTGGGAGTTTGATTGTTTATCATACTTTCCAACATTTGAGTCGCAACTACAACCGGTTTTCCTGCCTCTCTTGCTTTTCGAATAATATTTTTTTGAATAGATGGAATTTTTTCTGGTGAAAGCTCTACTCCTAAATCTCCTCTAGCAATCATAACACCGTCAGAAACTTTTAAAATACTCTCTAAATTTTTAAGAGCTGTCGGTTTTTCTATTTTAGCCATTATCATTGCTTTCTTATTAACAATTTTTCTAAGTTCTAAAATATCGTCTTTTGTTTGAACAAAGGATAGTGCAATCCAATCAACACCCATATCAAGAGCTTTTTGTAAATCCATTTTATCTTTTGTTGTAATAGAAGATAATGGTAATTCTATATCTGGAATATTTACACCTTTGTTATCTGATATTATTCCTCCATTAATAACTTCAGTTTCTATAGAGTTTTTATTTTGTTTTGTAACTTGTAATTTTATTTTACCATCATTTATTAATATGTGAGAATTAGGAGTTAAACTTTCATAAACTTCAGAATGAGGAAAATAAACCCTTTTTTCACTTCCTAACTCATTCTTTAAGTCTAAAATAAATGTATTTCCATCTTCTAATTTGAGGTTTTTAGATTTAAAGGTACTTATTCTTAATTTAGGTCCTTGTAAATCTGCAATTATACATATTGGTCTTTTTAATTCTTTTTCAACTTCCCTAATATATTCATAATTTTTTCTATGATCTTCAACAGTTCCATGAGAAAAATTTAAGCGAAAAATATCTGCACCTGAAATAAATAGATTCTTTATAGATTTTTTATTAGAAGTTGCTGGCCCTATTGTTGATAATATTTTTGACTTACGATTACGCTTCATTATAAATAATGTTATTAGGCTATATTGTATACTTTTAAAAAAAAGGAGTAAATAATAAAAATGGATCAAAATACTAAAGAAATTTATGCTGTAATTATGGAGAGATTAATTGAGCATTTAAGAAATAGAAGTGATGTTCAAAATATAGATTTAATGAATTTAGCGGGTTTTTGTAGAAATTGTCTTTCTAAATGGTATGTAGAGGCTTCAAAAAATAAAAATATTGATGCTGATTATGAAAAAGCCCGTGAAATCGTTTATGGAATGCCCTATGAAGAATGGAAATCAAAGTTTCAAAAACCTATAAAACCTATTCAGAAAAATTAATTGTATAAGGAATTTATTTCATCCTTATATAGATTTACAACTTGAAACCTTCTAACTTTTAGCGTTGGTGTCATCATTTCATTTTCAACTGTAAAAGGTTCTTTTGCTATTATTATTTTTCTGATTTTTTCTATTGTTGATAAATTATTATTTACTTTTTCAATGATATTTAAAATTTCAGTATTAAACTCTTTATCAGATGCAAGTTTAGATAAGTTGGCTTCCTTATCTTTTTCTTTAGCCCAATTTTTAAGAAACTCATCATCAGGGACAATAATTGCTATCAAATAATTTTTGTCGTCACCATAAACCATAGATTGAACAATTTCAGAATTTATTTCTATCTTTTCTTGAATTCTGGAAGGTGATATGTTGTCGCCCCCCGCGTTTACAATAATGTCTTTTTTTCGGTCGGTAATTTTAATATACCCCTCATCATCTATCTCACCAATATCTCCAGTATGAATCCAACCATTTACTAGGGTTTTTGAAGTAGATTCTGGGTCATTCCAATAACCATTCATAACATTATCTCCTCTAACAACTATCTCTCCATCATCAGCTATTTTAACTTCTACACCATCAAATGGTATTCCAACAGTATCTAGCTTAATTTTTGAAATAGGATTTGAACTAATTACTGGTGCTGTCTCAGTTTGACCATAGCCTTGAAGAAGCGGTAGTCCAAGAGCACTCAAATAAAGTCCCACCTCAAAATTAAGCGCAGCTCCCCCAGAAACAAGTACTCTAATATTTCCTCCAAATCTTGCTTTTACTTTTTTTCTTACAATTTTTGTAAGTATCGAGTCTATGATTGATTCAATTTTACTCATTTTGTCTTTAAAATATTTTTTTTTGCCAAGTCTAATAGTTTCAGCAAAAAGTTTTCTTCTAATTTTACTTTGGTTTTTTAACCCAGTCGAAATTCTTAGATACAATGTGTCATAAAATCTTGGAACAGCACACATAATATGAGGTTTTGTTTCTCCCATGTTTACTAAAAGTTTATCTGCACCCTCAGAATAATATGTTTCCGCACCCCAACCAGTCATTAAAAATTGTAATGTATGTTCATATGAATGGGACAATGGAAGCCAAGATAAAAAATTAATTTTTTTTAGATCAATAATAAGGTTTTTTAAAAGTTTATCAGCCCCGTGACAATTATGCAGCATTGCTCCATGACTTAGCATAACGCCCTTAGGGTTACCGCCAGTCCCTGAGGTATAAATTATACATGCAGTATCGCCTCTTTTTTGCAAATTACATTGTTCAACAATATTTTGAATGTTTTCTTTTCCTTCTGATAAAAATTTTTTCCAATTATAAATTGTAACCGGCTCTGAAAATTCCTTGCCCTCATCATCAACAATAATTAAAAATTCACATTTCGGTGATGTAATTACAGCTGGAATTACTTTTTTTGCAATTTCAATATTTGAAACAATTGCGCCTCTTGCACCCGAGTGTTTTAAAATATATTCATGATCTTTTGATGTATTAGTGGTATAAGCGGGAACACTTATTCCTCCTGCAGCCATAATACTTAAATCTGCAATAAAAAATTCAGGTCTATTTTCACTACATATGAAAACCCTATCACCTTTAAGAATCCCATTATTTATTAAATTCGAAGATAAATGAATAATATCTTCCTTTGTTTCATTCCAATTAATACTTTTATATTTTCCCTCAACCTTAGTCCACAAATGTGGCTTTTGTGATAATCTTTCTGCTATAGAAAAATATAATGATGTAACGCTATTAAATTTCTTAAAATTTACCATTATCTCTTGCCCCTCCCTAGAAGAATAGTAAAATATAACTATATCAACTATATATGTTATTTCCAATATCTGAATAAATTATTTTAATAATGAAATTAAAGAAAAAAATAAAAAAATCCAGTAATTATAACAAATTACCAATTTGGGATCTTAAAGATTTTTATATTGATATCAATGATAATCAAATTTTTAAGGATATTAATGATATTAAAAATAAATCTAAAAATTTTCAAAAGAAGTATGAGGGGAATGTAAAAAATCTAAGTAGCAAAAAATTATTAACTGCTATTGTACAATTAGAAAAAATAGATGAAAAAAAAGCAAAAATTTTATCTTACGCATATTTACTTTATGCAGCAAATATCGAGGATAAAAAAAATAAAATTTTTTTGCAAAAGATACAAGAAAAAATAACTACTTTAAATTCCTTAATAATATTTTTTAATTTAGAATTGAATTTGATTCCCATAAATAAAATTAATAAACATCTTAATAGCAAAATATTAAAAAAATATAAAAACTGGATTAAGATTTCATTATCTTACAAATCTCATCAGTTGGAAAAAAATTTAGAAAGGTTAATACAAGAAAAAAAAATTACATCTTCTTTTGCATGGTCAAGATTATTTGATGAGACTATAGCCAATTTAAGATTTAATTTTGAAAAAAAAGAACTATCATTCACAGAAATTTCAAAATATTTAACAGATAAAAATCATATAAAAAGAAAAAATGCATCTTTAGTGATTGGTGAAGTTTTAAAAAAGAATATTAATATATTTACAACAATTTCAAATGTTTTAGCTAAAGACAAGGATATAGATGATAAATGGAGAAATTTTAAAGAACCAATTAGCAGTAGGAATTTATCAAATGTAGTAGAAGATAGAGTAATAGATGCCTTAACCTTTTCTGTAAAAAAATATTATCCTAAAATATCTCACAGATATTATTCATTAAAAGCTAGGTGGTTTAATAAAAAGCAAATAATATATTGGGATAGAAATGCGCCACTTCCTTTCCAACAAAATAAAAAATATTCTTGGAATGATGCTAAATCTATTGTCTTAAAAGCTTATAAATCATTTAGTCCTGAGATGCATGCAATAGCTGAAAAATTTTTTGAGAAAAAATGGATAGATGCCCAAATAAGAAAAGGTAAACAAGGAGGAGCTTTTTCAGCATCAACAATACCCAGTATACATCCTTATATATTAATAAATTATCAAGGAACATTAAGAGATGTTTCAACTTTAGCTCATGAATTGGGTCACGGTATTCATCAATATCTCGCTTCATTTCAGGGATATTATAATGCCTCTACACCTTTAACCCTTGCTGAAACAGCAAGTGTTTTTGGTGAAATGTTAACTTTTAAATATTTGTTAAATAATGAAGAGAATAAATTAAGAAAAAAAATATTATTAGCAAATAAAGTTGAAGATATGATAAATACAGTTGTTAGACAAATTGCTTTTTTGGAATTTGAAAAAAAATTACACAATAAAAGAAAAACTTCTGAATTATCTACAGAAGAAATTTGTAATTTATGGATTGATGTTCAAAGTGATAGCTTAGGACCTTATGTAAAAATAAAAGATAATTATAAATATTATTGGTCATATATCCCTCATTTTATACATTCTCCTTTTTATGTTTATGCTTATGCATTTGGTGATTGTATGGTTAACTCACTTTATTCAGTATATGAAAAATCCCCAAAGGGCTTTGAAAAAAAATATTTACAACTTTTAAAATCAGGAGGATCAAGAAATTACAGAGAATTATTGGATACATTTAATTTTAATCCAACAAAGATAAAATTTTGGAGTAATGGACTTGATGTTATTAGTAAATTTATTGACGAATTAGAAAATATATAAGAAATATCTATGATTGAAAAAGCCAAATTATCAAAGCAAATAAAAAGGTATGCTGAAGTAAGTGGAGTAGTCGGAAAGCTTGCTACAAAACTTGCAGGAAAAAAATATTTTGGCATTTCATTTGACAAAGATAGACATGCTAAAAATTTAACTTCTTCTTTGGGTAAAATTAAAGGACCTTTAATGAAAGTTGCACAGCTGACTTCAACTATTCCAGATATTTTACCAAGTGAATATGCAAAACAATTGGCAGAATTACAGAGTAATGCCCCTCCAATGGGTCAGATGTTTGTCAAAAGAAGGATGATAAATGAACTAGGAAGGAATTGGATAAATAATTTTAAAAATTTTGAAAATGAAGCTTCAAAAGCTGCCTCTTTAGGTCAAGTTCACAAAGCTTACTTAAAAGATGGAACTGAGGTTGCGTGTAAACTTCAATACCCTGACATGAATTCAATAATAGAAGCAGATTTAAAACAATTAAAATTAATTTTTTCAGTTTATCAATCGTATAACAAAGCAATAAAGACTAATGAAATATTTAAAGAAGTTAAAGATAGATTATTAGAAGAACTTGATTATAAAAGAGAAAAAAATATGATGAAAATTTTTGATAATATTTTTTATAAAAAAAATTATGCTAACATTCCTAAAGTTTACAATAAACTTTGTACAGATAGGCTTTTAACTATGGATTGGCTTAATGGTGAACATATTTTGAAATTTAAAAATCAAAAATTAGAAATAAGAAATAAAATAGCAAAAAATATGTTTTTGACTTGGTATTTCCCTTTTTATAATTATGGAATAATTCATGGAGATCCTCACTTAGGAAATTATACAATAACTAAAGATTATTCTGTTAATCTCTTTGATTATGGTTGTATGAGGATTTTTAAAGGTAATTTTATTAAAGGAGTAATTGATCTATACAATGCCTTACAAAAAAATGATAAAGAAAAAGCTGTATTCGCATATCAAAATTGGGGATTTAAAGATATTTCTAAAAAGAAATTAGAAGTTTTAAATAAATGGGCTGGTTTTATATATTCTCCTTTAATGAAGGATAAAGTCCAAAAGATTCAAGAAAATACAAGTGGAACATATGGAGCAAAAGTTGCGTCCGAAGTTCATAAGGAATTAAGAAAATTGGGGGGGATTCAACCTCCAAGAGAATTTGTATTTATGGATAGAGCTGCTGTAGGCCTGGGCTCAGTATTTATGCATTTAAAAGCAGAATTAAATTGGTACAGAATTTTTAATGAATTAATTGAAAATTTTTCATCTGATGCTATTGATAAAAGACAAAAAAATATAATTTTCAAAAAGAGAAATTAATTTAATTATTTATGAAATTATCAGTACTAAGAGAATTGGAAGATATTGAAACAAGAGTATCCGCAACTCCAGAAAGCATCAAACTTATCAAAAGACTCGGATTTGAAATTTTTGTAGAGGAAGGGGCAGGTATAAAATCTGGATATTACGACAAAGATTATATTGAAGCTGGAGCTCAGATAGTCAGTAGGTCAGAATGTTTAAAGTTGAAGGATGTATGCTTAGTAGTGAAGATGCCTTCAGAAAAAGATATATCTGAACTAAGTAAAAATACAATTTTAATTGGAATTTTGGATCCTTATAAAAATATTAATTTATTAAAAAATTTAAATGACAATTCCATTACAAGCTGTTGTATGGAATTAATTCCCCGAATAAGTAGGGCGCAAAGTATGGATGTTTTATCTTCCCAAGCAAATCTTGCTGGTTATAGAAGTGTAATTGATGCAGCCGAACAATTTCCCAAAGCTTTTCCAATGATGATGACTGCAGCCGGAAGAATTAATCCGGCAAAGGTTATGGTTCTTGGAGTGGGTGTTGCAGGGCTGCAAGCTATAGCAACAGCTAAAAGATTAGGAGCTGTGGTATCAGCTACTGATGTTCGTTCAGCAACTAAAGAACAAGTTGAAAGCTTAGGCGCAAAATTTATTATGGTTGACTCAGAAAAAATTGACAATGAAACATCAGGCGGTTATGCAAAAGAAATGAGTGAAGATTATAAAAAAAAACAATCTGCACTTATTGCTGAAACACTATCTAAACAAGATATTGTTATTTGCACTGCTTTAATCCCAGGGAAAAAAGCCCCAACATTAATATCTAAAGAAATGGTAGAAAGTATGAATGCTGGTTCAATTATTGTAGACCTTGCTGTTGAGTCTGGAGGAAACTGCCCTTTAAGTAAAATAGATGAGATTGTTGAACATAATGGAGTGAAAATAATAGGATATGGTAATGTTCCTGGAAGAGTATCAAAAGATGCCTCTTCATTATATTCAAAAAATATTTATAATTTTTTAAGTCTTATGATTAATAAGGAAGAAAAAACAATAAAGATAGATTGGGAAGATGAAATAATTAAATCAGTAGTTTTGACATATGGAGGGTCGATAAAATTGGATAATTTTAAATAGATTATGGAAGCACATAGTTCAGAAATTTTTGTTGTTGGATTGACGGTTTTTTCTCTCGCATGCATAATTGGTTATTACGTAGTGTGGTCAGTAACTCCTGCTTTACATAGCCCTCTAATGGGGGTAACAAATGCTATATCAAGCGTAATAATAGTTGGAGCAATCTTAGCAGCCGGTCCCAATGACTTTGAAATTTCAAAAATATTTGGCCTAATTGCAGTGGTTTTAGCATCAGTTAATATTTTTGGAGGATTTATAGTTACTTATAGGATGCTTTCAATGTTTAAGAAAAAAAGAAAAAAGAAAAATTAAAAAATGTCATCAAATATAGTTGCAATTTTGTATTTACTTTCAGCTCTACTTTTTATTTTTGCACTGAGAGGTTTATCTCATCCAGAATCTTCAAGGTTGGGAAATATTTTTGGAATAATTGGTATGATAATTGCAGTTATTACTACATTAATGTTTAAAAGTGTATTGAGTTACACAGAAATAGGAATTGCAATATTTATTGGGGGCTCAATAGGAACTTTTATTGCTTTTAAAATAGAAATGACAGCATTACCTCAACTAGTTGCAGCTTTTCACAGCTTAGTTGGATTAGCTGCTGTATTTGTTGCGGCAGCCGCTTTTTATGATCCATCTTCTTTCAATATTGGTGAAATTGGATCAATTAAAAAAAGTAGTCTTATTGAAATGAGTATAGGAACATTTATAGGGGCTATAACTTTTTCAGGGTCAGTTTTAGCATTTGGTAAATTGCAAGGTACTATCTCAGGAAAACCAATAGTTTTTAAATTTCAACATTTTATAAATTTGTTAATATTTATATTGATAGTTTTTCTGATAATTTATTTTGTATTTGATCAAGGCCCTTCAATATTTTGGTCTATAGTATTAATCTCAATATTGCTTGGAATATTAGTTGTTTTGCCAATTGGGGGAGCTGATATGCCAGTAGTAGTCTCTATGCTAAATTCTTATTCAGGTTGGGCTGCTTGCGGTATAGGCTTTACATTGAGTAATAACCTTTTGATTATAACTGGAGCTCTTGTAGGAGCCTCTGGGGCAATACTTAGTTACATAATGAGCAAAGGTATGAACAGATCAATAATTAATGTTGTTTTAGGCGGTTTTGGAGGAGAACAGTCAATTGATAATTCTGAACAAAGTGAAGATAAAATTATTAAACAAGGTAGTGCAGAAGATGCAGCGTACATAATGAAAAATGCAGAGTCAGTTATTATTGTTCCTGGATACGGGATGGCCGTAGCCCAAGCTCAACATGCTTTGAGAGAGATGGCAGATCTTTTAAAACAAGAAGGTATAAAAGTAAGATATGCAATTCACCCAGTTGCTGGACGCATGCCCGGTCATATGAATGTTTTACTTGCTGAGGCTAATGTACCTTATGAAGAAGTTTTAGAGCTTGATGAAATTAATCCAGATTTTCCGATGAATGAAGTGTCCTTTGTAATAGGAGCTAACGATGTTACAAATCCAGCAGCAAAAACTGACCAGTCCTCACCTATATATGGAATGCCAATACTAGATGTAGAAAAGTCTCAAACAGTACTTTTTGTTAAAAGATCAATGGCTACAGGATATTCAGGAGTAGATAATGAACTTTTTTACAGAGATAACACTACTATGTTATTTGGTGATGCAAAAAAAATGTGTGAAAATATAGTTAAAGAATTAGGAAAATGATTTTATTACCTGAAATTTTTTCTTTGTAATTTTCTAAATCTTCTTATTGATTCAGTTTTCTCTCTGGCTTTTTTAATAGAAGGTTTTTCATAATGTTTTCTTAGTTTCATTTCTCTATATAAACCTTCACGCTGCATCTTTTTCTTTAAATTTCTTAATGCTTGTTCCAAATTATTATCTTTTACAAATACTTCCAATGAATATTCCTTTATTTAAAAAAAATGTTTGTTATCATACCTCAATAAAAATTGCAAATTTTGACATAAATAAAATGATTTTATTGGATTTTTATATGAAAAATAATAAATATATCTATATTAAGATTATTATGTCGATATTAAAAATAGCTAGAATAGGTCATCCAATTTTAACTAAAAAAGCAGAGAAATTAAAAAATATATCCCAAAATTCACTCAAGAGAATTATCATTGATATGACACACACATTGATTGATTCAAACGGTATAGGATTAGCTGCTCCACAAGTCTATATTAACAAAAGGATTATTTTATTTAGATCTGATTTAAATAATAAAGAAAAAAAAGAAATAGATGAAAAAAAAATTCAAATTACTGCTCTAATAAATCCATCATATAAAGGGATAGCTGAAGAATATGAAGATGATTGGGAGGGATGCTTATCGATACCTGGAATGATTGGGAAAGTAAGAAGATTTAAGAAAATAACATATAAAGGTTATAATCTCAAAGGAAAGTTAGTTCAAAAAACAGTTGAAGGAATAATATCAAGAATTATTCAACATGAATGCGATCACTTAAATGGAATCTTATATATTTCTAGATTATCTGATCCTAAATTTTTTGGTTATGCAGAGGAATTTAAAAATTAAAAATTATGAATAAAAATTTAGAAAAAAAACGTAAAAATATTTTAATTTTTGCAAAAAAAATTATTACAAAAGTAGGATGGAACGAACAGATTTATTCTGAAATTTCAAAAAGACACAAAATACCAAAAAATGAAATTTATGCTCTTTTTCCAAATTTTATTGATATATTAAAGTATTATTTAGAAGATTTAGATATTGAAATGAATGAAAATGTTAAAAAATTAAAAATAAATAATTTAAAAACTCATGAAAAAATAATTGAGATAATTATGATAAGGCTAGAAAAAAATTTTAAAAATAAAAAATTATTGAAAAGAACTTATTTTACTTTAAGTTCTCCTAATAATTTAAATATCCTTATTAGTTCCACTTATAATACAGTGAATAATATTTGGTATTTAGCTAATGATAAATCTTATGATTTTAATTTTTATACAAAAAGACTAATTTTATTTTATATATATATTTCTACTTTATTATTTTGGCTGAATGATAGAGAAAATAATATTGACAAAACAAGATTTTTTTTATCAAAACAAATAAAAAAGACCGGTTCATTAAAAAAAATTAAAGATTTTTCTTTAGACTTTCTGACTAAATTTAAAAAATATAGTTATTAATTTAAATTACGCAATTATATCAGGTTCTAATTCATATTTTAATTTTTTAATTTTATCTTTTAGGTATAATTTTTTCTTTTTCAGTCTGATTATTTGCATTAAATTTATAGTTTTATTTTGTTGTAATTCATAAATTACCTCATCTAAATCTCGATGTTCTTCTTCCAATAATCTTAAATTTTTTAATAAATCCTTAGTATCTAGCATTAATTTAATTAATTATTTAAATTAAAGGCCTGTGTATTTTGATACAAGGTAAAAATATAAATTATATGGAAGTAATCTCAAAATTTTCATAATTATTGTCCATTGTAATGGAAAAATTATTTCAAATTTATTTTTCATTAAACCATCATAAATTTTTTTGGCGGCATATTCTTTAGTTTTCAAAAAAGGCATTGGAAAAGTATTTTTGTCAGTTAAAGGTGTTTTAATAAAGCCAGGATTAATTACACTAACTTTTACTCCAAACTTTTTTAGATCAAAAAAAAGAGACTCTGAAAGATTTATTAAAGCTGCTTTTGTTAATGTATATGCTGAAGCAGTTGGTAATCCTCTATATCCTGTCATTGATGAAACTATTGCTATATGTCCTTTTTTTCTATTTTTAAATCTCTTATGAACAGAATTAATACAATTAAGATTTCCTAAAATATTTGTTGTTACAACATGATTATAATAATCAAGATTAAATTCATCCGAATAAGGGGAGGCAGTGCCAGCATTTAACATTGCTATATCAATATGACCAAATTTTTTTTCAATTTTTACTACAGTCTTTTCAACTTCATTTTTATCTCTTGTATCACAAATGTAGATGTCAATATTCCCAAATCCATATTTATCTTCAGCTTCTTTTTTTAAAACTTTTAAGTTATCCAAATTTCTTGCTGATGCTGCAACTTGCCATTCATTTTCAATAAATTTTAATGCAGATGCCTTGCCTATTCCAGTTGATGCTCCTGAAATCCATATAACTTTTTTTTCTTTCATTATTTAATTCTATTATAAGTAATTATTGATTTATCTTCAGGACTATCAAATTCTAATTTCATCAATTCTCCTTTATTTGTATACCACAAATAAAGATTTGGAAACGGCTTCTCATCACTTGAGTGAATTGTTTTAACTTTCATCATATATTTTTTTGCATTGAAATTTTTTTCATTAAAAAATATATTTTCTAATTCCATTTCTTTTAAATCAAATTCTCTTAAAATACCTTTTTGGGAATCTAAAAAAACGTTTCTATCCAATATTTCATAATTCCAATAACTGATTGGAATTACATCCAAACCAGTTCTTTTTCTACTGTCTACACCTTCATATTCAAAAAAATCATTATTTTTTTGACCTTCAACAAAGTACTTTTTTTTGGAGTTTGTTAAAGAATTGGTTGAAATTTTTATCAATTCACCCTCTTGCCAATATTCAGTATTGTTATGCCTGTACTTATAAATAGTTAAAAAACCTAGTTTTACATTAATATTTACTTCAATATCGACTTTTAAGTCTTTATCATTTTCTATAAAAGAAATTGTGTGAGTTCCTATAGTTTTATTTTTTCTAATTATTTCGAAAACAATTTCCCCACTTTCAGGAACATACATTTCCTTTGAGAAAACTTGATTTCCCAACAATAGAAAAATTATTATTAAAAGATATTTCATATATTATTTATTATCTATTAGAAAAAAAATATAAACTAGTCAATAATGAGCACAACAATAAAGTTGCATTAGCTTGATGAATACTTGCTAATATTAAAGGTACATTATAAATTAATGTAAATATTCCTAAAAGAATTTGTAGGCTAATGAGAACAAAAATGATTAAACAAGTAATTTTTTGACTAAAAGTAATTTCTTTATTTATTATATAAAAAATAATTGATATTGTCCAAATAAATGAAAATATAGCTAACCATCTATGATTGAATTGTATGGCAATTGTATTTTCAAAAAAATTAATAAAAAAATTTTCATAAATCAAATATCCTTCAGGTACAAATTTACCATCCATTAAAGGAAATGTATTATAAGATTTACCCGCATCTGTTGCAGACACAAAACTTCCTGAAATTATTGTTAATAGACATAAAAATAAAGCTATCATTAATAGGATACCAGATACATCTAACTTGAAATTATTTTGTTTAGGAAAAAAATTTTCTAGAGTAAGCCAGAGTAAAATGCTTAATATTATTATTGCGTTTGTTAAATGAAAAGATAACCTATATTGACTTACATAAGGATCATCAGTTAACCCACTTTTAACCATCCACCATCCTACAACAGCCTGAATTATTGCAAAAATGAATACAATAATTAATTGTATTATTTGTTTTTTTGTAAGAGATCTTTTAATCAAAAAATATATGAATGGGATGATAAAAACTATTCCTATTAATCTCGCAAATAGTCTGTGAGAGTATTCCCACCAAAAAATATATTTAAATTCTTGCAGTACCATATTTTTATTCAAAATGATAAATTCTGGAGTTTTTTTGTATTGATCAAATAGATAATTCCAATCTTCAAAAGATATAGGTGGAATTGTTCCCATTAATGGCCTCCAATCTACCATTGAAAGCCCTGACTCAGTTAATCTTGTTAATCCTCCTATGAGAATAATTGCATAGACCATTAATGTTAATATTAAGAGCCAGAATCCTAAAAATGTGTTATTGGAAAACCTTTTATTGATCATTAATTACATTTTATTATATAATTAAATAACAAAAGAAAAAAAGGTATTTTTATGTCAAATTACAAAACAGATGTTGTTATAATAGGCGCAGGCCCTGTAGGACTTTTTGCTATTTTTGAATTGGGTCTTTTAGACATGAAATGCCATGTAATTGACAATCTTGACAAAATAGGTGGTCAATGCTCAGAATTATATCCAGAAAAACCCATATATGATATACCTTCAAGAGTAGAAATCTCAGCTCAAAAACTTGTTGATGATTTAATGGATCAATGCAAACCCTTTAACCCTATATTTCATTTAAATCAAAATGCGGAAAAACTTGAAAAAAATACTGAAAATGAGTGGACTATTACGACAAGTGAAAATAACTCAATAATAGCTAAATGTATAGTTATTGCTGCGGGTGCTGGAAGTTTTATACCAAGAAAACCTCCTTTAGAAAATATAGCAGAATACGAAAATAAGAGTGTTTTTTATTCTATCAAAAATAAGAAAATATTTGAAAATAAAAATGTACTTATTGCTGGAGGAGGCGATTCAGCAATAGATTGGACAAATGAATTATCAAAAATTGCAAATGTGTCTCTTTTACATAGAAGAAAAGAGTTTAGGGCATCCCCTGATAGTGTACAAAAAATGTTAAATTTAGAAGAAAACAATAAGATTGAGTTCTTTCTTGGTCAATTAAAGAGTTTATATGGAAATAATGGCATGCTCGAATCTGTTTTAATATATAATGACAATGTAGAAAAAAAGATACAAACAGATTTTTTAATACCTTTTTTTGGCTTAAAAAATGATTTGGGTTCAATAAAGAATTGGAATCTAAATCTAGAAAATAATTTAATAATTGTAGATACTGAAAAATTTGAAACAAATATCCCAAGTATATTTTCAATAGGAGATATTAATACCTATCCAGGTAAATTAAAGTTAATACTTTCCGGTTTTCACGAGGCGGCATTAATGTCACAAAAATGTGCACAATATTGTTTTCCTGATAAAAAGGTTATATTTCGATACACAACATCATCAAAAGATATTCATAAAAAACTCGGAATAAAATAGATGTCCAAAGGGAAAATTAACGTTATTGACAGAGAAGGAAAGTTACATCAGCTTGAAGCTAAAAAAGGTTTAGTTTTAATGGAAATTATAAGAGATGCAGATTTACCAATAGAAGCAGCTTGTGGAGGTTGTGCAGCTTGCGCTACATGTCATGTTTATGTTGATAAGGATTGGAATAATAAATTAAATAAAATTGAAGATGAAGAAGAGTCAATGTTAGATCAGGCATTTCATGTTAAAGAAAATTCTAGATTGAGTTGTCAAATTGAATATAATGATGATTTAGATGGAATTCTTGTTACTTTGGCACCAGAATAATATTGCAAATTTAAATAATTTGTATACAAATAGTTTGTATACAAATTACATGAATAGTAATAATTTAATTGATACTAAGTTAGGTTTATTGATTTGGAAGGTTTCTAATTTATGGCAAAATCTTCTAAGAAGCTCGCTTTCTGAATATGCATTAACACTTAATGAGTATATCATTTTAGAGACTCTATATGTGAATTCAAATGATTTAATTACACAAGTTGATATATCAAAATCTTCAGGTGTGAATATTTCTGTTATAAGTACAACATTGGATATTTTACAACAAAAAAAATTAATTTATAGAAAATCTAGCAAGGATAATAGAAAAAAAAATATAGAATTGACTGATCAGGCTAAATCATTGATAAAAATAATTGTACCCTTAATACGCGAAGTAGAAAATGATTTTTTTATTAAACTAGGATCTGAAAAAGAAATTTTAACAAATTCTATAAAATTAATATTAGGAAAAAAAATAAGAATAAAGGCTGATAAAAAATTATGATTAAAATTGAAAATATAAAAAATTATAATGATTTAAAATCATGGCCTTTCATTGAAGCAAAAAAAATTATCGATCTTTATGGAGGATTAGAAAATTTTAAAAAACCAAATAAAGAATTTATAATTTTTGAAACTGGTTATGGACCATCAGGATTGCCACATATAGGAACTTTTGGAGAAGTTGTTAGAACATTAATGGTTCAAAATGCCTTTGAACAATTAACCAAATGTAACTCAAAAGTTATAACATTTTCAGATGACATGGATGGACTTAGGAAAGTTCCTGATAATGTTCCAAATCAAAATATGTTAAATAAATATTTAGGCATGCCCTTAACTTCAATTCCTGATCCTTTCGATAAATTTGAGAGTTTTGGTCATCATAATAATAATAAATTAAAATCTTTTTTAGATAAATTTAATTTTTCCTATGATTTTAAAAGCTCTACTGAATTATATAAAAAAGGTTTTTTTGATGAAACTATAAAATTAGTAATGCAAAATTACGAATCTATCTTATCTATAATTTTGCCAACTTTACGAGAGGAGCGAAAAGAAACATATAGTCCATTTTTGCCTATATGCGCAAAAACTAATAAGGTACTTCAAGTAAAAATTGAAGAATATAATATTAAAGATAATAGTATTATTTATAAAGATCCTCAAAACAACAAACTAATTGAAAAGTCTGTTTTAAGTGGCGAATGCAAACTTCAATGGAAAGTTGATTGGGCAATGAGATGGATAGCTTTAGAAGTAGATTATGAAATGTGCGGTAAAGATTTAACTGATAGTGTAAAACTTGGGAGTATGATATGCAAGAAACTAGGAAATAAACCTCCCATTAATTTAATTTATGAAATGTTTTTGGACCAAAACGGTGAAAAAATATCTAAATCTAAAGGAAATGGAATTAGTATAGATGAATGGTTAAGATATTCAACACCTGAAAGTTTATCTTTATTTATGTTTCAAAGACCTAAATCAGCAAAAAAATTACATTTTGATGTGATTCCTAAGTGTAGTGATGAATATCTAAATTTTAATAAAAATTTTCATGAAGATAAGACATATAAAAAAATGGATAATCCAGCATGGCACATCCATTTTGGGAAGCCTCCCAAAATAGATTCATCAATAACTTTTAATACTCTAATGAATTTGGTTAGTGTCTGCAATTCAGTTGAACCAAAAATAATTTGGAGTTTCATCAATGAATACAACCCCAAGCTCATACCTTTTAAAAATGAATATATTAATAATCAAATTAAATATGCTATTGAGTATTATAAAGATTTTATTTTACCAAAAAAAAATTACAAATTATTAGATGAAAAAAATATAAAAATATTTATTGATTTAAAAAGTACTTTAAAAAATCTTAAAGCTGATACAAAACCGGAAGATATTCAGACTTCAATCTATGAGATTGGTAAAAAATATGATTTCGAAAATTTAAGAAATTATTTTCAATTAATATATAATGTTTTATTAGGTCAAAATGAAGGGCCAAGACTAGGATCATTTATAGCTTTATATGGTATTAATAGAACAATTATTTTAATAGATAAAGCTATAAAAAAAGAAGATTTATCTAATCGGGAATGATGTTTTTTAAAATAATTAAGATATTTCCAGCAGAATTAGCACATTTTCTAACAATTAAAATTTTAAAGCTTGGTATAATTAAATTTTTTTTTAAACCTTTCACAAATAATGAAATATTAAAACAATTTATTTGGAATTTAGAATTTAATAATCCTTTAGGTCTTGCCGCTGGTTTTGATAAAAATGGTGAAGTCATAAGTGAAATATTAGAATTAGGTTTTAGCTATACTGAAGTTGGAACAGTTACCCTCAAGCCTCAAAATGGAAATAAAAAACCTAGAATATTTAGACTCAATAAAGACCAAGCAATTATTAACCATTTGGGATTTAATAATCATGGATCTGAAAAAGTTTTAAAAAGAATAAAAAAAAGATATGAAATGAAATATTTTTTACATGGAATTATAGGATTAAATATAGGAAAAAACTTAAATACTGATGATATTACTGGAGATTATATTAAGTGTATAAAATCTTTAGGCCCCTATTGTGATTACATAGTAATAAATATTTCTTCACCAAACACACCAGGATTAAGAGAGCTACAAAATCGTGGAAAATTAGAAAACTTAATAATTAATATTAAAAATGAAAAAAAATTAGATAATCAAATTAGAAACAAACCTTTATTAATTAAGATTTCTCCTGATATTAACGAAGAGCAAAAAAGGGATATTGCCCTGACTTCATTGGCTCAAGGTATCGATGGTATAATAATTGGTAACACAACTTCATTAAGATCAGATTTTTTAATCGATAAAAATAAGAATAAAGAAGGCGGCTTAAGTGGTAAGCCATTATTTCAATCTTCCACAAATTTATTAAAAGAGATGTATAATTTAACAGGAGGAAAAATTGTTTTGATCGGGGTGGGGGGAATATTCTCTGGAAGAGATGTTTACGAAAAAATTAAAGCTGGAGCCTCTCTAGTTCAAATGTATACTGGTTTAATATATGAAGGACCAGTGATAATTGAAAAAATTAATAAGGAATTGGTATATTTTTTAAAAGCAGATGGTTACAATAATATATCTGAAGCGATAGGAACCGATGCGTAATGAGCAAAACTACAAGTATAAAAAAAATTTCTTATCTTATGAATTATTTCGACACATTTATAATTGACTTGTGGGGCGTAATACATGATGGAAAAAAATCATTTCCTCATGCCTTAAATTGTCTTGAAAAAATTCATCAAAATAAAAAAAATATAATTTTGATTTCTAATTCATCAAAAAAAAATATTAATATAATATCTAATCTTAAAAAATTAGGATTTAATACAAATATTTTTAATAAAGTTTTAACTAGTGGACAAACAGTGTTAAACGAGTTAAAAATGCCAACACAATCTTGGTCAAGAGATTTAGGTAAAAAATATTATCATATCACTGTAAAAAATAAAAATAATCTATTAAAAGGATTAAATAAAAAAGAAGTTAAAAAAATTAATGAGGCAAATTTTATAGTTGCTAGTTCAATTGACCCAAATATACCAGTAATAGAATATACTTCTCTTCTACAAGAAGCGCTTAAATTGAACCTTCCTCTAGTTTGTGCAAATCCTGATTATGAAAGTGTTGAAACTAATGCAAATTTAAAAAAACAAATTTGTGCAGGTTCTATTTTAAAATTATATGAATCTATAGGGGGTAAAACATTTTTTTTAGGAAAACCCTCTAGTTTTATATATAAAGAAGCTACAAAAAATATAGTTAATTTCAAAAAATCAAGGACAGTTGCTATAGGAGATTCATTATCCCACGATATATATGGAGCCCACAACTTTGGAATTAAAAGTGTCTTAATCACTTCAGGCATTCATAATAATTTTTTTAAATCTAAGGATTCTATTAAAGTTTTGGAAAATCAAATTAGCCAGATGAGCGAAGTTATTATATTCCCTGATTTTATTTGTAAAAAACTATATTTTTAAAAAAATCTATTGCTTGACCTTATTTATAAAGCACAATAGAAGGGGTTTCAATATGTCCAAAAAATGTCAATTAACAGGAAAAGCATATCTTAGTGGTAATAAAGTAAGTCATGCAAACAATAAAACTAAGAGAAGATATATTCCAAACCTTCAGACTATTTCAATGATGAGTGATAAGCTAAAAGGTAAGATAAAATTACGTGTTGCAGTTAGTACTATTAGAACAGTAGAAAAAAAAGGCGGCTTAGATCAATTTTTATTAAAAACCTCTAACTCAAAACTTCACACCCACGCAATTAAATTAAAAAAAAGAATTTTAGCAATTAAATAAGCACTAATCTTGAATAACTTAAATGAATTAATTGTTAGTTTTATTAATTTTAATGGTTTTGTAAATTTTTTTAATTCTATTCCAGTTGAATTTACTTGGTTAATATTTTTATTATTTTGTTTTATATCAATAATAATTTTTCTAAAATTATTTGGTGAGATCGGTCTATATATTTATACCGTAATAGCAATTATATTTGCTAATATTCAAATTTTAAAGATAGTTAAATTTTCTTTTTTTGATGAACCAATTGCTTTAGGTACAATTCTATTTGCTTCTACTTTTTTGTGCACAGATATTTTAAGTGAATATTATGGAAAAGAAAAGGCTAGGAAAAATGTCTTAATTGGTTTTTTAGGTTTCTTATTTATGACAGTTATTGCATTATTCACACTAGGATTTAAACCTTTAGGCGATGATTTGGCAGTAAATGAATATTCTTGGGCATTAACAACTGAAGAAAGTTTATTAAATATATTTCTACCCTTTCCAATATTTTTTTTATCTAGTATGTTTGCTTACCTTATCAGTCAATATTTTGATATATGGTTTTTTAATTTTATTTCTAAAAAGACAAATAAAAAATATTTATGGATAAGAAATAATTTATCTACATCAATTTCATCTTTAATAGATAATACGGTATTTAGTTTATGTGCATTTGTTATTTTCGCTCTAAATCCACTCCCATTAAATATTGTAATATTTACATATATTTTAGGGACTTATATTTTAAGAATTTTTATTTCTTTAATTGATACGCCATTCATTTATATTGCGAAGTACTTTATAAATAAAACTAAATTATGAATGAATTTAATTGGCAAATTAAAAATAAAGCAAAAAATAATAATTCTAGAACTGGGGTAATTTCTACACCTCACGGACAAATAGAAACACCGGCGTTTATTTTTTGCGCAACTAAAGCAACATTAAAGTCAATCAATACGTATCAGGCAAAAGAAAATAAAACCCAAATAATCTTATCTAATACTTATCATTTAATGCTTCAACCCGGGGAAGATATTATTGCTGATCATGGAGGATTACATAGATTTATGAATTGGAAAGGACCTATGTTAACAGATAGCGGGGGTTTTCAAATATTTTCTTTGGGTCATGGTTCAGTTGCTAATGAAATAAAAGGCAATAAAAATTTTAAAAATAAAAAATCATTAACAAAAATAAATGATGAGGGAGCTGAATTTAAATCATATTTAGATGGATCTTCAAAACTTCTTACCCCAGAAAAATCAATACAGATTCAAAGAAAACTTGGCGCTGATTTAATTTTAGTTCTTGATGAATGTACTCCATATAATGTGAGTAAAGCTTACACTGCTAAATCGATGGATAGGAGCCATAGCTGGGCTATTAGATCAATTAATGAATTTAATTCATCAAATAATTATAAACCTACTTACGGATCTTCAGGACATCAAAAATTATATGGTATTATTCAAGGAGGCGTATATGAAGATCTAAGAGACCAAAGTATAGAATTTAATATGAGTAATGATTTTTTTGGAATAGCAATAGGTGGCTCTTTAGGTTCAAGCAAAGAAGAAATGTACAATGTAGTAAAGCATACTGCGTCAAAATTAGGTTCTAAATATCCTATCCATTTACTTGGTATAGGTGATCCTATCGATATTTGGACTTTAGTTCAATATGGAATAGATACCTTTGATTGCGTTATGCCAACAAGAATAGCTAGGCATGGTTCAGCCCTTACTAAATTTGATCAAAAAGGAAAAATTAATATAAAAAATTCTGTGTATAAAACAGATAAGAATCCATTAGAACGAGATTGCAAATGTACTACGTGTATTAATTATACAAAATCTTATATTCACCATTTATTTAAATCGAATGAGATTTTAGGATTACAACTATTAAGTATACACAATCTTAATTTTATGAATTTAATGATGAAAGATATTAGGAATGCAATAAAAAATGATACATTTGAAATTTATAAAAAAAAATGGATACCTTAAATAGCTATTTTTAATTTTTTTTTGGTATTTGAGAAAATATTTGATAATTCATTTAATAACACCTCACCTAATTGATCAACGTCATTTATAGTTGCAGCATTATTATAATATCTAGAAACATCATGTCCTATTCCTATTGCTAATAGTTCAACTGAGTTTCTTTTTTCTATATTATCAATTACCTCTCTTAAATTTCTCTCTAAATAATTACCAGGGTTTGCAGAAAGAGTTGAATCATCAACTGGGGCACCATCACTTATAACCATCAATATTTTTCTTTTTTCATTTCTAACTAACAATCTATTGTGTGCCCAAAGTAAAGCCTCCCCATCAATATTTTCTTTAAGTATTCCCTCTTTAAGTAAAAGTCCTAAATTTTTTTTTGATCTTCTCCATGGGGAATCAGCATTTTTATAAATTATATGTCTTAGATCGTTAAGTCTTCCTGGATTACTAGGTTTATTATTGTTTATCCATTTTTCTCTAGATTTTCCACCTTTCCAGGCGCTACTTGTAAAACCCAATATCTCAACTTTAATTAGACATCTCTCTAAAGTTCTTGCAATAATATCAGAACATAATGCAGCAACTGTTATTGGCCTGCCCCTCATTGATCCAGAATTATCAATAAGCAAAGTTACAACTGTATCTTTAAATTCTGTAGTTTTTTCTTTTTTAAAGGTGAGTACATTTGATGGGTTGGCAATAAATTTTGCTAATTTTGAGTTATCTAGATAACCTTCTTCTAAATTAAACTCCCAATTTCTATTTTGTTGAGATAATAACTTTCTCTGAAGTCTATTAGCAAGTTTTGCAATTAAAGGTTGAAATGAAAATACTTGTTTATCTAGTGAACTTCTTAATTTTTCTAACTCTTGAAAATCACAAAGCTTATTTGCTTCAATAATTTCATCAAATTCTCTTGTATATGCTTTGTATTTAGTTAGAGACTCAAGTTTGCTTGATTGGTAAGATCCTTCATAATCTTCTCCCTGATCTCCCTCACCTTTTTCATCTCCATCAACTATTGACTTATCTAAAGAATCTTGTGATACATCTTCACTTTGATCCTCTCCTTTATCTTTTTCTGGATTTTTTTGGTTATCATTTTCAGATAGATTATCATCTTCATTTTTTTGATCGTTGATATTTTCATCGTTATTTATTGATAAATCAAATCCTAAGTCATCTAGCATATTATAAATTTTTTCTGCAAAAACTTTTTGATTTTGTAAGTTTTTTGAAAGATCTTTAAAATAAGGTTCCATTTTTTTTATTAATTTATTATCAATTTTTTTTTGAAAATGAATTAAGTCTTTATCAGAATTATTTTTAGTAAAATTTAAAAAACTATGTATATATAATAAGTCTTCAATTTTTATATTCTGATTATTTGATTTTTTAAGTTTATTTTTGATATTATTAGTAATATTTATTTTTATACCTTTTAAATAATTTGAGCCTAAAGATTCGCATCTAGCTTTTTCTATATTATTAAAAATTTTATATGAACTAGATTCTTTATTAGTAAATTTTTTGTGAATTTCTGAATTATGAAACCTTAATTGTGAGCCTAAAGAATCTGCATTACCCCTAACCTCAGATATATCTTTTTTTGATAAAATAGCTGAAGATTCTCTAATATTTATATTTTTAGTATCAAAATCATTTTCTTCACTTGAAAAGGCTATTTCAACTTTCTTTTTTTTACTTATTGTTTTAGTTACTATACTTAGAGTTTTTTTAAATATATCTATATTATTATTTGTCTTTTTCATCAGTTTCTATATCAAACCCAAAACTTCTTTGAAAATATTCATTAATTATTTGTCTCTCTAATTCATCGCATCTGTTTAAAAAAGTTATTTCAAACGAATATTTAATATCTTTAAATATTATATAATTTTCTGCCCAAGTAATTACTGTTCTAGGACTCATAACAGTTGATATATCTCCATTTACAAAACCAGTTCTAGTTAAATCTGCTGTAGCTACCATGGACTGAATAATATCTTTTCCCTCTTTATTATTTAATTTTTCCACTTTACTTAAAACAATTTTATTTTCTTCTTTTGAGTCAAGATAATTTAATGATGTAATAATATTCCATCTATCCAATTGCCCTTGATTTATTTGTTGTGTCCCATGATATAAGCCTGTAGAATCTCCCAAGCCAACAGTGTTCGCTGTTGCAAATAATCTAAAATAATTATGAGGTTTTATTACTCTTGATTGATCTAATAAAGTTAGTCTCCCATTAGATTCTAATATTCTCTGTATTACAAACATCACATCAGGTCTACCAGCATCATATTCATCAAATACTAAAGCAACAGGATTTTGATAAGACCAAGGAAGAATGCCATCTTGAAATTCTGTTATTTGCTTATTATCTTTTAACTTTATAATATCTTTTCCAATTAAATCTATTCTACTAATATGGCTATCAAGATTTATTCTTATGCAAGGCCAATTTAATCTGGCCGCAACTTGTTCAATATGTGTCGATTTACCAGTTCCATGAAATCCTTGTACCAAAACTCTTTTATTATTTGCAAAACCAGCTAAGATCGCAAGTGTTGTACTTGGGTCAAATTTATAGGAATTATCTAATTCAGGAACATATTCACTTTTTTCACTAAAAGCAGGGACACTAAATGGACATTTTAAATCGAATGTTTTTTCCGTGTTAACTAGAGTGTCGGGCTCAGTCTCAATAACTGAATTTTTCGTATTATATATATTTTCCATATTAATTTGTTTTAACTAAAAATTTTTTTAATAACGTTTTATACGCTGAATTAATTTCTTTAAAGTGTTTTTCTGCATTTTTATCTGATTTATTTATGTCTGGATGATATTTTTTTACCAGTTTTTTATATGAAAACTTAATTTTTTCTAGAGTAATAGGTGGTTTTAAATCTAATTTCTCTAATCCTCTCTCTTCTTCTTCATTAAAAATTACTGATTTTGAGCTGTTTTCAAAATTATATCTATTTTTCTCTTTTTGATTTAATAAATCAAATCTATTATAAATTATATCATTAACCATTTTGAAAAATCTTTTTGATGGATTGTTAATTGGCCAAGTTGGTCTATTCCATATTACATCTTGTCTTAGAGAAAATTCAATTTCATCGACAGACATACCTTTATAAAAATCCCATGATTTGTTGTACTCTTTAATATGTTCAAGGCAAAACAAGTAATATTTTTTCAAATCAGTTTTCGATCGTGGAGCCTTGTATTTCCCTTCTTTTTTGCAAGATTTATAGTCACAAACATAAAAAGATTTTTTTTCCCAAGATAAATTTTTTATTTTTATTTGTGGTTTTGTTTTGTTCATAAAAACTATAAATAATATATACTATTTTTATATGAATAGAATAGAAAGAATTAAAAAAATACTATTTGCAGATTTTGAACCTAGTCGTTTAGATTTAAAAGATCATTCTTTTAAACATTCAGGGCATAATAATTTTGATGGCACAGGAATGACGCATCTTTATTTACAGATTAAATCTGATAAATTTAAAGGAAAAAAGCTTATTGAAATTCATAAAATGATTAATTCATCAATAAAAATTGAATATGAAAATGGACTACATTCATTAGAAATTAAAATTATTAATTATTAGTTTTTTTTATATTTAATCTAATAATTTTTTTTCTTGAATGAGAAAGAATTTTAAATGTATAATTTTCAAAATTTATTATTTCACCATAAAGTGGAATTCTTTTTGTCAAATTTATAACAAATCCCCCAATTGTAGATGCTTCATCATCTAATAAATTCCATGAAAATTTTTTATTCAAATCCCTAATATTTACCAAACCTTCAACATCTATTGAACCATCTTTTAATTCAATTATATTTGAAGTAGGAGAGTCGATTTCATCAACTATATCTCCAACTATTTCTTCAATTATATCTTCCAAAGTTAACATACCTAATAGCTCTCCATACTCATCAATAACAAGTGCTAAATGTTCCTTTTTGTTTTTAAAAGAAAATAATTGATCTAGCAAATCAGTTGATTCAGGAATAAACCATGGTTTTTTTAACAAAGATGTAATTATTTCTTTGTTTATTGATTTATTTGAAAATTTATCAGATATAAATGAACGAGAATCTAAAATTCCTATAATATTTTCAGGTGTATTTTTCCATACTGGAATTCTTGTAAATTTACTATTTGATATTTTTTTTGTTATTTCTTCAATTCCCATATTTAAATCTATTGAAAATATATTACTTCTATGAGTCATTATTTCATCAACTGTAGTATCTGATAAAGTCAGAACATTATGTAACATAACTTTTTCTTGTTTTGTGTCTGAGTCTGAAGTTCCATATAAGTCTATTGTACCTTTTAGCTCTTCTTCAATTTGCTTATTCATAAATTTTAAATTCTTTTTAATAAAGTTTTTTAAAAAGAAATTTACAAATAAATTAATTAATTTTACTAATGGAGAAAGGATAAAGACCAATAAACTTAATATCTTTCCAATGGCCAAAGCCGTTCTTGTAGGTCTATTAATAGCGTATGTTTTTGGAAGAACTTCAGCAAATATAACGATTATAATTGTCATAATTAAAGTAGCATAAATTATTCCTGAATTTCCAAACACTTTATATAAAAAAGCAGTTGCTAAGGCTGATGATAAAACATTTACTAAATTATTTGCTAATAAAAGACTTGTGATTAAATCCTCTTTTTTATTGATTAGATTTTCAACAAAATTAGCTTTTTTTATTCCTTGTTTTACTTTTGATAATATTCTTGCCTTAGAAACTGCAGTAATTGCAGTTTCTGAGCCAGAAAAGAAAGCTGAGACAATAATTAATAATATAATAAATAATAAATATAACCAATCTTGTAAAATCATCAGTTATTTTAAATAAAATTTGTTAAGTTTTGCGAATGGTATGTTTTTTTCGATACTAGAATTTCCTATATCTTTTAGAACAATAAAATTAATTTTATTTGAAAAATTTTTTTTATCTTGAATAATAAATCTCTTTAAATTATTTAAATTAATACTTTCGATATTTGTTGGTAACTTAGCATTTTTTAAGTGTCCAATTATCTTATCTATCTTTTTATTTGATATATATTTTAATTTATTTGATATTTTTAATGCACAAACCATTCCTAATGAAATAGCCTCTCCATGGGTTAAATTATTTTTATATTTATTACTAGCTTCTAATGCATGCCCAATTGTATGTCCGAAGTTAAGTAAAGCTCGTGAATTTTTGCTTATTAAATTCTCTTTTTCATCTTTCATCACAATTGAAGACTTTATTTTAATACTTTCAATTATTGCCATAAGAATATATTTTTTATCTAAATTAAGCACTTTATTATAATTTTTTTCTAACCAACCAAAATATTTTTTATTCTTTATTACTGCATGTTTGACAATTTCAGAATAGCCTGATTTAATTTGCCTTTTAGACAAGGTATTTAAAAAACTAATATCAATCAATACTAGTTTTGGTTGGTAAAAAGTTCCTATTAGGTTTTTACCTGAATAAAAATTAATTCCATTTTTTCCACCTATAGAGCTATCTACTTGAGATAGTAAAGTGGTTGGAATTAATATTAGGTCTAAACCTCTTAATAAAGTGCTAGCAATAAAACCACCTAAATCACCAAGAACCCCACCACCTATAATTATTATTTTTGTTTTTCTATCCGGTTTAAAATAAAATATTTTTTTAATAATTTTATAATAACTTTCAAATGATTTACTTTTTTCTGAACTATTAAAAATTATTTTTTTTGAATTTTTATTTTTGAATATTTTATTAATATAATTCTTATGATTTTTATATACCTTAGAATCAATTATTATAATATTTAAAATATCATTTTTAAAATTAGCATATTTTGAAACTTTATTAAGAATATTCTTTCCAATAATTGTAGTGTAAATTTTATTATTTATCTTAATTGATAATTTAGTTTCCATTTGATTTAATTAGTAAGAATTTTTATAATTTCTTTTACTGTATCTCTATAATATTTTTTATTTTCAATTATGATATCTGATGAATTATAAAAATTATGTCTATCTTTATCTAATTTAATAATTTTTTTCCTAACGTCAGTGTTTAAAAGTAGCGGTCTATTTTTAGTTTTTTTTAATCTTTTTATAAGTACATCTATATCAACTTTTAGAAAAATTGAAATAGATTTATTTCTAATTAATTTTCTAATATCTTTTATTGTTATCGAGCCTCCTCCTAGTGAGATCACTGAATATTTTTTTTTCAATAGTGATTTTATAATTATTTCTTCTTGTTTTCTAAAATATTTTTCTCCATTATCTTTAAATATTTCACTAATTTTTTTTTCTTCACTTTTTTCTATTTCTTTATCGCTATCAAAATGTTGCCAATTTAAATATTTAGCCAATTTTTTGCCAATTAGAGATTTTCCAGATCCCATATGTCCCGTAATAACAATAATATTTTTATCGTAATTGTTGAGTTTTTTTATTATTAGAGCCATATTGTTTGATATTAAAATCAGATATATTTATAAAATACCACATATATAAAATAATCTATCATTTTATAACCTAATTCTATAAATTGCCTTATTTATATACTATTAGAGCCAAATGAGTACATTAACAATGATTAAAATAATCGCAGTTTTTTTATTAATATTTTTTATTTTTGCAAATATATTTGTTAGTTATAATTCTCCTTCTAAAATAGTAGAAGAAAAAATCATTATAAAATTAGTTAATTAAATGAAAAAAATATTATTAATCTCTTTACTTATTTTTTTAAACTCTTTTAAATCTGTGTATTCAGAGGATAAGGACATAATACTTACTCCAAAAAATCCTAACATTTTAGATGAAGAATATTCTGATGAAGAAAATAATACAAAAATTTCAAATGAGACAATAGAAGTTAATGAGTTAGAAATTAATGAAAATGATGAAATTGAAATTTTCAATTCTGAAGATTTGAATTCCACTAATATTGGTGAAGAAAATTCATATAGCGATTTTGATAATGCGTGGATCAATTCGAGTCAAAAAAGTATAAATTTTTTATTTAATAATTTAAATAATAATATCAAATCTAACGCTATTAAATCAAGTTTAGTAGATGTTTTATATTATGGCTCAAAAGTTCCTGATGGAATGGATAATGCAGAATTTGATAAAAAAAGAATATTAAAACTTCAGCAGTTGGGAGAAGTAGAAAAAGCAATAAATCTAATTTCAAATATTTCAACTTATGATGCTAACAAAGATATTTATGATAAAACAATACTCGAGAAAAGTTTAGTTGATTATAATCTTGCAGCTGTTTGTGGGGTACTTGATAGTAATGCAGAATTTAAAACAGATTCTTACCTAATAAAAGTAAAAGTTTTTTGCTCATATCTTAACGGGGAAGCAGAGGAAGCTGATTTTTTCAATTCTTTACTTTTAGAAGAAAATGACGATGATTATTTTCAAGCCTTATACAATAAATTAATAAAAATAGACAATAATTTAGGAAACATTGAAGATTATAATTATGATCAAGAATCATTGACATTATATAGTGCAATTATGCGTTCAGAAAATTTACCTTTTAGTGAAGATTTTATTCAAATCCAATCACCTCAATTATTAAAATCAATTGCAATTAGCCCTGTAACAGATATCTCAGTTAGATTAAAAGCTGCTGTAAAAGCTTACAATTTAGGTTCATTAAATTCTGACAGTATAGCAGCTTTGTACCAAAGTGTTGATTTTTCAATAGAAGAGTTGAAAAATCCATTAAATTCTATCAGAAAAAATTATATCAATGACAATCAAAAAGCAATGGCTTTACTATTTCAATCTTCAAGAATACAAATTTTACCTATTTCAAGACTAGAAGCTCTTAATAATTTTTGGGAATTTGCAAATCAAAACAGCCAATCAAAACTTGCATATCACCTTTCTAAAGAATTATTAAAATCAATAGAACCTACAAGTGAATTAATAGATTTTGCAATCAATACTTCTAAAGCTCATTTATACAATAACAATATTGAAGAAGCCAAAAATTGGCTTAAGTTAATTCAGGCAAGAAATAATACAGGCGAACAAACTTTTAACAATGATTATTTACAATTGGTTTTTTTAATGAGTATTCATGAAGGTAATTTCAATATAGAGGATGAATTATACGATAATTTTTTAAATTCTTTAGATTTTGAAAACAAAGATATTAATAATTTAGAACTTTACTTAACAACATTAGAATTTATTGGTTTTTCTATCCCTGAAGACTTATGGGAAATTACCTCACAAAAAATAAATGATGAGAGAAAAGTTCCTTCAATTTATATAATGAAATTATTAGAAAAATCTGCAAATAATAATTCAATTGGAGAATTGTTTTTATGTATTGCAGTATCAATAGAAGAAAATAGTTGGCTAGAGATACATCCCCAACATTTAAATATTATATTTGATAATTTAAAAAAAGTTAGAAAAGAAGAAATAATTAATCAAATTACTTTAGAAATTCTAGAAGATATGAGTTCATAATGTACGATGAAGATTTTTTAGATTTCGAACAACCTGTAATAGAATTAAAAAAAAAATTTGATAGTTTTTTAAATGAAAATCCCAACCAACATGAAAAAAATAATGATTTAAAGAAAAAAATAGATGATATTTTAAAAAAAATTTATTCAAATTTAACACCCTGGCAAAAAGTTCAAGTTGCAAGACATCCAAAACGTCCTCATACTATTGATTATATAGAAAATTTAATTACTGATTTTATTCCACTTTCTGGAGATAAAAAATATGCAGAAGATAAATCTATCATTTCAGGAATAGGAACTTTTGAAAAAAGATCTATTATGGTTATTGGAACTGAAAAAGGTAATTCAACAGAGACAAGAATTAAGCATAATTTTGGAATGGCAAAACCAGAAGGATATAGAAAAGTTCAAAGATTGTATAGATTAGCTGATAAATTTAATTTGCCAATATTAACATTTGTAGATACCGCAGGTGCTTTTCCTGGAAAGGAAGCTGAAGAAAGAGGTCAATCTGAAGCAATAGCAAATTCTATTTCAGTAAGTCTCAACATAAAAACACCTATTATTTCAACTATAATTGGAGAAGGGGGATCCGGAGGAGCGATTGCTTTAGCTACAGCAGATAAAGTATTGATGTTAGAAAATTCAGTTTACTCTGTAATTTCACCTGAAGGGTGCGCATCTATTTTATGGAGAGACCCAAATATGGTAAAACAAGCGGCAAATGCACTTAATTTAACTGCAAGCAATTGTAGTAGATTAGGGGTTATTGATGAAATAATACCTGAGTTACCCGGTGGTGCTCATCGAAACTATAATCAAACATTTGTAGATGTAAAAAAATCTATAAATAATAATTTACAAGAGTTATTAAAAATTAATGAAGAGGATTTAGTTTCTTTGAGAAATGAAAAATATTTGAATATAACTTCTAATTTAAATCAACTTCCGTGACAAAATTTGTATTTTTTTCCTGAACCGCAAGGACAAGGTTCATTTCTTTGAATTTTTTTATGTAACATATTTTTATCTGGCTTTTTTACTGTATCTTGAATAATTCTAGATTCTTCATCTCTTTTATGTGAAATAATTTCAATATTGAATAATGTTTTAACAACTTTTTCATTTTGATTTGTAAGCATTTCATCAAAATAATTAAAAGATTCCATCTTATACTCATTGTATGGATCTTTACCTGCCATTGATCTTAAACCTACTGAAGATTTTAAATTATCCATTGCTTGTAAATGATTTCTCCAATCCATATCTATTTGATTTAGCATTACTCTTTTTTCTGCAACTCTAATCATATCTGGCCCATATTGATTAATCTTATTATTATATTTTTGATTTACTTGATCATTAATTCTTAATTTTATTTCATCATTTGCTATACCTTCTTCATTCATCCACTCATTAATCGGAAGTTTAAGATTAAATATTTCATTACACCTACTAGATAAAAAATTAGAGTCCCATTTATCTATATATGTATTTGCAGGCATACTAATTTTTACTAACTCATCAATAATTTCATTAATCATTTCTTTAATTGTAATAAAGTGATTATCTGATTCTAAAATTTCTCTTCTATTTTTATAAATAATTTTTCTTTGTTCATTTAAAATATCATCAAATTTTAATATCTGTCTTCTCATATCAAAATTATGTGATTCTACTTTTCTTTGAGCTCTTTCTAAGGCTTTTGTTATCAAGTTATGTTTTATTGGTTCATTGTCTTTTATTCCTAGTGTTTTTAATATATTATCTAGTTTTTCTGATCCGAAAACTCTCATTAAATCATCTTCTAGAGATAAAAAGAATCTAGATTCTCCTTCATCACCTTGCCTTGCGGAACGACCTCTTAATTGATTATCTACTCTTCTACTTTCGTGTCTTTCAGTTCCTAATATAAACAATCCTCCTGCATCTTTAACAATTTGTTTATCCTTTTTGTGCTTATCAGTTATTGCCTTTTTCTCTGATTCAGATGCTTGATTTGTTTCAGCATTTTCTAGTATTATTTCAAGATTACCACCTAACTGAATATCTGTACCTCTACCTGCCATATTAGTTGAAATAGTTATGGATCCCGGCATTCCTGCTTGTGCAATTATTTCAGCTTCTTTTTCATGAAATTTAGCATTTAAAACTTTATGTTTTATATTTAATCTCTTTAATTCTAAAGATATTGTTTCAGAGCTTTCTACTGAAGTTGTGCCGATTAAAATAGGTTGTTTTTTTTCATTTTTTTCTTTAATTAATTTTACTATTGCATTTATTTTTTCTTTTTTAGTTCTATAAATCTCATCATCATGGTCTACTCTTATATTTTTTAAATTTGTAGGAACATCGATTACATTTAAATTGTATATTTTTTCAAACTCCTCAGCTTCAGTTAGTGCAGTTCCTGTCATACCTGATAATTTTTTATAATTCCTAAAGAAATTTTGATAAGTTATTGATGCAACTGTCTGATTTTCTTTTTGTATTTCAACTTTTTCCTTGGCCTCAATAGCTTGATGAAGTCCATCCCCATATCTTCTGCCGTCCATCATTCTACCTGTTAATTCATCCACAATTAATACCTTATTATCTTTAACAACATATTCTTTATCTTTATTGAATAAATGCTGAGCTCTTAAGGATTGTGTTACATGATGATTTAGCCCAATATTATCTAGATGCTGCAATGTTCCATTTTTGATTAGACCTTCTTTTTTTAGTAAATCTTCAATTTTTTCTAAACCTTTTTCATTTAAAAGTACTGTTCTTTTTTCTTCATCTTTTTCTAATTCTGATTTGTCTAAATATCTTACTAGTTTATTCACAATCGGATAGAGTTCTGTAGATTCATTTGATTGAGCAGATATAGCCAATGGCGTTCTGGCTTCATCAATCAATATACTATCGACTTCATCTACTATTGCAAAATTTAAATTTTTTAAGAAAAGATTATCTAAATTTGCCTTTAAATTGTCTCTTAAATAGTCAAAAGTTAAATCATTGTTTGTTATATATATGATATCTGCTTTATAATTTTTTTGTCTGTCAGCATAATCTATTTGGGAAGTTATATGTCCTACATTTAATCCTAAAAAATTGTAAATTTTACCCATCCATTCTGCATCTCTTTTTGCTAAATAATCGTTTACAGTTACTACGTGAACACTTTCATCGATTAATGTATTTAAGTAAGCAGCTAATGTTGCAACCAACGTTTTCCCCTCGCCAGTTTTCATTTCTGCAATCATTCCTTTATGAAGTATTAATCCTCCCATTAATTGCACATCAAAATGTCTCATATTTAGGGTTCTTTTTGAACTTTCTCTGACTACTGCAAATGCTTCAGGAAGCACTCCTTCCAAGGATTCTCCATTTTTTAACCTATTTTTGAATTCTATAGTTTTATTTGATAAATCATTGTCTTTCAGTGATGAAATATCATTTTCTAAAAGATTTATTTTTTTTATTACATTATCAAATTCTTTAATTGTTCTTGAACTTGTTGATCCAAATATTTTTTTTGCTAAATTAAACATATAATTAACTGTCAAATATCATAATGAAATGATGTATTCTATATACAGTTTGTTGTTTTTTATCTCAATTAAATAAGGTATTAATTTAATTAAAATATGGAAATTAAAAAACTTTTAGAAAAAATAAGTCAAAGTTTAGCAAATAATCATTTGAAGAATCCCAATATTTTGATTCTTTTGGAATATATAAGGGACCAATTAATTGAAAATTTAAGATCTAAAGAAGATAATGAATTGAAAAAATTAAATGCTGAAATAATTAATAATAAAAAAACCTCAGAAAGAATAATAAATGATGGTATTTTTTTTGAAACAAAATTTGAATACTATGAAATTGAGAGTACAAAAAATGAACTAGAATTAAATTCAAATTTGTTGGAGATTGTGATTTTTGGAGAAAAAAAATTTAAGATATTTGATATAAAAAATAAAAAAAAATATATGAATTATAATGTCAGGCCTTTTTATGGAATAGCTATGTCAAATAATACTTTATTTAGCTCCAAAATCATTAAGAATTCTGGTATTTTGTCAATTAATGTTGATAATATTTCTAAAAATAATTAATTTATAATTGAAAATTTATAAATATATACAATATAAAAGTAATGATCCTTTTTAATTTAAAATGTAATCACCATCATATTTTTGAAGTTTGGTTTAAAGATTCACAAGAATTTGAAAAACAAAAGAAAAAAGATTTGATAAGCTGTCCTATATGCGATGATAAAAAAATATCAAAATCATTAATGACACCAAATTTAGGAAAAAAAAGTAATAAAAGGAATCAAAAAACAATAAATAAAACTTTAATAAACAAAATTTCAAAATATAAAAAAATTGTTGAAGAAAATTTCGAATATGTAGGTGATAAATTTACAGAAGAAGCAAAAAAAATGAAATATGGAGAAGTAGATGAAAGAGCTATCTATGGAGAAGCCGATTTAAAACAAGCAAAAGAATTAGTTGACGAAGATATCGATTTTCAACCACTTCCTTGGCCATCTGATAAAAAAACTAATTAATTTTAATTGCAGTACAAAAATAATTTATTTTTGTTTTAGATTTATCAATATTCCACTTTCTTTTTATTGGGTTATAAAATAATCCTGAAATATCAGAAATTTTAAAATTATTTTTTTCTAATGTATTTGTTAATTCTTTAATTTTAATTAATTTTTCATAACTATGAGTTTTTTTTGGAATCCATTTTAGAATTCTTTCGGCAATTAATATAGCTCCAAAAAAAGAAAAGATATTTCTGTTTATTGTAGAAATTATTAATATACCATTTGGTTTTAAATATAAGTTTATCTTTTTAATAATATTCTCCCAATTATCTAAATGTTCCAACACTTCTAAGAGTAAAACCACATCATATTTTTTTTTTAAATTTAGTTTATCTATATCTGATAAAAAATAATTTATTTTTAAAAATTCTTTTTTTGAATGATCTTTCGCTACATTAATATTTTTTTCTACAAAATCTAAACCCGAAACAGTAGCTCCAAGTCTTGCTAATGGTTCACATACAAGCCCTCCACCGCAACCTATATCAATTATGCTGCATTTTTCTAAATAATCTTTTTTTTTATATTTTAATGATTTTATCGCTGTTATTTGATTGACTATATATTTTATTCTTAGAGGATTTATATGATGTAAAATTGAAAATTTACCATCTTCATCCCACCATTGGTCAGCTATAGCTTCAAATTTACTGTATTCTTCAATCATTTTTAATTTAATATATAAAGTTATATAATAATAATTAACAAAGTAACTATATTTTTATATATAAGCAAAAAATGAATATAAGAGTAATGAAATTTGGTGGTACATCTTTGGCCACAATTGATCATATTATTTTTGCGTCAAAAAAAATTATAAATATGACAAGGAATTCAAAAGTTATTGTAGTGTTATCTGCTATGGCTGGAAGTACTAATTCTTTAGTTAATCAAATAAAAAAAATTAATACATTAGATAGTTCTGAAAGTGATTTGGTTCTTGCAACTGGAGAACAAATTTCATGTGGATTAATGTCAATTTATTTAAATAAGGAAGGAATAAAATCAAGAACTTGGACTGCCTGGCAAGTTCCAATATATACCAATAATGAATATGGAAAGGCACGAATAGAAAATATTCCAAAAGAAAATATTTTAGAATCTTTTAAATATTATGATGTAGCAATCGTTACTGGTTTTCAAGGAATATCTAAAGAAAATAAGATAACGACTCTTGGAAGAGGAGGTTCAGATACTACTGCTGTAGCAATGGCAGCAGCGTTTCATGCTGAACAATGTGATATTTTTACTGATGTAGAGGGTGTATTTACAGCAAATCCTTCTATAGTTCCAAATGCTAAAAAAATAGATTATATAACTTATGAAGAGATGTTGGAAATGGCTTCGTTAGGAGCTAAGGTTTTACAGACAAGGTCAGTAGAACTTGCTATGAAATACAATATTACTATTCAAGTTTTGTCATCTCAAATTGATAAAGAGGGAACTTTTGTGGTAAATGATAATAAAAAAATGGAAAAAGAAGTAGTCAGTGGAATTTCGTTTAGTAAAGATGAAGCTAAAGTTACTGTTAGTGGTTTATTAGATAAGCCTGGAGTTTCAGCAGGAATTTTTGGATCTTTAGCAGAAGCTAATATTAATGTAGACATGATAGTCCAAAATATTTCTCAAGATGGAAAAACAGCAAATGTTACATTTACATTACCTCAATCAGAATTAAAAAAAGCTGTTGAAGTTTTAGAAAAAATAAAAAATAAAATTAATTTTCAATCTCTAAAAACAGATGAAAAGGTAGCTAAAGTATCTGCAATTGGTATGGGAATGAGGTCCCAGGCAGGTGTTGCTACAAAAATGTTTAGAGTGCTTGGTGAAAAAAATATTAATATTCAAGCAATATCTACTTCTGAAATAAAAATAAGTGTACTTATAGATCAAGATTATACAGAATTAGCAGTAAGGTCCTTACACTCTATATATGGGTTAGATATATAATTATTATGGGTTAGATATATAATTTTTTTTGACTATTTTCTATTCTAGTATAATAAATAATTATCAAAAAAAATGGAAAATCTAGGTAAAATTTTAAAAAAAGCTAGAGAAAGTAGAAAATTAAAATTAGAGACTTTATCTAAGAGTCTTAATATATCTCTTAATTATTTGGAAGCGATAGAGAATGGAAATTCAAAAAGACTTCCAGGTGATCCTTATAACTGGGGATTTATAAAAAGTTATTCTAATTATTTAAATCTAGATACTGATTATCTTTATAATCTCTATAAAAATGAAAATAATATTGTAATTAAAACAAAAGAATTAAACCTTCCTACAATAACGAATAATTATCAATTATATTATTTAAAATATGGATTTATAGGAATTTTAACTATAATTTTATTTTACACTTTTTATAATTTTTTTTATTTGCAAACCAATCTAGATGAAAGATATGCTATAACCCCAGAACCTGATGAAATAATGTTAGCTCAAATTGAGGAAGAGGAATTAAAAAGATCTATAGAGGAAATTAAAAAATTTAAAATAAAGCAAAAAGAAAGCCAATCAGTTTCAATAGAGGACGTTAAAATTTTAGGACTAAATAATAATAAAAAAACTGATCAATCAAATATGGGTTCAGCAAATGCAAATTTTGATCAAGAAATTAATAAAGATATAAATAAAAAAATAATTCTTAAATTATTAGATGATGCTTGGATACAAATCAAAGGCCCTAATCAAGATATTATAATAAGTAAATTAATGAAGAAAAATGAAGAATTTATTTTGAATACATATGAATATTATTTCATTACAACAGGTAATGCAGGTAATGTAAAAATTTTAATTGAAAATAAAAATTACGGTAAATTAGGAAAAAAAGGAGAGGTATTAAATAGTTTTAAACTTTCAGAAGATTTTAATAATTTATAATTACAAAAAAATAGTATGATTATAATTTTATGCTTAGACCTCATCAAAAAATAAAAAGACGTAATTCAAAAAAAATAAGTTTGGGAAAAGTAGAAGTTGGTGGAAACTCTCTAATTTCTGTACAATCAATGACAAATACTCTGACTACTGATACAAAAAAAACTATAAATCAAATTAAATCTTTGGAATTGGCAGGTGCTGATTTAGTAAGAGTATCTGTACCTGATAAAGAATCAACTTCTAGTCTAAAAAAAATAATAAAAGAAACTAAAATTCCTATAATTGCTGATATCCATTTTCATTATAAAAGAGCTATAGAAGCAGCAATTGCTGGGGCTTCATGCTTAAGATTAAATCCAGGAAATATAGGAAAAATTGATAAGATAAAAGAGATTATAATGGCAGCAAAGGATAACAATTGTGCAATTAGGATTGGGGTTAATGCTGGAAGTCTAGAGAGAGAAATTTTAGAAAAATATGGAGAACCTGTTCCAGATGCTTTAGTTGAAAGTGCATTAAATAACATTAAAATATTGGAAGATAATGATTTCTTTAATATTAAAGTAAGTGTTAAGGCTTCTGATGTTTTTTTAACAGTCGAGGCCTATAAAAAACTTGCGAAATTGACGGATTATCCTTTTCACTTAGGAATAACTGAAGCTGGATCAAAATTTTCAGGTTCAATAAAGTCCTCTATTGGTTTAGGATTTTTATTATATGAAGGAATAGGAGATACAATAAGAGTCTCTTTATCAGATGACCCTATAGAAGAAGTTAAGGTAGGATATGAAATACTAAAATCATTGCATTTGAGAAAAAGAGGTGTAACCATAGTTTCTTGCCCTTCTTGCGCGAGACAGCAATTCGATGTAATCGAAACAGTAAAAAGATTAGAAAAAAGACTTGAATACATAACAAAACCAATTACTGTTTCAATAATTGGATGCGTTGTTAATGGTCCAGGTGAAGCTACTTCAACAAACATAGGAATTACAGGAGGCGGAAACAACACACATATGATATATGTAGATGGTAAAAAAAATCACAGGATAAGTAATGAAAATCTTGAAGAATACTTAGCTAAATTGATAGAAGAAAAAGTAGAAAAAATAAATTAACAAATAATAATTATGACAAAAGAATTTATAAATGTAAGAGGAATGAGAGATCTTTTTGATAAAGATTTAAAAATTAAGTATCTTATTGAAAATACTGCTAGAGAATTAGCGACTTCCTATGGTTATCAAGAGATCAGTACTCCTATTATTGAATATACATCAGTTTTTAATAAAACATTAGGTGAGTCTTCAGATGTTGTTTTAAAAGAAATGTATACTTTTGAGGATGAAAAAGGAAGATCATTAACTCTTAGACCAGAAGCTACAGCTGGTATTGCTAGAGCTGTAGTCTCAAATGGATTGCTTGGATCAGGTGAATATAGAATCCCTCTAAAATTATTTTTGTTTGGACCTATGTTTAGATATGAAAGACCTCAAAAAGGAAGATATAGACAATTTAATCAAGTTAATTTTGAAACTTTTGGAAATTCGATTCCTGAATTTGATTTTGAACTTATATCTTTAGCTTATAACTTCTTGAAAAAACTGAATTTACCTACAAATCTAGTATTAAATTCACTTGGTGATTTAGAATCTAGGACAAATTATAAAAAAGAACTTTTACCTTTTCTTAATAAAAATAAAGATAATTTGTCGGAAGATTCAAAAAAAAGAATTAATACAAATCCTTTAAGAATTTTAGATTCTAAAAATAAAATTGATATAGAAATTATTAGAAATGCTCCAAAAATGAATAATTATTTATCCCAAAAAAGTATGGATTACTATGAGACTGTAAAAAAATTACTAGTTGATAACAACATTCAATTTAAAGAAGATAAAAATTTAGTAAGGGGTCTTGATTATTATAAGGAAACTGTTTTTGAGTTTAAAACTGACAAATTAGGTAATCAACAAGACACTATATTAGGAGGCGGAAGATACTCTGGATTAATTAAAATGTTTGGAGGTGATAATATAGATGGAGTAGGTTGGGCAGGAGGTGTAGATAGATTAATTGAAATTTACAATGATAAAAAATTAGATCCTAAAATTATTACAACAGTTTTTGATGATGAATATGATCAAGAAGCTTATAGATTAGTAAATTTATTGAGGTCAACAAATTCTAATCAATATATTTTTGAAATTTATTATGATGTAAAAAAAGATAAACAAGTTAAAAGAGCCAATAAAATTAAATCGGATTTCATAATTTATATAGAAAATAAAGATGAAGTAAAAATTTATAACAAAAAAAATAATAATAAATCAACAATATCTGATTATACTACAAATAAAATATTCAAAATATTAAATGGAAATTGAAAAAAAATTTCAAAAAATCTTAGAAAGATTTGATTATATAAATAGTACTTTATCTGTTGAGAAACAATCTAGAGATACAAATGAAATAATAAGTTTAAATAAGGAATTTTCAGAACTTTTACCTATAGTTGAAAAAATTAGGGAATTAAAAAAATTTAAAAAAGAACTGAAAGATTTAGACACTTTAATAGAAGATGAAGAAGATAAGTTGATTAAATTAGAAGCTGAAAAAGAAAAACAAGATATTTCAAAAAAAATTCCATCAATTGAAAATGAAATTTTAAAACTTCTTTTACCTAAAGATAACAAAGATCAAAAGAATGTTATTTTAGAGATCAGAGCTGGAACAGGTGGCGACGAAGCTTCTTTATTTGGAGCAGATTTAGTTAGAATGTACCAAAAATATGCTGAAAGTAAAAAATGGAATTTTGAAATTATGTCACTTTCTGAAACTGGTTTAAAAGGTATAAAAGAATTTATTGGTAGTATTTCTGGAAAAGGAGTTTATGCAAAATTAAAATTTGAATCAGGGGTTCACAGAGTTCAGAGGGTTCCCCAAACAGAATCTAGTGGAAGAGTCCATACTTCAGCTGCTACTGTAGCAGTTCTGCCAGAAGCAGAGGAAATAGATATAAAAATTGACGAAAAAGATTTAAGAATTGATGTATTTCGATCAAGTGGACCTGGTGGTCAATCAGTAAATACTACCGATAGTGCAGTAAGAATTACTCATATGCCTACCGGGGTGGTTGTTTCTCAACAAGATGAAAAATCTCAACATAAGAATAAAGCTAAGGCACTAAAAATTCTTAGAGCAAGATTATTTGATAGACAAATAAGTTTACAAGCTAAGGAAAGAGCAGAGGATAGAAAAAGTCAAGTTGGTAGTGGCGATAGGTCAGAAAGAATTAGAACTTATAATTTTCCCCAAGGAAGAGTTTCGGATCACAGAATTAATCTAACCTCACATAACTTAGAAGAAATAATGATGGGAAATTTAGATGAATTAATAGAGCCTTTATTAACTGAAGATGAAACAAAAAGATTAAGCATGATTAATTAATGCAAAATTTTTATAATCAAAAATTAAAAAAATTAATTAATAACAAAATACCTAATCCAGAATTAGATTTAAGACTAATTATTAAAAGAAGTCAAAAAATTAATAAAGATTATATGGAAAATAAAAATGAGATTGAAAATATAAATATCAAAAAATTTAATAATTTTTTTAAAAGAAGAATCAATGGGGAACCTATTTCGAAAATATTTAAGAATAGAGAATTTTGGAGTTTAGATTTTTTTATAAATAATAATGTTTTAGATCCAAGACCTGAAACCGAATTTATATTAGAAGGGATAATCAAACATCTTCCAAAGCAAAACAAAAAATATACAATATGTGATTTAGGAACAGGATCAGGTTGTATAATTATTTCTTTTCTAAAAGAATATAAAAATTCTATTGGAATAGGTGTGGATATATCGAAAAATGCAATAAAAGTTGCAAATAAGAACTCTTTAAAACATAATACCCAAAAGAGGCTTGAATTAAAAACAACTAATTGGAAAAATATGAATCAATATTTTGATATTATAGTCTCAAATCCTCCATATATAAAAAATACAGAATATAAAAAATTGCAAAAAGAAGTTAAAAATTATGATCCAAAAATTTCGTTACTAGGTGGTGAAACTGGCTTAAAAAAAATATCAGAATTGACTGATATAGCTTACAGATGTATGAAAAAAAATTCTATTTTTTTGATGGAAATAGGGCATAAACAAAAGTGTCAAGTAGAAAAAATGTTTTTAAAAAATAATCTTTATCTAATTGATACCCTTAAGGATTTGCAAGGAATTGATAGGGTTTTAATATTTAAAAAAAACTAAAAAAAACAACATATTAAAAAGATTTATCTTGAAAATTATTATTTTCGTTATAAAGTAACTAGATATTTCTTTATAGAAAAAATAAGAAAGTTTTAATTAATATCACAATAATATAAACAAAAAATTAGCGTATAGACTTTATGATTTTAAAAAAATCAAGATTCTCAAAAAATTTGAGATCACAGAACAGAAACTCTTCAAGAAGAGGTTTGCATACACGTAAGGACTCTTTTCAAAGGAATGGAAGTTATAGAAATGATAATTCAAATAGAAACAAAATACGAGGTAACCCTAGTCAATTATTAAGTAAATATTTAATTATGGCAAAAAACGCTTTGTCGTCAGGTGATAGGATCCAAGCGGAGTATTATTTTCAATTTGCTGATCATTATTCAAGAACATTAGTTGAAAATGGTGTGGCAATTAATTTGCATAAAAATGAAACTAATCAAAAAAATGAAGTATCAGAAGGGCCTTCAACTAAAAGTAAAAATTATGAAAATAAAGAAGAACAAAACAATACGGAAGATTATGATGAAACAAATAATCTAGATGAAACTAATTTAGAATCTGTAGGTTTTTTGTCCAATTCAATTACTAAAAAGAAATAATATCCAATAAAATTAATTTAATTTTTCAATTATTTGAGAGTAAACATTTGAAGAGTGAACTAAAAATTTTTCTAACTCCTCATTTTTTAAAGACTTTCCTGAAGGTAATTTCATCTTCATAGGATTAATTTTTTTTCCTTCAAATATTATTTCGTAATGAAGATGGGGTCCAGTCGATCTTCCAGTACTACCTACAAAACCAATAATTTCACCTTGTTTGACTCTAGCTCCTCTAACAATGCCTTTATTATATCCATTTAAATGTGCATAAGCAGTTTTATAAGAATTATTATGTCTTATCCTGATATATTTACCATAATTTCCATTTCTTCCTGCAAATTCAATTGTCCCGTTACCAGCTGCAAAAACCGGAGTACCTTTAGGGGCAGCAAAATCTACTCCCTTATGCATTAAATCATATCCTAGAATTGGGTGTTTTCTCATTCCAAAGCCTGAAGATAATCTGGCTCCATCTAGTGGGGTTTTCATAAGAGCTTTTCTTACATTTTTACCTTCTTTATTAAAATAATCAAATCCTTCAGAGGTTTCAAAAATGAAATATTCTATTTCTTTACCCTGTATAATTAAATTAGAATAAACTATATCGCCATATGCAACTTCTCTTCTTTTTTCATTATAAAAAGTATCATAGTATATAATAAATTTATCGTTTTTTTGAATATCTCTCTGAAAATCTACATCAAAACTGTAAAGTCTAATCAAATCTATTAGTATAGCGTTAGGCACATTAAATTTTTGACCTGATTCATAAAGTGAATTTGTTATAATAACGTTTTTAAATTGTTTTTCGGTAATTATAGGTAGAGAAACAGATTTTGCAACAAAACTGTTATCAATTTTTTCTACAATTATTTCTGTTTTAAAAGTTAATGGGATACTTAGTTTATTAAAAAAAAATTCATTTTCATTATTTTTTGTATAATAAAAATTTATTTCTTGATCTATTTTTAATTTTTTTAAATCAAATATTTTATTTGTAGTGTTTATTATATTTTGTATATATTTTTTATTAATATTTTGTTTATTCAATATTAAACTAAACGTTTGACCTTTTTCTACAAAAATTTTTTCAATTTTATTCTGATCTTTATTTTTTTTATCCTCGTTATCTATCTCAATATCTTTTTCAATTATATTAAGAGTTTCATCAATTATTTCTATATTGGCAATTTCTTTTTCAAGTAATTTATATTGTTTTTCTTCATTTTTATTTACCCATTCTTCTTTTTTTAAGTTCCCCAATTGAATGTTTTTTTTGCTTTTCGATATTTCAATAAAATTATTAATATTTGTTGTTCCTAAATTAAAATAATGGTAGGCAACTCCTAGTAACACAAAGGAAATGATAAATTTGTGATAATTTTTATAAAAAAATTTCATATAATTTATATTTTATTAAATTTTTAAAAATGAGTATAGTTTTTTATTGTAATTGGCCAAATAAAAAAGAGTGGATCAAAGGATTACGCAAAAAATTTGCAAAAGAAAAAATTCAAGTTTGGCCAAATATTAAGAATAGAGATGAAATTAATTATGCAATTGTATGGAAAATGCCGCATAAAGAACTAAAAAAATTTAAAAATTTAAAAATTATATTTTCTTTAGGGGCAGGAGTAGATCATTTAATAAATAAAAAAGATCTTCCAAAAATACCAATCGTTAGAATTAAAGACCCAGTAATGAGAGAAAGAATGTATAATTATGTTTTATGCCATATATTAAATTATCAATTAAAAATTTTTGATTATTTAGAAAATAAAAAAAATAAAAGATGGAAGGAAAGATTCGATATTTTGGACAACAATGATCTTAATGTTGGAATTCTTGGTCTAGGATATCTCGGAGGATATATTGCAAAACTTTTAAAAAAAAATAATTATAAAATCTCTGGATTCTCAAGAACAAATAAAACTAATAAATATAATTTCTCAACTTATAGAGGTTCAAATGGTTTAAATAATTTTTTAAAAAAATTAGATATAGTAATTAACCTTTTACCCAATACAACTGCAACACAAAACTTTGTCGATGCGAAGGTTTTAAAAAAAATGAAAAAGAATTGTCTTTTAATTAATGTTGGGAGAGGATCAACCATTAATGAAAAAGATTTAATAAAACATATGAAAAAAAACAAAAATTTTGAAGCAGTATTAGATGTTTTTAAAGTTGAACCTTTGCCGAAAAAACACGGATTTTGGAATACAAAAAATATATTTATAACACCTCATAGTTCTAGTATTACTAATGTTGATTCTGCTATACAACAAATATACTTAAATTATAATGTTTATAAAAAACAAAAAAAAATAAGAAATCGTGTAAATTATTTGCAACAATATTAAATTAAACATGTTTGAAAAAAATAAAAAATACATTTTAGACGGAGGCTCAGGACAAACCCTATTAGAAATGGGTCTGAAGCCTGAAGGCAGACTTTGGTCAGCTACTGCTTTAATTAATAAGAGTTTGCATAAAATGATTGTAAATATGCATTTGGATTTTATAAATGCGGGATCAGACTTAATTGTAACTAGCAATTTTTCTGTAAGAAAGAGAAGATTATTAGAATATAATAAATTAGATTTTTTTGAACAAGCTACTAATGATTCAGCTTTGTTGGCAAATAAGGCAAAAAGCATTTCTAAAAAACATATTTTAGTAGCGGGATCCCTTCCCACTCAACAAATTGTTTATTTTTCAAAAAAAGTTGCCGATGACAAGGAAATATTTGATGGTTTTAATGAAACAGCAAATATTTTAAATCCTAATGTTGATTTATTTTATCTAGATGTTTTGAGTAGTATTAATGAAATTAAGATTGCTTGTGAGGCCGTTAAAAATTTGAAAAAACCAATATTAATAGGCGTTCATTTAAATAAAAAAGGTTATCTACCTTCAGGTGAAACAATCGAAGATTTAATACCGATTACTAACAATTATAATTGTTGTGGAATAATAGCAGCATGTGTTTCTCCAGAAATAGTAAATCTTGTAATTCCTAAATTAGCTAATCAAAATTTACCTTTTGGATTTAAAGTTAATGCATTTAAAGATATATCTGAAGATAATCCATTAGATGCTGATTCAAATTATAATGGATATCCAACAGAAAGATATGGTACACGTGCTGATGAATTCAATCCAAAAGTATTTAAAAAATTTGTTGAAAGTAAATTAAAAGATGGAGCAACTTTGTTAGGAGGTTGCTGCGAAATTAAACCAAGACATATAAGAGCAGTAAAAAAAATAATTAATTAGGGTGTGTAGCTCAGCGGTAGAGCACTGCCTCGACACGGCAGGGGTCACAGGTTCAATCCCTGTCGCACCCACCAAAAAATCTTGGAGATGCAACAATCTTCTTCTTCAGCTTCAACTAAATTAAGTTTCATTTATAGCATAACTACAATTCAATTGTGCCAATAGTGTGCCAAGTTTTTTTAAAATATAAATTTAGATTTAATTTGGGTCCCATTTCTGAACAAGGGTTATTTTTCTACCCCCACCCCCCATAATTCTGGAATTGTCTTAACATCCATAAAGTATTAAGCTCTTTAAATAATAGCAAAATGAGAAAACCATTAACAGAAACGCATCCTCAACTTTCCAAAGAGTGGCATTACAAAAAAAATGCTCCTCTTAAGCCCAATCAAGTTAGCTACGGAATGGAGAGGAAAGTTTGGTGGAAGTGTAAAAAAAAGGGTCATGAATGGCAGGCAAGATTATACCATCGTACTAGTAGAGGCCAAGGCTGTCCTTATTGTGCGGGACAAAAAATTGGTAAGGATAATAATCTGCAAATATTGTATCCAAAATTAGTTAAAGAATGGCATCCAATAAAAAACAAAACCTTTCTTCCCAACCAGATAGCACCTGGCAGTGATAAAAAATACTGGTGGAAGTGTCTTAAGGGGCACGAGTGGCAGACGTCTCCAAACAACCGCACAAGTCCAGGCAATTTAAATGATTGTCCATTTTGTACAAAGCAGACTTCAAGACCAGAGGCGAGAATATTTGCAGAATTAGTTACACTGTTTCCAGATAGCTTTAGAAGAAAGAAAGTATACAATCAAGAGCTAGATATTTTTATATCAAATTATAAGATTGGTATTGAATTTGATGGTTTTTACTATCATAAAAATAAGCTAGCTAAAGATAAAGAAAAAAATACAAAACTTGCAAAGCATAATATCAAAATAGTTAGAATTAGACAGCATCCACTTAAAAAAATATCAACTTCAGATATAATTTATAAAGACAGAACTTTTAAAAAACTAACTATTAACAAAATACTCCAACGTATTTCTTCTCATCTCCAAGTTAAAGATAAAAAAAAGGTCAAAATTTATTTGAACAAAAAAAATTTTCAAGCTGACAATATTTACCAAAAAATTCTCTCAGAAATAAATTCTAGTGGATATGGGAATAGTTTTCTGAAGAGATTTCCAAAAGTAGCTAAAGAATGGCATCCTAAAAAAAATCATCCACTTTTGCCTAAACATTTTTCTGCATTTAGTTCTGAAAAAGTTTGGTGGCAGTGTAAAAAAAAACATGAATGGAAAACATCAATAGATAACCGAACCAAGAAAGATAAAAGAACTATTAAACAAACAGGGACTGGTTGCCCTTTTTGCTCAAATAAAAAAATTGGAAAAGATAATAATTTAGGTGTACTTAAACCTTTATTAGCCAAAGAATGGCATTCAACCAAGAATAAAAAATTCACTCCCTATGAATTTGCTTGCGGGAGCAACAAAGTAGTTTGGTGGAAGTGTAAAAAGAAAGGTCATGAGTGGCAGGCACAAATAAATTCTCGTAGTGGACGAGGTCTAGGATGTCCTTATTGTAAGGGACAAAAAACTGATAAGGATAATAATTTAGCCGTACTTAAACCCCTCATTGCTAAGGAGTGGCACGCAAGGAAAAATGGCTCTTTAACAGCTTATGATGTAACTCCAAATAGTGGCTATAAGGTTTGGTGGCAGTGTAAGAAGAAACATGAGTGGCAATCACTTATACAAAATCGGACAAAGGGTTTTGGAAAATGCCCAATATGCAGAAAAAAATAAATTCATATTTATTGAAATAAAATTAGATTAAGTTTATATATTCAATTGTCGGTGATTTAATCCAACTTGTTGGCCGACTTAAACAAACAACTAAAGAGGAGGGCAATATGCCTACAAACAAACATTCCCCAAGAAAACTACTCTTCCTTGAGCCTGTAAAAGGTAGAAGCAAAGAGGAACTAACGCAAGCCATCATCAGACAGCTGGAGAGGCACGGGGTTAAGATAAAAAAGAAAAGGGGGCTCAATGGCAAAGACCAAAAAAACTCCTAAAGGGGTAAAGCTGAGACGAGCGACCCTCGCGGAGTGGCGAAAGCTTGGATTGCCGGAGTCGAGTTCCACCATACATTTCGGGAAGCCGCCGTGGGTTAAGAAGCTTCAAGAGTTGAAAAAAAAATAAAATGTGAGGCAACCACCGAGAAGCGGTTGACTGATAATCGCTTCTCATTTATGAGAGCATCTTCTAATCTTGATAGTAGCAACAATACATAATAGTTAACGGTTAAAAGTTAAGCCATTAAGGCTTTACTGCAGCCGGGACATTCCCCTCACCTTAAAGGGGAAGCACCGCCGTGAGGGCTCGATACCCCGTGGTCTTGGCCGTGCATTGCTATTTTCACACAATCACAAAGGAGGTCTTATGTAATAAAATTTAATTATTAATTCTCAAACCACATTCACAAATAACCCATTAAATGAAAGGAAAATAATGGATAATGATAATTTAAAAGATGATTTGCATGATGTTATTTTCGGCCAATGGCTGAAAAGCAGACATCTGCATAAGAAGCATGTGTTTGAAGGTGAGGAAAAAAGGGGAACCGATTATTCCAAGCACTACAATAAGGTAGAGAACACAACACAACTAAATTTTGAAGTCACTCAGGTCAACACGGTCTACAATGCTCAAGTAGGGGGAATGAAACAGGAGTTGGACACCATCTACTATCACAGTCCCACAACATTCAATCACAGCAGTATTTTAACTCTTGAGATAACACCCAAGAAGAAAACTTGGGAGGAATTAAAATTTCTTGCAGTTGATAAAGAGGGTCACCCTGGATACTATACGCATATGAGCATTGAAATGATTGGCCAGTATGAATCTGAAAAGGGTTGGCACGATAATCATATATGCCACACCAAAGCAATTGGGGTTGCCCGTTTGTGGAAATCCAAACTCGAGAAATACGACAAGGATTTATTGAACTTTTACGCCTGCATCCAAGTGCCCGAGTACGCCATACGCCTGAACAATATGACGCTCGATGAAAGAATATCAGCTTCTTTGGTCATGGAAAAGTTCACAAAAGTTGGAGAAAACTTCCAAGACTCTGAGGAGAAGGATATATTCCAATCGTGGCTCTTTAACAACAGAACACCGACAGAGGACCATTATAAAGTTTTAAGTGATACTATACGGGATGTTGTTCATGATGAAATAACTGAAAAGAAAGTAGCATAATAAAAAATCATTAAGGGGTCTTCACCGACCCCTTTTATTTTAACAGAGGAATAGTGTTGATAGTAAAACACACTGAATTGATGACAGTTTGATAGCAGATTTATTTACAACTCCATCACTCCCCAGTACCTAAGCATATATTATTATAGTTATAGTTATGGTTATGGTTAGTAGTGCTTGGGTAGTGCGTCCGCAAGCCTCCTACCGGCATACATTCTCCTTTTTTCATGGCGTATTTTAGCAGCCTCTCTTGCCTTCTCACTTCGCTGCAGTGCCTCCCTCCACGCTTTCTCTAAACGCTTCTGCTTGAATGTACCCTCACTGAGGTCAAACAGGGGCGTAATCTCCTCTTTAATTTTCCGCCATTTCTTTGGGGTTATGCGCAATAACTTTGGCACTATCTTATCGTCATCCTTGTAGGGGCGGCAGTTGTTATTCCAAGTGTGAAAGAGGATGAGAATGTAGCATCCCTGTGCCTCCATGGACAAATGCAGCGTATCCGCAATGTGGTCGGAGGGAAAGAAGTGAAGACAAGGTACTTTGCTGCTCATATTTTTTAAAAATTATTTAATATTTTTACTATATTTGTATTAATTAATTTTAATAGAGAACAGTTCTAGAACTTTTGCCTAAACATCCTCTTAACCTTTGGGGGAATGATGGTATATTGTTGGGTGATGAAATATTTAGCTTTAGTAATAGTTTTTTTCTTTTCATTACAAACGAATGCGGAAGAAGTTTGGAAACCTTTTGGAATTGAACTAGGTAAAGAACTTCCAAAAAACATTAAAGTTATAAAAAAATTTAATGAACATAACTGGCCAAGTAAATTTTCAGGCACAAAGCAATTTTCATATTTCAATGATTTTTACAAAATTGCCAATGGTCAATTTATAGCTTTAGATAAAGAAGACCCCACATTTAAAGATATAATTGTATTTACTACAAAAAAATCAAAGCAAATTATTCGCATTTATACAGAAGTTGATTATCAGAGAGAATATCAATGTAGGGCAACAATGAATGAAATAATTAGAATTGCTCTTTCTAAGGGTTATGAGGGAGATTCTTATTGGTCAGTAGGAGGAGTACTCATTGAATTTGGTAGTGAACCATTACAAATGATGGACACTTGGGCAACATGGAACAGCAATAGTCAAAAAAATTTTCAAGTTTCATTGGATTGTCTTAAAATTGAATATAACAAGTGGGAACTAGCATTTGATTTTAAATTAAATCCTGATTATTGGGAAGATAAACCAAAACAAGATTCCAATTGGCCTTCAGACCTGTCTGGATTAAATTAATGATGAAATATTTAGCTTTAGTAATAGTTTTTGTTATCAATAAAAAAATAGATGAATCGAAAATAAAATATAATATAAAGCTTAAATAAAATGCTAACATTTATCTCATTATTTTCTGGAGCTGGTGGCTTTAAAATTGGTTTTGAGCAAGCTGGTTTTAAATGTATTGCATCCTCAGACTTTGACAAGGACTCACAAAAAACTCATGAGTTAAACTGGCCAACAACACCTTTTATACTTAAGGATATTGCTACTCTTTTACCAAGCGAATTACTTAATAAAACAAAAGGCAAAAAACCTGATGTGATTATAGGAGGCCCTCCTTGCCAAGGTTTTTCGCAGATGGGTGACAAGCATGGTTCTGATCCTAGGAATATGCTTTTTTCCTCATACGTGAACATCGTAAGAGAGTTAAAGCCAAAATGTTTTGTTTTTGAAAACGTGAAGGGATTGTCCACATTGCACAAAGGGGAGTTTTTGAAAAAACTTTCCGTTGATTTTGCTAAGTGCGGTTATGACATATACTTTAAAATACTTGATGCAAGTGGTTATGGCGTTCCACAAAAAAGAGAGCGTGTCATTCTGGTTGGAACAAGAACAGGTAGAAAGTTTGACTACCCCAAACCAAGAAAGTCAAAGATAGGTTCTTTAAAACCAATAAAAAATGTTGGCCTAGCAATAAAGAATCTAATATCTAAAGGCATAGAGTTTCCAAATCATATTCCCCTTGAACACAGTGAGAGGGTAATTCAAAGATACAAGTTAATTCCAGAAGGAGGAAAGCTTCCCCCGCCAGAAAAAATGCCAAAGGAAATTAGAAGAAAAAATTTTGGCAGTACTTACGTCAGGCTTAAAAATTCAGAACCGTCTGTCACTCTTGTTCCTGGAAACAATGCTTTTCCCATCCATCCAACTTTGCATCGAAGTCTTACGCCTAGAGAGGCTGCACGCTTACAAACATTTCCCGACAGTCATATTTTTGCTGGCACAAGAAGAAAGCAATGCATACTGGTTGGCAATGCAGTAGCACCATTGCTTGCTGCAAACATCGCTGTAGAAATTAAAAAACATTTAACGAATGAAAACTATAAAGCTTCTGGTAAAGAATTGTTCCAAAGCAAGTTAACAAGTATGGATCCGCAAAAGTCATTAACTATCAATGGCTCAGGAAGAAAAAACAGTAGCAACAATGGCATGACATTTATTGACCTGTTTTCTGGTGGCGGAGGCATAACAGTTGGCCTCGCAAAGACAGGCTTTGAGCCTTTACTTTGTGCAGACTTTAATAAGGAAGTAAGAGAAACCCATAAGAATAATTTTCCTGATATACCTTACTTGGATGGTGATTTGAGCAGCAAGAAAACAAGAAAAGAAATGTTAAAAATTCTAAGAGGCAAAAAAGTTAATTTACTTGTTGGCGGGCCCCCATGTCAGGGTTTTTCAATATTTGGCAAAAGAAGATTTATTAATACAAAAGGATATAATCCAAGAAGTGACCCAAGAAATAAGCTTGTATTTACTTTTTGGGATTATGTGAATTTGCTTAAACCTGAATGGGTAATCATGGAAAATGTAGGAGGGTTTGCAAGTTTAGATAAGGGCAATTTCTTAAGAGAGCTTTTAAAGTACGTTGCTAAAATTGGTTACAAAAACTATGACTGCAGAATACTCAATGCTGCTGACTATGGCGTGCCACAAAAAAGAAAGCGGTTTTTGCTGATTGCAAACAGAACTGGCCACATTATACCTTGGCCCAAACCAAAATATTTTGCCAATCCAAAAGATTGGCAGCTTTCATACAGAACAGTTGGTGAAGTCATTACGGACTTGTCTACAAAGTCATCCCACAAGCATTTCAAGAACCATGATCCCATGACGCATTCCAGCATGATTGTTGAGCGTTACTCATATGTGGAGGAAGGAAGGAAGATGGATGTGGCAAAACTTCCTGAAAAGCTTCGGTACGCAAAATTTACTGGACAAAAAATAAAAAACTTTAGTCATGTTTACAGAAGGCTGCATCGTAATGAGCCAAGCATTACGCTTGTTCCAGGTCACAATGCTTTTCCTATCCATCCATGGCTTAACAGGTTGATTACAACAAGAGAGGCTGCAAGGATTCAGACTTTTCCTGATGATCTTGAATTTGCTGGAAGCTCAAAAGAGCAGTGCATTCAAGTGGGCAATGCTTTTCCCTGTATGCTTGCAGAGAGGCTAGGTGAAAGCATAATAAAGGCAGTAACAAACAACTGGATGCCGAATAACATAAGCAAGCTTGCAAACTATAGCATTCTTGACAAATGGTATTTCAAGGAAATAGACGAAAAAAACAAATGTCACTGAAGGGAATCTGATAAGAAAACAGCCTCTATTTTATCATAAGTGTTATGATAAGCTTTTTCTAACATATTAATTTTTTTAAAATCAAAAAGGTATCCGACTCCAGGGACAAAATGTTCTCCTCTGTGTTTTTTTTTGATACCAAATTTATCCCATAGTTGAAGTTCGGATTGAAACAATTTTCTTATACCTGAAGTAGTTCGATTTGGATTCCTTTTCATAAATCCTTTTTTGTCCAACTCAACATCAAGTAATTTTCTAAAGTCATCATGGTTATCTGGAATAAAAGACATGTTTGACTTAATTGTCTCTATATCTCTTATAAACTCAATATGTCTGCCTCTAACTAAGGTTATTTTTGCAATTTCATTTGTTAAGTTGTTCCCCCTATTAACAGCATCTAAAAAACTTTTTCCTAGAGGGTTAATGAATTTTGTATCATGATCCCATAGCTTAAGATGATTAATATAATTAAAATGATTTTTTTTATAATCTTGATAAAGATTATCTACAACGTTTTTAGCAACTCTTTTTTTTAATATTTGAATAGCTTCTGAATATTCAATATCTTTATTTTTTACCTGGCTTCGTAATTTTTTCTTTGTAGAAGATAGGGGAATTTGAAAACTGCCATCCCACATTTTTACTTTGTTTTTAACATCATCCAATGTTGCTGAAGTTTCTTTGGGAACAAAATAATTGTCAAAATAATTATCCCAAATTGCTTTAGATCTATTTTTATTGTTTTTTAATTCAAATGCAATCTTGAGCAAAAGATAAGTAGCATGAGGAGGACTATCCCTCCAGGCTGCCCAATAATTATCTTCTACGCCTCTTTCTGTAACTTTAGATGGAGTTAGTGTGTTTGCAATATTACAACGAAGCTTTATTTTAGATTCGTCTTTAATGTTAAAAGTTACAAGTCCAATTGGAAGTTTTCCGAAAATTTTTGTTTTAAAAATATTCTCTAAAAAAATTCCCATATTAAAATTTTCTATTTTTTCTGGAACTACTAGATAAGAAGCTGAGTTATTATTATCCTTTAAATATGCTATAGATTGTCCAATTCCAGTTAAGATGCCTCTTTTTGTTTCTCGTTTATAAGGCTTAAACTCCACAGCTATTCTAGTTTTTAAAGAAGATGAATAAAAACTCCTATCAGGGCTTGGGAAGTTTTTTGTACCCGAAACATAAACTATGTCATTATTAATAAACCTATTTTTCCATTCGGGAACGCTTGATTTCCATTTAGCAAGTATAGAGTCGCATGCTCTTCTGGATTCTAAATCATGTTCTGTCATTTAATCTTTTATTCTTTTTTTCACGTTTGCCATTTTAGCAAAAAATTTCTTTTCATTATTTATACTACATTCCCATATCACAATAACTTTCCAGCCCAAATAGCGTAATTTGCTGTCATTAGTTTTATCCCTCTCAACATTTTTTTGTTCCTGGATTATTATTATCCATCACATATGCTTCTTGAGAAAATAAATTTAAAGACATAAAAATAGTAAATATAAATATAATAAAATATTTCATAACTTCCTTAATATATCCTCTGCCTTGAGATGTGTGTAGCGAAAAAGCATTCTTACATCCTTATGCCCAGAAATTAAGGCAACTTCAGGGATGTTTAAACCTTTTTCAAAGAACCGCGAGATAGCTTCATGGCGTAAATCATGGAAGTGTAGGTCTCTAAGAATATAACAAACACTCATCCTGTGCGATACGCATTTTCAATAAACACTTCTCCTTTAGGTGTGTTTTTTTCATCCTGATTATCGAGTAAGTCCATAATACATCTAATTAATGTTTCTTCACTTCCTTCAACATAAATTTTATTTTTTGCAATAGGTATAATCTTGGGGGCATGAGGAATAAAATATAATTCCACTTCATAGTCTCCGTAATAGAGAATTTTAAAGAGCTCAGTATTGCCTATAATATCAAGTTCTGTAAATTCTGCCCCGACACCTTTATAACTTTTATCTTTGCCTTGAAGTCCTGCCAATAAATCTTCGTTATCTTTTTTTATAATAACACCATGTAAATTTATCCTAAACTCTTCTGTTTTAAGAGGTTCCATTGCAAGAATACTAGTTTGTACAGCATTCACATCAAATCGTGTTATAATTTTATTTTCATTTGTAATGATATAGTAATATTCTAATACAAGCTTTCTTCCTGTGTAGTCAAAGGTAGACACCTTCGTACCACAAGCGAATTTTCTGTTATTATCATCAACAGCATCAATCCATTCCATAGAAAAAAACCGATGGTTTTCTTCATCCATGTTTGCCTCAAACTCATCTTTTCCATAGGAGGTTGTGGCACCAATAAGCAAAAAAATAGTGAATCCTATTGATGCAAAGAACAACAGTATTCGTTTTATTAATGCCACATCTTACTTTTAGAAATTAAATTTGACTTAATGATGCTAAAAATAAGGTAATTTTATGTTTAGAAGTTTCTGGTTCTACTGCCTTCAAATCAGTATACCTAAAAATATATTCCCCACTAAAACTATGTGTTAACCTAAAAATAACCCTCTTAACCTTTGGGGAAATGATGGTATATTATTATTCATGATAAGCTTAAAATCTAAAAAGAATACAAAGACCGGCAAAAGAGAGCTTGTTGAAGCAACAGGATTAAATAGTCAACAATGGAGAATTTATAAACCAAATCAAAATAAAGATTTTAATATAAGTCGAAGTAGGTTTGAAGATTATAGAAAATGCCAAAGGTGTTTTTATCTAAAAACAGTTAAAGGATTTATGGAACCAGGCACGCCTCCATGGAAATTAAATACATTAACCGATACCTTGTTAAAAAAAGAATTTGATGTGTGTCGTGAAAAACAAATACCCCATCGTATTATGATTGCCAATAAACTTAAACATCTTGTTCCTTATAAAACAGAATTTATTGAACAATGGCAAAATTCATTATCGGGAGGTCTTAAACATAGATATAAAAATACAAATATAATTTTACAAGGTGGTATTGATGATGTGTGGTTTAATACCAAAACAGAAGAACTAATAGTTGCTGATTATAAATCTACACAACAAAAATTAAAAATATCACAAGATACATATTTTGAAAGTTTTTATACTCAAGGATATAAGACACAATTAGATTTCTACGCATACCTGTTAAAAGGAATGGGCTATAAAGTTTCTTTGGATGCTTACCTCTATATTTGTAATGCAAAGGAAGTAGATGAAGGATTTAATGGTCAAATGTTGTTTGATGAAACTTTAATACTTCATAAAGTGAAAACCGATTATATTCATAAAGAAGTGCAACAAATGATTGATGTTATAAATTCTGATAAAATGCCTGACTCTCATATAAGTTGTGAAAATTGTGCTTATGCAAGACAACGCTCTGTAATTGATAAATTGAAAAATTAGATGAATAAGCAAAGCAATAAAAATAACTTTATCGATGTAACAAATATTTATAATTATTATTTTGCAGACCAAAAAAGAATTCATAAATATGCAGTCATAAAATATAGAGATAACAATAAATACTCTCCATACGCAGCTTATCATCCTGACCTAAAAAGGATGGAGGTTTATAAATGGGAAAGGTCTTGTCGTCACGAAGCTAAAATCTTGCAAAAGAAAACTAAGCCTTTATCGTTGGAATATTGTCGTAAATATTTAAATAAAATAATTAAACATGAATTTCATTTATTATGGCGTCGCAATCCCGATAATGCAATAGACTCTATGTACTATGGTCGCCACTGTCGCTTGATACCAAAATTAACTTTCAATGAAATACTTCCTTTATGGAAAAAGGGTTGGTCAATTAATGCACAAGCTGATTTTAAACTTTATAGAAAAAAAGGTGAGAAAAAAACACTCTTAATTGATACTAAATTATTTAAGAAAGAATATCCTGATTTTAATCTGAAAATAAATAATGAAAGTTTAAAGGATTGTCTAGAAAGTGAGGATTGGGAAGAACATGAAGTTAATTTGACTGGTTTTATTGATGCTAGAATGCACGGCAAAAAAAAAGTTAAAATTACTTATTTACCCTGTTACTGTGTGATGAGACTGCATGAGAAAGCGAGAACAAAACAAACGATGCTTCATGAACTTGCACATCTATTAAACACCGAATACCAAGGGCATAACTCATCTTTTTTAACAATACTCATGTATTTATATCACAAGTACCTCAAGATGGATTACAATATGATGTACTATTCAGCTGTTTTCTCAAATTTAGAGATTGATGAAAAGCACGGGTTTTTTGAATCTAAAAAAGTTACAGCCAAAGGAGTGTCGGACTGGTTACAGTTAGATAAAAAGAAATGATAATAAAAATTATTCTCATAACTTCCTTAATATATCCTCAGCCATTTAATTACAAATTTATTGAGATTCGCGAGCTCTGGTTGCTATAAAGACACCTATAGAACTTACTAATAATCCTAATAAATCAAAATTAGAAATTGTCTCACCAAGAAAGAACCATGCCATTAGAGCAGAAACGGGAGGAACTAAAAAAAATAAGTTAGAAGTTTTGCTAGCAGTTCCTATTTTAATTAAATACATCAGTATAGTAAATGCTCCAAAAGAAACTACAATTATTTGCCAACTCATGGATAATATAAAATTAAAAGTAAAATTTATGTATGCGTCTTCAAATATTAACATAATAAAAAATAAAAAGATGCTTGCCCCAATTGCCTGATAAAAATTGCTTATTGGTAAGGGGAGTTTGTTGCTTAATTTTTTTTGCCATATAGTTGCTGTTGTTGCTGCTAACAATGCTACAATTGATGATAAAACTGCTATCAACGAAATATTTTCTCCAATATCATATCCCAAAACCATGCAAGTTCCAATGAATCCAAGCGTTATTCCTATCCATTGTCTCCAACTAACCTCTTCTTTCAAGATAGGTCCTGCAAAAATATTTGTTAATATAGGTTGCAAGGAAACTATTAAGGCTCCTATTGTTGCTGATAGTCCAAGAGAAAATGCAAAAAAAACTCCTCCTAAATAAAGACCATGAAATAAAATACCTGAGAGACAGGCTTCAAGTATAAATTTTTTCTTAACAAAAATTTTTTCTTTTAAATAAATTGAAAAAAGAAGAAACCCTAATGCAACTATAACGAAACGAAAAGATAAAGCTGCAAAGGGTGAGGAGCTCTCAACAATTATTTTACTTGTTATAAAAGCTGAAGACCATAAAATTATAAACGCAAATGATAAAGTTTGTGTCACTTAGTTGTTAAATATTTGGTAACAAAAAATTATGATTAAGAATATTATTCCCCAGATGGCAATATTACGAAAAAAAATTTTCTTGTTTGAATTTGTTGATAAAAATGCTGGCAAAACTAGTATAAAAACTCCTATAAAATAGATTATGTATGGAATTTTGGGTATCATGATTTCCTGATTTTTTGACTTTTGTAAAATATTTTAAACTATTAAACTTTATAAAAATATGCTTAAAATAACTTTAAAGGAGAATAAATGAAAAAAGATTTATTATCAAGATTGAATGAAGGACCTGTTTTGTGTGCTGAAGGATATTTATTTGCAATGGAAAGACGGGGATACCTCTCAGCAGGCGGATTTGTTCCTGAAGTTGTTTTAGAGCATCCAGATGTTTTAATGCAATTGCACAGAGAGTTCATTAGAGCTGGATCTGATATTGTACAAGCATTTACATATTATGGTCATAGAGAAAAATTACGGCTAATTGGAAAGGAAGATTTGCTTGAACCTCTTCAAAAAAATGCTTTAAAAATAGCTTTTGATACAGCAAAGGAATTTCCTGAATTAAATCTTATGGTTTGTGGAGATGTAGCAAATACCAATATTTTTAATCCTGACGACAAACAAAGTCACAAAGAATGTCAAAAAATGTATGAGGAACAAGTTATGTGGGCAAAAGAAGCTGGTGTTGATTTTATAGTAGCTGAAACAATTAATTTTGTTGGAGAGATGGAAATTGCCCTGAAAACCATAAAGGATGAGGGTCTTATTGCAATAACCAATTTTGCTATTCCTAAAGGTGATGTGACCAGAGAAGGTTTGAAGCCAGAAGATGCTTGTAAAATGATGGAAGATCAGGGCGCTGACGTTGTAGGATTAAATTGTTACAGAGGTCCAAAGATGACTATGAAGTTGTTACCAAAAATAAGAGAAAAAGTATCTTGTCACGTTGCCGCGCTTCCTGTTCCCTACAGGACTACAGAAGAATACCCGGGTTTTTTAAATCAACCTAAAGAAATAGTTGATAGTGAATGTACATGCATTCCAGGGGATAATGCTTTTCCAGTAGCTTTAGATAATTTATATTGTAATAGATTTGAGATGGCAGAGTTTGCTATAGAATGCAGAAATAAAAATATTAATTTTATTGGTATTTGTTGTGGAGCAGAGCCTCATCATGTGAGAGAAATGGCCGTTGCTTTAGGGAGAAAACCAATTTCATATAAATATTATCCTGATATCAGTAGGCATTGGTTGCACGGAAAAGATGAATCATTTTTAAAAATTAATACTGACCTTAGTAAAGAGTATTAATATTTTATATGGAAAAAAATGCTAAAGTTGTAATAATTGGAGGTGGAGTTGTTGGGTGCTCTATACTCTTTCACCTTGCGAAATTTGGATTAAAAGACTGTATTTTATTAGAACGCAATGAATTAACCTCCGGCTCTTCATGGCATGCTGCTGGAAACGTGCATGTTATTTCCTCAGACCCAAATATTTCAAGATTAATGGCTTACACGATTAATTTATATAAAGAAATTGAAAAGACATCAGGACATTCAATAGGAATGAAACAAAATGGAGGATTTTATTTAGCTTCAAATGAAGACTGGCATGATTATTTGAAAAGAGAACGTTCTAAGGCTCGATATATGGGATTGGATCAAGAATTTATTTCTTTAGAAGAGGTTGCAAAAAAAAATCCTTTAATTGATCCCACACATTATTTAGCTGCTCTCTGGGATCCTATTGATGCTGAGGTTGATCCTACAGGTGTAACTTATGCATATGCAAAATCAGCTAAAGTATATGGTGGTAAATATTACACTCATACTCCAGTAATAGAAACAAATCAAAAAACTGATGGAAGTTGGGATGTTGTGACTCAAAAAGGAAACATAAATGCAGAAATAATTATTAATGCTGGAGGTTTGTGGGCAAGAGAAGTTGGAAAATTGGCAAATATTCATTTGCCAGTTCAACCAATGGAACATCATTATTTAATAACAGAAACAATACCGGAAATCAAAGCTATGGGTAAAGATAAAAGATTGCCTGTTGGAACAGATTTTAATGGCAATATATATTTTAGACAGGAAGGTGAGGGTATGCTTCTTGGAACATACGAAGCAAAATCAACTCCTTGGCATATAAAAGAAACACCATTCAATTTTGGTCACGAATTACTTGAGCCTAAACTTGAAAACATACAAGACAGATTGGCAATAGGTTTTAAGCGAATTCCTGCTTTAGAAAAAGCGGGTATAAAAAATATAATAAATGGTCCATTTACATTCGGTCCCGATGGAAATCCACTTATAGGACCTGTGCCAGGAAAGAAAAATTACTGGGTTGCTGTTGGTGTAATGGCTGGTTTTTGTCAAGCAGGAGGAGTTGGTAAATCTATAGCAGAATGGATTATAGATGGTGAACCTTCTATTGATATATGGGCAATGGATGTTGCACGTTTTGGAAATTATGCATCGCCTGAATACGGAACAATAAAATCTTCAGAAAATTATGAAAGAAGATTTATAATGACATTTCCTAATGAAACCCTTCCAAAAGGAAGAAAACAAAAAACTACATCTCTTTATGATCGTTTAGTTCAAAAAGGTGCAGTTATGGGAGATAGTTTTGGCTTAGAACATGTTCTGTGGTTTGCAAATGATAAAAAAGACGCTTTTGAGGAACCAACCTTCAAACGTTCAAGAGCTCATGATTATATTGCAAATGAGGTGAAAGCAGTTCGTAATAATGTTGGTTGTTCAGAGATTGCAAATTTTTCTAAACATCAAATTTCTGGAAAAGGTGCTAGAAATTTTCTAAATTATGTATTAGCTGGAAAAATACCTGAGGAAGGACGAATATCTTTATCTCCAATGATATCTCCAAAAGGAAAATTAATTGGAGATTTTACAGTTGCTTGTATTAATGAAGAAAAATTTATGATGTTTGGATCAGGTTTATTACAAGAGTCACATAAGCGATGGTTTGAAAAATTTTTACCTAAAAAAGATGTTTTTTATAAAAATTGCTCAGATGAATATCATGGACTAGCTATCTCAGGGCCTAAATCCCGAGAATTATTAAAGAATTTAGTTCGTGAAGACATTACATCTAATAACTTTAGATTTAGAGATATTAAAGAAACTTTTGTGGCTGGGGTTCCATGTATTTTAAATAGAATTTCTTTTACAGGAGAATTAGGTTTTGAAATATATACATCCCCACACTTTCAATTAAAATTATTTGAAGAAATATCAAAGCATGGAAGAGATTTAGATTTAAAATTGTATGGTACAAGGGCCTTAATGTCTATGAGGTTAGAAAAAAACTGGGGTGCCTGGGGACTAGATTTTAGACCTGATTTTACTGCTGTTGAAGCGGGTTTAGATAAATTTATTGATTGGAACAAAGAATTTATAGGAAAAGAATATACTTTAAAGGACAAGAACAACGGGCCAACGAAAATTTTATCTTTTATGGAGGTTAATACAGTTGATATAGATGTGATTAATGATGAGGCAATTATATATGATGGAAAATGTATTGGATACGTAAGTTCAGGGGGTTATGCGCATTATGTTGAAAAAAGTGTAGCTTTTGGATATATACCACCTGAGCTTTCCAAAAAAAATAATCAAATGGAAATTGAAATTAACGGAAAGTTTTGTTTAGCTAAAATTTTAAATGAACCTTTGTATGATCCAAAGGGTTTAAAACTAAGAGAATAAATATGGAATATCAAAGCACTTTACATAAAAAATTGTCTGAAGGTACATTTGTATTTACTGCAGAAACAACCCCGCCTGATTCTGCTGATAAAAATGTATTAATAAATAAAACACTTTCACTAAAAAATGTTGCAGATGCGGTAAATGTTACTGATAGTCCTGGAGCAAAAGTTCATATGTCAGCATTAACAGCTTCGATAATTCTTGCTCAAAGTGGTATAGAACCAATTTTACAATTAACCGTTAGAGATAGGAATAGATTGGCATTGCAAGGTGATTTAGTTGGCGCTTCAGCATTACAGGTTAACAACATTTTATGTTTATCGGGGGATAATCCTCAAGGAGGAGATCAACCAGAAACAAAAGCTGTTAATGATATAAATAGTTTAACATTAATAGCAAACGCAAATATGATGAGAAATGAAAAACAATTCCCTTCAGGTAGGAAGATTGATCCAGCTCCGAAATTATTTATAGGAGGGGCTGAAGTGCCCACTGCTGGAACTCCGAATCCTATGAAAATTTTAGAAAAAATATCTTCAGGAGTTAATTTTTTTCAAACTCAATATGTTTTTGAAACAAAAACTTTAGAAGATTATATGAAGATTTTGGAAGAAAATGGTATCTTAGAAAAAACTTATTTTATTATTGGTTTAGGACCATTTGCTTCAGCTAAAAGTGCAAAATGGATGAATGATAATTTATTTGGAGTAGATGTTCCGGATCATATAATTAATAGATTAGAACAAGCTAGTGATCCAAAGAAAGAAAGTAAAAAAATTTGTATAGAATTAATAGAACAATTTAAAGAAGTTAAGGGAGTAAATGGCGTTCATTTAATGGGTCATAATAAAGAAGAGGTAATATCAGAAATTATAAATGAATCAAAAAAAAATTAATATAAGAAATATAATCTATTATAAATTTTTACTAAACCATAAATCAACAGACTTTTGATTTTCTTCAATCCATTTTTTTGCTGCATCTGAATAGTTCATTTTATCAATGTCAACGTATATAGACAATTTTGCAATCATATTTGTAGTAAAATTTATTCTTGTAAGAGCTTTATAAGCTGAAGGCCATTTAATTGGCATTCCATGCCACGCAGCTTTCTTGATGTATCCACTTGGAGGACTTCCACAATCTCCAGTAGCATCAGGATTGGGACCCCATGAAGGATTCACTAAACATTCTTCTGACCATGGTGGAAATTTAACGAATTTTCCTCCGTACATAGCATCAGTAAAATTTGGAGACCAATTTATTAATACTATTGCATTTTTATTTTTGACAGCTAATTCTAACTCTTTCCAAAGCACTTCAACTTCATTAACATTTCGAATCTCAAAATTCATGTTAAGATTTTTTATTCTTTCTGAATTAATTGACTCATCAAGAGGTTCACTTATGAATAATACCCCCTTACCATTAGAATCCTTTCTAGCAAACATTTCTGAACAAGCATTAAGAACTTCCCAGTTAGGTAATCCTGGACACATTTCAATTACGAAATTAGGTAACCACCATTCTTGTCTTGAAATTGCGGTGTGATTTCCTGCATCAATAATTCCTCCTTTATCTAAAGCAGCGTTAAATGAGTTTCCTGATACAAGTTCTGATACTTGAATTTCAATTGTAGACTTCCCAACTCTGATGGCTTCATAAACAGCTTGTGAGTCAGTAGTTATATACTTTACATTACAACCAAGTTCTTTTTCAAACATTTGCCCAACTACGTGAGACATTGTAATTTGACTTGATAAATTATGTAAAGGTATAATTATTGGATCATCTGAACCGCAATTAGAAGCACTAGCTAAATTAGAATAAGTTATGGTTAATGCAAATACAATAATCAAAATATATTTTTTAATTATTTTAATTTTTTCCATGTAATATTTATCAATTAAATAATTGGATATATTTGACATTCATTAATCAGCATAGCCAAGTTCTTTTTTTCTTTTTTCAGCCCAAGTACGAATTAGATTATCCGCTACAAGACCAATGAATGCAACACATATACCAAGAATTAACCCTTTCCCCCCTCCTTTTAAGTCAGATAAAGCTTTTAAAATATATTGTCCTAAATCTTCAGTCCCAATAAAAGCTCCAATAATGACCATAAACAATGCAAATACAACAGTTTGATTAATTCCCAACATAATGTGAGGGAAGGCTAAAGGAAAATCTATAGTAAATATTCTTTGTAAACTATTGACACCTGACATAGATCCCGCATCATGTATTGCTGGTGGAATAGAACGAAGTCCTTCGACAGTATAACGTGTTGCAGGAATAGTTGCATAAACAACAACCGCAATTAAAACAGATGTATCTGTTACTCCAAAAAGCATCATAACTGGAATTAAATATACAAAAGATGGAAAAGTTTGAAAAATATCACAAATCGCTAAAATAAATTTTGCACTATATTTATTTTGTGCACATAAAGTGCCTACGGTTATACCTATTATACTAGAAATTATCACTCCAAATGTTGCCATGTAAGCTGTGACTAACGCCCTGTCCCACCATGGACTTAATGCTATAAATAATGTTAATCCTCCAACTATAAGAGCTGATCGAATTCCCCCAATTATATAACCTGCACCCATAACTAAAACAAATGTTGCAACAACAGGCATGCGAAGATAAGCAGCTCTCATTGGCTGTAAGACATCTTGAATTAACCAAGTGTTAAATATTTTTAAGGGATAAAAAAATGTATCCCATATCCAATCAACTCCTCTATTCCAGAATTCTGCAGTTGATATTCCTTTATTATGAGGCACTTCAGATAAATAATTATAACCTTCTTTGAAGTATAAGGATCCGATGTAGGTTAATATTAATCCTATTAGTGCTGCTCCAATAAAAAATAATCCGTATTTATGGCGTTCAAAAAAAGTAAGGTTGCCAAAATAATCAGTTTGTTTATTTGCCCAAGCTAAGGACATTTTGTCTAAAAGTACTGCGATAAGACTAATACATATACCTGCTTCTAGCGCTAATCCAATATTAAGACGATTTAAAGCCAATAACAAATTCCAACCCAATCCCTTAGCACCTATAAAAGCTGCTATAACTGCCATAGATAAACAAACCATAATAACCTGATTAACTCCAATTAAAATGTCTCTTCTTGCAGTTGGAATTAACACATTAAATAAAAGTTGAAAATTATTGCAACCACTCATTTTACCAGCTTCAATAACCTCAGGAGACACACCTCTAAGTCCTAGAAGAGTTAATAAGATCATTGGTGGTGTTGCAACAACTATTGTAATAATAGCGGCAGAATGATCACCAATTCCAAATAAAACCATTGCAGGCACAAGAACTGCATATTGGGGCATAGTTTGCATAACTAGAAGTATAGGATACAGAGATTTCTCTACGGATTTGCTTTTATAAGCCAAAATACCAAGGCTTAACCCAAGAATGAAAGACACAGGTGCTGCAACAAGAATAAATGAAAGTGTTTGCATTGATGGTTCCCATTGTCCAAAAACAGAAATATAAACCATTGTAATAAATGAAAAAATTGCAAGTGCCTTTCCACTAAGTTTATAGGATAAAATAACTGTACCTGCGGTAACTATTGTCCAGGGGATCCCTGGAAGTTCAGCCCATGGATTTTCATCTATCCAATCCCAACTAGTTAGGGCAACAACTGTTTTGAGACCACCTATTAATATTTCTCTAATAAACTCTATTAAAAAAAGAATAGATGCCGAAATAACTCTTGTAATTTGGAGAACTAATGGACGTGTTTTATATTTTTCTACATCAGCATCCCAAAATTCTATTGGCAACCAATCATTAAGCAAGAAAAACATACCATCATTAACCCATATTGGCAGCCAGCCAAATAAAGGGGGTATCCTCCACAAAAAATTGTATTCAATATATCTTACTGTTATGCCAATAAAATTGAATTCTGTTTGACCATCAAATTTTGTATGCTCAGCTTGAGCTCTTATAAATTTATAATTCTCTGGAACATCTATTGCAAAACATAAACCAAAAAAAACTAATAATAAAAATGACCACTGAAATGCTTTTGGATATTTATTAATAATATTCATAATTACTTTATTCTGATTTATTTTTTCCAAAAAGAATTCGAATAATTTTTTCAGAGTTTATAATACCAACAGCATTGTTATTATCATCAATCACAGCAACTGATTTTTCTTGGCCTAATATTTTTTCTGCAACAGTTTCAATGATAGCATCTTTAGAGACAGTAAAGTCGCTTAAATTTTTTTCATCATTTCTTTCATCCATGACTGATTCTATTTTTAAAACTTTTTCTCTTGGAACTTCTTGAGTAAATTTTTTTACATATTCAGTAGCCGGATTTAGAACTATATTGGCCGGGGAATCTAATTGTTCAATAATCCCATCTTTCATTATAGCAATTCTATCTGCAAGTTTTAAAGCTTCATCAAAATCATGAGTAACAAACATTATGGTTTTTTTCAATGAACTCTGTAGTCTTAGAAATTCATCCTGCATTTCTTTTCTTATTAAAGGATCAAGAGCTGAAAATGGCTCATCTAAAAACCATATATCCGGTTCAACAGCAAGAGATCTTGCTATACCTACTCTTTGTTGCTGACCCCCTGATAGTTCTCTTGGAAAATAATTTTCCCTACCTTCAAGACCAACTAATTTAACCATCTCTAGAGCTTTATCAATACTTTCACTAGTTTTAATTCCTTTAATTTGTAAAGGAAAAGCAATATTCTCTAATACTGTTTTATGAGGCAAAAGCGCAAAACTCTGAAAGACCATTCCCATTTTGCTTCTTCTTAATTCTATTATTTCTTTCCCTTTTAATGCCAGTAAGTCTTGTCCATCAATATATATTTTTCCGGCAGTAGCTTCAGTTAATCTAGAAATACATCTTAATAATGTTGATTTACCTGAACCGGAAAGTCCCATCACTACCAATCTCTCCCCTTTTCCCACCTCAAAAGACGCATTATTTACACCAACTATACAACCTTTTTTTTGAAAAACTTTTGGATCTACGTGGCCAGAATTTTGTTCAAGCATTTTTTCAGCATTGGGCCCAAAGATTTTATATACTGAATCACATTTTATAACTGTATCTTTATTTTTCATATCTTTATCTTCCATTATAACAAATTATAAAAAATATTCCTCTAATAGTTTAGAAATTTTTTATAAAATAAACTCGTGTATCCACACCTGTGTTTAAAAAACTTTGTGCTTGACCTGATACTTCAATAGTTAATAATTCATCATTAAAATTTCCTTTTAAAATATATCCAGCTAAACATTGATTTGAATCATCATCCCATTTTACAAATGTTTTTTCAATTAAATTTCCATTGGCATTATAAATAACTTGAGCTTTAAAATTAACTATATTTGCTCCCATAACTGCTCGTTGCGTAACAATTTT
>PTKS01000003.1 GCA_002937855.1 Alphaproteobacteria bacterium MarineAlpha5_Bin12 | reverse complement strand
ATCCATATTTTAGGACTGTAGCAGAAAGCAGTTTGAGAGCTATTTTGAATCCAGCATGTAGCCCACTCAAACTGCCAGATGGAAAATATGAAATATGGAAAAAATTTGTATTTGTATTTGAACTAGCTTGGATGTTAGATAACTAATTTAATTTTCTCCACATATTAATATTAATTTCTTTTTTTTGACTCAATTAGTGCAAAGTTTAGCCCGAATCATATTTTAAATTGAAAATATGGTTGCATTTACAAAATTTATTTTATTTGCTTTCTCCTATTCAATAATATTTTTTATTAGTGTGGCCATTAATGAAATAAAGAACTTCCAGGGCTTTAGTTTACTTTTTATATCTCTTGTTTTATCAATATGGATCTTCTCCAACTACTTAGATAAAAACCTCCTCAAGGGATTTAAGAGAAATTTTGTATGTATTTGCTTTCCTCTAGGCATTTACAAGCCTTGGGGGTTTTTTGGGAATGATAAAAAATGATTAATAAATTAACAAATAATAAAATATTTAATTTTTGGGCATTGTTCACAGGTACAATCATATTCGGTCTTTGGCTGACCTTAATTACGAATTTCAGCAAAAGAATTGATATAAATGTTCAATTAAGTAAAAAACATGATCCAATGTGCATTGGTATGGATAATCAAATAATTCCACTTGAAGATTGCTATTGGAGTGATTGATACAGTCTATTTACATTTGATTAATTGACAAATTATTCTGATAATTGTTAAATTCAAAAAATTATTATTATATTAATGGATCTATTATGAAATATTTCTTTTGTTTTGGTTTCCCTAAATCAGGAACAACATATCTTCAAATGATATTAAATAGTCATCCTGACTTATCATGTCCTTCAGAACATCAATTGGATGAAGTTCTTAATCAATTACCACAATTAATAACTGAATATAACAAAAAATTATTATCTTGGAATAAAAGTACAAGTCAACAAAATTTAAAACTTTTTAACAATCATGATGTTGAAAATTTAGCAAAATCTTTTATTAAATTAGCTTTAAAAAGAGGAGGGGAGGATAAGAAAGTTAAAAAATATGGAATAAAAGATAATGGCATTTTAAGATATTATCCATTGATAAAAAGTATCTTTCCTGATGAAAAATATATTATGATTTTAAGAGATCCAAGAAATGTTGCCATTTCTCAATGGTATAACTATTTAAAACATCAAAAATCTTTAAAAAAAAATGAAAACATTGATGAGTGGACTTTGAATTCTATTAAAATTTGGGAAAAAAGAATTAAGACTTTTCAAAATTATTTAAAATCCTCGCCAAAAAATGTACTAATTTGTAAATATGAAAAATTAAAAAAAGAAACGAATGAATTAAAAAAAATATATAAATTTCTTTCTGTTAAAAGTGATCCAAATACCATAAAAAAATCCTTTAAATTGAATAAATTAGATAATTTTAAAAATAAAAGTTTCTTTAGAAGTGGTTTTAAAACAGATTGGAATAACGAATTGAAGAAAAAAACAAATGATACAATCTTGAATAATTATGGAAAAATTTTAAAAGAATTTAAATATATATAAAATTTTATGAAAATATTAATCCTCCAACACATCCCTATTGAATCACCAGGTTATATTAAAGATTTAATGCTTAAAGATGGATTAGAACTCACTACGATAGAACTCGATGAGGGTGAAAAAATTCCAAATAATTTAAATAATTTTGATGCAATGTTTTGTATGGGTGGACCTATGGATACTTGGATGGAGAATGAATATCCTTGGCTTATTGAGGAAAAAAAGAAAATAAAAGAATTTGTCATTGAATTGAAGAAACCATTTCTTGGTTTTTGCCTAGGATGTCAATTGTTAGGTGAAGCTGTGGGTGGTAAAGTTGTTAAATCAAAAATACCTGAAATAGGAATATTAGATGTTAATATGGAAAATAAAAAAAATCGTGATAAATTATTTTCTTCTTTCCCAGATAAACTGAAAGTTCTCCAATGGCATTCTTATGAAGTTGAGGGGTTAGAAAATAATAAAAATATTACTTTATTAGCATCTTCAGATAATACAAAATACCAAATATTTAAGTATCAGGATCATGCTTATGGTATACAATTTCACATTGAAATTAAAGATAATACTGTTAATGAATGGTCATGTGTCCCAGAATATAAAAATGCGCTTGAACAAAGCTTAGGAGAAGGGGCTTTAGATTTATTTGAAAACCAGGCAGCAAAGAATATTGTAGATTTTAATAATTATTCAACTATACTTTACAAAAATTTCATTAATCAGTTTTAGGATTTCATTTTTTTTATTTGATCATAAGCTGAATTAATTGCTCTCATTTTTTTCTTACTTTCTTCAATTACTTCATTAGGAACACCTTTATTAATTAGTATATCAGGATGATGTTCTTTTGAGAGTTGTAAATATTTTTCTCTTATACTTTCAAGATTATCACTGGAATTACATCCAAGAACAATATAAGGATTTTGTTTATCAGAACTTTTTCTTGATTCTTTAATTCCCTCAAACTGACTTTTATTCATCTTAAATATTTTGGCTATGTTTTCTATCATTATAGATTCAGAATTTGAGACATTTCCATCAGCCTCAGCAATATAGAAAAGTATATTAATTACTTCATCAAGTACTGCAGGATCATGCTTATAAATTTGATGTATTTGTTTAGCATATGGTTCATATCCAAGGGTATCTTGCTTAGCTTTATTAAATATTTTAGAAACTTGTTGCACTTCATTATCAGGAATTTTCAATTTATTTTTAACAGCCACAAGCTCTTCTTTTGATACATGACCATCTGCTTTTGTTAATTTAGCTGATAAAATGATTAGAGATACTGCAAAAACTTGTTGAGGTGGTGGTGCAAATCTATGCTTAAAACTACTTTTTTTTGATGATGAGGAGATTTTTCCTCCTATTATAGAACCAACTAAAGCACCTATTGGTCCAGCAAATGAAAAACCTACAAAACCACCTATTAAACTTCCCCAAATACTCATGTTATTATATTAATATCATATCATTTAGTTACAATTTTATTATCTTTTAATCTTTAATTTTTATATCAATATCATTTATTTATTATATTATTTAATATACTGTAAATATTATATTTTATTCATTATTATTTGACTTTTTTATTTTTTAAAATATATTACTTCCGATAACATACAATTATCGGAAGTAATAATGATGAATAAAAAATCAGATATAAATATAAACCAAAAAGTACTCGAATACATAGATAAAGGTATTACTAATAGCACAAAAAAAGCTTACAATTCTGATTGGGAAGACTTTGAAAAATTCTGTAAATTAAAAAGATATCAATCACTTCCAGCAAAATATGAAACTATTGGGGAATACTTAGTTTATCTGTCTGATGATAAAAAAAGAAAACCAACAACAATAGAAAGAAGAATATCAGCTATTTTAAGAAAACACAGAATGAATCAACATCCTTTAGATACTAAACATAAATTTATAAGACCTACCTTAGAAGGAATTAAAGTTGAAAAAGGAACAAAGACAACAAAATCAAAGCCAATTTCGATTAAAATTCTTAAAAAGATGATTGATTCAGTAAATGTAGATGATATTCGTTCTATTAGAGATAAAAGTTTAATTTTAATTGGTTTTGTTGGTGCGTTTAGACGATCTGAATTAGTTAATCTTGATTATGAAGATATCGAAGATTTATTTGATACAGAAGGTCTCATAATTTTTATTAAAAAATCTAAAACTGATCAAAAATCTGAAGGAAAGAAAATCCTTATACCTTATTCTGAAAATTCAAATTACTGTCCTGTAAGAAAATTACAACAATGGATACAAATATCTCAAATTAGATCGGGCCCCCTATTTCGGAAAATAAATAAATCTAACTTAATTCAAGATAGTAGATTATCAGATAAAGTTGTTGCGATGATAGTTAAAGAATATTTATCAAACGCCGGACTTGACCCTAAACAATATGCTGGCCATAGTTTACGTAGAGGATTTGCTACATCCGCTGCTTTAGCAGGTGCAAGTCTTGACGAAATAAAAAGAACTACAAGGCATAAATCCGATAAAATTGTTCAGGAATATCTAGATGATGCATCTTTAGTTAGAAAGAATGCTGCTAAAAAACTAGATTTATAAGAATTTACATTCAATAATTCCTACCTTTATATTTTTATGATTATAAATTATATTTTTTTGTAAAATTGAAAGTAATTCATATTCATTTTTATTAATTGATTTTATTTTCTTCAAAAGTTTAATTACTACAATAGGTAAAGCTCGTTGGTTACCATCTTTAATTTTAATTATACCACCGTAATTTTTTTTAAAATCAGAAAACATAAAAATACCTTCTGCACCAATTTTGCAAAATATCCTTCCTTTTGTAATTTTAATAATTTGTGAATCTAATCTACCTGTCCCTCCTATATAAAAAGGATTTTGACTTATACTATCAATGATTTTTTTTAATGAAAAAGATAACAATGGTTCTAATAAATTAAAATTTGATATTTTTTGCATTGATAATGCTAAATTTTTTAAAGGAAATGAATATTGAGGAGCGCTACAGCCATCTATAGCTTTAAATTTGTCTTTAATTTTGTATTCGTTAAAATATTCTAATATTTTTAATATGTCTTTTTGAAGTGGATGATTAAAATTAGTATAGTTTTTGACATTGAAACCTTTATAAATTGAAGAAGTTATCATTCCTAAATGTTTACCAGAACAATTATTATAAATTTGAGTAGGTCTTATTTTAGAATATAAAAGATCATTCGAAGATTTTAAATTTAGAGGATTGTGTATGCCACATTTTAAAATATTTTCATCAATTCTCAATTTTTTTAACCATTTATATAGTAAAAATATGTGTTTAGGTTCACCAAAGTGTGAAGAAGCTGATAAAGCAATTTGTTTAGAATTTAGATTATAAAATTTATATGAGCCATTTTGAATCATTGGTAAAGCTTGAAAAATTTTAATAGCAGATCTAGGAAAAGTAATATCATTGTCATTCTTTGTAGAAAAAACAACATTATTTTTTGAATTTAAAACAACTGTTTTTACTTCGTGTTCACTTTCTAATTGCGAACCTCTTTTAAAAATAACTTTAATCATTATATTATATTGAATTTCTTAATTAAGTCATTAAATATAACTTATGTTAATAAATAAATCATTATTAATAGCTTTTTTACTTTTCTCTTTTATCTTGTTATTAGTAGACATAATTTGGCTATCAATAGCTCCCAAATATATTTATAGACCAAATTTACCAGGTCTTCTTTTAGATAAGCCAGTATTGTGGGCGGCAGCTTTATTTTATATTTTATATTCAATTGGAGCGACAATAATTATTATTAGACCAGCGCTAATAGATAGTTCTGTTATAAATGCAGGAATTAATGGTTTTATTTTTGGATTGGTGGCTTATGGAACATGGAGTTTAACAAATATGGCTATTTTAAAAGGATGGTCACCATATGTAACATTTATTGATATGTTTTGGGGAGGCTTACTAACTTCCTTTAGCGCTTCATTAAGTATTTATTTAATAAAAAAGTTTCTTTAATTAACTTAAATATTTTTTTGAGTCTGGGTCAAGTTTATAAGTTTCACTACGGAGAAATTTAGAAATTTTTTTTAAATCTCCTATTGATTTAATTGTTTCATATTCTATCAAATCACCAACATGAACATTAATTTCTTTCCCCATTCTTTTGCATAATTCATACATCATAACCGAATATCTTAGAGTTTGATTAATCTTATTAGCAATATGAAATACATTGCTATTTTGTCCTTCAAAAAATAATGGGAGAATTGGGGTTTTATATTTTAAAGCTAATTTAGAAACAAATGTTTTCCACTCAGGTTCAACAGCTTTTTGCTTTAATTTTTTTGTTGAGGAGATTTCGCCACTTGGAAATATTATTACTACTCCTTCATTTAATAAATGATTTTGAGCTTGATGTTTTGTTTTAATGTTGTTGATTAGAGCTTTTTTGTTTTGAGAAAAATCAATTGGTAATATTTGATGCGATACAGCTGGAGCTTGGCTGAGGACTCTGTGAGTCATTAATCTTAAATCTTGTCTAATTTTAGAAACCATAGAGCAAATTGTTATTCCATCAGCAACTCCAAAAGGATGGTTCGCAATAACAATTAGTCTACCCTTGTTAGGTATTGGTTGTGATATTTTAGAATGTATAGAAACTTTTAAATTTAATCTTTCAACGGCATCGTGCCAAAATAGTTCAGGAGGCCTATTTTCTTTCACATAATTGTCATAAATTCTTTTTAATTTTGGCTGGCCAGTACTTAATTCAGTTAATTTTATAAAAGCTCGACTTAGAGGCCCTACTTCACTAGCAGCAAAACTAAAAACTATCTCATTTTTCATATTATTAGTCTATCTCTAAATTAAAATATTAAGTTATTCTAATTCTATTAAAGAATATCTTATATATTTGTTTGAAAATAAAACAATTAATATATTTTAAAGTGAATATAATAATATAAAACATTTATTTCAAATTCTTATGGTATAGTATTCTACCTATAGTGTTCATTAATAACTGAGCAGCTAATGTGGAAGTTGAATTAGTCAAATCATAATCAGGAGCTACTTCAACTAAGTCCAGACCTACTACTTTTCCTTGCTTTATGATGCCATCTAAAAGTTCTAAAATTTCATAATAATAAAAGCCTCCATGACTTGGTGTTCCTGTACCAGATGCTATAGAAGGATCAAAAGCATCTATATCAATTGTAATGTAATATCTTTTATTTTTAGGTATTTCTTTAAGTAAATTATTAGTACCAATTTGACGAAGATTTCTTACTGAAAATATTTTTGAACCACTTGATTTAGCATCTTCATAACCTGATTTAGCAGTTGATGACACATTTCTAATACCTATATGTGTAATTCCTGAAACGTATGATTTTTCTGAAGCACGTTTCATAGGATTTCCATGGCCAAAACGCACACCATGTCTTTCGTCAACAAAATCTAAATGAGCATCAATTTGAATAATGTGAATGTCCTCTTCATTTTCAAAAGCATCTATACAAGGTATGTTAATTGAATGATCACCACCTAATATTATAGGTATTGATTTTGAATTTAATATTTTACTTACCCCATATTTAATATTTTTATGGCTTCTTATCGTGTCTGTGTGAATAATATCAGCATCACCTATATCGATAATCTTTGTCGTCTCTGAAGGCAAATAAGTTATATCATCTTCATGGTCATAAGCACCTGAATGACCAAATGAAAATAAAGTAGAAGCTTCTCTAATACTTCTAGGACCCATTCTTGAACCCGTTCGATATTGACTCCCAGAATCAAAAGGAGCTCCCATAATACAAACATCGGCATTAATATTATCCCAATTTTCAACATAAGGATATTTACCAAATGTACATATTCCTACAAAAGGTAAATTTAATCTTCCTTTGTCATAAGTATTATCTGCCATAATATCTTTCCTATACTATATTATTTACTAATTAAAAATTGAGAAATATCAGTATGACCAATTTTAAAACCACATTCACAATATGAAAAATAATATTCCCACATTCTTTTAAAATACTCATTAAAGCCTATTTTTGAAATTTCAGGCCAAGATTTTTGAAATCGATTGTTCCATTCATTTAATGTTTTTTCATAACTATTGGCAAAACTAAATTCATTTTGTAAATTCAAATTTTCTTCATTAATTAGGTTTCTTAAAATTTTTTTAGATGGCAACATTCCTCCGGGAAATATATATCTTTGAATAAAATCAGGGCGTTGTTGATAATTTTTAAATAATTCGTCTTTAATAGTTATAATTTGCATAACAGCTTTACCTTGATTTTTTAAATTTTGATTAATTTTATTGAAAAATATTTTCCAATATTTTTCACCTACAGCTTCAAACATTTCTACTGATACTATTGAATCATATTGGTTGTATTCGTCTCTATAATCTTTTAATTCTACTTTTACCTTTTCTTGTAAACCTTGATTAAATATCATTTTTGACACATGGTTATATTGTTCTTTAGATATAGTAATAGCTGTAATATGAGCGTTTGTGTTTTTACCTATAAAGCTAGCTAAACTACCCCACCCACAACCAATTTCTAAAATTTTAGATTTATCAGTAGGCCTTAGAAGATCTAAAAGTCTATTATATTTATTTATTTGAGCTTTTTTTAGGTCTAAAATATTTTTATCATATAAAGCTGAACTATATGACATTGTTTCATCTAGCCAAAATTGATAGAAATTATTTCCTAAATCGTAATGATATTTAATATTGCTTTTACTATTTTTTTTTGAATTGTTATTATTATAGTGATAAATTTTTTGGACTATACGATAAATAAGCTTTCCTCTATCTATATTATTAAAATGATTTTTGTTTCTAACAGCAAATTCTATTAGTTTCACTAAACTATTGGTTGTATAGTTTTGGTTCATATAGGATTCTCCTAAACCTATATTTCCTTTAATCATTACATCTTTGATAAATTTATAATTGTTTAATGTTATATCTGCCTCAGGACCTGATTTTATTCCTTTGTAAATATATTTTTCATTATTTGGAAAAGTTACGTGTATTTGACCATAATGAACTTTAGATAATAAATTATGAAAAAATAATCTTAATCTATTATCAAAAAAATTTTGAAATAATTTAGAATTTTCCAATTATGTCACCTTCTAATGATTTTGTATCTTTAATTTTTGGATCCCTACTCTTAAACATACCTCCTTTTAACCAAATTTTAAATGCTTGCCAATGAATAGAATAGATGACTTTAATTGTTAACAGAGGATAACTAAAGAAAGTTATAATTATTGATTTATTAGATATATATGTCTTTTTACCATATTGGCTTGCTATTAGAATTAATGATTTATCATTTAAATATTGTTTAATATTAACTGATAATGTTTTTTTTGGTTCTGAAATAAGAAATTCATAAAATCCTTCAATTTTCATAAATGGTGATACATAAAATTTTTTATTACATTTATGTTTATATATATTTTTTTTAATTTTTTTATGATTTATAAAAATATAAGTATGTTGTTCATTTGAAGTATTTTTAACCTCATAAAAAATTGAAACTAATACATTTTTTTTAAAACAGAATATTACAGATAATGGATTAAAAACATATCCCAAAATTCTAGGAAAACATAGAATTTTAATTTTTAAATTTATTTCAGATATATTATTTTTTTTTAATTCTTTTATTATAAATTTCTTTAAATTTTGACCATTTCTACTACCATGATCTTTGTCGAAAAATGATAATAAATTAAATTTATTATAAGAAAAAAAATAGAACTTTTTTGATAGTAATGACAATTCATCATAGTCTAAATATAAAGAAAATACTCTATATTTAAATTGATTTATAAAAGGTTGAAATCTTTTATGATAAACATTTCCATAGTAAAAACATGATGCAATTTTAATTTTCATTTATTTAAATTGATAAATTTCTTTTATTAATAGTTTTTTCATTAACTTTCCATGGAATAGTAATACCCATTTTTTCTGCAATAAGTATTGATGATAATATGCCATCTTCGTGGTGACCATACCCCAAATAACTTCCAGTATACCATATTTTATTGATACCTTGAATTTCTAAAATATCTTTTTTTGCTTGATAGTTTGCAATTGTAAATATTGGATGGGAAAATTTAATTTTATTTATTATTTTGTTATCTCTAATTTCTTTAATAGGATTAACTGTTACAAAATAATTATTGTTTGTCTTTAAGTTTTGAAGTTTATTAAGCCAATATGTTAAAGATAAATTATTGTCATTATTTCCTAAAAAATTCCAACTTGACCATAACTTTTCATTTGTAGGCATTTGATTGTAGTCTTTATGTAGAATAATTTCATTAGAAGTATATTCAAAAGTTTTTAAAATTTTTATCTCTTTTTCTGATGGATTTGATAGCATATTTAAAGCTTGATCAGCATGGGTTGCTATAATTATCTCATCAAAATTACCAAGAAATTTATCAGAATATAGACTTATATTATTTGATTCTCTTTTTATATTTTTTATAAATATATTTTTAAATGCTTTTATATTAGGTTTTTTTAAAACTTCTTTTATATATGAATCTCCCCTATTTGTTAATGTTTTCCATTTAGGTCTATTTATGAATTTAAAAAGATCATTGTAAATAAAAAATTCTATTAAAGCTTTAATTGGAAATTTTTTTATATCTAAAAGATTTGTTGACCATATAGAAGCAGCAATCGGATATATGTGGTGATACAAAAATTCATTAGAATATTTTTTTAATTTGAAAAAATCCTCAATAGATAAATTCATTTCATCGTTATTTTTTAAATAACTTGGTGCTAAATTATAAAATAAAAAAATATCTTTAATGATAATGTAAAATGAAAGATTTTTCATATTCTTATATTGTGAAAAATAGTTATGTGATCCATATTCAAAGCCTAATTCTTCAGCAATAATTGATAATGACATATCGCTATTTTCTATTTTAACATTTAAATTTTCAAAAAATTTTTTTAGATTTGGATAACATTTTTCATTAAAAACTAAAAAACCTGTATCAACACTTATATCTTCTTCTTTGATCTTTACAGTCCTTGTATGGCCTCCAAAATAATCATTTTTTTCAAATATTGTTATATTATGATGATTTGATAAAAAATAAGATATACTTATCCCACTGATTCCTGATCCAATTATTGCTATATTCTTTTTATTCATTTTATTATGAAATAATTATATAAATAGTAAGCTGATAAAATCCCTATAATATTAAAAAAAATATCAAATATTTGAAATCCTCGTTCAAATAATATTTGAAAAAATTCAATAAATATTGAATAACTTATCAATAGGAACAATAAAAAAAATTTTCTTTGAAATGAAAAATTAAAAATAAAAGATAAAATAAAAAATAAAAAAAAATGTATGAAATAGGATGAGTAATTTGAAGGGTGTTTATCTTCAGATATCACATTGGTTATAAAAATTGAGTCTAATGGAATAAGTAAAATAATTGTCAATAAAATCAAATAAATATATGATAAAACTTTGAAAAAATTATTATAATTCATAAAAATACCCGTGATTAATTTTGAATCTTTTTGGATTATTTATCTATTAATGAATAATATATATATACGATTTTCAATAAAAAAAGTCTTAAAAAAGGCAATGGAAATTTTTTTGGAAGTCCTTGAAATATTTTAGAAATTCTCATTTCATTATGATTAGATCCACCAATAAAATTTGCTAATTCTTTACCACACCAAGGCGCCGTGTTTACCCCATTAGCATGATATCCAAAACTATGATAAATTTGTTCATTAGGTATTTTTCCTAAAGAAGGAGAAAATTCTCTTGTAAAAGCTACAAAACCTCCCCAACGAAAATCAACTTTTATTTTTTGCCACTTTGGAAAAACTTCTTTAAATCTTTTTTCGATCCATAAAGACATCTTTAAAGATGAATTTTTACTTCCCGAAAGGTCCCCTCTTGCTCCAAATAAAATTCTTTTATCTGGTAAAAGTCTATAATAAAAAAGAAGATTTCTTGCATTGAGTATAGGATTATAAGTAACAAAATTATAATTACTTAATTCATCATTAGTTAATGGCCTTGTAACAATGATGTTTGATATAGCTGGAATAATTCTATTTCTAAATATAGGTAAAAAATCATCTTTATAAAAAGCATTAACAGAAAAAACAATTTTATTAGCGGTGATTGATCCATTATTAGTAATTACTTTATATTTATCTATATTTTTTTCTACTTTTATTACTTTGCTATTTTTAAATAATTTTACATTATTTAAATAATTTGCTTTTGCTAATCCTAATAAAAATTTTAAGGGATTTAAAGCGCAACCTGGTTCATATGAAATTGCACCAAACTGTTCATTACCTGTATGACCAATTTTATTAAATTCTTCTTGAGAATAAAATTGACTTTTTATATTGAAATATTTTTTCAAGTCATCAGAATGTTCTTTTAATGAGTTAATAAAACTCGGATGATGAGCAACTTCATAATTTAAATTTCCTACTAAATCACAATTAATATCATATTCATTAATCAATTCTTTAGTGTAGTTTGATCCATCTATTTGGTTTCGATAAAAATACTTAGTTTCATCAATACCATATTTATTAATCATTTGTTTTATTGATAATTTAGTTGGGTTAATACATAAAAATCCAGCATTCCTTGCAGAACTTCCAAAGCCTATATGCCCAGCCTCTAACACCGATACGCTGAAATTAAATTTTTTTGATAATTGTAAAGCGCAAGATAAGCCAGTATATCCACCACCTATCACTACTACATCAGATTTTATATCTGAATTCAGTTGTTTTGAGTCAAATTCATCTTTTGTTTTAATCTTTTCCCAATAACTTTTTATTGGGGTATTGAAATCATACATATCATGATGATAAAGATTACTCATTGAGAAAATATATATCACTTTAAAACAAATAATTAAGGAGAATATTTATGAAAGGTTATATTATCGCACAAATAAATGTAAAAAATGATGAAAATTATAAAGAGTATTTAAAAAATGTTACTACTATAGCTAATAAATATGGGGGTGAATACATTATAAGAGCTGGAAATTTTGAAATAATGGAAGGGAAATGGGAATATAAAAGAAATGTTGTAATTAAATTTCCTTCAATTCAAAAAGCAAGAGAATTTTATGATAGTGTTGAGTATCAACCAATTAAAAAGATAAGAATTGACAATTCAGACTCAAATTTAATAATTATTGAAGGTGGTAATTAACTATAAGCCAAGCTCCAAATAGGATTTTTCTAATTTTTTAATAGCAATACCATATGCTGCAGTTCTGTAATCAGAGAGTTTATGTTTATTTTTGAGATCTTTTATTTCTTGAAATGCTATTCTCATTGTATCTTCTAAGCCTGAATTTACTATATCTTCTTCTTTAGCTCCATACACAATAGTTTCAACATTTTTCTGAGAAATCTTTTTATCACTTATCTGATTAATTACATTTACTATATCTCTCCCTCTATTTTCTTCATATCTTCTATTCATTCTTCCTAATCTTATGTGAGATATATTTCTTATCCATTCAAAATAACTAACCGCAACACCACCAGCATTAGCATAAATATCAGGCAAAATTGGTATATTCCTTTTAATTAATTCTTTATTTGCCCTGAAACTAATTGGCCCATTTGCCGCTTCGACAATTAATTTTGAGTTAACTTTTTTTACATTATCTAATACGATTGCATTTTCTAAAGCTGCCGGTATTAAAATATCAGATTTAATAAATAATGAATTAAATGGATCTTTATCAAAAGTACCATCAGGAAACCCGGTTATGGAACCATTATCTTCTTTAAATTGAATTAAATTATTTATATTAATTCCTTTTTCATTAAAAATCATTCCTTCTTTTTCAGATACACATACAATTTTAATTCCATCTTCGGTTAATGCTCTACAAGTGTTTAATCCAACATTTCCAAAACCTTGAACAGTTACGATTTGATCTTCAAAATTTTTATTTATATTATATTTTTTTAATTCATCATTATGTCGAAAAAATTCTTTAAGAGACTGGTGCACACCCCTTCCAGTTGCCTGCAATCTTCCTCTTATTCCACCATGTTCAAGTGGCTTTCCTGTAACTACAGCTGCATAATTTATATCTTCAGGATGAAGAGATTTATAAGCATCAACTATCCAAGCCATCTCTCTTTGTGATGTTCCAACATCAGGAGCTGGCACATCTCTAGATGGACTAAGTGATCCTCTCCTTGTAAGTTCTCTAGTAAATTTTTTTGTGATAAATTCTAATTCTTCTTCAGAGTATTTATTTGGGTCTATTTTTAAACCACCTTTGGCTCCGCCAAATGGTACATCAACTATACATGATTTAAATGTCATTAAAGCTGAAAGTGCTTCAATTTCGTCTTGATTAACATTTTGTGAGTATCTTAAACCACCTTTACTAGGCAATCTATGAGTGCTGTGAATAGCTCTCCAACCATAAATTATTTCTGTTTTACCTTTTATTTTAATAGGAAATTTGATCTGAATAACAGATCTACAGGCTTTTACTATTTTTGAAATATCCTCAGAAATATTTAATTCATCAATAGCTTGATCAATATATGATTCAACATTTTCTCTGAATGTTTTTTTACTATCTGACTCTACCATTAGCCCTCTGATTGAAAATCCATATTTGAAAATTTTCCAATATAATATTTATCATTTGGTTTATTTTTTTTTAAAGTAAGTTTAATAGTAGTATCCTCAATTACAATTTCTAAAACTTTTTCATTCTTATGCAATATATCACAATTTTTTGAAATTCCAGTTTCAATATTTTTAATTATTGTTTTTTGCATAAAATATTACTTATTTTTATTCTTATATTATTAATAATTAAATAACTATATAATAATATAAAAAAAATTATGGTAAATACTTATAAATTAGAAATATCAGGAAAAGTACAAGGTGTATGGTATAGGGATTGGTTTTGTAAAGAAGCTCGCAAGTTAAAAATAACTGGATATATAAAAAATTTACATAATCCTAATATTGTTGAAGCAATAATCCAAGGTAATTTAGATTCAGTTAATAAATTAATATTAATGGCTAAAATAGGTCCTCATTTAGCAAAGGTTGAAAATTTAAAACAAAATAAAATAAAATTAAACGTAAAGTTTGATAGTTTTTTTATAAAATAGTTACAATATTTTTTCTAACGAATTGATTAAAGAATATACTTCATTTTCAGTATTATAATGTACCATACTTGCTCTAATTACCCCATCTTCTCTATCTATTTTTAATGCATCCATAATCCTCCATGCATAAAAATTTCCATTTCTAATTCCAATTTTATCACTTACAAGATGATCACAAACTTTTTTGGAAGTTTCATTTTTGACTGTAAAAGATATTGTAGGTGCCCTATTCTTGTTTTCGGAAATTTTTTTTCCTATAATTTTAACTTTTTTCTTTGATTTTAAAAAATCTAGTAAAATATTTGATAATTTTTCTTCATGTTGAGTAATCAAATCATTTATTTTTTCAATTCTTTTTCGGTGATTTATATTTGTATTTTGAAAATGATGATAAAATAAGTTATCAAAATATTCACTTACTCCTACTAAACATGCAGTTTCTTCATGATTTGGGCCCCCTGGATTCAAAGTGATGTTAGGAATTTCATCATCCACAAATTCATGATTTTGATTTGGCAAATTTTTTAATATTTCATATTTTCCATATAATAAACCTAAATGAGGACCAAATGTTTTGTATGTAGAGAACGAGTAAAAATCTACATCAAGATCTTTAACATCAGGAAATCCATGAGGAGCATATGAAACTCCATCAGCAATAATTAATGAATTATTATTATGAACTATTTCTGATATTTTCTTAATATTATTATTACTACCAACTATATTTGATGCATGTGTCACAGCAACTAATTTTGTTTTTGGTGATAATAATTCTTTTAAACTATCAATTTCAAGCTCAGCAGTTTCTTCATTAATTCTCCATTCTTTAACTATAACTCCTTTTTTTGATAATCTTCTCCATGCTCCAATATTTGCTTCGTGATCTTGATTTGTACAAATGATTTCATCTCCAGGAAGAATCATATTTTGCAGCGCATTTGATAAAACATACATATTCATTGTAGTTGATCCAGACATTATTATTTCATCAAAATTTGCATTAATCATTTCAGCAAAAAGTTTGATTCCTTGATCCATTTGTTCACCAGCAATTTTTGAAGTTTCGAAGTCTGCATATGGTTGAACTTTAGTCTGAATCATAAAATTATTTAATTTGTCAATTACTGTATTAGGAACATAACTACCTCCAGCATTTTCAAAAAAATTAATATTTTTTGAGACTTCATGATTGAATGAAGGAAATTGATTTCTTACAAAATTTAAATCTAATTTAATATTATTTTCCATGTTTATTTTTTCTTGCGAGTAATATCTAAGTCACTTAAATGATATTTTAATGCTTTTGAAGATAAAGTTATTTCATATAAATATATCATTAAAGCTATAATAATAGATAAAAGACATATAGCAAAAAAAATTTTAGCTAAATATTCATTTTCTAGAAAAAGTAGAAAAACAGAAAGCATATTAAAAAGAAAGCTAATACCCATAAATAGTTGAGCACGTCTTAATAGAGTCACCCTTGATTCTAAAATCATGAATTGTTTCTTTATTTTAGCAGGAGATTGTTTTTTGTATTTATATTCATCGTGCATAGATCTTATTAAAACACTTAATGTATGGAATCTATTTGAAAAAACTGACATCATTAAGGGTATGGCAGGAAACATGATAGCAATAAAGACATAATCTAAATTCATTTATGCAACTTTTGTTTCCTCATTGTATGACTCAATTGGGGGGCACTCACAAAATAAATTTCTATCTCCATAAACATTATCTATACGTTTAACAGGAGGCCAATATTTTTGATCAAATTTGTTGTCAGGATAAAAAGCCACTTCTTTAGAATAACAGTGAGGCCATTTTTCTTCTATCATTTCTTCAGCTGTATGAGGAGCATTTACCAAGGGATTATCTTCTAAAGAATATTCTTTTCCTATCATATTTATTTCTTTTTTTATTAAAATCATAGCTTCGCAAAATTTATCTATTTCATTTTTTGATTCACTTTCAGTAGGTTCAATCATTAATGTTCCTGGAACTGGAAAACTTTGTGTTGGTGCATGAAAACCATAATCAATTAACCTTTTTGCAATATCTTCCTCACTTATACCAATTTCTTTTTTTATAGGTCTAATATCAATAATACATTCATGCGCAACTCTATCGTTTTGCCCTGTATATAAAATTTTATAATATTTAGATAATTTCTTTGCTATATAATTAGCATGAAGCAATGCAATTGTAGTAGCTTGGGTCAATCCTAAACCTCCCATCATTTTAATATATGAATAAGAAATTGGAAGAATTGATGCGCTTCCCCAATGAGTTGAAGAAACTGTTCCAAACGATTTATTTTTTTCTGACTTAAAAGGATCAAAAATATGAGTAGGTAAATAAGGTATTAAGTGTTTTTTAACTGCAATTGGTCCAACTCCAGGCCCACCGCCTCCATGAGGAATGCAAAAAGTTTTATGTAAATTGATATGACATACGTCTACACCAAATAAAGCTGGCTTTGCAACTCCGACTAAAGCATTCATATTAGCGCCATCAAGGTATACTTGAGCTCCATTTGAATGTATTATTTCACAAATCCTAACTATTTCTTGTTCAAAAACTCCATGTGTTGATGGATAGGTAATCATAAGTGCAGCTAAATTTTTAGAATATTTAGATGCTTTGACCTGTAAATCTTTAACATCTACATTTCCTTGTTCATCACAATTAATTACAACTACTTTTAAGCCTGCTAAAACAGCGCTAGCTGGGTTTGTTCCATGGGCAGAACTTGGAATTAAACATACGTTCCTGTTTTTTTGACCAGTGTCATTAAGATAAGCCTTTATAGTCATTAAACCAGTATATTCACCTTGTGCGCCAGAATTAGGTTGAAGAGAAACTTGATCAAATCCGGTAATATGGGACAATAATTTAGTCAAATCTTCACTTAATTTTAAATAGCCTTTAACTTGATCCATAGGAACAAAAGGATGAATTCTTGCAAAACCTCGGTAAGCTATAGGTATTAATTCAGTTGCGGCGTTCAATTTCATTGTACAAGATCCAAGTGGTATCATAGCTCTATTTAAAGCAATATCTTTATCAGCTAAATTTTTTAAGTATCTCATCATTTCAGTTTCTGAACGATACTTTTGAAATATAGGATGACTAAGAAAGGTTGAAGATCTTTTTTTTGATTTTAATATCCCCATATCATTATTATTAATCTCATTTAAAATATCTTCATATTTAGATTCAATTCCAAAAATCGAAAAAAGTTGAATGACATCTTTTTTACTGGTAGTTTCATCTAAAGAAATACCAACACGATCTTCATCAATAAATCGAATATTAATAGATTCATTTAAGCATTTAAAAAAATATCTATTAGACATATTTTTAGTTTTAAGAACAATTGTATCAAAAAATTGATTTGAATGAATTTCAAATTTTGTTTTCATTCCAAGAGCTAAAATTTTTGTTTTTTTATGAATATTTTCTGATATCGCTTTAATACCATCAGGCCCGTGATAAACAGCATAGGCAGCACTTACATTTGCCAATAATGCTTGAGCAGTACAAATATTACTTGTTGCTTTATCTCTCCTAATATGTTGTTCTCTAGTTTGAAGTGCCATCCTAAAAGTTCTTTTTCCTCTTTTATCAACAGTTACTCCAATAATTCTTCCTGGCATAGATCTTATAAATTTATTTTTACTAGCAAAAAAACTTGCGTGCGGTCCTCCAAATCCTAATGGCGTACCCATTCTTTGTGCATTACCTAAAACTACATCTGCATCCATTTCTCCAGGAGGTTTTAACAAAGCTAAACTTAATAAATCTGTTGCAACACAAACTAGATTATTATTATCATGACAAAGTTTTATAATATTTTCTAAATTATTTAAGTGGCCATATGTATCAGGGTATTGTACCAATATTCCAAAACTTTCCTTTAAATCTTCTTTGGTAAATTCGTCTATAATTTTAATATTTATATTAAGTGGTTTTGCTTTAGTTTTTACTACTGATATAGTTTGAGGATGACATGAAGATTGAATTAAAAAAAAATTATTTTTGCTTATTTTTCTATTCCTAAAACATAACATCATACCTTCAGCAGCACTTGTACCCTCATCTAATAATGAAGCATTTGCAACTTCCATTTTAGTAAAATCAATAACCATTTGTTGAAAATTCATTAACATTTCAAGCCTACCTTGAGAAATCTCTGGTTGATATGGTGTATAAGCAGTATACCAGCCGGGATCTTGAATCATATTTCTATGAATAACACTCGGAGTAATGTTGTTATAATAACCCATTCCTATATAACTTTTAAAATTCTTGTTTGTTCTTGAAAGAACAGACATTTCATCAAGCATTTCTATTTCTGTATCAACAGATTCAATATTTAGTTTTTCTTTTATTAAAATATTTTTTGGTAAAATAGACTTTAATAAATCATCTAATGAATTAGAATTTAGAGTTTTTAACATATCTTGATGATCTTTTTCATTGGATCCTATGTGTCTATATGTAAATTGAGAAAATTTTTTCATATTTTTAACTTATTAATTTCTTATATTGCTCAAAGTTCATTAAATCTTCTAATTCATTTGTATCTGTTATTTTAATTTTCATAAACCAAGCTGAATTTTCAGCATCAGAATTAACCATTGAAGGATTGTTTTTAAGTTCTTCATTTATTTCCAAAATTTCTCCTGATACAGGTGAATAAAGCTCACTTGCTGCCTTTACTGATTCAACAACTCCAACTTGATCACCTTTATTAACAGATTTATTCAATTCAGGTAATTCAAAAAAAACAACATCTCCTAATTGTTCTTGGGCATTATCAGTAATTCCAACCTTACCTACTCCATCAGTTATTTCAATCCATTCATGATCTTGAGTGTATTTTTTTTCAGTCATAATTATTCTCCTTCATTTCTTATATTTATGAGAAATAAATGGAATTTTAGAAACAGTTGCGGGTTCCATATTTCCTCTATTTTTAATAAATATTTCAGTATTTATATTAGAAAAATTTTTTTCAATAATTGCCATAGCTATTGGTTTTTTTAATGATGGACTAAAGCTACCACTAGTTATATTTCCAATCAATTTATTTTGATTATCAAAAACTTCAAAATTTGATCTTGGAATTGAATTATTATTGCTAATCAAGCCTACTCTAACTTTATTATTGCTATTATTGCATATGTATTTAGCACCAATAAAATCTTTATTTTTAAGCCTGTTTTTTGAAATTGCCCACATTAGATTGACATCATTAGGTTTTGTATTTTCATTTAATTCATTGCCATATAAGCACAGACCTGCTTCTAATCGGAGAATATCTCTGCAACCCAAGCCGCATAAACTAACTTCTTTATTTTCAAGTATTTTTTTTATTAGATTTATACTAATATTTTTATTAATTGAGATTTCAAAACCATCCTCTCCCGTATAACCTGAACAACTTACTAAAATATTTGTATTATCAAATTTGAAATTATTAATTTCCATAAATCTTAATTTATTAATATTTGGAATTATTTTACTAATTATTTTACGTGAATTCGGACCTTGGATAGCAAATAAGTTACATTGTTTTTTTTCATTTATTTCTTTTTTATTATTAAGTATTTCACTAATTACTTTAAGATCTTTATTTCTTCTAGAAGCATTTAGCACTAAATAATATATAGGATCTCCAAAATTATTTAATAATTTTGATATTATAAGATCATCAATTATTCCACCTTCATTATTTAAAATAAAGGAATATGATGATTTCCATAATTTATGATTATTTAAATCAAGAGGAATAATTTTTTCAAGTTTTTTTGTGTTATCATTAGTTGCATTAATTTCTAATTGCAGCATATGAGAAACATCAAATAAACCACAACTATTTCTCGTATTATTATGTTCTGATATTATGCCATTTTTATAATTTATTGGCATATTATAATTAGAGAAAGGTATCAACTTAGCACCATTTTCAATATGAAAATTTTCAAGATTTAACCTATTTAATTTTTTCTCATTCAACATTATTCAGCAACAAACTTTATACCCCTTCTGTCACTGATACCTGAGAGATTGCCTTGTTGACTTCACCTTCGGTGGGGTTTTTTTTACCCTCTTTCCAGAATTTATTTATTGCGGTCCATTATGCCTGAGATTTTCGGGGGTTCCTTGATCCTTCGGCTCTGAATATTACAGTATCTCCCGCATTCACATTATATAATGATTTTATATTTTAAACAAGTAAAGTTAATATTATGTTGATTCGCCATATTTCATTGGGCTAGTCACCGAAGTAGTCATCCAGCAATCAAAGTAATTTCCCTCAGTTTTAACTTTTTGTAACATCCAATTAAATCCAAATCTAGTCCCATTTTGATTTATTAATTCTATAAAATAAAATGCCATATCATCAGTTATTTGAAGTTCATTAATTTTATGCGATTTATGATTAATCATAACTGAATAAGCTGGTGAAAACATCATTTTAGTAAAATTTTCTAAAGGACCTGTAAATTTTCTATTATTTGGATGAGCAAATTCCCAAGTTTGTTGAATTCCAAAATTTTTATATGGATAATCATTTTTACTTAAAGCATTTAATTGGATCATAATAACTTGTTTTGGAGTCAATAAAGTTGATGCTTTCAATAAATCAGCTTTTAACTCAAAACTAATTACAATAAAAAATAAAACTATACATAGTTTTTTCATATAAATATATATAGTCTAATATAAGTTAAATTAAAGATTAAATATGAAATGAAGATTTTATCTATAAATAATAAGTTGAAAAATATGAATTATTTATGTGTCGGAGCATGTCATATAGATAATATTTTAAAAATTCAAAAAGAATATAAACTAGAAAGAACTAATCCGGTTAATTCAACATTAAAGTTAGGTGGAGTTGTATCAAATATAGCAAATAATTTAAAATTATTTACTAAAAATACAAAGTTATTTTCATTACCATTTGAAAAAAATATAAATACAAAATTTTTTACAAATAAAATCAAACCAATTGAAATTTCTAATTCAATTAATGATAGCTTTTATAATGCAATATTAGATAAAAATGGAAAATTAATAATTGGATTAGCATCGAATAGTACTTATGAAAAAATAAAAAATATTAATTTTAGAAAAATAAATAAATTCTTAAAAAATGAGAATTATTTAATATTAGATCTTTGCTTCAATCAAAATCTTATAGAAAAAATAATTAATTATTATTATAAAAAAGTAAAAATATATATAGCAGGAACTTCAATTTATAAAATTCATAGAATTAGAAAATCTCTTAAATTTATTGATTCTTTATGTTTAAATGAAGATGAACTCTTAGCACTTACAAAAAAAAATTCATTAAATAGTTCAATAAATTATATAATAAATAAAAATAAAAATATTAATTTATCAATAACAAGATCAAATAAACCAGCTATAATGATTCTAAAAAATAATAAATATTTAGGAACAATTCCAAAAATACAAGTGAAAAATGAAAATGGTGCAGGAGATGCTTTTGCTTCTATGTTTTTTTTAACTTTAAGTTCAAAACTTCATCCTTCTTTAATTCTTTCATATTCTATAGCATTCGGTTGTTTAAAAGCGATGGATTTTCAATATAAAAAAACAAAATATTTCAATAAAGAATTTAATAGAATATTAAAAAAAGTTAATATAAAAAAATATGAAAAACAATAAGATTTTAATAAGTGCAGAAGTTAAAAGTGCTATAAAAAAGAAAAAACCAATTGTTGCATTAGAAAGTACTCTTATAAGTCATGGACTACCCTATCCATTAAATATTTCAATAGCAAATAAATGCATTGATATAATAAAAAAAAATAATGCAACACCAGCTACTATTGGGATTATTGATGGGAATATAAAAATAGGACTTAACAAATTTGATATTAAAAAGTTAGCTAAACTTTCTAATGTTGAAAAAGTATCTAGACATAATTTATCATTATCAATGTTCAAAAATAAATATGCCTCAACAACTGTTGCTTCTACTATGATGATTGCTTCATTAATAGGTATAAAAATATTTTCAACAGGAGGAATAGGTGGTGTTCATATGGATTCTGAATCTACATATGATATATCTTCAGACTTAAAGGAATTAGAAAAACAAGATATGATTGTAATTTCAAGCGGGGCAAAATCTATTCTAGATATCTTTAAAACAAATGAAATGTTAGAAACATTGGGAATTACAAGAATTGGTTTTAAAACAAATTATGTCCCTGGTTTTTGGACTGAAAAAACAAATATGCTTGTTGACGCTAAGGTTAATAATATTGAAGAACTAGGTAAAATTGTATTAAACAGAAAAATTATTAACCAAAAAAGTTCTATCTTAATTTATAATCCTGTAGAAAAAAAATATTCTGTAAGAGAAAATTTCATTAAAAAATGGATGAAAATTGCAAATAAAAAAGCGAAATTAAAAAAAATTAAAGGCAAAAATCTTACTCCATATCTTTTAAAAGAAATATCAAAACTATCAAATGAAAAAACTCTTAGGGCAAATACTTCTCTTATAATAAATAATGCAAAATTAGCTGCTAAAATTGCAGCAAAACTAAATATAATGTTATGGAAGTAAGCTAAATTTATCTTTAAGCAGTTTGAAAAAATTATCACTATCCACATCATTAACTACTAAACAATTTTTAGTTCTTGTTGAAACTTCTAACCAATCAACTACAGTTTTTCCCATTGTTAATTCTGAATTTTCTTCTACAATTAAATTTGCCTTTTTACCTGAAAATAATTTGTTGTTTAAAATATATCCAATTACACATGGATCATGTAAAGGTGAGGAAGTGGTATTATATTTTTCTTTATGAAAAATAGAATAAAAATTGATTAAATCTCTAAATAATTTTGAAGATTTATTTCCAATTGATAAAATATCATTAGTTATAGTATCATCGACAAGTACTTTATGTGTTACATCTAAACCCATCATTACTAGAGGAATTTGTGAATTAAATACAATATTTGCTGCATGAGGATCAACATAAATATTAAACTCTGCAGCAGGAGTAATATTGCCCAATGTCATTGCTGCGCCACCCATAAATACAATTTCATTTATATTGTTAACTATATGTGGTTCTTTTAATATAGCTTTAGCAATGTTTGTTAAAGGTCCTGTTGGACATAATGTAATTCCTTTATTTTGCATGCATGAATCAACAATAAAATCTACAGCATCTTTTTCTTGTAACTTATATTTATTAGGAATGATTATTTCATCCCCTGAATGTTCTAGACCATTTTCTCCATGGACATGTGATGCAGTTACAAGTTTTCTTTTTAATGGTTTATTGCTACCTGCATAAATATTAATATCAGTTCTATCAATAAAAGAACAAATTTTTAATGCATTTTGGGTTGTATTTTCTAATATACTATTTCCAGCAACACATGTAATACCCAGTATATCTATTTCATTTGAAGCTGCAGCAAACATTATAGCAACTGCATCATCATGACCAGGATCAACATCTAAAATTATTTTTTTCATTATTATTTAAAAACCTCTAAGAGGTAAATTTTTATTTCTTTGAAGCCAGTTTGTTTTTTTATAAGACGCTTTACCATCAATTATATGAAGTGTGTATGCATGCCTAGATTTATTGCTTGAATTATGTCCAGATTGATGAGGAAGCCTACCATGTAATAAAATAAGACTTCCTTTTTTAACTTCTAGTGGCAAATCAACTTTGTCAAAAGGTTTTGCACTTAATTCTTTCATTATCATTTTACCATTAGATTTTTTATATAATTTTCTTAAAGGACCTTTATGTCCTCCTTTGTTAACCCACAAACATCCATTTTTAATTGTAGCATTTTCAAGGGCAACCCAAAAGCCAATAGCGGATTCTGGAGAAGTATATAAAAAAGTAGAATCTTGATGACAAACAACTTCACCACCTATTTTAGGTTGTTTAAATATATACATTGATTGAAGTAATAATGGTTTGCTAAATTTTAACATATTTGTTATTTTTTCAATCTTTTTACTCCTAGAAAAATTACTAAAAATACTATCCAAATCATGTAAAGCATGCCCTATTTTATTTATAGCTAACTCTTTTCTTATTTTGAGGTTTCCTTTTTTATCAAAAACACCATCTTCAAAAAAAAATCTTATTTTATCTCCAGAGTTTAAAAAATAATTATCAGAACTGTGGGAATGATTTTTAGTATTAAAAATTGTTTTATTTTTTAAATCAATTTTTTTTAAAAGTTTGGTTGATCTATTTATAAGTTTATTGCATTCATTGTTAGTAAAAAAATTATCAAAAATTAGAAATCCATTTTTTTTCCAAGAATTTATATAATCACTAATAAATTTTTGATTAAATTTGAATTTTTCAAATTGTTTTAATTCCATTAAATTAGGCAATAAATCTTGATATTATTGGAAGAATAGATTTTATTATTTGGAATAACTTTGGTAAAATAAATTTTCCTTGTGTGATAATTAAAAATAATAATACTAAAATTAATATTGAAAATAGAGCATTTCTATAGACTGCACTTTTTTTTGAACTGTTATTTCTTCTCCAAAAAAGGAAAATAATTACTGAAATGATTAACGCTACTACTAAAAATCTTATCATTTTCTTGTATATATCAACAAATTTTTTTTTTTTACATATTTATTACTAATTTAACTATATTTGATAAAATATAAATTTATTACATAATTAATGAATAAATACATATATTTATATTATTTTATTAATATTTTATATTATCACAATGAGATTCTTACATTAAATTTATTATAAAAATTAGATTAGTTATAAATAAATTTATAGTAAATACAATAAGTTAGATATTTTTTATATATAAAATTAACTAAAATGATATTTAGTCTCAATTCTAGGATAAGCCTAGATTTATCGTGATGATTAATCAAGGAGTTAAAATGCTTGATAATGTTAAAGGCTGGTTGAAAGAGATTGCAGAAGTTGGTCTACTGGTTATTGCTGTAGCCGTAGTTCTAGAAATCATTTTTGGCAGCGCTGTTCCATTCATAGGGATTGGAATATTAGACAACATCACGGCTCTTACTTCTCAATTGGGCGCTGACGGACTTGTAGGGATTATTACTATTGGTCTTGTAGTGTGGCTCTACATGAGAAGATAGATCCTATATTTTCAAAATAAGGAGTAAAAGCAATGATGAATACAGTAAAAGGTTTCCTTTCAAGTGTAATGGATATTGCTATGGCAATAATTCCGTTAATTGTTGTACTTGGAGTTATTTTCGGAGATGCAATTCCATTTGTTGGCTTCGATGTAGTTGATAATATTTCGATGTTGATAAGCCAGCTAGGTAATAGCGGACTTATTGGAGTAATAACTTTAGGAATACTTTACGGTCTATTTAGACGATAAAAAGTAAACTTTAAAATTTAAAAGCTCTCTGATTAACGTTAGAGAGCTTTTTTTATATGAAAAAAAAATATAAAATATCGGATCTTTTAAAAATAATGGAAGAATTAAGAGACCCTAAATCAGGTTGTCCTTGGGATAAAAAACAAACCTTTGAGTCTATAATTCCTCACTCAATAGAAGAAGTTTATGAAGTAGCAGAAGAAATTTATAATAAAAATTACATAAATTTAGAAAATGAATTAGGAGATTTGCTATTTCAAGTCATTTACTTGTCTCAAATAGCTAAAGAAAAGAAAAAATTTGATTTTAATGATGTAGTAGATAAAATTGCAAAAAAAATGGTTTTTAGACACCCACACGTTTTTTCAAATAAAAAATTTAACAATATGAAAGATTTTAAAAACTGGTGGGAAAAATCTAAAAAAAAGAATTCTAAAAGTATATTAGATACGATACCAAATACTTTCCCTTCACAAATCAAAGCACATAAAATTCAAAAAAAAGTAGCAAAATATGGTTTTGATTATGAAAATATAAATCAAGCGCTTAAAAAAGTTGAAGAAGAAATTAATGAATTAAAAAAGGAAATAAAGAGAAAAAAAATAAATAAAATCAAAGAAGAGCTTGGAGATTTAATTTTTGCTACAATTGATTTATCAAGAAAATTAAATTTAAATCCTGAAACAATTTTAGCTTCAGCAAATAAAAAATTTGCTAAAAGATTTAAAATTATGGAAAAAAATCTTATGAAGAAAAAAATAGATATTAAAGATTTAAATTTTCAAAAAATAGAATATTATTGGGAAGAAAGTAAAAAAATAGCTAAAAAGAATTAAGTCCCTAATATTTTATCTAAATCACCTATTAATTCTAATGAGTATAATTCATCAAATCCACCAATAGATTTTTTATTAATAAAAATTTGAGGAATGGTTTTTTTTCCTCCGGTTCTAATTAACATTTCATCTTTTAATTTTGGATTTTGATTAATATCTAATTCTTTAAAAACTAAGCCTTTTTGATTTAGTAATTTTTTTGCTCTGTCACAATAAATGCAACGAGGTCCAGTATACATTTCAATTTCAGCTGACATTTTTAATTTATTTTAAAAGATTTTGAACTAATTTTACCCAATATGAACTTCCTATAGGTAGTATTTCATCATTAAAATCATATTGTTGGTGGTGACAAGCTACTTTATGTTCATCATCACCTTGACCAATAAAAATAAATGCTCCGGGAACATTATTCAGCATAAATGAAAAATCTTCAGAGCCCATAATTGGTCTCATATTATACTCAACATTTTCTTTACCAACTATTTCACTTGCGGTATCGGCAGCAACGATTGATTCTGCATCATTATTAACTGTTGCTGGATATCCATCAAGTATGATTACATCTGCATTTGCACCAAAACTTTTAGCTAAATTATCACTTATTTCTTTTATCCGTTTTATTGCTTGTTCCCTTATTTTTTTTGAAAATGTTCTTAATGTTCCTTCAATAAAAACATCATCTGGTATTACGTTATGAGTAGTGCCGGCATGAAATTGGGTTACACTTAGAACAATTGTATCAATTGGATCAATAGTTCGACTTGGTATAGTTTGTAAAGCACTAACTATTTGTGCTCCAACAATAATTGGATCAATAGTTTGATGAGGCATTGCAGCATGACCTCCTCGACCTTTTATATTTATTTGTATGGTATCTACAGCAGCCATAATAGGACCTGGACGGATACTAAATTTTCCTTTTGGTATGTCAGGCCAATTATGCATCCCATAAACTTTCGACATTGGATATTTTTCTAAAAGTCCATCTTTAATCATCTCGTTGGCACCGCCTCCTCCTTCTTCAGCAGGTTGAAAAATCAAGTTAACAGTTCCATCAAAATCAGGATTCTCTGACAAATATTTTGCAGCACCCAACAACAAAGTTGTATGACCATCATGACCACATTTATGTGATGCTCCTTCATGAGTTGATTTATATTCAAAATTATTTGGCTCTTGTATTGGTAAAGCATCTATATCAGCTCTTAATCCAATAGTTTTGTTGCTATTTCCTTTATTACCTTTAATTTGCGCCACTATGCCTGTTTTAGCGATTTTTGTTTGATGTTTAATACCCCATTCTTTAAGTTTTGAAGATATAAATTCAGCTGTTTTATGTTCTTTAAAGCAAAGCTCAGGAATAGAATGGAGATGTCGTCTCCACTCAGCCATTTCTTTACTCATATCAGCTATACTATTTAATACTGGCATTAAAAAAATCCAAAAAATCCTTTTTTATTTAATTCATCCTCACATTTCATAAGTTGCATATTATACATTAAAGATTTTTTATCAACGTTTTTTGCAACTTGAATTAACCATTCTTTATTTAAATAAGTTTTATTTTTCCAACCATTTTGACCTTCATGATATGCTAAATATTGATTGTAAGCATCATTTTTTTTAATTCCAAGCATATTTTTTGATTGAGTTACATACCAACCTATAAAATCTGTAATGTCAGTAAAGTTTGCTCGGGATGCATTTAAATTATTAGTTTTTGATTTATACCATTCCCAAGTAGGATCTGTTACTTGTGCATATCCAAATGCTGTGGATGGTCGATTCCATGGAATTAAATTTAATAATTTTTTTCTTTTGGGTTTTGCAAATTGTTTAAAAGAAGATTCTTGATTGATAATAGCTAATTGAACGCTTATTGGAACTCCCCATTTATCATAGCTTTTTTTTGTGTCTTTATACCATCTTTTTTTTTCTTCAAATAATATACAACTATCAGCAGTTGACTCAGGCTTTACATTGGTACAAGAATAAATAAAAATAATTGTAATCCAAAAAATAAAAAGATATGTATCAATTTTAAATAATTTATTAAAAATCATGATTTAAACATGTACATCTTGATTGTGTTATAAATATTAATTAAATATATATAAAAAAATAAAATGTCAGAAAAAAAAGAAGATTTTAGCGAAAATTTAGAATTTAAAGCAGAGGTCAGCCGTTTATTAGATATTGTTGCTAATAGCTTGTATAGCGATAGAGAAATTTTTTTAAGAGAATTAATATCAAATTCTGCCGATGCATGTGAAAAATTAAGATATTTATCAACAAGTAATCAAAATTTAATAGAAAAAGAAGATAAATTTTTTATTAATATTAATTTTTCAAAAAAGAATAATTATATTCAGATTTCAGATAATGGCATAGGAATGTCAAAAGAAGAATTAATAGAAAATTTAGGCACAATTGCTAGATCAGGAACTTCTAAATTTTTAGAGAATATTAAAAATAAAGATGATATCTCGTCAATTGGTCAATTTGGCGTAGGTTTTTATGCATCTTATATGGTGTCAAATAAAGTTGAGGTTTCTTCAAAAAAAGCTGGTGAAATAGATTCTTGGAAATGGGAATCAGATGGAAAAAATAATTTTACACTAAATAAAGATAGTAAAAAAAATAAAGGAACTGATGTTAAATTATTTATTAAAAAAGACTCTTCTGAATTTCTAGATTTTATGACTTTAAGCAATATTATTACAAAATATTCAAATTATATACCTTTCCCAATTTCTTTATTGAATGAAGATGAGAAAAAAAATAAACCTGAAAAAATAAATGAAGGTGAACCATTATGGCTAAAAAACAAAAAAGATATAAAAGAAGAAGATTATAATCAATTCTATAAAAGCATATCATATAATTTTGATGATCCTATCAAAACAATACACTTCCAAGCCGAAGGTGTCTTAAATTATAATTCTTTATTATATTTTCCATCAAAACAACCAATAGATTTATTCAATCCTGACAGAAAAAACAAAATCAAGTTATATATACAAAAAATATTTATAACTGATGATTGCGAAAACATTATTCCTAATTGGTTAAGATTTATTCCAGGAGTTATAGATTCTAAAGATATCTCATTAAATATAAGTAGGGAAATGTTGCAAAATAATCCAGTAATACAAAAAATTAAAAAAGGAATTACAAATAAAGTTTTAAATGAAATAAAATTATTATTAGATAAGGATAAAAATAAATTTATAGAATTTTGGAAAATATTTGGAGCTGTAATTAAAGAGGGTCTATATGAAAATAATGAATATCAAAATAAAATTTTAGAATTTACATTTTTCAAATCTACAATAAATAAAGAAATGATCTCATTAGATGAATATATAGAAAAATCTAATGATAAACAAAAAGAAATCTTTTATTTCTCAAATTATGATGCCGAATATGAGAGTATAATAAAAAGTCCTCAATTAGAAAAATTTATAGAAGATAAGATACCAGTATTAATTATGACAGATCCTGTTGATGGTTTTTGGGTGAATAATATAAACAAATATAAAGAAAAAGAATTTAAATCTATTACAAAGGGGTTTATTAATTTAGATAAAGATAATAAAAATAAAGAAAATACTAAGGAATCATCTAAAGAAATTAATGATTTGATAAATTTAATTAAGTTAGAATTAAAAGATAAAATCAAAGATGTCAGAGTTTCTTCACGTTTAACAAAAAGCCCTCTCTTGTTAGTTGCAGATGAAGAAGGAATGGATATAAATATGGAAAAAATTATGAAAATGCATAATCAATCACTTGAAAATAATAAAAAAATATTAGAGATAAATCCTAATCATGCAATGATTATAAAAATTTCTAATTCTTTATCTTCAATTGATCATAAAAAAATTGCAAATTTAATATTTGATCAAGCAAATATACTTGATGGCAATCCAGTTAAAAATCCTTCTGAATATATAAATAATTTAACTTCATTATTCATAGAAAAATAAATTATTATTTCACTATATTTACTTGTTGTTTATTTAATAAATAATTACCTATTTGTTCTGAAATCATTGTAGCAACATTAACTTGAGCCTCTTTGGTAGAAGCTGCTATGTGAGGTGTAAGAACTACTTTTGGATTATTAAATAGGACATTTGATTCAGCTGGTTCTTTAGAAAAAACATCTATTGCTGCACCAGTAATTAAATTTTCATTTAATGCTGTATTTAAATCATTTTCATTAATAATATTACCTCTTGCTGCGTTAATTATATACGCAGTTTTTTTCATTTTTCTAAAATGATCAATATTAATTAGAGGTTTTCCATCTTTTGTTGCTTTACAATGCATTGTTATTATATCGCTATTTGAAATTAATTCTTCTAAGCTTACACTTTTAATATTTGGAAATTCTTTTTTTCTATTGTTTAATGAGTTTGAAAAGGCGATAATATTCATATCAAAACCATTTAAAAGTTTACATAAATTAATTGAAACATTTCCAAATCCAATGATTCCAATTGTTTTTTTAGAAAGTTCTATTCCTTTAAAATTCTTTTTTTCCCATTTTCCATTATGAGTTGAAGTATTTGCGATAGGAATATTTCTAATTAAAGACAAAATTAAAGCTAATGTATGTTCTGCCGTAGCATTAGCATTTGCTCCTGGTGTATTCATCACAAGTACATTATTTTCTTTAGCAGATATAAGATCTATATTATCAACTCCTGCTCCAGCTCTTCCAATGACTTTTAAATTTTTTCCAGAATTTATAATTTTTTTAGTAACTTTTGTAGCTGATCTAACAATTAATGCATCATAATCATTAATTATTTTAATTAATTCTTCTTCAGAAAGATCTGTTTTAACATCAACATCAATATTAATATTTTCTAAAGTTTTTTTAGCAAGGTCGCTCATTGAATCTGAAATTAATACTTTAGGCATTACTTTTTACTGTATTATATGCCCAATCTATCCAAGGCAATAAATTTTCCATATTTTCATTTTCAACTGTAGCTCCACCCCACAATCTTAAACTTGGAGGTGCTTTATTGTAACCATTTATATCAAATGCTACTTTTTCTTCTTCTAATAATTTGACTAATTTTTTTATTATAGATCTCTGTTTATCTTCTTCAAAATCATTAAACCAAGAGTCTTTAATTTTAAGAGTAATACTAGTACATGATCTTGTATTTTCATCTGAATTTAAAAATTCTATCCATTCACTTTTTAAAATCCATTGATTAACAATTTGAAGATTTTTGCTAGATAATTTAATTAACTCATTATTACCACCTATTGACTCAACCCAATTTAATGAATCTAGTGCATCCTCTACACAAATCATAGAAGGTGTATTAATTGTGCTGCCCTCAAAAATTCCTTTAATAACATTATTTTTTTTTGAAATTCTAAAAATTTTTGGAATTGGCCATTTTGGTGAATATTCTTCTAATCTTTTTATTGCTCGAGGTGATAATGCTAGCATTCCATGAGCTGCTTCGCCACCTAAAACCTTTTGCCACGACCAAGTTATGACATCTAGTTTGTCAAATTCAATATTCATTGCAAATACTGCTGATGTAGCATCGCAAATAGTCAGTCCTTTTCTATCATTTGGAATCCAATTTGCATTTGGCACACAAACTCCTGATGTTGTGCCATTCCAAGTAAAAACAACATCATTAGCAAAATTTATATTTTTTAAATTTGGAATTTTTCCATAATTTGCACTATGTTTATTTACATTTTTTATTTTAAGTTGCTCAATAATATCAATTACCCAATCATTACCAAAATTTTCCCATGCAAGAACATCCACTCCAGTAAACCCTAATAAAGACCATAATGCTGCTTCCAATGCGCCTGTATCTGAAGCGGGCATAATACCTAAAACATATGAGTCTGGTATATTCAAAATTTTTTTTGATTTGATAATTACATCATTTAACTTGTTTTTACATTCTGGCGATCTATGAGATCTACCGATACTTGAATTTTTTAAATTATCAATATTCCATCCTGGTCTTTTTGAGCATGGACCACTTGAAAAATATGGGTTTGATGGTTTTACTGATGGTTTAAATATTTTTTCCATTATTCGAAATCAAAAGAAACTAATCCATCTAGTGGCTTTGGGTCGAACCATGTTGATTTTGGTGGCATTGTAAATTTTTTATCAGCAAATACTATAACATCATCTATTTGAGTTGGAAATAAAGAAAATCCAATCTTTGCTTCTCCATTATCTACTTTTTTTTGAATTGCTTCAATTCCATGAAAACCAGAAATAAAATCTAATCTTTTATCGTATCTTGGATCCCCTATACCTAAAATTGGTTCTAACAAATAATAATGTAATAAATTTATATCAAGATTATTTATGTGAAATAAGTCTTGTTCTGGTTCTTTTTTTAATCCTAATGAATACCAATTTTTATCTAAATACATTCCAAAAGTTCTTGGTTTAATAGGACTATGTAAAGTATCTTTTTTTTCAACTACAAACTTCTTTTTGACTTCTTTTAAAAAATTATTTGGAGAATACCCATAAAGGTCTTTTATAAGTCTGTTATAATCAAGAATTCTAGCATGACTTTGAGGAAATGCAGCTATCATTGTATAATTGTATAATTCACTTCCTGTATGTTCTAAATTTTGATGTTTTTTATAATCTGATAATTTTTGCATGGCTTCAATTCTATGATGTCCATCAGCTATATATACTCTATTTATATTATTAAATAAATTACTGATTTCATTAATTTTATTTATATCATCAATTACCCATAAATAATGATCACATTCGTCAAGTGCTTTAAATGAAAAATCTGGAGGCAAAGTAATTTGAGTATTAATTAATTCGTCTAAGTCTTTGTTATCTGGATATATTACATAAATTGGACCGATTTGAGCATTTAAATTTAACATTTGATCAGATCTTTCTTGAGCTCTTTCCAAATAAATTTCTTCATGCCCTCTAATATGCAAATTATCATAATTAGATAATAAAGTTGTTCCAATAATACCTGTTTGTGTGTGATCTTTTGAAGATATTTTGTATATATAATAAGAGTCTTTTTCATCTTTGTTGATGATATTATTTTTTTTCATTAGGTCAAATTGTTGTTTTGCTTTATTTTTAACTTCCTTTTCAGATAAAGAATTATCAGTATTGGGATTTAAAACATGTAAAAAACTCCAAGGAATATTTTTTTTATGATCATTGATTATTTCTTTTGATAAATGATCTGTACTTGGAATAACAATTGAATTATTTTTACTGTTGTTTTGAATATTAGGTCTTAAACCTTTGAATGGATTAATAAAACGCATAAAAATTTCTTAGTTAAGCTACTTCAGGTAATGATTCTAGAGCTTTATTGACTTCTTTTTCGTTATATACATCTTCAGCTAAATTATTATTAAAATAATCATCATAAGCTTGCATATCAAAATGACCATGGCCACATAAATTAAACAATATGGTTTTTGATTCACCTTTTGCTTTACATTCTAGTGCTGCGTCAATCGCACCTTTTACTGCATGATTTGCTTCAGGAGCTGGAATTATTCCTTCATTTTTAGCAAAACTCACACCCGCTTCAAAGCATTCTCTTTGTCCATAAGCTTTGGCTCGGATAAGTCCAAGTTCAAGTAAGTGACTTAGGTGATATGACATTCCATGATATCTTAAACCACCTGAGTGATTTGCTGGTGGCAAAAAACTAGATCCTAAGGTATGCATTTTTATTAATGGAGTCATCCTAGCCATATCCCCATGATCATATGCATATTTTCCTTTAGTAAAAGATGGGCAAGATAATGGCTCACAACCTATAATATCAATCTTTTTTCCGCCTCTAAGTTGTTGGCCCAAAAATGGAAACATTAATCCAGATAAATTACTTCCTCCACCAGTACAACCTACTATTATATCTGGATAATCACCTGCTTGTTCCATTTGTAAAATTGCTTCATTACCATTAATAGTTTGGTGCATTAGTACATGTCCCAATACACTTCCTAAAGAATATTTTGCATTACCTCCACTTTTAACTACTGCTTCAATTGCTTCTGAAATTGCAATACCTAAGCTTCCTGGATTGTTTTGATCTTCATCAATAAGTTTTTTTCCAAAATCAGTTGCAGAAGATGGACTTGGATTACATTTAGCTCCAAATGATTGCATCATAAATTTTCTATATGGCTTCTGATCAAAACTAATTTTAACCATAAATACCTCAATCTCAATTCCAAACATTTGACCTGCAAAAGCTAGTGAACTACCCCACTGCCCTGCACCAGTTTCAGTAAATATTTTTTTCACACCTTCCTCTTTATTGTAAAAAGCCTGAGGAACAGCAGTATTAGGTTTGTGACTACCTGTTGGGCTCACACCTTCATATTTGTAATATATTTTTGCGGGAGTATCTAAATATTTTTCAAGTCTTTTTGCTCTAAATAAAGGAGATGGTCTCCATTGTTTATAAATTTCTCTTACAGGTTCTGGAATTTCAATTTCTCTTTCTACTGAAACTTCTTGCATTATCAGACTCATTGGAAATAAAGGAGCAAAATCATCTGGACCAGCAGGTTGTTTTGTACCTGGGTGTAGTGGAGGTGGAGGCGGTTTAGGTAAATCCGCATTAATATTATACCAAAATTTTGGAGCTTTACTCTCTTCTAACAAATATTTTATTGAATCTGACATAAATAAATATAGACTATAAAATTAAGATAAAATCAATAATAAAATGCCTAAAAATGTGTTTAATGCAGCGTCAATTTCAATAATAATAATAATTTTGTTAATTTTGTATCCTATTGTAAGTCATTTTTTACATTAGAACCCTTTTGACCAACGTATATTCCAATGAAAATAAACACTATAGCAATAGTTTGTTCAATTTTTACAATTTCACCTAAAAAGACATAGCCCCAAAAAATAGCAAAAATAGGAATAAGGTATGCAACATAGGATAAAAATACTGGTCCAGCTTTACTTATCAAATGAAATCTTAATAGAAATGCAATAGCTGTAGGCATAATTCCTAAATAGAAAACTGATACTAATGAAATTAAAGATGGATGTGTATAATTATTAAATTCATAAATTATAGAAAAAGGTAATGAAATTAAAGCAGCAAAAGAAGTTGTTAGAGTTGTCAAAGCTAAAATATTAATCCTTTTTAGATTATATGCAATTATAGATGAAATTACATAACCTAAAGCAGCTAATATAATTGCAAATTTTGGAATTAAAATAAAATTACCTTCAAAAAATAAAGATAAATCATTTAGACCTAATAAAAAAACTGTTCCTATAAGGCCAATTAATATACCTGAAAATTTTAATAAATTAAATTTATCATCTTTTGTAAAAAAATGTGAAAGTATAATTGCAAAAATTGGTGCTATTGAAAGTAAAAGACCGGCTAAATTTGAAGGTATATATATTTCGGACCAACTTATTAAGTAAAATGGAATAAAATTTCCAATTAATGCAATTAAAAAAATATAAAAATATGTTTTATAATCATATACAAAAGTTTTTTTTGAAATTTTAAAATAAATTAATAAAAATGTTGCACCAATAACTAATCTTAATGCAACTAAACTTATCGGATTTATTGTTGAAACCGCTACTTTAATAGCAATAAATGCTGAACCCCAAATAGAGCTAAGAACAATCAGTAAAAAAAAATTATTTTTAACTAAAAGGTTAATCAATTTAACAGGTTAACTGTTATTTTTTTTACTAAGGGGAGTTGGTAAAACTTTATTTTCATATGGTTTCATATAATCTTCTCGTCTACCTTCCCATAGATATTCAACATAATTAAAATTTTCAATGTTTCTATCAGATCTGTCAAAGCTTAGTCCATACTCTCTACAATAACTTGCATAATCTTCAGCTTGCTCATTAGATACATTATACAAAACCCATTTTTTGCTACTTCTATCAAATTTAAATCCGTGCCTCTTAAACCATTCTCTATGATAATAAGAATCTCTTCCATAAGCTGCGAAATTTAATTTTTTTGGCATAAATTAGTTCAATAATTGTTAAATAATAGAAAAATAGCATCTATACATATTTTTTATTTTAAAACAATAAATTAAATTTCAATATAGTTAACAAATGTTATAATGATTCAATGGATTTATACAAAAATAGCGAAATTTCTGTCCAAGAATTAAAGAAATTAATTGATTTAGATTCAAATATACAAATTGTAGATATTAGGGATGATTCTGAAAGAAAACTAGTATCGCTAGGAAATACTATAAATATAAAACTATCTGAGTTAGCTAACAGTTATGACCAGCTTGATTTAAATAAGAATGTATTTGTAATGTGTCACACAGGTGTTAGGAGTCAAGTTGCTGTAAAATGGCTTAAATCTAAAGGTTGTACCTATGCTGTGAATGTTCTTGGTGGAATTGATGCTTGGGCAGCGCTGGTAGATACCTCATTAAGAAGATATTAATTAACTATACTCTCAACATAAAGTCCTGAAAAAACACATATTAATCCAAAAAAAATAAATACAAATCTATAAAAAATATTGTATTTTTTAAATATTTTAGAATATTTTTGATTATTAAATATCAAATTATATAAAGCTCTACTCATACCTAAGGAAAAAATTATTGTACCAGAAATAATTATTAACCAATAGATCACAATTATTTATTTAATTTTTTTTTCAATTTTTCTATATCTAAACCTTCATATTGTTCATATGGGAAATGTATCCATGGGGAATCACTTAAATAATCAACATAATAATTTGGTTTATAATTTGATACGGATTTATAATATATTACACCAGTACGAATTGGTTCATCTAAATAAAATCCATAAATATGTTCAAGCCAATCAATACTTTTTTTAAGAGTAATTCCTGAGTCAGCAAGATCATCAACTAATAATACTTTAGATCCAATATTTGGAGTTGTCTTCGCTAAATCTCTAGAAAATATTACTGAACCTCTTTGATCTTTTTTATTTCCATCTCCTCTATATGATTCTACTGAGAGAATTGCCAAAGGAACATTAAAAAGTCTTGCGAATACATCCCCTACTCTCATACCACCTTTAGCAATGCAAATTACTTGATTAAATTTCCATCCATCTTCATATATTTGTAATGCCAATTGTTCCGTTTTAGAATGATAATCATCCCATGATACATGTATATCAGACATATTATTCCTATTTGTATAATTTATATAATCAACCCTCCATTTATTTATGGAGGGTTGTTAATCGATAATAAAATTTATTGTGGAACGTCTCCGTCAATACCTTCAACATAGAAACTCATGCCAGCTAACATACCATCATCAGCTACAGCGCCTGCTGGAACAACAATTTCTCCAGCTTGATTTTTTATAGGCCCTGTAAAAGGATGTAAAGAACCATCTTTTATAGCAACTTCCATATTAACAGCTTCTTGAATTAACTTAGAAGGCATTAATTTAGTATTATATGGTGCCATCACAACCATACCTTCTTTCATACCATGCCAAGTATCTATAGATTCCCAAGTACCATTAAGTACTGCTTCAGTTCTTTCAGCATAATATGGTCCCCAATCATCTATGATTGCTGTAAGATGTGCATTAGGACAGAAAGCACTTTGATCAGATGCCTGGCCAAAAGCCATTACACCAGCTTTTTCTGCAGCTTGGCAAGGTGCATATGTATCAGTGTGTTGAACTATAATATCAGCTCCTTGTCCAATAAGAGTATTTGCAGCATCTGCTTCTTTACCTGGGTCATACCAAGAAAAATTCCAAATAATTTTTATCTTAATATCTGGATTAACTTTTGAAGCAGCTAAATAAAATGCATTGATACCTCTTATAACTTCTGGAATAGGAAATGATGCAATATATCCAATTGTATTAGTTTCCGTCATATGACCAGCAATATGTCCAATAACTGCTCGGCCTTCGTAAAAGCGTGCAGAATAAGTTGAAACATTGTCAGCTCTTTTATATCCAGTAGCATGTTCAAATTTTACATTAGGAAATTCTTTTGCAACTTCTAGAGTTTGATCCATATAGTTAAAAGAAGTTGTAAATATTAATTCATGACCAGAAGAAGCTAATTTTCTTATAGCTCTAACAGCATCAGCATTCTCAGGTATATTTTCTAAATACGTAGTTGAAATTTTATCACCTAATTTGTTAACACTATATTTTCTTCCTTGATCATGTTCATATGTCCATCCATGATCACCTGGAGGACCTATATAAATGTAACCAACTTTAAGAGGATCTGCTAAAGAAATAGAAGACCAAATTAAAGCTATTGGTAAAATCAGTATATAATTTAAAATAATTTTCATAGTTTGAAACCTCCCCTGTTTCTCTATGTTATTCGACATTATCATATATAATTTTTACAGATTCCATTGAAAAAAGACAATTATCAATAAAAAAACAGTGGATATAATTTAATTATCTACCTTTAAAAAAAGGTAGTGTAAGGCAAGCAGGGGCACTTAATTTTATTCTCAATCTATCATTAGAAATTATAACTAATACTATTATTGTAGCTAAATAAGGAGCCATAACAAAAAATTGAGCAGGAATTCTTACTCCAAAACCCTGAAGATTCATTTGTAAAATACTTACACTTCCAAAAATATATGCTCCGAGAAGAGCTCTACCAGGCTTCCAAGTTGCAAAAACTACTAATGCTAAAGCTATCCAGCCTCTGCCAGCAACCATATTTTCTTGCCACATAGGAGCATAAGCAATGCTCATATAAGAGCCAGCAAGAGCACACATAGCTCCTCCAAAAATTATAGACAAAAATCTAATTTTTATTACATTATATCCTTGGGCATGAGCTGAAGTATGAGATTCACCAACTGCTCGGAGTATAAGTCCAGATTTTGTTTTATATAAAAAATAACTAATTAAAAAAACAAGGATAAATGAAAAAACAATAAAATAGTATGGACTTACCCCTACTATAGGTGTTCCAATATATTTCTTTCCAATCATAGAACTCAAGCCAATTCCAAAAATTGTTAAAGCCAATCCAGTAGCAACTTGATTTGACATTAAAATTAAAACTAAAAAAGCAAACAAAGAAGCCATAATAACACCAGATAGAGTCCCTATCAAAAAAGTTAAAAAATAATTTTCTGTAATCACTAAAGTAACAAAGGCTGTCACTGCGCCAACCAACATCATACCCTCAACACCTAAATTTAATACTCCAGATTTTTCAGTTATAAGTTCACCCATTGAAGCAAAAACTAAAGGGGTTGTTGCAATTAAAACAATATTTATAATACTTATTATTAGATCAAAATTCATAAATCTCTTTTTTGTTAAATGTTATTTTATAATTTATTAAAAGATCTGCTCCCAACAAGTAGAATAATACAAGACCTTGAAATACAAATCCAACAGCTTGTGGAACTTGCATAAATAATTGAGCATCCTCTGCGCCTAAATATGTTAAAGCTATAATTAAAGATGAAAAAATAATTCCTATAGGATGTAGTCTGCCTAAGAAAGCTACAATTATTGCTGTAAAGCCATAATTTGGAGAAATATCTCTATATATTAACCCAATTGGACCAGTAACTTCACCAACACCTGCAATACCTGCAAATGAACCACAAATTATAAAAGTAAGTACAACTAAGGAATTTTGACTAAAACCAGCAAATTTAGAAGCTTTAGGGCTTAAACCTGAAACCTTTAATTGGTATCCTAAAATAGTTTTTGAAAATATAAACCATGATACTAAAATTGAAATTATAGTTAAGATTAAACCAAAATGAATTCTTAAACCTTCAAATAATAATGGCATTCTAGAAGATTCATTAAATGGTCTTGTTTTAGGAAAGCTATAACCCTGAGGGTCTCTCCAGGGACCAACTACTAAATAATCTAAAATTAAAGCGGCAATATAAACTAACATCAAACTAGTTAAAATTTCATTAGTATTAAATTTAATTTTGAGTATTGCAGGGATCAAAGCCCAAAAAGCACCTCCAATAGCTCCAAATAAAATTACAATTGGCAAAACCCAAAATCCATTAACATCTAGAGAAGAAAAAAGAATGCCTATTCCTCCTCCAAATATAGCACCCATTGTTAATTGTCCTTCTGCGCCAATATTATAAATATTATTTTTAAAACAAAATGCTAATCCGACTCCTATTAATGCCAAGGGAGTTGCTTTAAGGAATAATTCAGAAATTCCATAAGAAGTAGAAATTGGTGATATAAAAAAAGTATGAAGAGCAAATAAAGGATTAAAACCCATAAATGAAAAAATAATTGAACCAGTAAGTAAAGTTAAAAAAATTGCAATTACAGGTGCCCAATAACTCATTATAGTTGAAGGATGGCCTCTTGAAATAATTTTAGGTAAATAACTTTTCATTCTAAAATTTTCCTCCCATAAGAAGCCCTAATTTTTCTAAAGATATATTTTTGGTATCTAACGGATCAGATAAATTTCCTTTATAAATAACTGATATACGATCAGTGATTTCAAGTAATTCATCAATATCTTGAGAAATAACAATTATTGCAGTTCCTTTTTTAGCTAAATTTATTAAAGATTGCCTTATAAATAATTCTGCGCCAGCATCAATACCCCAAGTAGGATGAGAAATTATAAGAATTTTAGGATTTGATAAAATTTCTCTTCCAATAACAAATTTTTGCAGATTGCCGCCTGATAAACTTCCCGCAAAACTATTATAACCAGTTGTTACAACATTAAAATTTTTAATAATTTCTATAGTTTTTTCTTTGATTTCATTTTTATTTATTACGCCAAATTTAGAAAATTGATTACCTTTAAATTGACTTAATAACACATTATCTAAAAGAGATAATTGTGGTATTGCACTATGACCTAATCTATCTTCAGGAACAAAAGCAATAGACATTTCCCTTCTTTTTTTAGGACCTAAATTTCCAATATCTGTTCCAAAACATTTAATTGCAGATTTTTTTTTAATTATTTCTTCACCAGTTAGAATATTCATTATCTCTGATTGCCCATTACCTGCAATTCCAGCAATTCCAAAAATTTCACCTTCCCTGACTTTAAATGAAATATTGTTTAAATCTACTAAGAATGGATCATTATATTTTAAATCCAAATTATTAACTTCAAAAACAGTTTTTTTGTTATCAGAATTTATTTTTGATTTTTCAATTTCTGGTAATTTTTTTCCCAACATTTTAGATGCTAGAGATTTAACATCTTCATTTTTTGCGTTACATGTCTCTATTATTTTGCCATTTCTCATAATTGTAACTTCATCGCAAATTTTTTTAACTTCTTCTAATTTGTGAGTAATATATAAAATAGTTTTATCATCGTTAATTAATTTTCTTAGAGTAACAAATAATTTATCAACTTCTTGAGGTGTTAAAACTGAAGTAGGTTCATCCATAATTAAAACTTTAGGATTTTGTAATAATATTCTAACAATTTCTACTCTCTGTTTTTCTCCTGCTGATAAATTCGTTATAGGAGCATCATAGTCAAGAGGTAATTCATATTTTAAAGATATTGATTCAACTTGTTCTTTTAATTTTGAAAAAGAAATATTTTCATCTAAACCAAGAACCAAATTCTCAGCAACTGTTAATGAATCAAATAAGGAAAAATGTTGAAATACCATACCAATTCCTAAATTTCTTGATTCCGAAGGCGATTTAACAGCAAAATTTTTATTATTTAGTAAAATTGTCCCATTATCAGGTTCTAAAATACCATATAAAATTTTTACTAATGTACTTTTACCTGCTCCATTCTCACCTAAAATTGCATGAACGCTATTATTTTTTATATTAAAGCTAATATTATCATTCGCTAAAGTACCAGGAAAAGATTTAGATAATTTTTTAATTTCAATTATATTATTCATAAGATAATTTTATGTTTTCTTTTTTATATTTAAATATTTCTAAATTTTTTTTAGATCCTTTTCTATCAAATACTAAAAACAGTGAATTTTTTTTTGCTATAAGTGGATAATGCCATACTCCAGCTTTATAATTAATTCCACAATTTTCTGGAACAATAAAAGATCTTAAAGTATCAGGATGGGGGTTAAGCTTTGAATTTGATACTACAACTAAAAATTTATGCTTATCGAGAGGAAAAAATAATTGTGAACTGATTGGATGCCTCTCCATTAATTCAATTTTAAAAGGGAATTTTCTCGCTTTAACCTTAAAAATGCTTAATTTAGGCGTACCTTTTGCTTTTTTAATATCAATTTTTGCTAAATCATAAAAATTCTTAGCATATCCGTTATTTATGTTTTTGAATCTTTTATTTTTAATTGAAATTAAGTTTCCATAATTTTTGAAATTATGATTAGTAATTTTCATTGGAAATATTGTGAAATTCATTTATCTTTTTTAATTCCAAAAATTTTTATTCTAGATATTCCACCATCTGGATAAATATTTAATTTAATATAATTTGAAATTTCTTTATGTATTATATTTTTTTTAATATTATGAATTTTATTAGGATATAATTTAATTTTTTTTGTTAAATATTTCCATTTATTACTTTGATTCATATTAAATCTTTTTGAATTTGATACATAAGCTGTTTGAAAAGTGCAATGATTTGGATAGTTACCTTTAAAATATTTTGTTCCTACTTTTATACTTTTAACAATACCTGGTATTCCAAATTTAACTATCACCCAGTCATATCCCTTTCCTCTTCTCCTTCTGGTTTCCCATCCATCACCCATATTCAATGAATTACCAGGAGCTAAAATATTTTCTGCTTTTCCAAAATGTTCATTATTGGTAGCTATTATTGAAGCACCATTTAAAATTGATGACAACTCAATTAATTTATTTTTTGAAATTTTTTTGCTATCAACTTTGATATTACCAAATAACCTTAATCTTGCTATACCACCATCAGGAAAAATATTTAATTTAATATATTTAAATGTTGAATTTGTTGCACTTTTAAACTGGTTATTTTTATTAGGAAAAACTTTTGATTTTTTTATAATCTTTTTCCAAATAATATTTCTATCATTTTTTAAAACCACTGAATTGGTTCCTTCTAATGAAATATATTCTGGTTGATTCCCATTAAAAAAAGATGTGTCAATATCAATATTTTTAATTAAACCTGATTTACCTAATTTAATAATAAGATAGTCATTTCCATTACTACGTTTTCTACGTGTCTCCCATCCATCCATCCATTTACCATTTTTATCATACACACCTTCTTTCCAAACAGGTTTTTCAGGTGAAATTAATCTTTTTGCTGATCCAAAAAATTCATCAGTTTTATAAATTATTTTACTTCCTAATCTTGGCTGTGCTAGATCAATTAAACCTTTGTAATTTCGATTATTTTTTTTCATTTACTTTATTATTTGTTTCTTATTTAAATGATCTAATCTAAATAAAGCTATTTTAATAACTTCTTTTATAGCTTGATTGAATTCATTTCTTTTAGAATATAAGATTCTTTTCCTAAATATTTTCAGAATTTGAACTTTTTTTTTGCCAGCAACGGCTAAAATGAAAGGGAATCCAAATTTTTTTTTGTATTTTGAGTTTAATTCATTAAATTCAAAATATTCTTCCTTCGTACATTTGTGTAACTCAGACATTATTTGTTCATTTTTTGAAAATTTTTCAAGTTTTTTTATCTTAATTTTATTAGCCAAGTCCGGATGTTTTAATAGTATTTTTATTTTAGTTTTTTTTTCCGCTTTTTTAAAAATACTAATCATTTCTTTTTTTAATTCTTTATAATCTTTAAATGGTTTTTTTTTATAACTTTGATTTGCTATCCACTTAGAGCCTTCAAAAATGTTACCAAAAATTTCTATAAATTCTTTTCTTTTTAATTGATTAATTATTTGCATAATTTTTAATCCAGTGATTAGCAATATCAATTCTTTTACATATCCAAACATTTTCGTGATTTAAAACATAATCTAAAAATTTTATTAGTGAATTAATTCGACCCGGCCTTCCGATCAAACGGCAATGAAGTCCAACTGACATCATTTTAGGAGATTTTTTTCCTTCTTCGTATAAAACATCAAAGCTATCTTTTAAATAATTAAAAAAATCATTTCCTGAATTAAATCCCTGATTTGTTGCAAAACGCATATCATTATTATCAAGAGTATATGGAATTATAAGATGTTTTTTTTCTTTGGTACCTATCCAATAAGGCAAATCATCACTATATGAGTCGCTATCATATAAAAATCCACCATTTTCTATTACTAGATCTCTGGTATTAACACTACATCTTCCTGTGTACCAACCTAATGGCTTTTTTCCAAAAATATCTTCAATTGTTTTTATTGCTAAATCCATATGTTCTTTTTCTTGAGATTTACTTATATTTTGATAGTCTATCCATCTCCATCCATGACAAGCAATTTCGAAATTTGATTCTTTAATGGCTTCACAAATTTCATTATTTCTTTTTAATGCCATAGCAACTCCAAAAATAGTTATAGGAATATTAAATTTTTTTGTAAAAATATCATATAACCTCCAAAAACCTCTTCTAGAACCATATTCATATATTGATTCCATACTGATATTTCTATCACCTTTAATTGGTTGGGCCCCAATAATTTCAGATAAAAATGATTCGGAAGAATCATCTCCATGTAAAATATTATTTTCTGCCCCTTCTTCATAGTTTAATACTATTTGTAATGCTAATCTAGCATTGTTAGGCCACTTAATTATAGGTGTTTTAGATCCATAACCAATCATATTACGAGGATAATCTGACATAATTTTATTAATAAATATTTATTGATTCTATTCTATAATATATATAGATTTTATGAAACAGGGTTTTTTAACAACTCACGTATTAGATACATATTCTGGGAGACCTGGCGCAGGCGTAAAAGTAGATCTTCACAGTATTTCAAGCAAAAGTGTTAAAATTAATACTTTTATTTTAAACAGTGACGGTCGTTCAGATACACCTCTATTGGATGGTGAAAATTTTGTTATTGGTGAATATGAATTAATTTTTAATATTGGAGATTATTTTAATAAAATAATTAAGCTTCCAAATCCTCCTTTTCTAAATGAAGTTTCTGTTAAATTTGGAATTGCAAATAACAAAGAACATTATCATGTTCCATTATTAGTATCACCTTGGAGTTATTCAACTTACAGAGGAAGTTGATGCCTCAAAAAATCAGATTCATTAGGAATAATAAAATTATTAAAATTGATGAAGTTGACAGCAATGAAACTCTTTTAAATTATATAAGAACTAAACTAAAAAAAACTGGAACTAAAGAAGGTTGCTCAGAAGGTGGCTGTGGGGCATGTACTGTAGTGTTAGGTGACTTAAAGAAAAATAAAATAATTTATAAAGCTGTTAATTCATGTATAATGCTACTTCCATCATTAAATGGTAAACAATTAATATTAGTAGAAGATTTAATTTATAACAATAAATTACACCCTGTTCAAAAATCCATGGTTAAGTTTCATGGTTCTCAATGTGGATTTTGTACTCCAGGATTTGTTATGTCTTTGTTTTCTATGTTTAAAAACCATAAAAATTATGATGACAAAATAATTAATGATTCAATTGCAGGTAATTTATGTAGATGTACAGGATATAAACCAATTATCAATGCTGCTAAAAATTTAAATAAGATTAATAATTCAGACCATTTTTCATTAAATAATCAAAAAACAATTAAATTATTTAAGCTTATGAAAAAAACTAAAAAATATTTGTTAAGTGAATATAAAAATAAAAAATTTTTTTCACCAACTAATGTAAGTGAATTAAGAAAGATTTTAGAAAATAATCCAAATTCAGAAATAATATCTGGAGGAACTGATGTTGCACTTAAAATTACGAAAGAATTAAAGACTTTAACATCCATAATATCAATTAGCTCAATCAAAGAGTTAAATTTTTTTAAAATAAATAAAAATTTTATTGAAATAGGCTCAGCAACACCTTTAATTGATTTTCAAAAAATTATAAAAAGATATTACAATGATTTTTATGAAATTTTATTAAGATATGGGTCAGTTCAAATAAGAAATGTTGCAACAATAGGAGGAAATATTGCTACAGCATCACCTATTGGAGATACCTTACCTTTACTACTTTCACTCAATGCAAGAATCATAATAGAGAGTAAAAAAAATAAAAAAACTGTACCCCTAAATAAATTTTTTATTAGTTACAGAAAAACTATTCTCAAAAAAAATGAATTTATAAGATCAATAATAATTCCATTATTAAATAAAAATATTTTTAAAGCTTATAAAATTTCTAAAAGAATTGATGATGATATTTCATCAGTCTGTGGTTCATTTAATATTGAAATGAAAAATGATATAATAAACAACATTTTCATAGCGTATGGTGGGATGGATGAAATTCCTAAAAGAGCAATAAATTGTGAAAATTCATTAAAAAATAAAACTTTATCTGAAAGTTCAATAAATTTAGCAATTAAAAAATTAGAAAAAGATTACAATCCTATAAGTGATGCTAGATCTAGTTCTAAATATCGAATGAAAATAGCAAAAAATTTATTAATGAAGTGTTTTTTAGAAATTAAAGATAACAACAATTATAGAATAAATGAATATTAATAATAAAATAATTCATGAATCTAAATCTCATGAAAGTGGAGAAAAACATGTTGCTGGATCTGCAAATTATACTGATGATCTTTTAGAACCAGAAGGATTACTTTTTGGTGCAATAGGATATAGCAAATGTGCTCATGCAATTATAAAAAAGATTGACTTAAGTGAAGTCATAAAGAGTGACGGTGTCGTTTCTGTTGTAACAATAAATGACATACCAGGGATAAATGATGTAGGACCTGTTTTACCTGGTGATCCAATATTTCCAAAAAAAATTGCTGAATACTATGGACAACCATTGTTTGCAGTAGCGGCAAAAACTAATGAACAAGCTAGAAAAGCTATTTCAAAAGCTAAAGTTGATTATAAAGAATTAAAACCAATAATTACAATTCAAGAAGCTTTAAAAAATAAAAATTATATATCAAAACCAAAAAAAATAATTAAAGGAAAACCCCTTTTATCAATAAAAAATTCTAAAAATTATTTAAAAAATAATTTTAGTACGGGTAGTCAGGAACATTTCTACTTAGAAGGACAAGTAGCTATGGCTATTCCTATTGAGGAGAATGATTATCTAATTTATTCATCAACTCAACATCCATCTGAAACTCAAAAAATATTAGCAAAAATGTTAAATCAACTAGATAATAGTATTACTGTAGATGTTAGAAGAATTGGAGGGGGTTTTGGAGGAAAAGAAACTCAATCATTTATATTTGCAGCTATTAGTACTTTACTATCATATAAGTCCAAAAAACCTGTAAAAATAAGGATGGATAGAGATGATGATATAATAATTACCGGTAAAAGACATGATTTTTTTTCAGAATATGAAGTTGGATTCAATGATAAAGGTATCATAGAAGGATTAATTATAAAAATAGCATCTAGATGTGGTTTTTCAACAGACTTATCTCTCGCAATAAATGATAGGGCATTATTTCATTTAGATAATACATATTATTTACCAAATATATCGATAACTAATTATTTATGTAAAACAAATACTGCATCAAACACTGCTTTTAGAGGATTTGGTGGTCCTCAGGGTATGATGAGTATAGAAAATATTATTAATGACATAAGTTTATATTTGGGTGTTGAAACACACTTTGTTAGAAAAAATAATTTTTATCAAAAAAATCATAACAATATAACTCATTACGATATGAAGATAGAAGATAATGTCATTAATGAATTATTTGATCAGTTATTAAAATCATCAAATTACAATGAAAGATATAAAAAAATTAAAAGATTTAATTCTAAAAGTAAATATTTAAAAAAAGGAATTGCAATTACACCTGTAAAATTTGGAATTTCATTTACTACTACCTTTTTAAATCAGGCAGGTTCATTAGTGCATATTTACAATGATGGGAGTGTGCATTTAAATCATGGTGGAATTGAAATGGGTCAAGGCACTCATACAAAAATTGCACAATTAGCTGCCGATAGATTGGGATTGAAATTTAATAAAATTAAAATAACCTCAACTAGAACTGATAAAGTTCCCAATACATCTGCATCAGCAGCATCCGCAACAACTGATTTGAATGGTGCAGCTGTCCTGAATGCAATTGATAAAATAAAAGAAAATATAAATAATTATGTTAAAAATAAATATAAAATTAATATTGAAAATGTTGTTTATATTAATGGAAAAGTTAAATTTAAAAATAAAGAATTTAACTTTAAAGATTTAATAATGGAAGCATATTTAAATAGAGTTCATCTTTCTTCATCTGGATTTTATAAAACTCCAAAAATATTTTTTGATAAAAAAAATTTTAAAGGTAGGCCATTTTACTATTTTGCTTATGGAGCTTCTGTTTCTGAAGTGATAGTAGATACTTTAACTGGAGAAAATAAATTACTTCAAGTTGATATTCTTCAAGATGTCGGAAAATCAATTAATGAAGCAATAGATTTTGGTCAAATTGAAGGTGGATTTATTCAAGGTAGTGGATGGCTAACAATTGAGGAAGTTAATTGGAATTCAATTGGAAAATTAACAACTCATTCCCCTTCTACATATAAAATACCGTCAGTTAGCGATATGCCTAACAAATTTAATGTTAATATTTTTAAAGAAGGTATAAATAAAGAAGATGTTGTAAATAAATCTAAAACTACTGGTGAACCTCCTTTAATGCTTGCAATGTCTAATTTTTTTGCAATTAAAAATGCAATTTCAAATATTTCAGAAAACAAAAATTATATACAATTAGATGCTCCAGCTACACCAGAAAAAATCTTGATGGCAATTGAAAATATGAAAGAAAAAAATAATGAAATTAAGTGATATAAAGAATATACAAAAAATTAATTCAAGTATAATTTTAGCTAAAATTATTGATACAAAAGGATCAGTTCCTAGAGAAAAAAATGTTTTTATGGTTATATCCTCTGAAAATCAATTTGGAACTATAGGTGGAGGAGAATTTGAATTTAGAGTAACAAAAGAATCATTAAAGTTATTAAAAATTAAAGATAAATATAATGACACTTTTCAATACTCACTAGGACCTTCTTTGGGACAATGCTGCGGCGGATATATTAAGGTTAAATTAATAAAATTTGATAATGGTTTGAAATTACTAGAAAAATTTGATCTTAAAAATGAAATAATTAATCAAAATCAAAATTTATATATATTTGGCGCAGGCCATGTATCAAATGCTTTAACTAATAAATTAGATGGTGTAGGTTTTAATATATTTGTTATTGATTCAAGAGAAGAATATTTGAAGAAAATTAAATATCAATATGCAAATAAAGTTTTAGCAAAAAATCCTGAAATAATTATCCAAAATTCACCTTCTGAATCATATTTTATTGTTTTAACTCATAGTCATAAATTGGATTTTGATATATGTTCAAATATTCTTAAAAAAAATAATTTTAATTTTTTTGGACTAATTGGTTCACAAACAAAAAAAATAAAATTTAGAAAAAGATTAAAAGATTCTGGTTTTAAGGAGAATTTGATTAATAAAATGGAATGTCCTATTGGTATAGATAGTATTGATGGAAAAGAACCTGATGTAATAGCAATTTCAATTATTGCAAGATTATTAGAAGTTAAAACATTAATAATAAAAAAAGAAGAAAGACAATTAAAATTGGTTAAGGCATAGATATGACAAAATTTTCTGAAAAATTTATGAAACATACGATTGAATTATCAATTAAAAGTGTAGGAAATTCTGGCGGACCCTTTGGTTGTGTAATTGTCAAAAATAACAAAATAATTTCAGAAGGTCATAATCAAGTTACTTCTACTAATGACCCCACTGCACATGGTGAAATAGTAGCTATAAGAAATGCTTGTAAAGTATTGAAAACATTCAATTTAAAAGGTACTGAACTATATACAAGTTGTGAACCCTGCCCTATGTGCTTAAGTGCCATTTATTGGTCTCATATTGATATGATTTTTTATGGAAATACAAGACAAGATGCTTCTGATATAGGATTTGATGACAATTTTATTTATGAAGAATTTAATAAAGAATATAAGTCTAGAAAAATCCCAATAATACAAAAAATGGAAAAAGAAGCTATGAAAGCATTTACAATGTGGGATAATAAAACAGATAAAATAGAATATTAATGGATTTTTTTATTTCTTTGACTCCTTATATAATTGATTGGTTAGATTTAATTACCAGATGGATACACATCATAGTTGGTATTGCATGGATTGGCACATCATTTTACTTTAATTGGCTAGACAGTAGGCTTGATAGAAATATTAAAAAAGATGATGTCGAGGGTGAATTATGGTCAGTTCATTCAGGAGGTTTTTACAATATAAATAAACTTAAAGGACCTCCAAAAGAATTTCCAAAAGAACTTCATTGGTTTAAATGGGAAGCATATGCAACATGGATAAGTGGTTTTGTGCTTTTAATTATTGTTTATTATTTTAATGCAGAAAGTTTAATGATTGATAAAAATATTAATAATATTTCTCCTTTTTTAGCAATATTTATTTCAATTTTTTTTCTTATCAGTTCATGGTTTTTATATGATTTTCTATGCAAGTCAAAACTTATAGATAATTCATTTTTATTTACTATTATCTGTTTTGTAATTACAGTAATCATCGCATTCGCATTAACCAATATATATGGAGCTAGAGCTGCATATATTCATGTTGGTGCAGGTTTAGGCACTATTATGGCTGCTAATGTTTTTAGAGTTATCATTCCTTCTCAAAAAGAAATGGTTAATGCCGCTATTAATAATAAACAACCAGATCTAAAGAAAGGAATTAGTGCAAAACAAAGATCTATACATAATAATTATATTACTCTTCCTGTCCTTTTTATTATGATAAGTTCTCACTATCCTTTTACATATGGCCATAAATACAATTGGGCAATCTTAGCTATCATTTCAATTATAGGCGCATTAGTAAGACATTATTTTAATTTAAGAAATAAACGACAACATAAAAAATGGATATTACCAATAGCAGCTTTAGGAATGATATCAGTGATGCTTTATACCTCCATTCCAAAAGTTATCACCAAAAACTATAATGAGACTAATTCATTTGAAGAAGTGTCATTTTCTGAAATTGAAAATATTATTAAATACAGATGTGGAGTTTGTCATGCATATAATCCTACATTTGAAGGATTTGATGCAGCTCCATTAGGCGTAGTTTTTGAAACAAAAGAAGATATCATAAATAATATTGATCAAATTAAATCTCAATCTATTGACTCAGATGTTATGCCGCCAGGAAATTTAACAGGAATGACAGAGAATGAAAGAAAACAAATATCTATTTGGATTGATCAAGGCTCTAAGATTAATAATTTACCGGAATAGGATCAATACTTCTCCAGAGATACCAAGTAGCAACAGAACACCATGGGTCCCATTTTTTCTTAAGTTTATCTAAAAATTTCTTATTCAATGGGAGTGATTTATTATAATTAATAGATATAGCTTTCAAAAATCCCAAATCTTTTATTGGAAAAATATTTGGTCTTCCTAAACTAAACATTAAGAACATTTCAGCAGTCCAAATTCCAATTCCTTTAATTGTAATTAAATCTTGGATAACTTCTTCATCAGATAATTGTTGCCAATTTTTTATTCTTTTTTTATTTTCTAAGAAATAATACGAAATATTTTTTACATATAAAACTTTTTGCCTTGATAAACCTAATTTTTTTAAATTGTGATTTTTTTCATCAGCAATTTTTTTTGGGGTAATTTTATTATATTTTTTGTAAAATTTTAGCCATATAGAGTGAGCTGCTTTAACTGAAATTTGTTGACCTATAATAGCTCTTAGTAAACTAGTATATTTATCGTTACTTATTAACAAATAATCACTTTTATGATGTAAAATAATTTTTGCTAGAATCTTGTCTTTTTGTTTAAGATGTATTAATGCCTTATTCCAATAATGAAGTTTTTTCTTTAACATTTTAAATATGCCTTTTTATTATCAAAAATTTAAGGATATAGTCAAATATTTGAATTATTTATTTGGTTTATATCTTTGGATTTTAATAATTTATGGACTATTCAGATACATTGGATTGATTAAATCTTCACCTTTAGGTGATTTACTTATCGTACCTGTAGATTTTATCACTTCTATTTTTTAATAAAATAAATGCTTACAGCTTATACATTGGCTCTTGCAGCTGCTTTTTCATGGTCTTTAGCATCTTTAATTTCAGTTGATATCACAAGAATTATTGGAGAAATATCATTTAATAGAATTAGGCTAATTGTTGTTACAATAATGTTACTAATTTTTACTATATTAAATGATGGTTTTACTTCTATAGAAAATGAATTTTTATTCCCTATAATAATTTCAGGTTTTATTGGAATTTTTTTAGGAGACACACTTTTATTTTCAGCATTAAAAACAATTGGGCCGAGAAGAAATAATATTCTTTTTTCATTAGCTGCACCCTTTACAGTTTTTTTAAATATTTTTGTTTTAAGTCAAAAAATGCAAATAATAGAAATTATAGGATGCCTGGTAGTTTTTATAGGAGTGATAATAGCTATTGCATATGGTTCAAGTAAAGATAATCTCCATAGATGGGAAAAAATTGAGGGTTCCATTAAAATTGGAATTTTTTTTGGTATTCTAGCCGCCTTGTGCCAAGCTATAGGAATAGTAATAATGAAACCTATTTTAGATAATGGAGCAGATCCAATTGCTTCTGCAACAATTAGAACAGCAATATCAGCTTTTGCACTTGGTCTAACTTATTTTTTTCCTCATAAAATTTTTGAAAATAAAACAAAAATAAGTTTAAATTTATTTCTTAAAATCATTTTAAGTGGATTTTTAGGTATGGCGTTAGGAATGAGTTTATTATTAATTGCTTTAAAAAAAGGAGACGCTGGTATTGTAGTTACTTTATCATCGACTAGTCCAATAATGATTTTATTTATGATTTGGATATTAACAAAAAAAGTACCGAAAATTGGTGCCTGGATAGGATCTTTTATCGCAATAATTGGTGCTAGTTTTATTTTCTTAAATTAGATGACTCCAGAAAATGCTAAAAAAATCTGGTCATTAATTTTGGAGGCTGGAGATTATTTAAAAGATAAACTTCCAGAAAGTCCCAATCATCCAAAAGGAAGAAATCCATATGCTCATATTGCTTTGGAAATAAAGAATAAATTTGAATCTACTTACAAAGAAATATCTGATGATAAAATTAATGAAGTTATTAAGTATATTGAATATCTTAAAAATAATCCTAGTTAAAAGAAATTTTCATTTATATTATTAACGATTAATTTTATTTTCATTAATAGGAAGAAAAAAAGTCAATGTTGCTGTTATTAAGAGAATGATTGAACAAGAAAGAAATAAAATAATGAATTCATTTGTGTATTCATAAACTTTCGAAACATAATAAACTGCTAATGGACCAGCTCCAAAAGCTAAGATAAATTTTAAACCATAGATCATACCATGATATTTTTGAGGCGTAAGTTTTGCAAGTAACATGTTTTCAGCAGATAAAATTCCAGAATTAAACATAACTGCTAAGAAACAAACCACAATTAATGATATACCACTATAAGAAGCTATAAAATAATAACATGGAATTTGAGCAATAATACCTAACAAATAAATCTTTTTTAAAGAAAAATAGTCAGCCATAATTCCACCAAGTAGTGTAGTTAAACCTGTAAATCCATAAATAAAAGCTACAGAAAATCCTACCTGCATTTTAGAAATATTAAAACTATCTTTTAAACGTAAATCAATCATTTTTGGCGCAGAAGTTTGAAGGATTTGAAAGACAAATCCTAATGCAAACATTGCAAATAGCAGAATCATTGCAATTAAAATTAAGTTTTCACGTGTAAAATTTTCAATTGGTTTTTTTATTGAGGAATTTTGAATTGATATAAACCCAAATAAAATTGCTATAAATAAAAGTAATCCTATCACTATTGAAATTAATCCTGGTAAGATGAATGCGGTTTGCCAATTAAATTTATCTATTAAATATCCAGCAAATAAAGTCCCAAAACCTATTCCTATACCTCCAAATATTCCATTAATTCCTAGGGCTCTGCCAGTTTTATTAGATAAATTTACTACCCATGAAATTGCTACAGGATGATAAATAGAACAAGATAAACCTAAGAAGGTTAAACCTATAAATAAAATTGTCTTATTTTCGCTAAATCCACATATTATTGATGAAAAACCTAATCCAATAAACATAATTAACATCATTCCAGATCTGCTCCACTTATCACTTAACCAGCCAGCTGGTATTGCTCCTAAACCTACTAACAATGCACCGACCGTCCACAATCTAATTAGTTCGTCGTATGAAATTTTCCATTCATCTTCTATTGCTAATACAATTATAAAATAAAAAGCAGCAAACATATGCATTAACGCATGTCCTATGGAGGTAAAAGTTAGTGTTACAATATTTTTATTCACTATCTTTTTTAAAAATTAAAGAAACTGAATTTAAACAATAACGGAGACCAGAAGGTTTTGGACCATCTTCAAAAACATGTCCCAGGTGAGATTCACATTGAGAACAAGTTACTTCAGTTCGTTTCATTCCATGGGAAAAATCATCTTTATTTAAGATTTTTTCATTATTAATTGGTTCATAAAAACTTGGCCATCCTGAACCAGAATCAAATTTAGTATTGCTAGAAAATAATGTGTTACCACAACAAACGCAATTATACAAACCTTTCGATTTTTCATTTAAATATTTACCTGAGAAAGGCGTTTCAGTATAAGCTTCTCTTGTTACTTTATATGTCAATTCATCTAGTATTTTTTTCCATTCTGAATTTGGTTTATTAATTTTGCTCATTTTTTTCCCTGTTAACCAAGTATATGCCTAAAAAGATTAAAATTGCACCAATAATATGATAATTTTTTAATATTTCGTTCAAAAAAATTATGGATATAGTACTGCTAAAAACTGGTATTAAATTTAAAAATAAACCTGCTTTACTAGCGCCAATAACTTTAATACATTTAATCCAAATTATATAAGAAATTAAAGCAGGACCAATTCCAACGTACAAAATTAATGGTATTGCATAATTTTCATCAATATTAAAAGAGTCATTAATAATTGATTCATAACAATAAAATGGAAATACAAAAATGTTACCAACAAAAAATATCAAGAATAAAAAACTTATATTGTCTATTTCTTTTGGAATTATTCTAATTGTGGCAGAATAAATTGACCAACATAAAACACAACCTAACATCCATAAATCACCAGTTACAAAATTTAAGCTTTCTAAGTTATTTATATTTCCTCTAAAAATGATACTTAAAAATCCAATAAATGAAATTATAACTCCAATAGATTGTAGTAAATTAATTTTAGATTTATAGAAAATAATTGATAGTAAGATAATTATTGATGGCGCAAAAGAAGGCATTAATGATGAGCTAATAACTGAAGATGTTTTCAGTGCAATATTCATAAAAGTATTAAAGATTGAAACACTTAAAATAGAAAGGATTGATATTAATTTCCAATGTTTGATGAATAAAATATAAATTTTATTTATATTTTTAACAACAAATGGAAACAAAATAATTATAGCAACAAGATTTCTAAAAAAACTTAATTTTATGGGCTCTAGCATAATATTATTTGCTATTTTTGCCGCTATTACATTGCCTCCCCATAATAATGTAGCAATAAAAAGAAGAATATAAATATAATATTTATTCATTATAATTATGAATATATATTAACTTAATAATTTAATTAAACTTGAAGTATCCCATCTGCTATTATGAGAATCTCTTATTATTTCATAATTTTTTTTCACAATTTCAGTTATAGGTAATTTAGCATTAATTGATTGTGCATGATCAAAGCATATGTCTAAATCTTTACACATCCAATTGACTGCAAAGCCAAAATCGAATTCATCATTCAACATAGTTTTTGCTCTATTATCCATCTGCCATGATTGGGCCGCTCCTTTTGAAATTACTTCCAATACTTTACTCATATCTAAATTTGATTTTTTTCCAAATGATAAAGCTTCAGATAATCCTTGCACAAGTCCAGCAATGCATATTTGATTTACCATTTTGCAGATTTGACCTGAACCTGAATCACCAATTAAATTTATTTTTTTTCCATATGAACTCATAATTTTTAAAACTCTTTCAAAATCATTTCTGTCACCACCAGCCATCACTGATAATGTCCCATTTTCAGCGCCTGCTTGTCCTCCTGAAACTGGAGCATCAATAAAACCTAAATTAATTTTTTTACATTTTTCATAAAAATATTTAGCTATTTTTGCTGATGCTGTAGTGTGATCAATTATAATTGAACCGGGTTTTAAAAGTTGAATTATACCATCATTTCCATCATAAATTTCAATCAAATCATCATCTCGGCCAACACAAGATATTACTACATCAGAATTTTTAGCCAATTCTTTAATCGATTTGCATTTATTACCTTTATAAATTTCTAACCAATCATCCATTTTTGATTGAGTTCTGTTGTATATAATTAATTCATAATTATTTTTAGATAAATGTCCAGCCATTGGATATCCCATTACACCAAGACCAATAAAGCCAATTTTAATATTTTTCATATAAACCTCATTTAATTTATTGAAATTTAGAATTATAAATTTTTGCTAAATTATAAGTAATTTTTCCAATTCTTCCTTTATTTATTAATTTATTATCAATTTTGACAATAGGTGTTACAAAGCTTGAAGAACTTGTTAAAAAAACTTCATCTGCAATAAATAATTCACTTTTTTTAATTTTTTTTTCAGACAAAACTAATTTTTCTTTTTTAATTATTTTCACTATACTTTGTCTTGTAATACCTTTTAAAATATCTGTATTAGCCGGATGAGTAATTAATTTATTTTTTTTAACAATCCATATATTAGACGCAGTACCTTCTGTTACAAAATCATTATCAATTAATATTGCCTCATAAGCAGATTTTTTAGAAGCAGCTTTTGCAGCCAAAACATTTGGCAAAAGAGATACTGATTTTATATCTCTTCTTTTCCATCTTAAATCCGGATATGTTATAGCCTTTTTTCCTGATAATTTATCTAAATTTTCATTTAAATTTTTCTTAATTGTATAAATTATTATAGTAGGTTTTAGATTTTTATTATATGAATGATTCCTTGGTTGAACTCCTCTTGATATTTGTAAATAAATCAATCCTTTTTTATTTTTATTAATTTTAATTAGTTTTTTAAATATTTTTTGTAAATTTTTTTTATTAAAACTATATTTAATATCAATTAATTTTAGAGATCTTCTTAATCTTCTCAAATGAAAATCAAGATCAATAAAGTTATTATTTATAAAAGCAATTACCTCATAAATACTGTCGGCAAATTGAAATCCTCTATCTTCATAAGATATAAAAGCATTTTTTGAATTTATATACTTGTTATTGAAAAAAACGATTTTTTTCATTTATTTTTTCATATCTAAAAGTTCTTCTAATCTTTTAACTGATGATTTTTCAGCATAAAAAACTATATCATCATCTTTTTTAAATATAGTTTTACTATTAGGAATAATGATTTCCTTATTTCTTAAAATTGACCCTACTCTAACATTTTTTGGGAGATCTATTTCTTTAATAGTTTTATTGGCAAAAGCTGAAGATTCTAAGATAACAGCCTCAATAACTTCTCCCAGACCTTCTCCAATAGTATATAAACTTCTTATCTTACCTTTTCGAACCTTTTGTAATATAGTAGAAATTGTTATAGCCTTGGGATCAATAGTTATATCAATCCCTATATTTTTTAATAGCGAAATATAAGAACTATTATTGATTAATGTAATGCATTCATTTGCTCCAGACCTCTTAGCTAATAAAGAAGATAAGACATTAACTTCATCATCATCAGTTACACTTATAAAACTTCCTGTTGAAGAAACATTTACTTCTTCTAATATTTCATTTTCTAATGCATCACCATTTATAACAGTTGTATTTTCTAAGTTTGAAGCTAACCATTTGGATCTATTCTGATCCAATTCAATTAATTTTACACGAACTGAATTATGCTCATTTTCAATATTTTTTGCTAAATTAAAGCCTATGTTTCCTCCGCCCACTATAATTATATTTGTAGATTCTTTTTCATAATGTCCAAAAGCTTTCATAGTATTAGTAACGTGAGAAGATTCGACTACAAAATAAACTTGGTCACCTTCTAATAAAGTAGTTTTTGAATTTGGAATAAAATATTCATCATTTCTTATGATAACAAGGATATTAGATAACAATTTTGGATATTCTGAAGCTATTGTTTTAATTTGTTTATTTAAAATAGGAGCATTATCAACACACTTTAATCCAATTAATCTAATTCTATCATCTGAAAGTTCAACCATATCAAAAGCTCCTGGAGCATGTAATCTTCTAGAAATAGCATTAGCAACTTCAAATTCAGGAGAAATAATTGTATCTATTGGTAGTGAATTGTTTTTCCAATTTTCTTTAAGGTAATCTTGTTGTCTTATTCTTGCAATTTTTTTTGGTATCTTAAATATTGAATGTCCAATTTGACATGCAACCATATTTACTTCATCTACTTGAGTCACTGCAATAAGAATATCACATTCAGATGCGCCAGCTTTTTCTAAAATAGTAGGATTACTTCCATGTCCAACAATAGCTTTAACATCTAATTTTTCATTAATTTTTGCAATTAATTCACTTGATTGGTCTATGACAGTGACTTCCAATCCTTCAGAGGATAATTTTTCTGCTATACTTGAACCAACGACTCCAGCACCACAAACAATAGATTTCATTTTATATAACTTTAAGTTTCAATATTAATATCCAATGATTTTAGTTTTCTGTATAGTGCTGTTCTTTCCATACCAACAAATGATGCAACTTTACTTATATTACCATTAAAACGTTTAATTTGCGATAACAAATAATTTTTTTCAAAAATTTCTCTAGCATCTTTTATAGGCAATCCCAAAACATCATATTTTACTTGAGAATTTTCTATATTAATTTCACCCATATCATCAGGTAATTTTGTTGAATCAATTACAATTTCATTAGATTTTTCACCATGCATAATTAATAATCTATCAATTAAATTTCTTAATTGTCTGGTATTTCCTGGCCAAGAATAAGATTCTAATATAGCAAATGAGTCTTCTGTGATTTGAATTTTTTGATTATTAAAGAATTGCGATATTTTTATAAAATATTCACATAAAGGTTTTATATCTTCTGGTCTTTTGTTTAGAGGTGGAATTTTAATCTCAATAACTTTAATTCTTTGATACAAATCACTGATAAAAGAACCATTATTACATTTAAATTCTAAATCCTTACTTGATGTTGATATAATTCTTGTATCAGAATGAATTATATTATCTGAATTAATTTTTTTAAAAGTATTATTTTGTAAATATTTTAAAATTAAATTTTGAATATTTATAGATAAATCACCAATTTCATTAAGAAGAATTGTTCCACCATTAGCTTTTTCAATAATTCCAATTTTTTTTGATATTATTGATCCAAATAGAATTTCTTCAATCAAATCAGGATTTATTAAATTACAATTAAAAACTATAAAAGGTTTATTTTTTCTTGATGAATTTTCATGTATATTGTGTGCAATAGTTTCTTTTCCTGATCCTAATGGACCAGAAATTAAAACTCGACTTGATGAGGATATTTTATTTAAAGTTTTTTTGAGTGTAGTGATAAAATTAGAGTTTCCTATTAATTCATAATTTTTTACATTTAATTCTTTTAATTCTAAATTTTCCTTTAATAAATTTGAATTTTCAATAGCTCTTTTTGTTAAAATCAATAATTTATTTGATTCAAAAGGTTTTTCAATAAAGTCATAAGCTCCTTCTTTAATAGCTTGAACTGCAACATCTATTGTACTGTGACCACTTATCATAATGATAGGAATGAATTTATTTTGTTTTTTAAAATATTTTAATAATTCCAAACCTTCAGTTTTATTTTTATCTAACCAAACATCTAATATTACTAAATCATAATCATCAGTATTAAAATATTTAATTGCATCGTCATAAGTATGGCAGTTAAATGTATAATAATTCTCATCTTTTAGAATTTCAGATATTAAAAAACATATATCTTTTTCATCATCAACAATTAAAATTCTTTTTTTCATTTAAATTAAAAGTTTAATACTAACAGTTGAACCAGTACTTTTATTTTTTTTAATACTAATTTCACCACCATGTTCTTCAATAATTTTTTTGCAAATAGATAATCCTAAACCTGTACCTTTATCTTTTGTGGTATAATATGGTTCAAATATTTTATTTATTAATTTTTTATCTATTCCAATACCATTATCTATAATATCAAGATTAACTATATTATCATTTTTTATTACAAGAAAACTAATTGATGGATTCTTTAAATTTTCTACAGCTTCTATAGCATTTTTAGTGATATTATTTAAAACTAGAGAAATTTGAAATTTATCAAAAAAACATAAAATTTCATTATATTTATTATCGATGCTAAAATTAATTTTAGAATACGAACTTGAATATAACTTAAAACATTCATTAACAGCTTCAGAAAAATCATCTTTTTTAATTTCTGCTTGTGGTAATCTTGCAAAAGAAGAGAATTCATCAATAAGTTTTCCAATATCGTCAACTTGTTTTGATATGGTTCCAGCTAGAGATATAAAGTTTTCTTTATTAATATCATTATCTTTAATTTTTTTTTCAATTCTCTCTGCAGATAATTTTATTGGAGTTAAAGGATTTTTAATTTCATGTGCAATTTTCCTAGCTATATCAGACCATGCGGCATGTTTTTCAGCTAAAATTAAAGAAGTTAAGTCATCAATTGTTACTACATAACCAACAATTTCATTATCATTTTTTTCAAGTGAAAATTTAATAAATAAATTTCTTGTATTATTTTTGAGATTAAATTCAATTTGTTCACTTAAATTCTTATATATTTTTTTATCAATGTTCTTCTTTATATTAATAGAATTTTGAAAAATATCAAAAAAATTATTTCCAATAAGATCGTCTTCACTTTTATTTATAATTTTAGATACAGAATTATTAATTAATTTGATTGAAAAATTAATGTCTAAAGCAATTACACCAGTTGAAAGAGTTCTAAGAACAGCTTCAGTAAATAATCGCCTATTTTCAATCTCAATATTTTTATCAATAAGTTGTTTTTGAGAAATTTCAATTTCAGAAATCATCTTATTAAATGATTTTAATAATAGTGAAATTTCATCTGAATCATTTATTTCAGTAATTTTTGCATCAAAATCTCCTTTTGAAACTTTTTCAGAAGATTTAATAAGATTAGTAATAGGAGTAGATAATTTATTAGCCATCATAAAACCAATTAAAATTGCGATAAGCAATAAACATACTGAAAATAAAACATATATCATTGAAAATGAAATTTGAAAATTTGATGTGTTTTTTTCAAGATTGTTATAAGCAGTAATAGCTTTTGCAGTTTCAAATAAATGATTATAGATTATTTTATTAATATCATCATTTATTAATAAATATGAATCTTCAAAAAAGTTTAATTTATAATATGCTGAAAGAATATTTTTATCTTTTTGAGTAATATATATTTTTCCAGAATCCAATATTTTAAGTATTTCCTTAGATGCTGGAAAAAAATTTTGAGATGATTTTTTTATACTACTAAAAGAAAGAACATCATTTGCTGAATTAAAAATAAAAATGTCAGTTAATTTTTTCTTTTCATGATTTAAATTAATCATATTTATTCTATTTTCTTGAAGTTTTGTGACATTTACAAGATTAAATATATCTCTACTTATCGCTTCAATATTAACTTCTAAATTTTCAGTTTTTAACTTTAAATAATCATTAGCTACTACATTTGAATTTAAAATAGTTGTTTTTACTGCAGGTCCAAACCATGTTTTAATTTCAAGATTATAAAACAATCCTGAGACTATTACTACTCCGATAGTGGGAACCAATGTGAGAATTATAAATAAATTAATAAATTTAATATATAATTTTGAAACATTTAAATTTTTTTTTCTCCTGATAAAAATTAATACAATTTGTCTTATAACGAGAGAAATTAATGTAATAACTAAAACAATATCTAAAATTAATAATTTAATAATATTTGAATTATCTTTTACTAAATTTGAGCCAGGTATAAGTAGAATATAAGTTAAAGTAAAAGATGTCAAAATTAAAATAACAAAAAAATATAATGATATATTTTTAATTTTGAAGTATTTTTTTATATCAAATAATTTATTCATTATAATAAAATTAATATATTATTTATATTTATCCATATAGTAGTAATTTGCATTTAAATGAACTATAAAGATATATATTATATGAAAAAAAATGCATTTATAATTCTAGCAGGAGGATCTGGTAAGAGATTTAAAAGTAATACTCCTAAACAATATGCTAAAATTAAAAATTTAAATTCTATTGAATTGATACTTAATGAAATTTTGAATAATAAAAATATAAGACATATTATAATTGTATATAATTTTAAAAATATACAAATTTTAAAAAAAACTTTAAGTAAATATAAAGATAAAAGAATTAAGATTGTCAAAGGTGGTAAAACTAGACAAGAATCTTCATTTCAAGGCTTAAAATATTTAAAAAAAGTAAAACCAAAAAATGTCTTAATTCATGATGGATGTAGACCGTGTATCAAAAATAGTGAAATAAATAAAATGATTACAATAATAGATAAATATGATTGTTGTTGCCCACTAATCAAAAATGTAGACTTAATAAGATTTAAAAAAGGAAATAAATTCTTAGAAGACAAAAAAGAAATATATCAAACTCAAACCCCACAGATTTTTAAATATAATATAATTTATAAAGCTCATAAAGATAATCATAATAAAACTTATAGAGATGACACAGAATTATTAAATAATAAAAAATATAGAATTAAGTTTTTAAAAGGAAGAAAAGAAAATATAAAAATTACTTATAAAGATGATATAAAATTTTATCATGATATTATTTCAAAAAAAATTAAATATGGAATTGGTTATGACATCCATGCATTTAATTTTAACAAGAGAAAAAAATTAAAACTTTGTGGTGTAAAAATTAATTATTATTCAGTTTTAAGTCATTCAGATGGAGATGTTGGTTATCATGCATTATGTGATAGCATATTTGGTGCATTAGGAATTGGAGATATAGGTCAAATTTTTAAAAATAATGATAAAAGATGGAAAAATAAAAATTCTGATTATTTTATAAAATATGCAAAGAAAAAAATTGATGAAAAAAAAGGTATTATTAATAATATTGATATGAATATTATATGTGAAAAACCTAAAATTTCTCTTTACTCTAATAAAATGAAAAATAACATTGCTAAAAATTTGGGAATCAATAAAAATCAAATAAATATTAAAGCAACAACAAATGAAAAGATTGGGTTTATTGGTAAGGGTAAAGGAATAGCTGCAGAATCGATTATATGTATAAGTTTTTTATAAAAAATAATCGACAAATTGTAACTTTATTTTCTATTGGTTATTTTAAACCTGCGCCAGGAACTATAGGCTCTTTCATATCACTAATTATTTTATTTATAATTTCTAATTTTATAAGTTATGAAATATTTATATTATTATTTTTCATTCTTATAATTATTTCAAATTATTCAATAAAATTATATATTGAAAATATCAAAGAGAAGGATGCTCCTGAAATTATAATTGATGAATTTCTGGGCTGCTATTTAATTGTTATTTTTTTTCCTTACTTTGATAAAATAAATATAATTTTACTTTATTTTATTTCTTTAATAGTATTTAGGTTTTTTGACATCTTAAAAATATATCCAATTAATTTAATTGATAAAAATTTTAAAAATCCATTGGGGATTATTCTTGATGATTTAATCGCAGCATTATACACAATAATTACTTTATTTATATTTAGTATCTATGTTTATTAAAAATAACATAAAAAAAATTCTAAAAAAGAAATACAAAATAGCTATAGCAGAATCATGTACGGGTGGTAGAATTTGTTATGAATTAACTAAAATTTCTGGAATATCAAAAATATTTATTAGTGGAGTCATAGCATATTCAAATTCATCAAAAATTAAAATTCTTAATGTAAAAAAAGAATCATTAATAAAATATGGAGCAGTAAGTAAAGAAGTTGCAATAGAAATGGCTAAAAATATTTTAAAAATTACAAAAAGTGATTATTCAATTTCAACCACAGGAATATCAGGTCCAACAGGTTTTTCAAAGAAAAAACCATTGGGTTTAGTATACATTGCAATTTCAAATAAGAAAATTACTAAAGTTTATAAAAATATTTTTAAAGGTTCAAGAATTAATATACAAAAAAAAGCTACTGAAAAATCTATTGAATTACTTGTTAAGAATTTTTAGATAAAATCTCTTTAGCACGTTTCTCAAAAGCATTTATCATTTTTTTTTCGATTTGTGAAAAAAATTTCTTTAATAAATTATTAAAAACCCAAAATTTAAATTTAATTTCAATATCAAATATAACTTCAGTTTTTTTATTGGTTATTTTATTAAATTTCCAACTTGTAATTAATGATTTTAGAGGTCCCTCAGTATAATTAATATAAATACTAAGTTTTTTTTTATCATAATCTACATATGATCTAAAAGTTTCGTTAATAAATTTATATGATATAACTAAATCAGCAATTATTTTATTTCTTTTTTTAGATATAATTTTAGATTTTGAACACCAGGGAATAAAATCGGAATATTTTTCAATATCAATAACAATATCAAAAAGATCAACTGCATTGTAAGCTAAATTTTTTTTTTGATGTGATTTTGGCATTAATTTAATTCAAATTTTTAATACCTAAATTAGCTAACCTTTTTTTTCTTAATATTTTAAAGTCTTCAGAAGCATGATAACTTGATCTTGTTAAGGGAGAAGATGAGACCAATAAAAAACCTTTAGAGTAGGCTATTGACTTATAACTTTCAAATTCTTCTGGTTTGATAAATCTATCAACTTTTGCATGTTTTAAAGTTGGTTGTAAATATTGTCCAATAGTTAAAAAATCGACATTTGCAGTTCTTAAATCATCCATAACTTGCAATATTTCACTTTTGTTTTCACCTAATCCAACCATCAATCCAGATTTAGTAAATATTTTTGGATCATTCTTTTTAATAGAATTTAATAAATTCAAACTTGCAAAGTATCTAGATCCAGGCCTTATAGATGGATATAAACGAGGTACTGTTTCTATATTATGATTAAATACATCTGGTTTTGATGAAATTATAATTTCTAATGCTCCGTCTTTTTTCAAAAAATCTGGAGTAAGAATTTCTATTGTAGTATTCTTACATTTTTTTCTTATCATAGTAATAACATCAAAAAAATGACTTGCACCACCATCAATTAGATCATCACGGTCAACACTTGTAATAACTACATGGTTCAGGTTTAATTCTTTAATTGTTTCTGATATTCTATAAGGCTCAAACTTATCTAAAGCTTTTGGTTTTCCTGTAATTACATTGCAAAATGCACAGGCCCTCGTGCAAGTATCTCCCATAATCATAAATGTCGCATGCTTTTTTTCCCAACATTCACCAATATTAGGACACGCAGCCTCTTCGCAAACTGTAACTACATTATTTTTCTTAATTATTTTTTTAGTTTGATTATATTTTAAGCTAACTGGAGCCTTAACTCTAATCCAACTAGGTTTTCTTAATATTTCAGAATCTGGATTATTTCTCTTTTCAGGATGTCTATATTTCATATTAATTTAATTTTAAATCTTTACTTTTTATCCATATCTCAAGAGGGTTTTCTATAATTTTATTAAAATTTTGTAAAAATTTTGCTGCTGAAGCGCCATCTAATATTCTATGATCTGCAGATAAAGTAGATTTTAAAACTGTTGCAGTAACCATTTCATCATTTTGATAAATTATTTTTTTCTTAGCATGTCCTAAAGCTAAAATACAAGACTGAGGTGGATTAATAATAGCATCAAATTCATCGATTCCATACATCCCAAGATTTGAAATTGTAATTGTACCTCCATTATATTCTTGAGGTAAAAGTTCTTTTTTTTGAGCTTTTTGTATCAAATTTTTTGTTTCTTTTGATATTTCTGTAATTCCTTTTTTATCTGCTGAACGAATAATAGGTGTAATTAATCCTTCTTTAAGGGCTACTGCAAAAGAAATATCGACATCTTTATATTTAATTATTTTATTATTTGACCAACTACACATAGTTTGAGGATTATTTTTTTGTGCAATTGCAACAGCTTTTATAAATAAATCATTTAATGAAACTTTATTTTTAATATTAGTGTTATTAATAATTTTTCTTAAATTGATTAACTTATCAATTTTCGACTCAATTCTGAGATAAAAATGTGGAATATTTTTAAATGCTTCTGAAGTTCTTTCAGCAATTACTTTTCTAATTTGCGATGGTTGTTCTTCTTGAAAATTTTCAATAGTCTTAAATTTTAAATTATCTTCTTCATTTTTTTTTATTAAATCTCTTTTAATAATTCTTCCATTAGGACCAGAGCCTTTAATATTTTCTATTATAAGGTTTTTTTCTTTAATTATTTTTTTTGCTAATGGAGATGCTTTATACATTTTAATCCTTATAACAAACTTTTTTTACTGCTTCTATAATGTCTTCCTTTTTAGGTAGGCATTCTTTTTCTAAATTTAAGGCATAAGGCATTGGAACGTCCTTACTATTAATTCTTAGAACTGGTGAATCTAAATAATCAAAAGCATTTTCCATAATTATTGAAGAAATTTCAGAATTGACACCACAAAATGGCCAGGATTCTTCGATTAAAACTGCTCTATTAGTTTTTTTTACTGAATTTATAATTGTTTCTTTATCGATAGGTCTTATTGTTCTTAAATCTATTAAATCACATTTAATACCTTCTTTTTCAAGAATTAAAGATGCTTCTAAACAAATGTTTACACATAATGAATATGAAATAATGGTCACATCATTACCTTCTTTTATTTTTTTAGCCTTACCAATTGGAATTAAAAAATCCTTATCTTTAGGAACATTACTTTCATAATTATATAATATTTCATTTTCCAAAAAAATTACTGGATTAGGATCTCTTATTGCAGATTTTAATAATCCTTTAGCATCAGCAGCATTTGATGGAGATAGTACTTTCAATCCTGGACAATGAGCATACCAACTTGTAAAATCTTGACTATGCTGTGCTGCTACTTGAGATGCGGCTCCGTTTGGACCTCTAAAAACTATAGGGACATTAATTTGACCTCCAGACATATAATGAGTTTTAGATGCTGTATTAACTATTTGGTCAATCGCTTGCATAGAAAAATTAAATGTCATATATTCTACTATTGGTTTTAATCCATTAAACGCCGCCCCTATAGCTAAACCTGTGAAACCTTCTTCAGATATAGGAGTATCTATAATTCTATCCTTGCCAAATTCTTTTAACAATCCAGCTGAAACTTTATAAGCACCTTGGTACTCACCTACTTCTTCACCTATTAAAAAAACTGATTTATCACTTTTCATTTCTTCTCGGATTGCTGAATTTATAGCCTCTCTGACACTAATTTTTTCTAAATCTTTATAAGATGAAATTTCTTTATCTTTAATAAGGTGTTTTTCTGATGTATTTATATTTTTTTGTTGATTATTATCTTCATTATCTAATTTTTTATTATCATTAATTGATAATTTATTTTTGATTATATCTTTTTCTGCTTTAACATTTTTTTTATTATTATTCGAAGATTCTTCAGTAATAAGTATAGCAATTTCTTCATTTACTTTGACATTATCAGCACCTTCTGCAACAAGTAATTTAGATAAAATTCCTTTATCTGCAGCTTCAACTTCCATTGTAGCTTTGTCAGTCTCAATCTCAGCTATTACATCTCCTGGATTTATTTTGTCGCCTTCTTTTTTTAGCCATTTTGCTAATTTTCCTTCTTTCATGGTTGGAGATAAAGCTGGCATTAAAATTTTACTATTCATATCTTATGCATACACATCATTATATAAATCATTTATAGAAGGCTTAGGACTATTTTCAGCGAATTCAGCTGCTTCTTTTATTTCAGAAAAAATAGAATCATCAATTTTTTCTATTTCTTTTAATTGGAGTATTTTTTTCTTAATTATTATTTTTTTTAATTTTTCTATGGGATCTTTAGATTTGTAATTTTCTAATTCTTTTTTAGTTCTATATTGAGCAGGGTCAGACATAGAATGTCCTTTGAATCTGTAAGTTTGCATTTCGAGAATATAAGGACCTTTTCCACTCCTAACATATTTAGTAGCTTTATAAGATGCTTCTCTAACTTTTAAAACATCCATACCATCTACTTTAGTCCCAGGTATTCCGAATGGTTCACCTCTTTTATATAAATCAGAACCAGCAGCAACTTTTGATACTGAAGTTCCCATACCATATTGGTTGTTTTCTATTATATATAAAACTGGTAATTTCCAAATTGAAGCCATATTAAATGATTCAAATACTTGTCCGTTATTCATTGCTCCATCACCAATATATGTTCTGCATATTTGTTTATCTTTTTTATATTTATGAGCTAAAGCAATACCTGTTCCTACAGGAGCTTGTGCGCCTACAATACCGTGACCTCCATAAAAACTCTTTGATTTTGAAAACATATGCATCGAACCACCCTTGCCTTTTGAATATCCATCAATTCTTCCAGTAAGTTCAGCCATAATTTTCTTTGGCTCCAAACCTCTTGCTATCATATGTCCATGATCTCTGTATGTAGTGACAACAGTATCTTTTTGATCGATAGTCATTAAAATTCCTACTACAACTGCTTCTTGGCCGATATACAAATGACAAAATCCTCCAATGAGTCCTCTTCCGTACAATTGAGCAGCTCTTTCCTCAAAACGTCTAATAGTGAGCATTGTTTTATACATTTTTAGATAATCTTTTTTAACTAATTTTGGAGTCATTTTTTTATTAATAATTGATTAATTATTATTTGAATTAACTATTAAAATATCATTTTTATTAACAATACCGTTTTTTTTAATATTTAATTCTTCTAAATAATCTAAATCTAAATTTTCAATTTTTAATTTATCTATTTTTTTTATCAAATCGTTGTTATTTTGAGTAATCTCATCATATAATTTAGTATTAATAATCAATTCATTTTGCAATGTAAAAAGATTAATTATTCCTCTTTCTGAAAGAAATAAAATATAAATTAAATAAAAAAATACAAAAAAAGAAAATAACAAAAATAAGAAATTATATAACCTTTTTTTGAAATTTATTGATCTATTCATATTAATATATATAAAACAAATTCATTATTTTTCAAATTTCAAAATATTGTTTCCTGCGTATAGAGCATTATTTCCTAGGATTTCTTCAATTCTTAAAAGTTGATTATATTTTGCGAGTCTATCAGACCTTGAAATAGAACCTGTTTTAATTTGACCCGTTTTGAAAGCTACAGCAAGATCGGCTATAGAAGTGTCCTCAGTTTCACCTGATCTGTGAGAAATTACACATGAATAATTGTTTAATTTAGCATGTTTTATAACATTTTTAGTTTCTGTTAATGTACCAATTTGATTTGGTTTAATTAATATTGAATTTGCAATATTATTGTTTATTCCATCTTTTAAGAGTTTTAAATTTGTTGCAAAAAGGTCATCTCCAACTAATTGAATTTTATGATTGAGTCTTGAAGATAAAATTTTCCAACCTTCAAAATCATTTTCAGCTAAACCATCTTCAATAGAATAGATAGGATAGTCATTCGTTAATTTAATCAAGTATTCACACATATTTTCACTATTTATTGCTTTCTCTTCATTATAAATTTTATATAAATTATTTTCAAAAAAACTTGATGATGCGACATCAAGTGAAATATAAATTTCTTTACCTGGTTTATATCCAGTTTTTGATATTGCTTCTAAAATTAATTCAATTGCTTCATTAGATGATTTTAAATGCGGAGCAAATCCACCTTCATCACCCACACTTGTATTTAGTCCTTTATTTTTTAGTATATTTTTTAAATTATGAAAAATTTCACTTCCTGCTCTAAGTGCTTCTTTAAATTTATTAAACCCTATTGGGGCAATCATAAACTCTTGGATTGAAACATTATTATCTGCATGCATCCCACCATTAATAATATTTATCATGGGAACAGGAAGTATATGAGAACTTTCATCCGATAAATATTCAAATAAATATTTTTTTTCATAATTTGCTGCAGCTTTAACACATGCCATACTAACCGCTAAAATTGAATTTGCACCTAAAATTGATTTATTATCGGATTCATCTAAAGATATTAATTTATTATCAATTAATTCTTGATCAAGAACTTCAATATTAATAATATTATCTTTTAAAATTTTATTAATATTGCTTATTGCATTCAATACACCTTTTGAATGATAGCGATTTTTATCATTATCTCTAAGTTCATGTGCTTCATATTTTCCTTTTGAGGCTCCGGATGGAACTGAATATCTTCCTAATGAATTATCTTCTAATATAATATCGCATTCAATAGTTGGATTTCCTCTACTATCTAAAATTTCTCTAGCTAATACATTTTTAATTTTTGGCATAGTATTATTTGATGACTCTATCTATTTGTATTAAAATTTTTAATAGTTTTTCTAAATTTTTAAATGGTAACATATTTGATCCGTCACTAGGTGCAATATTAGGATTATTATGAGTTTCAATAAATAATCCAGCAATACCAGACGAAACTGCTGCTTTAGCTAAAGTCGGAATAAATTCTCTCCTCCCACCTGTAGAACTTCCTTTTATTCCTGGTTCTTGTATTGAATGAGTTGCATCAAAAATTACAGGAAATTTTGTTTTTTTCATTATATCTATAGATCTAAAATCAGTTACTAGGTTATTGTAGCCAAATACATAACCTCTTTCTGTTAAAAGTATCTTATTATTGCCATGCTCAGTTATTTTTTTAATTACTTCATTGATCTCATAAGGTGATAAAAATTGACCTTTCTTAATATTAATTATTTTATTTGTTTTTGCTGCACTTGTTAATATGTCAGTTTGTCTACATAAAAAGGCTGGGATTTGAATTATATCAACGACATTAGAAAGCATAGAACTTTGTATTTCATTGTGAATATCAGTTAAAATTGGACAATTATATTTTAATTTAATCTCTTCAAAAATTTTGATTGCATGTTTAATTCCGACTCCTCTTTTACTTTTAATACTAGTCCTGTTAGCTTTGTCAAAACTTGTTTTAAAAATAAAATTAATTTTTAATTTCTTTGTAAGATTTTGTAACTTTTCTATCATCATAAATGTATGTTTTTTATTTTCTAATACACATGGACCAGCAATCAAAGTAAAAGGATGATTGTTAGATATATAAAAATTATTTATTTTAATTTTTTTCATTTTTCAGATTATTTAAACAAGCTTTAATAAAAGAAACAAAAATTGGATGTGGATCAAGAGGTCTTGATTTTAGTTCGGGATGAAATTGTACTCCAAAAAACCAAGGATGATTTGAATATTCAAAAATTTCGGCGAGATTTTTGTTAGGTGACATTCCGGAAAATGATAAATTGTTTTTTTCATAAATATTTAAATAATTTGCATTTACTTCATATCTATGACGGTGTCTTTCATTAATTTTAGTATTTCTATAAATTTTATATGCCAATGAATTTTTCTTAATTATACAAGGATAAGATCCTAATCTCATCGTTCCACCTTTATTACTTTTATCACTTCTTTTTTCAATTTTTCCATTTTTTTTCCACTCTGTCATAAGTGATATTACAGGATTTTCAGTTTTTTTAAACTCAGTTGAATTGCAGTTTTTTAATTTTATAACATTTCTGCCATATTCTATAATAGCCATCTGCATACCTAAGCAAATTCCAAGAAAAGGGAGTTTTTTTTCGCGTGAATATTTAATACTTTTAATTTTTCCTTCAATACCTCTCTTTCCAAAACCTCCTGGTACCAATATACCATTAAGTTTTTTTAAGGATTTTAAATCAATTTCCTTTTCAATTTTTTGAGAGTCAATCCAAATTAACTCAACTTTTACATTATTGGCAAATCCTCCATGATTTAAAGCCTCTACCAAAGATTTATAACTATCTTCTAAATTTATGTATTTACCTACTATACCAATCTTAACATTTGTTTTTAATTTTTTAGAAGTATTGTTTAATTTTTTCCATTTATCAAGATTGATAGTTTTTTTGTTCTTTTTAATTTCAAAAAATTTTAATAATTCTTCATCTAATTTTTCTTTATGATACAATATAGGAACTTCATAAATTGATTTTGCATCTATTGCATTGATTATTCTATTAACTTCTACATTACAAAAAAGGGATATTTTTTTCTTTAGTTCAAGGTTTATTAATCTATCAGATCTACATAAAAGAAAATCAGGTTGTATACCAACACTTTGTAATTGTTTGACTGAATGTTGAGTGGGTTTAGTTTTAAGCTCACCTGCAACTTCTAACCATGGAACATGTGTTACATGTATAATTGAATACAAATTTTTACTTTTTTCATTTCTTAATTGTCTAATTGATTCTAAAAAAGGCAATGATTCTATATCTCCTACAGTACCGCCAATTTCACATAAAACAAAATCTTCATTTTTTAAGTCACTTTTAATAAATTTTTTTATTTCATCTGTAACATGAGGGATTACTTGTATTGTAGATCCTAAATATTTTCCTTGTCTTTCTCTTTTTAAAACATTCGAATAAATTCCGCCAGCCGAGATGCTGTCAGTTTTTTTTGCAATTACATTTGTAAATCTTTCATAATGACCTAAGTCAAGATCGGTTTCCGCTCCATCTTCAGTTACATATACTTCTCCATGTTGATATGGCGACATTGTACCAGGATCTACATTAAGATAAGGATCTAATTTTCTTAATCTTACTTTATAACCTTTTAATTGAAGAAGAAGCCCTAATGAAGCAGTAGATAAACCTTTGCCAAGTGAGGACGTAACACCGCCCGTAATAAATATAAAATGCATTACGGAATACCGTGATACATAAAAGTTACTTAATTAACAAGTATTTAATGAAATTATATTTAAATATTTTAGTTTGTGTCAGGAATTGCTGGTTCTTCAATAATCTCAGAGGCATTTTCACCTTCTTGTGTAAGAGATTCCAAAACATTCTTCTCATTACCGCTAGAAGCAACAATAGTTAAAATTATACTCATTATCATAAATAATGCTGCTACTACAGCTGTAGATCTAGAAAGGAAATTTGCTGAACCTCTTGCAGTCATCAAGCCTCCTAAACTACCTCCACCACCACCCAATCCCAGTCCTTCATTGTCACTACCTTGCAATAAAATTAGAATGATGAGTAGTAAAGCTAATATGATTTCTATGATTATTAAAACTAACATTTAATTTAAAAGTCTATATATTTTGTAATAAATATTATCAAGTTAATTTAAATTAAAATTTACTATTTCAATAAATTCCTTTGATTTTAATGATGCTCCTCCGACCAATACACCATCAATTAATTGGGATTTTAAAATATTTGAGATATTTTTTGAATTTACCGAACCTCCATATAGTATTTTAAAATTATCTTCATTTTTTAATTTATCTTTAACTGTATTTTGAATAAATAAATTTATTTCTTCTATTTCAGAAACTTCTGGAAGAGATCCAGAACCTATGGACCAAACAGGTTCATAGGCTATTATAGTATTTGAAGGATTGCATCTTTCATTAATAGAATAAAAAATTTGCTGTTCTAATTTTTTTTTAGTTATATTTTTATTTTTTTCATCTTCATTTTCTCCAATACAAAGAATAATATTTAAATTTTCTTCTATAGCTCTCTTGATTTTTTTAGAAACAAGTTCATCAGTTTCATTATATAACATTCTTCTTTCTGAATGACCCACTAAAACAAAATTACTCCCTAATTCATTTATCATTGAAGCACTAATATCTCCTGTTCTTGCTGAATTTTTATATGCAGAGCAATCTTGTGCACCTAGATAGATATGTTGATAGTCTTTAATTATTTTATTTAAACTTGAAAAATAAGGAGCTGGAGGAAAAAAAATTATAGCATTTGATTTGTCAATTTTTTTAATATTATTGATAAAATAATCATTAAATTCATTTATTAAGGCCATTGAACCATTCATTTTCCAATTAGCTGAGATTATTTTGTTATATTCTGTTATTTTCATTAAAAAAATATAATATTTATATTTCCTTTATATTGTCCTTTATTGTAGAAGCAAATAAAATAAGAAAATATATGTTAAATTTCATACGAAACTCAAAAATTGGTATTATTCTTGCAATTGTATTTGGCTTAAGTTTATTTTTGATAAGAGGCGGTAATAGATATTCGGGAGTCTTTGGCGTAGGTGCAAATGATATAGCACTTGTTGGAGAAACAAATATTTCTAATATTCAATTTTATAGAACATTAGATTTGAATAAAAGACAATTTTCGGAAATGATAGGATCCCAAATAACAAATCAACAAGTTAGAGATTTTGGAATAGATCAACAATCATTGGGTATATTAATTAATGAAGCTATATTAAAAAATGAATTTAAATATTTTAATTTAGTTTTAGATGATATTATTATTGCTAAAGAAATTAGAGAATACATACCATCAATATATGATGAAAATAACGAGGTTATTGATGAAAATTTAAGCTCATTTCTTTATAATCAAAATTTAGATCTAGAAAGCTTTATAGATATAATTAGAACACAAACATTAAGAAACCAATTTGAGAATATATTATTCAGAAATATTGAGTATCCAAAACAATCTTTAAATAATATTAATATTATTAATAATCATAAAAGAAAAATAAATTTAATAAAATTACCTATAGAAGATTTCAATTTAGATTTTGATAAAAGTGAAGATTTAATAATAAAATACTTTGAAGAAAACATTAATTTGTACAATAAAAAAGAATCAAGAACAATAGAATATATAAATATTCATCCAAAAAACTTTATTGATGAAATTAATTTTAGTGAATTCGAAATTAAAGAATTTTATGAAAATAATAAAAATCAATTTAAAATTAATGAAAAGAGAAGTTTTATGCAACTAAATTTTTTAAATAAAGATGATGCTAGTTCATTCTCAAATAAAATTAATAATATAAATAATTATGAAGAAATAAAGAAAATAGCAACAAAAAATAATATTAGATTCAATGAATATAAAGAAATTGATAATAGAGGAACATTGAAAGAAATTGCTAGTGAAGCTTTTAAATTAAATGTTCATGAATTATCAGAAGTTATAGAAAGCTCTTTGGCATATCATTTAGTTTTTATTGATAAAATAATCCCAAGTTATTTTGAGGATTACAACAAAAAGAAAAATGATATTAATGAAATTTTAAAAAATAATTATTCTATGAATTATATTCAAGATTTAATCGAAAAAATTGATGAAGATTTATTAAATAACTTAAGTATCAATGAAATTGCAAATAAACACAAATTAAAAATTGATATTATTAATGAAGGAAAAATTGAGGATGATTTTGGAATTCAAGAAAATTTAATTTTAAGAAAAGCATTTGAAGAAAATTTAAATTTTGTTAGTAATATATATGAAGGACATGATGAAAACTCTTTTTTTATATTTAATGTTAAAGCAATAAACCCTGAAAGAAATCAAGATTATAGTATAGTAAAAGAAAAAGTTTTAGAAGATTGGAATAAAAAAGAGATTATAAATAATTCATTAAGATATATAAAAGAAAAAGTTAAAGATAATAATGATAATAATCAATTTGTTAAAAATTTAAGAAAAGAATTTAATTTTGAGATTCAAGATTTATCAATACAAAACAACGATAAAACAATTCCATATGAACTAATAAATGATATTTTCAATAATAACGTTGGCGGAATAGACTTTATTTATTATGATAAAAAAATACTTATATCTCTTTTAAAATCAATTAATATTGAAGAAGATAATACTAATTTAGAAAATTTAAACCTCAAATTGAATAATAGTATAAGTAATGAACTATTGGAAATTTATTTTGAATCAATAATGAAAGAAACAGATATAAAAATAAATAATAATTTATTCAATTCTGCAACCAACAATACTTCTTAAGTATGATAACATACGATTCTTTTTTAAAAGTTTATAACAAAAAAAAATCTCAAGTAATATCTAAAGAATTTATTGGTGATTTAGAGACACCTATATCAGCATTATTAAAATTATCTCCAAAAGAAAAATATTCATTTTTACTTGAGTCAGTTGAAGGTGGTGAAAAAATAGGAAGGTACTCTCTTCTTGGAGTAAATCCAGATTTAATTTGGGAATGTAAAAATAAAAATATAAAAATACAATACATAGATAAGAAGAAAATTATTAAAAATAATAAATCGTCTCCTTTAAAATCATTAAAAAAACTTTTAAAAGATTCTCTTATTCCAAGGGATAAATCTTTACCCCCATTCCCAACTCTAGTAGGATATGTTGGATATCCTATGATCAAACATATGGAAAAAATTAATTTAACAAATCCTGATACAATTAATATTTCTGATTCAATTTTTATAAGACCTAAGTTAGTTGCTATTTTTGATAATATTTCAAACAAAATAATCTTAATGACACCAGTTTATTATTCTAAGGATTTAAAGGCAAAAAAAGCATACGATAAAGCTTTACGAATTATTAATTCAGCTTTTGATAAAATGAATAAAAATATCATTAAAGAAAAAAAGATTAATTCAAATATCAAAAATATAAAAATAAAGAAAAACTTTAATAAAAAAGAATATTCAAATTTAATTAAAAAGGCAAAAAAATATATTAATAAAGGAGATATATTTCAGGTTGTAACATCACAGCGTTTTGAAATCCCTTATGATTTACCAGCGATATCATTATATAGATCACTTAGGAGACTAAACCCCTCCCCTTTTTTAGTTAACCTTAACTTTAATGATATTGGATTAGTTGCTTCGAGTCCTGAAATTTTAGTAAGATTAAGAAATAATAAAGTAACTATAAGACCAATTGCAGGAACCAGGCCAAGAGGAAAAAATAAAAAAGAAGATATAAAACTATCAAAAGACTTGCTATCTGATAAAAAAGAATTAGCAGAACATTTAATGTTACTAGATTTAGGAAGAAATGATGTAGGTAAAGTATCAAAAATCGGATCTGTCCATGTAACTGAAAAAATGAATATTGAATATTATTCTCATGTAATGCATATTGTTTCAAATGTTGAAGGAATTATTGAAAAAAAATATGATGCCATTGATGCACTTATATCAGGATTTCCAGCGGGCACAGTTTCAGGTGCTCCAAAAATAAGAGCCATGGAAATTATAGAAGAATTAGAAAATTTAAACAGATCTTTTTATGGAGGAGCTATTGGATATTTTGACTCAAACGGTCAAATGGATACTTGCATCGCTTTAAGAACAGGGCTAGTTAAAAATAAAAAATTAATTATTCAAGCTGGTGGTGGAATTGTATATGATAGTAATGAAGAAAAAGAATATCAGGAAACAATAAATAAAGCCAAAGCAATTATAAAAGCTGCAGCAGATTCTCTAAAAAATATAAGAAACAAATGATTATAATTATAGATAACTATGATAGCTTCACTTTTAATATATATCACTATGTTTCTGAATTTTATAAAAATATTAAAGTTTATAGAAATGATAAAATCACGATAGCAAAAATATTAAAATTAAAACCTAAAGCAATTATATTATCTCCTGGTCCATGTACACCAAAGGATGCAGGAATCTGTATTGATTTAGTAAAAAAAGTATATAAAAAGATTCCAATTTTAGGAATATGTTTGGGTCATCAAGCTATCGGTGAGTCGTTCGGGGGGGAAATTGTTTTAGCTCCTAAAATTATGCACGGAAAAATTTCTAAGATAAAACATAATAATCATCAAATCTTTTCAGGTATAAATAATAATTTTGAAGCTACAAGATATCATTCATTAATAATTAAAAATAACTCATTTAATGATGAATTAAATATAATTGCTTCATCATCTAATGTAATTATGGGAATATCACATAAAAAATATAAAACATTTGGCTTACAGTTTCATCCTGAAAGTATAGGAACTCAGATAGGGAAAAAAATATTTAAAAACTTTATTAATATAATAAATGGATAAATATAAAAAAATATTTAATCAAGTTTATAACTTCATTGATCTTACTGAAGAAGAATCTACTTTTATATTTAACGAAATAATGGAAGGAAAATTATCAGAAATAGAAATTTCTTCATTCTTAACTGGACTCAAAATGAAAGGGGAAAGTTTAAATGAAATAGTTGGAGCTGTTAAAATATTAAGAAAAAAATCAAAAAAAATTAATAGTCCTGAAAGCACAATAGATACCTGTGGAACTGGAGGGGATAATATTGGTACTTTAAATATATCTACTGCAGCTGCTTTGGTGGCAGCAAGTTTGGACATTAAAATTGCTAAACACGGTAATAGATCAGTAAGTTCTAAATCTGGCTCAGCAGATGTTCTAGAAAAATTAGGAATAAAAATTAATTTAGATGAAAAAAAATTGGAAAAAACTCTTTTTGAAAAAAATTTTTGTTTTATGTTTGCTCAAGATTTCCATACAGCTATGAAATTTGTAAGCCAAGTTAGAAAAAATCTTGGTACACGAACAATTTTTAATCTATTAGGCCCTCTTTTAAATCCTGCTAATACAAAAAAACAATTAATAGGAGTTTATGACAAAAAATGGGTCAATATTCATGTAAATGTTTTAAAAAAGTTAGAGTCTGAACATGTACTTGTTGTTCATGGACAGGATGGGCTAGATGAAATTTCATTATCGAATAAATCATATATCTCTGAATTAAAAAATAATAAAATTATCGAATACATATTTAATCCAGAAGATATAGGATATAAATTAATTGATATTAATGAAATTAAAGGTGGGGACTCAGAGTACAACGCTAAACAAATTATGAAAATGTTAAGCGGGGAATTTTCTAATTTTCAAAAAATTGTAGAAATTAATGCGGGAGCTGTGATTTATTTATCAGGAAAAGCAAATAATTTGAAAGATGGTGCAATTTTGGCAAAAAAATGCATTAATGATGGACTAGCTAAGTCTTATATAAATTCTTTAATTAACTATTTAAAATAAAAAATAATGAACATACTTAATGAAATTTATATTAATAAAAAAAAAGAAATTAAGAAAGATAAAGATAAATGCTCACTGAATACTTTAGAAAAAATCACAAAAATTGTTCCTAATAGTGGCTTTAGAAATTTATTAATTTCAAGTAATAATTCAAAAAAAAACAATATTATAGCAGAAATAAAAAAATCTAGTCCTAGTGCAGGAACAATAATTGAGAACTACGATCCAATCAAAATAGCTCAAGAATATAAAAAAGCTGGTATTTCAGCTTTATCAATATTAACTGATAAAAAATATTTTGAAGGAAATTTAGAGCACATAACTTTAGTTAAAAAAATAATTGATATTCCAATATTGAGAAAAGATTTCATTATAGATCCATATCAAGTTATACAAAGTAAGTATTACAAAGCTGATGCTATTTTAATTATTATGTCAATATTATCTACTGAGCAAGCAAAAGAAATAATTAATGTTGCAACAAATTATAAAATTGATTGCTTGATTGAAGTCCATAATAAAAAAGAAATTAATGATGCGTTAAAATTAAATAGTGATATTATTGGAATAAACAATAGAAATTTAGATAATTTAAAAGTTGATTTGAAAAATGTAAATAATTTAACTAACTTGATTCCAGATAAATATACTATAATTGCAGAAAGTGGTATAAAAACTAAAGTAGATATTAATGAATATAATAAACTTGGAATTTACAACTTCTTAATAGGCGAAAAATTATTAAAATCAAAAAATATTAAAAATACAGTAAATGAGTTGATATGAAAAAAAATATTATAAAACATTTAACAAAAGGAAGAAGTCCAAACATAGTAGATATTTCTAAAAAAAAGGAAACTAAAAGGATTGCTATTGCTGAAGGGTTTATAAGATTTAATAAAAAAACTTACAATAAGATATCCAAAATTAAAATTTCAAAAGGAGAAATTATAAATGTTTCGATAATATCTGGCATAATGGCTTCAAAAAAAACTCATGAATTAATTCCACTATGTCACAACATTCCTATTGAAAATGTAAACATTGATATTAAAAGTATTGATAAAAATCAATTATTTAAAGTAATTTGTAAAGTTTCAACTTTTGCTAAAACTGGTGTTGAAATGGAGGCATTAACAGGAGTATCAATAACATTGCTTACTATTTATGATATGTGCAAAAGTATAAATAAAGATATGACAATAGAAAATATAAGTTTGATTCAAAAAACTGGCGGAAAATCAGGGAAATATATAAAAAAATTAATATGAAAAAAATACAATATATTCAATTATTTAAAAATTCTTTTTTTATTGAAACATTATAAGAACTAAAATAGAACAATAGTAGAATATGTTAACAAAAAAACAAAAAATACTATTTGATTATCTTGATAAATACATTGATGGCTCAGGTATATCACCTTCATTTGAAGAAATGAAGCAGGCATTAGGTTTGAAGTCAAAATCAGGAATTCACAGGCTTATTACGAGCTTAGAAGAAAGAGGCTATATAAGAAGAATTAAACATAAAGCAAGAGCAATGGAAATAGTAAAAAATCAAAAAGAATCATCAGAAAAATATGAAAATTTTAAAAATCAAAATACCTTAATTCCTCTGCTTGGATCAATACCAGCAGGAACACCAGTAGAACCTGGTGAATCTGATCTGGAAAAAATTGAAATTCCAAACAATATGCTATCAAAAAATCATAATTATTTTGGTTTAATAGTTAAAGGTGAATCAATGATTGATGAAGGAATTATGGATGGAGATACTGCAATAATTAGACAGGCAAAAAATATTTCTAATGGAAGAATTGCAGCAGTCTTAGTCAAGGGTAATGAAGTAACTTTAAAAAAAATTAAATTTGATCAATCAAAAATTAGACTAATACCAGCAAATTCATCTTTTAAAGAGATGGAATATAAACATTCTGATATTGAAATACAGGGTGAATTAAAAGGTATTTTAAGAAAATATAATTAAGATATTTACTGTCAGTTAATTATTAAATACAATTCGATAATTAATAATATGAGTAAAATTATCACACGTTTTGCACCATCACCAACAGGATATTTGCATATTGGTGGTATTAGAACAGCATTAATAAACCATTTAATCGTAGAAAAAAATAAAACTGAATTTCCAGATTCCAAGTTTTTTTTAAGAATTGAAGATACAGATAAAAAAAGATCGAAAGATGAATATTTTCAATCAATAGTGAAGAGTTTAAAATGGTTAAATATTCAATGGGATGGAAATATCTATAAACAATCTGAAAATATAAATAAACATATTGAAATAGCTAATGAATTATTAAGAATAAAAGGTGCATATAAATGTATCTGTACAACAGAAGAATTGGAAGAAAGAAGAAAGAAGAATCTACTGAAGGGATTGAGTCTTAAAAAACTTTGTAACAATTGTGAAGGTGACCCAAATATCCAAAAACTTGAAAAAGATTTTTGTATCAGAATAAAAATTGAAAAATCAAATTTCACTGAAATAGATGATAAAATTCAAGGAAAAATAAAAATTTCAAACGATGAATTAGATAATTTTATTCTTTTAAGAAAAGATGGAACGCCAACTTATATGCTTTCAGTTGTTGTAGATGATTATTTAATGGGAATTACTCACATCATAAGAGGAGATGATCATCTAAATAATGCTTTTAGACAATTTCACTTATATAAAAATTTAGGATGGATTGTTCCAAAATTTGCACATATTCCTCTTATGTTTGGAGATGATGGTAAAAAACTATCAAAAAGACATGGTTCAATTGAAGTATTAGATTTTAAAAATAAGGGATACTTATCAGAGGCAATAGTTAATTATCTTGCAAAATTTGGTAGCTCAAATGATAAAGACGAAGTTTTACAAAAAAAACAAATTATTTATAATTTTAATTTTAATTCTATTGTAAAATCTCCAAGTAGATTTGATTATAATAAATTAAATTTTATTAATTCTCTTTATTTGAATGAAATAAATGACGAAGATTTATTGAGAGAATTAAAAGAAAATTTTAATTTAAAAATCAAAAATAATTTAGTAGATTTAATTTTAAAATTAATTAATCTTTATAAAAAAAGATCACATAATATTGAAGAATTAAATAAAAATATAAAAAGTTTTATAAATTTTGAAATTGCTGAATATAAAAAAGTATCTTCTGAAAATGAAAAAAAGATTTTGAATCAATTTTTTATATATATAAATAATGAAAATGATTGGTCAAAAGATAAAATTGAAAAAAATTTAAAAGAATTTGTTAATCAAAATAATATAAAATTTTCTCATCTTGCAGAACCTCTAAGAATGATTCTAACTGGATCAAAAAAAGGCCCTTCTTTGAGCGAAATAATGATTATATTAGAAAAAAAAGAAACAATTTCTAAAATTAATAAATTTTTAATATAATTTATTTATAACTTGATAATTATACTAACATTATGTTAATTAAAAAAAATGCCTGATAATAAAAAATTTTATACTTTATTTGACAATGAAAACGGAAACTCATATGAAATTCCTGTCTTAGATGGAACTGTTGGACCAGATGTTCTGGATATAACAAATCTTTATAAAGAATCAGGCTTATTTACATATGATCCAGGATTTACATCGACAGCTTCATGTAAATCAAAAATTACATATATAGATGGAGAACAAGGAATATTAAGACACAGGGGATATGATATCAAAGAACTGGCAGAAAATAGTAATTTTATGGAAGTTTGTTACCTTTTATTACATGGTGATCTTCCATCAACTGAGGATCAAAATAAATTTAGAGATGCCATTACAAATCATACAATGATTAATGAACAATTAATGTTTCTATATAGAGGGTTTAAAAGAGGAGCACATCCAATGGCAATAATGGTTGGAGTAGTTGGAGCATTATCAGCATTTTATCATGATAGCACTGATATAAATGATCCCAACCAAAGAATGATCGCTTCACATAGATTAATTGCAAAAATGCCCACCATAGGAGCTATGGCATATAAATACTCTATTGGACAACCATATGTATATCCAAAAAATGAATTAACTTATTCAGAAAATTTTTTAAATATGATGTTTGCGGTACCCACACAAAAATATAAAGTAAACAAAGTACTTGCAAAAGCTATAGATAAATTTTTTATTTTGCATTCTGATCATGAACAAAATGCTTCTACATCAACGGTAAGATTGGCTGGTTCATCAAATGCCAATCCTTTTGCATGTATTGCAGCTGGAATAGCTTCATTATGGGGACCAGCACATGGTGGCGCAAATGAAGCTGTTATAAAAATGCTTTCAAAAATTGGTTCGAAAGATAAAATTAATGAATTTATTGAAAAATCTAAAGATAAAAATGATCCTTTCAGACTAATGGGTTTTGGACATAGAGTTTATAAAAATTATGATCCTAGAGCAGCTGTAATGAAAAAAACTGCACATGAAGTTTTAGAGGAATTAAACATTAAAAATGATCCTTTGCTAGAAATAGCATTAGAATTAGAAAAAATTGCACTAAATGATGAGTATTTTATAGAAAAAAAATTATATCCAAACGTTGATTTCTATTCTGGTATTATATTAAAAGCTATGGGAATACCCATAAATATGTTTACAGTTTTATTTGCTATAGGAAGAACTGCCGGATGGGTATCTCAATGGAAAGAAATGATAGAAGATCCTATTAAAAAAATTGGAAGACCTAGACAGTTATATATTGGTGAAAATACTAGAAGTTATAAACCTGAAGAAAAAAGAGAAAAAATTTCATTATTTAAAAGATTGTGGTTTAAATAATCTTAAAAATCTCTTTGCTTGCGTTTAATGAACTCTTATTTTTTAATTTTAAAGATTTGAGTATTTTTTGAACTTCTAAAATTTGTTTTTGTTGTTTTTTTACATTATTTATATTTTTACTAAATATTTTAATTAAATTTTTATGATTTAATTTATGATTAATTACTTCTGGAATAATTTCTTTATTTTTAATTATATTAATTATATTTGCAAACTTTACTTTAATTAAAAAACTAAAAAAAAATTCAGTAATAATATTTAATTTATAAATTACAATTATAGGTATTTTTCTTTGAGAAATTTCAAGAGCCGCAGTGCCAGAACAAACAATTGCAAACTTAGTTTTAGAAAGAATTTTTTGTTTTTGATTATCATTTATAAGAACTAAGGGTTTAATTTTCCAATCTTTGATATAACTATTAATAGAATTTTTTAGATGTCTTAATGTAGGAATAAATATATAATAATTTAAATTATTTTGATAAATATAATCATTGATTGACTTAAAATAAGGCATTAAATTTTTAATTTCACCATGTCTACTTCCTGGTAAAAGAGCAATATAATTTTTATTTTTATTTTTTTTATTTATGATTTTATTATTAAATATAGGATGACCAACGAATATTGTTTTTAAATTATATTTTTCAAAATATTTATTTTCAAATGGAAAAATTGTTAATAATAAATCATATAAAGTAGAAATATATTTTGCTCTAGATGGTCTCCAAGCCCAAACAGTAGGCGCAACATAATGAATGAATTTTGATTTAAGTTTTTTATTTCTTAATTTTTTTACAAACCTAAATGAAAAATCAGGAGAATCAATTGTAATAATTAAATTAGGATTAAATTTTAAAACTTTAAGAATATTATTGTTGAGAATATTAAAAATTTTTTTAATATTAAAAACTAATTCAAATAAACCCAAAGATTTAAAATCAGAAATATGATTGGTAATCTTTAATCCTGCAGATTTCATCTTGTCTCCACCAATGCCCATAAAAATTATTTTTTTATTTGTTCTTTTTTTTAATTCTTTAATTAAATCACAACCCAGATTATCACCTGATTGCTCTGTAGCTACTATAAATATTTTTAATATCTTATTAGTCAATTTTATATATTTGATATGAAGATTTTATTATTATTTGCATATTCGATAACTCTTTTTTTATCAATAATTATACAATAATTTTTTTCTATAAAAAGTCCTTCATAGTCATATTTTTTTAACAACTTCAGTGTATTTACTCCAATTGCAGGTAAATCAAATCTTATATCTTGATTTATTTTTTTTAGTTTTAACAGAATTCCTTTATCTCCTTTTCTTTTGTATTTAAAGCATCTTTTAATTAACTCATTTGTTCCTTCAACAGCTTCAAGACCCATAATTATTTTATTTTGTATAATCATTGATTGACCAACATCTGTTTTGCCAAAAATTTTAAAAATACTCTTTCCTTTTTTTAAATTTTCATATGCAATTTTACTAGGTTTATTAACTGTTAAAAATTTTTCAGATGAAAAAAGACTTGGACATAGATTATTTAAATTAACAAATTCATAATTATATTTTTCAAAATATTTAGATATTTTTTTTAGCAAATTATCATCACCTAAACTCTCAATTTTGTTTAATCTAAGGAACTCTAGTGCTTTTAAATCTAAAGAAAGTTCTGATATTGATGGCCTTTTTATAGAGCCAGCAAAAATTAACTTGTTAATATTTTGTTGATTAAGTATTTTAAATATTTTACTAAGTGAACCTATTTTTACCTCTTCATATTTCTTTATTGAATTAACTTTTTTAAAATTATTTTTAATACCAATTAAAAAAACATCTAAGTTATTTTTTTTAAGAGAATTATATATGATAATAGGTAACTCTCCTCCTCCAGCTATAATTCCATATTTATCCATTGTCAGGTGTGCACATTCCTCTGGATGATTTTTCTTTAATAAAATTAATTATTTCATCAATTTCAGTTAATTTTATATTTTCTAAATCTTTTATATTTTGATCTATAGTATTATTATTATCAAAGATATTTAAATATATTTTCTTTATATTTGATATTTCTTGACTACTTAAACCTTTTCTTTTTAATCCAATAATATTTAAACCTCTTAATCGAGATCTTATACCCATATATAATCCATATGGGATTATATCTTGTTCAACTCCACTCATTCCACCAATCATTGCAAATTTTCCAATTCTTACAAATTGATGTATTGCTGATAGACCACCTATTATAGAATTATCATCAATTCTTACGTGACCGGCAAGGGTTGCATTATTAGCAAATATAACATTATTATTTATTTCACAATCATGTGCAATATGAACACCGACCATTAATAAACATTTATTACCAATTTTTGTTACCATTCCACCACCCTCTGTACCAGTATTGATTGTTACATGCTCTCTAAAGATGTTTTCATTTTTAATAATTAATTTTGATTTTTCACCTTGGTATTTTAAGTCTTGGGGTATTGAACCAATAGAAGAAAATGGATAAAATAAATTATTCATTCCAATTGTTGTGTTGCCAGAAATATTGACATGTGAAATTAACTCTGATCCTTCATTAATTGTCACATTTTCTCCAATTGTACAATAAGGACCAACTTTTACATTATTGAAAATTTTAGCTTTAGGAGAAATTATTGCAGAATGGTGTATCTTATTCACTAATTCAGAATAATATAAGTTTTATAAATAATCAAATTACTATTAATTTCAAAATATTTCTTATATTATCATTGCTGTAAATACACTTTCAGTTACTATAGTATCATTAACCTTAGCTTTTCCTGAAAATTTATAAGCATTTTTAACTTGATTAATCTTTTCTACAAAGAATGAAATGTTTTCATTAGGTTTGACAGGTTTTCGAAATTTTACAGAATTAATTGACATAAATAGAACTGATCTATTTTCTTTAATAAATTGAATACCTGCTACAACACCTGCGGTCTGAGCTAGTGCTTCTACAATTATTACACCTGGCACAATGGGGTTGTTAGGAAAATGTCCTTGAAAGAAATTTTCATCTTCATTAAATTTTTTATATCCAATACCTTTTATTCCTTTTTCTATTATCTCTAGATAATCTAAAAAAAGAAATGGTTCTCTATGTGGTATTATTTTTTTTATTTCATTTTTTTCTAATTTCATTTCTTGTATTTAAATATAATTTTATAGTTGCTCTATGCCAATCTTTAATATTTACAGCTGGATATCCACCAACAGTAGAATTATTTTTAATATTCTTTATTATTCCACTTTTCGCAGCTATTTTAACATTATTTCCTATTTTTAAATGACCAGAAATACCAACCTGACCACCCATTATTACGTTTTTTCCTATTGTTGTACTTCCAGCAATTCCAGATTGACCTGCAATAATTGTATTTTTACCAATTTTTACATTATGCGAGATATGAACAAGATTATCGATTCTTACATTATCTGAAATTATAGTATCATCTAAGGAACCTCTGGCAATAGCTGAATTATTTCCTATTACTACATCTTTACCAATTAATACTTTGCCTAAATGAGACATATTAATATTTTGAAGTTCATCTATAGCAAATCCAAAGCCACTTGAACCGATTGACACACCTGATTGTATTTTAGTATTTTTTCCAATATTACAATTAAATATAGAGCAATTCTCGTCTATAAATACATTGGAAGATATAGTAACATCTTGACCTATAACAGTATTTGAAGAAATAATTGAATTTTCTTTAATTTTAACTCCATCTTTAATGATAACACCATCTTGTATTTCAACATTTTTTCCTAATTTTGCATTTTTTGAAACAATAGAATTTTGACTAATCTTACCTGTTGATATTCTTTTAGGATTAAAAAAATTTAAAGTATAAATAAAATATTTGTAGGGATTGTTAGTATAAATTGGCATACATGTACTAGGGACAAACTTAGAATATTTTTTATTAATAAAACATGCGCCAGCATTAGTTTTTTTAAGATCATTGAGATATTTTAAATTATGAAAAAAAGAAATTTCATTTATGTTAGATTTATCTAAGGTATTTACTCCAGAAAATAATTTTTTATTTTTTTTATTAAATTTAATATCATCTTTTAAATTGAAAGTTTTAAAGATATTTATTAAAGAATATTTCATTTATTCAATTTCAACATTTTTTAAATCTGAATTTAATATTTTAATTACTTGTCCAGTCAGATCAATTTCTTTCATAGCTATAATATAGTTATCTGAATCAAAAATTATTTTAATATTTTTCTCAATTGCAATTTCTTGAAGAATTTTTATAACTTCATTTTTAATAGTATTTTTTGCTTTTTCCATTTTAGATAAAATTTCTTTATTGGCTTTATCAACTTTAATTTGATATTCCTGAATATTTTTTTCATATTTATTAAATTCATTTTCAAATTCTTTATCTGAAAGGATTATTTTTGAATTTTCTAGTTCTTTTTTTTCTTTATTGAGAATTTTTTCAATTTTTTTAAACTCTTTTAATTGTTCTTTTTTAAAATCTTCTATTTCTTCAAGATATTTGTTAAATATAGTTGAGTTATCATAAATTTTTTGAAAGTTAACAGTTGCATATTTTTCTGCATATGAACTAAATGAAAATAAAAAAAAAATTAAGAAAAATAAGAATTTCATAAATATTAATTTACCCAACCAATAGTAAATACAAATTTTCTTTCTTTGTCATAGCTTTCTGATTGAATTGGTATTGCATATGTAAGTGATAAAGGTCCAATAGGAGTATTAAAATTAATACCTGAGCCAATCGATGATCTTACTGATTCTGTACTATTTGTTGGATCGGTTTCATTAGAAAATATTTTACCAATGTCAAAAAAGGTTACCAAATCAAGCATATTATTTTCTGATTCAGAAATGGGTATTTGGTAATCAAATTGTGCTGATAATAAGTTATTGCCTCCTATGTAGCCTGATGATGAATTTCTTGGCCCTACTCCACTTTTATCGAAACCTCTTAATTGACGACCTCCTAAAGAAAATTTACTTGCATCTTCTACATTAGCACTTGATAAGCTAGAAATATTTCCAAATTCTGTTCTATAAGAAAATATTTTTTTATTAAAGTTATAGTATTTATCATATGATATCTTATTTCTCATAAAATTATCTATTGCGTATTCATTTTTCCATTTAACTATATATCCTTCACTTGGTCTAAAACCTGTATCTAGTTTAGATAATGATAATCTATTAGTTAGAGTAAATTGGATATTTTCACCACTCATATTTGAAATAGAATCTGAAGCAGAACTTGTTATAGAATGATAATCATCAATTGAATAATCAAGTTTTATAAAATGAGACACATCATCAGTTAAATCGTACCTTGAACCAATACCTAATGTTTGTTTATTTACCTCATATCCATAAGATGAAGAATAATCATTAGATTCAAAATTAAGATTATATATTAAATTAAATTTCTTATTGAATATATAAGGTTCAACTACCTCAAAATTTAAACCAGCATTATCTGCTGTTGTATTAAAACTTAATGATAAATATCTTCCAACTCCAAATATATTATTTTCTTTTAAACCAGAAACTAATGCTGCCCCATTATAGGAGTCATATAAAACACCTATATTAAATTCACCAGTAGATTTTTCTTTGACCTCTATATTTAAATCTACTTTATTATTTTTTGAAATAGTATTGACGTCTACTTTGCTAAAAAAATTCAACTGACTAATATTATTTCTAGATTTTTTAACTTTTGAAGGAATAAAAGGATCACCTTCATTTAATTCTAGTTCACGTCTAATTATTTTATCTTTAGTTCTGGTATTCCCATTAATATTTATTTCAGATACATATATTTCATCAATCATATTTACTAAAAATGTTAATTTTACAGTATTATTTATTTCTTCATCAATCGAATTAACATCAATAAAAATATAACCTTTATTTAATAAAAAATTGTAAATTTTATCAGCTGATTTATCAATCTTAGATTTATTATATGGTTTATTAGTTTTTAAATCTATAATCTCTAAAATTTCATTTTTATCAATCCCTATATCAGTAATGTTATCATCAAAAATAATATCAATTTCATTAATTTTAAATTTTAAACCTTCATCTATATAATAGTTTAATACAACTTGATTTTTATCAGGAATAAATTCATTAACTGAAGCTTTAACTTTAATATTTTTAAATCCTCTATCCAAATAATACTCTTCAATTTTTCTTTCATCTAAGAAAATTAGGTTCTCATTGAATTTACTTGTACCAGAAACTAATTTATAAAATTTAGTTTCTGAAGATCTTAAAACAGATTTAATTTTTCTTGTAGAATAATATTCATTACCAATAATATTAATTTTTTTAATTTTTGTAATTTCTCCTTCAAAAATCTTATAATTAAGATCAATTTGACCATTATCTAATTTTTTTGTTGAATGAGTGATTTCGATAAGATTATAACCATAATTTTTATAATACTGTATTAATAAATTTTTAATTTTTTCAACTGTAGATTTATTATAGATATCAATGTCAATTAGTGATTTATCAATAATGAGTTTTAAATCTTCATCTTTAAATCTTTCGTTATTGGTAAATTGAATTTTATTAATTACAGGATTTTCATTTAAAATTATTGTTAATAAATCATTATCTATATTAGCATCTACTGAATTAAAATATCCTGTTGAAAATAATTCTTTAATTATAAAGTTAACTAATTCATCATCTTCTAAATCTTGATCAAGATTAACTATTGATTTAATAAATTCTTCATCAAGATTTTTATTTCCAATAATCTTTAATTGAAGATTATTCGAATATAAATTTTTGGTAAATAAAATTAATAAAAGAATTAAACAAAGTTTAATAAAATTAGAATTTATGATATTATTAATTTTCATTTATATTCCTTGTTTATTTAGTTTATCAAATAAATATTTTTGATATAGAATTACATCTTTTATATTATAAATATTTATTTTTTCAAATTTATTTAGTGATTTCTCTATATAATTAGTAATTTCATTATATTTAATTTTATTTTTAATAAATAAATTTACAGCATATTCATTTGAAGTATTAAATATTATGAGGTCAGATAATGAATTTTTATTTAATTGATCAAATATTCTAAGAGATGGAAATTGTTTTTTATTTGGTTTAAGAAATCTTAATTTATTAATTTCTTTAATATCAAGATTATTATAAGGATTATTTATATTATTATTTAAAAATGAAAATAAAGGAATAGACATATCATTATTAGACATATTTAAGTTTAAACTCCCATCTTTTGTGTTAATTATGGAATGAATAAGAGATTCTGGATGTATGATTATATCTAATTTATCATATTGTAGATTAAAAAGATAATGAGCTTCAATTATTTCTAAACATTTATTAATCATAGTAGAAGAATCTATTGTATTTTTTAAACCCATTTTCCATGTAGGATGTTTTAATGCTTGTTTTAATGTAACATTTTTTAAAGAATTAATTTTCTTATATAAAAAAGGACCTCCAGAAGCAGTTAAATAAATTTTTTTTATATTTTTAAAATTATTTAAATTTGAATATAATAGATAATTATATATTGAATAATGTTCAGAATCTAAGGGAAATATTTTCGTATTATTTTTTTTTGCTAATTTAATAATAAATTTACCTGCAGAAACTAAAGCTTCTTTATTAACTATACCAACTTTTTTTGAATTTTTAATTGATTGTTCTATTAATTCTAGTGCTGAAATTCCAGAAATTGCGAGAATAGTAGAACTTACATTTTTTTTTAAAATTTCAATACAATCATTACCTGTAACTATTTTAATATTTTTATTCTTTAAAAGTTTTTTTAAATTGTAATAATTTTTAGAATTTAACAATCCAATATAATTAGGCATAAATTTATTTGCTTGTTGAGCTAATAATTTATAATTATTATTTGCTAGTAAAAAATTAATGTTAAAATTGTCAAAATTTTTATCAATTATCTTTAATGTATTTTTTCCAATAATTCCAGTTGAGCCTAAAATATTAATTTTTTTCATAGTAAATAATTTATTTGATAAAAAATATTAATTATAATAAATACAAATAAAAAACTATCAAATCTATCAAAAAAACCTCCATGGCCAGGAAGAAAATTACTAATATCTTTTAAAGATAAATTTCTTTTAATTATAGATTCAATAATATCTCCTATTATAGCAGAAAATATAATTATAGTAATATGCAAAGAAAGATTATGAATATTTTTAATTATTGATAAAAAATCTTTTAATAAATAAATTGTGATAAAAGTAAAAAGTATACCTAATAAATATCCAGAAATACTTTTTCCAGGACTTATTTTTGGAAGTATTTTTTTACTTTTAAAAGTTTTTCCAAATATATATGAAAAACTATCAAAAAGTATTATATTTATTGTAATAAAATAAATTATATTAAAGTTATCTATAATATTAATTAATGAAAAAATAGAGGCAAGTGATAAAAAAAAATATAATAAAGTAATAAGATAAATTAATTTATATTTATTATAAAAATAGATAAAATAAATTAATGTAAAATAAATAGAAAATATAATGATTGAAAAAAATAAATTTTCAAAAAATATTTGAAATAATATAATTAGAAAAATTTGTAAAAATATTAAAAAATTTAATCTTTTAAAAAAGATCAAATTCCACTCAATATTAATAATGATAAAAATTATAGAAACTAAATAAATTAATAGATTTGGATATAAATATATAATAATAAAACCTATAAAAATTAAAGGTAATGAAGTTAAAATCCTTAGGTTTAATTCATTCATTAAAGTCCAAATGTTCTGTTAATTGATTGATATTCCTTAAGAATTTTTAAAAAAACACTTTCATCAAAATCAGGCCAAAGTGTATCAATAAAAAACAATTCAGTATATTTAAGTTGCAATAATAAAAAATTACTTAATCTTTTTTTGCCACCTGTTCTAATCAATAAATCTGGATCAGGAATGTTCTTTGTATATAGATTTTCTCTTATTTTTTTTTCATTTATTATAAATTTTTTATCTTTATATAATTCAGAAATTTTTTTTACACAATTTTCTAATTCTGACCATGAACCATAATTGTATGCTAAATTTAAAATAATTTTTTTTGTTGATGGTTGATTTTTCTCTAATTTATCAAAAAAAGATAATATTTTTTTGTTAATATTTTCTCTTTTTCCAAGTAATCTGAAATCAATATTTTTAAATCTATCTAAACTTTTAGATTCATTTATAAAATTATTAATTATAGAGTATAAAATATTGATATCTTTTCTATATATATTTTCTGTAGATAATGCATAAACTGTTAGAATCTTAATTTTTTTATTAATGCAAATGTTAATTAAATTTTCTAGAGTTTCAATTCCTTTTTTATAACCTATCTGTTTTGATAATTTATTTTTTTTTGACCACCTAGAATTACCATCCATAATAAATGCAACATGCTTTGGCACTCTATTTGTCATTTTATACCTTCATAATTTCTTCTTGTTTTTGTTTTAATTTTTTATCAATTTCATCAATATATTTATCTGTAATTTTTTGAATTTCATCAGTAGACTTTTTTAATTCATCTTCATTAATTTTTTTATCTTTCAAATCTTTCTTCAAATTATCCATAAAATCCCTTCTTATATTTCTAATTGAAATTTTATTTTCTTCTGCATATTTTGAAGCTAATTTTGTTAATTCTTTTCTTCTTTCTTCATTAATATTTGGAAGTGGTAATCTCATAACAGCACCTTCTGTTTGAGGTGTTATTCCTATATTTGAGTCTAAAATAGCTTTTTCTACATTTTTAATTAAATTATTATCCCATACTTGAATTGTTATTAAACGTGCTTCAGGTATATTAATATTTCCTAATTGATTTATGGGAACTTTTGTTCCATATGAATCCACTAAAATATCTTCTACTAAAGCAGTTGAAGCTCTTCCGGTTCTTAAAGCATTTATTTCTTTATTGAAATGAATTAAAGATGAATTCATTTTCGATTCTATTTCTTCATTATTCATAATTCATATATTAACTAATTATGCTAAAATTTCCATATCCTTTTATTGCTTCAATTAGGGCATTTTTTTTCTTTAGAGAAGTGACAATTATTGGAATATTACTTTCTTTTGCAAGAGTTATACTTGTTGCATCCATTATCTTAATATTTTTGTTTAAAACATCATCATATTTTATTTTTTTAATCAATTTAGCATTTTTAAAATTCAGGGGATCTTTATCATAAACCCCATCTACTTTTGTAGCTTTAAATATAGCATCACAATTCATTTCTGTAGCTCTTAAGGCAGAAGCAGTATCAGTAGTAAAAAAAGGATTTCCTGTACCAGCTCCAAATATTACTATTCTTTTTTTTTCCAGATGTCTAATAGCTTTTCTTCTAATATATGGTTCTGCAATTTGAGATACGGGAATAGCTGATTGAACTCTAGTTTGAACTGAAATTTTTTCAAGAGCATTTTGTAATGATAATGCGTTAATTAATGTTGCAAGCATACCCATATAATCAGCTGTTGATCTGTCAACTCCTTTTGATGCAGCAGAAATTCCTCTAAAAATATTTCCGCCTCCAACAACCATACAAATTTCAATATTTAATTTAAATACTTGTTTAATTTGAAGTGCAATTTTTTCTACTACTATGTTATCTAAACCAAAAGATTTTTTTCCCATAAGAACTTCACCAGATAATTTTAATAAAATTCTTTTATATTTAGTCATTAATCTCCTAATATAAATAATTTGTAATCTATTATTTCGATTTTATTTTTTTTTGAATGATTTTCTATTAATTTTTTTATTTTAGTTTCATTATCAATTATATATTTTTGTTCTAATAAAACAACTTCTTCATAAAATTTATTTATTTTACCATCTAGGATTTTATTTATAACTTCTTGAGGTTTACCCGAAGACTTAATACTTTCTGATAAAATTAACTTTTCTTTTGCAATTATATTTTCATCAAGATTTTCTAAATCAATTGAAATAGGTTTAGAAGCAGCAATATGCATAGAAATATTTTTTCCAAGTTCTATTGTTTCTTCATCAAATGTATCTGCTTTAATCTTTAGCAAAGATGCAATTTTACCAATATTTTTTTCATATTTATTATGTACATATCCAAAAACTTTAGTATTTTTTTCTAATTCTATTGAATCTATTCTTCTTATAATGATGTTTTCACCTAATTTTGAAATTATATTAGTTAAATTTTCTTTAATAGTATTTTCTTCAAGATCTTTTATTTCTAATAAATCATCAATTTTGTTGATTGATTCAGATAATGAAATTACTTTTTTAGCAAAATTTAGAAATTCTGAGTTTTTTGCAACAAAATCAGTTTCAGTATTTATTTCAATAATTGTAGCGCTATTTTCAAAAATATTTATACAAACAACACCCTCATTAGTCATTCTTGAAGATTTTTTAAGAGCTTTGGATGCGCCACTTTTTCGTAAAATCACAATAGCTTTTTCTATATCTTCATTACTTTCAGTTAATGCTTTTTTACAATCTACAAAACCCGCACTAGTTATTTCTCTTAACTCTTTGATTTTTTCTAATAAATCACTCATAAATTTATTACTTTTTATTAGTATTAGTATTTTTTTTAATAGAAGTTTTATTTTTACCTAAATCTACTTTTTTTATTTTTTTAAAATTACTTTTTTTCTTTTCACTAGAAGAATTTTTCATTTCATTAGAAGAAATCTTTTCTTTTGGTGGATTTACAGATTCTCCAATATCAATATTTTCTTTTATTGTTTTTTTGGCATTTAAAATAGTTTCTTTAAATAAATTAATATATAAATCAATTGATCTAATTGCATCATCATTGCCAGGTATAGGAAAATTAATTAAGTCTGGATCTGAATTTGTATCTATTATACCCATTACAGGAATATTTAGTTTAACAGCTTCCTTTACTGCTATTCTATCTTTAACTGTATCCAAAACAATAAGTAAATTAGGTAAATTAGACATATTTCTTATTCCACCTATTGCATTATTTAGTTTTTCTTTTTCTCTACTTAAAGTTAGTAATTCTTTTTTTGAAAGTTTTTGTTGTTCTTCATGAATTCTTTTTTCAATAGACTCGAGTCTTTTAATTGAATTAGAAATAGTTTTCCAATTTGTTAAAGTCCCACCAAACCATCTTTTAGTAATAAAATAGTTATTAGTTTCATTGGCAATTGTTTCAACTAATACTGAAGATTGTTTTTTAGTTCCAACAAATAAAATTTTACCTGATTTACTTATAATATTAAATAAGGCCTCTAATGATTTGTTTAATAAAGGTAATGTAATTCTTAAATCAATAATATGTATATTATTTCTAGTTCCAAAAATGTATTTTTCCATTTTTGGATTCCATCTTTTTTTATGATGGCCAAAATGAACTCCAGCTTCCAATAGTTGCTGAATTGTTATATCAGGTATTTTCAATTTTTATCTCCGGTTAGCCTCCACAAAAGATTACGAACACCGGAATTCTTTTGTGTGCGATTTAATATGTGTCTATATAATTATTAATAAACTTAGATCAAGATTTAATTGATTATTGATAATTCACGTAAAATTCCATTAGATTTCAATAAGTTATTAAAATCTAATTCATCTTCAAATGTGGTATTTTCTCCTAATGATATTGAAATATCATAATTATTCTTTGAATAAATTAAAATCAATTTATTAAAATTAGGTTTTTTTTCAGTTAATTTATTTTTTATTAGGTCAATTTCAGAAATATTATTAATAAAAATTTTATGTTTAAGATTAAATTTATTGATATATTCATTTAATGAATGGATTTCTTTAACTATTAATCTTTTACTTCTTTCTTTAGTTGAAGTGATATCAATTTTAAAAATAAGTATCTGCCCTTCTTTAATGTATTTTTTATTATTATTAAATGAATCGCCAAAAATAGTTAAATCATATTGATTATTTTCATCAGAAATTGTTATAAATGCGTATTTATTACCATCTTTTGATGTTCTTTCTTGTATATCTAAAATTGAACCTACAATTATTGCTTTAGCTAAATTATTATTATTTATATCTTCAAGAGAAGAAATATTTAAAATATTAAACAATTCCTTTGAATAAAAGGATAATGGGTGTTTTGAAAAATAAAACCCTATCGCATCTAGTTCATATTGTAATTTTTTAGAATCTTTCCAATCATCAAATTTTTCTAAAATATTATCAAAATTTTCTATGTTTTGATCTTCATTGAATAAGCTAGATTGAAGTTTATTTTTATTAATGTTATTTGCAATTTTTATTAATTTTTCTACATTGTTAAATAAAAAAGATCTATTTTTTTCAATTGAATCAAATGAACCTGATTGAATTAATTTTTCTAATTGTTTTTTATTAATTACATCAGATTTTAATCTAGTAATAAAGTCGAAAATATTTTTATATTTACTTTTTTTTCTTTCTTCTTTTAAATTAAGCATAGCGTTGTAACCAACTCCCTTAATTGCTGCTAGTCCAAATCTAATTGATTTAATATTTTTTTTGTCTATCTCTATCTTAAAATTAGCGTCTGAAAAGTTTATATCAGGTTTTAAAAAATTTATTTTGTTTTCATCAATTTCTTTTTTAAACATAACTAAATTTTCAGTTTTGTTTATTGATAAGTTCATCGAAGATACAAGAAATTCTTCAGGAAAATGTGCTTTTAAATAAGCTGTTTGATAAGCTATCAATGCATAGCCTACTGCGTGACATTTATTAAAACCATACCCTGCAAATTTATCTATTAAATCAAAAATAAATGCAGCTTGATTTTTTTTCAAACCCTTTGTAACAGATCCATTAATAAATTTGTCTTTTTGATTTTTCATTTCTTTAGTTATTTTTTTACCCATTGCTTTTCTTAATATATCTGCCTCACCCATAGAATAGCCTGATAAAATTTGAGCTATTTGCATAACTTGCTCTTGATAAACAATAATTCCATATGTTTCTTTCAATACAGGTTCTAATAATTGATGGAGGTATTCAATTTTTTCAATTCCATTTTTTCTATTACAAAATGAAGGAATATTATCCATAGGACCAGGTCTAAATAAAGCTACTACCGCTATAATATCTTCAAAACGATCAGGTTTTAATCTTTTTAAAACATCCTTCATTCCATTACTTTCAAGTTGAAAAACTCCTGTGGTTCTACCAGAACTTAACATTTCGAAAGTTTTAGGATCATCAAGTGGTATATCTTGTAATTTAAAATCCTTTTTATATTTTTTGATTAAATTAACAGCTTGATCTATTACAGTTAAAGTGGTTAATCCTAAAAAATCGAATTTAATAAGACCAGCTAGTTCAACAAAATCCATAGAATACTGTGTATTAATTTTTTCTGTTTTTGGATCTTTATAGAGTGGAATAATTTTTTGTAAATTTTGATCACTTATTACTACACCAGCTGCATGAGTAGAAGCATGTCGATAAAGACCTTCTAATTTTAGAGCTTGATCTATAACAATTTTAATTCTTTCATCTTTTTTTATAGTTTGTTTAACTAAAGGTTCAATTTCAATAGACTCAGATAATGTCATTGGTTTAGCAGCATTATATGGTAAAATTTTAGAAAAACTGTCTACTTCATTATATGGGATACTGTGGACTCTTCCTAAATCTCTAATAACTGCTCTAGGTTTCAGGGTTCCGAATGAAATAATGTGAGCTACAGAATTTTCACCATATTTTGATGATACATAATCAATAACTTCTTCTCTTCTCTCCTGACAAAAGTCTATGTCAAAATCAGGAAGAGATTTTCTCTCAGGATTTAAAAATCTTTCAAAAATTAAACCATATTTAATAGGATTAAGATCTGTAATTTTCAATGACCAAGCAACTAAAGATCCTGCCCCAGAGCCTCTACCTGGGCCAACAGGAATCCCCATTGATTTTGCCCAATTAATAAAATCTGAAACAATTAAAAAATAGCCTGAGAAACCCATTTTTTTTATTACTTCTAATTCATAGTCTAATCTTTGATTATAAATTTTTTTATCAAGTTTATTAGATAAGATTTTATTTTCTAAACCTTTATGTGATTGATTATATAATTCTTCATCTTCTGATAAATTATTATTTGAAATAAATTTTGGTAGTCTGGGATTCTTTTTAGTAGGGGCAAAATTACATTTAAGTGCTATTGAACAAGTGTTTTTAATAGATTCAGGTATATCAAAAAATAAATCATTCATTTCAATAGGGTTTTTAAAATAGCTATTTGGATTAGATTTTACTCTATTTTCTTGATTGATTGTTTTTTTATCTGAAATACAAATTAATGAATCATGGGCATCATAATAATCAGGATCAGGAAATTGAACATCATTTGTTGCAATTAATGGAATATTATTATCAATAGCAAGATTAATATAATCTGTTTCAAAGTTATCAATATCTTGATTTTGAATTCTTTGGATTTCAAAAAAAATATTTCCATCAAATTTTTTCTTTAAATATTCTATGAATTCTTTTATTTTTTCATATTTATTTAATTTAAAATCATGTAATATTGGATTATTAATACCACCTAAATATAAAATTAAACCTTCTCTATAATTAACAATATCATCAATTGTAATTCCAGGTATATTAAATTTACTTTCAATGTGACTTTTAGAAGATAATGCTAATAAGTTTTCAAATCCTAATTCATTTTTAGCAATTATTGATATTTGAGGAATATTTTTATAAAAATTATTTGAATTTGATGAATTATTATCTAATAAATTTATACATGATCCTATTATTGGCTGGATTCCTTGATTAAAACATTCCATACTAAATTCTAAGGCTCCAAACATATTGTTATCATCAGTAAGGGCAACTGCAGGCATATTATATGATTTTGTTAAATGAACTAATTTATCAATTTTGATAGCGCCTTGGGATAAAGAATATGATGATTTAGTTCTTAAGTGAATAAAATTACATTTTTCCATAATCATAAATATCTTTCGAGCGATCCATTTTCAAGTTTATATTTTACTTTAGCAATGTTTGCTAATTTATTATTGTGAGTAACAAAAATTAATGTCTGTTGATTTTGTTTAATTTTATTAATAAAAAATTCAAATATTAATTCAGAATTTTTTTCATCTAGATTCCCAGTCATTTCGTCTGCTAGAATCAATGAAGGAGAATTAATCATCGCTCTAGCTATAGAAACTCTTTGTTGTTCACCTCCAGAAAGGAGGTTGGATTTAATATTTTTTCTATCTTCCAATTTAAATTCCTTAAGATAAGTATGGCCAATTTCAATTGAATCTTTTAGAGAAAGATTTGAAATCAATAATGGTAATATAATATTTTCTAAACTTGTTAATTCAGGTATTAAATAATGAAATTGATGAATAAATCCTATATTTTTATTTCTAAATTTATTTTTTTCTTTTTCTTTTAACTTTAATACATCTATATTGTTAAATTGATATGTTCCTGAATTAAAGCTATCTAAACTACCAATTATATTGAGCAAACTTGTCTTTCCTGAGCCCGATGGGCCAATAATTGAAATTAAATCCGACTGATTAACACTAAAATTAATATTATTAAGAATTTTAATTTCATTATTATATGATTTTATAATATTTTTTAAATCGATAAGATTATTCATTTCTAATTGTCTTTATAGGGTCAATTTTAGATGATTTTATGGCAGGATAAATTGTTGAGATAAAAGTTAATAAAATAGATAATAATCCAATATAAAAAACTTCTAAATAATCTATTTTAGCTGGTAATTTTGATAAATAATATATTTCAGGTGAAAAAAGTTCCAAACTTAAAAAAGATTCTAAAAAAAATTGGATACTTTCAACATTGATACAAAATATTAAACCAATTAAGATACCAAAAGTAGTACCTATCAAACCAATAGTTGAGCCTATTAATAAAAATATTTTAACTAAACTTATTTTTGATAGACCTATAGTTCTTAAAATTCCTATGTCCATATTTTTATCTTTAACAAAAATTATTAATCCTGATACTATATTTAAAGAAGCAATTAATATTATTAAAATCAATATTAAGAACATTACATTTCTTTCTATATTAAGCGCATCAAGGAATGCTTTATTTCTGTCCTTCCAAGATATTAAATAATATTTATCTAGATTTTTTTCATCAATAAATTTTTTTAATTTATTTAGATATAATAAAAGTTTGTCTGGATATTCAACAAAAATTTCAATATTATTAAATTCTTCATCATTCAATAATGTTAAAGATCTTGATATATCTAAGGGTGTATAAACTAAATTTGAATCATACTCATACATACCTAATTTAAATATACCGCTTATTTTCATAGTTTTAAATCTTGGAATATTTCCAAATATTGTCATATCTGATTTAGGAACTGCAATTTTTATATTATCATCAACATTTACTGATAAAGTTTTAGCAAGATTTTCACCTATTATTATTTGATTTTTATCATTTTGATAAATTTTTCCTCTAATAATTTTATCTTTAAATTTACTAATTGATAACAAATCATTAGAATTTATCCCTCTAATAAAAATACCTTTAGAACTATTATTAGATATAATTAATCCTTGAGTTTCAATAATGCCATTAAATTTTATATCTTCAAACAATTTATAGCTTTTCAGTGAAATTAAATCTTTTTTAGATATTATCTTATTTATTGAATAAATATTTAAGTGTCCGTTGGCTCCAATGATTCTTTTTACTAATTCATCTCGAAAACCATTCATAACCGACATAACTATGATAAGTACCGCAACTCCAAGCATTATCCCAATTAGAGAAAACCAAGAAATTATTGAAATATAACCTTCATTTTTCTTTGAAAGAAAAAATCTTTTAAATAAAAGGTATTCATAATTAGTTATCACTATTTGAAAATACTTTCATTTCATTTGTAATATAATTATATGCATCATTTATAGATAGCATAAATTTTTTTCCAGTTAATCTTTCCTCTATTTGAACTTGGTTAGTTTTGATATCTCTAGGTCCAATTATAATTTTAAATGGTATTCCAATTAAATCACTGTCAGATAATTTGACGCCCAGTGAAACGTCCCTATCATCATATAAAACATCTATATTAGTATGATTTAAATTATTATAAATTTCTTCAGAAACCTGGTTACATTTTTCATCATTGATATTCACATTAATCAAAGAAACAAAAAAAGGTGCTAATTGTTTAGGCCATTTAATTCCTTTATCATCATGATAAGCTTCAATTATTGCCCCCACTAAGCGTGAAACACCTATTCCATAAGATCCCATTTCAACAGGAATTTTACTTCCAGATTTTGTTTGAACAAAGGCATTTAATTTTTCAGAATATTTTGTTCCAAAATAAAAGATGTGGCCTACTTCTATTCCTTTTGAAATTTTAAGTTGAGACTTTTCTACTGGACAAGTTTTTGGGTCATGTTCATCATCTACTGCTGCATAATACTTTTGAAGTTGTTCAATATCTGCTGTTGAAGGATCAATGTTTTCTAATTTTTTATCGTAATATAATGTACTTTCTCCTGTTTGAGCTAAAATTTGAAATTCATGACTAAGGTTTCCTCCAATTGCACCTGACTCTGCTTTTAAAGCTATAGGGGTAAGACCAAGTCTTAAAAAAGTTCTCAAATAACAACGAAACATATTATTGTAAGATTCTTTAGCGGCATCAAAATTTAGATCAAAAGAATAATTATCTTTCATTAAAAATTCTTTTCCTCTCATTACACCAAATCTAGGTCTAATTTCGTCTCTAAATTTCCATTGAATGTGAAATAGATTTTTAGGAAGATCTTTATAAGAGGAAATATATGATTTAAAAATCTCTGTTACAAGTTCTTCATTTGTAGGACCATATAACATATCTCGACCTGCCCTATCCTTTATTCTCAGCATTTCTTTTCCATAATCATCATAACGTCCAGATTTAATCCATATATCTGCAGATTGAATGGTAGGCATAAGAATTTCAATTGCACCAGATTTAACTTGTTCTTCTCTAACAATTTTTTCAATTTTTTTTAAAACTCTAAAACCTAGAGGTAGCCAAGAGTATATACCTGCACTTGATTGTTTAACCATACCAGATCTTATCATTAATTTATGAGAGATGATTTCAGCTTCAGAAGGCGCATCTTTAAGTGTTGGTAAAAAATATTTTTTATATCTCATTTTGATCTAATTATATGAGTTTGAACTTCGGGTTTTCTTTTATATTGATTCATACAATATTTTTTAATAACTTTTTTACATAAATGTTTAATATTATCATCATTTTCTGAAATATTATTATTTTTTTCTAATTTTAAATAACTTTCTATAAAATTTATTTTAAAATTTGAGGTAAATTCTTCTATATTAGCAATTGGAAGTCCATAATGGGTTATTATGATATCTTTGTTTATACTAAGATCTTTATTAATTATCAAAGTTATCATAATAATACCTTCATAAGAATACTTAATTCTTTGTCTAATAAAATCGGATTCTGAGTTATATATTTTTCCACCTTCAACTATCATTTTTCCAGTCTCAATCTTATTTATTACTTCAGGTTTTTGAGGTCCTATTTTTAATAATGATCCATTTTCTAAGATTTTTGTATAAGGTACCTGACAACTTTTTGCAATTTTTTCATGTTCTAGTAAATGTATAGGCTCACCATGAACGGGTACAGACAATACTGGCCTTGTCCATTCATACATTTTTTTAATTTCTTCTATACTTCCATGGCCAGAAACGTGTACAAATTCATCTTCATTTGAAATAATTTCTATTTTCTTTTTTATTAATAAATTTTTTAAGTTATTAATTGATTTTTCATTACCAGGTATATCTTTTGATGAAAAAATGACTAAATCTCCTTTCTCTAAATAAATATTAGAATGAGAATTATAAGCAATTCTATAAAGTGCAGATTTTTTCTCACCTTGACTGCCAGTACAAATTATTACAATATTTTCTCTTGAAAAATATTGAATTTCATCTTCAGAAACAATGTTGGTCAAGTTCTTCAAATATCCACATTCAATTGCAGTTTCAATCATTCTTTTTAAACTTCTCCCTAACACTGCTACATGTCTATTGTTTTTTTTTGCAGCATCAGCGATACTTTGTAATCTTGATATATTAGAAGAAAAACAAGTTATAACTATTCTTTTATCATATCGTGAAAATAAATTTTTTAAATGTTCTTGAACATCTTTTTCTGAACCAGAACTCCCACTTACATTTGCATTTGTTGAATCCCCAACAAGAGCCAATAAATTTTCTTCACTAATTTTTTTAAACAAACTAGGATTAAAGCTATTTCCTATTATTGGATTTTTGTCAATTTTCCAATCAGCTGTATGTAGGATATTTCCATAATTAGTCTTAATTAAAATAGCGTAAGGTTCAGGTATAGAATGAGTTGTTTCTAAAAAAGAAAATTCAAATTCATTCAATGATAAAATCTTATTAGTTTCTATTTTTTTTAATTTTATTTTGTCGGAAATTTTATAATCTTTAAATTTTTTTAAAAGTAAATTATAAACAAAATTTGTTGCATAGATAGGACAATTTATTTTATCTGCATAAAAAGGTATTGCTCCGGCGTGATCTTCATGACCGTGACTAATAATAATTGCCTCCAATTTATCTTTTATTTTATCAATAAAATCTAAATTAGGAACTAATAGATCTATTCCAGGAAATTTTTCATCAGCAAAAGAGACTCCTAAATCAATCATAATCCAAGAGTTATTAGAACAATATAAATAACAATTTGCACCAATTTCACCAACTCCTCCAAGAGGTAAGAAAAAAAGGCCATTTTTTAAATTAAAATTATCAGAAGAAGACATTCGATTTTCCATATGCTACATAAAGATAAATGTCAATCATTGCAATAACTCAATTGATCCTGAAAAAACTATTTCTTTTTTACCTCTTATTTCAACAATTGCATAACCATCATTCGTGATATCATAAAACTTACCATAAATAATATTTTTATTATTAGTTACTTTTATTTGTTTTCCTAAATACATCAAATTTTCTTTATATTTTTTAATAAAATCTTTATCAATATTTTGATTCCATTCATAATAAGAATTTAAAATATTTTTATACAAATTATGAATAAATATATTTTTATCAATTTTGTCATTATACTTTTTTAAATAAGTAGTTTTATAATTTAAATTTTCAGGAGAATTTAAAAAATTTATTCCTACTCCTACTAAGCATACATCCGATGAGTCTTGATGTAATGACTCAATCAATATACCTCCAACTTTTTTATCTTCGATAAATATATCATTTGGCCATTTTAGTTTAACTTTTTTTATTCTAAATAGATCAATCGTATTTTTAATCTCAACAGCAGTAATAATTCCTAATTGAAAAAAAAATTTTGAATCTCTTTTAGTTTTAACTTTAATCGTAAAAAAAATATTTCCAGATTTACTTACCCATTTATTTTTTAATCTTCCTCTACCTATTTTTTGAGAATCAGATTGAAAAATCAAAAAATCATATTTATTTAAAGGTATTTTTTTTATTTCTTCCATTGTTGAGTTTACTTGACCTTTATAAAAAAATTTAACTTTTTTTAATCTAAAAAAATTGTTTAATTTTTCATATATCATTAATTGATAATATTATATGAAACGAAATTAGATAATTCTAAAATTTTTGACTGAAAGAAAATAAATAAAATTATAAATAAAGCAGATAAATAAATTACAAACTTTGTATTAGGATTTAAAGTTATTTCTAAATTTTCTTTATTTTCTTCAAAGTAAATAACCTTAATTATTCTTAAATAGTAAAATGCAGCAATAACACTGCTTAGAACGCCTATAATTGCAAGAACAAAGAGTTTTGACTCAATTGCAGCAATAAATATATAAAATTTGCCAAAAAAACCTGCTAAAGGCGGAATGCCAGCCATTGAAAATAACATAATAGTTAAAACTATTGAAACTATTGGATTGCTTTTACCTAACCCTGAAAGGTTACTAATTTTTTCAATATATCCATTGTCATTTTTTAAAGATAATAAGATAGCAAATATTCCAAAATTCATAAATATATAAATTACTAAATATATAAATATTGCTTTTATTCCTGAATCATTTGCTGAAACAACGCCAATTAAAATATAACCAATATGACCTATAGAACTGTATGCTAGTAATCTTTTAAAATTATCTTGAACTATAGCTGCAAAAGCTCCAAGTATCATTGAAGCTATGGAAATAAATATTATTATTTGGTGCCAATCAAACCAAAAATTTCCAAATGGTTCAAATAAAAATCTAATTAAAAGAGCGATACCTGCTATTTTTGGAGCAGTTGTAAAAAAGGCTGTAATTGGAGTTGGTGATCCTTCATAAACATCAGGCGCCCACATATGAAAAGGAACCGCTGATATTTTAAATCCTAGAGAAGTGATTACAAAAATTAAACCAAAAATTAATCCTATGTTTAAATTATTAAAGACACTCATTTTTTGATAAATGTCTTCAAAATTTAAACTTCCAGTAAAACCATAAATTAATGAACATCCATATAGTAAAAATGCAGAAGATAAAGCACCAAGAATAAAATATTTTAAACCAGCCTCTGAGGATTTTAAAGATTTTCTATTTATACTAGCTAATATATATAATGATAGACTTTGTATTTCTATTCCTAAATACATTGACATCAAATTATTAGATGAAATCATAACTAGCATTCCGAAAACAGAAAAAAGAATCAAAATTGGAATTTCAAATTTATTAATTTTTAAGTCTTGAAAATAATTCTCCATAATTAATAATACTAATATGCTTGAAATTATAATAAGAATTTTAAAATTTATAATAAATAAATTTGTTATGAATAATTTATTATTATTTATAAAAGAATCTTGATAATTAAGTAAGACAAGGAATGAAGTAATAATTAATAATATTAAACTGCTATATAATGAAAATTTAAATGAATTTTTATTTATAAATACTGATATTAAAAGTATTGCTATTATGCCAAGTATTAATACTATTTCTGGTATTAATAAAAAATTAATATTGATCGTCATATTTTATAAATTATTTGCAATTTCATATTTATTAATTATTTTTTTTAGAGGAATTTGCATTGGTTTTAAAAAACTATTTGGATAAATCCCCATCCACAAAATGACAATAGTTAGAGGAATTAATATAGTCATTTCTCTGATATCTAAGTCAAATAATTCTTTTAATTTTGAATTTGAAATTATTCCAAAAATTATTCTTTTATATAAATAAAGCATATAAACTGCGCTTAAAACTATTCCACTAGCCGCGAACAAAGCAATAATTGGACTTATTTTGAAGGTACCTAATAAAATTAAAAATTCTCCTACAAATCCACTTGTACCTGGCAACCCAATTGATGCTAATGTAAAAATCATTAAAAAAAATGCATAAATTGGCATCTTATTAATTAATCCATTATAAAAAGCAATTTCTCTAGTATGCATTCTATCATAAATTATACCTACACATAGAAACAAAGCTGCTGAAACAACACCATGACTTAACATTTGTATCATTGCTCCTTCAAGAGAATTTTGATTAACAATAAATATACCAATAGTTACAAATCCCATATGTGCAACAGATGAATATGCAATTAATTTTTTAATGTCTTTTTGAGCTAATGCGATAAAGGATGTATAAATAATTGCTATTAAACTCAAAATAAATATTAGTGGTGCATAAAACATAGAAGCTATTGGAAAAATACCCAGTGACAATCTAATAAAACCATATCCACCAATTTTAAGTAAAACTCCTGCCAATATCACTGATCCTGCTGTTGGAGCTTCAACATGAGCATCTGGTAACCACGTATGAAATGGCCACATTGGAATTTTTACTGCAAATGAAGCAAAAAAAGCTAGCCATAAAATGTATTGTACTTTCTTAGAGATAGAATAAGATTGGATTTCTTCAATATTCATTGTTCCTGTAATTTGATAAAGAAAAATTACTGCAAGTAGCATAAGAACTGAACCTAATAAAGTATATAAAAAGAATTTAAATGAAGCATAAATTTTTCTTTCTCCCCCCCAAATACCAATAATTAAAAACATGGGTATGAGAATACTTTCAAAAAAAATATAAAAAAGTAATAAATCAATGCAACTGAACATTCCGATCATAAGAGTTTCTAGAACTAAAAAAGCTATCATATATTCCTTAATTTTTTTTTGAATATTATTCCAACTTGATAAAATGCACAGAGGAGTTAAAAAAGTGCATAACAAAATCATAAATAAAGAAATACCATCAATTCCAATATGATAATAAAAATTAAAACCATCAATCCATTGTTTTTTTTCCACAAACTGATATTCTTCAAAATTTGGATCAAAGGCAATCCATAAAAGTATACTTAAAACAAATGTACCTATAGAAGTTATCAAGGCAGCAAATTTTATATTATTTTGCAAATTTTTATTATTTTCTCTAATAAATAAAATTACAAAACATCCAAGTAAAGGTAAAAAAATAACACTAGATAATATTGGAAAATTGTTCATAAAGATTTAAAATATAAATACCAAGTTAAAAATCCTGATAATCCTATTATCATTACAAAAGCATAATGATATAAATAACCAGTTTGAAATCTTCCAAAAATAATTGATATTTTTGATATAATTTTAGATATTCCATTTGGACCATAAAAATCAATAGTTTTTTCATCACCATTGATCCAAAATATATTAGCAACAATAAATGAAGGTTTTACAAAAAGAAAATTATATATTTCATCAAAATACCATTTGTTAAATGAAATTAAATATAAGAGCTTGAATTTTTTATAAAAGATTTCTTGAAAGTCTGTTTTATAATAATAAAAGATTAGAGCTAATGAAATTCCAATAATAGAAGATAGTTTTATTATTAATGATTGAGAAAAAGGTATATAATCCTTATGAAATTGTTCAATAATAATTGAATTATTCCAAAAATTATATGAAAACTCTCCCAAGAATAAATCATTAAAAAATATTCCGGCAAAAACACTTCCAATAGCTAAAAATATTAGAGGAATTAACATTATTAATGGTGATTCGTGGGCATCTTTATAATCTATTGTGTCTGAACGATTGTTACCGTGAAAAGTTAGAAAAAGTAATCGCCAAGAATATAAAGCAGTTAAACAAGCAGTTATAATTCCAATAATATAAGATAATAAACCTGTGTAGTTATTAGAAAAAAAAGATGCATGTAATATGCTTTCTTTTGAATAGTATCCTGAAAAAAATGGGAATCCTATGATACTTAAAGTTCCAATCCACATCAATAAAGTTGTTATAGGAAGTTTTTTTGAAAGCCCTCCCATTTTTTGCATATCTTGCTCATTATTCATTGCGTGAATTACTGAACCTGCACAAAGAAATAATAAAGCTTTGAAAAAACCATGTGTCATTAGGTGAAAAATTGATGAATTATAAGCGCCTAATCCAGCAGCAAAAAACATGTATCCTAATTGGCTACAAGTTGAATAAGCGATTACTTTTTTAATATCATTTTGAGTAATAGCTATAGTGGCAGCAAATATTGCTGTAGTTGCCCCAATTATTGTAATAAAATCGCTTGCAAATGAAGATTCAGAAAATAATGGACTCATTCTAGAAACCATAAATACTCCAGCTGTGACCATAGTTGCAGCGTGTATTAATGCTGAAACAGGAGTGGGACCTTCCATAGCATCAGGAAGCCAAGTATGAAGACCTATTTGAGCAGATTTTCCCATAGCACCAATAAATAAAAATAAGCAAATTGCATCTAGTGTAGAAAAAAAATTACCTAAAAAAATAAATTTATGATCTTTGAATAAATACACTTTTGAAAAAATTTCATCAAAATATATTGAGTCAAATATTATAAAAATTCCTAAAATACCAATTAAAAATCCAAAATCACCAACGCGATTTACTATAAAAGCTTTAATAGCTGCATCATTAGCACTTTTTTTATGATACCAAAAACCTATCAATAAATAAGATGTTAATCCCACACCTTCCCAACCAAAAAACATTTGTAATAAATTATCGCTACTTACTAAAATTAGCATAAAAAAAGTAAACAAACTTAAATAACTCATAAATCTAGGTATAGAATTATCATTTTTCATATAACCTATTGAATATACATGAACAGCTGCTGAAACATTTGTAACAACAATAAACATAACAGATGTTAATGTATCAATTCTTAAACTCCAACTTACACTTAAGTTACCTGAATTAATCCAATTAAGTAAATTAATCTTCTCTACTTCATTATATTCAATAATATTAAAAAGAATTATCCAAGAAAAAATAGAAGAAAGGATAATTAAAATAGAAGTTAAATTTTGTGAATATTTGGGATCAGAATTTCTTAAAAAGAAAAAAGAAATAATATATCCAGTTAAAGGTAAAAATAAAGTAAATGTAGCTAACAAATTTTATCCTTTCATTTCATTAATATTTTCTACTGAAATTGAAGCTTTGTTTCTAAAAAAAGATACTAATATTGCTAATCCAATTGCAGCTTCAGCAGCTGCTACTGTTAATGTAAACATAGCAAAAACTTGGCCTGAGATATCATTTAAATAACTTGAAAAAGCAATAAAATTTAAATTCACTGACAAAAGAATCAATTCAATCGACATTAAAATTATTATAACGTTCTTTTTATTTAAAAAAATTCCTATGACACCTATTGTAAACAATATTGCGCCTAAAGTTAAAAAATGTCCTAAAGAAACAGTCATTCTATTCCTTTGTTTAGTGGAACTTTCTTTTTAACAATTTGATTTTTTGAATCTAAGTTAACTTGATCAAATATATTTTGTTTTTTTACTCCACTTCTTGTTCTTAAAGTAAGCGTGATTGAGCCAATCATTGCAATTAGAAGTATAAAACCTGATAACTGAAATAATAAAAAATAATCTGTATATAATACCTCTCCTAAATCCTTAGTGTTTTCATTTTGACTAAAATTAGGAATAGAACTGTATTCCACTAGTCCAGATGACATCATTTTTTTAGAAATCAATACTAAAATTAGTTCAGTTAATAATACAACACCTAATAGAATTCCTAAAGGCATATATTGCAGAAAACCCTCTCTAATTTTTACAAAATTTATATCAAGCATCATTACTACAAATAAAAATAAAACTGCTACTGCTCCGACATAAACTACAATTAAAATCATTGCTAAAAATTCTGCCCCTAATAATACAAATAATGCAGAACCATTAATAAAACTTAGAATTAAAAATAATACTGAGTGTACAGTATTCTTTGCACTTATAACTATTAATGATGAGAAAACAGCTACTATCGAAAAAAAATAAAAACATAAATCATACAAGGTCATAGCTTACCTATAATTTGAATTTTTAGCTAAATTTAAAGAAATTTCATGTTCCCACCTATCTCCATTAGATAAAAGTTTTTCTTTATTATACATTAATTCTTCTCTTGTTTCTGTTGCAAATTCGAAATTAGGACCTTCAACAATTGCATCAACTGGACATGATTCTTCACATAAACCACAATAAATACATTTACTCATATCAATATCATACCTAGTTGTCCTTCTACTTCCATCTTCTCTAGCTTCAGCCTCAATAGTTATTGCTTGAGCAGGACAAATCGACTCACAAAGTTTACAAGCAATGCACCTTTCTTCACCATTAGGATACCTTCTTAAAGCATGTTCTCCTCTAAATCTTGGGCTCAATGGTCCTTTTTCAAATGGATAATTAATTGTAACTTTTTTCTTAAAAATATATTTTAATGTTAAAAATAATCCAATTATAATTTCATAAAGTAAAAAATATTTAATTATTTTCAAAGATTTGATCATAATTTTCATTTTGGTAATAAGTCAAAAAAAACTAAAAAACTTGAAGTTAAAACTAACCAAAATAAAGAAAAAGGTAAGAATACTTTCCAACCCAATCTCATCAGTTGATCATACCTATATCTTGGTAAAGTGCCTCTAACCCACAAAAAAAGAAAAAGTATGAATGAAGTTTTTAATATAAACCATATTGGACCAGGAATTAAAGTAAAAGGTTCTATATTAAGTAGAGGTAACCACCCGCCTAGAAAAAGTATTGTTGTCATAGCGCTCATAAGAATCATATTTGCATATTCACCTAAAAAAAATAACATAAAAGATGCGGATGAATATTCAGTAAAAAAACCTGCTACTAATGAAGCTTCATCTTCAGGGAGATCGAAAGGTAGTCTATTTGTTTCAGCTAATGCTGAGATGAAAAAAATAATAAACATTGGTAATAATGGTAAAGCAAACCAAATGTCTTCTTGAGCTTCAACTATTTTACTTAAATTTAGAGAGCCAACACATAATAAAACTGAAATAATAACAAATCCTATAGAAACTTCATATGATACCATTTGTGCAGCTGATCTTAATGCTCCTAAAAAGGGGTATTGTGAATTACTTGCCCAACCAGCCATTATTACCCCATAAACACCAAGTGAAGAAATGGCAAAAAAATACATTATACCTACATTTATATCAGCTAATACTACTCCTGGAGAAAAAGGTATTACAGCCCATCCAATTAAACTTAATACCATCGTAATAATTGGAGCTAAAATAAATACAATTTTATTTGAACTTCGAGGAATTATATTTTCTTTTGTTATAAGTTTTATGGCATCTGCAAAAGATTGGAATAACCCAAATGGACCAACTACATTGGGACCTCTTCTTAATTGTATAGCAGCTAGTACTTTTCTTTCAAAATAAATCAAAAATGCAACTGAAACAAAAAGAGGTATAATTATTGCAAAAATATTCAATAAAATTAAGATTAAATTTAATAATGATTCATTTATGTGGAATAAATTCATCATTTTTGTAATAAATTATTATTTACATTCTTCAATTTTATAGAGCATTCAGACATTGTTTTCGAAGCTCTACTAATAGCATCAGTCATGTAGAAGTTTTTAATTAAATCTAGAATTGGTTCATCTAAAATTTCACCGGATTTTCCAAAATCTTTAAATTCATTATTATGTAATATATTTAATTGATTAAAGATTGGATTAATTTTAGACATTTCTTGTCTAAGCTCATAGATGTTATTAAATGGCATATTGAAAGATAATTTATCAGATAATTTTCTAAAAATTTTCCATTCTTCTTTTGCCTCTCCTAAAGGCTGATGACATTTTTGACTCTTCATAACTCTACCTTCTAAATTAACAAATGTAGAATTTTTTTCTGTATATGCGGGAGAAGGTAAAATAATATCAGCTCTTTGAGCTCCAATATCACCGTGATGACCAACATAAATAACAAATGATTCTTTTAAAATATCTGTGTTAATTTCATCAACTGCTAACAAGAAGGTAATTGATTTTTTTTGAGAACATATTTCTTCTATTTTTCTAAAAGTATTATTTGAAAATTTATTATTATAAAATCCTATATCTAAGGCACCTACTTTAGAAATATTTGTATTTAGAATATTGAATCCATTCCAATCATCCTGAACAATATTATATTTTAGTGCAATTTTTCTACATAAACTTAAGACAGCTTCGCCATCTTTTCTTGAAATAGCTGATAGGCCAATAATTATCATTGGTTTTTTTGATTTTTTTAATTTTTCAGAAAAATTAATTTTATCATTATAAAGATTTTCTAAAATCTTTAGGGAATTTCCTAGATATTCATAATCATAGGTTAAATTTTTTTTATTACCTATTAGTGCTATTGCTATATCATTGTTAAGATATTGTTTTCTTATTCTGGCATTTAAAATACTAGCTTCCCATCTAGGATTAGTACCAACTAACAGAATTGAGTCACAATTTTCAATGTTTGAAATTCCAGAATTAAAAATATAACTTGATCTTACTTTAGGGTCAATTTTGGCATTATCAAGTCTTGACTCATAATTTTGGCTACCCATTAAGTCAAAAAAAATTCTTGTTGCAGTTAAGGTTTCTACATCTACCTGATTTCCTGATAAAGAAATAATATTATTTGGAATAGTTTCTTGTATTTTCTTACTAACTTCACTTATTGCTGTATCCCAATTAGTTTCTTCAAGCCTTCCATTTGTTCTAATAAAAGGTCGATCTAATCTTTGGTTTTGTAGTCCATCTATTGCAAATCTTGTTTTATCATTAATCCATTCTTCATTAATGTCTTCATTAATTCTTGGCAAGACCCTGAGTACTTTTTGGCCAATGCTATCAATTCTTATATTTGAACCAACTGCATCAAATACATCAACTGTTTCAGTTTTTTTTAATTCCCATGGTCTAGCTTTAAATTCATATGGTTTATTAGTTAGAGCGCCCACGGGACACAAATCTATAACGTTACCTGATAGTTCAGATTCTACAGTTTTTTCTAAATATGATGTGATTTCTGCATTTTCCCCACGCCCTAGCATTCCCAAATCATCAACACCAGCTACTTCTGTAGAAAAACGGACGCATCTAGTGCAGTGAATGCATCTAGTCATTATAGTACTAATTAAAGGTCCTAAATACTTATTTTTAACTGCCCTTTTGTTTTCTTGGTAGCGAGATTTGTCATAACCATAATACATTGCTTGGTCTTGTAAATCACATTCACCTCCCTGATCGCAAATTGGACAATCAAGAGGATGGTTAATCAATAAAAATTCCATAACTCCTTTTCTTGCATCTTTAACAAATTTTGTATTAGTTTTTATTACCATTCCATCTTGGGCTGGCATAGCGCATGAAGCTACTGGCTTAGATGACTTTTCCATTTCAACTAAACACATTCTACAGTTACCAGCAATTGATAAACGATCATGATAACAAAATCGAGGAATTTCTATTCCTGCAAGTTCACAAGCTTGAAGTATGTTCATCCCTTCTTCAAAATTTATTTTTTTGTTATTAATTATTATTGTTGGCATTATGCTACAGCTTTATTTTTTTGTGCTTGATTAATTCTTTTTTCTACCTCAGGTCTAAAATGCCTTAATAGACCTTGAATTGGCCAAGCTGCAGCATCTCCTAAAGCACATATTGTATGTCCTTCAACTTGTTTAGTAACATCATACAATTTATCAATATATGATTTATCAACTTCTCCGTTTATCATTTTTTTCATTATTCTATACATCCAACCTGTTCCCTCTCTACAAGGAGTACATTGTCCACAACTTTCATGCATATAAAAGTGAGATAATCTTGAAATAGATTCAATAATATCAGTTGATTTATCCATAACTATAATTGCAGCAGTTCCTAAACCACTATTAACTTCTTTTAAACTATCAAAATCCATCAAAACATCATCGCAAATAGATTTGGGAATTAAGGGAACGCTGGCTCCACCAGGTATAACAGCCAATAAATTATTCCAACCACCCCTAACACCACCAGCATACTTTTCTATTATTTCTTTAAGTGGAATACCCATTTCTTCTTCTATATTGCATGGATTATTAACATGGCCTGAAATACAAAAAATTTTTGATCCTGAATTATTTGGCCTACCAAGAGTTTTAAACCAATCTGCACCCTTATTTAAAATAGTAGGAATAACTGAAATAGTTTCAACATTATTTACAGTTGTAGGACAGCCGTAAAGTCCCACACCAGCAGGAAATGGTGGTTTTAATCTGGGTTGACCTTTTTTTCCTTCAAGGCTTTCTAATAACGCTGTTTCTTCACCGCAAATATATGCTCCTGCACCTCTATGTAAATAAATATCAAAATCCCATCTAGTTCCGAATACATTTTTTCCTAATAATTTATTTTCATATGCTTCATTAATAGCATTTTGCAAAACTCTTGCTTCTAAAATATATTCGCCTCTTATATAAATATAACATTTATTGGCATTAATCGCATAAGAAGTTAACAAACAACCTTCAATTAGCATATGAGGGTCAAATCTAATTATTTCTCTATCTTTGCATGTACCGGGCTCAGATTCATCTGCATTTATAATCAAATAATGCGGTTTTTCATTAACAATTTTTGGCATAAAAGATAATTTTAAACCTGTTGGAAATCCAGCACCACCTCTACCTCTTAACTCACTTTTTTTTATTTCATCAATAATTTGATCTTTTGATTTTTTAAGTATTTTTTTTGTATTTTGCCATATGCCTCTTTTTTTAGCTCCATCTAAATAAGGGTCTTCATATCCATACAAATTCTTAAAAATTTTATCCTCTTCTTTTAACATCGTTTTTTTTATATTTTTTTTGGTTCTGAACCTTTTCTACCTATTTGTGAGCCTACTTTCACTCTCACATTTTCTTTTATTTCATTTAATAATTTTTTAAAATTATCCTCATTCAAGTCTTCAAAATAATCATCATTAATCTGAACTACTGGAGCATTACAACATGCGCCTAGACATTCTACTTCAACTAGAGTAAATAAATTATCCGATGATGTTTCTCCAATATTACAACCAGTAACATCTTTTGCAGTTTTTTTTAATTTTTCACTTCCTCTCAACCAGCATGGTGTAGTTCTGCATATTTGAATGAAATTTTTTCCTATAGGCTCAAGATTAAACATTGAATAAAAAGTAGCGACCTCCATAACTCTGATGAAAGACATTTTTAGTGTTTCTGCTACTTTTTCAATTGCTTTTTGAGGCAACCAACCCTCATTCTGTCTTTGAGCTAAGTCTAGTAAAGGTAAAACAGCACTCTGTTGTTTATTTAAAGGGTATCTTTTTATAATTGTATTTATTTTATCTAAGCTTTCTTTCGTCCATTCAAAACTATCAGGTTGATCAGCTGCACTTTTATTTATAAGTCCTGGATGTTTCATCTGTCAACTTCTCCAAATACAATATCTAAACTACCTAATATTGCTGCTATATCAGCCAGTAAATGACCTTTGCAAAGAAAATTTAAAGCTTGAAGGTGAGCAAAACCTGGAGCTCTTAATTTACATCTATAAGGTTTGTTGCTTCCATCTGAAACTAAATAAACTCCAAATTCTCCCTTCGGGGCCTCCACGGCAAAATAAGTCTCACCTTTGGGAACTCTATAACCTTCAGTAAATAATTTAAAATGATGTATGAGGCTTTCCATAGATTTTTTCATCTCTGATCTCTTAGGGGGAGATATTTTATTATCTTCATTCATTACTGGGCCTTTTTTTATTTTAGACAAACACTGTTTAATTATTGAGGCACTTTGTCTCATTTCTTCGATTCTAATAAGATATCTATCAAAACAATCACCTTTTTTTCCTATAGGTACTTCAAAATCAACTTTGTTATATGCATCATATGGTTGAGATCTTCTTAAATCCCAGGCAACTCCTGATGCTCTTAGAATAGGACCAGAACAACCTAAATTTATTGCATCTTGCTTATTTAAAATTCCAATATCTACTGATCTTTGTTTAAGAACTCTATTCTCAGTTAATAAAGTCTCTAAATCATCAATAAAATTTGGAAAGTTATTCAAATAATTATAAATTTTTTCTTCAAGTTTTTCAGGCATATCTTGACTTACTCCACCAGGTCTAAAATAAGCAGCATGAAATCTAGCTCCTGAAACTGCTTCATGAAATTCTAATAGTTTTTCTCTTTCTTCAAAGCACCATAAAAAAGGAGTTACAGCTCCAATATCCGCAGCATAAGCTGGAATATTTAATAAATGATTAAGTATTCTTGTAATTTCTGAAAATATTACTCTAATAAATTGAGCTCTTTCAGGAATTTTAATTTTTAGTAGATTTTCTGTTGCAAGAGCAAATGCATGTTCTTGACACATTGGTGATACATAATCAAGTCGATCAAAATATGGGACAGCTTGAAGATATGTTTTATACTCAATGAGTTTTTCAGTACCACGATGAAGCAATCCTATGTGAGGATCAGCCCTTTCAACAACCTCCCCATCTAGCTCAACTATTAATCTTAAAACACCATGAGCAGCAGGATGCTGAGGTCCAAAATTTATAGTGGTAGTCTGGCTTCTACTATTTTTCATCATCTTTATTTATATCCTTATTTAAACCTTCCCATGGACTCGAATAATCAAAATTTCTATATTCTTGTGGAAGCTTAACTGGTTCATAGACAACTTTTTTTTCTAAATTATCATATCTAACTTCAGTATGTCCTGTAAGAGGAAAGTCCTTTCGAAGAGGGTGACCTTGAAAATTGTAATCGGTCATAATTCTTCTTAAATCAGGATGATTTTCAAATATAATACCAAATAAATCATAACATTCTCTCTCGTACCAGTTTGCTGATTCAAATACTTCACAAATTGAAGGGGCAGTTTCTCCATCTTCTAAATTTATAGTCAATATTAATCTAAAATTAATTTTATGACTTAAAAAAATGTAAACTAATTTAAATCTTTTATTTTGATTTATATAATCTACAGCTGTTATGTCAGAAAGTTGATTTAACAAAATCTTCTTATCTTCTTTTAATAATTTGATTATATTAATTAAATCTTTCTTATCTATAATTAGATAGAAAATTTCATTTATAAAATCAATTTTCAATTCATATTTTTTTAATAATATATCTAAATTTTTTTTAATCTCTTCGTTATCAGTCATTCCTTATTATTCATTTCATTATGTCTTTTAATTTTTTTTTGTAACTGAAGAATTCCATAGACTAATGCTTCAGCGGTTGGTGGACAACCAGGTACATAAATATCAACTGGAACTATTCGATCACAACCTCTAACAACAGAATATGAATAATGATAATAACCACCGCCATTTGCACAAGATCCCATAGATATTACCCACCTAGGTTCAGGCATTTGATCATATACTTTTCTAAGTGCTGGAGCCATCTTGTTAGTTAAAGTTCCTGCAACTATCATTACATCTGATTGTCGTGGACTTCCTCTTGGAACTACTCCTAATCTGTCTAAATCATATCGACTCATATAAGAATGCATCATCTCGACACCACAACAAGCAAGTCCAAAAGTCATTGGCCATAGAGATCCATTTCTTGCCCAAGTAACTAAATTATTATAAGTTGTAACTACAAAACCTTTAGATTTAAAATCACTTTCAAGTGAACTAGAATTATTTATTCCCATTCTAAAGCTCCCTTTTTCCATTCGTATATAAATCCAACAGTTAAAATAAATAAAAAAAACATCATTGACCAAAAACCAAATAAGCCTATTGAATTGAGAGTAATTGCCCAAGGAAAGAGAAAAGCTACTTCTAAATCAAAAATAATAAATAATATAGCTACTAAATAAAATCTTACATCAAATCTACCTCTTGCATCATCAAATGCCTCAAATCCACATTCATAAGGTGATAGTTTTTCTGAATCTGGTTTATTAGAACCAGAAATAAATGATATTGACATCATCGCTACTGCTATAGAAAATGCAACAAATATAAAAATTAAAATTGGTAAGTATTTTATAAGTAGTTCTGACATATGAAATAAAAATATATTTATATATATATATATATATTTCAAAAATTGTACTTTTGATTTTGGCGGGAGCGACGGGACTCGAACCCGCGGCCTCCTGCGTGACAGGCAGGCGTTCTAACCAACTGAACTACGCCCCCAAAGGCATATATGGTGGGCGTTGAGAGACTTGAACTCCCGACCCTCTGGATGTAAACCAGATGCTCTACCAACTGAGCTAAACGCCCAAAATAAACCGGCTGTTAAATATTTTTAACAGCCGGTTGAACTATAAAAAATAATTTTATACGTTTACAGCATCTTTAAGAGCCTTACCAACAGTAAATTTAGGTCTTCTGGAAGCTGGAATTTGAATAGATTCTCCAGTTCTAGGGTTTCTGCCAGTTGTAGCTTTTCTATGGGATACGCTAAACGTTCCAAAGCCAACAATTCTAACCTCTTCTCCTCTTTTAAGAGCATTTGAGATAGTATCTATTATTGTTTCAACACATCTTGTAGAATCTGCCTTGGAAAGACCGGCAGATGTTGAGATTGCTGCAATTAAATCGTTTTTATTCACAATAAACTCCTTGGTTTTATTAGAATTAGAATAGTTAATAAAATTAGCATGCGTCAACAATTAAATTTAAATAAATGGCAGAAAATTAGGATAATATCTAAAAAAGACTGAAAATTAAGGGATTAATGAGTGATAGTATTTTCAACACCTTTGCCAACTTTTGTTGAACTTAGCTCTTTATATTCTCCAGATTCGCCATTTTTTAGAGGTTTTAATGTTTTTAGGAGTGATACCTTTAAGATTTCATTAGCATTTTCAATTGCAATTATATTGAGCTTATTTTTTACTGAAACAGGTATTTCTGATAAGTCTCTTTTATTATCCATTGGTATTAAAACAGTTTTAATTCCAGCTCTAACAGCTGCTAATAATTTTTCTTTTAAACCACCAATTGGCAATATTCTTCCCCTTAAAGTTATCTCACCTGTCATTGCAATATCTCTTTTAACTTTAATATTTGTTAGAGCAGATACTATAGAATTAAAAATAGTTACTCCTGCGCTAGGTCCATCTTTTGGGGTAGCTCCTTCTGGAACATGAATGTGAATATCAGTTTTATCAAAAATAATAGATTTAATTCCATATTTGCTCGCTTGAGATTTTACAAATGAAATTGCAGCTTGGACTGATTCTTTCATGACATCCCCTAGTTTTCCTGTTATAGTTACTTTTCCCTTACCTTTTGATATTGAAACTTCAATTAAAAGCAACTCACCACCTACTTCGGTCCATGCAAGACCATTGGTAATACCTACAAGACTTGTTTTTTCCACCTCATTACTTCTAAATTTTTTTATTCCACTAAACTTTTCAATATTTTTTGAATCAATAATAATTTTTTTCTTTCTAGTAAGCTCAAGTTGTTTTACTGCTTTTCTTGATATTTTAGCAATTTCTCTCTCCAAATTTCTAACACCAGCTTCTCTAGTATAGTCTCTTATAATAGACTTTATAGTTTTTTTGTCTATTTTTAGTTCTTTTTGATTTATACCATTATATTCAAATTGTTTTGGGATTAAATATTTTTTAGCAATTTGAGTTTTTTCTTCTTCGGTATAGCCAGCAATCCTTATAACTTCCATTCTATCAAATAATGCTGGGGGTATATTTAATGTATTTGCTGTACATATAAACATTATGTCAGAAAGATCATAATCAACTTCCAAATAATGATCATTAAAAGTGTGATTTTGTTCTGGATCTAAAACTTCAAGTAGAGCTGAAGAAGGGTCACCTCTCCAATCTGCTCCTAATTTGTCTACCTCATCTAATAAAAAAAGAGGGTTACTCTGTTTTGCCTTTTTTAAACTTTGAATAATTTTTCCAGGCATAGAGCCTATATAAGTTCTTCTATGTCCCCTAATTTCAGCTTCATCTCTTACTCCACCCAAGGACATTCTAACAAAACTTCTTCCAGTGGCTTTTGCTATAGATTTTCCAAGTGAAGTTTTTCCAACACCTGGTGGGCCAACTAAACATAATATTGGTCCTTTAAGTTTTTCTTTTCTTTTTTGTACAGCTAAATATTCAATAATTCTGTCTTTTACTTTTTCTAAACCATGATGATCTTCATCAAGTATATTTTTTGCTTTTTTTATATCTTTTTTAACCTTAGCATTCACATTCCATGGAATACCTAAAATCCAATCTAAATAATTTCTTACAACCGTAGCTTCTGCAGACATTGGACTCATATTTTTTAATTTTTTTAATTCAGAATTAGCTTTTTGTTTTGCCTCTTCAGATAACTTTAGATTTTTAATTTTATTTTCTATTTCATTAATATCATTTGACTCATCTCCATCACCTAATTCTTTTTGGATAGCTTTCATCTGTTCATTTAAATAATATTCTCTTTGGGTTTTTTCCATTTGTCTTTTAACGCGCCCTTTTATTTTTTTCTCAACATTTAATGAATTAATTTCAGATTCCAAATATGAATAAATTTTTTCTAATCTCTTATCTGTTGTTAACTCTTCTAATAATTTTTGCTTATCAGATAAATCTATATTCAAATGTGGAACAATATTATAAGAAAAAATATCAAAATCTTTTATTAATTTGACATTTGAAAAAACTTCAGATGAAATTTTTTTGTTTATATTTGTATATGACTCAAATAAATTTAATATCAACTTCAAATATGCTTTACATTCACTTTGCGATTTTATTGAATTTTTTGGGATACTATAATTTGCTAAAAGAAAATTAGGATTATCTAAATATTTATTAATTTTAACTTTATTCTGTCCTTCTACAAGGACTTTTAGAGTACCATCAGGAAGTTTTAAAAGTTGCAATACGTTTGCTATTGTTCCAATTTTATATAAATCATTATTTTTTGGAATATCAATATTTGAATCTTTTTGTGAAATTAATAATATTTTTTTGTTATTTTTCATTACCTCTGATAATGCCCTTATAGAAGTTTCCCTTCCTACAAATAAAGGTACTACCATATTTGGAAAAACAACAATGTCTCTGAGAGGTAAAACAGGTAATATATTACTATCCATTATATATATGTAATTATTTTAATAATAATTTCAAGATTTTAACTTGATGCAAGACTTATATTATCTTCTTTATTATCAAAATAAACAAGAATTGGTTCAATTTCACCACTAATCACATCTTTATTTATTACTACTTTTTCTAAAAATTTGATGTCGGGAAGTTTAAACATAATCTCTAGAAGTCTTTCTTCAATAATTGATCTAAGTCCTCTTGCCCCTGTCTTTTTTTCAAGTGCAAGTTTAGCTATGGCAGATAATGCATCAGATTTAAATTCTAAATTTACCTTTTCTAAATAAAAAAGATGTTGAAATTGTTTAATTAGAGCATTTCTAGGTTTGGTTAAAATATCTATTAGTGCTTTTTCATTAAGATCATTAAGAGTAGCAATGACAGGCAATCTACCAACGAATTCAGGTATCATCCCAAATTTAAGCAAATCTTCTGTTTCTAAAGAATTTAAAACTTCACCACTAGACTTTTCTTGCAACTCTCTAATTGTAGCATTAAAACCTATAGAAGTTCCCTTAATTCTTTTTGATATTATTTTATCTAAACCTGAGAAAGCTCCACCAAAAATAAAAAGAATGTTAGATGTGTCTACTTGTAAAAATTCTTGTTGAGGATGTTTTCTACCACCTTGTGGAGGAACACTTGCTACCGTTCCTTCTATTATTTTTAAAAGAGCCTGTTGCACCCCTTCACCTGAAACATCTCTCGTAATTGATGGATTATCTATTTTTCTTCCTATTTTATCTACTTCATCAATGTATACTATCCCCTTTTGAGCGCGTTCGACATTGTAATCAGATGCTTGAAGTAGTTTTAGTATTATATTTTCAACATCTTCACCAACATAACCTGCTTCTGTTAGACTTGTAGCATCTGCCATTGTAAAAGGAACATCTAAAATTTTAGCTAAAGTTTGAGCTAATAATGTTTTTCCTGTACCGGTATTTCCAATTAATAAAACATTTGATTTTGCAATATCAATTTTTTTGTTTTTAAAGTTTATAGACAATCTTTTGTAATGATTGTGCACTGCAACAGAAAGAATCTTTTTTGCTTTATCTTGTCCAATTACATAATCATTTAAAGTTTTATATATTTCACTTGGTGTTGCTATTTTATCATCTTGTTTTTTTACTAAGTTTTTAGTTTCGTCTTTTATTATATCCATGCATAATTCCACACATTCATCACATACAAAAACTGTGGGACCAGCGATTAACTTTTTAACCTCATGTTGACTCTTTCCACAAAAAGAGCAAAATAAAGAATTATTTTTATCATCTTTTGATTTAGTCATGACTAATTAATATACTATTTATTTTTTTCATTTAAACGACTTTTTATAACTTTATCAATCAATCCAAAATTTACTGCCTCTTCTGGACTAAAAAAACTATCTCTTTCCATAATTTCAGAAATTTTATCATATTTTTTACCAGTATGTTTTGAATATATTTTATTTAATTTAATTTTTGTTTTTACTATTTCTGATGCATGTATTTCAATATCAGTTACTTGGCCTTGGAATGAGCCCGAAGGTTGATGAAGCATAATTCTTGAATTTGGCAATGAATATCTTAAACCTTTGCTTCCAGCAACTAAAAGTAAAGAAGCAGCTGAAGCTGCTTGTCCAACACAGATAGTCATTATTTTGGATGAAATATACTGCATTGTATCATACATCGCTAAACCTGACCAAACTATCCCACCTGGGGAATTTATATAAAATGCTATTTCTTTTTTTGGATTTTCAGATTCAAGAAATAATAATTGGGCACATATTAAACTAGATACGCTATCATCGATCGGACCTGTTAGAAAAATTATTCTTTCTTTTAGGAGTCTTGAAAAAATATCATAAGCTCTTTCACCTCTACTTGATTGTTCCACAACCATTGGAATTAGAGTATTAGTATATATTTCTAAAGGATCTTTCATTACAAATTATTATTAAATAAATCTTTTTGAATTTTCATCAATTTTTCAACATTAATAGATTTTTTGATTTTTTTAGTTTTATCAAAAACAAATTCTATAACTTTTTTTTCAAATATAGGTCCTCTTATCACTTCTATTTCAGAGGGATTGTTTTTAAAATATTCAAAAATTTGTTTTTCTTGTCCCGGATAATTCTTTGAATAATCCATTAAACCTTTAGAAATCTCCTCTTGATTAACACTAATTTCATTTTTTTTAGCTATATGAGATATTATTAATGCTAATTTTACTCTCCTTTTAGCTATCTTTTCATACCTATCCTTTAAATCTTTTTCTTTAAGTTGCTTATCATCAGGATCTAATGATCCATCTTTTTTAGCTTGTTCAACTCTTTGCCAAATTGATTGATTTTCATCATTTAAAATTCCTTCTGGTATTTCAAATTCATGATTATTTTCCAAACTATCGAGAAGTTGTTTTTTTGATATTTCTGATGAAATTAATTGGAATTGTTCTTTTAAATTATTTTCAATTTGTTTCTTTAAATCATCAATGGATTTCATATTATTTTTCTTTAAATAATCCTCATCTATTTTAGTTTTGTGAATTTCTTTAATATCAATTATTGAAATATCAAATTTAAATAATTTATTATTTTTCTTTTCTTTATCTGTAGGAATTTTTAAATCTATTTTTAATTGGTCACCTTTTTTTACTTTTTTTTCTAAAAGAATTTTATCTAATTCAGGGATATATTGATGTTCAGATCCTATATTGACAGGGATCTTATTTTCTTTTCTTAAAATTTCAGGAACTTCTTCATCTTCAGATTTAATTGATATTATTATTTGATCATTCTTTTTTACTTCTCTATTTTCATTTATACTATGATAATGAATTTGACTTTTCACAAATTTATCATAGTTTTCATCAATATCTTTTTTTGTTAGTTTAACTTCATAATCATTTAATTCAAGTTTGGTAAAATCGTAAAGATCAAACTCGGGGGGTAGATCTATTTTAATATTAAATTCCAGTATTTTGTTTTTTTCATATTTTGTTACGGCGATTTTTGGCATCCTAAGTGGTTTTATTGATTTTTCATCTAAAAGATTTTTTAATTTTTCTTGAATTACTGTGTTAATAACTTCTTGTAAAATATCATTTTCATATTTTTTTTTAACTAAATTCAAAGGAGCTTTTCCTTTTCTGAATCCTGGTAAATTTGTTTTGGGAGCTAATTCTTTAATTTTTAAATCAGTTTTTTCATCAATTTCATTATGAGGCACTTCAATCAAATATTCTTTGAATAATTTTTTTGATTGTATTTCTTTTACTTGCATTACAAATACTCCTCAATCTTAAATTGGTAGGCCGGAAAGGACTTGAACCTTCACACCTCACGGCACGAGAACCTAAATCTCGCGTGTCTACCAATTCCACCACCGGCCCTTAATCCATTTTTTGCTTTTAAGACTTTTTTTTAGATAAACAACAAAGAAATGTAATAATATTAATTAAATTTATATAATAAATGGGGCGAACGAAGGGATTCGAACCCTCGACATCAGGCACCACAAGCCTGCGCTCTAACCAACTGAGCTACGTTCGCCATTTTTTGCATATATATCACTATATTTAATAATTTAGCTAAAAAATATCAATTTTATAATAATAATTATAAAAAATGCTTTATTTTTTTTATTTTTTATTATAAATCATCCTCATCGTTCATCTCCGAGGAGACGGAAGTAGACTTAGGTCGAAGGAACGCATGCAAGTTATAAAATCGTTCAACTTATTATACAATAAGTCGGAAGTAAGCTAAAGCTGAAGGAACGCGCACAAAAAGCAGATTTCATAACTACAGCATGAATACATTTTACCATTCTTAATGAGTAGGAGTGGTTGATTTAAAGCTAGAGGTAATTATGAAATATAACTGCAAAACTGCTAAAGAACTTATAAAAAAGATTAAAAATGAAGATATCAAAATGATTGATCTTCGTTTTACGGATATGCCCGGATCAACTCATCACATATCGGTACCAATTAAATATTTAAAAGAAGATTTATTTATTGATGGCGTCGGCTTTGATGGATCATCGGTAAGAGGATTTCAATCAATAGAAAACAGTGATATGACTATGGTGCCAGATGTAACATCTGCTTATTTGGATCCTTTTTATTCTGAAAAAACTATTGCATTTTATTGTGATATAGTTGATCCTATAACCTATAAGAATTATATTAAAGACCCGAGATATATAGCTAAAAAAGCTGAACAATATTTGAAAAGTTCAGGCTTAGGAGATACTGCATACTTTGGACCCGAGGCAGAGTTTTTTGTATTTAATGATATCAAATATGACTCAGGTTCAAATTTTTCTTTCCATGAAGTAGATTCTTCAGAAGGAACTTGGAATACGGGACGTGATGAAAATCCAAACTTAGGTCATAAACCAAGACACAAACAAGGATATTTTCCACTACCTCCAACTGATAGCTTACAAGATGTGAGAACTGATATGGTTCTAACTATGCAAAATATTGGGATTAGCGTTGAAGCTTCTCACCATGAGGTAGCTACTGGTGGACAGTGCGAAATTGATTTAGAATTTTCACCTCTGTTATCTATGGCTGATGATCTTTTAAAATACAAATATGTTGTAAAAAATGTTGCGAAACAACACGGTCTAACTGCAACTTTTATGCCTAAACCATTATTTGAAGATAATGGATCTGGTATGCATATACATTCTAGCATTTGGAAAAAAAATAAAACATTAATGTATAAAAAAGGTAATTATGCCGACTTAAGTGACTTCGCTTTGCACTACATTGGAGGTATATTGAAACATACCCCATCATTATTAGCTTTTTGTGCCCCAACAACAAATTCTTATAAACGACTAGTTCCTGGTTTTGAAGCACCAGTAAATATTGCATATTCTCAAGCTAATAGAACTGCTTCTATTAGAATTCCAAATAATTATACTGCTAGCCCTAATGCTAAAAGAATAGAATTTAGATGCCCAGACCCATCATCAAATCCTTATCTTGCTTTTTCTGCTATATTGATGGCAGGATTAGATGGTGTTAAAAATAAAATTGACCCAGGTAAGCCTAAAGATATTAATATTTACGAAGCTTCAGCTAAAACACTAGCTAAAATTGCTTCAACACCTGGATCACTAAATGAATCTTTAATTGCTCTTGAAAAAGATCATAGTTATCTACTTGAGGGTAATGTGTTTACAAAAGAAAACATTGAAACTTATATATCTTTTAAAAGGGAAAATGAGGTTAATCAAATGGATTTGAGACCACACCCATATGAATTTAATCTTTATTATGATGCATAAAAAATAAAAAAACCGCTAGAATAATTTTAGCGGTTTTTTTTGTTATTTTTTAATAAAATTTCTGATAAATAAAAGAATTGAAAAAAAACTTATCATATTCAGCAAAAGATATTGAAGTCCTTAAAGGCCTTGAACCAGTTAGAAAAAGACCGGGGATGTATATTGGGTCAACTGACGAATATGGTTTACATCATTTAGTAAATGAAATTTTAGATAATTCGATTGATGAAATATTATCAAAAAATGCAAAAAAAGTTAAATTACATTTTTCAAAAAATAATTTTATTACTATCACCGATGATGGAAGAGGAATTCCCACAGATAAACATCCAAAATTTAAAAATAAAAGTGCATTAGAAGTAGTTCTAACAACTCTACATTCTGGTGGAAAATTTAACAATAAATTATATAATACTTCTGGTGGCTTGCATGGAGTTGGATTATCCGTTGTAAATGCATTAAGTGAAGAATTAATAATAAAAGTATACCACAAAGGATTTGAATTTTCTCAAATATACAAAAGAGGAATACCTAAAAGCAAATTAACCAAAAAAAAATGCAAAAAAAATTTAAAGGGAACAAAGGTATCATTTAAACCAGATTCAAAAATATTTGAAAATGACAAATTTAATGTTCAAAAAATATATGAAAATTTAAAAATAAAAGCTTATCTTGTAAAAAATTCAGAAATAGAATGGTCCTGTGATAAAGAAGTTATAAAAAAAACATCGATTCCAATTAAAGATCATTTTTATTTTAAAGATGGAATAAAAGATTTTTTAAAAAATTTAAATAATAAATCAGTTAAACTTTTTGAAAATATGTTTCATGATGAAATAATTATTGATGAAATGAAAAATAGAATTGAAATAGCTATAAATTTTAATTTAAATGAAAAAGATTCTTTAGAAAGTTTTTGTAATTCAATCAAAACACCAAATGGTGGAACTCACGAAAATTCATTAAGAAATGCAATTATGAAATCAATTAAAATTTTCATGAAACATCAAAAAACTTCTAAAGCTTCAAATATAAATCAATTAGATTTTTTTAATTATACTGATATCATTATTTCTTTGTTTATTGATAATCCAAGTTTTGAAGGTCAAACAAAACAAAAACTTACTATGCCAAATATTCAAAATCAACTTGAAAAAAAAATAATTGAATCTTTTTCGTTATGGCTAACAAATAATAGAAAAATTTCTAAAATACTTATTGAAAAACTAATTGAACGATCTTTAATAAGATCAAATTTAGATAAAATAATTAATTTAGAAAGAAAGAGTGCAATTGAAAAACATAGACTTCCTGGAAAATTAGTTGATTGCTCAAATAATGATATAAAGGACACTGAATTATTCATAGTAGAAGGAGACAGTGCCGGAGGCTCTGCTAAACAGGCTAGAAATAGACTCAACCAAGCAATACTTCCATTGAGAGGAAAAATTTTGAATGTTTATAATGTCGGATTGTCAAAGATTGCAGATAATCAAGAAATACAAAATTTAATAAAATCTCTAGGTTGTGGAATAGGTAAAAATTTTGAATTAAAAAAACTTAGATATGAAAAAATAATTTTAATGACTGATGCAGATGTAGATGGCTCTCACATTAGCACGTTATTGATAACATTTTTTTATAAGTTTATGCCAAAAATAATAGAAGAAGGAAAATTATATTTGGCTATACCCCCACTTTTTAAAATAATGAAGGGAAATGAAACAGTTTATGCATTCAATGAAAGAGATAAAATAGATAAAATAAAAAAAATTTTTAATAATTCTGATAAAACAATAATTACCAGATTTAAGGGTTTGGGAGAGATGCCCGCAGATCAATTAAAAAAAACAACGATGAATCCATCAGAAAGAAATCTCCTTAAAATTGATTTTAAAAGTACTAAAAATGAAATTAAAAGAACAGATAAAGTATTTAAATCTTTGATGGGAAATAATCCGGAATTAAGATTTAAATTTATTTCAGAAAATGCAAATTTTGTTAAAGAAATTTATATTTAACAAATGAATTCTAAAAAATTTATAATTTCTATTGATCAGGGGACAACTAGTACAAGAGCTATTTTATATAGTCAAAAATTAATTCCAATTTATAAATACCAGGTAAAGATAAAACAATATTATCCAAATATAGATTGGGTAGAGCAGAATCCTAATGAAATTTGGAAAAGTGTATTATTAGTAGTAAAATTCATAATTAAAAAAAATAAAATTAGTACAAATGACATACTATCTATAGGAATCACAAACCAAAGAGAAACAACTATTTTATGGGACAAAAAAACTGGATATCCAGTTTATAATGCTATTGTATGGCAAGACAAAAGAACTTCTGGATATTGTGAAAAATTAAAAACAAAAAAAAATATAAAATTGATTAAGAATATAACTGGTTTAACAATTGATTCTTACTTCTCAGCAACAAAAATCAAGTGGATACTTAAAAATATAAAAAAAACAAAACTTTTATTAAATCAAAATAGACTTGCATTTGGAACAATTGACAGTTGGATTTTATGGAAACTAACTAATGGGAATTCACATTTTACAGATGTAACAAATGCTTCAAGAACAATGCTATTTGATATTAGAAAAATGGAATGGTCTTCTAAACTTTTAAAAGTATTTAAAATACCAAAAAAAATTTTACCTGAAATAAAAGAAAATGTATATGAATTTGGAATTACAAATAAATTTGGGTCAAAGATAAAAATAAATGGAATTGCTGGAGATCAACAATCTTCATTAATAGGACAAGCTTGTTTAAAAAAAGGTATGTCTAAATCAACTTACGGTACAGGATGTTTTTTTTTAATGAATATTGGTAATAAAATTATTTATTCAAAGAATAATTTACTAACATCGATAGCCTATAAAATTAATGGTAAAACAACTTATTGTTTAGAAGGTAGTATATTTGATGCTGGTACCGCAATCGAATGGTTAAAGGATGAGTTAAAAATAGTTTCTTCAAATAAAGAAATAAAAATTATTTCGAAAAAAACAAAAAAAAATAATAAGATTTATTTTGTGCCAGCGTTTAATGGATTGGGTGCACCCTACTGGAATAGAAATGCGAGAGGTGCAATTTATGGAATAAATAGAAATACAAATAAATTTGATATTATAAATGCAACAGTTGAAAGTATAGGATTTCAAACAAAAGATTTATTAAATTTAATTGAAAAGGATAGCAAAAATAAAATAAAACAAATTAGAGTAGACGGAGGCATAGCCAATAACAAAGATTTTTTGCAGTTTTTAAGTAATATATTAAACATTCATATTTTACAATCAAAGTACTCTGAGTCTACAGCGCTAGGGGCGGCATATCTTGCAGGAATAGGCAGTGGAATAATAAAGATAAATAAAATTGATAGCCATTGGAAAAAAGAAAATACTTTTAAATCTAAAATAAATATTACAGAAAGAAATAGAATTTATTCAGGTTGGTTGAATGCAATAGATAAAACCTTATATAAACTATAATATTCCCTCATAAGAATTTTTATACAATTCCAAAAAATCACTTTGCTCAAGTTTAATGGGATTTGTTGATGTTGAGGGGTCATTAAGAGCCATTAAACTCATTTTTTCAAAATTAGAGTCATCCTCGACAATTGCATTTAGTTTATTTGGAATTTCAAGTTTATTTCTTAGTTCCAGTGTCCATTCAATAAATGAATCAAAAGTAAATTTATTTAAATTAATATATCTACATAAATCAATTATTTTTTCTTCAATTTCCAATTTATTTCTCATCAACACATATGGCATAAATATTGCATTAGTTAATCCATGATGAGTATTGTAAATTGCTCCAACGGGATGACTTAAGGAATGTATTGCGCCTAATCCCTTTTGAAAGGCTGTTGAGCCCATTAAAGAAGTTGACAACATATTTGATCTTGCTTTTAAATCATCATTAACAAGATATGTTTGAATTAAATTGTCATGTATAATTTTGATTGCCTCAACTGCTATGCCTTGGGACATAGGATGGAATATTTGCGAACAATAAGCTTCTAAAGAATGAGCTAGAGCATCCATACCTGTTGCAGCAGTTAAAAATTTAGGTAAATTAATTGTAAGATTTGGATCTAAAATAACTAAGGACGGCATCATTCTTGGATGAAATATAATTTTTTTTTCTTTAGTATCCTCTTTAGTAAATACTCCTGCTCTTCCAGTTTCTGAACCTGTACCAGCAGTAGTTGGAATAGCTATTATTGGTTTAATTACATTTGAATTGGCCCTTTTCCAATAATCTCCTATATCTTCAAAATCCCATAAAGGTCTATTTTGTTCACACATAAAAGCAATTCCCTTACCAACATCCATTGCAGATCCCCCTCCAACAGCAATTACTCCATCATTATTATTTTTGTTAAAAAAATTGACACCTTCATCAACATTAGATCCTGTTGGATTACTTTTAACATTCGAAAAAACATCAATTTCTTTATCAAAAAAAGAAATTATTTTTGAAATTATTTCAGTCTCCATGATTCCTGGATCTGTAACTATTAGAGGATTTTTTATATTATATTCATCACATGCAAAATTAATTTCTTTAATTCTATTTAAACCAAACCATATAGGTGTTGGATAATTCCAATTTACGTTTTTAATACTAGATATTTTTGAATCCATAATTTGTTATACTATTTTGATATCAATTGTAGTATATAAAATATTATGAGTATTGACTATAGATTTTCTGTTGCTCCTATGATGGGATACACCACACCCTACGCAAGATATTTCTATAGATTGTTATCTAAAAAAGCGGTCTTATTTACTGAAATGGTTGCTTCTCAGGCTCTAGTTAGGGGAAATCAAAATATTTTATGCCAAAAAAATGATCTTGAGAATCCTGTAATTCTCCAAGTAGGTGGAAATGATGAAAAAGATATGGCAAAATGCTCAAATATAGCAGAAAAATATAATTATGACGGTATTAATCTAAATATTGGATGCCCCAGTAAAAAGGTTTTAAAAGGTAGGTTTGGGGCTTGTCTAATGCAAGAGCCAATAAAGGTTTCTCAAATGGTAAAATCTATAAAAAGAGAATCTTCTTTGGAAATTTCAATAAAATGTCGGACAGGTGTTGATGACAAAGATAACTATGATTTTTTAAAGAATTTTATTGCTTTAACATCTGAGGCGGGATGTAAAGTATTTTTTGTTCATGCTAGAAAAGCTCATCTTAAAGGGCTAAGTCCTAAACAAAATAGAACAATTCCTAAACTTGAGTATGAAAAAGTTTATAAACTTAAAAATGATTTTCCACATTTAAAAATAATCTTAAATGGTGGAATTAATAATTTAAATAACTTTAATGAACATTATTCTAATCTAGACGGTATTATGATGGGAAGAGCTATACAAAAAAATCCATTTATATTACTTGATGTAGATAAAAAAATTTTTAAAATTAATGAAACTGATAAAAAAAATAAGATAAAAATAATTAACAATTATTTTATATTTATTCAAAATTATATTGGTAAAATATCATCTTATCATTTGATCAGCCCCTTACTTGCAATGTATTTTGGCGCACCAAATTCTAAATCTCTTAAACAGAAAATCAATGATTATATAATAACAAAAAACTTTGAAAAACTTGAGAAAATTTGTATCGATTCATTTTCTTAATTCGTTCCTTTTTTCATAATATAAAAAGAAATAAAAATATAAATTATTGCTAAAAATATATATGACAGTAAAGATATTAGAGGTCCAAAAAATAAAAAGATTAATAATCCCAAAATACTTAAAAAGAATCCGCTGATTAATATAATTAAAACTGAAAAATTTTTTGAAAAACCATAATTATTTAAAATATGATGCATATGAAATAAATCTGGGAGAAAAATGTTTTTTCTTGAAATCAATCTTCGAAAAACTACTGAGATAGTATCAAAAACGGGAAATGTCACACACCAAACTGTTAGAACAGGATGAAATGTTCTTGTCTCAGGATGAGTAAAATAAATTAAAAACCATGACATTAAAAAACCTAATAATAAACTTCCAGAGTCCCCTAAAAAAATTTTTTTAAATGAAAATAAAGATAAGTTAAATAACAAATAAATAGATAAAATAATTATTAATAATATTAACAATTCAATGTGATTAAATCCATTACCAAAAAATTGAAAAAGTAATATTGAAATAATTGATACTAAAAAAGATCCTCCTGCCAAACCGTCCATTCCATCAATAAAATTAAAGGCATTAGTCAAACTAATAACTGAAAATATTGTAAAAAGAATAAAAAAAATTTCTAAATTAATTAATTGTATATTTAAGAAATTGCCTAAATTAACGACATATAATCCACTAAATATTACAATTAGTGAACTTAATAGTTGAGTAATAAGTCTCACAATTACACCTATATTTTTAATATCATCTAAAAGACCAATTATAAAAACTAATGATGAAGAAATAATAATAATATTTAAGATTTTTGAATATTCAAAAAAAAATGTTGAAAAAAATAATGTAATAAAAATAGAGATTCCACCTATAAGAGGGGTAGGTTCCTTATGTTTTTTTCTAAAATTTGGCGTATCTATTAAATTAAAATATTCTGCAAAATATTTGAAAATATATATACTAGATAAATTAATAATAGTTAAATAAAACAGTTTCAAAATCATTGAAATTTAATACATTATATTAATTTATTTATTAAACAAAAACTGATAAAAGAATAAAAAAAACGACATATAATAATATAGATAGCAAATAATGGTAAATATTTCTGATTGTATTAAAAAATTACACAAAGATGGATATTATTCAAGTAATAAAATTTTAACAAAAAAAGACTTGAATGCTTTAAGAAAATTAGTCCAAATAAATTTAAAAAAGAATAATAATAGTTATTTTTTTTTAGCAGATAAAAAATTAAATAAGACATATATTAATAATAAAATATTCATAAAAAAATTTGAAAATTTATTTGATAAATTATCAACTAATTTAAAACTTAAGAATTATAAAAAACAAAAAATATATAAAGTTCTTAGAGTAATTGCTGGAAATAGGAGTAAAAAAGAATCTTATAGATATCATTTCGACGCTCATCTTTTTACTGTTTTAATTCCAATTTTTATTCCAAAAAACAAAACTAAAAATAATGGTGATTTGATTATTTATCCAAATTTTAGAAAACTTACAAATATTCTTATTATAAACATAATTCAAAAATTATTATTTCAAAACCGAATAGCAAAATTTTTACTAAAAAATAAGATTATTTTTAATAATAAAGAAAAAATTTTGAAACTTAAACCCGGTAATATATACATTTTTTATGGCTATAGAACTTTACATGGTAATAAAGATATAGATCCTAACCAAGTAAGAGCTACGTTATTACTACATTTTTATGATATATTTAATGAATCAAATTTGGTTAAGTTAAATAGAAATTTAAGATTAAAAAATGAAGAAAAAATAATTAAAAATAATAAAAAATGATAATTTTAGGAGTTTCAGCTTATTACCATGACTCTGCTGCATGCTTAATTAAAGATGGAGAAATAGTTAATGCCGTTCAAGAAGAAAGATTTTCTAGAATAAAACATGACAGTAAATTTCCAATAAAATCTATATTATTCTGCTTAAAAAATTCTAATTATTCAATTGATAATGTTGATTACATAGTTTTTTATGACAAACCTTTTATAAAATTTGAAAGATTGTTAGAAACATATCTTGCTTTTGCTCCAAAGGGATTTGTTCAATTCTATAAAAGTTTTCAAATATGGATAAAGGAAAAGTTATTTCAAAAAAGAATGTTAATTGAAGAATTAGAAAAAATTTCAAAAAATAAGTCGACAATAAAAAGCAAACTTTTATTTTCAGAACATCATTTAAGTCATGCTGCCAGTGCATTTTTTCCATCCCCTTTTGAAGAATCAGCAATTTTAACTATGGATGCGGTTGGCGAATGGGCTACAACATCTTTTGGAATTGGAAAAGGTAATTATATTGAAATTGATAAAGAGATTAACTTTCCACATTCATTAGGTTTATTGTATTCAGCTATGACATACTATACAGGATTTAAAGTTAATTCAGGTGAATATAAAGTAATGGGTTTGGCTCCGTATGGACAAGCAAGATTTAGTAAAATTATAAAAGATAATTTAATACAAATAAATGATGATGGGTCATTCAGATTAAATATGGAATACTTTAATTATTGTCATGGCTTAACAATGACTAGTAAAAAATTTGAGAATTTATTTGGATCACCTCCTAGAAAGGCTGAAACATTAATTACTCAACGTGAAATGGATTTAGCTGCATCAATTCAAGAAATCACTGAAGAAATAGTAATCAAAATTTCGAGGTATATTGCAAAACAAACTAAACAAAAAAATATTTGTTTGGCCGGGGGTGTTGCATTAAATTGTGTAGCTAATGGAAAATTATTAAAAGAAAATATATTTAAAAATATTTGGATACAGCCAGCTGCAGGTGATGCAGGTGGTGCTTTAGGTGCAGCTTTAAACATTCATTATTTGATGCTTAAAAATAAACGCAAAGTTCCAAATAAACTTGATTTAATGAAAGGTAGTTATTTGGGACCTGATTTTAATCATGATCAAATCACTAATTCATTAAAGAAATTGGATGCAAATTTTATGATTTTGAAAGAAGAAGAAATACTAGAAAAAGTCTCTAAAGATTTATCTAAAGGAAAAGCAATAGGTTGGCACCAAGGTAAAATGGAATTTGGACCAAGAGCGCTTGGAGCGAGGTCAATACTTGGTGATCCTAGATCTCCGACTATTCAAAAAATTTTAAATTTAAAGATTAAATATAGAGAATCATTTAGGCCTTTTGCGCCAAGTATTTTAGAAGAAGATTTGCAAGAGTGGTTTGATTTAAATCATAATAGTCCATATATGTTAATGGTTGCAGAAATAGTCAAAAATAAACAATTAAAAATGAATGAAAAACAAAAAAAACTCTTTGGTATAGATAAATTAAATATTGCAAGATCAAATATTCCTGCAGTTACTCATGTCGATTATTCAGCAAGAATTCAGACTGTTCACAAAGATACAAATCCTAAATATTATAAATTAATAAAAAAATTTAAAGATTTAACTGGGTGTCCAATTTTAGTAAATACATCATTTAATATTAGGGGTGAACCAATAGTTTTGACGCCTGAAGATGCTTACAAATGTTTTATGGGAACTGAGTTGGATATACTTGTCATAGGAAATTGTTATATGGAAAAAATAAATCAAAATAAAAAAACAAATTCAAATTATCAACAACTTTATGAACTCGATTAATAAAGATAATTCAAAATTTTTGAAAGTTTTTGGATATTTATTAATATTTTTATTACTTTATTTATTTTTAGTTCTTGGAGATTTTATTTTATCAAGATACATCCATATTTTATCATCTGAAATAAACCCAGAAGCACTTGAAATTGAAAAAATGAGGTATGAAAATCAGGATTTAAGAATGATTAAAGATGCAAAAAAAAATGGGTATAAAAGCATTACTTTAACTCCAGAAGTTTTTGAAACTCCTCCAATCACAAATCTAGTTAATAAATATCAAATATTACCATTAGCTCCAATGCCTTATACTAAATATTATCTTTGCAACGAAGGTTATGGAATGGCAACTTATTTATCAGACAGATTTGGGTTTAGAAACAAAGATGCACTATGGGATGAAACAACAATTGATGCAATATTAATTGGGGATTCTTTTACTCACGGGGCATGTGTTGAAGATAAAGATACTATAAGTGGAATAATGCATTCAAAAAATCTAAATATAATCAACCTTGGCACATGGGGAAATGGCCCAATACACTACTCAAACATAATTTCTAATTTTATTGAACCTATAAAACCAAAGACTGTTATTTTAATAATTGGTCCAAATGATAATTTAAATGAAAAAAATAATATTTATAATAAATATTTTCCTCAGAAACCTAAAAAATATTTTGATAATTATAATAAACAAATTAGACCAAAAGCAATATCTACTGATCTTAACCTACTATACTCCGAAGCACTTCCTTACGTAGAAGAGCTAACTAAAGAAATTAAACAAAAGGGAATTTTTGAGGGTAATATTTTAAAGAGAGCATACAAATATTTATTTTTACCTAACACAATAAAGATAATACATAGTTTTATACAAATGGAATTTTCAATACCCTACTCTTCTAAATTAATGATTGATACCCTGATCTCAGAGTGTAAAGTGTATTTTTGCAAACCTATAATAGTATACATACCTACTTCTGATTTTTGGCGCCCTGATTCCAGATCAAAAAAATATTTATCAAATATAAATGATTATATTGATTCAATTAATGAAAATATAATTTTTATTGATTTATCTCAAGAAATTTCAAAATTAGGAAGGAAGGGATATTCAATTAAAGGACCGCATTTAAGCCCAGAAGGTTATAGATTAGCAAGTGAATTAATATATAAAAATATGTGATTTACTATCCTTGACCAGTATAATATGAAGTTATAATAAGAAATAATATTTAAATAATGAATAAATTACCTTCAAATAAATCTTTTGGTTTCATATTTTCAATATTATTTTTAATTATAAGTTTGTATTTGTATTTATTCATAAATTCATCTTATTATTTATTTTTTTTAATTATATCTTTATTTATTTTTTTAATAGCTATTTTTATACCAAAGGTATTAAGACCTTTTAATATTATGTGGAATAAATTAAGTATTTTATTAAGTAAAATAATTAATCCAATTATATTAGGAATAATTTTTTTCTTAATAATTACTCCTTTTGGAGTGATAGCAAAATTATTAGGAAGGGATATTTTGAATTTAAGGAAGAAAAATGTTAAGAGTTATTGGAAGGATAAAGAAAAATTAAAATATGATAAAAATTCATTTAAAAATCAATACTAAATAGAATGGAATTTTTAAAAGAACTATTTACATTTTTAATTTCAAGAAAAAAATTTATACTAATACCCATTGTTATAATAATTCTTATTTTCGGTTCTCTACTAATAATAGCAGAGGGCTCGGTATTTGCACCCTTTATATACACTATTTTTTAAATAGTAATTTACTTATTTATAATTTTAAATTTGTATTATTTTCAGGAAAAATATTTTTCACATCAAAAATAATGTGATTTTTTTTGCATACTCTTTTAATTTTACCAATACCCATTTTTTTAAAAGAATTATGAGCAACAGCAATTATTACAGAATCATAATAATTAGTAGATAATTTTTTGATGATTTTTATATTATATTCTTTTAAAGCCTGCTGCTTATCAACTATAGGATCATAAATTTCAATTTTAGTTTTATATTTTTTGAGTCCATTGTATATATCTATTACTTTTGTATTTCTTATATCTGCACAATTTTCTTTGAATGCTAGACCCATAATTAGAATTTTAGAATTTTTTATAGATATATTATTTTGATTCATTTGATTAATTAGATATTTAACAACATATTTACTCATTTTATCATTAATTTTTCTACCAGATAAAACTACCATTGGATTATAACCTAATTTCCTTGATTTATATGTTAAGTAATATGGGTCTACACCAATACAATGACCACCAACTAAACCTGGATAAAATGGTAAAAAATTCCATTTTGTTTTTGCAGCTTTTAAAACACTATATGTATTAATTTTCATTTTTTTAAAAATAATTGAAAGTTCATTAACTAAAGCAATATTGATATCTCTTTGAGTATTTTCAATAATTTTAGCAGCTTCAGCTATTTTAATAGTTTCAGCCTTGTAGGTTCCTGCCGTAATTATTAATTTGTATAAACTATCAATAAAGTTAGCTATTTCTGTTGTGGATCCTGATGTAATTTTACAAATATTTTTAATATTATTTTTTGAGTCACCGGGATTAATTCGTTCAGGACTATAGCCACAATAGAATCCTTTTTTTCTTTTATTTGTATTAATATATTTTAAACCTGAAATTTTTTCTAAAATTGGCACACAAATTTCTTCAGTTGTACCTGGGAAAACTGTAGATTCATAAATTATAATGCTTTGATCTTTAATATATTTACCTATTAAAGTTGTCGCATTCTCTAAAAAAGTCAAATTGGGTTTATTATTAGTATAAACAGGAGTTGGTACCGTAACTATAAAAATATCAATGTTTTTAAGATATTTTGAATCAGAGGTAAACTTAATTCTATTTTTTTTTAAATTTAATTTTATCTCCTTTGTTCTATCAAATCCTTTATTTAGTTGTTTAATTCTTAAATGGTCAATATCAAACCCAATTACTGTAAATTTTTTTGAAAATTCTATCGCTAAAGGCAAACCTACATATCCTAATCCAATTATTGATATTCTTAAATTTGATTTTTTTAAAATTCTTTTTATCATTTTATGTTGTGATTTTTTTTATACTATCTAAATATAAATTAATAACAATTTTTTCATCAAATTCCTTTTCAACTTTTCTTCTTCCTTGTTTACCCATTTTAATTTTTTCTTCTAAAGATAATTTTATGAATTTTTCCATTGTATTTGCTAAACTAATATAATCCTTATTTTCACATAAATATCCATTTATTCCATCATTTATAACTTCCCTGCAACCAGTTGTATTAGTTGCAATTATGGGTCTTCCCATCGAAGAACCTTCTAAAAGACTTTTTGGAGTACCTTCTCTATAAGATGGGAGAACAACACAATGTGATTTTTCAATGTAAGGTCTGACATCATTTTTAAAACCAGCATAACTAATAATCTTATTATCTTCCCATATTTTTATTTGTTGAAGAGAAATTTCAGATGATATTCCCTTTTCTATTGGGCCTAATAATTGAAAAGTCAAATTATCATATTTTGAATTTAAAAGTTTTGCGGCTTCAATAAATTCTTTAATTCCCTTATCCCATAATATTCTTGAAATAAGTAAGAAAATAATATTATCACTTTTTGGATATGGTTTATAATCATAATATTTTAAATCAATTCCTGAGCCAGGAATTAGTTTTGTATTTTCATTTTTAATCAGTTTATTTTTGATAAATAAATCTTTATCATCTAAATTTTGAAAAAAAACCAGATTAGATTTCTTCATAGAGATATAATATAAAAATTTTACAATTTGTTTAATTAATTTTTTGGAAATAAATGCAGTACCCAAACCAGTTATCATATTAATATGTTTAATATTTAGCAAACTTGCTACAAAACTTCCATATATCACGGGTTTTATATTAAAATGTAATACAACTGAGGGATTAATTTTTTTGTAAAGATTATATATTTTAAATAATAAAAAGAAATCAAAAAAAGGATTAATTTTTTTATTATTAATATTGATTGGATATATTTTACAGCCAAGTTCAATAAGTTTATTTTTATATGAATCCTCAGAAGAAATAATAAAGATTTCGTAACCATTATTTATTAATTTATTTATTAATCCTTTTCTAAAATTGTAAATATTCCAATTTGATTTGGAAAAAATTAAAATCTTCATCTTAATACATTAATATTTAAATATTTTGTCTTTTCTTAGAAGTTTATTAATATCATAATTTTTAAGAACCTCTTCTGAACCAGAAAGAACATCATCTGAATTATTAATATTAAAAACATTTTCTGAACCATATTTATCAATTAATAATTTATATTTTTCTAATTGTTCAATTGCTTGACTCACATTGAAGTCTAATACCTCATCACTTAAAATATATGAATTTTGATAATAAGTAGGTTTAAAAAATACTATTTGATAAGGTTTCCATGCTATACTTGAATTAGCATAATTAAACCAAATTAGGAAAATCAATAAATATAATGAAGTTATTACATAAATATATAATTGTTTAATTTGCGTATATTTAAAAAATAAAGGAATTCTGGAATAAATTAAAAGTTGAAAAACAATTAAATATAAGCCCAGACGATCAAATAATGTTGATCCATAAGGAGTCAAAAAAATAAAAGATATTGAAATTAAAGAACATACAACTAATAATCTTCTATCTTCAAAAATTTTAAAATTTTTAAAAAATAAAAAAAATAATAAAATTGCTGGTATATTTAAATAAGATCTAATAGAGGATCCATAAGATATTGATCTTTGATGATTTTCAGAAATAGTTGTATGAAGTTGTGATTGAACAACATAAAATTTCCATATCATCTGTATGTATGAAAAATAATAATAAGAAAGAAATAATACAATAGGTAAAAAAATTGCTATCAGAAACTTATTAACTATAAGACCTTTTTTTTGAAGAAATATTATTGGTGAAAAAATTAAGATTGATTTATGGAATAAAAATCCAAATAAAAATAATGATATTATTTTTATTTTTGAAAATTTTTTATCTTCTATCCAGGAACAATAAACAAGAAATAAAAGACCTATTGTCATTGACTGTCTTGTATAGCCAAAACCAACAACTGTTATCAAATATGGGAAAGCTATTACAAGCGCAAGCCATGGCAATGGTTGATTTTTACAAATCTTATAAACCCCATACATAAATATTGAAGAACAAAATAAATTGACCCCACTTTGTCCCAGTCCAAGATATGATGAAATCCACAATAGTATCATAAATCCCGGATCATTGGTCGAAAGCATTGCACTTAAATTTACAGCATTCGCTCCAATAACATATTTTTCATATACTCCCCAATCTCCACCTACTTGATATTTAAAGCCTATCAGTATCGCACAAATAGTTGTAAAACATATTAATAAGGCTTTATTTGAATTTTCATTAAATTTAATTGGCAATACAGTAGCCAATATAGGAACAAGAAATAAAGATAAATAAGTTATCACTGTTTAATCAACCATTCTTGAAACATTAAAACACTCCACAAAGATGTTGCCATATTCTTTTTTCCACTTTTATGTAATTTCCAACATTCACTAATATTTTTATAATTGAAGTATCCTTGATCTTTAATTAATTTTTCGTTAAGTAAGTCTTCAGCCCATTGATTTAATGGTCCTCTTAACCAATTGCCTACAGGAATACCAAATCCCATCTTTGGTCTCTCAATTAAACTTTTAGGCAAATATTTCTTTAAAATCTCTCGCAAAATCCATTTACCCACATTATTTCTGAATTTCATATTATGAGGAAGGTTTAAAGCAAAATCTACAACTTCATGATTCAATATTGGTAATCGTGTTTCCAAACTATTAGCCATTGCAGCTCTGTCAACTTTGCATAATATATCATCAGGGAGATAATGTATTAAATCTGCGATCATCATTTTAAATATGGGATCTTGAATATTTCTTTTTTCTGGAAAATTTATTTTATTTTTTAGGTTTTTATTTTCTAAATTAACAATTTGATTGGGATTAATCCAATGGCTAATAAAAAGATTATATAATTCTTCTTCATTGTTAGCAATCATGACTCTAGAACCTTTATGAAGCTTATCTCCTATATTACTATAGGTTGATTTTAAGGGTAAAAAACTAAAGATAGTATTAAAAAATAAATTATATTTTTCAGGAGATATTGAGCTTATAATTTCAGAAATAACTTTCCTAAGATTTAAAGGTAAATGAGAAATTCTAGACCACATTCTTCTTCCTAAAACATACCTATTATATCCACCAAATAGCTCATCACCTCCGTCTCCTCCCAAAACAACTTTAACTTTATCTTTTGCTACATTGCAAACTAGAAATGTTGGAATTTGGCTGCTATCCGCAAATGGTTCACTATATATAGAAGATAAATTTGGAATAATATCTAAAGATTTTTTTGATGATAAATAATACTCATTATGATTTGTTCCTAAATAATTTGCAATTTTTTTTGCATATTTTGCCTCATCATAATCAGAATCATCAAAGCCAATACTAAAAGTTTCTATTTGTTTACTAGAATTTTTTTGCATTAAAGTAGAAATTAAGGATGAATCAATTCCTCCAGATAAGAATGATCCTATTGGAACATCTGATATCATTTGATCTGAAACCTTTTTATTCAATAAAGAATCTAACTCATCTATATAATCTGAGTCAGTTTTATTATGATTTATTTTTTTTGGAGTAATATTATCATAAACATCCCAATATGTTTCAATTTCAAATTCATTTTTTTCAGTTGAAAAAATTAAATATTTTCCTGGCTCAAGTTTATAAATATTTTTATATATGCTTGCAGGGGCAGGTATAAAATTGTATTTAACTAATAAAGCGAGAGAATTTGTATCAATTTCAGGTTTAAATGTTGGCGACTCTTTGAAACCTTTTAAATCAGATCCAAAATAAAAAACTTTATTATTAAAACCATAATATAAAGGTTTTTCTCCAAGCCTATCTTTTACTAGATATAATTTTTTAGTTTTTTTATCCCAAAGCGAAAAAGAAAACATCCCTTCTATCTTTGATAAAGTTTTTTTCAGTCCAATAGAAGCAATAGATTCTAAAAGTGTCTCTGTATCAGAGTGACCTTTCCAATTAATTTCTTTTGTAAAATTATTTTCATTCAAAAATTTTCTAATTTTTAAGTGATTATATATTTCCCCGTTATAAGCTAAGACATATCTTCCATCAAAACTTATCATAGGCTGGTGTCCAGCTTGTGATAAATCAAGAATTGATAATCTTTGATGAACTATCGCTATGTTAGATTTATAATCAATAAATATTCCTTTGTCATCAGGTCCTCTTTTTTCTATAGAATTTCCCATATTGTATAGAATATTATTATCAGTAATGTTTAATCCAATTGCACCTATATACCCACACATATTATTATAATCTATTCATTACTTTCAAAATAAATTTATCTAAATTACAATTATCTAATATATTTGGCCAAGATAAATCATCTACATTTGGACTAATAAAATTAAATTTTTCAAAATCTGACTTACTTTTAATCTCATCAATCCATAAAAAATTTGCTTTTCTATCTTTAGCAAAATCATTGATCCACTTGTATTTTGAAGAAATTACACCTAAACCTGCAGCGCAATATTCTATTGTTTTTGTACTACTTTGTAAGTTAAGTGGATGTATATTGGGCGTAAAATTTAGCCCTACTTTGCATTTTGAATAATATTCAGGTATTTGATATCTTTCTATTCTACCAAGCATTTTTATATTTTGATATTTTTGAAATCGATCAAAAGTTTTATTATCGTAAAAACCTATAATAAGGATTTTTAAATCTAATTTTGCTAAATTTTCAATAATATCTATTAATCCTTTACGATATAAGACAGATCCACAATATACAATATCAAATTCTTTTTCATTATTATTCTTTTTATACATTTCTGGATCAGCTCCCATTTCTCTAAATATAAATGGTACATTATCTTTGAAATTAAAACTCTCCTTAATATATTTATTCATAAAGATACGACCTGCGGGTTTAGAATTAAAAAAATATTTAATTTTATCTTTTATTTTAGGTAGAGGTTTGGTTGAAAGACTAGTATATTCATGTATTTCTAATATATTTTTATTTATAAAATTAACCCAAAAAGGACGAAATCCCATAAAGTTGATAACTATATCGTTATTTTTTTTGAGTTTTTCTTTATAATTTAAATCAACTATAAAACCTTTATTTTGAAAATAATTTGCATACGCATAAGCTTCTGGAGTGTAAGAAATTTTGTTTATTTTTATTCCAATATTAATAAATTCATTTTCATTATTTTTTACATTAAATTTAATCCAAATTCTCAATAAATTCAAAAAATACCATATCCAAAATCTAGCAATTCTTTTGTTTCTTAATTTTTGTAAATATTTGAAAGCTTCTAAATATTGAATAATTTCTTTTTTTTGATTTGGAAAATAGGCATGTTCTGTTTTACAAGAAGAATTTTTACAAACCCATAGTTTAATTGAATTTTCTCTTAATAAGAATGAATGCATTAAATCTTCACAAAATGCTTTTCCTGAAAAAGGAAAAAAATTTTCTTTTATTGTAGATTTATTATAATGCAATACACAACCTCCTGGAATCCATTCAGTTTCTTTTAAATTAGAATTCATATAATTTACATCAACACCATAATTAGTTCCTATTTTTGATATACAACCCATACGTCTTAGCCCCCAGGGAGCTCCACAAATAATTGTAGCAATTAAGCTTTTAACGAAACCTTTTAGTCCTGTTATAAAAGGATGTGAACATTTATCCGTTTTTTCATCATAATATATTGGTGCAATAACATTTCCTTCACCTAGTTTTTTTAATTCAAATAATAAATTTTTTATATCATTATTTAAAATTTTACAGTCATCATCAAGTTGTAAAACAAATTTATTTTGAGCTTTTTTAAATCCCTCAATCCTTTGTTGAACTTGTCCTTTAGTCGTATTAATTATTTTTATATTTTTATGATTAGATATATCTAATTTATTATTATTTGATTTTGGTATACATATTAATATTTCATTAGGTTTATCAATACCATCATTTATTTTATCAATAACAGTGTTAATTGATTTTCCTCCTAAGGTAGGAATTACAACTGATAATTCATTTAAAATCATTTAATTTTCTTTTAAAGTTTTTATTAAGACTTTCATATTTAATGGATCAAAAAAATTATTGCAATATTTCGTTGCTTTTAACCAATTTTTTTTAGACCATTTATTTGAATTTGAATTTTTTATAATTTTTTTAAAACTGATTGAGTTACTAATTGACTCATGCCATAATTTTAGTTCAATTAGAGGGTCAATATTGATTTCATTAGGAAGTTCAAGATATATTGGCCTTAAACCACTATAAACACCTTCAATTATAGTTGTAGTACCTCTATATAAAGCCCAAGTACACTCTTTTAAATCAACGTTTAAATTATTATTAGAAATTGTAATATTATTAGGTAGTTTATCAAAATCAATTTTTTTCTTTATTGAAGAAAATTTAATTCCAGGATGAAGTCTCCAAATAAATTCAGAGTCGGGATTTTTTAATGCGCATTGAATTGAAAATTCAAATAATAAAAAACATTCTTCCAGTATGCCTTCTGGAATAACTAAACATTTATTGTTTATTTTGTTTTTAATTATCTTATTTGTACTTTTATTTGATCCGAGTAATCTGATTGAAACTTTTTTGAGATCATTAATTTTAATTAATTTATTATAACCTATTTTGCCTGAAGTTAAAATAACATCGGGATTATAATTTTGTTTTAAGTTTCTACAAATTGCATGTTGAAATTTAAAAATAATTGCATGTTGATAGCCTATACACTTTATATCTTTATTATATTTTCTTGCCTCAAAAAATATTAATCTTTCGTAAGAATGACCTTCATGAGTAATAATCAATATTTTAGGATTATATTTAGAAATAATCTTTTTAATTTGAAATGAAATTCTTAAATTAATTATGGATCTATGAGACAAACATTCTTGTGATGATTTAATAAATAAATTCTTCTTTAATTTTGAATCTTGTTTTTTAGAAAATAAAAATAGCCTTAAGGACTCTTTAGAAACATTTATTATTATTTTAATTTCATTTAAAAAATCTAACGATTTTGATAAAATTATTCTAGGAATTTTACTTCTAGAGCTCCATTGTTCTGATAAATAATCTACTTCTCTACCCGAATGATTAATTAATGAAATAAGAGAATTATATCCATTCTTTTTTAAGTCATTAGGAATATTTCCAAAATAGAAATCTTTTTCTGATCCTATCTGTGAATGGTTTAATAAATGAGATACAAATAATATATCAATTTTTTTATTTGTAATACTTAGATTATCATCAAACTTGTTTTTTTTAATTAAAGAGTTTAGTAAAAAAAGTTTTACTAAAACTAAATTTTTTATTCTATTATAGAATAAAGAGAAATTATTTTTTTTATCAAATAAATTGCTATATCTTTTTAATATGAATGGGTGTTCTCTTATTACATGAAGAAATGGAATTGCATAAGTTTCTTTGGTTGAACTTTTCATTAAAAGAATTTTATCACAAGCTTTGCAAAGTAATTTATATTCTTTTAAATTTATTGATCTATTTCTTTTTTTAATCAAATTTTCCAATTTAAAATTTTATTCAATAATATTTTTTGATTGTTATATTTTTTGATATAATTTTTTATAATTTTGACTTCATTTGGTTCATTAACTGAAGGTAATGTAGGTTTTATTAAAACTGGGCTAATTTTATAATTATTGTCAATAATTCTCATTTGCTCAATTAATTCACTTTTTTCATTTTTAGAGGCTGATTTTTTAGAAATTTTTAATAAAAAATTTTTTTTAAAAGCAATTAAACCAAGTATTTTTTTTATATTTTTTTCTTTTTTATCTTCTGCAGATAAATTATTAAAAAATCTAAAACACTTAGTTATTTTCTGATTTTTAACGATACATTTAACAAATGAATGTTTATTTAAATCCTCTTTTTTTTCAATACTTCCTACTGCATTCCATGAGAGATTTTTAGGATTGGATTTTATCTTATTATAGATAAGTCTTAAATGTTGAGGAAGAATTAATGGTTCATCACCCTGTATTAAAACTACATGAGTGCATTTGATTTTTTTAATTGCCTCTGCTACTCGACTGGTTCCATTTTTATGTTTCTTTGAAGTAAAGATAACTTTGCCATTATTATTTTTTACTAATTTTGAAATTTCTTTATCACATGTTGCAACATAAACTTCAGAAAAAACATTAGAAATTAGAACTCTTCTTCTAACATGTTCAATCATTGGAAGACCTAAAATAGGAAAAATAATTTTTTTAGGAAATCTAATAGATCTTAAATGAGCAGGTATAATAGCTATAATTTTCAATTTTTTTTGAATTATTGTGGTAAAACTCCACAATCAACATTTATATTTTGACCAGTAATTGCTGATGCAGAATTCGAAGATAAAAACAAACAAACCTCAGCCACTTCTAATGAAGATGGCAATCTTTTAAGTGCTGCGTTATTTTTAGCAAAATCTGATAAAAAAAATTTTGGATTCTTTTTCGCTGGTGAATTTGAATTTTTTAAGGCTTTTATTAATCCTTTAGTCTTTATTAAAACTGGGCAAACAGAATTAACTCTTATTCCTTTAGGGCCTAACTCTTTAGCAAGTGATTGAGTGATGCCATTAACTCCAAATTTTGAAGCACAATATACTGAATTGTTTGCCGTGCCCCTTTTTCCCGCTATACTTGAAATATTAATTATACATCCTCCTTTTTTCATATGTTTTGCTGCTAATTTACATCCCCATAAAGTTCCAATTAGATTCGTATTTATTATTTCATCTAAAAAATTTTTATCAATTTTATCTATAGATCTCCAATTTGATATTCCGGCATTATTAATATAAACATCTAGTCTACCAGTTTTTTTAATTGCTTTTTTAACTAATAATTTATGTGAAATTTCTTTTTTTACATCTGATTTTATGAATAGAATGTTACTTTTAATTTCTTTAGGAAAGGAAATCTTATTTCTTGCACCAACTATTACAAAATAACCTTCTTTAACAAATGCTTCTGTTAAGGAAAGTCCTATACCTTTGTTTCCACCAGTAATAATTGCTGTTTTCTTAAATATCATTTAAAATATATTATATTGTCATGGAAGAAAAGCCACCATCAATTGCAATTTCTGTTCCGGTAACAAAGCTTGAAGAATCTGATGCTAGCCATAAAATTGCTCCTATAAGTTCATTTGGATTTCCATAACGACTCATTGGTGTATGGTTCAATATTGATTTTTTTCTTTTTGGAGTAATAAAATTCTTTTTGTTCCATTCAGTTGGAAAAAAACCAGGTCTTATAGCATTAACTCTAACTCCTTCTTTGCCCCACTCTCTTCCTAAATTTTGGGTTAAGTTTTTTATTCCTGCTTTAGATGCCGAATAGGCAAAAGCTTTTGATAATGGTGGGCCAGCTGAAGCAGAAGAAATATTAATGATCGAACCTTTTTGATTTTTTACCATATGTTTGCCAAAAATTTGACAGCCGAGAAAAGTTGCTGTCAATTGGGAGGATATAACTGAATTCCATTCATTTAATTCAATATCAAAAAATGATTTAGGACTATTGATTCCCGCTCCATTGATCAGAATATCTACTTTATTAAATCTTTTAATTATTTTAGTTAATGCCTTAATATGATCTTGTTTTTTTTCAGCATTAATTTTTTGACAAATTACTTTATTGTATCCATTAGATTTTAATTCTCTTTGAATTTTTTCTATTTTATGAATCCTTATATCTAATAAAGCAACTGAACATCCATTATAGGCTAATCCTCGAGCCATTTCGCTACATAAATGACCTCCTGCTCCAATTATAACCGCTGTTTTATTATTTAATTGAAATAAATTATTTATTTTTTGTTTATTCATTAATTTAATCATTTAATATCAAAGAGACAATAAATCTTCAAATTTATTATTTACTATCCATGAAAAATATCAAAGTTTGTTTTATATTCTTTTAAAATTAAGGGTCTGCAAAAAAGAATTTTTGATTTAATGATTATAAAATCAACATCTTTGTTATTAAATTCAAAGATAAAAGTATTGAAAATTTTAATATAATTACTTTTAGAGACTACAATTTTTTTTAATTTATCAAAACATTCTATATTTATTTTTATTTTAGAATTTGTAGGATTATTAATTATAATTTTAAAATTTTTGGTATCATTAAAAGTAACTTGAGGACAATAAAATTGAGTAAAAAAAGATTTTGAAATAATAGATTTTATTTTATTTTTTTTGTTTAAATAACATGCATTGTAGTTACCATGCATAAAATTCCAGATGCCATTATTTTTTTTGTAACCTACATAACCTCTTTCAGCAACAAAAGAGCCGTGCGAGGATAAATTATTTATTTTTGAAAATTTATGAAAAACAAAAAAAGATCCATATCCTTTGATATTTAATTTTGAAAATACGATCTCCTTAGTTTCATATGGAGATAATACGATTTCAAATTTTTTTAAAATATTGCCACTTTCATTATAAATTATAAATATTACATTATCGTTTTGAGGTGTTTTAGGTAAAATATGAGAAGATATATTAGTAAGCATAAACTTAGTATCGAAATTTTTATTTGATGACCAGTAAAAAAAATCACTAACACAAGCTTCATTATATAAAGGCCGATATGTATCAACTGGCTTAATATTAAATAAATTTCTCAAATATAATGAATATTTATTTCTAAAGACTGTGGTTTTAATTGAATTATTATTCATTTTAATCAAGCCAAAAATTTTTCTTTTCTTTTTGAAAAAAAATTCTATTTCCATGAATAGTGTATTCCGTTGGGGGATGCGTATGTTCTAATGAAAGCGATGTATTTGTATCATTTTTTGAAAAGTAAATTGGAACCCCACCCTTATCTTTAGAAGTAAAAATATACATCTTCTCATTTAAATTAGTAATTATATTTTTTAAATTTAAAATATTGATAGTATTAGTATAAAAATTATCAGTGTATATAATTTCTTTATTTTTATTTAAAACGTTTATTTTAAATTTAATTTTACCAGGATTTGAATTTAAATTAACTAAATAAAAATAAGTATTAATGTTTTTTTCTAATTGCACCATGGGAGAACAACTAACAAGTGAAAGATTTTTTTCAGTTAAAGAACTCGGAATTTCTCCTTGATATGAACAAGCAGTTGATTTACTTTTTAATTTAATGTTAGCCCTCCAAGCTGGTATCGAATTCATATAATTTTCATTAATTAATTTTGAAGAATCTGTAATTTTATCTTTATTTAATGAAATAAAAACTGATTTATTTTGAAAATCTATAGGAAGTTCATCTTTATTAATAGTTAAGTAATCATTTTTTTTAATAGTTTTAAAATAATGAAATTTCCACTTTATTCCATCAGAATAAAAAACATGAACATTTACATTATATAGTTTTTCTTTACTCCATGTTTTTGATGGAGGTTTGTTAAATAAATCTATTGAAGATCTAAGTTCATTATCTGGATGATCTAAAAAAAAGAAATAATTCATTGTTATATTTAATTATGTTTTTTTGATAATTGCTATATGTTTTCTAATAAAGGGATTTGCAGAAAAAATGTTACTAACTCTTTTTAAAATATAGCTTACTTGAATAATTTTTTCATTTTGTAAATAATTTAAAATATGGTGTGTTTCACTTCTATTAAAATAAATATCATCACATAATAAATAGCCATTTTCATTTAATAGGTTAAATGCATTGCAAATATCCCATGCTAATGCTGGATAATTATGATCTCCATCTACCCAAATTAAATCAAAATTTTTTAGATTATACTTTGGTAGATTAAAACTATTATCTTGAATAAATTTAATTCTACTATCCTGAATATTTAGATTTCTTTTAGTTATTAAATCACTTTTTATATTTTTATTCGAACGATTATAAGTTTTATTATAAATATTAGAATTATCATTAAGATCTAATGTGATAATTTCTGATTCTGGAAATATTTTTGATAGAAGAAATGAAGTAAAGCCATCATAAGTACCAATCTCTAATATTCTTTTTGGTTTTTTCTTAATTGAACAAAATGCTATTAAATGTTGGCTAATCATAGATACTTTAGAGTCATCAAAGTTATCCAATTCATTCTTAATCAAAATTTTATTTAAAGATTTTAAAGAATCATTATAATTCCAGCCTAAATTATTGAAAATCTGAATTTGTTCTTCTAAAAATTTATTTTTATTATAAAATTTTGAATAAAATGTATTAATAATCATCTTAATAAAGAAAATGTAATTTTTAATTTTAAAGAATCTTAATATTTTCAATATTTTTCTTTTATTAGGTTAAATAAAACTATTTAATATTTTTTATTAATTTTGACATTTTTTCTGACCAATTCCATAAAGAAAATAAATCAGAACCAAGAAAACAAAAATTATAACCCATGTTAAAATTTTTTTCCAAATTCTCAGAGTCCGGATTGGCAATTTGAGTGCCGCAACTAATTCCTTTATTTTGACATGCATCTATTACCCTTTTTGATGCATCTATAACTAGTTTATGTGAAGTTTGACCTGGTATTTTTAAAGATCCTGATAAATCATAAGGTCCTATCATAACACCATCGATATTCTCATTATTTAAAATTTTATCAATATTATTAACTGCATTAATACTTTCTATTTGAATTATTATTATGGATTGATCATTCCAATTACTAAAATAATCCATAGAATTAAAACCATAATTTTGAGCTCTATTTAATCCGTATGATCTTTTACCCAGGGGCGGATATTTAATTAAATCTATTATATTTTGTACTTCTTTTTCATTCTCAACTGTTGGTAATATTAAACCATCTGCTCCAGAATCCAATATTGGTTTAAACCAATCATTAGAATGTGAAACTGGCCTGGGTAAACAAGGAAGATTTCCTGCTTGGCTTGATGAGATTATTCTTTGAGCTTCATTTAAAGAAATAGTAGAGTGTTCCATGTCTATTGCTAAAAAATCAAAATTAGCATTTGTAAAAATTTCTGTAATTGAAGGATGTCCAAAAGAAACCCAACCGCCAAATAAATTATCTCTATTAAGAAATTTCTTTTTTAAATCTATCCTATTTTTTATAACATTTTGCATTATTATGATCTGGATAAGAATACCAATCTATGTTTGTGTTTGCCATCATAATTTACATAAAATGGTGCTTTTGACATATATGTTCTTTGATTCCAATTTGGGCAAGTTTCATCAAAAACAATTTTATCATTTTTTTTCCAAGGATAATCATCAAAAATTAACTCTTCTCCATCAAACAAAGTTTTTTTAACCCTATTACAACAATAAAAAAGAATTTTATCTTTATATTTTGATTTTCTAATATAATTAAAATATTTATCAATTATATTATAATTCATTTCTTGCATAGAATGAATATTCATAACAAAATTGAAATTACATTGCTCTAATAAATGAAATTTTTTAGCTTCTAAGGCAATAATTTGGAATTCATTTGCACCTAATGATTTTTTTTCAATATTTTGTAAATCATCAGAATTTTGTACTAAATTAACACAATTATTAAATTTATTTTCGCCAAAAACTTTTTTTAGATATATTAAATCAATTAATAAAACTTTAGAAAGATTTACTAAATAAATTTTTTTTGTTATATTAAGTTTAATCAACAAGCTTGCCATATAACCAAAGCCATCTCCAATAATGCAAACAACTGGTTCAGTTTTAATAATATTTTTTAGTTCACAATTATTTTTTTGATTTAGATATGACAAAAATAATGTTTGTCTAAGACAATTAATATCATATGATCTATTTTGTTTTAAAGCAATTCTTCTAGAAATTAGATCATATTGTTTAAAATTTTTATATGTATGACCTTGTTTTCTAAAAGGTGATTGAAATAAAAAGTGTAGAAAATTTTGTATTCCATAAAATCTTCTTGATGCATCTCCAAAGCCACTAAAACCAGATATTATATTTTTATCGTATTTAATATTCTTATTTAAATATTTCCAATGAGAACTTTCATGATGATCAAACTTGTCTATTTCTTTTGCTAAAATAGAAATTGCTTTATTTCCACTGTACACTACTTTAATTTTTCAATAATTGTTTTATTGCTGGGTGAAGATGTAATAATCCTAATAACTCGTTTTGGTCGTCAACCACTGGCAAATCCCAGATTTGTTTACTTCCCATAATTTCGATACACTCTTCAAGTGTATTCTTATCTTGAATTATTATTGGCTCTTTATTTGAATGAATTAGTGCGTCGTCAACTAATAATGCGGAAAATGGTTTTTGAACTTTTAATATTTTTCTTCTAATATCTCCATCAGTTAGTACTCCAATTAATTTTTTATTATCATCAACTATACAAACAATACCAAGTTTGAATTTGTTCATTTCTTCAAGAGCTTCTTTTAAAATAATATTTTGATTAATTATAGGAAATTCTTTTAACCCTAACATAATTTCTTTTATTTTTATTTTTTTATTAATCATTATGAATATTATCTTCTCCTAAATCTTTTAAAATTTCTAAACGCAAATTATGGAATTTTTTAGCCTGAATTAATATTGTTTCTAAGTATTTTATATTTAAAACAGTATTTGAATCAGAAAGAGCATTTTTAGGATCATCATGAACTTCCATAAATAAAGCATTGATTCCACATGCAATTGCTGATCTTACTAAACTAGGTATGTATTCCCTTTGGCCTCCAGAAATATTACCCATAGAAGTTGGAAGTTGTACAGAGTGAGTTGCATCAAAACAAACAGGATATCCTGTTTCAGACATAATAGGAAAACATCTCATATCATTCACTAACATATTGTAACCAAAAAATGTTCCCCTATCTGTTAAAAGTATTTGAAAATTATTAAATGATTCAATTTTTTTCACTGAATTTTTCATATTCCAGGGACTCATAAACTGTCCTTTTTTTAAGAGTATAGGTCTTCCAGTATTTGCGGCTGCTTTAAGTATAGAGGTTTGTCTACATAGATAAGCAGGGATTTGAACCATATCGCAAATCTCGCCTGTTTTTTTTGCATGAGAAACTTCTGAAAAATCTGAAATTACTGGAATATTTAATTCATCTCGAATTTCAGATAGTATATTTAATCCTTCATCAATACCTACTCCATGAAAACTTTCTGGAGAAGATCTGCAATCTTTATCATAGCAGGATTTAAAAATAAATTTTATCCCAACATTATTACAAATTCTTTTTATTTCTTTTGCCATCATTAAAGAATGGTTTTTACTTTCGATGGCACAGGGTCCTCCAATAAAAATCAAAGGTAAATTTTCACCAATTTGTAATTTTTCCACATTCCCATAACCTATTTCAATATATTTTTTTTTCATTTACTTATTTCATTTATTTTTTTTATTTTTTTTGCTGGGTTACCTGCATATAATGTATTAGATTCACAATTTTTTGTAACTACACTTCCAGCCGCTATTGCAGCACCATTGCCAATTTCTACTCCTTTTAATATTATTGAATTCATTCCAATCCAAACATTTTCCCCTATAGATATTTTACTACTTTTTCCTTCATTCTTCCATCTATCTTCTAATGGCCATAAATTATGAGCATCATGATCAACAATAATCGTATTTGGTGCAATCATCGTATTTCTACCTATAGAAATTTTTTCTTTACTAACTATCGTAGTTCCATTTAATCCAACATGTTCATCTATAAAGATTTCTCCTTTTCCTATAACATTTAAATTGCAAGGTGAATATAATGTAATGGTTGATCTTCTTCTATCTGACACCGCATGAAAGTTTTTTTTGATTTCAATTTTACCACTACCATGTATTAATATTCTTATTATGCCCCATACATTGTATGGTTTAGTTATAATAAATTTTGAACCATAGATTAACTTATTAAATGAAATATTAATTTGGCCAATTAGTTTAGTAAATTTTATATATATAAAAAATTTGATATCATATTTATTTCGAAAATTAATTATTTTATTTATAATATTCATTTAAGGTTTAAAAGTTTCTTTTATCCAATCTTCCAATGATTTTAAATTATTAATTAGTTTAATATTATGTAATGCTTCATCATTATCATAAATTAAACCAGATGGATCAAAATAAATTGAAGGAATATTTAATTTATTAGCTATATGTGCAGTTGAAGTAAATGGAATTGATATAACTGCTCTAGATTTTTTTATCATATCATAAGCACTAACTTCACTATCTACGAATTCAATTTGATTATTTTTTTCCATAATTTTAATGAAATTTCTGTAATAAGGATGAGCTAATGAACCAATATTTCTTTTTCTTTTTATGTAAATTTTTATATCAAATTTGGTCAATGAAAGAATAACTTTTAAAAAATTAATAATATTATCAAATTTATAATAGTCGTGATATTTTTCAGGTATAGTTTTATAAAATATATCCCTAGTAGGCTGAACATCAAAAACTGAAAGATTTTTTAATGATTTTTCTTTATCAAACTTTTTCCCATTTTCAAAAGGTATATAACCTTTTATTTCAATATTAGTTTTTAAATCAATATTTTTTTCAAAATATTTTTTATCATATAAATCCCAAACATATAAATATGGCCAAGTTGATTCTTTTATATAATAATGGGGTAAAGGATTTTCTATATTTTTCAATTTTAATTCTCTTAAATTAGTGGAATAAAAAGCCATTATTATTTTAGATTTTTTTTCTGCTTCATATGTCCACATAGGTCTATAGGTAAAATTTGAATTATTAAAAAAGTATTTTGAAGGAATATTACTTGAATTTTGAAATCTTATCATAGAAGCATTAACGGATTCATAAAATAATAATGGGTGCCACCATTTCCCTGAAAATATATCTATTAAGCAAATAAATGAAGCTTTTAAAAACCAAAACGAAAATTTTATTAATCCTTTAAATTCATTTAAATATTGGATTTTTTTCTTATATGAAATAATATTATTTTCTAAATAAATATTTTTAGAATATTTTAAGTTGTGACAAATATAATTATTTTGTGTTTTAATGTTATCATCTATGTACCAATTTATTATATTTGGATTTAATCTATTATCCTTAGGCAAACAATTCAAAGTTAAACTATTAAAATATACATAATTTTTTTTACTATTTAAGTTAGGTTTAATAAAACAAAAGAAAATACTAAAAAAAATATTTTTTAATCCAACTACTAATCCAATAAAATAAAAAAAAGTAATAAAAAGATACCAATAAATGTCTGAAAAGAAATCATTAAATTTAATTCCATAATCTTTTAAAAAATTACGATAAATTCTAGGTAATGGATAAATTATTTTAGATTTATTTTTTCCAAAAAAATATAAGATTTCATTATTTAATGCAGGGTAATATGCTTTTCTAACATAAATTATTTTCAAAAAATAATGTTTGCAAATTAATTTTGCAAAATTTAATCCATTATTAAATATAATGGGAGAGTAATAATTATCAACTTCACTAAAAACTTTATTTCTAAACTCTTTTTCAATTACAGTTAAATTTTTAATATTTTTATTTTTTAAAAATTCTTTATTAAAAATTTTACTGTAACCTCTTGAAATTACACGTAATTTTCTTTGTCTAAATTTTATTATTAAGGGTGATATAAATGGAATAGTTTTATTAAAATAAATCCATCCATACCAATTAATTTGTTTACCTATATCTTTCATTTTTATAAATGATCTGAATTTAAAAAAGAGAAATAATTAAAATTAAAATGACTTTTAGGGAAATTAGAAAAATCTATTATTTGAAGTAATTTCATAGTTAATTTTTGATCAATTTTATTTTTTTTAATTTTTGTCAAATCATTATTATTCAACTTAACTTTTGAATATTTGACTAGTTTATGAGTATTAATTATTTTGAGCATATGTCCTCCATATGGACATTGTCTAAATTTAAATGTAAAATCTATTTTATCAATATTTTTTAAAATAGGATGATTTTGAATCATATCTAATTCAATGGTTTGATAATTTAACTTTATTGTTCTTAATAATATATTTAAATCTGTTATAGGTAATATTCCTATTTCATAAATATGGTTGTTATTTCTAATTATATAACCATAAAATTTCTTATCTTTTATTAAGACTTCGATTTTATTTTTTTCTAAATTATTTTTGTTAAATAAATATTTCCAAAAAGAATATTCTCTATAAAATATGCCATTGCACTTTAAATAAGTATATTCGTAACTTTTTTTAATTTTTTTTAAATCAGAAACTTTAGCCTTTTTAATAAGATATTTTTTATTTGAAAAATTTAATAAATCAGATGATTTAAAATTTAGAGAAGTGTAGTGAGAAATACCATAAATTCCATATTTATTATAATAGTGGTTAAGAAAATTTCTAGCAAATAATATCGCTAAATCATATTTATTTCTTTTGCAATATTCAAGAACGTAATTAATCAATATCTTTGAAAGTCCTTTTGATCTATATTTTTTATCAATACAAATACTACTCAATCCCGAGATATTAAATATTTTATTATTTAATTTTAATTTTCTTGGTATGATTCTTGTTAATCCAATTACATCATTTTTATTTTTAATAATTATTAAATTTTTTAATTTTATATTAGAATCAATTTTCCATAAATCAATTTTGTTTTTATAATTTATTTTTTTATTGTTTTTTTTAAAAACTTTAAATGCAAGTTTCAAAGATTTTTCGATTTCAATTTTATTTGTTGCTGGGCCTATATATGTGATCATGTTAATAAAATTTTTCTTATTTTTTTTAAAATTATAATTGGAATATCTTGATGAATTGAAATTAAAAAAACTTTAATTAATTTATTATTATTTATTAAAAAATGCCTCTCACCAAAGCGCATTCCTAGTTTTTTTAAATAGTTAATATTTTTTTTTGTTAATTTTGATGGAATTACACAAGGTATTCTTGTTTTTTCAACTTTTGCCCATTTTGGTATTAAATCTTTAAATATTTCAAATCTTTTTAATCTTTGTTTTGTTATTTCATCCCAATTTTTTAAGTCTAAAAATAATTGTTTTAGAGCCCATTTAGGAACGGGTCCTCCTAAAATTTCAATTTTATACCACAAAGGAGCTAAGAAGTTAAATTTTGTGGAAATTAATTTTATAAACCAAGATAGATTTGTATAACTATTTCTATTATCACGTATTTTTATAATTTTTTCATAATCTCTTTTGTTTTTGCACCATAATATTGCCCCTCCAAAAGAACCTAAAATTTTATTTAAAGACCAAATTTCATAATTACCACCTGCTAGAAATAATTTACCATTTTTTTTAACTAAACTATCAACTGAATCCTCAATTATTAATCCTTTATAAGAATTAAAATTTATATAACCATATTGATGATAAATAATATTAATTGATGATTTCAATTTTGATTTTGAAAATGATGGAATTCCTACCTTTAAAACTGCATCTTTTACGCATTGAGAGGCATAAGGAAAGATTTTAACTTTTTCATTTTTTTTTATTTTTAGATTAATTAATATTAAAGTTATGCCTACTCTGCCACTTGAAATTAAGATAGGATAGCCTCTATTATTAAACCTTTTTTTAATATTTTTTTCTAAATAATTAGATGTATAAGATGTTGTAGAAATAATATTATATAAATTTAATTTACCTTTAGGCCAAAGATGATAAATAGTATTCATTTAAATTTTATAATAAATTCATATTTTGGTACTATATGTGATGAGAATCCTTTTTTAAAATATGAAATTGAAATTTCTTTTTCATTAGGTTTAGGATCATAAAATTCAAAATAATCAGGACCAATATTATACCAAATTATTAATTTCTTTTTCATAATTTCGATAGCTTTTGCTTGAACGGTGTGTCCTAAAGGTTTATCAAATAAGTTTCTACTATATACACCCACCCTATAAGAACATTCATATTTAGAAAAGTTAAAAAATCCACCTCCAACAATTTTATTTTTATCATCTTCTAAATAAACTAAAAATGCTTCTTTTACTTGAATCTGCTTTTTAAGAATGTCCCAAGTTTTATTTGAGCGTGTTTTTTTACCACTAACTTTAAAATGAAGATTTATGAACTCTTCCCATTTACTTTTATCAAGATTTTCCATTACTTTTACATTCCAAATTTTATAACCTTTATTAATGAGAGATTTACTACTTTTTCTAAAATTGCGTTTTATAGATTTTAAATCATCAATTAAATTTAACATCAAATCATATTTTACATTTAATAGAGGGTTATTTCTAATTATATTTTGATGCCAAATAGAAATATCTATTTCATTTTTAAATGAATCAATTATTCTAATTGTTTTGATTTTTAGTTTATTTGATATTTTTTTAACTAAATCATAACATAAATTATTAACTTCCTTTTTATTTTTCAAAGATAATAATTTTGACACTAAAGGAGAATAAATTGTATTGTCATAAGTAATAAGTTCATAATTTCTCCCTTTTTTAGTCATCAAAATAGGCCAAACTATAAATACATCATCATATTTTTTAATTATTATTGAACAATCAATACATTCATCGTTAAATAATGATTGATATTCATATTCATATTCAAGTGAGTAAAATAAATAATTACATGGAACGTAATTCATTTTATCGAGGGCTTCATTCCATTTTAATTTATTTTTATTTCTAAATTCAACTTTTAAACCCTCAGATTTAAAATGATCTTTAATTATTTCTAAAATTTTTTCTTTTTTCATAATTTATTTTTTTTTAAATAAAGAGCTTCAGCAATGTTCCAATCTAGTTCATCATCTATATCTATGGATCTATCTTTGGGTATTTCATATCCAATAAATTGATTTTTAAATATTTTATTTTTTATTACATTATCAAAATTATAGATAACAAAAGAACCATTGTCATGATAACTTTTTTTAATTTTTTTTGAGTCCAAATCTATAAATTTTGTAAAATTAGGTACTAAGGATTTATTTTTATTCAACTTATAGGACCATTGTATGGGAACATTGTATTCTGAAATAGATAGTAATATTTTATTTGAATTATTTTTCTTGTATATTTTTGAAGCTTTAATTAAATCTTTATAATTTATTAGAGGTGAACAAGGCATTATTAGCCAAACTTCATCAAATTTATAACCTAAGTTTTTATATTTATTGGCTACAAATTTTAAAACTTCAATTAAACCTGCATTATCATTTGCAAGATTTTTTGGTCTCAAAAAATCAATATTAATTTTATTTTTTTCAGATATTTTTTTTATTTCTAAACTATCTGTAGAAACATGAATTTTAGAAAATAAATTACTTTTCAATGCTGTTTCTATACTATAACTAATAATGGGCTTTCCAAGAAATTGTTTTATATTTTTTTTCTTTATTCTCTTAGACCCTCCTCTGGCAGGTATTATAGCTAGTCTTCTTGTTTTCATATTATTTCCAATTAAAAGGATTGATTAGAGCTTTATCTTTAGAATAAATATCTTCTGGTGCACTTACTTTAATTTTTTTTAAGTCTAAAACATCAATTAATTGTTTGTGATTATCGTATCCAATAATTATTTTATCTATATCTGAAAATGATAAAACATAGTTCAAACACGCTTGTATTTTTGATAATTTTTTTTCTTTGAGCCAGTTGTCATAAATTTTCCAAATTTTATTCCATTTTTTAAATTTTTTCGATCTTGTTTTTGAATCCATTAATAATACACCTTGTAAAAATATTGATCTTATATGAATTTCAATTTTTTTATTTTTTAAAAAATTTATCATATCATTTTTTAAAAGTCTTCTATCAATTAAATTAAATGGAGTTTGAACAACGTCTATCTTATACTTGCCTAAAAATTTATAAATGTCATTAATTTCATAAAGTGACAATCCTATTTTATTAATAATTTTATTTTTTTTTAAATGTAAAAGATTTTCATATAATTTTTTACCATTTTTAGTTAATAGGTCATTCGGATTATGTAAAAGGAGTGTGTTGATTGATTTTGCTTTCAATTCTTTTAAAGATTTGCGAATTTTATTATCTGTCCACCTATTTAAATCATCGCAATTTGAAGGAATTGGAGGAAGTTTAGTTGTAATTTTCAATTTATTTTTAACTAGATTACCTATATATTTCTGACTATCGCCATAAACCATTGCAGTATCTAAATGTCGAATATTTCTTTTAATTGCTAAATTAAGTATTTTTTTAGTTTCAATTAAAGATATCTTTTTAAATTGATTTTTAATCCCATAATTATTTCCAAAATTTGCTGTTCCAATAGCAAATTTACTTACATACTTTGAGTTTAATGTCATAAAATGATAATAATAATAATTTTAAACTAGTAATCTGAAATATTTTTTTTAAGAAAATCATACCCACACTTAGTATTATTTCTCTCAAATTCATTTATTGGAGGAATTGAGCAAAATCCTAGAAGTTGTTTTTGCATATTTGAACAACTTTTATAAATATCATTATCAATTGATCTAATAATATCCATAGATGGCATCACCCACCACATTCCCATAGTAGCAATAATAGACCATCTTGATTTATTTGATAAATTTTTATGAGTACCATGCCATAGTCTGCTATCCCACATAACTAAATCACCTGCATTAGCATTTATTTCATAAAGTTCTTTGGTTGATCTGTCTGAATATTGACCTGATCTATGTGATCCCGGTACAACAACAGTACATCCATTACTTTTAGAACTACTTTCTAAAACAAAAGAAAGTTGCATCATAAAAGTTCTTTCACCTGGAAAGGGAATGTTAGAATCAATATGTAAATCTAATTTTTCACCACTAGATCTAGCATTATAATATTTAAGAGTATAATTGGGAACATTGTGCGGTAAAAATCTATAGTATGGATCATTTAATTTTTTCATACATATTTTTGTTACTGTTTCATCCGATAATAGATCAATATAAGATTTATTCTTTTTAAATAAGCTGTAAACAATTTTATCTTTTTTATTTCTGTTTGGGGTACCTTTATAAATTAATTTTTTATTTTTATTTATAGTGTTATATAATTGATTAATATCATTTAAAAAATAATTAACACTTTTTTTTGTTAAAAAATTATTTATTTTAACATAACCGTAAAGATCTAAATCTGATAAATATTTATTTATCTCTGATTTTGTAACTTTTCTTGTAAATTTTTTGATTTTGTTTTTTTTCTTCACTTTTTTTTATCTAAACTTTTTTTTAGTTTATTTAAGTGGACTATATGATTCTTAGATAATAATGTTGTATCTTTTAGATATGCTTTATCGCACACAATTTTTTTTGTATCCCATTTTAAAGTGTCTAAACAAAAAAACCATAAGTCTTCTTGAATTTCAATTTGCTCTAGTCGACCAAGCATAGTTTGATTGATTTTATTTTTTGGAATTATTGTAACTCCACATTCATCACAAATTGCTATTGATCCATCATATTCTTTTCTCATTTTTTTTTCTCTTAATAAAGGATAGGGTTTTGATTTTTTATTATAACAACCTAATGGAGTTACCCCTTCACACCAAATAGAAAAATTTTCTCTTTTAAGATATGCGGCATCTCTTACTTTTCCTTGCACAACTATTGCTGAAGCTGATTTATATAAAAGGAGAAATTTTGCTATTAACCCGCCAAAAATTGCATGATTTTTGCAGTTATGAGAAAAAATTAAAACTATTTCTCCTTCTTTTGTATTCTTTATTTGCTCGTGGACAGTATAGTTAGATTTATTAGCAGCAAATACGCACCTTACTTCACCTACACAATATTGATCTTGAATAGTATTTAATTGATTTACATTCCTAAAAACACCCTTTTTTCCAAGAGCATCTGCGACTTCTGTTGAAGAAATTCTATTTTTTTTACAAAAGTCAATAATTTTATTTTTAATATTCATAATTAACGATAAATTTGAATTGTAAATTCATACAATGGATAATCATGATACAAATTAATATTTTTTGAAATTTTTTTAGCCCAGGAAAATACCCGTTCTGGATAATAGTGTTTATTTTTTTTTGTTTCATAATCAGCATATTTTGATAAAAAATTTAAAGCAATGCATTCATTTGAAATATCAAACATTTTTTTCATTGTTTTAAAAGTATAATCTTCAATTCCTACAAAATTTAATGATAAAGAACCCGATAAGACACTAATATCAATATTTTTTTCTTTAACTTTAAAAATATCAGAATTTATAAATTTTCTATTTTTTTTATTTCTATTTTTTTTACAATAATTAACTAATTTTTTTGATATATCGATACCTATATAATTATAGTTTTTTGATCTAGAGTCTAAAAATTTTACCATATCTCCAAGGCCACATCCAACGTCAAGAATTTTTTTATTATTAATTCTTAAAGATCTGAATAAATTTTTAAATCTTAAATTTTGGCTTTTTTTTGAGCTCCATCCAACAGTTTTAAGATTATTTCCATATTCGTCAAATCTAGAGTCATAAAACTTTGCAATTTTTTTAATTTTATTGTTATTCATTTACAAATTCATTACCAGTTAAAAAATTTTTTAGCATTAGAATAAAAAATTTTATCTATATCTTTTTCACTTACATTTTGTTTAATCATAAATGATTTTGTTAGATTTAGAGTATCTTTAATATTTCTATCAGGATAATCAGAGCCATACATAATTTTATCAAATTTCATACTTTTCATAGCATAAATGATGTCCTTAGATACATTGCTTTCTAAATAATATAATAATGAATATGATATATCCATAAAGATATTTTCAAACCTTTTAGCAACCATCATAAAATCTATAACATAATGACCTCCACAGTGAGCCCATATAAACTTTGTTTTTTTATTTTGAATTGCTAATTCAGCATATTGTTTTACCGAAAACCCTCTAGACAAACTATATCCATCTGGAAAAGTATCGATTAAAACAGGGATATCTAAATCTCCAGCTAGACTAACTAATTTATTAGTTTCTTTACTATTAATATCAAAATTTTGTAAGCGCGGATGAAGCTTTAATCCAATAAACTTTAAATCTTTAATTGAGTATTCTAAATCATTTAATGATTTTGTGTTATTCGGATTAATGTTGACAAACCCACTTAGTTTTCGATTTTTTAAAATCGAATTAATAAAAACTTCCTTAGACCATCTTTGATTTTCTAAATGTATAACTATAGCTTTTTCAATATTTGAATTCTCAAGTTGTTTAGATAATTCATTTAGTGCTAAATCTGGTGAACCTTGTATTCTATCATCTAAATGTAAATGAGTATCAATAATCATAATGAAATATCAAATTTTATAAGTCTAGTTGCTTTAGATGCATTCATAATCATTTTTTTATAATCATTATGATAACTAATCAAGCACCCTAATCTATCTCCATCACTTTTAGCCTTTTTGACATTATCTCCTATTTTAACAAAAGATTCTGCTATAATAGATGTTAATTTATTTGCCTGCTCAATACCTTTTATCGAGTTTATCTTTCCTTTCTTTGCTGGAAAATATCTAATTATTCCTCTAGTTTTCTTAATTTTATGAATTTTAATTTTGTGACCTATTGCTTGTAAAATACTAATTTTTGGTAAGTTTATACCAGAAAGCAAAGGGACATATTTATCATATACGTTAAATCCACCTCCTCTTCCTGCAAATTCAAGAAGAAAAATATCTTTATTTTTATTAATCACTATTTCCAAATGTCCTGGGCCATTATTATATTGAAGAGCATTTATAGCTTTTCTAGTAATTTTATTTATTTTACTAACAAGTAAAGGTGATAAATTTGGAGTAAAATATTCATTAGCTACGGTTAAATTTGTATGTCTAATTTTTTTCTTTTCAGAAATTGATAAAATTTTAACAATTTTATTTATTACAAAAATTTCTATTGCAAATTCTTTGCCATATAGAAAATTCTCAATAATTATTTTAGAATTATTTGAATAATTAAATGCATTAATTAATGATTTTTTTATGTTATAATTATTAGATATTTTAGTAACTCCTCTACTTCCAGATGAATCAGAAGGTTTTATAATAAATGGTTTTTTTAAACTCTTAGCATAAATTAAAGATTCATTAATATTTGAAAAATAATTCCATTCTTTTGTAATTGGTAAAAAATTTTTATTCCAAGCTTTTTTTTGTTCAATTTTATTTATCAAATTATCATATAAATTATTTTTACATGGTAAATTCATTCGATTTCTAATTATATTTACTGAATTCATACCGACTTCAGAACAAAAGCATATAACTCCTGAAATTTTTATTTTATTTTCATGAATTTTTTTTAATATAAATTCAATATTATTAATATCACATTGGTAACAAATATCTGAATATTTAAAACCTTCTGCTTTTTTATTTTGATCAAATGAAATAACATTTAATCCTAACTTTTTAGCTTCTTTAATGCCATTTGTTTGCCATTTACCCGCAGTAATACTTAATAGCCATTTATTATTATTCATAAAGCTTTGTTAATTATTTTAAATATTCTTGATGCACCATATCCATCAATAATTGATTTTTTTCTTTTAAAAAAATTTTTAAACTTTTTTTCTGTTGGAAATTTATTAATTTTTTTTCCAAAACCAAATATCATTTTATTTCTATAAAAAAATTTTGCTATTTTAATTTCATTATTTGACTGCGGTAAAACATATGTTGGTTTTTTTAAAAATATTGATTCAAATAAACTATTCCCTCCATTTGTTATAATCAAATCATTTTTTATCATTAATTGATTTAAATTTTTAGGATTGCATAATACATTAATGTTTTTTGAAACTAATTTATTTTTAACCAAAGGTCCTTCTATTAAAGTAACTTTAAAACCACAATTATTAAGATATTTAGAAGCTTTTTTACCTAATCCTAGTATGTCTCCTCCACCTATCATTATTAAAACTTTATTCATTATATTCTTATTATTTTTAATATTTCTATATTTTTTATTTTTTTTGATATTGATAATTTTTTTATCAATTATTACATAATTTAATCCTATATAACTTTTTATTTTTGCCTTAACTTTTTTATGAGGATAAATTGCAATATTTATGTCAGGTATAAATTTACCAAACCAATCAAGTGTAATTATTTTTTTCTTTTCTTTTCTTAATTTTTTTAATAATTTTTCATTAGAATTATTAATCGGTCCATCAAAAAAAACAAGTTGAGCAATTTTTTTATTATGTTCTAATGGTAAAAATTTTTTAGCAAAGTTAGATAATGGTAATATATTAGTTTTATAATTTTTTTTCTTTAAAAAGTAATATAAAACTAGAGATCTCCTAATATGGCCATATCCTATATTTGTCCCTCCATCACAATAAATAGATATATTCTTATTTTTTTTCAAATTTTATTTATCTTTTAATTTTTTTAGAGAAATTCTATCTCCAATATCTAAATCTTTTATAGAAATTTTTCCAATGATTTTTTCATAATGTTTAGGTGCTAAGCTGTAGGATGGTCTTATAATTTTTACATTATATTGTGTTATTTTTTCACCCTTTTTAATTTTTCTAGAAACATAAATTGATCTCATACCTTTTAAATTTTTACTCGCACTTTTGGTTATTTTATATGAAATTTTCCCAAGTGCTAATTCTGCTGTTCTGATTTCTTTAACTAGAGAAGAAAACTTTTTAGGTCCAAGAGAGAAAAATGAATCAATACCATTAATATCATTATCTAATTTTATATGTTTTTCAATTAACGAACCACCGAGTGCTACTGATAAAATTGATGAAGTATTTTCAATAGTATGATCTGAGAGTCCAGATAAAACTTTAAATCTTTTTTTGATGTCACTTATTGTTATAATATTAGAATCTTTAATTGGCGAAGGGTACGATGTATTGCATTTTAATACAATTATTTTTTTGTTGTTATATTTTTTTAATGTATTGATTGCTAATTTCAAATCTTCTAAATTTGATAATCCTGAAGATAAAATTACTGGTTTTTTTGTTTTAGCTACCTTTTTTATTAAGGGTATGTGATTAATTTCTGGAGAAGCAATCTTATAAGCACCTACATTTAAACTTTCTAAAAAATCTACTGAATTTTCATCAAATGGACTTGAAAAATATTCCATATCTAATTTTTTTGCCTCTTTAAAAATTATTTTATGAAGCTCACGTGAAGTGTGCGCTTTATTATATAAATTCCATAAATTTTTATATTTACTCCAAGGTGAATTTTTTGGAATTTTAAAATCTTTTTTATTTGAATTTAATGTTATAGAATCTGCTGTATATGTTTGTATTTTTATTGCATTAGCCCCACTGTTTTTTGCTGCTTTAACAATTTTTTTAGCCTTATCAATACTTTGATTATGGTTAGCTGATATTTCTGCAACAATAAAACATGGGTGTCCAGTTCCTACAAAAGTTTTTCCTATTTTTAATTCCATTAATTTAATCTTTTAAAGTTATTATGACAAATAGGACCTTTGAGTAATTTTTTTATATCTCTTCCTTCTTCACAATCTTTAATTACCTTAAATATTTTATTTAATTCATCAAAATATTTATTTATTATTTTTTTATCATGAACTGTTGAAGCATAAAATAAGTTTGATGCAATAATTCCTTTTTTTTGCATCTCTTGTGAAAGATAGGTTTTGTAAGCTAAATGATTTTTAGAGTTAAATGAAAATGATTTGAGTGCAGGAATTCCATAAAAATTAATATCTAAAAAATTATCTTTTGCTATTTTTTTCCACCCTTTATAAATATAATTTCCTACCTTGGTTATCTTGATCCAAGACTTTTGTCTTTTCATTTCTTTTAATGTAGCTAGTGCTGCCACATATCCTATACGCTCAGTCCAAAATGTACTACTAATAAAACTATTTTGAGCGTTTTCCATAATTTCTTTTTTTCCAACAAGAGCTGAAATTGCATAACCATTTCCTAATGCTTTACTAAATAGAACAACATCAGGAATCACATTGTAGATATTAAATAAACCACCATATGTTTGTCTAAACCCAGAAGTACATTCATCAAATATTAAAACAATATTGTTATCTGTAGCCAACTTTCTAACTTTTTTTAAAAAATTATCTTTTGGAGGATAATTTCTATAAACTTCCATTTTAATTACACCAATATTTTTGGTTTTAATCAATTTTTTTAATGCATTTATATCGTTAAAATTAAAAGGGAATGTAGTGTCTAATAATTTTTTTGGGACACCTGATGGTCTTAAGCCAGGTAAAAGATGATTTGATAAAGCATTTTGTTCAGATAAATTTGCTGCAAGGTACCAATCATGCCATCCATGATATCCGCAAATAGCTATATTATCTTTACCAGAAGCTGCTCTTGCAATTCTAATTGCAATAGCATTAGCCTCACCACCAGTTCTGGCAAATTTTACCATACTTGCCCAGGGATTAATTTCTAACAATTTTTCTGCTAAAAATACTTCCTCTGGACAATTCAATGAACTCATTGTTCCATTATTTATTGATTTTTTAACTGCATTATCAATATTTGTATTACAATATCCTAAAGTGTTTGTTCCAACTCCAAAAAACATATCAATAAATTTTTTTCCATCTAAGGTCCAAACATTATACTTATTTGATTTTTTAAAATATGGATTCCATTGATCAGGTGCAAACATTTCGCTTCTTTTAGATAAAAGCATATTTCCACCTGGGATAATTTTTTTTGCTTTTTTCCATAAAAGCTGCCCGTTTTTTTGATTATATTTTTTTTTCATTAGTTCAAAATATTTTTAAGACAATTAATTACTTTATCCTGCTGCTCTCTAGATAAATCATAATATATAGGTAAACTTAAAGCTTCAGAATAATAATCCATAGAATTTGGATAATTAGACATATCAAAACCCAAATTTGAATAGTATGGATGCATTGGAACAGGAATATAATGTACTTGGGTACCTATTCCATACTCAAGTAGTTTGTTCATTAATTTCTCTCTAGAATTATTTTTTGTGAATTTAATTCTTATTATATATAAATGATGACTACTTATTTCTCTAAATTTGTTTTGAATAATTTTTATTTTTTTATTATTTTTTAATTTTGTGTCATAATATTTTGCAATATTTTTTCTTTTTTTTAAAAAATTATTTAATTTATTTAATTGAGATATGCCTAAAGCACATTGTATATCATTAAGCCTGTAATGAAAGCCAATGGATTGCATTTCGTAGTACCATGGATTAAATTTATTATTAGTAAAAGCATTTTTATTATTTTTAAAATTATCATCTAATTTATTAATTCCATGGCTTCTTAATCTTAAAAGAATTTTATATAAATTTTCATCATTAGTTGTTATCATTCCACCTTCACCAGTGGCTATAGCTTTTACAGGATGGAAAGAAAAAACCGTCATTGATGAATATATACAGCTACCAACTCTCTTTCCATTTTTATACTTTGATCCCAAAGCATGAGCTGCATCTTCAATTATTGTTGCATTTATTTTATCTGCAATTTTTTTGATTTCTTTCATTTCACAAGGCACACCTCCAAAATGTACTGGTGTAATAACCTTAATCTTATTATTTTTTTTGTTTACAATTTTTTTAAGCTCTTTAACTGAAATATTTATTGAATCTTTGTTAACATCAGCAAAAATTACTTTAGCACCATTAAATAAAGCTGCATTAGCTGTAGAAACAAAAGTAATTGGAGTAGTTATTAAATACTCATTTTTTTTTAAATTTACAGCTTTATATGCCAAATGAAGTCCTGCAGTACAGCTTGTTGTAGAAACAGCAAACTTAGCACCTACATATTTTGCTACTTTTTTTTCAAATTCTATAACTTTTGGTCCTTGAGTTAACCAACCATATTCCAAAATATTATTTACTGATTTGATATCATCAGAGTCGATATAATGTTTGCCATATGGAATGAAAGGTTTAAGAATTTTTACAAATTTTTTTCTTTGTTTTTTTAATTCTATTATATCTTGATCTAAATTATTTAACTTACAATTAATAGTTTTAAATAACTTTTTATTACTAAGACTCATTTCTTTAGGTCTTAAAATTAGTCTTTTTTTGTCTTTTAATGATATGCCCTTAATAAATTTAGTATCTAAATTAAATTTTTTTGCTAATCTCAATCCGAAGTTTAACTTCGATATTCTTTCATTTCCGCTAACATTAAATACTCCTTTAGCTTTTTTTAATATCAATAAATTAATAGTTTTAATTAAACTGCCAGTAAATATTGGTGTAAAATAAACATCTTTAAACAGGTAAATATTTTTTTTATTTTCAAGATTCTCAATTATAAAATCACTAAAAGATTTTCTATAATCAGTACCCCAACCAAAAAAATTCGTCCTGACGACTATTGATTGCGGGTATTCCTTTAGAACTTCTTTTTCTGCTATAGCTTTAGTTTTTGCATAAAGATTCAATGGATTGGCTTTATCAGTTTCTTTATACAAAGTTTTTTTTCCATTAAAAATATGATCAGTTGAAATATGAACCATTTGGATTTTTAAAATTTTACAGCATTTTGCTAAATTTTTTGCTATGTTGACATTTGCTTTTACTGCTTTAATTTCAGAGCTTTCACACTTCTCAACGTTAGTTAATCCAGCAGCATTAATTATTATATTAGGTGATATTTTTATTAATTCTTTAATTAAAACATTATAATTTTCCAAATTTAATTTTTTTGTTTTAATTCCTTTAATATTAAATTTTCTTTTATGATATGAAAGGACTAAATCATACTTATTTTGATTTGTAATTGCCAAATTTAAGCCAAGCAACCCTGATCCCCCGGATATTAAAACTTTCTTTTTCATATTTAAAATTAGATTTCTAAAATTTTCCGATTTGTTTTTTGTATTTTGATATCCAAGAGCTCAACTGTTTGATTGTCATTATATTGGGATTATTATCGGAGCTATAAACAAAATTATTAGCTACTTTTTTACCGTTCTTTATTCTAAATGATTGATTTGACCAACCGTGAATTGCGGGAAGTATTTTATAATATTCTTTATATTCATATGTATGTGGCGCATCTTCTGAGCCAATCATTTGTTCATGAATTTTTTCACCAGGTCTGACACCAATAATTTTATGTTTAGCTTTTGGTGAAACTGCTTTAGCAATATCAACTATTGTCATAGAGGGGATTTTTTTAACGTAAATCTCACCACCCTTCATATCATTAAAAGCTTTCCAGACTAGATTTATTCCTTCTTCTAGGGATATCATAAACCTGGTCATTCTTTTATCGGTTATTGGTAATGTGCCAGTATTAGCCTTTTCTAAAAAATATGGAATTACTGAACCTCGCGATCCCATAACATTTCCATATCTAACAACTGAAAATATTGTTTTATGAGTATTTTCATTTGAATTGCCAGCTACAAATAATTTATCTGAAGCAAGTTTTGATGCTCCATAAAGATTTATAGGATTGCATGCCTTATCAGTTGATAAAGCAACAACTTTTTTAATTTTACTTTCAGTGCAAGCATTAATAACGTTCATTGCGCCAATTATATTTGTTTTAACGCATTCAAATGGATTATATTCTGCTGTTGGTACAATTTTAGTTGCCGCAGCATGAACAACATAATCAACGCCATCAAGAGCTCTTAATAATCTTTCTTTATCTCTTACATCACCTATAATAAACTTAACTTTTTTTTGCTTTTCATACCTTATGGACATTTCCCATTGTTTCATTTCATCTCTTGAATATATTATTATTTTTTTTGGATTAAATTTTTTTAATGTCATATTTACAAATTGATTACCGAAGGAGCCCGTTCCACCTGTTATCAATATATTTGAGTTATTTAACATTATTTTATTTTTATTTTTCTATATTAAATTATCATATTTTGATAATTTCTTCACCCTGAATTTTACCATCTTTAATTCTTATTAACCTATCACAGTATTTTACGGTTGATTGTCTATGTGCAATAATTAATATTGTCTTTTTACCCTTAATCTCTTTAAGAGAATCAACAATACTAGATTCAGTATCAGTATCAAGTGAGCTAGTAGCTTCATCCAATACTAATATTTCTGGGTTATGATATAGGGCTCTTGCAATCCCTATTCTCTGTCTTTGACCCCCTGATAACCTTACACCTCTTTCTCCTACTTCAGTATTTAAACCATCAGGTAGATTTTTTATCATCTCTGTAAGCTCTGAAAGGTAAATTGAGTTTTCTAAATTATTATCATTTATTTCTTTGTTCTTGATTCCAAATGCAATATTATTTTTCAGAGTGTCATCTGTAAGATAAATTGTCTGAGGAACATAGCCTATTTGGCTTTGCCAATTTCTCTTAAAATCATTAATATTTACATTATTTACTGATATTGAACCGGAGTCAGGTTCTAATAAACCAAGAATTAAATCAATTAGAGTTGTCTTACCCGAACCGCTTTGCCCTACAAAACCTATAGTTTCTCCTTGATTGATTATAAAAGAAATTTTTGAAAGTGTTTGTTTAGAAGTCAAAGGATAACTGAAATCAACTTTGTTTACTTTTAAAACAGATTCTTTTTTAAATTTAATTGTATTTTCTATTTTATTATTTTCTAAATCATCTAGATTTTTTTTCAGTAAACTTAATTCTTGAGAAATTTTTTCTATTGAAGCTGTTGTATACCATAATGCTTGAAATGAGCTTACTATCCTATTTGTCGATGGCATAAGCCTAAATGCTGCCATTCCAAATAACGCAAGAGTTGATATAATTACATCTAGCTCTGAATTCAGAGAAAACATTATTATAACAATAATAGTTAATCCTACTAAAGCTAAAAATTCAAATAGCAATCGTGGCAATGAGTTAGATACATTAAATAAAATTTGTTTATTTGCTGTTATAGATTGATTTTCAAAATAGAGAGAAAAGAAATTTTTTTCTTTTCCTGATAATTTTAATTCTTTTACCCCTGCTAATCCCTGCATTAGATGTTGTTTTGCTTGACCGCTATGATATTGAATTTCTTTTCCCCAAATTTTAAAATATTTTTTAGTTCTAATATTAAAGGCCCATATAACTAATCCAATTGTAATGCCGGCTATAATTGCTCCAACAGGTTCAACATAAATCAATAATACTACTATTCCTCCAAATATAAGAAATTCTATAACTAAGGTTAATATGAATTGTATAGCACCTTGTAACTGGGAAACTTCTTCTTGTATATTTCTTATTAATTGAGCGGAATTTCTTCTTAAATGAAATAAATATGGTTGTCTTATATAATCTTGATAAAGTCTTTGTGATACTGATACTTGAATTCCATATGTATATTTACTTTGATACCAATAAAAATATGCAATAAATACATTTTTAATTAGATAAACACATAATAGTGTGGACATTCCAAATATTACAATTTGAAAATGTGTTGGATTATCAAAGTAATTTAGTATTGGAATAACTTGCGGATATTGTGATGTTATATCATCAGTAATTAATATAGTTATTGCTGGAATAACAAGACCTATTCCTAATATCTCTAAAAACATTGAAATAATAGTTAGAAAAAAAAGATATAAACATTTTTTTTTATCTGAATCTTCTAGAATGTTCCAAAGTTTTTTTATTACAATCATAAAGTTAAAAAATTATAGATTCATATTTTTTTAAAAAATATGGGCTGATAAATAAATTGTGATATTTATATGGATTTTTTTCAGAATATTTATCAATTATATTCCAAAATTTATTTTGAAGATTATTATTAAAATAATTTTCTTTTTGCTGTAATTGAATAAATTTTTCTAATTCAATAGAAGCATTTAATATTTCATCTGAAGAGTTTTCTAATAATTTTATATTAGAATTTTCAAACATACTTGTTTGGTATATATTTTCTAGTTTTCTATCAAAAATTTCACTTATTTTTAAAATTCTATTTTTTTTGGTGTCAAAGAATAATTTAAGTAAAATCAGATAATTATTATGTTTTAATTTATTTAATAATACTGGCTCAGTATAATTAGTTAACAAGATTGGTCTTCTAAAAACAAAAGGTACCATCGATGGGCCCGAACTACTTCCAATAAAAAATGTAGAATTAGCCATTAAATAAAGTTCAAGCAAATCATTTTGAATTTTTAAAAAAGGATAATCAATTAATTTAGGATGATCTATATATAATTTATCTTGAGCATTTTTACCAAGTCTAATAACATAATAATTTTTAGATAAGAAATAATTGCAAGTTTCTTTCATAGATAAAATACTAAAGTCCCTATAATTATGATAACTCCAATCTCTTTTCGAATGATGGTTTAAGTAAGAAGGATCTCTGTTATGAATACATATCCATTTATCATTATTATTAATTCCTATTTCTTTTAATAATTTTAGCGCTTTAGTAGTTTCAATTTGATTAAATTTCAAAATATTATTATTATTTAAAAAAAAGTTTTGCGTTGGATGGCTAATAAATTTTATTACATTGGAATTTTTAGGTAGCCAAAATGTAATACATTTAATAATAAAATATAATATTTTTGAATATGGAAAGATATTAATTTTTCTAGATACTAATGATGCTAATTGTTCGTTACAAATAGAATTTTCGAAAGAAATTATATCAAAATTAAATGGTTTATATAAAGAAAGTTTTTTTTTCTCATTTAAATAAATTTCTGGCATAATTGCAAGACCACCAATTCTTGAACTTTGCATTATTCCAAATCTAATAGTTATAATTGGTTTTAAGAAATATAACAATAAACAAAAAGGAGCAGAAAGTAATATTAATAAATTTAATATTAATTTTTTCATAAAATCTAAATAATTTTGTTCTTAAATTTTTTATACAAATCTTTGTAGGAATTTATATTATTTAATTCTATATTTTTTCTTTTTGAATAACCTTTTAATTCAACAAAAATATCTTCTAAATATTTAATTCCTTTCCCTTTTTTTAATTCTAAAGAAAAATGAATATCAAAATTTTTATAAAAATTTATGAATTCTTTTTTTGTAATTTTTAATTCCAAAAGTTGAAGAGTAGAACAAAATATTAGAATAACTTTTTTTTTATGATTTTTTTTAATAGCTGATTTTACTAAATTAAAGTTATTGAATAAAATGCCTTCAGTGATTACAAAACTTATCTTATAATTGTTAAGTGAAGCATAATGATTGTTAATAAAATTTTGACCACGCATAGGAATATTCCAAATACCAAATTTTGAATTAGTTACTACTGATATTATTGTGCTCATTTAGATATTATAGCTAGTAAAAAAGTCATTATATTTTTGAAACAATGGATTTGAAAATTTTTGAAAACGTACATCAACTGAAATTCTAGCTAATTTATTTTTAAAATAATTTGAACCATGATAAACAAAAGGATTGAATAATAATGCTTCACCTAATTTTAATTTAGGAAAAATTTGGTATTTTTTTAATAATTCTTCTCGGGATTTTATTTTTTTATCAATTTCATAGTCACACAACTTTACTGATGTAAAATCATCTATTAAAAATATACCTGATTCATTGTCAACATTATGAAAAGGGAGCCATATATTATATGTATATGGAGAATGTCCTGCCATAATTTCAGAATGAGGAAATGTTCTTGTAGAATTAGTATAACCAATATGAACCTGAATTTGAGGGTATTTTTGTACCAAAATTTTTTTTCCAAAAATTTTTTTTATATTTGAAGAAAAAGATTTTAGTATATTAAAAGAACAATCCTTAATATAAAGTTTTCTAATTAAATTAAGTGTGTCATCATTTAAATAATTTGCAACTTTTCGCATATCCTCTATATTTTTTAAATCATATTTTGTAATTATTTTGTTTAAATTAGAATTAGTTTTTATTTCTTTAATAAAGTTAGAAGATATCTTTTGAATATGATTAATTTTTTCTGATTTTATTATAGTCCAACCCTTATTTATTAAATCTTTTTTTAAATTTTTCATAAATTAAAATAAATTATTTTAATCCCAAAGATTTAGAATTTGTAAAATAATAATCACCCTTGTAGTTGACATGTTTTAGGACTTTTACCCATTCTTTTTCTTTTAAAAGAGTGACTCCTAATAAAGACCATTTATTAAATAACTCCAAATCTTTTTTATCATTATATGATCCTAAATTAATAAATGAAAAATTTTTAGTTACTCTATTTATTTCTTTCAAGCATTTAATGGCATTTGTTAAACTCAATCCATAAACCACACCTATTGCTAAGACAAAATCAAAGTAATTATTTTTAAAAGGTAGTTTTGTAGGTTCAGAAAGATAGATATTTTTTTTAATATTTTTCATTGTTTTTTTTATTGCGTATTCTGAAGTTTCTGTTCCAATAACTTCAATTTTTGGAAGATATTCTTTAATATCATTTAATATAAAGCCTTTTTCTGAATTTATATGAAGTACTTTTGATTTATTATTAAGTTTATATTCTTTAATAATTTTTTTTGCATATTTTTTCCATCTACCATCATATATATAGCCACCATAGCCATTTTCTCTGTCACCATCAAAAAAATCTTTACCTCTATATGTGGCAATTATTTTATTTTCTATTGTTCGATAATTCTTTTTTGCTGATCTTTTAATTTTTTTATTAGTATAATTAGATAAAAGATTATATTTTCTCATATATTCATTTTATAGAAATTTTTTGAGGCTTAGAAGTATGGCGGTCTTCAATATAATTAGACATAATTGAATATAAACTTAATAGCCACCTTCCATCTTTTTCCTTAGCGCTTGGCGTTTTATCTAAATCACAAGGATCAACACCATGATAAATAGTAGGAACTGCAAAAACTACATCACCCACATCTGAATGAACTTCAGCATCAATTTTGTTGTCATTTTCATCAAGTAAATATAATCCACCTTCATTATAATCTTCACCTTTTTTTGACATTATGCATGAAATAAAAAATCTTTGATATAAGTAGGGGTCGGTATGCAACTTTAGTTTCGCATCTCTAGGAAAATATCTTACTATTTGTATTCTATCAATTATGCCATCCTTAGGCGTATTATTTTCCCAAATTTTTTCATTATATCCGCTAATTATTTTAGTAACTCTCCATACTTTATTTGCATTTTCAAATAAGTTTAATTCATTAGTATTAAAAGGAAAAAAATAATATACTTGTTTAACTTGATGAAAAGCATAATTATCGGCAATTGAAGCATCTATAAATCTATAATAATTTGGAACACCCTCATACATTTTATGAAAAGTTGATTCTGAATTTTGAAAGTATTGATAAGTTTTTTCTTTAATGAAATTTAAATAATCTTTTTTCAGTGCATTTTTCAATATATAACAATCCCCATTTAACAATGAAGAAACTGTTTCTTCGGCAAATTTTGAATCTTGAGATCTAGCTTTTGAATCAAATTCATCAAAGTCTTTTATAACGATTTTATTTAATCTTTTTGGATAATTATTAACATCTTCTAGATTCTTCCATACTTTTGAAAAAATATTATTATTATCTAAATAATCATCTCTATTTATTTCTGTTTTAATACTCATTTTACTTCAATTTATAATTTATATATCTATCAATTATATTCATTGTATTTTCTATATTAAATTTAAAGTTTTGAGAAACTTTATTTGAAGAAATAATAAAATTTCTAGTTTTTTTCATTTTAAAATAAATCTTTGATTTAGATGATAATCTTTCTTTTATATGATTTATTATAAGTTTGATTTTTATAGGTTTAGAAGCTGAAAAATTAAAAGATTCACTTTTATAGCTTTTTTTAGAAATAATTTTATTTATCAGCTTATAAATTTCTTTAGTGTCAATAATATTATTAAATTTAGATTGAGAATTAAATATATTAATATCCTGATTGTTCATTAGTTTATAAATTATCTGATTTAACCACGGTCTTCTATTATCTGATATATTATAACATAGCACACCGGGTAAACGAATATTATAATATTTAAATTTTTGAAGTGATACGATATTTTCTGATAAAATTTTTGTTGCTCCAAGAATATCTGGACTTATGAATAAATTTTTATCATTTAAAATTTTTGCAGTTATATTTCCATATATCTTTACAGAAGATAAATAAAAAAAAATTTTAATTTTATTTTTTGAGCTGAATTCTAGTATATTTTTCAATGAAATAATATTTGAATTTATATAATCTAAATATGATTTATTTTTTTTTGAAAACGGATGGGTTACTGCGCAATGAATTATTATATCAGGTTTAATTTTATTTTTTATTGAATTTTTAAGATCGTTTTTGAACCAGCTTGTATTTTTATTTCTAAATTTTTTTGAAAATTGATTTGGTGTTCGATAAAATGCAAAAATTTTATGATTTTTTGAAAAAAATTCAACTAAATCACTTCCAATTGTTCCATTAGCCCCAGTTATTAAGATTTTCACTATATTAATTTAATAAATTTAAATATTAGGTTGTAGCCATCCACATCTATTACAAGCTTCAACAGTTCCTTCATCTCTCATGGTTTTTCTGAATTTATTAAATTCTTCTCCATAAACTATTTCTTTAATTGAATTGTCTTGAATATTACCCATGGAAACTGCTAAACAAGGAAAGACTGTTCCGTCAACGTTTATATGAACACTTGACCAAGGTTGTGCACACGGATGGAAATTTTCTTTTTTATGCTCTATCTCATTCAATAAATCTAATTTTTTTTGATCAATAGGATCTTGGTTTCCAACTAAATCATCTACCTTAGGGTGCAAAAATCCTACTTTCTTTTTTTCATAATTATATTTTTTTACCAAATACAGTTGTTCCTTTATCTCATCCCATTTTTGATATTTATATGCACTACTTTTAGTAAAAATATCATCAAATTTATACATATAATCACAACCTAAAATAGGAGATCCTTTAAGAAATTGAAAGCTGTGAGTATCACACTGAAGATCTTCAACACAATATTTATGTATATCAAATAAATCCTCAGCATTTTCATCTAAAACAACTGTTTTAGAATCAAGCATACAATTTGGATGACCAAGCTCAACTTTTCTTTTTTGGAAATATAACATCATCTTTTCTGCATGAGACCATTTTTCGTCCCATTTTGTTTCTTTTACATTTGCCAATTTTCTAATAGTATTGTTCCTATTATCAATTGATATAGACAGTACTTTAAAATTTTTTGAAGATAATAAAAAATCAATTAGTTCTTCAGTTAATAATAGTCCATTACATATTAGGTTACATTCATGTCTTTTTGTTGCTTCTGTAAAAACATCTCTGAAATTTTTGAATACCAATGGCTCGCCACCTGTTAAAGTAACTCTTGAATTATCTGGAAGTTGTTTTATTAAATTAATCCAATCTTCTGAATTTAACGCATTTTTTTGTTTAGTTCTTATCTGATAACAAAAATCACAAGCAAGATTACATAAATTTGTAAGAACTAGACAATATCTTTTTGGCATCAAATTATTTTCTTCATATGCAACTTTCCTAAAACTTGCTAAGTCGCTATTAAATTTTTGCTTTATTTCTAATTCTTTTTTATATTTTTCATCAAGCATTTATTTATACATTTCATTGTAAGTTTGAATTACACCTTTCATCCACTCTCCATTAAATTTATAATGTGGTGAAGTCACTATATTACTATCAATAACACAGGGTTCGTCAACAAAAATACCTCCTGCGTTTTCTATATCTTTTTTCCAAGCATAATAGCCTGTGACTTTTTTGTTATTTATTATATTTGCTGAAATTAGCATCATTGTGCCACTACAAATAGCGGCAATTAACTTACCTTTTGAATTGAATTTTTCAATATCTTTAATTAAAGAAGTTTGAAGTCTTAAGTGTTCCATACACTTTACTCCTCCTGGAATAATTATTAAAGAATAATCATCAATTTTATATTCTCCTATGCCTAAAATTTTATCATTTTTATTAGGGGGTATTTTTGTTCCGAAATATCCCAAGACAATACTTTTTTCTTCAACAAATGTGTCCACTTCAAAACCTTCTTCCTTTAATCTATAAAAAGGGTAAATGAACTCGTGATCTTGAACAAGTTTACCGGTTATAATGAAAGCTTTTTTAGACATAATCAAGTCAACTTATAAAAGAAATTTTGTCTAATGTAAAATTTAGACATCTAAAACTTCTTTTAACTCCTGAGGATCTAAAAAAGGATATAAATCGTCTAATTTTGAAGGTTGTATTGTGCCATCTTCCAACCTTTTATTTATTGCTTTTGGTATTTGTGGCTGTTCATTGTCTAAAATCAGTTCGCAAATTCCAGGTTTGTTACTAATCAAAAATTTAGAAATTTTCTTATACATATATTTATGATTATTTATTTTTATGTAGCTGATTTTATGTGATTGAGAAATTTTTTTATAATCAGGAAATGAGATACCACTTTTTTTATCTGATCCCATAATTCGGCTTTTAAAACCTAATTGTTGTGTTTGTTTTATTGTTAAGTATCCCCCATTATTATAAATAAAAATTTTAATAGGTAATTTTTCATGCATAATAGTTGCTAATTCTTGAATATTCATTTGCAACCCACCTTCACCACTAAGTAAAATTATTTTTTTTCTATTAGCAGCAATACATGCTCCTATTGCTGCTGGTAGTCCCCAGCCCATTGGGGCATGGCCAGAATTTGTAAATATTTTTTGATTTTTTTTTACTCTAATAGCTTGATATGTTCCAACAAATGATAAGCCCATATCAGTAACAATTATATCATTTCCTTTTAAATTTTTTGATAACTGATCAATAAAATAATAAGAATTAACAGAATTTCTTTGAAATTTATATTTTGGATCTATGATTGGATATCTTTTAACCCATTTTTTACAATTTAAAATCCATTTATCAAATCTTTTAGTATTTTTGAGTCTCTTTTGACATATTTTTTGTAAAAAATCTTTTGCATCTGAGTTAACCTTCAAATTTATTTTTAAAGATTTTTTATTTAATTCATTTTTATCAATATCTACCATAATTTTTACAGCTTCTCTTGCGTAATCTTGTGAATCATATCCTGTGATCGCATATGGTAATCTTGTCCCAATAGAAATGTATAAGTCACATTTCTGCAAAGCAAAATTTGGGGCTCTAGAAGAAAATGTTCCTGGTCTTCCTATAAATAATTTATGACTATCTTCAATCAAATCAGCTCCGTTCCAAGAAGTCAACAAAGGTAAGTTATTTTTTTCTATAAACTTTAATAATAAATCTTTAGATTTAGATAATCTGACACCATGTCCCGCATGGATAATTGGCCTTTTACTTTTATTTAATAATTTTATTATTTTAGAGATTTTTCTTTCAGTCAAACTTTTATTTGTTTTTTTCTTACTTTTATTTTCAGTGAATATTTTTAATTTTCTAATATTAATTTGTGAGTTTTGAATGTTTGCAGGTATATCTATCCATACCGGACCGGGTCTACCGCTTGTAGCGATATAAAAAGCTTTTTCTAAATGAAAGCCTATTGTTAAAGGATCGGTAACCATTACTGCATATTTTGTAATTGGTTTTACTATATCTATTATATTGATCTCTTGAACTCCAAGTTGTCTTAAACCAGAGTTTCCAATAGTTTGATTAAGAAATACTTGTCCTGAGATAGTAATTGTAGGAATAGAGTCTATCCAACAACAAGCAGTCCCAGTAATTGAATTAGTTCCTCCAGGACCAGTAGTTACAATACTTGCTCCTATTTTATTTGAGCATCTGGAATATGCCTCTGCAGACATTGCAACAGCTTGTTCATGGTGATTACACACATATCTTAATTTTTTTGCTCTATAAAGAGCATCGCATAAAAATATTGAACCTCCCCCAGAAACTGTAAAAACATTTTTAATACCTTTGTTCTCTAAAAAACTAACTACATAATCTGATAAATTCATTTTAAATCCCTAATTTTTCATAACTTTACTTATAACAGCTCTTGGTAAAAATGGGTACATATCTTCAAGAGGTTTTGGAACCCACTTACCATTGTCACTTAATGAGAATCCCATTTTTGGAATGATTTTTTGATCAGGGTCAACATATATCTTACAAAACATTGAGTCTTTTGACTTAATTACATTTTTTAAAGTTTTTTTAACACTATCAATTTTTTTAAATTCTTTATATTTTATATTGAATGAATGAATAATGTTCTTAATGCTATAATTAATATTTTTTGAAGTATTTTCAGTTCCAACCAACCTCCCTCCAAAATAATCTTTTTGTGTACCTATTAAAGCAGAATATGAAATTCCTGAAAAACAAAAGATTTTTATATTTAAATGATACTTTTCTATTAAGTGTAAATCATATACTGAATTCATAAATGTTCTCTCTTCACATAAACAAATGATTTGAGATTTAGGAGAAGAAAGAGCAATACCAATAGAAGCAGGAAATGAAAAGCCTTCATTATCTAATCCTGAAGCACTGATTAATCTTTGATATTTTTTTATATTGAATGATTGCATAACATAATTCATTACCACACCACCATCCATAACTATAATGTTTTTATCTGGAAGTAATTTTGATAATTCTTTAACAAATAAATATTGATTAATATAATTGGTGTTTTGATAACCCTCCTTATAAAAAGAATATTCTTTTTTAAGAATTTTACATTTATTAATCCAATTTTTAAATTTTTTTACCTTCTTCTTATTAATAATCAAATAATTTATAACATCATCGGCTGACTCATTAATTACTAAATCAGTCTTAAAATTATTTTTATTTATTTCATTATTATCTATATCAACTATAATTTTTTTTGCATTGTAACAGAATGATTTAGTATCCCTGCCGGTAAGAGGAATGGATAATCTAGATCCAATTGAAATTAATAAATCACTCTTCTGAATTATAAAATTCGAATATCTATTCCCATAAACTCCTGGTCTACCAAAGAACAAAGGGTGATTATAATGTATTAAATCCCCTCCTCTTCTACTAGTTAACACCGGAACATTAAATATAGAAATTAATTTTAATAAGTTTTTTTGAGAATTACTTAATTTTATTCCATAACCAACTAAAAGAACTGGTCTTTGGGATTTATTTAATAGATTATAAATTAGTGAAATTTTATTACTTAATTTTTTAAATTTTTTCTCTGGATTATAGTCAGGTGGGGAAAAATGTCTTAGACGATTTTCATTAATAATTTTTCCTAATAAATTTATTGGTATATCAATCCAAACAGGTCCAGGTCTTCCATTTTTAGACAAAAAAAGAGCTTTTTCTAAATGATATGCTATCTCATTTTCTTTTTCTATTTTAAAAGCATATTTTGTTATATTTTTTACTATATCAATTGTATTAAGAGATTTATTGCCAAATTGTCTTAAATTTTTTTTATTTTTTTTATCAGATCTTGCTTGTCCAGAAATAATTACCAAAGGTTCAGAATCAATATATGCTGAAGCTACTGCTTCAATTACTCGTGAACTAGAATAACCTGAAGAAATTATTAAAACAGAATTTTGATTGGTTAGTTTTGTTGCTCCACTTGCTGCTATTGAAGCAGAGTTTTCATCATTAAAAACGTAATAATTAAAATTCTCTTTTCTTCCCATAGAGTCCATTAAATGGAGATTTGCATCTCCAGGGACACAATATAGTGAATTTATGTTTTTATTATCTAATATATTTAGTACTAAATCAGAACCTCTTATTTTTTGATCAATTTTCTTAGTTAACAATATTAAACAATATTTAAATTTAATTACTTTTATATTTATTAAATCTATACCTCCAAAGGTATCGCCAATCTCATACTTAGTATTATTTGTTCTTATTTCCCCCTGAAGTATAGTAAATAAAGATGAGCTATTTTCCTTTAGAATTTTAACTAATTTGTTTAATTTTTTAATTTCGATAAAACTTATTGAAGACTTTCCATATTTTTTTGTTTTATTAAAATAAACATTTTGTGATTCTAAAGTAATATAATTATAATTATTAACATTAACACTATGTTTATCTATTTTTTCATATCCTAATTTTTCTCTGCCATATTTATCTTTTAATCTAAGTAAATCATTTTTATCATTAGGAGTTTCAACCTCCATTAGAATTGAATCTTTTTTTGAATTATTAAAAGTTTGATGAAAAACATTTTTTTCTATCATAATTCCTTGTCCTGAATATCGTTTATGAATTTCATCGATAGATTTACAATTTACTGAACCATCAAGGACAATAAGTGACGTCTTTTTTCGTGGATGGCAGTGCATAGAAGTTTGATGACCTTTTTTTAAATGAAGTATCCATACCGCAACATCTTTGCTTTGATATGTTAAATATTCATATCCCCAAGGTTTTCTGACAACAACCTTGGAATAATCCTTTTGATCAGAATCATTCTTTTTTCTTTTTTTTGAAGATGATAGTTTTAAATCTTTTTTGGAAATTTGAAAATTTATTATTTCTTTTGATTTCATTTTTTTAATTAATTATAAAATTCTTTTATCTTTTTAATCATAAAATTTAATTGTTTTTTTTTCAAAAATTGATGCACCGGTAATGTTATCAATTTTTTTGCCTGCATCTCTGCTAAAGGAAAATCTCCTTTCTTATATCCATATTTTTTTGAAGCTTTTTGCAGATGTAATGGAATTGGATAGTGTATTTTAGCTTCAATATTATTTCTATTAAGAAAATTTAACAGTTTATTCCTATTTTCACATAAGATCATATAAAGAGCAAATGTCTCTAAATATTTTTTAGGTCTTTTAGGTATTATTACTTTTGGTCTTAAAATATCGAGACCTTTATCCAAAATTTTTGCATTATAATTTCTTTTCTTTATTACTTTATCTAACTTTTGAATGCCTTTATAAGCTACAATAGATTGCAATGGCTGAAGACGCATATTGACCCCCCAAAAAGCGATATTATCTCTGTCAATCATGCCATGGTTTCTATATTTTCTTATCCATGAAGCCAACTTGTCGTCATTAGTTACTACCATTCCACCATCTCCCATAACATTTAATGATTTTAAAGGATGCATACTAAATGCGTTAACTTTTCCAAATGTTCCTGGACTTTTTTTATTTATCAATGCCCCAATACCCATACAAGCATCTTCGATTATATCTATATTATTTTCCTCTGCAATCTTCTTAATTAAAAACATATTTGGAGATGCTCCGCCCCAATGAACTGGCATTATGACTTTTGTCTTTTTTGTTATAGATTGTTTTAGTTTTGAAATGTCTATTTGATATCTATCATCAGAATCAACAAATATTGGCTTTGCTCCACAAGCTACAATTGAGCCAGCTGTAGCATAAAATGAATTGCAAACTGTAATAACTTCATCGTCAAGTCCCACCCCCAAAGATTTAAGAGACAATATTAAAGCATCAGTACCATTATTTGTTGAAATACAATGTTTTACTTTGATATATTTAGAAAATTTTTTTTCAAATCTTTCTACATATTTACCAATTGTAAAATCAGTTGATTTGATTAGTTTTTTCCATTCTTTAAAAATTTCAGAATTGTTTTTAAATTCCATTGGAAGATAATTATATGGGACTCTCATATTTTATTTATAAAATGAATTTATTTTATCACAAACGTATTTTATTTCTTCTTCTCTTAAATGTTGGTGATGAGGTAATGCCAAAACTTTATTACACTTATCTTCTGCATTTGGAAAACTTCCTTTTTTATAACCTAATTTTTTTGAAGCTTCATGAAGATGAAGTGGTTTTCCATAATATACTAATGATTGTATATTATTATTATTGAGATATTTTTGTAAATTATCTCTATCTTCACATAAACATATGAACATTACATATGAATTTTTCTCATAATCATTATCAAATGGTATCTTTATTTTATTAGTGTTTAAATATTTCTGATAAAATTCTATATTATTTTTTCTTCTTTCTATGATAGATGATAATTTTTTTAGCCTGTAAGTTAAAATTTCTGCATTTAATGAGTCTAAACGTGAATTTACCCCAAAAATTTTTACATTATCTCTACTTTCTAAGCCATGATTTCTATATAATTTTATTTTATTGTAGCTTTCAATATCATCAGTAATTATAAATCCACTATCACCTAAAGCATTTAAATTTTTAAGAGGATGTGCAGAAAATGCAGATATTTTGCCAAATCTACCACCATGTTGGCCTTTATGATATGAACCCATTGCCTGAGCCGCATCTTCAATAACTATTAAATTGTGTTTTTTAGCAATTGATATAATTTTTTCCATGTTGCAAATTCTACCAGTCCAATGAACTGGCATGATTGCTTTAGTTTTAGAAGTAATCGCTGATTCTATTAGTTCTTCGTTAAAGTTTAAATCATCTTTAATGTCAACAAAGACTGGTTTTGCCCCTACATGAACAATAGCACCTATTGATGCTATAAATGATATTGGTGAGGTAATTACTTCATCTCCTTTACCTATTCCATTTGACCATAAAGCCATCATAATTGCATCTGTACCCGAGTTTAATCCTAAACAAAATTTTGAACCCGTATATTGGCATATTGATTCTTCAAAATTATTTACTTCCTTAGTCAATACTAAAGTACCTTCCTTCAATACTTTTTCAAGACAATTCATTATTTCAACTTTTTCCTCTTGAAATCTTTTTTTTAAGTCAATTAATTCAATATTCATTCTTTAAATTATTATATTCTTTAAATAAATCTTTAACTACTGATTTAATTTTTTGAGGATTAATGTTATATTTCTTTTTAGTTAAATTCATATTCATAGATTTTTTTTTAGAATTATTTAAATACTCCTTTTTATTAAAATTTACTTCAATATTTTTTATTAAATTTGGTTGTAATTTTTTATCAATTAATATTTTTGCAAAATCATAATAACTCACCTTTTTTTCACCTGTTAAATGAACTACTCCGTTTAAATTTTCTTTTAAAATATTTTTGATAGCATAATTGAGAGATATTGGTGACAAATAGTAATTTGAAAAAGCCTCAATTACTTTATGCTTTTTAATATTTTCCATCCATTCATAAAAGAAATTATAGTTTATAGAAACCACTTTTGACATTCTAAAAATCGTTATTGATTTACCTAATAATAAAATTTCATTTTCTATTTTTGATTTTTGTTTTCCATATTGTGTTATTGGCTGCTTCTTAGAATCAATGTCTGGATTTTCTATTTCTTCATTAAATACCATTTCAGACGATAAAAAAGTGATATGAGAACCTGACTTATAAAATTTTTTAAGTAGATCTAAAGTTAAATTTACATTTAAATCCCAAGTTTTTTTTGGGAATTGTTCACAAAAATTTATATCTGATATGCCTGTGCAAACAAATACATTATTAGGGCTAAAATTAATATTATTTTCTTTTAAATTAAAATATATACTTTTTTCTAATAATTTAGTATTCCTTCTGGTAGTATAGTAAACTTCGCATCCTCGATTTAACAGTTCGTTATATAAAGATCTTCCAATTACACTATCACCTCCCATTACGAGGTATTTCTCTTTACTTCTTTTCATCTTGTTGCTCATGTTTAATTATTCTTATAAAAATATTTAATTGAATCAATTATATAATTTTGGTCTTTTTGACTTAAATTTCGATGAAGAGGTAAACTTAAACTATGTTTACTGATCCATCTTGCATTTTTTAGATTAAATTTTTTATTTTTTTTGAATGTTGATTGATCAGCCATTAAAATAGGATGTTTAACTTTAGTTTCTATTTTTTTATTATTTAAATAATTCTTTAACCTATATCTTTTTTTAACTAAAATTTGGTAGTCGTACCCTGAGGAGTTATTTAAATCATAACTACAATCTATTGTAAAATTCTTTAGTTCATTAACATAATTTTGTATGATTTTTTTTCTAATTTTTATTTCTTTTTTTAAGCTTTTTAAATTTTCTAAAATTAATGAAGCTTGTATTTCATCAATTTTAGAATTTAATTCTATATAATTAGAAATTTCTCTATTTTTTACATCTACACCTAAGTGTCGCATCTTTTTTATTTTCAAATTAATTTTAATAGAGTTTGTTAATACTGCTCCAGACTCTCCAAATCCCTGGAGAACTTTCATTGGATTAAAACTAAAAGATGAAATATCTCCTAAATTTCCTGCATAAGTACCACTTATACTTGCCCCAAATGCTTGTGCAGCATCTTCAATTAACAATAAAGAATTTGTATTCGCAATTTTTTTTATATTATAATAATCAGCAATAATTCCTTTAAAATGAACCATCATAATTGCTTTTGTGTTTTTATTTATTGCTTGTAAAATATCTTTAGGTGAAATGTTCTGATCTAAATTTACATCCACAAAGACAGGTCTTGCTCCTGTCATACTAATTGCATTCGCAGTTGCTACCCATGATATTGCTGGACATATTATTTCATCCCCTTTTCCTATGTTAAGCCCTTTAAGTGCTAAATATAAGGCGTTTGAACCTGAACTAACCCCAATACAAAACTTTCTTCCGCAATAACTTGATATTTTTTTCTCAAATTCTAAAGTCTTTTGTCCAGGTAAATACTGTCCAGATAACAAAAAATTACTAAAAATTTTTTCAAATTTTCTAATATTTTTTTTATTATAAGTTAAATCTCTATATCTAATTAATTTTTTCATATTAAACTAAATTAAAATTACCTTTATATTTACTTTTAAATTTGTTTAAAAGTGCCATATTTTTTTTATCATATGGGAGTATAATTTCATCATCATTTTTTAATTTTTTTGGATGAACAATTGCTTTATTGCGAAATAAATTTTTATTTTTTAGCTGCTCATCAGTAAAGAAAATAACATTTTTCTTCAAAATTTCATGAACAAATGCCGCATTAATTGTTGAACCCATTACTATTATTTTTTTATTTGAAAACTTATATAAATTCTTTTTCATTTTTGCTAATTTATTAATTGAAATTTCAAAACTATTATCATTTCTATAATTTATTTTAGAACCAAACTTTCTTTTTTTCGCTAAAATTATACTTTCTCTTATAAAATGAGTATTAATTATTTTAGATTTAAAACCAAAATAACTCATCATATTCATAATAGATTTTTCTGTAAAAAATTGAAATTGATCACCCATTAAAATATAAAATGGGTTTTTTATTAAATTGGGATGTTGGATATATATAGCCCCATCTTTTTTTAATAAACTTTTTATTTTTAAGAAAGTGTCTTTTAAGTTGTCAATATACATTATGGAATGAGAAAGGATAATTAAATCTAATTTTTCATTTATTTCATTAATTTTATTAATAAAGCAAAAATTCTTTCTTCGCGGAAACAAATTCTTAAGTTGTTTATTAACATCAAAACCATAATAATAGCTTTTTTTGAATTTTTTAGATAATTCATTAATTAGTTTACCATCAAAACATCCTATATCTAAAATTTTTAAATTATCATCTTTTTTAAAAAGTTTTTTAATAATTTCAGATTGATAATATGATCTAGTTTTATGTTTTTTTATCCCTTTTTTTATAATTTTTTGATTAGTTTGTTTACTTGAAGCGTATTTATTTGTTTTATAAATTTTAGATATTTTCTTAATTTTTTTTCCTAATCTAAAAATTAATTGACATTTAATGCATTTACGAAGTGATATTTTTTCATCAATAGTTTTAAAATCCAAGTGTCTAAATGTAGGTAAATAAATTACTATTTTTTTAGTTTTTGATTTACAAATTTTACAGATAGTCATTATTAAATGTTGTTTTGTAAAAAATAATTTCCAAGTCTACATTGAATTGGAAATCCTGGAAAACCAATCATTACTTCTTTTTCAGCAGTTTTCTTTTTAAATTCAGACTGTAAATTTTCATCAGCTGAACTGTATTTTATTGAGCCATCAAGTCTTTCAAGCATTTCTATTGTAATGTTCTTAATTTCAATATTGTTATTGGGTATTGTTTTTACTTTGAAAATGTTTTTATATATTGAATCTGAAAATCCTAAACTATAAGGAATTGTCATAGAATCCACTAAACTGATCATTTTACCATTATCAAGCCTTTGCATCAGCCTTGGCATAAACAAATCTCTTTTGCTAAGGTAGGTCGCGGCGGTTGGTAGATTGTTAGTCATAGCTATAGGTTTTCCAAAAATATATGTAATGGTTGAAAGTCCAGATGAAGTACCTAACATAAATTTGCAGGAGGCACACAAATATACATCCATCCAATCACTTTTAAATTCACTTATTGCATAATCAATAACTCGATTCATTTTGGGCAGAGGAGACATAGATTTATCACCCATTCGGACTACCCACCCCCCTCTATCAGTAATCTCTTTAAAGGCATCAAAATATGTAGCTATATCTGAATCTCTAAAATCTTCTCTATGTTTGAAATGTGGCTCTCGAACATGACAAGTAACAAACCAAGAATCTTCAGGAATTCCCATTTTTTTTATTGTCTCATGACCTTTTAATTCATGGTCATTATTTAGTTTAAAAAGAGGATCTTTATTTTTCTTATCCCATATTGATTGAATATAAACACCAGTAGAGTGAGCATATGGCACTATTTCTTTTTCTTTACCACAAGGAATATATTCATCATATAAACATTTAAGGTCATCTAATAAGGAATAATAATAATTAGCTTTATTAGGTTCATAAATTATATCAATATAATTATTAAAATAATTAAGCATGCAAGGATTTATAATCTTATTTTTCAAGCTTGGAATTATTGGTAAAATTAATTTATTATCATCTTGAAAACCTAATATTTTTGATTTGATCCAAGCATCTAAATTAAAACTAGTTCCTATGGTATGTGTTATTAACCCTGGCTCAATGATTAAAATTTTTTCTCCTTTTTTTTGGAATTTAAAAATTTTTTTGTTTTGTTGATTGATATATTGTGTTCTATGTTTTTTCCAATTATCAATTTTTCCAGTAATATAGTCAGCTATACTTGTTAATAAATATAAAATTGGGGCATCAATTTCTAATTTCTTTGACAATTTTAATAATAAAATTATTTTATTATAAGTAGAATTCATTTTTTTTGAATTAAAATTAAATGAACTTACCAAAGGGATAAGTTCTTTTTTAAGTTTCATCTTAAAAAGATAAATAAATGCTTTTTTCGATGGAAAACGGATAAATACGAGAAAATTATAAATGAGAAATTTAATCTTATCTATTAAGTAAATATAAATTGTATTGTTTGTATTCAAAAAATTTAAATATGATTATAATAATTTTGTAAAAAATAATTTCCAAGTCTACATTGAATTGGAAATCCTGGAAAACCAATCATTACTTCTTTTTCAGCAGTTTTCTTTTTAAATTCAGACTGTAAATTTTCATCAGCTGAACTGTATTTTATTGAGCCATCAAGTCTTTCAAGCATTTCTATTGTAATGTTCTTAATTTCAATATTGTTATTGGGTATTGTTTTTACTTTGAAAATGTTTTTATATATTGAATCTGAAAATCCTAAACTATAAGGAATTGTCATAGAATCCACTAAACTGATCATTTTACCATTATCAAGCCTTTGCATCAGCCTTGGCATAAACAAATCTCTTTTGCTAAGGTAGGTCGCGGCGGTTGGTAGATTGTTAGTCATAGCTATAGGTTTTCCAAAAATATATGTAATGGTTGAAAGTCCAGATGAAGTACCTAACATAAATTTGCAGGAGGCACACAAATATACATCCATCCAATCACTTTTAAATTCACTTATTGCATAATCAATAACTCGATTCATTTTGGGCAGAGGAGACATAGATTTATCACCCATTCGGACTACCCACCCCCCTCTATCAGTAATCTCTTTAAAGGCATCAAAATATGTAGCTATATCTGAATCTCTAAAATCTTCTCTATGTTTGAAATGTGGCTCTCGAACATGACAAGTAACAAACCAAGAATCTTCAGGAATTCCCATTTTTTTTAAAATTTGCCTTCCATTAAATCTATGGGAATCTCGAAGACTAAATAATGGCTTTCTCTTTTGCGAATCCCAAACTGATTGAACATAAACCGCTGAAGAATGTGAAAAGTAAGGTCTATGTTTTTTTCCACATGGTATTCTTATATTGTGCCAAGCTTGAGCATTTTGCAAATTAGAATAATAATATCTAGCCTCCTTAGGGTCTTCGATAATATCTATAAACGGTTTATAATATTCTAACATTGATCTATTAATTATTTTGTTTTTATATTGTGGAGGGAGAGGTAAAATTGTTCTAATTTTTTTACTAAATCCTAAAATTTGTGACTTTATCCATGCATCTAATGTTAAAGTATTACCTATCGTAAATACAATGTGACCAGGTTCAATTATTTGAAAATTTAGCTTTTTCTTATCAGAAATAGTTTTTTGTTTTTCTAGTAATTTTAATCTTAAGGTTTTCCAGTCTTCATAGTTACCTATAGTTAAAGCAGCTAAAGCTGTCCAAAAATAAACTTCTGGCATGTCAACTTTAATTTTTTTACAATAAATTAAAAAATCATAGTGTTTTTGGTATAATTTTTTTATTAAAAACATATTAATTTTTTTTTCAGAAATTTTATTGATTAAAATATTTTTAACTTCGTGAGCCTGAATATTAATATAGGCTTGAGAGTATGGAATTCTAAAAAAAGATATTAATAAGTATAAATAATATCGAATATATTTAAACATCTGTTGTAAGTTAAAAGATTAATAATCCTTAATTATTTTTGAAAGTATTTTTTCAAAAAAAGAAATTTTTATATTAGGAAATGATTTCTTTAAATTATTTATATTAAAAGGTCTATAACCATTATGTGGCATAGGCCCAATTCTAGGGTTGGGTAATATTTTTGAAGAACTTTTGGAAATTAAGTTTATCATTTTAGCTAATTTATAAAAAGAATAAACTTTGCCAGAAGCAATATTTATTTTTCCAACGCTTTTTCGTAAAATAATATGACATATAATATTTGATACATCTTCTATCCATACATGGTCTCTTTTTTCTTCTCCATTGCCAAATAAGTTAATGTTTTTATTTTGTTTTGCCAATCTTACAAATCTATTAGGTCCATAACCATTATGAGGATCATTAGCGCCAAATATCAAAGTTGGTCTAACAATGCATAGTGGTAGATTTTTAATTTGAGATAACATAATTTCTCGTGTTAGATGCATGATTCCATGAAGTGATTCAGGAATTGTTTTTGAATTTTCATTTAACTTCTTTTTTGAATCAGCATAGACAGCATCTGAACTAAGATAAATAAAATGTTTAATTTTCTTGTTTTTGATAACTTCACATATATTTAAAGCAATTTGTAAATTTTTTATTAGCATCTTTTCATTTTTAACTGGAGCTTTTGCAGCTACAAAAAGAATTGTATCATTATGATTTATAATTTTTGATAAAATTTCCTGAGATTTTTTTTGAGATAAATCAATTTTTTTTCTAGTTAAACCAATTACTTTTATTTTTAAATTGATTAATCTTTTTTGAACTGAACTAGATACAAATCCATTAGAACCTAAAATAAGGACCCTTTTTGGAATTTTTTTATTTTTATTTAAATGCTTTAACACTAGTTGATAGTTTTGGTTATCGAATAATAATTCAAATTTTTATGGGTTAAATTATCATCATTTATAACGCCATAAGGATCAATTATATTAACTGATTTCATTTTTTTAAGTATCTTTTTAAAGTTATAATTCTTAAATTTTTTCCATGGAGTCATAATAAATAAAACATCAAAATCTTTTAAACATTCTGAAATTGAATTTTTATTTATCAAATTTTTTTTGGTAAAGTTTATTTTCACTACTGGGTCATAAATATTAACTTTATATTTTCTAAGTTTAGTTATTAATTCAATTGCAGGGGAATTTTTTATTGAATTAGTATTTTCTTTGTAAGTTATTCCTAAGATTGATATTTTTTTAATAATATTTTTTTTATTTACTCTTTTAAATTTTCTATACGCCCACTCTTTCATAAAGTTAGAATTATCATTCCATGAATCAAATAATTTTTTATCAATATGATGTTTTTTAGATATTTTTATGATGTTTATTAAATCTCTCTCTAAATTACCTCCAGCAATACCTAAACCTGGATTTAAATATGCAAATCTTCCAATTCGTTTATCTAATTTTAAAGCTGATTTAATTTTGTTATAATTTGCTCCTAAATTTGAACTTATTTCTGAGAGTTTATTTGATGTAACAATAGATGAAATTAAAAAAAGGTTAATAGCTATTTTTGTTAATTCTGCACTTTCATAATTCATTGTTAAAATAGGGCAATTAAATTTTTTCAAAAATTTCATATATTTAAGATTAATCTTTACTGCTTCATTTGCTTTACCTACAATTATCCTTTCTGGGCTTAATGATCTTTTAATAGCTTTTCCAAAAATTAGAGTTTCTACTTGATAATAAAGTTTATCTTTTGGCCATTTAATTTTTCTTGTAAATCCGGGTGTAATTTGACTTAGCATAATTAAAGTTGATCTTTTATTTAAATGTTTTTTTACTTTATTGATTAAAGAATTTATACTTTTAAAATCACTAACATTTTTTTTATTTGTTTTAATATCTTTAGAAAAATAAACTAAATCACATTTATTGAGATTTTTTGGATCATTGGTGAATTTAATTCTTCTTTTATTTTTATTTTTTATTTTAATTAGATTTGGTTCTTCTAATTCAGTAATTCCTTTGTTTAACTTTACAATTAATTCAGATTTATCGTCATAACCTATTATATTAAAACCTTTTTCTGAAGCTGAAATAGAAGATACTAATCCTAAGTGTGAAAGGCCAATAAATCCTATTGTCATATTTTTTGGTATTTTTTTCAATTATGTAAGGTTTTTAAATTATTCAAACATGAATTTATCCATATATCATTTGATAAATTTGTTTTTTTATTCATTTTAATTAATGATTTAAAATATTTATGTTCCATTTTCCATGTAGGATCGCCTTTTTTAAAAACTAATTTTTTTTCTTTTGGTACTCCTGAAGGCAATATTCTTTTTCTAAAAATAAACTTACTGGAACTCCATTTAGATAAAGATTCTATATGAGCAGATCCTTTTTCAGCCAATATATCACAAGAAAAATAATTTTTCCACATACATAATGTCATTTCTAGTTCTATTCTTAATTTTGATTTTTTATTTACAATTACAGCATGGTCATAAGATTTATTTTCAAATTTGTTTGCTGATATTATTTTAAAATTACCTATATTTTTTCCAAACCAAAAATTACATGTGTCTAATAAATGTGAACCTAAGTCCGGTAACACACCAAGACCTTTATTTTTCCAAGAACTAGCATTTACTAATTTTGCAGTACCGTTTCCATAAAAAATTCTACATGAGTAAATTTTTCCTAATTTTTTTGAATTGATTATTTTTTTCATTTTAATAAAACTTGATTCAAATCTATGATTGTAAGCAGTATATAAAACAACTTTATTTTTTTTTGCTAAAAATTCTAAATATTTAATTTTTTTTATATCTCTAAATAAAAGAGGTTTTTCTACTAAAACATGTTTTTTATTTTTTAAACAATATAAAATTAGTTCATATTTTGTATTGTCCGGAGTACAAATAAATACTGCATTATATAATTTTAGAGGTACTTCTTTTAAAGAAGAGTAATTTGAATCATCATTATATGGATCTACAGTAATAACTTGATCGTTAATCAAATAATTTAACCTTTTTTTGCCTTGTACACCTAAGCCAGCTATAACAATTTTCATAAGTTATTTATAATTAGTTTGTTTTTCTAAATAATTAATTTTTTCAATTATATTCTCGGGTTTTACTGGAATATTTCCATCATGTTCACACTCACAGGCAGCAGCTATAGATCCAATAATACTAGATATTACAAGAGATTTTGTTGATAACATAGAAAGAGTTGAATAAGCTAAAAGAGCGTCTCCAGCTCCAACAGGATCAACAATATTATTTACAAAACTATCAATAGAAAAATATGAACTTTTTTCATTTCTATTTGAAGTTGCGCAAAATACACCTCTATCTCCAAGTTTAAGAATTAAATTTTTGCATTTTGAAGCATTCAATATTAACCCTGAAAGTTTACCAACTGTAGAATCTTGATCTGCTATAGCAAATCTTGCTTCCCTCTCATTTGGAGTAATTAGATCAAATTTTTTAAATTCTGTAATATTACCCCATCTAGTTGCGACTTGGCTATCTGCAACTTTAAAAGCTTTGTTATTAATAGCTTTTATAAGATTATTAATACTTAATGCGTTAAAAATTCCATGTCTAAAATCACTAAATACTTGCGCATCTGATTTTGAATTTTTAATGATTGAAAAAAGCTTTTCCTGAATTTCTTCAGAAATTGCCCTGTTATCTAATTTATCTAATTTTAGCAATCTATATTCTGATGCTATAATTACGTTTTTATTTGTAGTAGGTCTTGTAGGGTCAATTATAGCATTAATTTTTATTCCTGCTTTTTTTAAAACTGATATTACTAATTCTTTTAAATTATCATTCCCAAGTATTGTTGAAAATGTAACATCTGCTCCAGCAGCTTTTAAATGCTGGGCTACAATGCCTGCTCCACCCACATAATTTTCTTCATTTTGATACAATACACTAAAAGTAGGTGTTTTAGTTTGGCCTCCAATTAAACTTGTTCTTGTATAGGTATCAACTATTGTATCTCCTAAAACATGAACTTTAAATTTAGAAAATTTATTCAAGGTATTTTTTAATAATTTAAAATCAATATTATTGTGCTTCATCAATAATAATAATTTTTCTAATTGTAAATGAGGTAAAGATAAATTAAGCAAACCAGAAGATGAATAAATAATATCACCTGGTGTAAAAATCATCTCCCCTCCATACGACTCTACTATTTCAGATTCTTCTAGCGTGGCAGCAGGTAGTCCACTAGAGGTATATTCAAAACCCTTTGCAAAATAATCTGGCTTAATATGTTTTAAATTTTTTAGTGGTGTAGAATTTTCATCAACCAAAACATAATCTACCATTTCAAAAGCTGCTAAATTTAGAGCTCGCAAATTTTCTGGTATATGTGGTCTATAAATGCCTTTTTTGATATGCTTATCTGCAGTTATACTTACAATTAAAATCTTAGCTTTTGTTTTTGCGTAAGCTAAATGTCTTATATGTCCTGGATGAACAACATCAAATACTCCGTGACAAAGAATCACTTTTTTAGATCTTGGAATTTTACCAATAATATTAATTAATTCTTTTTTAGTTTTAATTTTATATCTATATTTTTCAAAAAATTCAGTTGTCATTTTATAGAAAAAAGTTAATTTTATTATTCATATTATCTATTCTTGATAACTTCAGCTGGTATTCCTACTGCCACACTGTTAGAGGGAATATTTTTAGTAACTACTGAATTTGCCCCTATTACCGACCCGGATCCAATATTGACTCCTCCAACTATTATCACATTTGCTGCAATCCAACAATTATCTGCAATATTAATATCAGCATACTTGTGGCCTTGATCTTGGATAAATTTATCTACTTTTTCATAATTGTGAGATGCGGTACGCATAACAACATTCGGGCCAATTGGACATTTTTTTCCAATTTTGATAGCCCCTCCAATAGACGCATTTATATGACAGCCTGAATTAAATGCCGTACCTTCGCTAACATATATATTTCCTTGTTCTGCATAAAAACTGCAATTTTTTGAAATTCCAACACCATTGGCAAAAAATATATTTTTCAATCCTTTAAATTCACAATTTGTGTCTATTATAACTTTTAAAATTTTTTTAAATCTAATACTGAACCATAATATTCTTATAATTTTTCCTATTTTTCCTGGAATGAAATTAATAAAATAATCAATCCATATAATTAATTCTATAAATGGATTAAAAAGTAAAAATTTGATTATATTTAACATTTTGTTAACTGCTCTATATCAAAAAATTATGATATATATTTAAACCAAGTTTTTGTAGCTTCTCTAATATTTTTTTTATTCCAAAGAGGAGCATCTTTCCAATTTTCAATTTCTGCAATCATATTTGCAACACCGTCTTCAAATTTTATTTTTGGTCTCCAACTAGTGAGTCTTTTAATTTTACTTATGTCTGCCCAAGTACAATCCGGTTCACCGGGTCTTTTTGGTAAGTGCAATACTTCTCCACCTATAATCTTAACTAGTTTATTGATACTTTGAGGATTGCCAGCTCCTACATTATATATTTGTCCACTCGTATTAGTCTTAGCAACATGAAAAAAAGATTCCGCAACATCAGTAACATAAATAAAATCTCTTTTTTGTCTTCCATTTCCGACAACAGTCAAAGCCTTTTTTTCAAGTCGTTGCTTTAAAAATACACCAAAAACAGCACCATAAGCACCTGTGGTTCTAACTCTAGGTCCATAGGCATTAAATATCCGAATAGAGTCAGCAGATAATTTGTATACTTTATGCCAATGTAAAACTGCTTGTTCACCCATATATTTGCTTAGTGCGTATGGATATTGAGGAGAAATAGGGTGAGTTTCTCTTGTTGGAGTTGTTGCAAGACCATAACATGAGGACGAAGCTGCATAAACTAATTTTTTAACATTTTGATATCTTGATGCTTCCAGAACATTTACTGTGCCTTGGACATTTGTTAATAAATATTTCGAGGGTCTTTCAATAGAGGGTACGATATCTCCAATTCCAGCAAAATGGAAAACATATTTTACATCTTTAAAAGTTTTATTATTATTTTTAATATTGCAAATATCCATTTTTTCAAATTTTAGTTTTTTTTCATTTTTTAAATGACTAATATTTTTTTCATGTCCTCCAGATAGGTTATCTATTATTCTAACTTCGAAACCTTTTTTGATTAATAGATCAACCATATGACTCCCAATGAATCCTGCTCCCCCTGTCACAACTGCTACTAATTTATTTTTTTTCATTTTGCATTTAATTTTTTTAATCTTTTAACATTGAAATATATATCTTTATCAAAACTATCAGGTATTAAATTTTTTTGAAAAGCTTCACATAATTCTTTTACCGCATCTTCAATTGTATTTTGAGGAGAAAAATTAAGAATTTTTTTAATTTTATCAGAATTAATATGATATGATCTATTATCATCACTTTCTGTTCTAATTATATCTATAGCCCCTTTTTCTGGATACATTTCTTCTACTACTTTTTTAACTAAAGTTGCTATTTCAAAAATAGACATATTTTGAAATCCAACATTAAATATTTGATTTTGAATTTTATCTTTTGGAGCAACTAAAAGTAATTCAACCAGATTACAATAATCTTTTATATGTAAGTTTGGTCTAAGTTGGTCTCCACCAAAAACAGAAATCTTATTTTTATGATATGCATAATTCGTTAATATATTTACTGAAACATCTAATCTCTGCCTAGGTGCATATCCGCAAACAGTGGCGGGTCTAAAAATTACTCCACAAAAGTCATCGTTAGTATGCTTAATTAAAAGTGGTTCGCATCTTCCTTTATAATCATTATATAATGTTAGTGGAACTAAGGGGTGATCTTCTTTCACATCTGGTTTGTCTGAAACACCATAAACAGAACTAGTTGATGCATAAATAAATCTTTTTATTTTTGCTTCTTTTACTGCAATAACCATTGGTTCAAATGCGTCAAGGTTTATACTTGTAGATAATTCTTCATCTAGAACAAAACTTGCATCATTTGAAATACATGCCAAATGGATAAATGTATCATGATCTTTACAAGCATTTTTAATTTTTTGAATATCACGAATATCACCTGCTATAATATTTAAATTTGGATTAGATTTAGGTAAAAAATCATCTCCAAAATACATAATATCATAAACTGTAATCTTATAACCTTGTTCTAAAAGTCTGGGAACAAGTCTACTACCGCAATAACCCGCTCCACCAGTTATAAAAATTTTTTTGTTATCCATTTTATATACCTTTATTTATTATTAATTTTTATTTTATAACCTGCATTTTTTGCATCGGAATAAAACATTGAAACAGTTTCTAAAGAAAATTTGGTTAAATCTTTGTTAATTAAATCAATTTTTTTTAATATATCATGAGAAACTGTTATGATATGACACCCAACTTCATCAGCGTGTAAAATATTTAAAAGTTCTCTTGGGCTGGCCCATAAAATTTTAAATTTTTCATTGTGATTAGTCAGTTTTACTGCCTTTTTCATGATTGGTACGGGATCTAATCCTGTATCTGCAATCCTTCCTGCAAAAATTGATAATATTGCTGGTGTGTTGTTATTTAGGTGATCTAGAACTTCTGATAATTGATCTAAAGTGAAAATAGCCGTAACATTACAGTTTATACCCTGATTTGATAAATCTCTGATTAAAGATGTTGATTTTTCACCCTTTGTATTAGTTATTGGAATTTTGACATTAACATTTGATCCCCAAGAAGCAATTTCTTCTGCTTGAAGTTTCATTGATTCAAAATCATCTGCAAAAACCTCAAATGAAATTGGCTTATTTATCTCTTTAATAACTTTTTGAGCAAAATCTTTATAGTCACTTACTCCAGCTTTTTTCATTAAAGTAGGATTAGTTGTAAAACCTTTTATTAGTGGATTTGAATTCAATTTTAACATTGAATCAAAATCAGCTCCATCTGCAAAAATTTCAATTTTTAATTTATTTAAATCAATCATTAGTTTCAATAAATTTTAAAAATAGAACCATATAATTTTTCTTAAACCTTTATTAATCTTACTAGCCCAATGAATGTTGCAAGTGTCAATTAAAATTAAATCTCCTTTTTTTCCCACTAAATATTTTGGGGGATTTTCTTTTAATAAATTTTCATATACTTTATTGTCTAAGACAGTTGTAGACTTATCATTCATTAATTTAACATATGTAGGAAATAATTTTTTATTTTTACACGATCCAGGCATAATAGCTGTTGGACCATTTTCCATAGTGATATCCTCTATAAGAATCATTGCTTTTAAATAATGAAAATAATAATCTACATGTGCCTCTCCTGCAATTGGGTCATTGCATTTGCCTGGAACTGCTGGGTGACTAAAACTTCCATCATGTGTTACAGTTGTTAGTACAGAAGGAAGTTTTGGTCTTCCATAAAAAAATAATGAAAGAAAAGTAAAAATTACTTCAGTTGAATATCTTCTCAATTTAAGATATTTATTTTGAATATGTTTAACTTTAATCTGCCCCTCTACTCTTTCTATAAAATCGTTATCTGATTCTTTATTAGTGCTTTGATCTAAAATATTATCTATCAAATTGTTTAAGTCTTGAATTTCATCAAGTGAATAATAATTAGGAATTATAGAATATCCATTATTTTTAAGATCCTGAATAATTTTTTTTAAAATTTTTAAATAATTATTTGATAAAGCAATAGATGCAAAAATTACACCTATGTGCATTCTTATATTAAAAAGAAAATGCAATAAATGTAATTTAATTGTTAGATAATTTTTTTTTACCATTTTGTAGGTTTTCTTTTGAGTAAAGGGTGAGATACTAAACAGTGCCATATAACTGATTGAAATGACTCGCTTATTGGGGTTATTAAATTTTTATCTGTTTCAGGAATAGCGATAATTAAATTGCCTTTTTTATATGTATAACCATCTTTTTTTCCTACTATTCCATAAATTTTAGCTTTTCTCTTAATAGCAAAGTCAATTGCTTTTATCAAATTAACACTTACTTTTAATTTTTTATTTCCACCGCCAACTGATAAAATAAATAATGCATCTTTTTTGTTTAAATTACTAATTTTTAGCCAATTAGCGAAGGAAGAGTCCCAACCATCATCATTAATTCTCGCTGTTAATTCTGAAACATTATCAGTTGGTGTATATGATTCTAGTTCACATATTTTACGTAAATCATTTACCATATGTGAACAATTAGCTGCACTGCCACCTACACCAATAAGAAATATTCTACCTTTGTTATTTTTAATTAAAGATAAAGCTTTGGCTAATTTTTCAATTTTTTTGTAATCTAAATTCTGGATAGTTTCAAAATTTTTATTAAAATAGTTTAAAACATGATTTTTCATAATTATTTAATGTTGAAAATGGTCAATATTTTTTTGACTTCTTACTTTTATATTTGAATGAAACCAAACAGTATCACTATCTTTAAAAGGTCCGCTAGTAATTTCTAGAAAAATAGCGAAATTGGAGTTAGTATAAATCTTTCTAAATTTATCTGCCTCTAGCCTAAGAAATTGATTACCATTATGTATTGACAAATTTAATTTTTTAGTGTGTCGCCCTTTTTTGTCCAATAAATAAACAATAATTTCTCCCTCTATCATATGATAAGATAAATAATTTTTATTTAATTTAAGTGGGCCAACTATAACTGGCTCTACATGTATCATTAGCATTTCATGATATTGAGATTCATCATCTACATGCATGCATATTCTAAATATTCTTTCTTTTCTAAGACTTGCTAAATTTTTCAATAAAAAAATTTCTTGTCTAGAAATATCACACATTTTTTTTGAAGTATAAAAAACTCTATTATTCTTTTTAAGAAAATTTCCAAAACTTATAAGACATTTCTCAAAATCTCTTAAATCTGAAGAAGTAATAAGATTTTTTGAAAATAGTAACTGATATATTTTATGAAAATTTTCATATACATCTGGAGTCACAGGATTAATTATAAAATCTTTCAGATCAAACCACTTCATTGATATACCCTCTTTTAAATTTAGTTTTGGTTTACCTGTGTATTTTACTGGAAAAAAATGATTATGACCCAAACTCCAATCTGACTTCCATGTCCAATCAAAAAGTTTTTTACCTATTTTATTTTTAGAAAACTCAAGCTCTTCTTCTAGTTCACGCTTTAAAGCATCTTTTAATTTTTCATTTTTTCTAATTGATCCCCCAAAAAATGTCCATCTTCCTTGAAATGGCAAACCTTCAGTATAATCCCTTTGTTGCATAAGAACTTTTCCATCCTTACGAAAAATTATAGCTTTGACTGCATGATTTACTGTTACTGTATCTATATTCATATCTTAAAATTAAATATCATCATTTGTTTTAATAATTATTCTTCCAGCTGTACCTGTCCTAAATAATTTAATTGCTTTATTAATATCTTTTAATTTAAATTCATGTGTAATAATTTTTTGCAAAGACATTTTTCCTGCATTTATTAATCTGATAAATTTAGGAATATCATGATCTGGCTTTGAATTTCCACCATGTGAACCTGAAAGTGTTTTATCAAAATGTAAGGGAAGTGAATAAATAGAAATATTATCATTTTTCTTTGGAACTCCAACTAAAATTGTTTTTCCATTTGGGCTAGTTAATTTATAAGCTTCTTCAATTATTTTACTATTACCAGTTGTATCAATGACTATGTCAGCAAAATCATTTTTTAAAATTTTTTTTATTTTTTCATTTAATGATTTTGACTTTCCCAATAATCCATGAGTAAGTCCAAATTTTTTTCCCATTAATAATTTATTTTTTTTAATATCAATACCTATAATTGGATATGCTGAAACCATACTCGCTGCTTGTATTATATTTAAACCCACACCTCCTAAGCCATAAATTATAACTGACTCTCCAATTTTAATTTTTGCATCATTATTAACTACTCCAAAAGCAGTTGTTACCGCACAACCAAAAAGAGGAGCAAGTTTCATATCAAAGTTTTTAGGTATTACCGTCAATCTATTTTCCGATACTATTGCTTTTTCATTAAAAGTTGTTACCCAACCAGCATTAATGATTTTGCCATTTAATTTATATTTTGGAGTTAAACTTTGAATCCCATCGCTTTTTCTCCAATGTAATACTACGTGATCACCTATTTTTACAGTAGATACACCAGGACCAATTTTTTGAACAATTCCAGACCCCTCATGACCTAACAAATGAGGAAGATAATGATCTTTACCCTTAGTTCCATCTATTTCGTTAATTTGAGCTCCACAAATACCGCTATAAAAAATTTTTACTAAAACCTGGCCAACTTCTAACTTATCAGGAATTTCTAACTCCGCTAGAACTAGGGGTTTTTTATTTTTATATAGTATTGCAGCTTTCATAACTTAAATTATTCAAAAAATATAAATTCATAATCTCCAAAATAGCCGAAATTTTCATATATCCAAACCCATTCTTTTGTATCAAAAAATGACTCACAAGTTAAAGCCCAACATTGAAGATTAAATAATTCATTTTCATTTCTATAACTTTCTAACATTAGGTAACCGTTTTTTGCAACTCTTTGCATTTCTTTTAAAGCTATTTGAAGTTCAAAAATTCTTAGGTTGTGAAAACATCCTAAAGAAATTGCAAGATCAAATTCTTTATCTTTAAAAGGATAATTCTCTTGTGCCTTGTGATTTATAATTGAGTCTTTTATTTCTGATTTTGAATTTTCTATCCCATGTATGGAAATATCAATTCCTTTTATTGATATTTTAGGTAGTAAAAGTTTGATTTCATATAATAAATGTCCTTTTCCACATCCTATATCAAGAATTGATGAATTATTATCTAATTTATAATTATTTATTAACTCCTCTGCTACTGGTTTCCATCTACCTGGTATATATTTGTAGCCCCCATATCCATATCTTCTATCACCATCCCAATAGTCGGATTCATATTCTTTTGCTTTTTTCATGCATTTTACTTTTTCATCCATCATTCTTTCAATGTATGATCTTTTAGTTGCTTTATGTAATGGTGTTACGTAATTAACTAATTTTCCCATTTTATCCTCTTCCTGTTAAAGAACTGTTAATATTTGGATCACTCTTAAGGCTAATAAAAGAAGGGCCTATTCTCTTATAAGTTTCATGTATAGCAAATAGTGTTTCTTTAGAATTTTTTGGGTAATATGATTTAATATTTTTAAATAAACTCATCATTTTTTTACCATTTAATTCTGAATGAGATGGGCCTAATGTTGGATAATCAGCATATCCTACTAATTTCACATTAACATTTTGTTGATCTATATCAAGTTTAATTTGTTCAAACGGTCTTTCAATCAAAAATGGTGTAATTGTATATACCCATGGTTTTAGTCCTTCTAATGCCATACCTGCTGCAACCCCTATTATACTTTGTTCACATATACCTAGATTTAAAAATCTTTTTGGATATAGTTTTCTAAAATCATCAAAAACTCGGTAACCAATATCTCCAACAATTAGTATAATTTTGTCATCATCTTTAGCTAATTCCGAAATTGTTTTTCCAAAACATCTTCTCATAATATTTTTAAATCTTTTTTTCCTATTTTTATCTCTTCGCCCTTAACTTTCCTAGCATGCCATACTGGATCATTTTCAAATTTTTTTATTCCTTTTCCTTTAATTGTATGTGCTAAAATTGCCAGAGGTTTCCCTTTTTTATTATTTTTTTGTAATGCATTAATTAAATCCTTAAAAGAATGTCCATTCTTTACTTCAATGCAATCCCAGTTAAATGCCTTAATTTTTTTCTTCAAATCATCTAATGGAAGGCCATCTTCCAGTCTAGTCAATGCTTGAATTTTATTATAATCTATAATCATAATTAAATTATCAAGTTTAAGTTTAGAAGCTATCAATAAAGATTCCCAAGTTGTCCCCTCTTGACACTCGCCATCACTCAACATTACATAAATTTTTCCCTTCGATTTTGAAAATTTTCTTGCCATTGCCATTCCAGTTCCAATAGGCAAACCGTGGCCTAAGCTGCCAGTAGTACAATGAATTCCATTTTTAGAATTAATTTCAAGATGAGTCTTCAAAGGTGGCTTATAGCCCTTTTGTTGTAATAATATACATAATGGTATGGAAGCATGTGCTTTACTTAAAATAAATTTATCATTTTTTTTTAGTATAATTTCATACAAACTAATCAAAATTTCTATCATTGAAAAACTTCCACCAAGATGAGCTTCTTGTTTTTTTATAAAAGTTAAAAATGTATCTTGTCTAAGTTTATTTGCTTTTTTTTGTAATTCTTTATATTTCATTTAGAATAAGTGATTTCATTATTATATTTGTGATCAAATGAATTCAAAAGATATTCTACTTTATTAAGATATTTATTAGCTTTAATCATTTGCTTGTCTAGAATTACTTTTTTTTTCATGAAATTGTTTCTTAAAGCATTTTGTCTCTTATTTATTATTCCTGGTGTAAACTCATTAAGAATTATCATAACCCATCTTAATCCATAAAGGGGAATTGAAGCTTTTAGTCTATCTTTAAAATGCTTATCATTTTTAAATATTTTTAGCATACTATCTTGCCATTTTTTTGATTGTAAATTACTTAAATTCATTGAGGGATGCCACAAAAAATCAGCTGTAAGTTTTACAGGATCATCCCAACCAAAATATTCAAAATCTATAAATGTCATTTTTTTTTTATTTTTTAAAACATTATGAAAACCAAAATCTGAAGGACTTAGAACTCTTAGTTTTTTTTGTAAAAACCTATTTTGAGATGAACTTGGCCATTTTACGAAACATATATCTTGCGCTTTATCTAAAGTATGAGAAAATCTATTATCTAAAAAATTTTTTAATTTTATATTATTTATTTTGAAATTATTTAGTTTTTTAAATCTATCATGAATTTGTTTTATTAATTCTTTAGCAGACAAACATGCCTCTGAAGCCATATTAAATTTATTCGATTTTTTAGATATAGAAATCTTTTTAAGTTTTTTAACAAATTTTATTACCTCATTGATATCTTTGTTAGTTGGCTTTTTAATTGGTTTTCCTTCAATCCATTCATAAAGACCTATATTTGTTTTATAGTTTTTATTTATAGGCTTAGGAACATTAAAATTTTTTTTAGCTGCTAGAAATTTTAATGTTTCATATTCTTTTTTTAATCTTGGCCTGCTATCTAAAAGTAAATCAGGATAATATTTAACTGCAAAATCTTTTTTATCATTAGTTGAAATTTTATATAATTGACTATTTCCATGTCCTTTTACTTTTATTATTTTTTTGGTATACTTAATTTCATTGAAATTGTTTAAATATAAAATATCTTTAGGCTTTAGGGGTCCTAAAATTTTATTAGATATTGAGGTCCAATCTAGAAGATTTATTTTATTCAGATTTTTTTCTTTATTTTCTTTCATAAAAAGAATTTTTTTTGTTTCTTTAGGAAAAGTTCTGTCTTTAAAAATTTCTGGAAGATCATCAATAAACCAATCGCATTTTAATTTTGAAATAAGTTTTATTTTTTGTTTTCTTGTATTTGCAAAAAAAATATCTTCTTTTTTAAAAGCCAATTTATTTTTATCAAAAAATTCTCTCTTCTTTAACCATTTAATTGCTTCATTTCTGAGTAAAATTTTTTCTGAGTCAAAATGACCATATTTAGTTTTATGACTAATTATATATAATTTATAATTTTTTTTTCTGCATAACTTGATAAAATTATAAACTGAAGGCATTATTTCTGCCTTATTTATATATTTTCCATAAACCAATCCTTGGATTTTTTTCCAACTTTTAATTCCATTATTTTTTAAAAGTATTAACTCTTTTATTTTTTTTTTCTCAGTACTATAGTTTTTAGGTATCAACTTTAATTTAAATGCTACATCTTTAAATACTTTATCATATCTTATGATAGTATTATCTAAATCAATACCTATGATCATTTTTGCTATTTATTTTGTGAATATTCTCTTTTTCCCTTTATATAATCTACAATAGATAAGAGCCAAATTTGATGAATATTTTCAACAAAATTATATGATTTACTATCTATCCATAAATTAATATCACCTAGTTTTTTTAGTGAATTCTTTTGGTTAAATCCCGTAAGAGTAATAAGTTTTATTTTTTTTGAATTTTTGGCAAATTTAGCTGCTTTGATCATATTTTTAGAATTACCACTTGAAGAAATTAATATTAATAAATCTCCATTATCAGCATAGTATTTAATTGATTTGGCTACCCAATTTTCATATCCAAAATCATTAGCAAAAGCTGTGATTATACTTGATTCATTTAAGTTTATGCACCTAATGTTAGTCGTTTTTGTAATATCTAATGTAAAATGATTTGCAATCGCGGCACTTCCTCCATTTCCAAATATCAATATTTTAGAACCTTTTTTTCTAGTATTTAATATACTTTCTTTAAGAAGTTCAAGTTTTCTAATTATAGATTTATCAAAATTTAATAAAGTTGATAAATCTATAAAATATTCAGTTAAAAAATTATTTTTTTTCATTTTAATAAATGTTCAATTGTTTTTAACATTTTAACTTTATTTACTGGTTTACTATTACCAATTGTTTCTACCGATTGCGCAGCAGCAAGAGATCCTATAAAAAGGGAAAAATTTTTATCATATCCCTTTTTCAAACATAAAGATAATAATGCAAGCATAGCATCGCCTGAACCTATTTTATCTATTATTTTTGATGCAAATGCAGGGCACTTAAAAGTTTTTTTGGTTTTTTTATCATACAGAGTTGCTCCTAAGCTTCCTTGGGTAACTACTACATTATTAGTTCTAAGTTTATTTGCTAGATTTTTCATTAAATATAATAATGATCCATCTTTATCCCTTAATTGATGTCTAAGCTCATTTTCATTAATTATAGTACAGTCAATATTTCTATAGTTTTCCATAGTATGATAGCCTATATTGGCAGCATTTATTTGGGCATTTAGACTGGTAAATTTAGATTGATTAGATATTTTTTTGGCTATTTTTTTTGATATAAAACCATGACCAAAGTCTGAAACAATCGTTAAATCCTTTTTTGAGGATAATTTTTTTAAAAGAATTTCAAGTTTTTTTTCATTATCATTATCAAGTTTTTCATCGTTAATAGAATAAACTCCTAGAATTTTATTATTGTTTATACGGTCTACATATCTTTTTTTAATTATTGTTGGAGATCCATTTTTATAAATAAAATGAGTTTTTATGTTTTTTGGAAGATTTAGCTTAATAAATTTTTCATATTCTTTTTTTTGTCCCAAAACACTCAATAATGTAACTGATTTAGTAAAGCTCGATAAATGTCTAGCAATTGCTAAAGCACCTCCTGCATATTGTTGTGTTTCCAAATCTCTCATTACTAAAACAGGTTCTTTACCGGACTTTCCAAGTGCTTCACAAAAAACATATTGATCAATAATAGATTCCCCAATCAAAAGTACATCTAATTTTTTTAATTCATCTATCATTTTTTTCATTACTTTAAAATTATATTTGATATTTAATTTTTTAATTAATGACATTTGGTTATTACTAATAATACTTCCAAATTTATTCAAAATATTACTTGAACTAAATGTTATATCATCTGTATATTTAATTTTACCCTTAATTGATTTGATTGCTTTTTCTTCTTTTTGTATATTTTTAGATAAATCTTTACTCTGATCTTTATAATCAGGTCCCTTACAATAAATATGAGGTTTAATAAGTTTGATTGTATTAATTGCAGTTGCCCAATTATTTTCTGCAACATAGTCAATAGATTCTAATGCTGCTAACGCTTCCAATCGATCTTTAATACTAAAAGCTGGTCTGTTTGGACCCTTATTAACATATTGGTCAGGAGTTATAGTAACTACAAGAATGTCACCAAAACTTTTAGCTTCTTTGAAATGTTTGATATGACCTAAGTGTAACAGATCAAAAACTCCATGACACAAAATAATTTTTCTTTTTTTTAATTTCTCTTTAATAATTTTTTTATTAAGATCATTTAAAGATAAAATTTTATTTTTAAACATTTGTTTTTTTCATAGCTCCGCACTTAAGGTGAAAAACCTTTTATAAGTAAATATGGTAAAACAAGTATTTATGCTTTTTCAACCATACCTATATCAAAGTTAACCAGATTCATTCTTCCTAACAGGTTAACTAGTAAAAGAGCTCTCTTGTCATCAATGTACTCTTTTAAAATTCCTTTAATTCCACTTAAAGCTCCTTCAACAATACAAATTTCATCGCCTTTTTTTAAATAATCCTTATTAAATTTATATGTTCCATCAACTTGTTTGAGTTCATTTATACTCTTAATAATCTTATTAGGAACTACTTGAGGTAAACCATTTAATTTACTTAAATAATTTCTAACACCCCTAGTTCGATTAATTTTTAATAAATTTGATGGGTTTCCATCATAATATAAAAAACCATAATTAGGAAATATTGGATAAGGTTTTTTTTGAATTTTTCTAGCATGGGAAATTTTTCTTAAATAATATGGTAAAATAACTTTAAATCCATTTTCATTTAGACATGATTTTGCTAAAAACTCTTCTCTTGAATTTGTTTGAAAGCAGAGCCAATGCATTTATTTTTGATCCTTTTTTTTATCAATTAATTTATTTTTTTCCTCTAGCAACTCTCTATTCAATTCATCATACTCATTCATTTTTAATTGCATGAATTTTATTGTTAAATTTGTCTTTTGAAGTATGCCCTTAGGAGTAAGAATATAAATATAATTAATTTTATTTTTATTTTGTCTAAAATTATTTACTTTAACTAAACCTTTAGCTTTTAAAGCAGAAAGACAATAATTTAATTTACCTAGACTAAAGCCCAAATCTTTTGCCATTTCTCTTTGTGAAGCATCAGGGTTATTTTGAATTTTCCTCAATACATTTAAGTGGTCTATATTGTCTTTTAAGTTTTTCATTGTTTTGTTCAATCTTTGAACATAATTATTGTACAATTAATGAACAGTAAAGAAAAAAATGGATTCTATACAAACATATAATCTACTAATAGTAGTTGAAATATTAATACACACTACCTATGGTAATTAATTGATTATATTTGTTTTTTTGAAAGGCCGAATAGTAAAAAACCTATTGGTAAAAAAATTATCACACCTAGCCAATTATTAAATATACTTCCAGTTGGGATTAGGGGCCATAGGCTCATCAATATCCCAATTAATATACAAATATTAAAATCGTTATATTTATTTTTACTACTTTGTTGTATTTCATTTTTAAAAAATAGTTTTTTAAAAAAGAAAAATATAATTAATAAAAAACAAATAAAAACAGGGGTAAAACCAATTATGCCTGTTTCAGACAAAAGTTGAATATAAAAATTATGAGGATGTGAAGAACATCCGTATTCAATATAGAATTTTTCTTCATTACACCTAAGTCTAAATAATTTAGGTCCAATGCCAAAAATTGGATATTCTTTAAACATTTTTAAAGCTGATTCGTAATGTCTTTGATGATGCCATGAAAAAGCAATTATTTTATTTCCAATTATTCCCGCTTCGTATGGATCTAGTTCGCCACTTAAAAACGCACGAGTCTTAGTCTGATTTTTTAAAAATTTAATTTTTTCTTCAGGAATTTCTTTGCTTATTGATTTTTTGTTATCATTAAAAAGAGTTTCAATATTTGTTTGTTGAATAGTTTGACTTATCATTCTATTTTTGACTTTTTCATTTGTAAGAGTAATTATTGTTATTATTATAAAAGAAATTATTATGGTAATTATTCTTAATTTTCTCCATTTAGATAAAAATATAACAATCATAATACTAAAAAGTAAAAGATAAAAAAATGCCGATCTCTCTCCGCTAATATAAACTAATACATCTGTTAAAATCAGTAATAACATACTGAGTATTATAAAAAATTTTGAATGACTAAAGTTCAAAAGAATAAGAGCAAATAATAATGGTAATAATCTTGCAAGATAACTGCCCAATATTAGTTGTTCATTAAAAAAACCGCTAAGGCGATGAGCATCCCCTGTTCTATTATAAAAAAGTGTAAATCCCAATATATTTTGCCCAGTAAAATATTGAATATATCCATCAATAATCACAATAAAAAAAACAGTACTAAATAAATAAGTAAATACTCTAATAAGATTCGGGTTTTTTTCTAATGTATACCAAACTGCCATAGCAAAAATTCCAAATCTAAAATAAAAAAGTGATGATTCTAAAGATAATATTGGGTCTTTAGAAAATATTGACCTTAAAATAAGGTATAGGCACCATAATAAAAAAATAATTAGCCAAGGGTGTTTTAAATAACTCCATTCTTTAAACTTAATTGAATTATATAAAAAATATAAAGCTACTAATACGCATAAAAAATCAGGAAGAAATGGTCCAGTTACTAAAGCAATTGGGATTAAACAAATAAAAAAAGTCTGAATATTTATCCCATTAAAATTCATAAATAATTATCCTGTTATCAAATTGCTCTATTCTTAAGATATTCGAAATAAGATTTTCTAATAATTAAAATACTTATTGAAAAAAATAATCCCATCATAAATCCTATTAAAGGGTAATTAATTCTATAGGTTTGAATTTCCTCTATCAAAATAGATGATTTATTATATTTTACTGGCATAAGCTGCATTTTTTTAAAAGAAGATTTTTCATACATATTTTTTATACGCTCTTTTAAAAAATCTAGTCTAAGTATTTCAATTTTTTGATCAATTGTATATTCTAATATTTTTTGTTGGCTTATATTTTGTTCTTTTAATTTCTTTTCATGATTTTCAATAAAATTTTCAGATGATAAAATATCACTTTCAAGATCTGAAATAATTTTTTTAAGTGTATTATTCATACTAATATTTACATTTTTTATACTTTCATTAATTATCCAATCAATAAATTTTTCAAGTTTTATTGGATCACTGTATCTAACAGTCAAAATTAACTCAGAATTGTCATCTCGTTTAACGAGTAAGTCTTCAGTATCTAAAAATTTAAAAATTTGTTCGTTATATTTTTTTTCCTGATTTTTACTTTCTTTAAAAAATTCTAATTCTTTTATCCCTTTCATCCAAATTTCAGTTGAATTTAAATTTTTAAAAAATTCACTAAAAAAATTATTTGATACATTTTCTATGTCCAAATAATAGTTGAATGGGGCGCATTCCAAAATATTTGAGTCTATATTTTTTGAACAAAACCTTTCAGCAGATGTTATCTTAAGATTGTTAGTAGGGATTGATTCAATGTCACCCATAGCATAAATTATTATTGAACCCCTATAATTTTTATTTTTATGCTCATAATAAGAAATAATGAACCCTAGTAATAAAAAAAATAGACTAAATAAAAAAATAAAAATTTTTTTTGACCACAAAAACAAAAAAAACTCAAAAAAACTTATTTCATTCTTCATATTTATTACTTTTTTTTAAAATTTTATCCTTATATATTATGGTATTTTTTATACCATTCAACAAATCTTTTAATCCCTTCAGAAAGTTTCATTTTAGGCCTATATTTTATTTTATTAATTAATTTGTTTGTACTACCATGTGTTTTGTAAACATCTCCTTGTTGCATATCAAGATAATTAATTTTAGCCCTTTTCCCAATAGTTTTTTCTATATTTTTCAAAAATTCCTTTAATTTTTTTGGCCTTGAACTAGCTACATTGTATATTGAATATGGTACAGCGCCATCAGGTTTTTTTGTAATAATTTTTTCAACAGAATTTACGACATCATCAATATAGGTATAATCTCTAACGTGATTTCCATTATTAAACAAATTAACTTTTTTTGAATTGAAAATTGCCTTAGTAAATAAATATAAAGCCATATCAGGCCTTCCATAAGGTCCGTAAACTGTAAAAAACCTTAAACCAGTACAAGGGAGTTTATAAATATTACTATATGAATATGCAAGAATTTCATTTGTTTTCTTTGATGCAGCATAAAAGGATAAAGGCTTCTCTGTTTTTTGTTCTTCTTTTAAAGGAAATTTATTACTATTTCCATAAACTGAACTTGTTGAAGCAAAAATGAAATGTTTAATTTTAAATATTCTTGATAATTCTAAAACATTAAAAAAACCAATAACGTTGCTTTCAAAATAATTCGAAGGATTTTTTATTGAATACCTAACACCTGCTTGAGCAGCTAAATTAATAACAATATCATATTTATTTTTTTTAAAAAATTTTTTTAAATTATTATATTTTGAAATATCAATCTTATTAAATGTAAAATTTTTTGATGTTTTTAAAATACTTAATCGTTTTTTTTTTAAATTAATATCATAATAGGAATTTAAATTGTCAATGCCATAAATTCTAATATTTTTTTTCTTTAATAATTTTAAACAAAGATTATAACCAATAAAACCACAGCACCCTGTAATTAAAACCTTCATTAATTTGTAGGCATCTTAAACTCTGCGCCTGATCTAATACTATTAGGCCATCTGCTTGTCACAGTCTTTAATTTTGTATAAAAATGAACCCCTTCCATGCCATGCATTGCATGTGAACCAAACAATGAATTTTTCCAACCCCCAAAGCTATGAAATGCCATTGGAACAGGAATAGGTACATTAACTCCAACCATTCCTATCTTAATATTACTTGTAAAATGTCTCGCAACATCTCCATCTTGAGTATAGATACTTGCACCATTTCCAAATGAGTGATTATTAACTAAGTTTGCTGCTTCTTCATAAGATTTTGCTCTTACTACAGAAAGAACTGGTCCAAATATTTCTTCTTTATAAATTTTCATATCCTCTTTAACGTTATCAAATAGAGTCGGACCTATAAAAAAACCATTTTCATATCCTTGAATCTTAAAATTTCTTCCGTCTGCAACTAAAGAAGCCCCATCATTTACCCCGGATTCAATATAATTTTTTACTTTTTCAAGATGTTCTTTAGAAATTAAAGGTCCCATTTCTGCTTCGCTATTAGTCCAAGGAAGAACTTTTAATGTTTGGATTCTTTCGTTAATTTTTGAAACTAAATTATCAGCTATATTTCCCACTGCAACTGCTACAGATACAGCCATACATCTTTCGCCAGCAGATCCATAAGCTGCTCCCATTATTCCGTCAACAGTCTGATTTAAATTTGCATCTGGCATAACTATAAGATGATTTTTTGCACCCCCAAGCGATTGAACTTTTTTTCCACTTTTAGCAGATTGTTCATATATATATTTTGCTACTGGAGTAGATCCTACAAAACTTACCGATGAGATTTTTTTTGAAGATAAAATGTAATCTACTACTTCTTTATCTCCGTTAATAACATTAAAAACACCTGGAGGGAGTCCTGCTTCAGTGAAAAGTTCTGCTAATTTTAATGGACAAGAAGGATCTTTTTCTGAGGGTTTTAAAACAAAAGAATTGCCACAAGCTATGGAAAGTGGAAACATCCACATTGGAACCATTGCTGGAAAATTAAAAGGTGTTATTCCTGCACAAACTCCTAATGGTTGTCTAATAGACCAAGAGTCGATATTAGAACCAACATTTTGAGAAAAATCACCTTTCAATAAATGAGGAATTCCACACGCATACTCAACAACTTCTATTCCTCTAGTTACTGAACCTTTTGCATCTTCTAGAGTTTTTCCATGTTCTTGCGAAACAAGTTTAGCTAACATTTCTTTATTATCTTCAAGTAAAGTTTTGTATTTTGATAAAACTCTAGATCTATTTAAAGGCGTAACTTTAGACCATTCTAAAAAACTATTTTCTGAATTTTCTATCATTTGATCAAAATCGTCTTTATTTGATAAAACAACCTCAGCTTGAACTTCTCCGGTAGAAGGATCATAAACAGGTGAAAATCGTTTAGAGCTACTAATAGAAAATTTACCGTTAATATAATTATTTATTTTTTTCATTTTTTTTGTATATAAGAATTAGATTTCTAGTATAAATCATAATTCCAAATAATTGCCCTGTAATAATTACCGGATCTTTTCTAGATATAGCATAAATAAGTAGTCCAATTCCACCAAAAATACTTAAATACCAAAAAGATATTGGAATAGAACTTTCTTTTTTTCTTTCAGAATACAACCATTGAACAATAAATCTTGATGCAAAAAGACCTTGTCCAATAAACCCTATAATTAAAAAAATAATTTCAAATAAAGTCAAAGATTGTAAAAAATTTATCATTTTTTTCTCAACATTTTTTTAACTCTTATTATATCAAAAATTCCTTTTATAAGTCTTTTAGTTGTACCATATTTCGTAACTCCTTTTAATCTAGGTCTGTGATTTACTTCAACAAAGGTAGTTCTATAACCAAATCCTTTAAATAAAGCTGGTAAAAACCTGTGTATTCCATCAAAAAAAGGTATTTTTTTAAAAGCTTCCTTAGAAAAAATTTTTAAACCACAGCCAGTGTCTATACAATCATCGTCAAGAAGTAATATTCTAACATTATTTGCAATTTTAGAAGAAAATATTTTAATTAAAGAGTCTTTTCTATTAATTCTTATTCCGCCAACTAAAAAAATATCTTTAGAAGAAAAAAATATATTTGCTAATTTTTCTATATCTTTCGGAACATTTTGTCCGTCACCATCTAAAGTTACTATCGTTTCAAAATTTGAATTATTTATACCTGATAATATTGATTTACTCTGTCCAAGATTTTTTTTGTGACTAATTATTTTTAAATTTTGACTATGACTTAAATTCTTTAAAACTTTATTTGTGTTATCAACACTTCCATCATTAACATAAATAATTTCATACTTTAATTTTTCTTTTAAAGACTCTATTATTTCTTGATGTAAAGATTCAATATTACTTTCTTCATTGTATAATGGTATGACAATTGAAATATAATTCATAAAAAGATATCCTGGCAACGTCCTACTCTTCCATACCTTAAGATAAAGTACCATCGGCGCTAACAGCTTTCACGGTCGAGTTCGGAATGGGATCGGGTGTTAATCTGTTGCTAATGTTACCAGGAAACTGTTTAGTTCTAAAACTTTTCTCTGTACGTTATTATGTAATCAAGCCAATTGAGTTATTAGTACTGGTTAGCTCCATATGTTGCCATACTTCCACATCCAGCCTATCAACGTGGTAGTCTTCCACGACTCTAATAGGGAAATATAGTATTCAGGTTGGTTTCCCGCTTAGATGCTTTCAGCGGTTATCCATTCCGTACTTAGCTACCCAGCGATGCTCTTGGCAGAACAACTGGTACACCATAGGTACGTTCACCCCGGTCCTCTCGTACTAGGGGCAAATCCTGTCAAATTTCCAACTCCCATGGCAGATAGGGACCGAACTGTCTCACGACGTTCTGAACCCAGCTCACGTACCACTTTAATTGGCGAACAGCCAAACCC
>PTKS01000020.1 GCA_002937855.1 Alphaproteobacteria bacterium MarineAlpha5_Bin12 | reverse complement strand
AAAAGAAAAATAAAATATTAGGTGTAAATATAGATTTAAATCAACAAGAATTTTTAATGTTATTAAAAATTATATGGATGACGGGGCAACAATTTTAGGAAGTTGTTGTCAGATTAAACCTTAACATATAAAGGTTATTTCTCAATTAATAATCTGATTATAAATAGATAACGTTATAAGACTAATTTATAATATTATTTATTTTGTTTGCTAAATTTTGACTAATAATTTTAACACCCTCTTTGTTGGGGTGCTTTCCATCTGATTGATTTAATTCTGGTATGAGCGCCACCCCCTCTAAAAGAAAAAGATGCAAAGGAATTTGAAATTCTTCTGCTAATTTAGGATATATGTCATTGAATGATTGCTGATATTTAACTCCATAAGAGTTGGGTGCCTGCATTCCGGCTAGCAAGACTTTTATATCTTTATCTAAAACTGTTTGGATAATTTTTGATAAATTACTTTTTACAACCTCTGGAGCAATCCCTCTGAGCATATCATTGGCCCCTAAACCAAGAACAAATAAATCATAGTCATCTTGAAGACTCCAATTTAGTCTGTTTAATCCTCCATTTGTTGTATCACCAGAGACAGAAGCATTAATAATAGTACTTGGTATGTTTAATGAAAGTAGATCTTTTTCCAAATAACGGTCAAGATGATTAGCGCTGTCTAATCCGTAGCCTGCCATTAAGGAGTCGCCAAAAAGAATAATCTTATAGTCTTGAGCATTCAGTGATATTGGACTTATTAGAAAAATTATAATATAGATGATTTTCTTCATGAGCTCCCTACTTCGTTTCTCCAATATACACTTACAATATCAAAATGGAACACTATTAACAGAGGTAATAAAAGGAATAGATTTTACGATAAATCAAAATGAGAAACTTGCCATTGTAGGTACAAGTGGATCTGGAAAAACATCCTTGCTGATGCTGATGGCTGGTTTAGAAAAGCCAACTTCAGGACAAATCAACTACAAAGATCAGGACATTACGGCATATACAGAGGATCAATTAACCGAATATAGAAAAAAAAATATCGGGATCGTTTTTCAATCGTTTTATTTAATATCCAATTACACCGCACTAGAGAATGTTGCTCTCTCCTTAGAAATTAATTTTCAAAAAGATGCCTTAAGCCAAGCGAAAGAAATTTTGGTTGATTTAGGTTTAGAGGATCGCTTATATCATTTTCCAAGCCAATTATCTGGCGGTGAACAACAACGCGTTGCGATTGCAAGAGCAATGATTAAAAAACCAGAATTAATTCTAGCTGATGAGCCAACAGGCAATCTTGATGATGAAAACACAAAGATCATTAGCGAATTAATATTTAATATCGCAACAAAATATCAAAAAAGTTTATGTTTAGTAACACATGATGCTAATTTGGCAAAACGCTGTGACAGAATAATGAAAATTGAAAATGGCACTGTTGTTTAATCAGCTGCTGTTTATCCATAAGCAAGCTCTAAAAGATTTAACACGGAGCTTACAAAAAAAAATAACGATCTTTATTACAATTTTTATCAGTGTTTTTATTTTATTTTTAATTAGCACGTTAAATCAATCATTGCTGATAGAAATAAGATCAAATATCAAAACTATCTTAGGCGGCGATGCAGAAATAGAATTACAAAACAAAAAAATGGATGCTGATATCGTTAAGGAAATAAATACTTTTGCAAAGCTTTCTCTTAATACAAGTATCGCGTCGATGGTTGCGAATAAAAATTTAACACCTCCTAAAACATCATTTGTTCAGTTGCGTGCTATTGATAATTTATATCCATTCTACGGGGAGTTTATAACCACAAAAGGTAAAGTGGATTCCGATTTTTTTAAAAGTAGTGATTTTGCCATCATTAATGAAAACTTAGCTGTTAATTTACAATTAAAAGAGGGTGATGATTTAATCATTCGTGATCAACGCTATGTTGTTCACTCCATAATTGAACAAATGCCTGACTTTGGTGCAAGTGGTTTGTTTGGTGATCTCGTCATTATCTCTCAAGTAGGGTTAAGCTCCTTACAAGTTGCCTCCTCTGAGAATTTTTTCGAATATAATTACCGAGTAAAATATTTTGATACAATTAGTGAGGAAACAGGAAAGCAAGAACTAAAAAAAATTTTTCCAGAAACATCAAACATCAACATTCGCTTTCCCGAAAATACCACAAGTTTTATTCAACGCACTCTTGATAATTTTGCTAATTTTTTAAGCTTAATATCTCTAGCAGCCATTCTAATTGCAGGAATTGGTATTTCGAACATGGTTATTGCCTATATCAATCAAAATTATAATGCCATTGCTGTTCAAAAATCACTTGGGCTAAGCACACGGATTATTCAATGTATTCTTGGGTATCAAATATTTTTAATTTCTTCTTTTATTTGCATTATAGCCTTTCTACTCAGCAGCTTCAGCCCTGAAATTATTAACTCCCTCCTTCCAAAAGAATTAAATTTTTCTCTTCAAAACAGTAATAGCTTTATAATTTTTATTAAAATTACTTTCATTGCTTTAATAGCTATTACAATTTTTTTAATCCCAGCCTTAAACTCTATTCAACAACTCTCCGCCAATAGTCTTTTTCGCAATACGTATGAATTTGTCAGTTTACGATTTTCCTTGAAAACGATTATTGTTTTATTGAGTCTTTTTTTTCTTTTAATTGGTATATTCACCTTAGGTAGTAGTTTGTGGCTATACAATATTGTTTTTTTAATTGGTTTTTTAATCACTATTTTACTTTTTTATGGTCTCTTCAAATTATTTACTCTTTTCTTTAAAAGAATAACGAATATTACTAACTTCAATTTGCTTTTAGCAAAACGTAACCTCTCAAGCCCTAGTTCTATTGGTCCTTTGATTTTAACAACACTGGGTATAGGTATTTCACTTTTACTAACTATTCTTATCATTGCAGGATCATTTCAAAATCTAATTCAAAGAAGTGTTGATGCCAATGCGCCTGACTTTTTTTTTATTAGCATTGATCAATTTATCAAAAATGACTTTCAACAATATATTCTTGAAGAGTATCCCAAAAGTGAACTTATTTTTGCCCCAATAGCTACAGCTAGAATAAAGAAAATAAATGGTGTCGATCCTTCAACATATATTGATAGAGGTAATCCATCATATTGGGTTATTCGCTCAGAACGACAAATTTCATGGTTGGAGGAACCTGCAGAAAACAATCCCATTATCGAAGGTGAATGGTGGTCTGATAATCCTTCAGATCAAATGTACATTTCTTTTGATTATGACGCTGCACAAGATTTAGGAATTGAAATTAATGATAGCATCACCTTGAGTCTATATGGCCGTGATATTATTGGTGAAGTAAAAAATTTTCGTGATGTTGATTATGCAGATTTTACGATTAATTTTGTGATGGTCTTGAATACAAACTATGCACAATCAATTCCTCACCAGTATATTGCTACCATCAAACTATCAGATCAGTCTAATTTTAAAGAATTTGCCTTGTTAGAAAATTTTCCAAATATTTCTTCTATTAAAATTTCTAACTACGCTGAAACAATCAATAAACTTTTAAGTCAAATTAACATTGCAGTGATAGCTCTAGCGATTATTATTATTTTTATTGGTTTATTAGTCATTAGTAGTGCCATCTTAGTACAAGGTAAAAATAAAATTTATCAAAATTTAGTGTTTAAAATTTTGGGTTTAAAGAAAATGGAAATTATTAAAACAAGTTTATTGGAATTCTCTATTTTATTTCTAAATACAATACTTCTTACCTTATTCATAAGCTGTGTAGCTTCATACTTAGTTGTAAACTTTATTTTTAATATTGATTGGCATCTCGATATTTCTTCAATTGTTCTAGTCTATTTTTGTACGGGGATATTTACAATGATGCTAATCATTATAGATACCTATAAAAATCTAAGCCCACAGGTTTATCCTATTATTCGAAATAGTTAGTCTGTCACACTGGTGTCACATTGATAAATTTTAGTTAGTTTTGGAATTTATCTGATCATTAACATAATTTAAAATCAGAATTTCTGTTTCACTAGATTTACAATCTTTAGCATGT
>PTKS01000002.1 GCA_002937855.1 Alphaproteobacteria bacterium MarineAlpha5_Bin12 | reverse complement strand
GTTTTAATCCTTACTGTAAGTCTATCAACCACTTCTACATCAACCTGTCCAGGATACCATTGAGCTGGTCGATCTAGCTGAGATCCATATTCATAGGTAGCTTTAACATCCTCTGCTCCAAATGGTTTGCCATCATGGAAGGTTACTCCATCTCTTAGTTTGAATTCTAAAGTGAACTTATCTATTTCAGTAGCTTCAGTTGCTAACTCAAAATTCAATTGAGTTGGGTTTTCTGGCCTCATAGGACACCTTGTGAGATAACCAAACACATAACTCTCAAAAATTAGCTGTCCTAAATTTGTGTGAGTTGTAGGATCCCAGTTTCCTGTGAGAGCTTCAGCTGCTGCAAAAATTAGTGGTTTGTGTCCAGCAGCAAAAGCAGAATTGTATAAAAAATTATGATTTAACATTGGCGCAGAAGTTAATGCTGCAATAGCAACACCACTTTTAGCCATGTATTTCGTAAATTTTCTTCTTGAAAATTTTATATTTTTTTTCATTTTACCCCCTAGTTAAAAATTAAAATATAAAAAAGTATTGAATTATATATACTTAATAAAATCAACATAAATAATTTGAAATATAAAATAAATCTTTTTATTTTGTATAAAAGTTCATAAAAAACATCAAAATTTATATAATTATTTAGTATAATTTTTTTATATTATTATTTAATAGAATATTTTTTTAAAATATTAATTTTTTCCAAAAAGATTCACTAAAATTACACCAATTATTATAAAAAATAACCCAATAAAAGCATGGGAATTAGGCCATTGATTGAATCTAATAATTCCTAAAAGAGTTGTTGCAATAATACATAACCCAGCAAACGTCGCATAAGTATATCCAGCTGAAATAGTTTTCATAACTTGAGATAGACAATACATACATAAAATTATTGTCACGGCACTCATAAAAGAAGGAATAAATTTAGTAAATCCATGAGCTTCTTTAGCAAAAATATTTGAAGCCGTACCGAATATGACTGCTGAAATTAAAAAAGTATATGTAACAAAAAAATTCATATGAAATTATTATAATAACTTAGGAAAAAAATTTGAATTTAATTTGTCACCATCATTTAAAGTTAAGCCAGGAAAAGGAGGTGATGTTTCCCCTTTTCTTTTAATGTATGTTGCATCATCTCCAAAAAATCTTGCTGAAAATGCTCTTCTCCTATTAATAGATAAATTACCAGGTGCACCGTGTATGGTGGAAAAATTGAAAGCTATGATATCGCCAGGTTGCATATCCCAGGATACAATATCAAAATTTGATCTCTCATTTTCAATATCAGGAATTTTTTCAAATTCATCATCTTTCTTTTTATATGATTCGCCAAAAAACTTAGTTGGGAGATATTTATTATTCCATTTATGTGAGCCTCTAATAAATTCTGGGCATACTGTTTTTGCAATTGGATCAAGAGGAATCCACAAACTGCAATTGTCTTTTCCATTCACACAATAATATGATTGATCCTGATGCCACGGTGTTTTCTTTTTTGAACCAGGTTCTTTAATTAAAACATGTTCATGAAATAGATTTACCTTTTTAGATCGCATTAATTCTGATGCGATTATTGCAATATCTGATTTAAAAAAAAAATCTTTATACTGTTTTATTCTATTCCAATTGCAATAATCATCATAAAATATTTCATTACCCTGAATCTTTTCATATACACATTTGTATTGACTCGGTTTTTTAAAATTTTCTTCAATACCTTCAGCTAATATATTTAACCAATGTTTATTTATTACATTTTTTATTATACATACGCCATTTAATTGAAAATCATCAACAATTTTTTCATTTAATAAATTCATTAAAGTAAAATAAAAGTTACCAAACACTTCCGTCTGGCTTTATTACACCTTTGGTTAACATAAAACATCCATAAGCTCTAGCATCAGTTGTAGAAATAACCGCATACGCTTTTTTTGTTTCTTCATAAAATTTAAATCTTTCCATTGAGCTAATTTTCCATCTCTCACCTGCAGTTGATTTAACTGCTTCTATAAAATCATGTTGAATGTCATTTATTTCTTCAGGCTTGTTATCTATTTCCATCCGTCTAACAGGATATTCTATGAAGCTATCTAAAGGAAAAACAGATAAAATTGCTTTTGCTGCTGATGGAATATCAACACCATCAAGTCTGATCAATTTTTTTGAAAGAGATGAAGATGGAAAATTCGCATCAGCCAATACTATAGTGTCACCATGTCCCATAGAATGCAAAGTACTTAATAAATCAGGACTAAGTATAGGGTTAATATTAATTAACATATAATCTACTTTCACTTTTAATATATAATTTAATATATAAATTGTAAAATTTTAACTTTTCCACAGTTAGAAAAAACATTTTTTAAAAATTAACATTTTTAACTAGCCAAGTATAAGAAAAAAATAGAAAATAATTAAAATATGAGTTTTTTTATCATTCTTTAGTCAAGGAGGTATTCATGGTAAATCAAAAGTTTGGAGCTGGTATTTGGCATTTTGCAACATATTTAGACAGATATGCAACAGATGGTTATGGAGATCCAAGAAGTGTCATAGATTGTATTAAACTTGCTGGACAAGTAAAAGATTTATCAGTTGTTGATATCAATTATCCTTATTTCGGAGGAAACTTTACTCATGAAGATATAAAAAAAGAATTGGATAAAGTTGGACTTGGTGTAATTGGAATTACTCCAGAAATTTATACTAAAGAATTTTCAAGGGGAGCATTTACAAATCCTGATTCTGGTGTCAGACGTAGAGCTCATGAATTAATCACTGAAGCTTGCGAAGCGGTACGTTTCTTTAATGCGTCATATGTTAAACTATGGCCTGGTCAAGATGGATGGGATTATCCATTTCAAGTTGATTATGGTACCTTATGGAAAAATTCAATGGATGGTGTAGGTAAACTAGCAAGTGAAAACCCAGATCTTAAATTTGTAATTGAATATAAACCTCGTGAACCAAGAATTAAAATGAGTTATGATTCAGTTTCACGAACATTATTAGGTATTGAAAAGATAGGTTTACCAAATATTGGCGTACTACTTGATTTTGGACACGCAATGTATGGTGGTGAATGTGCTGCAGACTCCGCTCAATTGGCAATTGATTACGGACGGTTATTTGGAATGGATGTAAATGATAATTATAGATCTTGGGACGATGATCTTATTGCAGGAAGTCTTCATCCATTAGAATTATTTGAGTTTTTTTATGTATTAAGAAAAAATAATTGGGAAGGGGTTTGGCAATTAGATCAATTTCCTTTTAGAGAAGATAGTGTTACAATGGCTAATCAAGCGATTGATTTTTTAAAATCAGTTCATAAAGCGCTTGAAAATCTTAATATTAAAGAATTAGAAGAAGCTCAATCAAGACATGATGCTATGAAAGCTCTTAAAATTGCTCAAAAAGCACTTTTTGGAGCTTTATAAGATTATTTATTATTCAAATAAAAAGAATTAAGTATTTCTCTCCATTTTTGATAAGTCTTAATATCCACTTCATATTCTAATGGTTTGAATTCTTTATATTTTTTTTTAAATTTTTTTAAATCTTCTAAATTTTTGACTTTATTAAGCCCTATTAAACCCATTAATAAAGAACCATATGCTGACATATCTTCTAATTTAGATACATAAATTCTATTCTTAAATAAATTTGATATCATTTGAATTAGAAAATTATTTGAAGTCATTCCTCCATCTAAATAGATTTTATTAAGTTTTAAGTTTTGATTTTTTCTTAATTCTTCCGCGTAATCTTTAATCTGAAATGCTATTGATTCTAAAGAAGATCTAATTAAATGTTTTTTATGTACTGAAGGTGTTAAACCATAAAACATTCCTTTTGAATTAGGTAGCCAATGTGGAGAACTTAACCCTACAAATGCAGGAATTAAAAAAACACCATTGGAATCTTGAATTGATTTAGATATTTTATCAGAATCTTTGACTGAATTTAAAACACCAAGATTATTTTTTAGCCAAGATATTGTGGCCCCTGCAAAATTAATTAAACATTCATATGAATAATATGGCTTTCCTTTATAAACAAATGAAAGAGTGGTTATGTGTTTATTTTTGATTTTAAATTTATTACCTATGTTTGTTAATATTGATGAGCCAGTTCCCAATGTAATTTTTGTATCACCTTTCTTATAACATTGATTAGCAAATAATGAGGATTGTGAATCTCCTATTACCCCTGAAATAGGAATTTCATTTCTTAATAAACCTTCAAAGTTTGTATTACCAAATATTGATGAGCTTTCTTTAACTTCTGGCAAATATTTTATCTTAAGATTAAATAAAAATAACAACTTTTTACTCCAAGTTAATCTTTTATTATCAAAAAATAGAGTTCTTGAGGCATTTGTATAATCCGTAGAATACGATTTTGTTTTTGTTAGTCTATAAATAAGATATGTATCAATAGTTCCAAATAGTGCAGAACCAGTTTTTATTTTATAAGCCAACTTTTTTTTATTTTTCAATAACCAACTCAATTTAGAAGCTGGAAAATAAGTATCTAATTCTAAACCAGTAAAATTTTTAATCATTTTAGATTTGATTTTAGATTTACCAATTTTATTACATATTTCGTTCCCCCTTCTACACTGCCAAACTATAGCTTTATGAAGAGGTTTGCCTGTTTTTTTATCAAAAATGACAAATGTTTCTCTTTGATTGGTTATACTTACAAATAAATCTTTATTCAAATTTAGTTTTTTTGATAAAATCTTAATTACTTTTAATAAATTTTTATAAATTTCTTCCGCGTCATGTTCAACCCAATCTTTATTATAATATATTTGTTTATGTGGTTTTGAAATTTTTTTGATTAAATTGAGATTTTTATTAAATAGAAAAACTGTTGTAGAAGTAGTACTTTGATCGATTGAAAGAAACATATTTATTTTAGCATTTTTTTAGCAATTTTTGATATTTTTTCAGGCTCCATATCATAATGATCTAAGACATCTGATTGAGAACCGTTAATCATATACTCATCTGGAATTCCCAGTATCTTAAATGGAATATTGATATTATTTTGGGATATAATACTTGCACATTTTTCACCCAATCCTCCATTAATACTATGTTCTTCTATAGTAATAAGCGCTTTAGATCCTATTAAAGATTCTAAAAAGGTTTTTTCATCAAAGGGTTTTAATGTATGCATACTTACAACTGTAGAAGAAATACCTTCTTTTTTTAATATATCTGATGCCAAAACTGCTCTCTGTACAGTTTCACCAATAGCAATGAAAGTTACATCTGAACCTATTAAAACTTTGATAGCTTTGCCAATTTGAAAGTTTTGATTATCATTATGTATTTTCATCATAGGTTTTTTACCAAATCTAATGAATATTGGTTTATTATAATTCACAGATTGTTTTATCGATTCTCTTGTTTCAAAATTATCTGCAGGTACTACTATAGTAATATTATTTATTGTTCTTAAAACAGCAAGATCATGGATAGAATGATGCGTAGAACCTAACTGACCATAGCTTATTCCAGAACTTATTCCAATTAATTTAGTTGGATGATTAGAATAAGCTACATCATTTTTAATTTGTTCTAATGACCTAGCAGTTAAAAAGCTTGAAGGAGAAACTGCAAAGACAGTTTTTCCACCTGCTGATAAACCTGCGCTAATACCAACTAAGTTTTGCTCTGCTATTCCTACTTCAATTATTTGTTCAGGAAGTTTTTCTCCAAAAGGAACAAGTTTACCTGACCCTCTAGAATCGCTAGTTACAACTATAATATCTTTATTTTTTTTACCAAGTTCTAAAAGTGTTTCAGCAAAGACTTCAAGATTAGCTTTTTCTATTATATTATTCATGAATATTTTTTTTCTTGTAAATTTAATTCATTAATTGCTTGCTCATATTCTTCTTTAGTAGGTACTTTATGATGCCACTTTACAACATTTTCAATAAATGAAATTCCCTTCCCTTTTGTTGTATTCGCTATAATCAAATTAGGCTTATTTTTTTTAAAAGGAGTTTTATTGAAAATCAAATTTAATTCTTCTAAATTATTTCCTTCTACTTCTTTAACTTCTAATCCAAATGATTTAAATTTATCATTAAGAGGTTCAATAGGATTAACATCTTCAGTTTTTCCAGTAATTTGCAATTTATTTCTATCTATAATTATTATTAAATTATCTAATTGATATTTTTTAGCAGAATTTAAAGCTTCCCAAACTGATCCTTCACTTAATTCTCCATCACCTAATAAAGTATATACATTATAATTATTTTTATTTAATTTATTAGCTAAAGCAATTCCTACTGCTACGGAAAGACCATGTCCTAATGCACCTGTATTGTGTTCTATCCCATTAACTTTTCTTGTTGGATGTCCAATAAAATGAGAATTAAAATTATTTAAAGTTTTTAAATCATTAAGTGAAAAAAATTGTTTATCACAAAGAACAGTATACAAAGCTTCAACAGAGTGACCTTTACTTTGAATATATCTATTACGCTTAATAGACTGAAAATTGTTTGGAGTTATATCTAATATATTATTATAAAGTACATTAAGTATATCAACACAAGATAAACTACCTGCTGTATGTCCAGCACCTCCATTATAAATTATTTCTAAAATAGTTTTTCTATAATGAATAGATTTTAAAGTTAATTGTTTTAAATTCATAATATATCTAAGATATAAATAAGGATAAAAAAAATTCAAAAAAATACAAGCGAATATTAAATTCGCTTGTATCTATTAATAAATTCTAGAAAATCTCTAGATTAAAAGTTGCAACGGAAAACGCCACATTTGCTAACATTACCTGCATTTACAAGAAGACAATCAATTGATTGTTTTTCAGTTGCAGGTGCACTTCCTGTAGTAACTTCTTCATGAGCCATTCTTACAGCCATTTCAGAGAAGTTAGCAATAGGTTGAAGCACTGTATGATTTATATCACCCGCAACAATAGCATCCATAACTTCTCTGCTACCATCAAAACCAGCAACTATAACATTATTCATTCCAGCAGCTTTTAATGCAGCTGAAGCTCCTAACGCCATTGTATCATTTCCAGCAATAACACCTTTCACATTTGGATGAGCTTGGATTAATTTTTCCATAACTTCAAATGCTTCTGATTGACTCCAGTTAGCTGTTTGAGCAGCAACTTTTACCATATCAGGATAATCAGCAATTGCATCATTGTAACCTTTAGATCTAATACCAGCATTAGTATCAGTCTCTTTACCTATCAGTTCAATAAATTCACCTTTTTCACCCATAGCTTTGATAAATTCTTCACCACCAAGAACAGCGCCTTGATAGTTATTTGAAACAAGCTGAGCTGAAGCTATGCCAGTTGCATTTATTTCTCTATCAATAGCATATACTGGAATTCCAGCATCTTTAGCTTTTTGAAAAGCAGCTATTGAAGCATCAGCACCTGCATTATCAACTATGATAAATTTTGCACCTTTAGATATACATACATCAAAGTGTTCATCTTGAACTTTTGCATCATCACCATGATCAAGTGATAAAACATCATATCCAAGAGCTTTTGCTGTTTCTTCCGCTATATCTGCCTCAGCCTTAAAAAAAGGGTTGTCATGAGCTGGTGTGATTACACACATCATATTTGCTAATGCACCAGAAGCAAAAAATAGAGTAAAAGAAAATAAAAATACTTTTAAAGATTTCATTAATTTCCTCCTTAATTAATTATAATTAATGCAAATATAATATTACACATCAACAATATTGCAACAATAAATAGCTTGAATATTTATTATAAATACAATGAAAAAACTGACTTTATATTTCTAATTAAAGGGTTAATAGAATTATTATCTATTTTACTATTAAATATCCCTACTATTCATCTTTGGATATGAACTTATTTTGTAATTGATCAATCATAACCGCTAAAACAATTATTGTTCCCATAATTACTTTTTGCCAAAATGAACTTACACCTTGAAGAATCATTCCATTACTTAAAACTCCAATTACAAATGCTCCTATAATAGTTCCTCCAATAGAGCCTCTTCCTCCCATTAATGAGGTTCCACCCAAAACAACAGCTGCAATGGCATTTAATTCCCAAGTTGTACCTGTTGCAGGATGAGAAGAAATTAATTGTGAAGTAACAATTACACCAACTACACCTGCACATAATCCTGAAATGCCATAAGTTAATAATGTTACTGTATTGACGTCAACTCCTGATAAATTAGCAGCTTTTGTATTTCCTCCAATGGCAAATATATGTCTTCCAAATCTAGTTTTAGTTGTCAAAAAAACAGCAATAAGAGCAAGTATAAACATTACCCAAATTGTATACGGAAGTGATAAGAAAGTACCCGCTCCTATATTTGGAAATCCTGTATTATTTAAATCATCTTTACCTATAAGATTTGGAAAAGTTGCACCATTATTTATTAACAACGCAAAACCTCTTGCAACATAGAGCATCCCCAAAGTTGCAATAAATGGGGCTACATGAAGTCTCGTTATTACAAATCCGTTTACACATCCAAATAAGAAACCTATTAAAACACTTATTATTACGATTACCCAGATTTCAAAATAAATGACAACATCTAAAAATTGAATTATTAATCCTTTATCAATTAATAAACCAGCAATCATTCCACATAAACCAACTATCGAACCAACAGATAAATCAATTCCTGCGGTTAAGATTACAAAAGTCATTCCTATTGCTAATATTGCGTTAATTGCAACATGCTTAGTTAGGATTATCAAATTTGTAGATGATAAAAAAGCATCCGAAGTGAAAGCAAAAAAAGAAAAAATAAAAATTAAAGCTATAAAGGCTCTTAATTTAAATAATGCTGCTTTAACTGTTAAACCTTTCATGATTTATCCTTGTGAATATTTAACTAAATTATCTTCTGTTATTTCCATGTTTTTCAATTCTTTTGTAATTTTTCCTTTAGCTAAAACTAATACACGATCTGCTACAGCTAAAACTTCTTTAATTTCTGAAGAAACAAAAATTATTGATATACCCTTTTCTGATAATTTTTTCATTATATAAAAAATTTCTTGTTTTGCGCCTATATCAATACCCCTTGTGGGTTCATCAAGCATAAGTAATTTAGGTTCTGTTTCTAATGCTTTAGCAACAACAACTTTCTGTTGATTGCCCCCACTTAAAGATGTAATTAAATTATTATAACTTGAAACTTTTATTCCTAAATAGTCAATTGATTTTTTTACAATTTCAGATTCTTTTTTTGAGTCTAGATAGAATCCTCTAAAACCTTTAGAAATCTTTGATAATAGAATATTTGATAATATTGATAAACATTGTATCAAGCCTTGTCCTTGGCGATCTTCGGGAACTAAAACGATGCCATCACTTATTCTTTTTGCTATTGAGGATTTTTTGAGTTTTTTATTTTCTAATTTTATAGAACCATGAAAATTGTGATTTAATCCCATAATAACTTCTAATAATTCTGTTCTTCCAGAACCCATTAAACCATAAAGACTTAAAATTTCTCCAGCTTTGGAATTAAAAGAGACATTATCTAATATTAATTCTTCACTATTCTTTTTCTTTAAAAAAATTGAATTTGCTTCAATAATATTTTTACCTACTGTTAAATTAGTAGTGTTTACAGATTCAAAGTTTTTCATTCCCACCATTTTTTCAGTTATCCATGATATATTTACTTTTGCTATTAATTCTTCACATATAAATTTACTATCTCTCAAAATTGTAATTACATCACCAATTTTCATTATTTCTTCAAGTTTATGGGAAATATAAATTATACTAACACCTTCTTTTTTTAATTCTTCAATTACAGAGTACAAAACTGCAACTTCATTTTTACTTAAAGCAGAACTTGGTTCATCCATAATTAAAATTTTAGTATTTTTGGCTAATGCTTTAGCTATTTCTACAATTTGTTGTTGACCAATTCTTAAAGTTTCTACTAAATCATCAGGTTTAATTTTTTGATTTAGTTTATTCATAAGTTTTTGTGTAATTTCTTTTTGTTTATTTTTATTAATAATAAAATAATTAAAGATTTCATGACCCATAAAAATATTTTCATGGACAGACAAATTAGGAAATAAATTCAATTCTTGATGAATGATTCCTATCGAATTTTTTTCAGCATCTTTTGTAGAGTTTATATTCAAGACTCTATCTTGCAAAACTAATTCACCAGACGTTTCTTTTTCAACACCAGCTAATATTTTCATTAAGGTTGATTTTCCTGCACCATTTTCACCAACCAAAACATTAACCTTACCCTTATAAACATTAAAATTTACATTATCCAAGGCTGTCACGCCAGGATAACTTTTATTAATATTTTTGGCTTTTAAAATTATTTCCATATTTAAATCTCTTTAATTTCAATGGGTGTTATAAATATTTTATCCGGTCTATCAAAAGTGATTGCTCCATAAAAAAATAATTTTTTACCAACTATATTCTTTAGATCTAATGGGCCAATTATTTCATTTAATACTTTAGTTTTAATAATTCTTGAAACATCAGCAAAATCAAGTTGATTTACAAAATCATTAAATTTAATAAACTCTACAGAATCCCTAATAGAATCTTTTTTAATAACAGGTCCAATAGTTATAAGTATTTCAGATTCATATTCTTTATCTAATTTTATTGTCAAAGAACCAACTCGGGAAGAATCATTCAATGAGATAACTTGACCTTCTCCCTTGATCATAAAACTATAACTTCCCGTACCTGATCGATGACCATACTTTTCTTCAGCAATTTCTTTATTTTTAAATAATTCATCTAAAATTAATGTTAGTTGTTCGCTATCATTTTTTATGGTTGGGATTATTTTAGAATCCCATATTTTTTCAACGTATGATTTCGGGTCAAATCCCTTTTTAATTAATTCATCTTCTTCAATAGATCTTATAACAGAAGAAAATATTAAAACATAAACTGAAAAAACAACCAAAAAGGAAAGGAGAACAATTTTTAAAAGATGGTTTGATAAGATATTCATATTATTATTAATTATTATATATTTTTTCACTATAATAAAGTCTAAACTTCTAATATAATTAAACAACAAATCTGTAAATATTATGATCTAATTAGTATGAATAATTTATTGGATAACTTAAATAATAAAATAGTTAAATGTGATAAATGTTCTCGATTAGTTAATTTTAGAAAAAAAATAGCTAAAGATAAAAGAAAACAATATATTGATCAAATTTACTGGGGAAAACCAATAACAGGTTATGGTGATCAAAATGCTCAGTTTCTATTTGTGGGATTAGCTCCTGCTGCTCATGGGGGAAATAGAACAGGAAGAGTATTTACTGGTGATAAATCAGCGGATTTTTTATTCAAATGTTTACATAAAGCTAAATTTTCAAATCAGTCGACATCACTATATAAAAATGATGGTTTAAAACTTTATAATGCCTATCTAACCACTGCTTTAAAATGTGTCCCCCCAGGAGACAAACCAACTAATGACGAATTAAATGTATGTTTTAGTTATTTCAGAAAAGAAATAGAATATTTAAGAAATATAAAGATTATTATAGCTTTGGGAAAAATAGCCTTTGATGCATGTATCAAATTATATAAAAAATCATATGAGATAAAAAATAAAGATTTTATATTCATTCATGGAAAAAATTACACATTACCAGATAATAAAATTTTATTAGGATGCTATCATCCAAGTCCAAGAAATGTTAATACAAAAAGAATAAATTTAACGAAAATGATCTATTTATTTAAAAAAGCAAAACTTTTAATATAAAATTAATATTTTTTGAAATATTTTTCTGCATCAATGTTCGATTTGTTTTTTTTAAATATTTCTTTTTTTACCCTTTCAATTTCATTTTTTAACTCTTTAATATAATTGTAAAGTTCATCAATACTAAAATCATCAAGATTAAGTGTTTTTATTTTTTTGTTTTTTTCAAATTCTAAATAGTCTTCAGCCATTTTATTTAATATAATTCTTAAAATTTTTATACATATATTTAGAAGGAGAATCATCTAAAAATATTTCTTTATTATAAATCTTATGTTCTTTTATTAAATTTGATTTAGAATCGTTAATATTAATAAGATTATCCTCAATCAATAAATTGTAAAATAATGATAATTCATAATAATTTAAATAAGGAGTAAAATAACTGCTATTAAAATATGAAGATTTATCAGTAAAATATCTTGAATTATCATTAATAAATTCTTTTATTTTTTCATCCCTATGCTCAATATATGAATTATATAACTCTATATCATGATTCTTGATTGTCTTAATATCATGATAAATATTTAAATTTTTTAAAGAAATAATTTCATTAAAATGATATTGGGCTTTATCAAAAAAATTATTAATAAAATAAAGTCTTCCCTTAATATAATCATTATTTCTGTATTTTATATATATTGATTGATCAATAATTCTATCAATATAAAATTGAGGTACTAAATGTAAAACTTTAAATAAAAATTTTGGAACGTTGGGGCTTTTTTTAAAACCTTCTTTATAATTACATAATAAATTATAATTATAACCATGTTTATCTAAATATTCTTTAGTTGATGATTTTATATTTTTGTTGCACATATTTGTTAATGATGCAGGTTGATTATCATTTTTTAAAAATATTGTTTTATAAACAGGGTCTATGTAATATTTTTTTGAATTATATTTAACCTCTAGAATTGAATGTGATGAAATTTCATTGTTTTCTTCATATAATGGAATAATTTCAATTTTTGCACCATTAAACATTAGAATCCACAAATAAATTCCTGCTGTTCCATCACAAGAAGCATATCCATCAATTAGTCTATTAAGAGGAGGTTTATCAAAAATTGGAAAATAATTATATGGTAGATTAGGTAAGGAATTAATATACATATATTGATTTAAACTATCTATATTAGAAACAAAATCAGAAGATTTAGTTATAAATTTTGATATATTTAAAAAAATTAAACCAGTTAAAACATTTTGATGAAGAAGACCTACAATGTATCCAGGAAAAAAAATAAGTAAAATGATTATTAAAACTGAAAATAATTTTTTTTTCATGTATTATATCATTAATGCTTTTATATGTTCTTGTATTGCTTCTTCAAGTGCAATTAAATCGTAACCACCTTCTAAAAAAGAAATTATTCTTCCTTCACAGTGTATATTAGCAAGATCTGTAATTATTTTAGTTAAATAAAAAAAATCTTTTGATTCAAGGTTAATATTTGCCAAAGGGTCTCTTTTATGTGCATCAAAACCAGCTGATATTAGTATTACTTCTGGTTTAAATTTATCTAAATTTTCAATAATAGTTTGATTAAAAATATCAATAAATTCTTTTGATTCGGTTCCAGCTTTTATAGGTGCATTAAATATATTATTTTTTCCTTTTTCATCCTTTGAACCAGTACCTGGAAAAAGAGGAGATTGATGAATTGAACCTAAAAAAACATTTTCTTGGTCAATAAAAATATCTTGAGTGCCATTACAATGATGAACATCAAAATCAATTATTCCAATTTTATTTATAGAGTATTTATTTATCAAATATTTAGCTGTTATAGCAATATTATTAAAGAAACAAAACCCATTTGCTCTTATTTTTTCAGCGTGATGTCCTGGAGGTCTTATTGAACAAAAGAATCTTTTTGATTTATTTTTTATAAGATCATCTGAAGCATTAATTCCTGCTCCAACAGATTTTAAAATTGCATTCCTGCTATTTGGACATAAATACGTATCAGCATAAGGTTCTTTTTCAACACTTTTTAAACCTTCATTAGGAATCATATTGAATAAATTTTTTACGTACATTTCAGGATGTACTAAATATATATTTTCTAAACTTGTATTTTCAGATTCTTTGAAAATTACATTATTAATTTTTTTTAGAGAATTATTAACTGTTTCAATTCTTTCTTTTCTTTCAGGGTGATTATTTCCATTAAATTTTAAAAAACAATCTTTATGAGTATATACAATTACATCATTCATGGATATGATATATATTAAATGAATGATTTGCTAAATAAGAATAGTGTTAAAATTGTATCTAATTTTTTGAATGAATTTGATGCCAAAATTTCTATAATATTATTAAAAAATACTGCTAGAAGTGCGCAAGAAGCTGCTGAATCATTAAATGTAGAGACTGGAGCGATAGTTAAAAGTTTAATCTTCAAAACAATCAATAATGAATATTTTTTATGTTTAGTTTCAGGTGATAAGCAAGTTTCATTAGATAAAATCTATCAAATATTCAAAAAAGATATAATTAAACCTAATGCTGATGAAGTCAAAGAATTCACTGGTTTTTCAATAGGTGGGATCCCACCTATTGCACATAAAAAAAAAATAAAAACCTATATTGATATATCTCTAAACAGATTTAATAAATTATTTGCTGCTGCGGGTCATCCTTACTGTGTTTTCGAAATTACATTTGAGAAATTATGTAAAATTTCTGATGGCGAAATTATAGATATAATAAGTTAACTTATTTTATCAATTTTAGATGCTAAAATAAAATCATTGAGGGACAATCCTTTTATTGCATGTGTATGAATAAAAATCATACAATAACCATAGCCAAAACTTATATCTGGGTGATGGCCTTCTAATTCAGCTAATTCGCCAACTTTGTTAACAAAATTTATAGATAAATTAAAATTTTTAAATTTAAATTTTTTAAAAATCATTTCATTATTATCATTAATTGCCCAATTATCTAAAGAATTTATATTTTTCAATACTTCTTCTTTATTTAATTTTGGTGTATTACCACTACAAGGTGAACATTTTCTTTTATGAAAATTTTGATTTTTAACCATATTATTTTATTTGTATTCCCTGACTTTCAATTTCTTTATCAATCAATTCGGCTGGATAACCTTTTGCTCTAAGATCAACATTACAATGATCTTCAATTCTTTTAACAATCATAGATGACCAAGCTCTTTTACCATATTTTAAACTTCCTTCATTGAAAATTTTTATTAATAAGGAAGAAATTTCAGTAGGAATATTATATAATTTTGAAAGTTCATTAAATAAGTTAATATCTTTAAGTACTAAATCCATAGTAAAATCAATTTTATAAGAACCATTTAAAATTACTTGGCTCTCTGTTTCATGTACAAAACTATTTCCAGAAGATGATTTAATTGCCTTATAGGCTACATCAAGATCAATATTAGATTTTTTTGCTACCATCAAAGCTTCGCCTAATGCTACTAAATGAGTACTTGCCAAAAAGTTTGTTATGACTTTTAAAATTGAAGCGGATCCTAGTTTGCCAGTATAAATTATATCTTTACCCATTATACTTAATATTGGTAAAATTGAATTAAAAATATCTTTATTACCGCCAACAAATATTGAAATATTACCAGTAGCAGCTCTATGACAACCCCCACTTACAGGCGCATCTAAAGATGAACATTCAAGAGATTCAAATATTTTACCTAATCTAATTACTTCAGAAGAATCTGTCGTGCTCATTTCTAACCATATCTTTCCTTTTGATAGACCTTCAATAATACCATTTTTTGATTCTATAACTTCGGAAGATATTTTAGGTGAAGGTAGACAAGTGATGATAAGTTCATTATTTTTAGCTATATCTTTTGGAGTTTTTGAAATTTTAGCACCTGATTTTTTAAATTGATCTAAAATTTCTTTATTTTTATCTAAAACAGTTAAATCTACATCTTTTTTTAACAATGTATTAGCTAATTTACTACCAACATTTCCCAAACCAATAAAACCAACTTTCATAATTTTCTCCTTAATGATATTAATTGATAAATTATGATAAACTAAAAAATTATGAAATAAATGAATAAATTGAAAAATAAATTTTCTGATGAAGAATGGGCAAATAGAATAAATTTAGCTGCTTCTTACCATTTAGCAGATCATTTTGGTTTTAGTGATATTATCTGGAATCATATAACAGCTAGAACTGAAGATAATAAAGAAACATTTTTAATTAATCCTTTTGGTCTCAGATATGATGAAGTCACAGCATCGAATCTTATTGAGGTAAATTTAGATGGCAAAATAATTAATGGTGAATATAAAATTAATGACACAGGTTATATTATACATAGCGCAATTCATAAAAATAGAGAAGACATCAGATGCGTTATGCATACTCACTCAAGATCTGGTTTAGCAGTTTCTTGTTTAAACGAAGGTTTAAAACCTATGATACAAGATGCAGCAATATTTTATAATCGAATTAGCTATCATCCTTGGGAAGGAATGTCGACAGAGAAAGATGAATGTGAAAGACTTGCAAAAAATCTAGGAAAAAATAAATCAATGATATTAAAAAATCATGGTCTATTAACATGTGGAGAGACAATTTCAGAAGCTTTTATGTTAATGTACTATCTAGACAAAGCATGTAAGAACCAAATTGACGTAATGTCAATGAATATGAAAATCGATGTTCCTAACAACAACATTATGGAATATGCAGCAGGTCAATATGATGATGAAAGATTTAAATTGGGCCTACATGAATGGCCATCATTATTAAGACTATTAGATAAAAAAGGTTCGCAATATAGAAATTAATTTTTTGCTAAAATATTCTTTTCAATATAATTGATAACAAACTCAGGCTTAATAATATTTACATTTTTTGTTCCAAATTCTTTTGAATCGATAATATGAAAATTTTCTTTTTTAGAAGTAAATTTACTTGATGAAGGGCCAATAATTTTAATTAAAAATTTAGTTCCAATAGATAACATATGAGAAGTTCCACTATCATTAGCTAATGAACATTCTATATTTTTTGAAGCTGCCATAACAACTTCAGGTCCTGAGTAAGATTTAATAGAATCTTCTGGAAAAAAAGCATTAGGAATTTCTTTTAAAATAATATTTTTTAAATCTTTTTCTAATGGTCCCAAAAAAAATGTAGGTATATAATTCAAATTATTAAAATATTTTGCTACTTTAATAAAATTATCAATTTTCCAAATTCTTTCTTTAGTTGCTGATCCTGGAGAATAACCAAAATATTTTAAATTTTTATCAAATAATTTGTTGACTTCGTTTTGTAGTTTATCTGGAATATTTAAGATAAAATTATTTTTTTCATTATTTGTGGATATTAAATCTAACATAAAAAAAAGATCATTAAGATAATAATTGTTTTTAATCTTATTTTTTTTTGGGGGTTTCACATCAGAAAATATCCAATTTGCTGAAGATGAGATAAAAATATCAGATTTTAAGAATCTTAGAGCTAAAGATCTTATCACAGCTTTTTGAGTATCAATGATTATATCAAATTTTTGATTTAGATTATAATTTATATTTTTCTTTCTAAGAAAAAAAGATAACAAAGGTACAGTTTCATAAAATTCATCTATATATTGTGAAGCAATATTTTTAATCAGATTATTATATACTGTTTTTCCCGAATTTGTTACCCAGGTTATTTTTGAATTTGGAAATCTAACTTTTAATTCATGTACAAAAGGTAATTTAATTATTCCATCTCCAATTTGTTCTCTATTTGAAAAAATAAGAATATTTTTCATAACTTAGACCTCGAATAACAAATTATCATATGCAGGTTCTACATTAATAGGGCAATCTTTTTTTAATGTTTCATAATCTAATAAAGCAGTCATATGTGTTAAATATGTTTTTTCAGGCTTAATATATTTAACATAATCTATAATCTGTTCAAAACTTGCATGACTTGGATGTTCGTCCATTCTCAAACAACCTACTATCCATTTTTTTATACCTTTTAGTTTATCAATAGAATCATCATAAAATTTTTTTATATCTGTTGTGTATGCAAAATTATCTAAAATGTATGTCGTGCAATCAATTTTACCATGATTATGTTGAAAAGATTGAATATTTAAATCTTCTATTTTGAATCGATCTTTAATTATGTTTGTTTCCATAATTGATTCATAATTTTTTGAATCCTTAAAAATATAATTAAAATTACTTAATAAATAATTAATAGTTTCTTGCGATCCCCAAGCAGGAATTTTTTTATTAATATTCAAACTTAAAGCTCGTAAATCATTAATTCCGTGTATATGATCAGCATGTTGGTGGGTATATAATACAGCATTGATATTGTTGCATTTAGCTTTAAGTAGTTGATTTCTTAAATCTGGACCTGAATCAATTAATATATTTTTATCATTATGGCTAATTAAAATAGATGGTCTTGTTCTAAAATTTTTATCATTATTTGGATCACATTTTCCAAATTTATTACCTATCAGAGGAACTCCGAAACTACTACCACAACCTAATATTCTAACTTTCATAGTGTATTTTCTCATATTTTTTAGCTTTACTAAAGAGATTATAAAAATTATCTGATGTTGTATTTGCTATAATTGAAATATCAATGCCTAATATGGAAGATATGTAATCAGCAGTATGAATGATATAAGATGGTTCATTTTGTTTACCTCTATATGGTACTGGACTTAAAAAAGGAGAGTCTGTTTCTATTAATAGTCTATTCAAGGGTATATCTTTAATTAAATTTTGTAAATCAAATGATTTTTTAAATGTTACAATTCCTGATATTGAAATATAAAAATCTTGATCTAAACATTTATTTAGTAATTCTTTTGAACCAAGAAAACAATGCATAACTAATTTTAATTTATTTTTATGGTTTTCTTTACATAATATTTCCATTAATTCATTTTCTGAATCTCGCATATGAATAATTATTGGTAAATTTGATTCTATAGAAGCATCAATATGATTCATTAAAGATTCTATTTGAAAATCAATATTATTTTTTGAGTAATATAAATCTATCCCTGTTTCACCTATTCCAATAACTTTTTTATTTATTTTTGATAGAATTAGATCTTTAGAAGGTATAAAATCTTTTCTAATATTACATGGATGTTCTCCTACCGAACACCATATTGAGTTATAATTTTTTATTAATTTGTAAAGTTTATCAAATTCAGAAATTTTCGTATTAATACTTAATATTGATGATACATTATTTTTATTTGAATTTTTTACAATATTGTTAATATTTGTTGAAGAAATATCTTTGTCTAAATGTGCATGTGAATCGACAAACATTATTTTTCATATTTTGGAAATAATGGATAAGGTTTTTCAATTTTTATCTGATTTTTGAAAATAACTTTGTAATTATCAAAATTTATATTTTGAAAGTCAAAATTTAAATATAAAAGTAATTTTTGTGATTTATTTGGCATAATTGGTAAAGTCATAATAGCTATTCTTTTTATGATCTCTATTAAAATTGATAAAACATTTTTCATTCTATTAGGATTTGTTTTTTTTAATTTCCAAGGTTCTTGGTTATTAACATAAATATTTGCTAACGAAATTAGTTTAAAAATAAATTTAATTGCTTTATCAATTTGATCCTTATCCATGCATTCTTTATAAAATTTAAAGATATTATTACTATTTTCTAAAAGATCTTCATCTTCATTGATTAGATTATCAATTATTTCAATTTCACCATTACAATTATTATAAATAAAAGAACATACTCTTTGAACTAAATTTCCATAATCATTAGATAAATCATTATTAATTCTATTTACTAGAGCTTTTATCGAAAAATCACCATCATCACCAAAAGGAACTTGACTAAAAAGAAAATATCTAAACTCATCTAAACCAAATTCATTAATTATTTGAAATGGATCAATAACATTACCCAGACTTTTAGAAATTTTGTTTCCCTCATTAGTAAACCAACCATGGGCGTATATTCTTAAAGGAGGTGGTAAATTTGCTGCCATTAAAAAGGCTGGCCAATAAATGCTATGAAATCTTAAAATATCTTTACCTACAATGTGAGTGCCAGGCCAAAAATCTTTATACAATTTAGAGTCTGTATCAGGAAACTCTAAAGCTGATAAATAATTTTGAAGAGCATCTAACCATACATATATTACATGATTGTTATTATTTGGGACAGGTATACCCCAATTAAAAGTAGTCCTTGAAATAGATAAATCTTTTAATCCACTTTTAACAAAACTTTTTACTTCATTGAATCTAGTATCAGGGGCAACAAAATCAGGATTTTTATTATAAAATTCTATTAGTTTATCTGTCCAATTAGAAAGCCTAAAAAAATAACTTTCTTCTTCAATCCATTCAACTTTGGCGCCTGTAGGAGCATAATATTCAGAATTAATTTTTTTTAATTCTTTTTCATCAAAAAATGCTTCATCTCTTATTGAATACCATCCCTTATATTTATCTAAATAAATTTGATCATTTTTTAATAAAATATTCCATAATTTATGAACTGAAATTTTATGTCTTTCTTCTGTTGTTCTTATGAAATCATTATTAGTACAGTTTAAAATTTTAGTTAAATCCAAAAAATTTTTTGACATTCTATCAGTTAATTCTTTTGTTGAAGTATTTTTAGATTTTGCAGATTGTTCGACTTTCTGACCATGTTCATCAGTACCAGTTAAAAAATAAACATTTTTATTATCGAGTCTATGATAACGAGCAAGTATATCACATGCTATATTTGTATACGCATGTCCGAGATGAGGCAAATCATTGCAATAATAAATTGGTGTTGTTATATAATAATTTTTCATTGTTTTTTTAATAATTTTGAAAAGCAATTAATAATAAATATTTTTTTATCCAAATTATATATATTTATTAAATTTTCATTTTCATCCAAATAATCCACTATATCATCGATTCTATCATGAGAGAAACATTGAGACAGTTCTATTATTTCATTTTTAAAAGATAATTCATTGTAATCATAAATATTATTTTGGCATTTAATAATGTTTAAAAGAATAAATTTAAATAAATAAATAAAAATCATGTATTGATCATTATTTTTATAAATATTATTTGAAAAATTAATTAAATCATTATTTAAAAGTTTTTTATTCAATAATATACTTATAATTTCATCCTTAATATTAGTAAAATTATAATTTATAAAATTTATTGCATTACCTGGTGATGCACTTGTTAAATAAAACAAATCTTTAACTTCTAATTGAGAAATTTCAGGATAATTTATTCTAATTATTTTGTTAAAAGTAGAAAAATCGGGTTCTTTTACATTATATTTAATACATCTAGATTTTATAGTTGGAAGTATTAAATTAATTTGATGAGAAATTAAAAAGAAATATACATTTTTAGGGGGTTCTTCTAAAATTTTTAATAATGAATTAGATGCATTTAAATTAAATTCATCAATAGAGTCAACAAGAATAATTCTTGGTTGATCATTTAAACTTGTTAACTTTATGTAGTCATTGCACAATCTTATTTGATCAATTGAAATATTTTTTTTAAAATCATTTTTTGATGAATCAAAAATTCTTGAAAGATAATGGAAATTTGGATGTAAAAATTCATGTATATTTTTTTCTGTTTCAATATTAAAAAATTTTTTAAAAATAATATATGCTAATGTAGCTTTACCAATTCCCCTATTACCAAATAATAAAATAGAATTTTGAAGGGTATTTTTTTTTAATTGGTTAAATAAATTATTAATTAATTCTTTATTTCCTAAATATTCATTTATTATATTTTGATTTTTTAAATTCATTTAAAGACTTTTTATTTATAAGATAAGATATTATTATATCATGAATCTCATTAATAGAAAGAGTAGCATCGATAATTATAAATCTAGAGTTTTTCTTTGCAAGTTTAATGAAGGCAGAATTAATTTTATTATTGAACTTATAATCAACTTTATCATATTTATTCTTATTTTTCCTTTTTAAGAGACGTTTTTTTGCAATATTTGGATTGTTATTAAATACAAAAGTTAAATTAGGTAAAAAATTATTTAATAATAATTTATGGAGTTGATAAATTTTTTGAACACCAAATTTATTGTAATATCCTTGATATATAGCTGTTGAATCAACATAACGATCACATATGACTATCTTATTGTTATTTAATGCTGGTATAATTACTTTATTTAAATGATCAAGTCTTGAAGTCATCAATAATAAAACTTCCATATTAATACTAACATTTTCCTTTTTTGATAAAATTATTTTTCTTAAATATTCTGCTATTTTAGTTCCTCCTGGTTCACGAGTAATTAATGAAGGAATCTTATTTTTTTGTAACCAATTTTTTAACTTTTTTATTTGTGTGGTTTTACCTGAAGCCTCACCTCCTTCAAAAGTTATGAAGAAACCTTTTGTTTTAATCATTATTAATGTTGCCAAAAATTAAATATCTAATTGCAGAAAAGACTCTAAATAATGGATTTATTTTTTTAATTGAATCTTTCGCATATAGTGGAAATTCTAAAGTATCTTTATCTTTAATTTCAATTATAATTTTTCCTATTTCTTGGTTCTTTAGAATAGGTGCTTCAATAGGCTTGTCATATATTATTTTAGTATCAATAGAATCTTTTTGCTCAGATTTTAATGTTGTTAGAATATCTTGACCTACAATTAAATCAATTTGATTTTTAGTTCCAAGCCAAACATCTGTTTTTTTAACTACTTCACCTTTTTTAAATAACGTTTCAAGTTTTGTATTTCTGAAAGCCCAATTTAACAATCTTTCTGATTCTATCACTCTACTTTTTCTAGATTCTAGTCCATTTACAGCTATAATTATCCTTCTATTTTTTTTTAAAGTTGAAACAACAATTCCATAACCACTATCTTTAACATATCCTGTTTTTAGACCATCTGTTCCTTCATAAAGTTCTAATAAAGAATTTCTGTTAGGTTGGGTAATATTATTATAAGTAAATTCTTTTTCAGAATACATTTTATACATATCTGGAAAATCTCTAATTATAGCTTTTGATAAAACTGCTAAATCATACATTGTGCTATAATGAAGTGGATGAGGCCAGCCACTTGAATTGACAAAATTTGAATTTTTCATTCCAATTTTTGTTGCATATTCATTCATTAAATCAGTAAAGGCTCTTTCTGAACCAGAAATATTTTCAGCAACAACAATTGATGCATCATTTCCACTTTGAACAATAATTCCATATAATAAATCTTCTACTGTTACCATTGAATTAATTTCAAGAAACATACTTGATCCGCCTTTTTTATACGCTTTTTCACTTACTCTAAATTTATCATTTAATTTAAGATTACCTTTTTTAATTTGATCAAAAACTATATATGAAGTTAGTATTTTTGTAGTACTTGCTGGTGGTGTTTTTTCAAAAGCATTTTTTTCATATAAAATTTCATTTGTTTGATAATCATAAATAATTGCGTGAGTAGCTATGGAATTTAATGCAGAAAGATTAGAAATATTAAAAAAAGTAAATATCAGAATAAGAAAAAAATGTTTCATAAGTTTATAATTAGTTAATTTTTGTGGTTATTTTATGTTCATAAATTTATCTATCATGTTTTTATAGATTTTAATTTAGTTTTATTCAATATTATTTATTATAACTTCATCTGTTGGAGCGGCAGTAATAGTATCTAAATTTAGATCCGAATTAATACTTTGAGAAACTAACATTAATTGTTTACTTTCTTCGGGTAAAATAACTACTTCTACATTAGTAAATTTTTTTTCATAAAAACCTAATAATTTTGCTGCTTGCATGGAAACTGAAATAATTTCAGAATTACCAATAGGAGTTCTATTATTTACTCTTAATATTATAGAAATGTTATTTTCTAGATTAGTAACTTTTACAACACTTGGTAAAGGTAATGTTTTGTGAGAAGCAATTAATTCAGAAATATTAATAATTTCATTATTAATTGTTTTTTTTCCATGATGTATTTTACCAAAATAAACTGCCCTTCCCTTTTCGTTGTAATCATAATTTTCTTTAGGAGTATATTTAACATCATCAATAAAATATGGTTCTCCAATATAATAAAAAGGAAATTCATTTTTATTATTTTCTTCAATATTAATTAAATCTTTATTAGTTTTTAATTTTTTTTCATTTTCGTATGGTACACAAGAATAGATAAATAGAGTGATAAGAATTAATCTAAATAATATCATTTTTTTAACTCATCTGATAATAAACCAATTGATAATGCATAATAATGTGAACAATTATAATATAAAATACTTTTATAATTATTAAAAACCAAAAACATTCTACCATCTAATCCGTCAGGGGCAACAAGCCTAGCATTAATATCTTGATTGATGAACTTAGAATAATCAATTTTTTTAAAACCCAATTTTGACCAATCTGATAATTTTTTTTCTATGGACATTGTTTTAACAGCATAACAGCCTTTAGGATTTGTTTTTTTTAATGAATCATAAATTTGTTTAATATTTTTAGGAGGTATTATCTCAATTCCCCATGATTCTTTTTTGTTCCAAGGAGCTTTTTCTAATGATGTTAAATAGTTTGCAATAGAGGCAAAAACATCTTCTTCAGTTTTCCAAATATCTATATTACCATCATTGTTAAAATCAACAGCAGATTCAAAGAATGTTGTTGGCAAAAATTGAACTTGACCCATGGCACCTGCCCAAGAGCCGACTAAGTTTTGAGAATCAACAATTTTTAAATCTATCAATTTTAAACTAGCTAATAATTGTTTTTTGTAAAAATCACTTCTTCTTTTATCAAAACTTAAAGTAGTTAATGCTGGAATAATTTTAGATTTACCTTGATTTTGTCCATAATAAGATTCTAAACCCCAAATAGATAAAATAAACTCTTTTTGAATGTTATACCTATTTGAAACAAGATTTAACTCATCAATAAATTCATCTCTTTTAATTTTACCTTTGTAGATTCTAGTTTTATCTAAACGATAATAAATATATTCTTTAAAAGTAATGGTGCTTTCTGGTTGGCACCTGTCTCTCATTATTATTTTTTCAAGAGGTTTTAAATTTGATAATTCTAATTCAATAGTTTTTTGACTTATTCCATTATCAAGAGACTCCTTGGATATTTTATTGATCCATTTATTCCATTCTTCGTTAGTAGGCATTTTGGGCTTAATGCATTCAGCAAATAAACAGCTAGCAGATAAAAATAGGAATATTATTGAATATTTTATAACTTTTTTAAACACAATATCTATTATAAAATAATTTAATTAATTTATATATTTAATTATACTTTAATTAAGGTCATATTATATTTTGACAAAAGAAATACTTAAATGTAGTTATTTTAAGTAATTAGGAGAGTTGGCTGAGCGGTTGAAAGCACTCGATTTGAAATCGAGCAAGGTGGCAACACCTTCCGGGGTTCGAATCCCTGACTCTCCGCCATGATTATTTCTCAATAATTTTATTAATAAAACTATCATATTTATTATTGATTGTTTCTTTTTTTAGCAGTGACAATATCTCTGTATCTGAAAATTCACTTAAAATTTGAATTATTGTATTTAATTCTTCTAAATTAAAATCTTCAATTTTATTAATAAAATATTTTTTGAATAAAATATCACTTTCTTTAGTACCTGTATAAATAAGTCTGAATAAAATCTTTTTTTTTAAATTATTTTTGTAATTTATCATATATAATTATAATTTATCATATATGAGATCAGAAAAAATAATACCACTATTTAAAAAAATTTCATCTTTAAAAGGTATTGGTCCAAAATTAGAAAATGCATTTGTAAACTTATTTGGAGATTCAAAAATTGTTTATTTCTTTTGGAATATACCGAAAGATTTCTCGAAAAGAAATTTAATTAAGAAAATAACATTAGATGATCTGGGTAAAAATGTAATTTTAAAAATTAAGATTAATAAACATAATATTTTTTTTAAGAATAAAATTTTTAGAATTAATTGTGATTCAAATAATGTTGATATAGACATAGTTTTTTTTAGAGGTAGTAGTTCATATATTAAAAATTCTTTGCCTCTTAACGAAGAAAAAATTATTAGTGGTAAATTAGAATTATATAAAAATAAATTTCAAATAACACATCCTGAAAACATATTGAATATTAACGAAATTAATGAAATAAAAATATTTCAACCATTATATTCATTAACAAAAGGTATTACACAAAAAGTTTATTATAAGACATTAACTAAATCGTTAATTAATTTACCTAATTTAGATGAATGGATAAATATAAAAACCATTAAAAAATATAATTTTTTACCATGGAAAGATACTTTAAATAAAATACATAACCCAACAAATGAGTCTGATTTAATTAATAAAAATCAATTTAGAAGAAGATTGGCATATGATGAATTAATGGCTCATCAATTGTCTCTGTCTATAATTAAACAATACAATAAAAAAAATAAAGGAATTAAATTTTCAAATAATCATAAAATAAATATATTTATTAAATCTCTTCCATATGAACTGACACAATCACAAAAAACCTCAATCAATGAAATTAAAAATGATTTATTATCTGAATACCAAATGATTAGATTATTACAAGGTGATGTTGGAAGTGGAAAAACAATAATTTCAATAATCGCCATGTTAATTGGATGTGAATCTGGTTTTCAAAATGCAATAATGGCTCCTACTGAAATTCTTGCTACCCAACATTATGAAACAATATCAAAATTTTTAAAATCAACTAAATTCAAGATAATTTTACTAACTGGTAAAGACATAGGAAAAGATAGGCAAATTAAATTAGAACAAATAAAAAATCAGAGTGCTGATATAATTATAGGAACCCATTCGTTAATTCAGGAAGATGTTCATTTTAAGAAATTAGGCCTAGTTATTATTGATGAACAACATAGATTTGGTGTTCATCAAAGATTAGCATTTACTTATAAAGGTTTAAAACCAAACATATTAGTAATGACTGCTACCCCAATACCTAGAACATTAACATTAGCTGTTTATGGAGATATGAGTGAATCAAGAATTATCGAAAAACCAATAGGAAGAGTTGAAATTAATACAACTGCAAAACCAATAAATAAAATCAAAGATTTAATAGATGGTATTAAAAGAATTATTAAATTAAATCAAAAAATCTATTGGGTATGCCCAATGATTGATGAGTCTGAAGAAATAGATCTTGAAGCTGCAAATGTAAGGTATGAAAAACTAAAAAAAATATTTGGTCAAAATGTATTATTAATACATGGTCAAATGAAAAGCTTAGAAAAAGAAATTATTATGAAAAAATTTAAAAATGAGAACTATAATATTTTAGTTGCTACTACTGTAATTGAGGTTGGTATTGATATTCCAGATGCTAGCAGTATTATAATAGAACATGCAGAAAGATTTGGATTAGCACAACTTCATCAATTAAGAGGAAGAGTTGGTAGGGGTAATATCAAATCAAATTGTGTTTTATTATATAAAGAAAACTTAGGTTCAATTGCCAAAGAAAGAATAAATATTATGAGAAAAACAAATGATGGTTTTAAAATTGCTGAAAAAGATCTTGAAATCAGAGGTCCGGGTGAAATACTTGGAAAAAAACAAAGTGGATTTCCAAATTTTTTTATAGCAGATTTAACATTTGATAAAGATTTGTTTGATTCTGCAAGGTTAGAAATTGATAATTTATTTATCAGTACTAAAGAAATTAATATTAATGAAAATCATAAAAATTTATTATATTTATTTGAAAAAGATATTGCTTTAAAAACATTAAAATCGGGATGAAAAATATAGAAAAATTAATAAATGGGACTAGATTTCAATGTCAGGGTTCTGGAAAATGTTGTGTTTCAAGAGGAGGTTATGGATTTGTGTATTTAAATAAAAAAGATATTAAGAGATTTGCAAACTTTTTTAATATTAAGAAAAAAGATTTTATTGAAAGAAATTGTGTCAAAGAAGACGGCTATATTAGATTAAAAGAAATTAATTTAAACGGAAATTGTATTTATCTTAAACATAAAAAATGTTCAGTTTACGCAGCCAGACCAGAACAATGTAGAACATGGCCGTTTTGGCCAGAAAATATGAATACTAAAAAATGGAAAAAAGAAATAATTAATTTTTGTCCTGGAATTGGAAAAGGTAAATTTTATTCACCTAAAGAAATAAAGAAAATATTGGTTAAAGAATATAAAAATAATTAAAAATGGTGGAGGATATAGGATTCGAACCTATGACCAATTGATTAAAAGTCAACTGCTCTACCAGCTGAGCTAATCCTCCAATTTAAATATCTATAATTCTTATTTAATTTTTGTTGAAAATGCAAAATATTATTTATTTTTTTTATTAAGTTTTTTTAAGACAAATTGAGATACAAAATTATTAACATTCCCACCTAAATAGTGAACTTCTTTAATAAAATTTGATGATATAAATAAATTTTTTTCAGTACTCATAAGAAAAATAGTCTCAATATTAGAATTTAAACGATAATTCATTCCAGTCATTTGAAATTCATATTCAAAGTCAGAAACTGCCCTTAAACCTCTAATAATACAATTTGCTTTATTTTTTTTAGCAAAACTTGTCAAAAGTCCATTAAATTTAGTCACATTAATTGATTTATCTTTAGCAATTTTAATTGAACTAATATCTTTTTTTATCATCGAAATTCTTTCATCAATAGAAAAAAGAGGTTTTTTATTTGAATTATTTGCTATTGAGATAATTAAAGTATCAACAATTTTCATAGATCTAATGATTATGTCAAGATGACCATTAGTAATAGGGTCAAATGTTCCTGGATATATTCCTATTTTTTTATTCATAATCTAGTAATTTAACTTTAGTTACTGATACAATTTCTTCAGTATCTGGAATTTTAAATATTGAAACTCCTTTTGTACTTCTTCCAGCAATTCTTACATCTTTAACTGGAATTCTTATAATTTTTCCACCATTAGTTACTAAAATTATTTCATCGTCATTTTCTACAGGAAATGAATTTATTACATCTCCACTTTTATTAGTTTTAATTATTCCAGTAATTCCATAACCTCCTCTATTTGCAATTCTATATTCATATGCTGAAGATCTTTTTCCAATACCTTTTGAGGTTATGCTAAATATAAATTCTTCTTGTTTTCTTAATTCAATAAAATCAGAATTTTCACCATTTGTTTTATTATCTTTTCTCATACCCGATGAATATTTTAAAAATTCCTTTCTAATTGATATATCAATTTTACTATGAATTAACGTGCACATTGAAATAACTTTATTTTTATCTTTTAGTTTTATGCCTTTGACTCCTTTAGACATAAGGCCCTGATGTAATCGAATTTTTGCTATTGGAAATCTTAAGCACTTTCCGTCTGTAGTAGATAAAAAAGTATCTTCAACATCTCTACATAAATTTACCCCTATTAGTTTATCATCTTTATTTAATTTTATTGCAGTTTTTCCAGATTCTCTTAGAGATTGTTGACCGCTTTTTGCTACATCAATTAATTTATTTTTTCTTATCATTCCAAATGATGTTGCAAACATGATATATAATTTATTCCATTCTTCTTCATTAATAGGAAGAGGAACCACTGCAGAAACAATTTCATCATTTTTTATAGGGAGTATATTTATAATAGGCTTGCCTCTAGATTGGAGAGAACCTTCGGGAATATCATAAGAATTCAATGAATAGACTTTACCAAATGACGAGAATATTAATAATTTGGTATGAGTTGATACTACAAAAATTTGTGAAACAAAATCGTTGTCTCTAGTAGCCATCCCTGTTCTACCTTTGCCACCTCTTTTTTGAGATTTATAATTTTTTAATGGCACTCTTTTGATATAGCCTCTGTGAGATAGTGTAATTACTATATCTTCCTTCTGGATATATTTAATTTCATCATAATTTTCATCAGGCTGATTTTCTAAAATAATTGATTTTCGTTCTGTAGAGAATTCTTCTTTAATAATATTCATTTCTTCTTTCATTTTTTTAAAAAGAATTTCATCAGAATTAAGAATTTCAAGATAATTATTAATTTCTTTAATAACTTTATTTAAATCTGTTTTAATTTCTTCTCTTTCTAAGCTTGTAAGACGATGTAATCTAAGTTCCAATATAGCTTTTGACTGTTCTTCACTTAATGAATATTTTGAACTTACTAAATTTTCCTCATTATTTTCAATTAATTTTACAAGTTCAATTATATCTTCACCTAATCGCCATTTCTCATTCATTAATGCTTTTTTAGCTTCACTTGTATTTTTTGATTTTCTTATCAAATTTAAAATTTTATCAAGATTAAGGTTAGAAATTACGAAACCTATTAAAACATGAGCTTTTTTTCTTGATTGATTTAAATTAAAAATTGTCCTTTTCGTAATTATTTTTTTTCTAAAGACGATAAAAGCATTTAAAATTTGCTTTAAATTTAATTGTTCTGGTTTACCATCGTTTAATGCTAAAATATTTGAACTAAATGTTGATTGCAGAGGTGTAAACTTAAATAATTTATTCAATATTATTTCGTGTTCTACATCCCTTTTTAATTCAATGACAATTCTTACTCCTTTTCGATCTGATTCATCTCTAATATCAGAAACTCCTTCAATGATTTTATTATTTACTGTTTCAGCTATTTTTTCTAGTAATCTTGATTTGTTTACTTGAAATGGAATTTCATGAATAATTATAGCTTTTTTATCTTTATTAATATCTTCAAAAGATGTTTTGGATCTTATAGTGCAAGAGCCTCTACCAGTTTCATATGTACTTTTAATTCCTTCTTTATTTAAAATTATTCCTCCTGTTGGAAAGTCAGGGCCTTTAATGATTTTATTTAAATCTGATACTGAAAGATTATTATTTTCTATTAATGCTATTGTTGCATCTATAACTTCTCTAAGATTATGTGGTGGAATACTTGTTGCCATGCCTACAGCGATTCCTACTGCACCATTAATTAATATATTTGGATATTTAGCGGGTAAGACAACAGGTTCAAATGCAGTTTCATCATAATTTGCATTGAAATCAACGGTTTCTTTATCTAAATCATCTACTAAATAATTAGCTATTTTCGCAAGTCTTGCCTCAGTATATCTCATTGCAGCTGGAGGGTCGCCATCCATTGAACCAAAATTGCCTTGGCCGTCAATAAGTTCTAATCTCATTGAAAAATCTTGTGCCATTCTAACCATAGCATCATAAATTGCTGCATCACCATGAGGATGGTATTTTCCCATAACATCACCTACAATTCTGGCAGATTTTCTATAAGGTTTATTAAAAACGTAATTTGACTCATTCATTGAATATAAAATTCTTCTATGAACTGGTTTTAATCCATCTCTTATATCTGGAACTGACCTGGCTACAATTACACTCATAGCATAGTCTAGATAGCTTTTACGCATTTCATTTTCTAAAGAAACACTTGTAATTCCAGTTTTATTAGGAGGTATTTGATTATCCTCTTTCTTGTTTTTTTCTATATCTGATTTCAAAATTTACCTGTAAATAGTGAAGAAATTTTATAATTTTTATACCAAATAAAAATTTAGTGAACAAATAGTAAATTTAAAATATTGAAATTATTTTATCTATATTTTCAATAACTTATATGAGTAAATTAATTAAATACATTAATTAAAATGGTATATCATCATCTATATTAGAATCGCCTGATTTTTCTGAATTGTCTTCAACACTTATATCTTCACTTTTATTTTCTATAGATTGATTTGTATTACCCCTATTGTCTAATAATGTGAGTGTTGAATTATAACCTTGTAAAATTACCTCAGTTGTATATCTATCATTACCCTGTTGATCAGACCATTTTCTTGTTTGAAGTTCTCCCTCAATATAGATTTTTGATCCTTTTTTTACATATTTTTCAACAATATCAACCAAACCTTCACCAAAAATAACTACTTTATGCCATTCAGTTTTATCTTTATATTCCTGAGTTTGTTTGTCTTTCCATCTTTTTGATGTTGCAATAGAAAAAGAAGCCAATTTGGAACCATTTTGAGTAGCTTTTATTTCTGGATCTTTCCCTATATTTCCCAATAATATAACTTTATTAACACTACCTGCCATTATTTTTCCTCGAATAAATTATTTTGATACACTATATCAGTTTTGTAGATATTTTCTAATCATAAATAGCATATTTTTAATGGATATAGATAAAATTATTATAAAAGGGGCTAGAGAGCATAATCTTAAAAATATTAGCCTAGAAATACCAAAAAACAACTTAATTGTAATAACTGGAGTAAGTGGTTCAGGAAAATCAACTTTAGCTTTTGATACTATTTATGCAGAAGGTCAAAGAAGGTACGTTGAATCTTTAAGTGCATATGCAAGACAATTTTTACAGATGATGGAAAAACCAGAGGTTGATAGCATAGAAGGACTTTCACCAGCAATATCTATAGAGCAAAAGACAACATCAAAAAATCCAAGATCTACTGTTGGAACTATTACTGAAATTTATGATTATCTAAGAGTGTTATATGCGAGAATTGGAGTCCCCTACTCTCCCACAACAGGAAAACCAATAAGACCTCAATCAATTTCAGAAATTGTAGATACCATAATTCAAAATGACAAGAATAATAAAATTTATTTATTATCACCAATCGCTAGAAATAAAAAAGGTGAGTACAAAAAAGAAATAGAAGAATTTAAAAAAATGGGTTTCCAGAGAATTAAGATTAATAACATGATATACGATATTAATGAATCTCCAAAGTTGGATAAAAAATATAAACATAATATAGATGTTATTGTTGATAGAATTTATTTGGATAAAAATTCTTTACAAAAAAAACATATTAAAAATACAAAATCTAGATTAGCTGAAAGTATTGAAACTTGTTTAAATTTAAGCAATGGAATTCTTTATGTAGAAAATTTAGATACAAAAAAAATACAAATATATTCGTCAAAATTTGCATGTCCAGTAAGTGGATTTACTATTGAAGAAATAGAGCCAAGATTATTTAGTTTTAATAATCCTCAAGGTGCATGCAAAGAGTGTGATGGTATAGGTTATGAAAAATATTTCGATGAAAATTTAATTGTACCAGACGACAGCAAATCAATTATTGATGGAGCATTAAGACCCTGGGAAACTAAAGTATTTTCAAGAAATAAAAAATTTTTAATACAATTATTATCATCTATTTTAAGTCATTATAAAATTGAAATAAATACTGAATGGAGAAAAATACCAAAAAAAATTCGTAAAATAATTTTAGAGGGATCAGATAACTTAAATGATATAAAATTATTAACTATAAATTCAATAACAGATGGAAGTAAAAGCTTTGAAGGAATAATTAATTATATTGACAAAAAATACAATGAAACTGAAAGATTCTGGGTTCAACACGAGTTAGAAAAATATTTATCTGATGCTGATTGTCAAGTTTGTAACAGTTATAGGTTAAATGAACAAGCTATGGCAGTAAAAGTTGACGGATTACATATAGGTGAATTAACTAAAAAAAATATAAAACAATCTTTAGAATGGTTTAAATCATTAGAAAAAAAATTAAACAAAAATGAAAAAGAAATTGCAAAAAACTTAATTAAAGAAATAACAGATAGATTATCATTTTTAGTAAAAGTAGGTATTGATTATCTAACTTTATCAAGATCAAGTAAAACATTATCTGGGGGTGAGTCACAAAGAATTAGACTAGCTAGTCAAATAGGATCAGGATTAACTGGTGTATTGTATGTATTGGATGAACCTTCAATAGGACTTCATCAAAGAGATAATAAAAGACTTTTAGAAACATTAAAAAGATTAAGAGATTTAGGAAATACAGTTATTGTTGTTGAGCATGATGAAGACGCTATACGATCTGCTAATCATATAATTGATATTGGAGTGAAAGCTGGAATCAATGGAGGTTCAATTACTGCTGAAGGAAATTTGAATGATATATTAAAATCTAAAAATAGCTTAACAGCTAAATATTTAAATAGTGAAATAAAAATAAATATTCCAAAAAAAAGAAAAATAAATAATAAATTATTATCTTTTTATAATATTAAAAAAAATAATTTAAAAAATATATCAATAAACATACCTTTAGAGACTTTTACATGTATTACTGGAGTATCTGGTAGTGGTAAATCATCATTACTAATTGATACTATATATCCTAAACTTTATGAGTATTTTAATACCACAGGAAACAAAACAGAATCTGATTTCAATATGAAAGGTGCAAACAATTTATTAAAAGTAATTGATATTAATCAATCACCTATTGGAAGAACTCCAAGGTCAAATCCTGCAACATATACAGGATGTTTTACACCTATTAGAGATTGGTTTTCTAATTTACCAGAAGCAAAATTAAAAGGCTATAAACCTGGAAGGTTTTCTTTTAATGTTGAAGGTGGTAGATGTGAAGAATGTGAAGGAGATGGAGTAAAAAAAATTGAAATGCATTTATTAGCAGATGTGTACGTACAATGTAATTTATGTAAAGGAAGTAGATTTAATAGGGAAACACTTCAAGTAAAATATAAAGATAAAACAATTGCTGATGTTTTGAATATGACAGTGGATGAAGCTTATAATTTTTTTATTAATATTACTCCTATAAAAGATAAATTATATACTCTAAAAGAAGTTGGATTAGGTTATATTAAAGTTGGACAATCAGCTACAACATTATCTGGAGGAGAAGCTCAAAGAATAAAACTTTCAAAAGAATTAAGTAAAAGGTCAACTGGAAAAACTCTATATATACTTGATGAGCCAACAACAGGTTTGCATTTTGATGACGTAAAAAAACTACTTAATATTCTTCACAAACTAGTTGATGATAAAAATACAGTTATAGTTATAGAACACAATTTGGATGTGATAAAAACCTCTGATTGGATAATTGATTTGGGTCCTGAGGGAGGAGATAAATTAGGGGGAAATATTGTTTTTTCTGGTAAAACTGAAGAAATTGTTAAAAAAAAGAATAGTTTTACAGGTAAATATCTAAATGAACATATTTTAAAATAATTTATTTTAAAAATTAAAATAATAGTATAGAATAATAATAATGGTTAGTTTACTTCAGTCGCTTCAAAAAACTATAATTGCAGGAATAATTCTTGCAATAATATTGTTTGGAATAATGATCATGTTGTCAGGTGGATGGTATCTTGATACTTATTTCTGGAGTGCATTTTTTAGATATCTTCATGTCCTTTCTGGAATAATGTGGATTGGCTTATTATGGTATTTTAATTTTGTGCAAATACCTAATATGCCTAATATACCGGATGATCAGAAACCTGCTATAGGAAAAGTTATAGCCCCAGCTGCACTTTTTTGGTTTAGATGGGCAGCTTTAGCTACAATAATAACAGGGTTGATTGTTGCATATTTAAATGGCTATATTCATCACGCTATGACATTGGGTCTAATGGGTGGAGATCCTAGAAGTATTACAATCGGAATTGGAATGTGGTTAGGTATTATAATGGCATATAATGTGTGGATGGTAATTTGGCCAAATCAAAAAAAAGCATTAGGTATTATAGATGCAAGTAAAGAAGAAAAGGCAAAATCTGCAAAAACTGCAATGCTTTTCTCTAGAACAAATACATTATTATCAATACCGATGTTACTATCAATGGTAACTGCACAAAATTTATATTAAATAATAATTACTTTTATTCTTCTGATTTTCTAAATTTAAATAACAATAATGCTGGAACTGCAATATATATTGAACTGTATGTTCCAATTAATACACCTACAATCATTGTAAAAGAAAATGATCTAATAACTTCTCCTCCTAGAATATATAAAGATAGTAAAGCTATCAAAGTAGTAACACTCGTAATAAGAGTTCTAGAAAATGTATTGTTAAGAGAAATATTAAATAAATCTAAAATATCAGTTTTTTTGTATTTTCTTAAATTTTCTCTTATTCTATCGTATATAACAACAGTGTCATTAATACTGTAGCCCGAAATAGTTAAAATTGCAGCAATAGTTGATAAATTAAAATCAATATTAAAAATTGATAAAATTCCTAAAGTAAATAATACATCATGAATTAATGCGATAACAGCACCTATTCCAAACTGCCACTCAAATCTGAACCATACATATATTAAAATTGCGAGCATTGATAAAACAATAGCTTGTAATCCATTAATAAATAATTCATTACTTATTGTTGGGCCAACATATTCGGATCTTCTAAATTCTGTAACCCTATCCTCAATAAGATTTTTGACGTTGTCTATTAAAATAGCATTATCAATATCTTCTTTATTTTGTAATCTTATAATTATATTATCTTCAGAACCAAATTCTTGAATTGTGACATCATCAAATTTTTGATTTAATTCACTTCTTAATTCTGAAATACTGAAATTTTTCATTTTAGCTTCAATTAATAAACCCCCTTTAAAATCAATCCCAAGATTTAAACCTTTAAAAGATAATAATAAAATTGAAATTAAAATAATAAATGAAGAAATTATTATCATTGGTTTTTTCAATCCAAGAAAATTGATACTAGTATTAGTTGGAAGATATTTTATAAGATTAAACATTAAAACCCATAATTTTTTTTGGTTTAGTAGAATTATACCAAATTAATGTTAATAAATTCGTTAATAAAATTGCTGTAAACATTGAAGCAACAATTCCTAATGATAAAGTTACAGCAAATCCTTTGATTGGACCGGATCCAAAAATAAACAATAATAATGCTGCAATTAGAGTTGTTAAGTTTGCATCTATAATTGTAGAAATTGCTTTTTTAAAGCCATTGTTTATTGCTGTAATAAGATGATTTGATCTATTTATTTCTTCTTTTATTCTTTCAAAAATGAGAACATTTGCATCAACTGCCATTCCTATTGTTAAAACTATTCCTGCTATTCCTGGTAATGTTAATGTAACTCCTATCAAAGAAAGAGAAGATATAATAATAAAAAGATTTGTTATTAGAGAAATATTAGCAATAAATCCTAAAATTCCATAAGTTAAAAACATAAATATTCCAACTAAAATTAGACCCGTTATACTTGCAATTTTACCTGCATTAATTGAATCAGCTCCTAAACCAGGGCCAACAGATCTTTCTTCTATAATCTCTATCGGCGCGGGAAGAGCTCCAGCTCTTAATAAGAGTGACAAATCTTGAGCTTCTTGAATAGTAAAATTTCCGGTAATTACTCCATTACCATCTGTTATTGCGGATCTAATAACAGGTGCGGTTATCACTCTGTTATCTAAAATTACAGCAAATCTTTTGCCAACATTAGATGATGTGGCTTTTCCAAATTTTCGAGCTCCTAGAGGATTAAATCTAAAAGAAACAGCTGGACTACCTTGTTCATAAGTTGGTTGGGCATCTACAAGATTTTCTCCCCCTACTCTAATTCTAACTTCTACTAGATATTTAATATTTTCATCTAAATTATCTTTAATTATCATTTTTCCTGGAGGTGGACTAGAATTGTCTAAATCAATCAAATTTTCATCGTCAACCATATGAAAAGTTAATTTAGCAGTTTTACCAAGTAAATTTTTAATCCTAGCAGGATCTTTTATTCCAGGTAACTGCAATAATATTCTATCTATACCTTGTCTCTGGATTAAAGGTTCTTTAGTACCTGATTCGTCTATTCTTTTTCTTACGATTTCTAAAGATTGATTAATAGCAGATTCAAAAAGGTTTTTTTTGTGAGAATCAGATATCTTAAAAACTAAATTATTATCATTTCTAGTAATATTTAATCTTGGATAATTTTTATTCTTAAATTCAACTAACTTATCTGTATCTAATTTATTTGAAGTTTCAATTAATAATTCATCAGTTTTAATTTCTAAAGATATTAGGGTTATTCTTTCTTCTCTAGAAAATTTTCTAACAAAATCAGATATATTGTTTATTTCTTCTTTTAACAATATTTCATTTTTTACTTCTAATAATAAATGAGATCCCCCTTGAAGATCCAAACCTAAATTAACTTTTTTTTCAAAAAACCAGTTTTCATTATTTGAATTATAAAATAGAGTTGGTATAGAGAAAGTTATCGCAGATATAATTATAACTAAAATAAAAGATAATCTCCATAAAGAATAATTTTTCATTAAAAATTCTTTTTACTTTTTACCAAACATTCCTGATAAAATATTTTTATTTTTACCATCATTAGTTGGAGTGTTTGTTTTATCTTTTTTTTCTAATAAATCAGAAATCATACCTGGAGCTATTTGTACATTAATATTCTCAGAAATTTCTAAAGTAATTTCTTTAGTTTCATTAACATTAACAATTTTACCAATTATACCTCCTGATGTAACTATTTTATCACCGCGTTTAAGATTTTGTACCATTTCTCTATGTTGTTTAATTTTCTTTTGTTGTGGTCTAATTAACAAAAACCAAAAAACAAGAAAAATTAAAATTAAAGGAATTAAAGTGCCAAATTGTTCCATATGCCCTCTTTAAATAAAATTAAGATTGTTTATACTTAATATGTTATTTATGCAAATAAAGTTATTAAAACAATATGTTTAAAATTACCAATATTTTATTTAAAAAAAACAACAATTTTAATAAGTCTAGTCATTATAGATGGAATAATAATACTTTAAATTTTGAGGTTATAAGTAAAATTAATGTTATTCCGTTGTTTTTATTGACAGGGATAGAAGATCAAAAAAATAGAATATTAACAAATACTTCCAAATTTGCTGAGGGTTTTAAAATGAATAATGCATTATTATGGGGTGTTAGAGGAAACGGCAAAAGTACATTAGTTAAATCAGTTTTTAATGAAGTTGCAAATAATTTTAATAATTTAAAATTATTAGAATTAAATAAGAATTATTTGGAAAAAATAATTGATGTTTATGAGTTATTATCAAAAAATACAAAATTTAGATTTATAATTTTTATTGATGATTTATCATTTGAAAAATCTGACATGGGATATAAAAATATCAAATCAATACTTGATGGAAATATTAATAATCAACCAAATAATGTAATTATATATGTCACTTCAAATAGAAGACATCTAATGCCTGAAGATATGATAGACAATGAAAAATCATCTGCAATTCATACGAATGAGAATATTGAAGAAAAAATTTCTTTATCAGATAGATTTGGTTTATGGATTGGCTTTCATAATTTATCTCAAAATGATTATTTAGAAATAATTAAAAAATATTGTGAATATTTCAATATAGAATATACACAAGAAGATCTTGCAAACTCATTAAAGTGGTCATTAGAAAGAGGTAATAGAACAGGGAGAAGTGCTTGGCAATTTATATTAGAATTAGCTTCAAAAAAACAAATTTTTATTAATTTTTAATTCCATCAAGATTTGGTACAAAAGAAACATCACAAAGATTTTCTTCTTGAAATTTATTATTAATTTTAACAATTTTTTTTAGTATTTGTTTTCCATCTTTTTCAATAATTGGCGCTATAATAATTCCATTATTCTTTATTTGAGAAAAAATAGTTTTATTTAAATTATTTGTAGCAGCTGTAATAATGATTCTATCAAATGGCTCTTGTTCTAGCCAACCTTTATTTCCATCTCCTACTTTCAAAACCACATTATGTATCTTTAAACTTTTTAAATTATTCTGAGCAATTTTTTGCAAATCACTTATTCTTTCTATTGAATAAACTCGCCTACATAATTTTGCAAGAATTGAAGTTTGATAACCACTACCGGTACCTAATTCGAGAACTTTATGAGTTTTTTTTAATTCTAAGCTTTGAGTCATTAAAGCAACAATATATGGCTGACTAATAGTTTGATCATTACCTATGGGTAATGCAATATTTTCATATGCTTGATCTAAAAATGAATTTGAAATAAATTTTTCTCTAGGTATTGTTTCTAATGCAGACAATGTATTATTATCTGTTATTCCAGACTCTCTTAATTCCATTATTAGTCTAATTTTTCTTACATCAATCACAAATTAATGAATTTTGTCTATATTATTCATATATGGAATTAAAACTTTTGGGATATTAAAACTACCGTCAGAATTTTGATAATTTTCCATAATTGAAATTAAAGTTCTACCAACAGCTAAACCAGATCCATTTAAAGTATGAAGATATTCAGTTTTATTTTCTTTAGTGTTTTTAAATCTTGAATTCATTCTTCTGGATTGAAAATCACCACAATTAGAACAACTTGAAATTTCTCTGTATTTATTTTCCCCAGGTAACCATACTTCAATGTCATAAGTTTTATTGGCTGCAAAACCCATGTCTCCGGTTGATAATGTGACAATTCTATAATGAATATTTAAATCTTGTAAAATTGATTCTGCAGATTTTAACATTCTTTCAAGTTCATCATTTGACTGTTCAGGTTTTGTTATACTTACTAGTTCAACTTTAGAAAATTGATGACTACGAATCATTCCTCTTGTATCTTTTCCAGCAGCTCCAGCTTCAGATCTAAAACATTGAGTATTAGAAGTAAATCTTAAAGGTAATAAATTTTCATTTACTATTGTTTCTCTAACTATATTAGTAAGAGTAACTTCTGCAGTTGGTATAAGCCAAAAATCATCACCTACTGTAAACAAATCATCAACAAATTTCGGTAATTGGCCTGTTCCATATAATGTGTGCTCCTTTACTAATACAGGAGTATTAATTTCAGTATAACCGTTTTGAGTGGTGTGTTTATCAAGCATATATTGTGTTAGAGCTCTCTCTAATTTTGATAACATTCCCCTTAATATAACAAAACGTGAACCAGAAAGTTTTGAGGCTAATTCAAAATCCATTAAACCAAGATTTTCGCCAATTTCATAATGATTTTTTGGTTTAAAATCAAAATTAGGAGGTGAGCCCCACTTCTTAATTTCTACATTAGATTTTTCATCTAACCCAACAGGAACATCGTTAGATGGTAAATTAGGTAAATTTTTTAATATACCATTTAATTCATCATTTTTAATATCTTCTAATTCTTTTAATACCTGCATGTCATTTTTAATTTTTTCTACTTTCTTTAAAAGTTCGCTACTATCTTGATTTTTAGATTTTAATAAACCAATTTCTTTTGAAACATTATTTCTTTCTTCTTGTAATTTTTGTAATGAAGTTTGAGATTTTCTTTTTTCTTCATCAATTTTTATTATAGTTTCAGAAAAACTTTTAATTCCTCTTTTTTTTAATTGATTATCAAATTCAACAGGGTTTTCTCTTATAAAATGAATATTATGCATTATTGATCATTATCATTATCATTTTTATCTTTGTTTTTATCAATCATTTTAGATAAATAAATAGAAATTTCATATAACACAATAATTGGAAGCGCTAAACTTAATTGACTGAAAGGATCTGGAGGGGTTAAAAAAGCTGCAGATAAAAAAGCTAAAACTATTGAATATTTTCTAAATTTAATAAGAGATTTTGAATTAATTATTCCTGTTTTAGTTAATAAGGTTAGGATTACTGGTAGTTGAAAAGCTAAACCAAAAGCAAAAATAAATCTCATCATTAATGATAAATACTCACCCATTTTTGCTTCTAATCTAATTGGAATACCTCCAGAAACGCTAGTATTTTGATAAGATAGAAAAAACTTCCAAGCTGTAGGTGCAACAAAAAAATAAACTAAAGATCCTCCAATAAAGAATAGAATTGGAATTCCCATTAAAAAAGGTAAAAAAACAATTTTTTCTTTTGAATATAAACCAGGTGCAATAAATTTCCATATTTGTATAGATATAAAAGGAAAAGAAAAAAATAACGCAAAAAAGAATGCAACTTTTAATTCAGTAAAAAATGCTTCTTGTAATGCTGTATAAATAAATCCCTGACCTTTTTCAACATCAAATAAATCAACTAGAGGTTTAGCTAGAAAATAAAATAGAGAATCGGCATAATAAAAACAAACAATAAATATTATAAAGATTATTCCAAAACTCCATAATAATCTTTTTCTCAATTCAATTAAATGATCGGTGAGAGACATCTTCTCTGAAATTTTATTTTCCATCAGTTTTTGAATTTTTTGATTTAATATTTTGAGATTTATTTAAATTTTTGACTAAGTTTTTATCTAATTTTGAATTTTTTGATTTAATATTTTGAGATTTATCTAAATTTTTATCTAAATTTTTTAAGCTAGAATTAATTTCTTTAAATTCATCAGTAATATTTGGAGTATTTTTCATAACTTCTTCATTTACTTTTTTTTGAAAATCATCAACATTTATATTTTTCTTAAATTCATCAATTTCTGCTTCTTTAACAATATTGTTTATTGATGTGTTAAAGTCTCTTGAAATTGATTTAACTTTTTTTGTTACTTTTCCAAATTGTTTTAACAAATTGGGTATTTCGTTTGGTCCAACGACCACAACAATAATAATGAATATTATTCCTAATTCAGACCAACCTAAAGAAAGCATGAAGAGTTATTATTTTTTATCTTCTTCGGTATTATTTTCTATTTTTGATTCACCTTTATTCTCATCTTCATTCGACATTCCTTTTTTAAAGGCTTTTAAACCTTTAGCCATATCACCCATTAATTGAGGAATTTTACCTCTGCCAAAAAGAAGTAAGACAATGATCAAAACTATAACTAACTGCCAAATACTTGGTGTCATAATATATCTCCTATTTAATTTTTGCTGATAACCTATATCATAAAATAAATAAAGTTAATAAATTATATAAAAACAGCTAATTTTAAGCACTAAAATAGAAATAAAGAGAATTTATTTGAATTTTTGTTAACTTTGAAGATTTAAAAAATCAAAAGTAGAAATTAAAAAATTTAAATTATCTATTTCATAGAAAGATGTAAATATAATTATGATAAAATGAAATTAAGTAAATTAAGTAATTAATTCTTTAAATGATTTAATTTTTTTAATATTTTTATACTTAATTTTTTTTGCTAAGTTCTTATCCTTATTTGTATATCTTAATATATTTTTTATTCCTGCATTTTTAGCTGATTCAATACCACTGTCTGAATCTTCTATAACTAATGTATTTTTAGCTGATATTTTAAGAACTGATAATCCTTTGATAAAGCCGTCTGGAAAAGGTTTGGGTCTTAATCTACCTTGACAGGAAATTATCATATCAATATCGAAATATCTATACATATTTTCTTTTTTAAGTAATTTTATAATATGTTTTTTAGGTGAATTTGAAACAATAGCATAAGGTAAATTTGTTTGTTTTAAAAATTTCTTTAAGAAAGGTGACACACTAATTTTTTTAGAAAAAATTTTATTTATTTGTTTTTCTAAAACTATATTTATTTGTTTTTCTTGAATTTTACTAATTTTATTAATAAATAATCTTTTGATTGCAATATCTGAGTGGACCCCTATTTGATCTTTATAATTTATTTTTTTATTGTAGGGAATTTTTAAATATTTAAAAGTGTTAATAACTGCTTTAAACCAAAGTGGTTCAGTATCTAATATTACTCCATCAAAATCAAATAAGATTCCTTTAATTATATTTTTATTTTTTCTATATTTTTTCAATTTTATAATTTCTTAAAAGATGGAAACAGATCTTTTAAATTCCTATATAATTCTAAATAAATTTTGAATTTTGTCTTATAATGTTTTGAATAGTTTAAATTAGGATATATCATTTTATATTTACCTGTTAACTTGTTTATATCATCCCATTTGTGGTATAGATTGACTGATTTTGCAGCAACAAAAGCACTTCCAAGATAAGATCCTTCAATATTTTTATAAATTTTGATAGGTTTTTGAATTATATTAGATGTAATTTTCATCCATAAATCACTTTGAGAACCTCCATCTGATGCAACAATATTTTTTATTGGTATTTTATTTTCTTCCATTATTTTTAAATGATGATTAAATCCGAAGCCTATTGACTCTAATACTGCCACCCAGATATCTTCTTTTGTATTATTAAGATTTAAACCAGTTAAAGTGCCTTTGGCATTAAGATCATGTATCGGTGTTTTTTCACCTAAAAAATATGGAAGAATAACAATTTTATTTTTTAATATGTTTGTTTTACTTGAAGTAAAATCTAAATATTTATGAACATTTTTTTTATGAGATAATGGTGAATAAAAATTTTTTACAAACCAATTGAGTAAACTCCCTGATGAAGCCATACAACCGTTGGGCATATATAGGTTTGGTATTATATGATAGTCTAAAAATAACCGATGATCATTTAAAGGCTTTTTTGATGAAAATAAAATATCTCCAGCTCCTCCGTATTTTAGTAAAACATCACCACTTTTTTTAACTCCTGCAGAAAATGCTGAGACAACATGATCAGCACATCCAGCTATAACCTTAACATCGTTATCCAAGTACAATTTTTTTGATAATTTATTATCAATTTTTCCAATAATTTCATTTGAGGAATTTATTTTAGATAACATTTTAATATTAATGGAACCAAGTTTTAATAGATCTTTAGTGAATATTTTTTGTTTAAAATCCATTAATCCTGATTCCAATGCCCAATTATGTTCAATTGAAAATATTTTAGTTAATTTATAGTTTATAAAATCATAAGAGCCCATTATTTTATATATTTTTTTAAAGTTATTATTTTCATTTTCTTTAAGCCACACTAATTTAGGAGCAATTAATTGTTGGTTAATGCCACAATTAGTTTTTTTTATAAACCAATTGGAATTCTTTTTATTAAATATTTTTTTAATTTGTTTTTCTGTTCTACTATCACTTTGTTGAATGCTATTTCTTATAATATTTCCATCTTTATCTAATATTACCAAAGCAGGTAACATTCCCGTTACTCCAATAGCTTTAATTTTTTTTTTTGAATTTTTAGCTTTTTTTGCTAAAATTTGAATAATTTTTTTTGTATTAATCCACCATTGATTTGGATCTTCTTCAGCCCAACCGTATTCTAAACTAATTAAATTTACACTAAAGGATACTTTTTTTACAATTATATTTTTTTTTGTATCTAATAATATACCAGAAGTTGAAGTAGTACCTATATCAATGCCAATAACACAAGTCATAATTTATTTTCTAATATTATTTACTTTATCCATAAATTTTTTGACTCTTTTTGGATCAATGTTGTTCCAAGTAATACCATCATATTTTAAAGATGAACCAATTACACATCCATCACAAATAGATAACATTTCTTCAATATTATCTATATTAACTCCTGTGTTTGCAAAAACTGGAGTATCTATAAGTTTGTCTTTTGTCTCTTTTAAATCTTGAGAATTTACAGATTTGCCAGTTATAACCCCCGATACACATATTCCATCTGCAAGAGATGAAAAAACAGCGCTTTCAGCTTTTTCAGCTGTAGATCTATTTCCTAGAGGAGAAGCAAATTCAGCATTTACATTAAATAAAACTTTTAAATCACTTCTATTTAAATTTTTTCTTAAACGAATAGCTTGGGCTGCATCAGGATTCCATAATCCCATATCTGAATCATAAACTCCTGTAAAGACTTCTCTAACGAAACTAGCATTGCAAATTGATCCTAAAGCTACAGTTGCAATAGGGTCCCAAAGATAGTTTACACCAAATGGTATTTTAATCTTATTCTTAACTAAACCTATAATATAAGCCATAGTTGAAAGTGATTCTGGAGATGCTTTTAAAAGATACGGCCTGTCTCCTTCATTTCCAAACATGATTGAATCAATTCCATTGCTTTGTAATGAATCTATATCTGAAGTAACAGAATCCAATATATTAGATAGGTTTTTATCATCATTAAATTCAGGACTTCCAGGCAAAGGGGGGAAATGGACCATACCAATTATCAGTTTATTATTTTTCATTAAATTTTTCATTATTTTACCTCAATTAATCTTAGTTCAGTATTAATATCAAAATATAACATTTTTTTTAGATCAAAATAAATAGAAATATCTTCTCCTGGTTTAAATCTATTATTTTTTGAATCTCTAAAATAAATTATTTCATTTGTATCTTTAATTTTCGTACAAACTATAGTTTCATGACCTAAATTTTCTAAAACTTCTATTTTTGAATCAATTTTTATAGTATCTGGTCTTTTATCTAAATAAATATGTTCAGGTCTTATTGAAAAATAAATTTCATTATTTGTAATATTAAAATTAAAATTTTCAGAATTTATTAATAAATTAATTTTCTTAAATAAAATATTATTATTATCAATTTTAATTTCTGTTTTAATAATATTATTAAGTGGATTTGCTAGAAAATTTGCAACAAATAAGCAATTTGGATTCTCATATACATCTTTTGGAGAACCAATTTGAAGAATTACTCCTTTATTCATAATACATATTTTATTTGCCATGGTCATAGCTTCAACTTGATCATGTGTTACATATATAAATGTTCTTTTAAGATTTTTATGAATTTTTATTAATTCTGTTCTCATTATTGCTCTCAATCTAGCGTCTAAATTTGACAGAGGTTCATCCAATAGAAATGCTTTAGGATTTCTAACTAAGGCCCTTCCTAAAGCTACTCTTTGTCTTTGTCCACCAGATAATTCTGAAGGTTTTCTTTCAAGTACTTCATTAATTTTAAGCAATTTGGAAACTTCAGAAATTTTTGACTCAATTATTTTAGGTGAGGTTTTTTTTAATTTTAAAGCAAAAGATAAATTTTTTCTGACATTCATATGTGGATATAATGCGTAATTTTGAAATACAAAAGCTAAATCCCTATCTTTGGGATCCAAATTAGTAATATCCTTATCTCCAAGGATTATATTTCCTTGGGTACAATTTTCAAGCCCTCCAATTAATCTCAAAGTCGTAGATTTTCCACAACCAGATGGTCCCAGTAAAACAAAGAAATCTTTATCATCAATTTCAAAACTAATATTATTAACAGCTACAATATTTTTATTATAAGTTTTTGATAAGTTTTTAATTTCTATTTTTTGCATTAATCTAATCTATTCATATATTTAAATAGTGGTATTGTAATTATTATTATTATTACTAGCAATATTAATGACATAGCAGCAGCTTCTCCTAAATTTAAGCTAATGAACGCAGATCTATAAATATAGTAACTGATTAAATCTGTTGAGTCACCAGGACCTCCTTTTGTCATAATGTATACTAAATCATAAGTTTTTATTGCAAATATTAATCTGATTAATATTGTAACCACAATTACTGGTCTCATATAAGGAAGAGTAATATGAATAAAACATTCATAAATATTAGCTCCATCACTTTTTGCTGCTTCATAAGGTTCTTTTGGAATTGCTGACAAACCTGCAAGTAGTAATATAATCATAAAAGATACCTGATGCCAAATATCTACAAATATAATTGTAATAAAAGCCATTTGAGGATCACCTAACCAATTAACTGGTTCAATATTTATCAAACTTAATAAATAATTAAATATTCCTAATTGAGGGTGTAAAAACATTCTCCAAATCAGACCTACAACAATAGGGTTTATAAGTAGTGGAAGTAGTAATATGAAATAATATATTGATTTAAATCTAGTTATAGAATTTAAAAGTAAGGCAATAAAGAAACCTAGTATAAATTCCAATAAAACTACTAATATTACAAAATATATTGTAACAAAGATAGAATTAAAAAGTTGTTCATCTTTGAATGAATTAATATAATTATCAATACCTATGAAGTCATTAAAAGATTTATTAATAAGCGTATAATCAAAAAAACTTGAGATAAGAGAAAAACAAATAGGAAAAAGAATTACAAGTGTAATTATTAAAACAGTAGGCGCTGTTAGTATATAACCAAAGCGCCTATCTGATAAATCTAAATTGTTTGACACGTTTAATTTTTATAAACGCCATCCTTTTTTGCTAATGCTTCTAGTTCTGAATTCATAGTAGCTAGAGCATCATCAATACTTTTTTCACCAATTACAGCTTTAGATAATTCAGTTCCCATTACTTCAACAAATTGAGGTGTATAAGTAAAAACTGGGAAGTTTTTAGCACTTGCTAGAATTCTATTTAAAGCATCATAGTGTGGATATTTAGCCAAAACTTCTGGATTACTAAATGCATCACTTCTTGTTGGTGCACCACCCATTAATGCCCTTTTAGCGACAATTTCAGGTGACTCTACCCATTTAATAAATTCCCAGGCAGCTTCTGCATTTGGACTAGAAGTAGGTATCGCCCAACCCCAAGCTCCATTAAGACTTCCATTTCCTGGAACGGGAGCTAAAGCCATTTTACCCACTACAGCAGATTGGCTACTGTCTTCATAAGAAGGCATAAACCAATTATACGTAAGATAACTGTAAGCTTGTCCTTGAGCAGCAACATTGAAAGCTTCATCAAAGCTAAAACTTGCGGCACCAACTGGGCCATGATCTTGTAAATTGTGTATGTAATCTTTTAATGCTTGTTTTGCAGCATCAGAAGTTAATTCTCCATGCCAATTTTCATCATGAAATCTCCCTCCATTTGCATAGAGATAGTTTGACCATTCCATTGCAATAGGATCAGCTTTTGAACCTTGATTAACAACTCCATATTCTGTTCCATTTTTTGTAAAGTATGAAACTTGTTTCATATATTCATCCCAAGAAGTTGGCTCTTTAAGATCCATACCATATTTAGCTTTAAATCCAGCTTGATGACTAGGATCAGCTACTAAGTCTTTTCTATATGTTAAACCCATAGCATAATTATAGAAAGGTAACATATAAGTTGTTCCTTCAACTTCACCTACAAGTTTCATCATTGAATCAAAATATACTGAAGTGTCAAATCCATCTCTAGCTATCATATCATCAAGTGGCATCATCCATCCAGCTCTAGCAAATTCACCGACCCAATAAAAATCAACAGGCATAAAGTCAATACTACCAGTTGATGAGGTTAATGAAGGAACCATTTTTGGATGCATTTCTCCATAACCCATAATATCCATTTCAACTTCATGACCTGTTTTTGCAGTAAAATCAGGAAGTAACTCTTTGATGAAATGAGTATCTGGAACATTTTCCATAATAGCATTTAAAGTTACAGCTTTTGAACTAAATGATAATATAGAAATAGTTAATACTAAAAATAAAATTTTAATATATTTCATTTTATTCCCCCTTTATTTTTAAAAATAATATACACATTTAAATCTTTTGAGGAAATTATTTAATTAGTACTAATTATTAATAGTAATTATTGAAATAAAATTCTATAATTTATTAAAAAAATAAAAATTAATTCTCTAAAATGTCTTAATTTAATAAAAATATTTTATAAAAAAAACTAATAATTTCAATATATTTGATATTGTTTTATTTTAGAGCTCCTAAAGACAAACCCTTAATTAGATATTTTTTTATAAAAGGTAAAAGTATTAATGCTGGTAAAACAGTTAATGTAGTTGCGGCTGCTAAAAGGGCAATTTCAACACCTCTATGTGTGCTTAAAGTTGATAACCCAATTGGTAAAGTGCTAGTAGCCTTTCCAGATAAGATTAAAACAAAAATAAATTCATTCCAACTAAGAATAAATCCTAATAATCCAGCTGCAATTAATCCAGGAGCAATCAAAGGAAGGCAAATAAGATATAGTGCTTGAAAACGCGTTGCCCCATCTGATCTTGCAGCAGCTTCAATCATAAAAATATCTCTGGAATAAAAAGAAATTAACATCCAAGATAAAAAAGGTAAGATTATTGTAATATGAGCAATGATTAAACCTAAATATGTATTTAATAAATTAAGAGATAAATAAATGCTAAAAATTGGCAAAACAATTATAATTGGTGGTATCATTTGTGTAGATAATAAAAATAATCGTAATTGTTTTCCTCCTGTATTAAATTTAGCGAATGCATAAGCTATAAAAGCAGCAAGGGGTAATGAAATAATTGTGGTACCAAATGCAACGACAAAGCTGTTTATAAAATAAGAATCAAAAGGATATTTTGAAAAAATTTCTATATAATTATCAAAAATTATAGGTGAGAATTCAGGAGGGATTTTATAAGCATTTAATTTATTAGTAAAACTATTTCTTAAAATCCAAAGTAAAGGTAAAATAATAATTAATGAAAAAATAATTAATATTAAATGAGATAAGATTTTTAATATTGATTTTTTCATATATAATTTCACTTAAGTTGTATAAATTCCTCCAGTAACATTTATTGCTTGACCAGTCATGAAATTCGATTCATCACTTGATAAAAACAAAACAACTTTCGCAACATCTTCTGGCTCTTCTAACCTACCTAAGGGTGTTTGATTTATATAATCATCAATTACTTGTTTTTCTGAAATATTTCTTAATTTTGCTTCCCATTTAACTTCTCTTTCTTGCATAGAAGTTTTAACAAAACCAGGGCAAACTGCATTAATTCTAATTCCATATTTTGCTGTTTCTCTTGCAGCTGCTTGCGTAAACCCTACAACAGCAAATTTACTTGCAGAATAATGTGCTAAAAGAGGAGCACCTATTTTTGAAGCTAAAGAGGCTGTATTTACTATTCTTCCTTTGATTTTATTATTTTTAAAATATTTAATAGCTTCTTGATTGCAAAGAAAAACTCCTTTAGCGTTTACATTCATATTAAAATTCCAATCATCTTCTGTGATATCTTCTATATATTTCATATTAGAAACACCTGCATTTGAAATAAGAATATCATAAAAACCAACTTCTTTATGAATTTGGTTAAATATAGTTTTTACATTATTTTTGTTTGTAACATCTAGATTATAAAAAAAACTTTTATTTTGGCATTCATTAGAGGTTTCTTCAGCTTTTTTAATATCTATATCCGTTACACAGACTATTGCATTATTTTTAGAAAACAATTTCGCAATTGATTTTCCAATACCACTTCCTCCTCCGGTTATAATTACAACTTTATTTTTAAACATTTAGATAAGATAATAAGATATTTATAAAAAACTTTCAATTAATTATAAATGAAAAGATAATTATTCAATTTTTTGATTAATAAAATCATCTAAATTATTATCATTCTCATTAATTAATGTTTCATCATTGGGATCATCATTTTTTTCAACTATATCAGTAATTGTAGAAATTGCTGATCTTTTATCTAAAAATCCACTTTCTTTTAATTCATCTATTCCAGGAAGGTGTTTTATATCTTCTAATGAAAAGTGTTCAAGAAATTGGTCAGTTGTAGCCCACAAAAGAGGTCTACCAGGAGTGTTTTTTCTACCCTTCGGTTTTATCCATCCAATTTCAATTAAAATATCAATTGTTCCCCTTCCCATTTGAACTCCTCGGATATTTTCAATCTCAGCTCTAGTAATAGGTTGATGATAAGCAATAATTGATAAAACTTCTATAGCTGCTTTAGATAATTTTCTTTTTTGCGTTTTAAATATTGTTAATTCATTAGACAAGTCATCAGAAGTTCTAAAAGACCACATATTTCCAGTTCTAATTAAATTAACACCTCTTTCTTTATAAAAATTTTGTAAATCATTTAAAATCTTATTTAACAAACTTTTGTCTGAAATTTTTTCAAGAATATCTTTTTCAGAAACAGGTTCCGTTGAACCAAAAATTAAAGCTTCTATTAATCTATGGTCTTTTGAATTAATCATTATTTATTTTTAATAATATGGGTCCAAACATTTCATTTTGTTTAACCAAAATAATACCATTTTTTACAAGTTCTAAAGAAGCAACAAAAGTTGATGAAATTGCAGATTTATTAATTAATAAACTTTTTGATAAATTAGGTATAAGATCAGTAATTTGCATCCAATCATTAGTATTGCCAAAAATGTTTTTTAATCTTTCTATAGCTGCCTCGACAGTATATAATTGACTTACTTCAATTTTTAAATGAGTAGAATCATTTTTATTTAAATGAATAGAATATGCTTTAAGTAAATCAAATAATTTTGAAGTGTAAATTATTTTATATTTGAATTTTGTCCCATCATTAAAACCCCTATAAAATGTGTTTATTCCTATTTGAGGTTGATTGAATAATTTTTTTGATGCATTTCTAATAGCCTCTAGTCTTTGCAATTGAAATTTTACAGCTTCTTCTAGTTCTTCAGTAGTTGGTTGGTCATTATCGACAACTTTAGGTAATAATATTCGAGATTTTAAATATGTTAACCACGCAGCCATAACTAAATAATCAGAAGCAATTTCTAAATTAATGATTCTAGCTAAATTTATATATTTTAAATATTGCTCAGCTAATTCCAAAATTGAAATTTTGGATAAATCAACTTTTTGACTTTTTGCTAATTCAAGCAGAAGATCTAGAGGACCTTCATATGCATTTAAATTTACATTAAATTTGCTATCCATGAATTATATTATTTAATTAAAAAAGTTATATTTACTATAGATTCTTAATATTTACTACTAAACATCTGATATCTTTAGATTTTAATTCATTGCAGTAAGATTCTGCCGAATCTCTTTTATCAAAATTCTCGTATAATAGTAAATATTGTGTAGTAATTTCATTATTAAACTCAATGATGAAAAATTTAGATAAATCAAATTTATTTTGAACAATAAATTCATTAATTTTACTATTTAGATGCTTTATAGTATCAGATGATTCTAATTGAATTGAAAAATTTATATTATTTAACTCAGAAGTTGAATTATTTTTCTGGTTATTTTCTAAAAAATCAATGCCATAATCAGGTATTGTCTTTCCTCCTGAATCTTTTAAAATTTCATAAAAAGGGTCATTATTTTCATTAATTAAAAAATTATCATTGTTGATATAAAAATTATAATAATAAATTATGGAAAATATAAGAATAAGAAAAATTAAAAATCGTATTATAAAGTTATTCTTACTTTTATAAAAAATTTTTTTCCTACTCATTACATTTTTTTAATTGGTTTAATGCCAATAATATCAAATGCTGATTTTAATATTAATTGAAATGAATTGATCCAATATAGTCTAGATAAAGTTTTATCATAATTATTTTCATCAATAAATCTTAAATCTTTATTTTCATTTCCTTTATTCCAAAAAATATGGAACATTGATGATAAGTCTTCTAAGTAATATATTATTTTATGTGGTTCATAATTAGATGCTGCATTTTCAATAATATTAGGCCATATTAAAATTTTATTTATAATTTTCCATTCATAATCTGAAATATATTGAATATGATTTTCTAAATTATAAATATTTTTATAATTTATTTTTTTAAAGATTTTATTTGCATTATTTAATACTGAATTAGATCTTGCAAATGCGTATTGGATATAAAAAATTGGATTATCTTTAGTTTTTTCTAAAACTTTGGATAAATCAAAATCGATTTGTGTATCATTTTTTCTATAAAGCATAAAAAATCTTAGAACATCACTGCCTACTTCTTTAATAATTTCATCAATTGAAATATAATTTCCTGATCGTTTTGACATCTTAATAGGTTTATTATCCTTTTTTAAATTAACTAATTGGCAAATTTTAATTAAAAAATCTATTTTGTCATCACTCATGACCTTAACAATTGATTTCATTCTTTTAATATACCCAATGTGATCAGCTCCCCATATATTAATTATTTTATTATATTTTCTTTTAATTTTATAATAATGATATGCAGAATCATTGGCAAAATAAGTCCAATCATTATTAGATTTTAAAAATGGTCTATCAGCATCATCCCCAAACTTAGTTGATTTAAATAATAATTGCTTTCTTGGTTCCCAATCAGGGTCATTAATACTTTTTGGTTTCTCTAATACACCCTCATATAAAAGAGAATCTTTTTTTAATTTTTTAAAAACACTATTTATAATACCTTCTTTAATAATTTTTTTTTCTGAAACAAATAGATCAAATTTTATTCCCATATTTTTACAATCTTTTTTAATAATTTTTAAAATATGTTTAATTGCAAAATTTTCAAAATATTTCTTTCTTTTGGATGTATTGACATTAAGCCATTTTTTTTTATCATTTTGCAAAATTAGTTTGGCAATATTAATTAAATAATCGCCAGGATAATTCATTTCATTAATATCAATTTCATTCTGATTAATTAATTGGCAATATCTGACATAAAGTGAATCTCCCAATTTTTCTATTTGAACACCAGCGTCGTTTATATAATATTCTCTAGTAACTTCGTAACCAACCTTTTCTAAAATATTTGATAATACATCACCAAAAATTGCACCTCTAGAATGAGCTAAATGTAGAGGTCCTGTTGGATTTGCAGATATAAATTCAATATTGATTTTTTTATTTTTACCAATATTACTTTTACCAATATTATCACCCATTTTATTAATATTAATTAATTCACTTATTAAATAATTCTTTTTAAAAAAAATATTAATAAAACCTTGGCCTGCTATTTCAACTTTTTCTACGTTCGAAGATGATTGAAGTTTTTTTGTAAAAAATTTTATAATTTCAGTTTTCTCCATAGTTGATGATTTAAGATATATGAATAATGCATTAGTTGAGATATGACCATGACTTAAGTTATTGGGTATATCAAAGTTAATTTGGTTAAAATTAATTTTATCATTAAATTGATATTTTTTTTGAAAATCTGAATGATATTTAAAAAAATTTTTTTTAAAATGTTGAATTAAGTTAGTCATAAATTAAATGATATTGTAAATCTGCGTATCTATCTGTCATTCCTGCGATATAATCACAAATTATCCTTTCTTTGTTCATAGTATCTGATTTTTTAATCCAATCATTGGGTAGTAAATTAAAGTTTTGTTGGTAGTGATTAAATAATTTTTCAATTATTATTTCATTTTTTTTCCTTTTTTCTTCAATTTTGACATTTTTGTAGACTTTTAAAAACAAAAAATCTTTTATTTGTTTTGAATTTATATTCATTTGATCATCCATTGTAACAAGAAAAGATGGATAATTATTAACATCTTTGATCTTTTTTATATTATTTATATTAATATTTTCAGTAGTTTTTTCAACAATACTTTCAACCATTAATTTAATACTAAATCTTATAACTTCATTTATTAGGATTGATTTTTCAATTTGACTATATCTATTTTTGATTTGCTTTATAATTTCATTAAAATAGTTAATTTCTGAGATCTCTTCTATTGTGATTAAATCTGCTCTAATTGCATCATCTATATCATGATTATTGTAGGCAATATCATCAGCGATTGAAGCGATTTGAGCCTCTAATGATGGATTTTTATAGATATCTAAATTATGAATTTTATCATATAAATTTATTTCAAATGGGACTTTGTCAATAATTTTTCCATTATGCTTAATAATTCCTTCAAGACTTTCCCAAGTTAAATTTAAACCATTAAAATCATAATATTTTTTTTCTAAAAATGTGATTATTCTTAAAGTTTGTTCATTATGATTAAAACCATTAAAATTTTGCATTTTATAATTTAATATATTTTCACCTGTATGGCCAAATGGAGGATGGCCTAAATCATGCGCTAGAGCTATACACTCACATAAATCTTCATTTAAATCAAGATTTCTAGAAATTGCTCTGGCAATTTGTGAAACTTCAAGTGTATGAGTTAATCTAGTTCTATAATAATCACTTTCATTTTCTAAAAAAACTTGAGTTTTTTGTTTTAATTTTCTGAAAGCTGTACTATGAATTATTCTATCTCTATCTCTCTGAAAATGTGACCTATAAGGTTGATCGTTGATTTCTTTATATAATCTACCTTTTGAAAATTCAGGTTTTGATGAGAGAAATTTTAACATATAAATTAATAATAATATAATATATATAAATACTTAACATAAACATAACATGAATAAAGATATAAATATTACAGAAAGTGCAACAAAACAAATACAAAATTTAATTCTTAATGAGAATAAATCTGATACATTTTTTAGAATTAGAGTAAATGGTGGTGGATGTGCTGGATTTCAATATAATTTCACATTTACTGACCATCAAGAAGATCATGATTTAATAATAGAAAAAAATAAAATAAAAATACTAATTGATGATATCTCTTTTAATCTACTCAAAGGATCGACAATTGATTATGTTGATGAGCTTATCGGCTCATCATTTAAAATAAACAACCCTCAAGCTACCTCATCATGTGGTTGTGGAACATCATTTTCAATTTAAAAAATGAAAATATCGACGTGGAACGTAAATTCAGTAAATGCGAGAATAGATCACATTATTAATTTTTTAAAAAAAACAAGTGTTGACATATTATTATTACAAGAGCTGAAATGTATAAATGAAAACTTTCCAAGTGATAAAATCGATGAAATTGGTTATAAATCTTACGTAAATGGTCAAAAAGCTTGGAATGGTGTTGCTATTATTAGTAAAAAGAAATTAATAATTACAAATAAAAATATTCCAAAATTTAAAGATCACAATTCAAGATTTATTGAAACTGAAATATTTTTAAAAAAAATAAAAAAAAAGATTAAATTAATTTGTATTTATTTACCAAATGGTAATCCAATAGATTCTGAAAAATTTGTTTATAAATTAAATTGGATGAAAAATTTTAATAAATATATTAAGTCAATTATTAATAAAAACCCAATAATTATTGGAGGAGACTTTAATGTAATTCCAACAGATGATGATGTATATGAGCCAAAATATTTTTTAGATGATGCTTGTGCTCATCCTGAAACTAGAAAATTATATAGAACTCTTATAAATCAAGGATTTACTGATGTTATAAAAAATTTTATGAAAGGTAATGCGAATTGGACTTACTGGGGTTATAGAGGAGGTAGCTGGCCAAAAAATAATGGATTAAGAATTGATCATTTTCTAACAACACCGGAAATAACAGACTTAATTAAAAATGTAAAAATTTTAAAAGAAATAAGAGGTTATGAAAAAGCTTCTGATCATACACCAGTAATCATTGAGGTTGAAAATTAAATATCAGCATACGTATGTGTCTCTTTTTTAGCACCTGGTTGTGTAACTGCACCTTCATGAGCTGGCCCAACAGTTTGTGCATATTTCCAAATTGTTCCTGAATTATGATTAGTTTTTCTTGGCTTCCATTCATTTTTACGTTTTAAAATTTCGTCTTCAGGCAAATTAACATTAATTTCACCTTTAATAGCATCTATAATTATTTCATCTCCATCTTTTAACAAGCCAATCATTCCACCTACAGCAGCCTCAGGACCAACATGACCAATACAAAAGCCTCTGGTTCCTCCTGAAAAGCGTCCATCTGTAATTAATGCAACTGTTTCACCAAGTCCTTGACCATAAATGGCTCCTGTAGTAGACAACATTTCTCTCATTCCTGGTCCACCAATAGGTCCTTCGTATCTGATAATAACCGCATCACCAGCTTTAATTTCATTTTTTAAAACTGCCGTTAATGCGTCTTCTTCACAATCAAAACACTTTGCTTTACCTTTGAAATTTAAATTTTTTAATCCCGCTATTTTTGAAATTGAACCATTTTCTGCTAAATTACCCCATAGACCTACTACTGAACTGTGACTACTTATAGGGTTATCACAAGAATAAACTACATCTTGATTAGTTGGGAAAATAGTATTTCTATGATTTTCGGATATAGTTTTACCAGTAACAGTCATGCAATCACCATTTATATAACCTCCATCAAGAAGAGATTTAATAACAATTGGCACGCCTCCTACTTCATATAAATCTTTAGCAACATACTTTCCTCCAGGAGACATATCACCAATGTAAGGAGTTGATTTGTATATTTCTACAACATCTCTAAGTGTAAATTTTATACCTGCTTCATTTGCAATAGCTGGTAAATGAAGAGCCGCATTTGTAGAACCTCCAGTTGCAGCTACTACTACAGCTGCGTTACGCAGTGATTCTAAAGTCACTATATCTCTAGGTCGAATATTTTTTTCTATTAAACTCATTACTGCTTTGCCACTTTCAATACCATAATTATCCCTTTCTTCATATGTTGCTGGAGTCATAGCTGAATTTGTTAATGCTAAACCAATTGCTTCAGAAATGCATGCCATAGTATTAGCAGTAAATTGACCTCCGCATGAACCAGCTGTTGGACATGCTACTTTTTCAATTGTTTTTAATTCTTTGTCGTCAATAGTTCCTTTTGCATGTTTCCCTACTGCTTCAAAAACATCTATTATTGTCAAATCTTTTCCTTTATGACGACCAGGTAAAATAGTTCCGCCATAAATAAACACTGAAGGTATATTTAATCTTACCATTGCCATCATCAAACCTGGCAAGGATTTATCACATCCAGCTAGCCCTACAATTCCATCATAACAATGGCCTCTAACTGATAATTCAATACTATCAGCAATAACTTCTCTACTTACTAATGATGCTTTCATAGCTTCATGACCCATTGCTATTCCATCTGTGACAGTTATCGTGGTAAATTCACGAGGTGTACCATTTTTTTCTTTAACACCTTTTTTTACAGCTTGAGCTTGTCTACCTAAAGTGATGTTGCAAGGTGCTGATTCATTCCAAGTAGTAGCAACACCAATGAATGGTTGATATATTTGTTCTTCAGTTAATCCCATTGCATAATACATAGCTCTATGAGGAGCACTTTTGGGTCCAACACTTACATGCCTACTAGGTAATTTAGATTTTATATTTGATCCCTTATCAGTCATTTTATTTTATACTATCAATTATTTGATCAAGTTTTTCAATAGAAGATTTTATTGATTTTTCCTGATTTTTAAATTGTTCAATGATATTTTCAGGTGCTTTTTGAATAAAATTTGAATTATTAAGTTTTGATTTGATTTCTCTGTGTTCAGTAATTAGTTTTTCTTTCTTTTTTAGTATTTTTTTACTCTCCTCATTAGTATCTATAATATCTTTTAGATAAACACATATTGTTGTGTTTTCTATTATTAAATATGCAGAATTAGGTACAATTTTATTTGATATATAAAAATTAATTTTATCTGTTTTTAATAAATGCTCAAATTCACTAATATATAATTTTAAAAATTTAAGGGTTTTTTTATTTTTATTAGATATATCAATACTAATCAATTTTTTATATGGAATATTTAATTCAGATCTTAAATTTCTTATTTTTGTTATTATCATTATTAGATGATGAATATTAATTTGAGAATCATTAAATTTAGAAACTTTTTTGTAATTCTTTAAATTTTCATTAATTAACATATTTCTATTTTCAAAAATTTTAGACCATAAATGTTCTGAAACAAAGGGCATAATTGGATGAATTATTTTTAATATTTCAACAAATGTCCACATCGCAGTTTCTTTTGTTTCTTCAAAATATTCATTTTTATTATTGAAAGTAGATTTAGTTAATTCAACATACCAGTCACAATATTGATGCCAAATAAATTGATATAATTCATTGGCAACTTCATGAAATAAATATTTTTTCATATATTCATCAATTGTAGTTTTAGTTTCAAATAATTCATTTATTAACCATTGATTAAGAGGAGATTTTATTTTATTAAATTTAAAATTTTTATTATAATAACATTTGTTTATTAATAAATAATTAGATGCGTTCCAAATTTTATTTATAAAAGATCTATAACCTTTAACTCTAGCTTCAGATAATTTTACATCTCTACCAGGATTTAGAAGTGCTGTTAAAGTAAATCTTAAAGTATCAGCGCCGTATTTATCTAACAATTCCAAAGGATCAATAATATTTCCTTTTGATTTAGACATTTTTTGACCTTTTTCGTCTCTAATTAATGGGTGAATGTAAACATCTTTAAATGGAGTTTTTTTCATAAAATAGGATCCCATCATCATCATTCTTGCGACCCAAAAAAAAATAATATCAAAACCAGTTACCAAAACATTACCTGGATAAAATTTATTTAATTCATATGTTTTTTTTGGCCAATCTAAGGTAGAAAAAGTCCACAAAGCTGAAGAAAACCAAGTATCTAAAACATCATCATCTTGTTTAATTTTTACTTGTTTTTTATAACATTTTTTGGCCATTTTATTTGCTTCATTTAAATTATTTGCTACAAATATTTTGTTATCTGGTCCATACCATGCAGGTATTTGGTGACCCCACCATAACTGTCTTGAAATACACCAGGGCTGAATATTTCGCATCCAATTAAAAAAGGTTTTTTTCCATTGTTCGGGTACAAATTTAGTTTTACCTAAATTTACTGCTTTTATTGGATCTTTTGAAAGAAACTTTGCATCACAAAACCATTGATTTGTTAGCCAAGGTTCAATTACAACACCAGATCTGTCTCCGTAAGGAACTACCATTAATTGCTTTTCTTCTTTAAATAATAAATTCATTTTTTCTAATAATTCTAAAATTTTTTTTCTAGCATCATATCTATCCATACCTACAAATTCTTTTGGACACGACGAGTTAATTTTCGCCTCTTCAGTAAAAATGTTGATAAATTTTAAATTATGTTTTTTTCCGATTTCAAAATCATTAAAATCATGTGCGGGTGTAATTTTCACTGCACCTGATCCTTTTTCAGGATCAGCATAATTATCTGCAATAATTGGAATTTTTCTATCTGTAAAAGGTAATTTACAAGATTTACCGATTAATTTTTTATACCTTTTATCATTGGGATTTACAGCTACAGCTGTATCTCCAAGCATAGTTTCAGGTCTTGTAGTAGCAATAATTAAGAAATTTTTGTCATCAATTGGATATTTTATATGCCATAGAGAACCCTCTTGTTCTATCTGATTAACTTCTAAATCTGAAATAGCAGTTAACAATTTAGGATCCCAATTTACTAACCTTTTATCTTTATAGATTAATTTTGCATTATATAGATCTATAAATGCTTTCTTAACAGCTTGAGATAAGACATTATCCATAGTAAATCTTTCCCTAGACCAGTCTGCTGAAGATCCCAATCTTTTAAGTTGATTATTGATTGTATTGCCAGACTTTTTTTTCCATTTCCAAACTTCTTTAATAAAATTTTCTCTACCTATATCTTTTCTTTTGATATTTTTTTTTAATAATTGATTTTCAACAACCATTTGTGTAGCAATTCCGGCATGATCAGTTCCTGCTTGCCACAAAACTTCTTTTCCTTTCATCCTATTGTATCTAATTAAGATATCTTGGATAGTAAAAGTTAATGCATGACCCATATGCAAACTTCCTGTAACATTAGGAGGAGGCATCATAATACAATATGGATCTTTAGATTTTTTGGGTTTAAAATAGTTTTTATTTTCCCAACTTTTGTAAATTTTACTTTCAAATTTTAAAAAATCAAAATTTTTTTCAATTTTCATTTTTATTTTTTATATGTTTTTTTAAAATTGATGGCATTTTTTTATTTAACCAATTATTTAAAGTATCATCTAAAGTTTTTTCAATTTTTTCATCTATAATTCTATCAATTTCATTTTCACTTAAATTATTTTTATCATTTTTTAATGTTACTATTGTTCCATCTTGATTAACAAGTTTATCAAGTATTAATACATCATTATCATTTTTTGAGTTATCATTGTCATTTAAAGCTTTTTTTATAACATCCAAAGTTTCAGTAATTTTTTTATCATTATCTTTATTCATATTATAAAAAATTATATATTTGGTAAAAACTCACTAAATTCATTAATCAATTGCCCTTCTAAAGCTAAAATTTCAAAATATGTTATCAAAAGATTATTATTAATATCAAAACTTGATAAATATGATTGTAAAAGTAATTCTTCCTGATTAATTAAATCCGTAAACGTTTTTATACCTGATTCGTATTCTTGTTTTATTACATTTAAAGTAATTGAATTAGATTCAATTTTTGAATTTGATGCGATTAATTGTGATTGATAAATTTGATAATTATTTGACAATATAGAAGCTTGTAAATCAATATCGTTAATTTTATCATTTAGTTTAAATTCATTTTGTAATAATTTTGATTGAAATTTTCTTATATCTGAATTTTCTATTCCCTTTTGGAAAATCGGTATAGACAATTGTGCAGATATACTTCCAGATGTTGATTCAGTTCCTTTAGCAGAGACATCATCATTATAAGATAAGTCACCAGTAATATCCAATGAAGGTAATTTAACTTTTTTATAAATTTCCAAATCAATTTTAGAAATTTCAATATCAAACTTTAAACTATTAATTTCATGATTATTAATTAATGCAGTATTGAAAATATCATCTTTATTTTTATTATTATTAAATTTAACTAAATCTTGAAGATCAATAGGATCCAGGCCGACAATTTGTTTAAATGTTTCTTTACCTATTTTTAAATCACCTTTTGCAATCATTAAATTTGTATTAGCATCTTGAAAAGATGATTCAGCATTTTTTAAATCAGATAATGTAGAAACTCCTAAATCATATTTCTTTTTTGCATCATCATTAATTTTTTTTATGACTTCAAAATTCTTTTCAGTTACTTCAAGAGATTTTTCATATAACTTTACAGTTAGATAACCTCTGATTGCACTTAAAATAAGTTCATTTAATGTGAAATTAAAATTTTCAAGTTGTTTGTCAAATAATAGAAGTGATTTTTTTAATTCTAAATTATTTCTTCCTCCGTTGTATAGATTTTGCTTAACAGTTAAAGAATAGGTATCAGATAGTTTATCAGTAGTGGTAGTTGACCCACCTGTTTTTGTTTCGGTTGAAGATTGTTTTTCTGTTAAAGTTAAATTTATATCAGGTTTAAAGTTTCCGTATGCTCTAGCAATTAATTCTTTTGATTCATTTATCTCTTCAAGACCAATCTTAACTTTAAGATTATTTTCAACTGTATTTTTTATTGTTTCTGCAATATCTAGTGCATAAATATTATTAGAATTAAATAAAAATATAAAAATTATTGTTGTGAAATATTTTTTCATTTTAAAATACAAAATTGTTTTTTTTTAAAAATATAGATTTAGATTCACTAAAAGAATCAAATAAAAATTCTTTATAATAATTTTCATTATTTATAGTTAATTCAAAACCTTTTGATAAGTTATCATTAATTCTTTCAATTGACACTAATCTTCCTTGCGATTTATTAATTTGTTTTTTTATACTATTAGGAATAAAATCAATAATATGATCAATAAATATTAAATCATAAGGGGAATTTTGAATAAAGCCATCATTTAATTCACTTTTATAAATAGTTACATTATTCATAGAAAAATTTTTAATATTTTTATTTAAAATTTCAAATAAAATTTGATCATTCTCAATAGCAGTTACTTTATTTGATAATTTTGATAAAAAATTTGTTACATATCCAGTTAATGCGCCAATGTGAAGAATATGGTCTTTTTTTGATATTTTTGCAGATTGAATTAATTGTGCAATATGCAAGTTTGAAAGGTAAGATTTATTGTTTCCAAAATTAATTTCACTATCAAAGTATGCAAATTCTTTATGAGAAGATTCTAAAAACAGTTCTTTCTCAATAGAAGAAAAAAGAGAGATTAAATTATCGTCTTTAATATTATTTGGTCTAATTTGAGTATCAACCATAATCTTTCGTGCATTTGAATAATTCATAAATTTTATAATTTAAATGATTTTAAGTTATTATATCATTTATTTATTAATTAAATATTAATTTTTTGGCATATTTACTTGGCTAAAAATTGTAAAATATTGACTTCTTTATGGTTAAATAATAATAGTTCGATTTTGGCCCGATGGCAGAGTGGTTATGTAGGGGACTGCAAATCCTCGTACAGCGGTTCGATTCCGCTTCGGGCCTCCAAATATTGCTTGTTTTTTAATTTATTTTTCTTTATTTAGTTTTATAATTCCGCGGTAGCTCAGTTGGTAGAGCGCTAGACTGTTAATCTGGATGTCACTGGTTCGAGCCCAGTCCGCGGAGCCATATTATTCTCTTAAAATAGCGCGCGTTAAACAAGTTGGGCCACCTTCGGCTTTAATACATAATTCATTTCCATTAAATAAGTTTAAATTACAATTTTCATTCAACAATAATTCATTTGTTTTAGGATAGCCATTCATTAAAACTAAGTTTTTTGGAGATAATGCAAGTATATTTACGATCAATGTTTTGCTGATTTCATATTCATCTTTAGGAATTTCAATAAATTTAAATTTATATTTTTTTATAAAATCAAAAAATTTTTGGTTTAAATATTTTTTATATCCAATAATTAAATTTTCATCTAAAATTGATAATGCAGACATCAAATGAAAACACGAATTATTATTTTTAAATTTTGGTAAATCAATTATTGAAGTTTGTATATTAAATCTATTTAAAATATTTGTTAATTCTTTTATACCTTTCTTATTAGTTCTTTCACTATTACCTATTAAAAGTAAATTATCTTTAATCCAAAGACAATCACCTCCCTCAACATTAGCATCATTACTTAATTTTCCAACAATAGGAATATTAATTGATTCATAGAAATTTTTATGATATTTTGATTCATCTTTTCTTAAATATTTACCCATACTTAAAATTATTACTCCTTCTTTAATTACTAATGATGGATCATGGGTAAAAATAGAATCATATAATTCGACTTTTTTATCAGGTATTTTTAATTCTATAATTTTGGATCCAAAGTTTTCAATTATTGACCTAAATTCAGAATAATTTTTTTCAATCAACTCTTGATTTAATGAAATATCATAATTCCATTTTTTTGAATCTGCTTTAGACATAAATGGATTGGGTTTTTTCATTAAAACCGTTTTCAATTCGGAATACATATTTTGAGCTCCGAATAACTTCATGAATTATTTAATTATTTGTGATGTGAAACCATAAGTTTCTTTTCAACACTTAAACTATAGCGCGACAAGCCAAAACAGAAAATAAAGAAACATGTAGCTGCGAAAATGTAACCTTCAAATGGGAATCCCATCCAATCCGGATTCGACATACTTGTAAATACTGTTAAAAGTAAATCCATCAGACTTATGATTGACACTAAAGTAGTATCTTTGAATAAACCAATAAAAGTGTTTACGATACCAGGTATAACTATTCTCAAAGCCTGAGGCATAATAACTAAAGACATCATTCGCCAGTAACCTAAACCAATAGATTGAGCAGCTTCATACTGACCCTTAGGTAAAGCCTGGAGGCCGCCTCTGACAACTTCTGCCATATATGCGCCGCCAAAAATAGTTAATCCTACTATACATCTTAAGAGATTATCAATTTCAACACCCTGAGGTACAAATAATGGAAACATAACAGCAGCAAAAAATAAAACTGTTATTAAAGGTATGCCTCTCCAAAATTCAATAAACATTATTGATAGAGCTTTTACTACTGGTAATTTTGATCTTCTACCCAATGCAAGAACTATGCCAAGAGGCAAGGCAAAAATAATTCCTATTAATCCAAGTAAAAGTGTTAAAAATCCCCCTCCCCACTTATGAGTTCCAACAGTATCTAATCCAATTTGTTCATTACCAATTAAAAGAAAAAAAGCAATAATCGGGTAACCAACAAATAGAAAGATTCCTACATAATGCTTTTTTTTGAAATTAGGGATAAAAAATAGGGTTATTGAGATAACTAATATGATAAATGTTAAATTAACTCTCCATTGAAATTCGTCAGGATAAAAACCATATGTAAAAAAATTTAACCAAACTTTTATATATAGCCAACATGCTCCTGCTCTATATTTAACCTTATCCTCATCATACCATTCACAGACAAATCGATCATTACCTACCCATATTGCATCAAGTATTGCCCATTGAAAGAATGGAGGTACAGCAAGATATAAAATATATAAAGCTAAAATAGTAAAAAGGGAATTATACCAAGTTGAAAATAAATTAACCTTGATCCATCCAAGTATTCCTAATCTTATAACAGGTGGTTTTCTTACTTGTTCTACCATACTAACGATCCTTTAATGCCATCGCACTGTTATACCAATTCATTAAAAGTGATATTAATAAACTTAAGGTTAAATATACTGACATTGTCATTGCAAGAATTTCAACAGCTTGACCTGTTTGCATAAGAGCGGTTCCTGCAAAAACATGAACTAAATCAGGATACGCAATTGCTACTGCTAAAGATGAATTTTTTGTAAGATTTAAATATTGACTAGTTAATGGTGGAATAATAACTCTCATAGCTTGAGGAATGACTATAAGTCTTAAAATTTGACTATTAGTTAAGCCAACAGCTGCTGCGGCTTCTCTTTGACCTTTGCTTATTGCTAATATTCCTGATCTTACATTTTCAGCAATAAAAGCTGCTGTATACATTGATAAAGCTAAAAGTAATGCTACTAATTCAGGTATTAGCCTGAAACCACCTTTAAAATTAAAACCCTTCAAAACTGGTTGTTCCCAAAACATTGGAAAATCATTTAAATAAGAAATTATAAAAACCGGTATAATTAATATTAATAATGAAGTGATAAACATTGGAAATTGTTTACCAGTAAGATTTTGTCTTCTTTTTGCCCAAATGCTAGTTATAATTATAGCAATAATAGATAATATACCTATGAGTAAAACAGAATTAAATCCAGTTTCAGGAATTGGTTTGGGTATAAAAAGACCTTTCAAATTAAGAAAAAAACTATCGCCAATGTTTAAACTATTTTTTGCTCTTGGTAATATTCGTAAAACTGCGTGATACCAGAAGAATATTTGGAGTAATAAAGGAACATTTCTTATCACTTCTATATAGCTTCCACAAAAAGTAGATACCAACCAATTGTCTGATAATCTACCAATACCAATTAAAAAACCAAGTATTGTAGCAAAAAAAATACCTAATAATGCAACTAAGATTGTATTTAATATACCTACAATAAATGCGTTAAAATAAGTTGAGGAACCTGTATGATCAATAAAAGGCAAATACCCAATATCAAACCATGATGTTTCCCATAAAAAATCAAAACCATGCGCGATGCCATTCGCTGTCATATTTGTTGCGGTGTTATTTACTACCCAAGTAATAAAACTAATTACTAAGATCATAACGATTGATTGAATTAAAAATGATCTAAATTTTCCACTTTTAAATAAATCTTCTTTAGGGGGTTTAATTATATTTATATTAGTATTTGTATTCATTATTCAAAAAAAATATGCTCGGTATATTATACCGAGCATACCATAATTTTAAAGTATTTTTAATGCTTATCGGATAGGTGGCGCGTATAAAAGTCCGCCATTTTTCCATCCTGCATTTGGTGATCCGTCTCTAGCAAGTTCTAAAGGAGTGTTCATACCAACGTGACGTTCGTACATTTCTCCATAATTTCCAACTTGTTTGATTGCATTATAAGCCCATTCTTTACCAAGGCCTAAGTGTGCACCAGTATCACCTTCTACACCAAGAATTCTTTTCCATTCTGGAGTTGCATCAGCATCATTTTTAACTGAATCAACTGAAGAAGATGAAACACCTAATTCATCTGCAGTTATTAATGCATTAAGTACCCAGAAAACAATGTCACTCCAAGGTTCGTCACCTTCACGAGTAACTGGACCTAGAGGTTCTTTTGAAATAGTTTCAGGTAAAACCATATGATCATCTGGTTGAGCTGTTTTAGTTCTTTGAGCAGCTAAACCTGATTTATCAGTAGTGTGTACATCACAACGACCTGCATCGTATGCTGCAACAACTTCGTCAGCTTTTTCAAAAACAACTGGTTCATAACTCATGCCATTAGCTCTAAAATAGTCTGCTAGATTAAGCTCAGTAGTAGTACCTGTATTAACACAAACACTAGCTCCGTCTAATTCTAATGCACTTGATACACCAAGTGATTTTCTAACCATAAATCCTTGACCATCATAAAAATTAACACCATTGAATGTTAAACCAATTTTTGCATCACGAGATAATGTCCAAGTAGTATTTCTTGAAAGTATATCGTATTCACCTGCAGTTAATTTAGTAAAACGTTCTTTTGCAGAAACAGGAAAGTATTCAACTTTATCTGCATCACCGAAAATAGCAGCTGACACGGCACGACAAACATCAACGTCAATACCTTCCCAGTTACCGTCTGCATCAGGATTAGAGAAGCCAGGTAAACCTTGACTAACTCCACAACGAACGTGGCCTCTGCTTTTAGTGTCAGAAAGAGTATCTGCGATAGCAGATGATCCTACTGATAGAATCAAAACAGAAGCAAATATTTTTAATATATGAGAAATTTTCATATGTATTTCCTCCAATTTAATAATATTATTAATCTAGTGATGTAATGCTCTAAGATAACAAAATGATCAACATTTTTTTTAACATTTCTTAAATAATTAAGATATGATATATTATACATGTAGTGTAATTTTTTTTATATAATACAAGATGTAGTAAATGAATTGGTTTATAGTAGTATATTTTTTAGTTAATGGATCCTGGATTGAAGCTGAAAAACTTGGAAAAGAGGGTTGGTCACCAATTTTACAACCTAATTTTGAAGTATGTATAGAAAAAATTAATGAAACAAATAATAGGTTTAAAAAAATTGCTGAATATAGAGAAATTGAACAAGATATTTATTTTAAATGTGAATGTAGAATAAATAATGAAAATCCTGATGAAATTAATTGCCAAGGCAGAAATTGGATACAAAAATTTTTAGATAAATTAAGACTCTTGTAGGATAAATTATGCTGTTTTTAGAAGACTCATATATAAAAAAATTTGAGGCTAAAATAATTTCTTATGAAAATAATAAATTAATTTTAGACAAAACAGCTTTTTATGCAAAAGGAGGAGGACAGCCAGGTGATGTAGGTAAAATTGAAATTGATAATCAAATAATTAATATTATTGATACAATAAAAAAAGATAATGATATTCTGCATATAACGAAAGAAGATGTTCAAAAAATAGATAATAAAAATATTATTGGATTCTTAGATTGGGAAAAAAGGTATAAGAATATGAAAATGCATTCTGCATTACATTTATTATGTTCTGTAATTCCATATGGAGTTACCGGTGGTCAAATAAATTACAATAAAGGAAGACTAGATTTTGATACTGGAGACGAAAAAATTATGAAAGAAAAAATTGAAGATAAATTAAATAATTTAATAGTTGAAGATCATAAAATTGAATATCAATGGATTACTTTAGATGAATTAGATAAAAATCCAGAATTAGTTAGAACAATGTCCGTAAAACCTCCAAGGGTGAGTGAGAAAATTAGATTAGTCAAAATTGGTAATATTGATATCCAACCATGTGGAGGAACTCATGTAAAATCGACTTCAGAAATTAAAAAAATATCTGTTACAAAAATTGAAAATAAAGGTAAAAAAAATAAACGGGTTAATATAGAAATAAACTAATGATTTAAAATCTGGCTTAAGAACAATTTTGTTCTATCACTATCAGGATTATTGAAAAATTTATCTGGATTAGCTTCTTCTACTATATTACCTTCATCCATAAAAACCATTCTATTAGCTACTGTTTTAGCAAAACCCATTTCATGAGTAACAACAATCATAGTCATTCCATCATTGGCTAATTGAATCATAACATCTAAAACTTCTTTGATCATTTCAGGATCGAGAGCTGATGTTGGTTCGTCAAAGAGCATAATTTTTGGATTCATGGCAAGTGACCTTGCAATAGCTACTCTTTGTTGTTGACCACCAGATAATTGACCAGGAAATTTATTTGCCTGCTCAGGAATTTTTACTTTCTCTAAATGGATCATAGCTAATTCTTCTGCATCTTTTTTTGGCATTTTTCTAACCCATATAGGTGCCAAAGTAATATTTTCTTTAACAGTTAGATGGGGAAATAGATTAAATTGTTGAAATACCATTCCAACTTCCTGTCTTACTATATCAATATTTTTTACATTCCCTGTAAGTTCTGTACCATCAACAACTATCTTTCCCTCTTGATGTTCTTCAAGACGATTAATGCATCTTATCATAGTTGATTTTCCTGAACCTGAAGGACCACAAACTACAATTCTTTCTTTTTTATCTACAGATAAGTTAACATTTTTTAGTGCTTGAAAATCTCCAAACCATTTACTAACATTTTCAAGAAGTATTATTTGATCATCTGACATTATTATCCTTATTTATTACATTTTTAATAATTTCCAAACAAAAAAATTATTTTTATTTAAAAGGAGGAGAATATAGTAACCCTCCATTTGTCCAAAGATTATTTAAACCCCTTTTAGTTCCAAAAATTGTATTTGCCCCAATATTTTTCTCATAAATTGAAGAATAATTACCCAATTCTTTTATTACATTGTATGCCCATTTATTATCCAATTCCATCATATCTCCGTAGTTTCCAATTTCCCCTAATAATCTTAATACCTCAGGATCAGGAGAATTTAACATTTCATCAATATTATCAGCGTTAATTGATTTTTCTTCAGCTATTACCAATACATTTAATGTCCATCTAATAAGATCAGCCCAACTACTATCATTATGTCTTACTAAAGGTCCGAGTGGCTCTTTTGAAATAAGATTTTCTAATATTGAATGACTGTTGGAATCACCTATTTCTATTCTTGAAGATGATAAAACTGACAAGTCTCCAGATAAAACGTCGCAATTATTATTTAAGTATAAATTCATAGATTCATCAAATGTGTCAGCTAGTACTGTTTTAAATTCAAGATTATTTTTTTCAAAATAATACTTAATGTTTAATTCAATACTAGATCCAGATACAACGCAAATAGTTGAATTATCAAGTTCACTAATATTATTTATTTTAAATGAAGTTGGAACCATGAATCCTTGGCCATCATAAAAATTGATTCCTGTAAATTCAAATTCTAAATTAACGTCCCTGCTATAGCTCCATGTTGTATTCCTAATTAAGACATCTATTTCGCCTAATGCTAAGAGAGGAAAACGTGATCTTGAACTAGTAGGTACAAAATTTACTTTTTTCGAATCATTAAATATTGCTAACGAAATAGCTTTACAAAAATCAATATCAAAACCTCTCCAGTTCCCTTCATCATCAAGTGAAGCAAATCCTGGAAAATTTTCTGCGACTCCACAATTTAAGTAGCCTCTATCTTTAACTGTATCTAAAGTTCCAGCATTTATAGGAAAAGATAAGAAATAAATGAAAATCAATATGATTTTAGTATTTATTTTCATATTTAATTTTTAATTTAATAATAAACTAAAGTATATTAAAATATAGTATATTTCATAAAGAATGAGAATAAAAACAAAATTAAATAGATTTGGTAGAAATTCTAAAAAACAAAAAGGATTTGTTAATACTCCAATTTATAAAGGATCTACAATAATTTTTGATAGTTTTGATAAATATTTAAAAGATATTTCTGATAAAAATAATGAAAGTTTGTATGGATTGAATTCAACGCCTCTAAGTGACAATTTAGAAGAATCTATTAAAAAATTATATAATTGTGAATCAGTTGTGTCAGTATCTTCTGGCCTTTCATCAATTTCAGTAACTTTTCTTGCATTACTAAAAAGTAATGATCATATTTTAGTTACAGATTCTTTATATTCACCAACTAGAGAATTTATAAATAAACATTTAGTAAATTTTAATATCTCTGTAGATTATTATGATCCTGAGTTACCTCCAAAAAATTTACAAAAATTAATAAGAAAAAATACTAAATTAATCTTTATTGAATCTCCAGGGACTGCAACATTTGATATACAGGATATTCCAGAAATTGTTAAAATTGCTAAAAAAAATAATATTATTACTATTGCTGATAATAGTTGGGCTTCATTTATATATTGCAATCCTTTTAAACTTGGGGTTGATATAGTCATAGAAGCTGCGACTAAATATATTAATGGTCATGCAGATATTTTATTAGGTTTAATTGCTTCAAATAAAAAATATTCCAATCAAATTAGATCAACAGCCAAAGGTTATGGAATAAATAGTGGTTCTGATGAATTATATTTATCAATTAGAGGTTTAAGAACAATGATGTTGAGAATAGAAGAATCACAAAAAAATGCATTAATTCTTGCAAGATATTTAAATAATCACAAACTTGTCTCGAAAGTATTGCACCCCGCAATTAAAACTCATCATAATCATAAAATTTGGAAAAGAGATTTCAAAGGAAGTAGTGGTTTATTTGGCATAGAAATGAAAAAAAAATATTCAAAAATACAATTAAAAAAATTTTTTAATAAACTGAAAATTTTTGAATTAGGATACAGTTGGGGTAGTTATGAAAGTCTAGTTACTTTTCCTAGTCTTGAAGAAAGAAAAATAAATAAATATAAAGGTTCTATAATCAGAATTCATTGTGGACTAGAAGACATAAAAGATTTAATATTAGATATGGAGAATGCTTTAAAAGCTCTCAAATGAACAATCTTGAAAAAATAAAATTCAATTCTGAAGGATTGATCCCTGTAATTATTCAACAATTTGATACCAAAGAAGTTTTAATGCTTGCTTGGATGAATAAAGAGTCATTGGAAGAAACAATTAAAACTAAGAAAACATGTTTTTGGTCAAGATCAAGAAAAAAATTATGGAAAAAAGGTGAAACTTCAGGAAATATACAAGAAGTAAAAAATATTAAAATTGATTGTGATAACGATACCATCATTATAAATGTAAATTCAAAAGGTCCTGCCTGTCATACTGGTAAAAATTCTTGTTTTCATAACAAAATATAAATTTATGTTTGATTTGTATTTTTACATTACCGCTATACCTGCAGTTATTTTATTTGGACTATCTAAAGGAGGTTTTGCTGGACCCATAGCAATATTAGCTGTTCCATTGATGTCTATGGCAATTAGTCCAATTATTGCAGCGGGTATAATGCTCCCCATACTTATAGTAATGGATGTAACGGCATTATTTTTTTATTGGAAAAAATGGAAAATAGAAATTGTTAAAATAATAATTCCTCCATCTATAATAGGAATATTAATTGGCTCTATTACTTTTTCATATATTTCAGATAATGGAGTGAGGATAATTATAGGCTCAATTGCAATATTATTTATATTATTTACAATAATACAAAAAGAAGGTTTTTTTAAAAAACCAACGAAGAACAAGGGTATTTTTTGGTCTACTGTAGCAGGATATACAAGTTTTTTAATTCACGCAGGAGGACCGCCATTAAACTTTTATTTACTACCTCAAAAATTAGACAAAACAATATATGTAGCAACATTTACTTTAGCTTTTGCAATAATCAATGCTGTGAAATTAATTCCCTATTATTATCTAGGTCAACTTCAATTAGAATATATGATGATATCTTTAATTTTATTACCTTTAGCTCCTATAGGTATAATTGTAGGGTATTATTTACATAAAAAGATATCTGAAAAAATTTTTTATAATCTGATTTATTTTTTCTTAGCAATAGGTGGAATTAAACTTATTTATGATGGAATTTTTTAAAATATAATCTTAAATTAATTTTTTAGTTTTTGTTTTTAAAAGTTGTTTTATAATCAGCTCTTTTATTTTTTCTTAATCCAAAAGGTCCTGGTATAAAAATTGACATTGTATCTGTATTTGGTTTAAGATCTACTCTATGTAAGTGATCAGCTGATCTAAAGCCAATATATCCTGGTGGCCTCCAAAATTTACCATGTATTGTTGTTTCCCAATACCCCCCTTTAATAATTATAGTTATGTATGGACAAGTATGGTTATGAACACCTTCACCATGATCATTATCAAGCATTTTATGAATTATTATATTAAAAGGAAACCAGCTTGGTCTTTTTCTAAAAAGTAAATAATATCGCTCCATCCATGGTTTGGCATTGTTAAATTGTGGATGAGAAGGACCTCGATCTAATACAGTTTTTTTACGACCTATTTTTTCAAGAAATTTTAAAAACATAAATCAGTATTAATTTCAATTTAATTTTTTTCAATAAAATTCAACCAATTATGTAATTCTTTATTTCTAATATTAGAGTCTAATATATCATCACCAATTTCAAGATAGTTATCAAAAATATCTTTTTTAAAAATATTTTCCATTGAGTTTATAGTTTTATCCGCATCATCTTGATCTTTAAAAATATTTTCATTTATAAGCATTGATTTTCTAGCAACTAATATTCTTGACATAATATTAAAATTAAATTCAGGATGGTATTGCGTACCCCAAAAGGTTGCATTTCCTTTTTTAAATGACAAAGCTTGAATTTTACTATGATTATTACTTGATAAATGAAGAGATTCATTGGGTATAGTTTCTATTTCATCTAAATGGGAACAAAAAGCATCAAATTTTGATTTTTTATTTATATACATTGGGTGATTTTTTCCATTTTCATTTAAAGAAATATCTCTTGCAAAAATCATTTCTCTACCATTAGGTGATTTTTTTACAGATCCTCCAGCAGCTACTACATATACTTGCATACCCCAACAACTTCCAAAAATTTTTGTTTTACACTTAAGTGTCTCTTTGGCTAATTCAATTTGTTTAGTAATTGGAGGAGTTAAGTCATAAATATTTAAACTACTACCTGTCCAAACTATTCCATCAAAATCCTCTAGAGATATACCCGTTGGAAGAAAATCATCTTTTTTTCCAGGATGAATCGTTATTACATTTAATTCATTATCTATATTTTTTAAAGTTTTTGAATAATGTTCAAATGCATCAATACATTTAGCATCATGAAGGCTCTTCCAGCCATCATAATCATAACCATCAACCATTAATATTTTACGCGACATTAATTAATTTATTATAATTAATTGATTAAATAATTATTACAAGGTGAAATTGGCCCGCCCTCCAAGACTCGAACTTGGGACCCTCGGTTTAGAAAACCGATGCTCTATCCACTGAGCTAAGGGCGGAATATAAAACAAAGAATTAATAACAAAAAATCAATATAAATACTAGATTTTTGAATTAGTTATACTCAAATAGTGGAATAATTTTCATTGTATTTACATCAATTAGACCTTTATTTGTAAGTCTAAATTCAGGTATTACAGATAGAGGTATCAGGTTAAATCCCATATAAGGAATTGAGCATTTATATTGTTTCCACTTTTTTTTAAAATATTTTGTTTCTTTAGCAACAATGTTTGCTCTTTTATCAGATAATAATCCAGCAATTGGTAAGTCAACTTTGGATATTATTTTTTTGTTATCTACAATTATAATACATCCTTGAGATTTAATAATTTCTTTCAGAACTATTTTCATATCTTTTTCATTTGTTCCTGCAATGATTATATTGTGAGCATCATGTCCTACACTGCTTCCAACTGCTCCAGATTTTAAATTGAAATTTTTAATTAATCCATATGAAATATTATTTGTTTTACCATGCCTTTCAATAACTGTTAAATGTGTTAAGCTATATTTTTTTATAAATTTGGACCAATCATTAAATTTTTGTTTAATAAACAGTTTTTCTTGTTTTGTTACTATTCCTGGTAATTCGGTTTTTATTAGATTAATTGAAACAGGAGTTTGTGGAATTTTTGGCAAAAGACTTCGTACTGATTTAACTTTAATAGTTTTATATGCTTTTCTTGGATATTTATATCTATTATATTCAAGTTGTTTATCTAAAATATTTGTTATTTTTTTATTTTTTACTACTAGATTACCTCCTAGCCAAGTATTTTGAACTTCATATTTGTCATTTAATAAAACAATATCTGCTCTTCTGCCTCCTCCAAGAGCGCCATAATTTTGATCTATATTATATCTTTCAGCAGGATGTAATGAGCCCATACTCCAAGCAGAATAAGGAGAAATTTTTTTTCTTATTGCTTGTCTAGTTACCCAATCTAAACCAAAATTAAATAAATCATCAGCATCTCTATCATCTGTGCAAACACAAATCCTTTTATTGCTTACATTCATTTCAGTAATAACTTTAATTGCTTCTGGAAGACTATGCCAAGGTGTCTGAGGATTGCCCCCTCTTAAAAAAATCCATAAACCAGAATCAAGTAAATCAGATGTAAAATTTTTTTCTTCTGATTCATGAGTGTCAGTTATGCCACTGGCTGCATATGCGGCAACAAAACTTCTTCCAAAAATATGCCCTGATATTGGTTTGTTTCTTTTTAAGGATTCAGAAATAATTTTATGGCTATTTTTATCACCTTGACAAACTGATACAAAATCCATTTTTTCTCCCAGTGCTAGAGCTTCAGGCCATTTATCGAATATTTTTGCAATTTTAGAGTAAGTTAAACTCCCTCCCGCAGTTTCAATATATTTATTTGTTGCTGGTATTGTACTGGGGACGGTGAGAAAAATAGATAACGGAGATTTCCTACAATCTTTTAACATCCATTCTATTCCACTTACATCACATACATTTCCTATTTCATGACTATCACAAAATATAGTGGTAGTTCCATTTAATAAAGCAGGTTCAGCATATGCGCATCCTGTCATCATACTACTTTCGATGTGCATATGTGGATCAATTAGGCCAGGAGCTAAAATTCCATCTTGAGCATCATAAATATTTACATTTTTAAAAATTTGTTTACCCTTGCCATTATCATTAATTGCTGCAATTCTTCCATTTGAAATCCAAATTTCTTTATTCTTAAGAAGTCTTTCACTATAGACTGATAATAATCTTGAATTGGAAATTATTTGATCTGGTTTTATTTTTCCTGAAGCAACATTTGATAAAGTTCTGCTAGTTTTAAATAATGGTTCTACTGAGAAACGATTAATCATTTATAGGTATTAATGTGTCCAAGGTTCTTTTCTTTTATATGAAAAATTATCTGAATAATTTTTTGGTTTAATTTTTCTTTCTGAATTTTCTATGACTTCAAATTGATAATTTTTTTTGTTGGCCCAATTTATTGCTGATTGTTTATCATTAAAAAAAAGCTTAATTTGTTCTTTTGTATTATTAGATATATTCCATCCCATTAAATGGTCTTTTTCAAAATTTTCATCAGGAACAAATTCTACAATCCATTTTTTTGTTTTTGCTCTTCCTGATTGCATAGAAGTTTTAGAAGGTTTATAAATTTTAAACACCATCAAATTCCATAAGAAAATTTGTTTTAATATTTAAATCTTTTAATTTTTTACTTCCACCAAGTTCAGGTAAATCTATTATAAAACCAGCACCTATTATATTTTTATCATTAAAATTCTTGATTAAATCTATCGCGGCCAAAACAGTTCCACCAGTAGCTAATAAATCATCAATAATTAATAAATTTTTATGATTATCTAACGCATCTTTATGGATATGCATATCAGTAGAGCCATATTCTAATGTATAAGTAACCTTAAAAGTATCTCCTGGAAGTTTATCTGGTTTTCTTAATGGTATAAATGCAGTTTTTAAATTATATGCTATAGCCCCAGCCATTATAAATCCCCTTGATTCAATACTTAAAATAGCGTCAATTTTTTCATTTCTCCAAGGTTCAGTCATTTCGCTTATTACTTTATTGAAATGTGTCGAATTTTGAAGAAGAGTAGTGATGTCTCTAAATTTAATACCTTTAACTGGATAATCTAAGATAGTCCTAACATATTCTTTCATGAAGTTAAACTAATCTCATTAATGTTAAAAATTGTAATTGGTGCAAAATTTGTAGAACAATCATATTTTTTAGTATATGGATACTTTTTATAACTTTCAATAATTTTTCCATCAATACCAAGTTCTTTTTCAAATAAAGATAACATTAATTTATTTGGATTTGCGTGCGGCGCTAATGATCTAATATATTTAATATTTTGATCAATGTTAGAAGGATTAATTTTACATATTATAAATGTAGCAACTGCCATTGATCTTGACACGCCACACCAACAATGGATGACAATTGGTTTAGACATATCCCAACTTTCTACAAAATTTACTATTTTACCAATATGCTCATTATTTGGTAAAATTTGATTAGTAAAAGTGTTTTTTTCTAATAAATTTTCATTTCTATGAATTAAATTATTTTGACTGATTTTTATAATATCATCAAATCCTAAACTTAAGTGATTTAATATTCCTTTAGGAGTCGGAGGTTCAAAACCTGGATCTATAACTGAAATTAAATGTGAAGGTTGTGTTGTTTCACATACATCTAAATGATCTTTTAATGAAGTTACTATTATCATATTTAAATAAAGGGTGAAAAATATATTTTTTCACCCTTTTTTGTATTTTTAATTATTGAGCTATTGAATCAGCTAAAATTGCATTTGCTTCTTTATTTAATGCATTCAAAGTTGATTTAATATCGTCTCCATTAATTATAGCTGCATAAGCTTTTTCAACTTCACCTCTAACAGAATAATAACCTGGAACTGAAGGTTCACCTTTACCATATTTTATAAAACCTAATGATCTGTCATATTGTGGTAAAGCAGATCTCATTTCTTGAATCAATGGATGATTTGCTGATGATGCCCTTACAAAACCATAACCACTTTCTGTTGACCATACTGCAGAATTTTCTGTGTTTGAAATATATTTCATCCACTGATATGCTGCTACCATTCTATCAGCATCGCCAGTATTACCCATAATTAAACCTCCACCATATAAATTTAAAACTGGTTCTGGTGTTGTATGGGGTACACTAGTAACTTCCCAAGCTCCATTGTATCCACCCTCAATAGCTTTTTGATAATATGTTATCCCTGAAGTTGAGCCTAATGAAAACATAACTGATCCTGAGCCAAGATATTGTTGATCACTATATTTACCTCTTGTAACTTGAGCACAACCTTTACTAGACATTCCTTGAATAAATTCCATTGCTTCAATTGCCTTAGGGCTATTATATATATATTGACCTTTATTATAATCAAAAACGTCACCTCCATGAGCAAAAACCCAAGCTGCAAAATTACTTGCATCCGTATCTATTTCATATCCCATACTTGGTGATTCTTCCGTTCGTCCACTAAAGACACTATTAGTCGCAGCGCAAGCAACTTCTGCAAATTCGCTAGGTGTTTTGGGTTCACTTAATCCTAATTCATTTAACCAATCTTTATTATAATAAACAAGTTCAAGTGATTTTCCAGCTTCATGTAATAATTTTGGATTACCGTCAAAATAAGGAGAAAAACCTACAGTCCAATTTGCTCCCCAATCATTAATATCTTCTTGAGTTACTCCCCATTTCTTACTGTTGGCTAAAAGTGTTTGATCAATAGCTGCAGTAATTATGAACATATCAGCAGCAGCATTTCCATATCCTCTTGCAACGTCTGCTATATCTTTTGTACCTGCTGCAGACATCATTGCAGATTGAACTTTGCCATAATGACCTTTATAAGTTACATTTACTTTTATACCTGTTTCTTTTTCAAATCTCTCAGCTCTAGCTTTCATAGCATCTAATCTTTCATCAGAATATTGAACCCAGAATTCAACCGTTTGACCTACAGGATTTGCATTCTCAATATCGCTAGGTGAAACAGCAAAAGAATTAGAAGAATAAAAAAAGCTAAGACAAATAATAAATTTAAAAAAATAATTTATTTTTATATTCATTTTTGACCCTTTCTAGAAAATATAAACAAAGTATATTCAATATTCATAAAATACTAAATATTTATTACATAGATGTTGTAGATTTATTCTGGATATCTATTGTTTTAAACCAAAATTAGAAATACTCTCTAAAAAAAGCTTTTGAGTAAAAAAGTATAGTAAAAGTATAGGAAAAATAGCAATCAAAGAAGCTGCCATTAAAAGATTGAAATTTGGCCCCACTTCTCTCACAAAACTATATATTGAAACAGTAACTGGATACCATTCATCTCTAGTTAGAATCAAGAGAGGCCATGCAAAGGCATTCCAGGCTAATATAAATGTAAAAAGAGCAACAGTTACAATAATAGGTTTACTCATAGGAATTACTATTTTTATTAAAAAATATAAATGAGAAGATCCATCCATTCTTGCAGCATCCCATAATTCATTTGGGATTTTTTTAAAATATTGTCTTAATAAGAAAATTACAAATATATTTCCCATAAAAGGCACGGTCAAGCCTTGTAATGAATTCATCCATGAAGGTCCAAATGGCAAAGGAAATATTTCACCTCTTATTATTAATAAATGTGGAAGAAGAGTAATAATTTCGGGTATCATTAAAGAAATTAATAAAAAATAAAAAATAAAATTTTTAAAAGGAAAATTTATTCTTGCAAATGAATAGGCAGCTGGAATACTAAAGAGTAGAACGCCTACTACTGTTATAGAACTAATAACAATACTATTTAGAGTATATCTTTGAAATCTATTAGATGTCCATACTTCAATATAATTTTCATACATTGGCCTTGATGGAAACATATAGTTATTTGCTGCTTCACCAGCTGTCATAAGTGATGTAGAAATCATATATAAAAATGGATAAATTGAAACAATAAATACTAAGATTAATATCACATATTGAATCCTTGTTTCTTTAGAAAAATAATTAGTCATAACTAAGCCTTTTTCTAAATAAAACATATTGTGATATTGCTAATACATTTAATAAAATAAATAAAACCACACCTTCAGCAGCTGCATAACCATATTTTACCCTTCCCCAAAAATGATCAAAAATTTCAATTGTTATAACATCCATTGTGTCACCTGCGGAAGAAGTCTGCATAACAAATATATGATTGAAAGCCTGGAATGTATTAATAAAACCAGTTAACAAAAGAAAAAATATAATTGGCATTAATAATGGAATTGTAATTTTAGTAAAAGTTTGCCATCTAGATGCTCCTTCAGCTTTTGCTGCTTCATAAAGATCAGATGGGATAATTGACAATCCAGCTAATAAAATAATCGCATAATAACCAGTATAAGACCAAATTCCATAAATAATAGATGAGGTTAATGCCATACTGGGTCCTGCAAAAAACCCTTTGATTTTAACTCCAAATAATATTTCAGATATTGGTCTTTTATCAAATAACCAAAGTTGAGGGTCAATTCCAAAAAAACCAATAAACTCATTTAATAAGGAGTTTTCAGCTTTTCCAAATATAAGAAAAAAAACTGCAGCACCCATTACTGCTGGAGTAATATATGGTAAAAGTAACATCATTTGAAAAAATTGTTTACCTTTTAATTTTTGATATAACGCAAATGCAATAATTAAACCAAGCCCCACCTCAAAAATAATTGTAAAAAAAGAATAATAAAATGTATAAATTAATGCATTAAGAAAATCATCATCACCTTTTTCCATTAAAACAGACCATGAATAATTAATAATAAATATACTTATGACAAATAAGGTTAATGAACTTAATAAAAGAATTTTTTTGTTTTTAATTTTTTCTTTAAATTCTGACCATAACCAGTAACTTGCTATTAATAACAACAAACCAAAAACAAAAATCCAGAAAAAACCTATATCACCTAAAATTCTATTGTAATTTTCAAATCCCAGAAATCTTCCTTTAAAAACTTTCCATTTATGAAAACTCATATAAATTGCAAAAAAGACTGGAAATATTCCGAATAAAGAAATTAAAGCTACTGCAGGAAGAATAAATAAAATTCCATTTATTTCATCGTATTTTTTTCTAATTAATTTCATCATTTTAATTTAAATTATAAATATTAAATAAATATAAAAAATTACAGTTATAATACTTCAATAAAGTCTTTTGTGGAAATCTTACCTGAATTCAATGGACTTAAATATATGCCCATATCTTTATGATTATAGAATTTTATTAATGAATTGGGCAAATTCATATCTAATTTTGAATTATTTGGGTTCACATTTGTAGCAGAACATCTGGGTATCCTTGAGTCCACATTGAACTTAACTTCACCTATTTTTATAGTCTTACCGACAAGATTAAATTCTTCCCATGCAGGCAAATAATCAATTAATATATTACCCCTAAATCTTTCGTATTCAATATTGGCATTCATTTTATTTTCTAAATCTTTAATCGAATTTAGATTAATTAATGAAATTGAAATTCCAGGAGTTGTATCAAAAAAGGGAAAGTTTTTATTGAGAATAAAAAAAATAGGTTTTTTAATCTTTATAATATTAATTTCTATATATTTTTCTAAATCAAGTATTTCTTTTTTATCATTAATATTAGTTTCAATTAATTTTTTATTTTTTAAATATAGAATTAGTATATTTTTTTTTTCTTCAAAAATAAAATTATAATTTTTTAAATCTGGTGTGTTTTTTAATGTTAAAAAATAGTTTAAATTTCTAATTTTAGAGTTATTAAAATCAACTGAAGATTTTTTATCTAAACCTCTAGTAAAAGCAAAAATTCTATCATTATGAATTCCTGATTCTTTTACAATTTTAAGTACAGAGGATTCATTAAATGATAAAGATTTTACAGGACAATAAAATAAATTCTTTATTAAAAAATTTTTCATAGATATTCGTATGAAGGAATAGTTAAAAAATCTTCAAACTTTTCAGATACACATAAATTTATAAAAATATTAGAAGCTTTATCATAATATCCTTTTTCAAATAATTCTTTACCTATTTTTTCTTTAATTTTTTGAAGTTCTTGATTTAAGATATTTTCGATATATTTTTTATCTATAAGTATTCCATTATTTGTTTTACTTCTATGATGAAGCCATTGCCAAATTTGGGCTCTAGAAATTTCTGCTGTAGCGGCATCTTCCATTAAATTATAAAGAGGAACGCAGCCATTGCCTTTTAGCCAAGATTCAATATATAAAATTCCAATATTAATATTTGTTCTTATTCCATTTTCTGTAATAACACCAACTCGACCTCCTGAGGTTTTAACAGGTAATTTTAATAAATCGCTAGCTTTAACATTTATGTCTTCACGCAAATTTCCTATCTGATTAGCAAAATATAAATGATTATCGAAAATAGATTTAGCTACTGAAACTAAAGCTGGATGAGCAACCCATGTTCCATCGTGACCATTATAAGCTTCTATTAATTTATCATCATAAACTTTTTGAATAGCAATTTTATTAGCAGCTTCATCACCTTTTATAGGTATTTGTGCGGCCATGCCGCCTATAGCTAGAGCTCTTCTTTTATGACATGTTTTTATAAGAAGAGTACTATAAGATTTCATAAAATGCACTTTCATAGAAACTAATGATCTGTCTGGTAAAATAAAATCATTTCTTTTTTTAAATTTTTTGATGAAACTAAAAATATAGTCCCATCTTCCACAATTTAAACCTACTATATGATCTTTAAGTTCGTATAAAATTTCATCCATCTCAAAGGCTGCTAAAATAGTTTCTATAAGTACTGTTACTTTTATAGTTCCTTTTTTTAAATTAAATTTTTCTTCTGTGAAATTTATAACATCTGACCACAATCTAGCTTCAAGATGATTTTCAAGTTTGGGCAAATAATAGTAAGGGGCAGTATTATTTTTTAGGAGGGTTTCATAATTATTAAAAAAATATACTCCAAAATCAAATAAAGATGCTGAGGTTCTTTTATTATATTGTAAAAAATTTTTTTCCTCTAAATGCCATCCTCTTGGTCTAACTATTAATACTGCAGTGTTTTCATTTAATTTGTAATCTTTATTTCTTTTTGTATCTTTGAAATCAATTGTTCTATTATTGGCATTTTTTAAATTTATTTGACCTTCAATTAAATTTGACCATGTTGGAGATAAAGAATCTTCAAAATCTGCCATAAAAGTATTTGATCCAGAATTTAGGGCATTAATAACCATTTTCTTTGTTGGTGGGCCAGTTATTTCAACTCTTCTGTCCAAAAGGTCTTTAGGGATTGAAGATATTTCCCAATTGCCATTACGTATTTCTTGTGTTTCTTCTAAAAAAGAAGGTGTCCAACCTTTGTTTATTTTTTCTTGAATTTTTAATCTTAAATTTAAAATTTCATTTCTTTTATCATTAAATCTTAAATTTAATTCTTCAATAAAATTAATACAATCTTGACTTAAAACTTTTTCATAATTTTCTTTCAAATCTGGGATTTTAATACTCATAATTTATATTATGTATTTCATTTTAAAGGAATTTTAACATTTTTTTTAATTAACTGATATTTATCAGAAAGTCTCGAGTATAAAAATTTAATTTTATTGATTTTTATTTTTAAAAACTCTTTATCTTTTGAATTTAATTTATCAATCATTTTTTGCAAATCATAGCTTTTCCAATAAAAATTTTTTTTATTATATTTGCCATTTTTAATATTAAAAACTTCTTTTAAAATTTTTAAATCATGAGGTATTTTATATTTTTTTTTTGTATCATTATATGAAAATAAATAATAAAAATTATTAAAACCACACCAAGTTATGGCTGATAAACATAAAGAACATGGTTCATGTGATGAAATAAATATGCAATTTTTTGGAGATGGTCTTTTATTTTCTTGAATCTTAAAAAAATTATTAATTGTTGAAATTTCACCATGAAATAAAGGATTTTTAATTTCATTGTTTGTTCCAGAAACAACTAATGAAAAGTCATTTTTATTTATAATTGCTGCTCCAAATATTTTATTTCCTAAGTTAACATTTTTTGTTGTTATAGGAATTATATTTTTTTCAAAAATATTTAAAACATTATTTATAAATTTTATTTTCATAAAAATGGGCGGTTACCCGCCCATAGATATATCAAAAGAATTAATTTTTAGGAAGGATTGCGTTTAATATAAATGCAAGTAATCCTGCCGGTATAAGTCCAGTTGTTAACAATAAGGGTAAATTAATACCTAAATTTGGTATGTGACTTGCAAATTCCGGCTTTAAATACATTCCAATTCCAAATGATAAAGAAAGTCCTAAAATTAATAAATTTCTTTTATTTAATTCGGATTGTGAAATTAATTTAATTCCAGCTGCAGTTATTAAACCAAACATAACTATTGCTGCTCCACCTAAGATTGATTCTGGCATAGCTGCAATTATTCCCCCAAGCTTTGGAAATAAACCTAAAATTACTAAAACTATCCCAGCAACAGTCCCAACTTGTCTACTAATAACTCCTGTAAATGCTACTAACCCAGCATTTTGTGAATATGAAGTATTCGGCATTGCATTAAAAAGTGACCCAAAAGCAGTGCCTAATCCATCAGCTAAAATACCTCCAGATATTTCTTCATCAGTAGATTCTCTATTGTCACCTCCCATAGTTGTTGCGCTAATATCACCGATAGTTTCTATAGTTGTCACAATAGCCATAAACAACATTAATATTATTGCACCTGGGACAAAATCGATACCATATTGCAATGGCATTGGTAATGAAAACCAACTAGCATCCGCAATTTTACTAAACTGTATCATCCCCATAGGTATAGCTACTAAGTATCCAACTCCCATGCCTATTAATATAGATGCAGAACCTAAAAAACCTTTAGAATACTGATGAACAACTACAGTTACAATTAAAACTGTAAATGCTAAAAATAAATGACTACCATTAGCAAAAACTTCAGGTTTATTATTTAATAACCACGCGCCTCCTCCAGCATATTGAAATCCAACTCCAAGAAGACTAACTCCTATCATTAATACAACAATTCCTGTAACTAATGGTGGAAACATATGTCTAATTGGTTTTAAAATATATCCCAAAAACATTTGAAAAATTCCACCAATAAAGGCAGCTGTAAATACTGCTCCTAAACCAAATTTAGCAAACGGTGCCATGACCGGAATAAATGCAAAACTTGTTCCCTGAATTATAGGTAGTTTAGATCCTATTTTTCCAATTCCAACAGTTTGAATTATTGTTGCTATTCCAGAAACAAACAATGCCATTTGAATTAAAAAGATTTTTTGTTCTGGAGTTTGTCCAAAAATACCAGCTATGATAATAGGTACAGTTATATTACCTGCAAACATTGCTAAAACATGTTGGAATCCGAGTGGTATAGATTTAGATAATTTTAAATCATCTTTGCTATTACTCATTATTACCCCCTTATTTAAGTATTTAATATTCTAACTCAATTTTGTTATAATAAATTAAGTATTTTAAAAAAAATAGATTTAAATTGTGGATTTAATTGGATAAAAAATTAATTCTTCTTTGATATAATTTTTCTTGTTATTAAATAAATAATAAAAAATAAAACAATTAATGATATATGAGGTATATAAGTTGTAATATCAAATTTTTTCCAGTGTACTATATCCATATAAGGTCCTATATAGAATATAATTGGTATCCAAGTTAATGTTTTTTGCCAAATATTTGATCCAAAAAATTCAGCTTCACCAACAGCCAAAGAATAATGACCAATATTTTTTTCATTATAAACAACTATGTAGTATTTATCTGCAGGTATTTCAAAACTAGTCATGAATTCTTTATTTGTTGGATTTCCAATTTCTGGACCTTTCCAATAATTGTCACGGGCATATGGTTCATACCATAATTTCCATTCAAAGTCTTTTCCATTTGCTTCGTAAAGAATTTCTTTATTTTGATTTAAAACTTTTATAGATACATAATTAAATTCTTTATTCTCAGGAGTAAGAATTCCAGCATAAAATAAAAAACTTTTATTACTATCAATTTTGTACCAATGAGATTGACCGTTAAGTTTTCCATAAAATGCTTTTGAAATTTCTGGATCAGAAATAATATACGGATTATTTTCATCTGGTGAATATTTAATTAATTTTGGCTGATGAGCGATTATAGAATTATTATAAAAAAATAATGCTATTATAAATGTAATTAAAATTTTCATTTATTTAATTTCCCAATAATTAAAGAATAAAATATCATTAAAATACCCCAAAATGATCCTATAAATAAAAGATAAAGGTTTAGATTTTTAGTATAAGCAATGTTTAGTATAATTCCTGAGTAGTACGTCAAAGGTCCTACTAAAATACCTAAAATGCATGATAATAAAACTTTGTTTTTTAAAAATGTGAAGACTGAGTGCAATAAAGTCCCAAATGCCAACCATAAAAAAATTAACCAGACAGGAAGATAGCCAAAAATTAAATCAGAATTAATATAATAATATTTAGTATAAGCCATATATGAGTCAAATAGATACCCAGGAATTGAAAAAATTATAAATATATATAATAAGTTAGTTCTCTTTTCTATAAATAAGAAATAAATTGCTAAATAAATTAAACCACTTATTATTCCATATAAATATTGATCATATATTTCACCAATTACACAAGCAACCCAGGTAATTTGAAAACCAGTTAAAATTAAGAAAAAAATAAAAAATTTATTTTTAATCATCAAGAAAATTAAAAATTTAATTTTAAATGGTAGCTTTTAGGTCGAGTAAGATTTTCATACCCAATTTCAGATAAAGAACATCCTTTTCCTGTTTCTTTAACTCCTGTCCAAGCTAGTCCGGGATCAAGATAATCACATCTATTTAAATAAAAAGTTCCAGTTTCAATTTGATCTCCAATTTTTTCAGCGATTTCAAGATCTTGAGTCCATATCGACGCAGTTAAGCCGTATGGACTATCATTCATTAAATTTATAGCCTCTGCATCACTTCTAACTTTCATTATTCCTATAGCTGGGCCAAAAGTTTCTTCCATCATAAAGTTCATATCATGATTAACATCAACTAAAACTTGAGGAATTAAATAATTAGATAAGTCTAGTTCATTAGAAAATTTGGACTCATCAATAATTTTTTTTGCACCGTTATTAACAGCATTTTCTATTTGAGATAAAATAAATTTTGCAGATGATTCTTTTACTACTGGACCCAATGTTGTTTCAGGGTTTATAGGATTACCTAATTTATAATTGTATGTTAAAGAGGCAAATAACTCAACAAAATCATCATAAATATTTTCATTAACATATATTCTTTCAATTCCACAACATGATTGACCAGAATTAAAAAAAGATCCATCAACAAGATTTTCAACAGATTTATTTATATTTGCATCCTTTCTAACATATGCGGGATCCTTTCCTCCAAGTTCAAGTCCAATATTAATAAATTTATTTTTCGCAGCATTATTAACTTCATAACCAGCCTTTACAGAACCTGTAAAAGATACAAAATTAATTCTTTTATCTGCTATTATTTTTAATCCATCTTCATGATTTAAGTGCATAAAATTAAAAACATTTTTTGGTAAAGTTTTTTCAGCTGATTTGTAAAGTTGTTCAGAACATAGAGGTGTTTGAGCTGAATGTTTTAATATAACAGAATTTCCAGCAGCTAAAGATGGAATAATTGAATTAACGGATGTTAAATAAGGGTAATTCCAAGGAGCTATTACAAAAACTACACCTAATGGAATTCTTTTTATATAATTTTTAAAATTATCATTTGCGGGTAAATTAATTGTTGATAATTTCTCTTCAGCTATAGATAACATGTAGTCAGCTCTCTCTTTAAACCCCTTTAATTCACTGGGTGCTTGAGAAATTGGTCGTCCGATTTGCCAAGAAATTTGCTCTACGATCTCTTTTTCTCTAGATAAGAAATCGTTGACAAAATTTTTTAAAATTGACACTCTTTCTGAAATTTTAATGTTTGACCATTCAATTTGAGCATTAACAGATTTTTCTAAAGTTTCATCTATATTATTATGATAATTTCTTTCTAAATAGACAGAATTATTAATTGGTGAAATTGTTTTAAAAGAATTATTCATAATTAAATTATCATATTATTGAATTCATCAATTTCTTTATCGATTGAAACAAAATAATCTAGTTGTTTGTCCCAGAATTTCTGATTTTTTCTCATTTCAAAATGCTCAAGACTTATATTTTGTTGTTCTACCCATGTGTAATAACCTAAATTAAATACTCTTTCTTTTTCATTTTCTGATAGTTTGACCATATTATCTATATCAATATCTTTTATATACTTTTTGAATATATTTGAACAAGAATTTTTATCAAACACTCCTTCGTAATTATTTTTTGTTCTTTCTAATTCAGATAAATATAAGTCGGCACCATCTGTAGCAACTGTAATTATTGCTTCATCTTTACCCAGATTCATAAATTTTGCTAATTTTATTGATGCCAAGATATTTGCGATACTAGAGAAACCAAATTCAGGTAACCTACTAACTAATGATGTGCTCAAACCTATATTTTTAACTAAATATTCTTTTCCTAATGGTGTGTTAAATAATAAATTTAAATTATCGGTAGCTTTGTCTGATACATCTACAACAAAATCAGTATTCATAGCATTATGTATTAACGGAACATGTTTATCACCAATACCTTGAATATTATGTTCACCAAAACCATTTTTTAGCAAAGTTGGGCATTCTAGGGCTTCAACAACAGCCGTTTGTGTTCCTAAAGAATTTTTAAGATAATCACCAGCTGCTAATGTTCCACTCGATCCTGAAGCTGAAACATAGAATCTTGGTTTTAAATTTGAATTCCCTTTTGCATCAAAAAATGATTTTTCAAAAGAAGGTCCAGTTACAGCTCTGTGAATACTATAATTATTATATTCATTAAATTGATTAATTATTATGTTGTTTAAATCTTTATCTAATTCATTACATTTATCATAAATTTCTTTAACATTACTCTCTGTTCCCTTAGTTCTAATAATGTCATTTGAGTTTGAAACCCACTTTTCAAGCCATTCAAATCGCTCTTTACTCATTCCCTCTGGTAAAACCGCAACACTTCTACAACCTAGTATTTTTGATATAGCTACCCCTCCTCTGCAATAATTTCCAGTAGATGGCCAAATTGCGATATTTTCAGAACAATCAAAATTCCCACTTACAATTCTGGGTACTAAACATCCATAAGCCGCTAAAACTTTATGAGCTTGTATCAAAGGAAATAATCTACCAATGTTAATAATTATTTTTGCTTCAACTCCAGTTAGTTCATTTGGGAGAATTATATATTCCGGACATTTAACAAATTTACTATGATCTTTTTTATTGTGCCAATGGACTCGATATAGATTAAGAGAGTTTTGTGAGTCTTTATCTATAGAATTTAATTTATTTTGAATATCATTACTAATACTTAGAGGATCTGCTAATTCTTTAATTTTAGGAAGAATTATATTCTTCTCTGAAAAAAATTTTACATTTTTATGAATTATTCTTTTATTTGAATTCATTTATTTATTTTATTATGGTCGGGGAGAAAGGATTTGAACCTTCGACCCTCTGGTCCCAAACCAGATGCGCTACCAGGCTGCGCTACTCCCCGAAAAAATGATATATAGTTGCTAATTATCATAAAAACAATGATAAAATTGTATTGAAAATTCTGAAAAAACATTTAACTTAAAAATATCTCAACGGGGTGCTTTAAGGGCTGAGATTTAAAACCCGAGAACCTGAACCGGATAATACCGGCGGAGGAAAATATGAGGATAATTACTATAATTTCATTTATATTATTTTTATTCAATTTGAGTGCAAAAGCAAATACTCAAGATACTCTTACAATATACACATATGATTCTTTTGTGTCAGAATGGGGACCTGGACCTATAATTAAGGAAAGATTTGAAAAAAAATTTAATAAAAACCTTGAATTTATAACTGTAGATAGTGCGGCTACTTTATTAACTAAAATCATCCTTGAAGGGTCATCTACAAAAGCAGATATAATTCTAGGTTTAGATATGAATTTAATAGATCAAGCAAATAGGTCAAATCTTTTTTTAGAACATTCCTTTAATGATTTAGATAAAAAAATTAATTTACCTATTGAATGGGAAAGTCAAAAATTTATTCCATATAATTATGGTTATTTTGCATTTGTTTATAATAATAAAAAATTTAAAAATCCTCCTAAATCTATGAATGAATTAATAAATAATACTAAAGCAAGAATTGTAATTCAAGATCCCAGAACATCAACTCCTGGTTTAGGTTTATTAACATGGATAAAAGCTATTTATGGCAATGAAGCAGAAAATAAATGGAAAAAATTAAATAAAAAAATTATTACAGTCACAAAAGGATGGACTGACTCATATTATAATATTTTTTTAACAGGAGAAGCAGATATGGTTTTAAGTTATACAACATCACCTGCTGCTCATATTATGTTTGAAAATAACTATGATTATTCGGCAATAAATTTTGTAGAAGGAAATTATATATCAATCGAATATGCTGGAATATTAAAATCTTCAAAAAATATATTTTTAGCAAAAAAATTTCTCAATTTTATGATTTCTAATGATTTTCAATCAATAATACCTTCTACAAACATTATGTATCCAGTAAATAATATGAATAATCTTCCAAAAGCATATGAGAATATAGAAATTCCTAAAGCAATTCAGTTAAATCCTACTATTATTAATGAGAATAAAAGTCATTGGATTGAAGAATGGCTGAATGCGTCAATCAATTAATTAATTGTTTTATAAATCTTTTTATTTTGTAGCATTCATTCTATTAACATTAGTAATTTTACCAATATTTGGAATAATTTCCAAAATTGAATTTAATAATTTCGATTTATACAATTTTATTGAAAGTAATTATAATATTCAAATTATATACATCTCTTTTTTTCAAGCATTATTATCGGCAAGTATTTGTTGTTTAATAGCAATTCCATTCTCTATTATTTTTTATAGAAATAAAAATTTAAAGATAATAAAACTTATAATTTCATTGTGTGGCTACTCATTTGTAATACCTTCAATATTAATTGTTCATAGTGTAATCGGAATATATGGTACAAATGGATTTATTAATAACATATTTAATTTTTATGAAATTTTGAACTTTAAATCATTGTTTGGTTTAAAGGCTATAGTTTTCGCACATATATTATTAAATGCACCCTTTGCAACTAGAATTTTATTTCAAAATTTAAATACGATTCCAAAAAAATACATTGAAATTGCAAATTCATTAAATTTAAAATTGTTAAGTTTTTTAATAAAAATAGAATTACCTATACTTAAACAAAATTTATTTTCAACTTTTGCAATAATTTTTATATTATGTTTTTTAAGTTTTGCTATAGTGATGACACTAGGAGGTGGTCCTTCAACTTCTAATATAGAAGTTGCAATTTACCAAGCTGCATTATTTGAATTAAATTTTAATAAAGCTATAATTTTGAGCTTTATCCAAATGTTAATTTGTTTAATTTTATTATTATTAGGTTTCTATAAACTCAAGGGAAGTAATTATTTTGATATTCAAAATGATTTTTATAAATATCCATTTAATGATTATAAAATTTTAAAATATTTTGATTGCATAATGATTATTATTTATTCGGTATTTTTTTTTAGCCCAATTATATACATACTATATAAATTTATTAATATTATTGATTTTAATGAAATATTATTAAAAGAATACTTCATTAATGCTTTTTTGAATTCCTTTATTATATCTTTATTTACAGGATTATTAGTGACAATATCAGGATTATTTCTATCTATATTAATTTTTAATATGAGAGAAAAAATATATTCACAACAAATATTATTTATTTTGAGTTCAATTATAATAGTTGTATCACCAATAATTATAAGTTTAGGATATTTTATATTACTTGGAGAACTAAGATATATAAACTCGATAATTATTATAATTTTAATTATAATAAATTGCTTGTTATTAATACCATTTTCAATATTAATATTATTTACTAGAATAAAAAATATATATTTAAACTTCGATGATTCTAAAAAAACATTTAATTTAAATGAAATAAATTTTATAAGAATAATTTTTCCATTAATTAAAAATAATTTATTATTTATATACTCATTATCAGTATGTATAAGTTTTGGAGATTTTACTATAATTTCATTTTTTAATAATGATTCCTTTCAAACCCTGCCAATACTTTTGTATAAATTGATTATTTCGTATAAATTTAATGAAGCATCATTTGTTGCAGGATTTATGTTAATATTTACTTTATTTGTATATTTATTATTCGATAATATTACTTATAAAGAAATACCAGATAAAAGAATATGAGTGTATATACTTGCAAAATATCCTAAAGAAATTACTGGAGTCCACTTAAGATGACCAAAAAAAGTATAATAACCTCTAGCTTGACCCATTAAGGCTACGCCAGCTGCAGATCCAATTGATAGAAGACTTCCTCCAACACCAGTTGTTAACGTAACTAATAACCATTGATCTAAATTCATTACAGGGTTCATAGTGATTACAGCAAACATAACAGGAATATTGTCAACAATTGCCGATAAGATCCCAACAAGTGTATTTGCATATGTTGGGCCTAAATCAACATACAGATATTCTGAAACTGCTGATAAATATCCAATAAATCCTAATCCTCCAACACTTAAGATGATACCAAAGAAAAATAATAATGTATCCCATTCTGCTTTAGAAACTTTTCTTAGAAAATCAAATTTAGTTTCTTCAGTTTTTTTATCAAATGTGATTTTTAAATAATATGAATATAATCCAAGCAACCCTAATCCAAACATCATTCCCATCATTGGAGGTAAATGTAATATATTATGAAAATTAACAGCTGAAAATATTGTTAGTAAACCTAAAAAAATTATCATTTTACCACCTCTTTTCATTACAACAACTTCTGATGATACGTTTGGCATTTCATTAGGAATAAAAAAATACATAATAGATGCTGGGATAATATAATTTACTACTGATGGTATAAAAAGTTTAAAGAAGGTCGTAAATTCAACTATACCCGCTTGCCAAACCATTAAAGTTGTAATATCTCCAAATGGACTAAATGCTCCTCCCGCATTAGCCGCCACAACTATGTTTATACAACCTATAGTTAAAAATTTCGTATTTCCTTTACCACAAGCTAATACAACAGAGCACATTACTAGTGCGGTAGTTAAATTATCAGCTATTGGTGATAAAAAGAAAGTTATAATTCCAGTTAATATAAATAATTGTCTAAAATTAAAACCTCTTGAAATAAGTTTATATCTAACAACATCAAAGACATTTCTTTCTTGTAAGGCATTTATATAAGTCATTGCAGCTAATAAAAATAGGAAAAGTTCCGCAAATTCAATTATATTATGTTCTAATACTTCTTCAATTTCTTTACTAAAAGGTTCAGGTTGAAGAGAGGAATAAAAAGCTATTACTCCCCATATTAATGCTGCTGCTATGATTACTGGTTTTGATTTTCTTAGATGGGTAAATTCTTCAATCATCACAACAGAATATGCAATAACAAAAATCATTATAGCCAAAATTCCAGTGATGTGAGTAGTAAGATTTATATGTTCCATTAGATATTTTTAATAAAATTAATTACTTCTTTTGCAATTCCATATTCGTATAAATTATTATGCATTGCTTCGTCAATAAATACCTTCTTTTTTTTTTGATTATATTGTTCAAAAATTTTTTTTCCCATTTCAAAAGGCACAACTTCATCTTTTTTCCCATGTAATATAAGCAATGGACTTAAAATGTTATTTATTTTTGATAAATTATCAAATTTATCCCAAATTAAATACTTAACAGGATAAATTGGGTACATTTTTTGTGCAATTTCTGAAATAGATGTAAAAGGAGCCTCTAAAACCACGCCCATATAATTTTTATTTTGTGCTAGATGGACAGCTACACCAGTTCCCAAAGACTCTCCATAAAGTATAATATTTTTTTCATTTATAGAAAGTTTTTTCATTATCCATTTAATTAGAATTTTAGAATCAGAATAAATTATATCTTCACTTGGCTTACCACTATTGCCACTAAACCCTCTATAAGCGTGTAATAAAACTCCATAGCCCTCATCAATATATTCTTTTATCCTGTAAGCTCTCTCGCCAATATCAAAAGAATTACCATGAAAATATATTATTAAAGGCTTATTTGGTTTAGGTTCCGCAAGCCAATTGAGGAGTTTAATATTATCAGAAACATTTAAAAATACCTCATTTACATTTTGTAAACCATATTCATATGGCTTTCCGGGTTTACCTGATTTGTTAAACGTTAATTTTCTCTGGCTAAGATAAAGACCTAAACCTATTAGAAAATATACAAAAAAACTTAGAAAAATATATTTTATCATTTAATTTTATTAAAAAAAGTGTAATTAATTATATAAATTTATGAAAAAAAGTAAATTATATAAAGATTTCAATTATATAAAAGCTTTATCAAAGCTCAGAGAAAATGGTATTAGACCAACATCTCAAAGAAAGATTTTAGCTAAAATTATATTTGAAAAAGGTAACAGACATTTAAATGCAGATGATCTTTTTAATGAAACAAAAAAGTTAGGGTATTCAATATCACTAGCTACTATTTATAATACTTTAAAACAATTTTCATCATTTGGTTTATTAAAAGAAATTGTCGTTGATCAGAATAAATCAATGTATTGTAACAATAAAGAACCACATTATCACTTGTATGTTGAGGATGAGGCAAAAATTATAGATATACCAAATTCAAATATAGATTTATCAAATATACCGGAAATACCAGCTTGTTTGAATCTTCACAATATAGATATAATTGTAAGAATAAGAACATTAAAAGAATCTTCTAAATAGGAAATATGAATTCAAAGCCAATTTGGGTACCGAAAAATAATAAAACTTTATTAGACGATTATCTAACTTTTTTAAAAAAAAAAAATTTAAAATCCTACAATAAATTATGGTCTTGGAGTGTAAATAATAAAGAAAAATTCTGGGAATCAATATGGAAATTTTCAAAAGTTAAAGGTGAGTTAAAATTACCAATATTTAAAAAAAATGAAAAGTTTAAAGATTCAATTTTTTTTGAAAATTCTAGAATTAATTATGTTGAAAACTTAATTAAAAAAGAATCAAATGATACTGCGATTTCATTTTATAGTGAAAACAATACTAAAAGAAAATACTCATGGAATGAATTAAATAATTCAATAAATAAAACTTCAAATTTTTTTACCAAAAATGGTATTAAAAAAAATGACAGAATAGTGGGAGTATTACCTAATATACCTGAAACAATAATATCTTTTTTAGCAACTGCAAAAATTGGAGCAATTTGGTCATCCTGTTCAGCTGATTTTGGTGAAGAAGCTATTATAGAAAGATTTAATCAAATCAAACCTAAAATATTAATAATTTCAGATTGTTATTTTTACAATAATAAAAAATATAATATAATTAATAAAATTACCTTTGTTATAAAAAGAATTAAATCAATTAAAAAAATAATAATAATCCCATTTGATGGAAAAAAATTAAGATATGTTCCAAATTTTAAATTTGTTGAGTGGAACTATATTATGAAAAATAAAGTAAAAAAAAATAAATATAAATTATTTAACTTTAATCATCCTTTATACATATTATTTACAAGTGGCACTACGGGTAAACCTAAATGCATAGTGCATGGCGCAGGAGGATCTTTAATTCAACATATGAAAGAACATAAACTTCATTGTAATATAAATGAAAATGATTCAGTTATGTATTTTACAACTTGCGGATGGATGATGTGGAATTGGCTAGTAAGTGTATTAGCCTGTAATGCTAAAATTGTTTTATTTGATGGTTCTCCATTTTACCCAAAGAAAGACGTTTTATTTAAAATTATTGAAAAAGAAAATATAACTTTTTTTGGAACTGGAGCAAAATATATTGATTCTCTTAAAAATAATCAATTAAATATAAAAAATAAATATAAATTAAAAAAATTAAAGACTATAGCCTCTACTGGATCACCCCTCTCAGATGATAGTTATAAATATGTTTATAATAATATAAAAAAAAATATTCATTTAGCATCAATTAGTGGTGGAACAGACATAGTATCCTGTTTTGTTTTAGGGAATCCAAAAATGAAGGTATATCCAGGAGAAATACAAGTAAAAGGATTGGGAATGGATATTGATGTTTTTGATGATAATGGAAATAGTCTTATTAATAAAAAAGGTGAATTAGTTTGTAAATCTCCATTTCCTTCAAAGCCCCTTTATTTTTGGAATGATAAGTATAATAAATTATATAATAAATCTTATTTTTCAGTTTATAAAAATATATGGCATCATGGTGATTACGCACAAATTACTAAAAACAATGGTATAATTATTCATGGTAGATCAGACGCTACATTAAATTCTGGTGGTATAAGAATAGGCACGGCAGAAATTTATAGGATAGTTGAAAGTATTATTGAAGTTACTGAATGTTTGGTTACTGAATTAATTTTGAAATATGACACTAAAATGATTATGTTTATAAAATTAAAAGAAAAAAAAACATTAAATAAAAAACTAATAAAAATAATTAGAGACAAAATTAAAAAGTCATTATCTCCAAGGCATGTTCCATATAAGCTATTTCAAGTGAATGATATACCAAAAACAAAAAGTGGTAAAATAGTAGAATTAACAGTAAAAAAAATAATAAATAAAGAAAAAGTTGAAAATATAAATTCTTTAATAAATCCTGAGAGTTTGAATGAATATATTAAAATAAGAAATTTAATATAACACTTATGGCGACCCCTACGGGAATCGAACCCGTCTTTCCAGGATGAAAACCTGGTGTCCTAACCGATAGACGAAGGGGTCTATGGAAAAATCATATAAACTAATTTAGAGAAAATATAAACATTAAATTATTAAAGTGAAGCATCATTAATAATTAATTGAGCTCTATTTTTATTAGTAAAATTATCCCTTTTTATTGTAGCAATTACATTAATTAATTCATTTTTAGAATTAATCAAATTGTCTCCTAATATAGTTTCAACCGAATTAAAAGATATAGCTTGAATTGAAGATCCCAAATTATTACTTAATTTCATACTAATATGCTTATCTTTAATTACTTTAATGAAATCAATTTTTAAATTTTTTATAAAAAATTTAGGTTCATCATTTCCTTTTCCAAAAGGCTCAAGAGACTCTAAATCATCTAATAAATTTTGATTTATTTCTTCAATTGAAATAATTGAATCATAAAAATTAATATGATTATCAATAGAAAAATCATAATTTATATTTTTTTCTAAAAAATCAGAAAATTCTATGATCTTAGAATTTTTTATTTTAAGACCTGCTGCGTACTTATGTCCACCTCCTTTTAATAAAATACCTTTTTCTTTTGCTAAAATTATAAGTGAGCCTAAATCAATATTATATAAAGATCTCGCGGAACCAGTACCTTCAGAATTATTTTTTGAAATAACAATTACAGGTTTATTAAATTGGTCTAAAATTCTACTAGCAACTATTCCTATAACGCCTGGATGCCAGTTTTTTGAACTTACTATAATAACTTTATTTTTATTTTGTTTATATGCTTGTTCTTTTGCTTCATTTAAAATATTTTCTTCTATTAATTTTCTTTTTTCATTTAATAAATGTAATTTTCTAGAAATAGATTCAATTTCTTTATAATCATTTGAAAAAAGAATTTTAGATGAAAGATTTGATTCCCCTATTCTTCCAGCAGCATTAAGTTTAGGACCTATTATAAAAGCTAAATCAAAAGCATTAGGAGCTCTTCTTATATTTGAAATATCAATTAATGATGAAATTCCTTTGTTATTTCTTTTATATATAATTTGCATTCCCTTTTGAACATAGGCTCTGTTCAAATGAGTCAAATTAACAACATCGCATACTGTGCCTAGAGCTACTAAATCTAAATAAGATGTAAGATTATGTTCATTCAGGTTATTATTTTTATAATAATCATTATTTCTTAACTCTCGTCTTAATGCAACAAGCATTAAAAAAGTAACTCCTACTGCTGCTAAATTTTTTAAGTTATTTTTTTCATCACTTCTATTTGGATTAACTAAAGCATAAAGATCTTGATTATTTGATTCTGAAATATGATGATCAAAAATAATTACATCTATATTATTTATATTATTTTTGTTAAATATATCATTTGAATTTGTTCCGCAATCTAGTGACAAAATAAGTTTAATATTATTTTTTTTAAATTTATCTAATATTCTATTATTAGGTCCATATCCTTCATTTATTCTATCAGGAATTTCTAAAAAATATTCAATATTTATTAATTTTAAAAATTTAACAATAATAGCTGCAGATGAAGAGCCATCAACATCATAATCTGAAATAATTCCAATTTTTTCTTTATTTTTTATAGATAAAAAAATCCTTTTAACTGATTTCTCCATATCTTTAAGTACAAATGGATCAGGTAATATTTTATTTAATTCCGGATTTAAAAAAAAATCTATTTCTTCTAATTGAATATTTCTAATAACTAACAATTTACTTAGTAAAACATTTAAACCATAGCGTTGAGATAATAAAAGAGATTGTCTTTTATCAAAATTAAAAGGTTTCCAAACAATTTTTTTAAATGATAGGTCTATAGTCAATTTCTAAAAATTTATTCAATTATTGGTTTTTCAATTAAATTATGTTCAGCCTCGATGATTCTAATCGTTTTAGTTTTTGATCGCATTACAATTGAATGAGTAGTTGCTTTATTTCCATAAATTCTTACCCCTTTTAATAAAGCTCCATCAGTCACCCCACTTGCTGCAAACATCACTTCTCCTGAAGCTAAATCATTTGTTTTATATATTTTGTTGAAATTTGTTATTCCTGATTTTTTAGCTCGATTTTTTTCATCTTCAGTGTTTATTAATAATTTTCCAACAATTGATCCCCCTAAACACCTTAAAGCTGCAGCTGCTAAAACTCCCTCTGGAGCACCTCCAGATCCCATGTATATATCAACTCCGCTATTTTCCATGGTTGTTGCTATAACTGCACTAACATCACCATCTGAAATTAATTTTATCCTTGCGCCAGTATTTCTTACTTTATTAATTAATTCGTTATGTCTTTCTCTTTCAAGTATACAAACAACTAAATTTTCACTTTTAATTTTATATTGTGCTGTTAAATCTTTGATTATTTTATCAGGAGATGATTCAATATCGATATCAAAATCTTGAAATTTTTTTCCAACTGCTACTTTATACATATAAACATCAGGTGAGTGAAGAAAACCATTATTTTCAGCCATAGCTAATACAGACAGTGCATTTTCACCACCTTTCGCTGTTATTGTCGTACCTTCAAGAGGATCTAAAGCTAAATCTACTTTAGGGCCACCTGCGCCAACTTTTTCTCCTATATATAACATAGGTGCATTATCCCTCTCTCCTTCTCCAATAACTACAGTTCCATCTATTTCTAAATTATTTAAATAATATCTCATAGAGTTAACTGCATTTTGATCTGCTGATTTTTCATTTCCTTTTCCCATCATTAAAGAACTTGATAAAGCAGCCGCTTCAGTGACTCTTACCGCTTCTAAAGCAAGATTTCTATCTAATAAATTATTGTTCATTTTTAAATTTATACTTTATAAATTTGCATAAAAAAAGGTTTATCTTTTACTTCTAATAAATTTGATATTTTTTTAATTAAATTGTTTATATCTTGTAAATAAGTTTTATGAGTTATAATAATTAATGGAATAGAGTTATTTTTTATTTTCATATTTTTTGGATTTTGTATCATAGTTTCAATAGATATATTATTTTCATTAAACAATTTAGTAATTTTAGCCAAAACGCCTTTTTTGTCTAAAACATTTAATCTTAAGTAAAAAGAATTAAAATCTTTATTAACACTTAATTTATCAATTTTTTTTAATTTATTAAATTTTATACCAAAAGCAGGTGAATATCCATTTATACAAATATCATAAATATCAGAAATGATTGAACTTGCAGTTGCATATCCACCTGCTCCTTGACCTTCTAAAAAAATATCCTCGATATCTTTTGATTGAATTTGTATACCATTTAACACTCCATCAACTTTTCCTAATCGAGAATTTTTATTAAGCATCATTGGTTTTACATATAATCTAATTTTGTTATTTATTTGTTCAACAATTGAAACAAGTTTAATAACCAAGCCTAATTTTTTAGAAAACTCAATATCCTGTAATTCAATATTAGCTATACCTTCTCTATAGATTTCATTAAAATTTATCAAATTTAAGCCAAATGCTAATGATGTTAATATTGATAATTTGTGAGCACTATCTATTCCTTCTAAATCTAAATCAGGATTGGATTCAACATAACCTTTTTTTTTAGCATCCTTTAAAGCTTCAGAAAATGAGATATTATTATTTGTCATATTCGATAAAATATAATTTGTAGTACCATTTAGAATACCTAAAATTTTAATAATTTTATTTGAAATTATCATAGATTTTAGAGTATTAATTATTGGAATTGCGGCAGCTACTGAAGCTTCAAATAAGAAACTGACTTGATTTTTTTCAGCTAAAGATATTAACTCATTACCATTATGAGCTATCAAAGCTTTATTAGCTGTAATTATATTAACTTTATTTTTGATTGCAAATTTAATTGAATTATAACTTATTTCTTTTTCATAACCCATAAGTTCTATAAATAAATTAGGCTTACAGTCTTTAATCATTTTTAGTGGATCATCATACCAGTTATAATTATCAGTTAAAAATGATCGTTTTTTTCTTTTATTTTTTGCTGTGATTCCAACAATTTTTATTTTTTTATTAAGTCTGTTTTCAATTTTATTTTTATTTTTTTCAATAATATTGATTAATGATGAACCAACTGTTCCTAAACCTGCGATACAAATATTAAAATCACTCATTTATTTCACTTTTTAATTTTTTTATATTGGTGATATCCTCAAAAGTAACATCCAAATCCATATCAGTAGGAATATCATTTATATTTGGGTAATTACAACTAAATAAAAAAAATGCAGCTAAACTATTAATGATTAACTTCATAAGAAAAAGTTATCTTTTAGAGAATTGATAACTTCTCCTTGCTTTAGCTAATCCAAATTTTTTTCTTTCTACTACTCGTGAATCTCTAGTTAAAAATCCACTTTTTTTTAGAGGTGCTCTGAAACCAGAATCATAAATACATAGTGCTTTACTTATCCCATGTCTTATAGCTCCAGCTTGACCAGATAACCCCCCTCCTTTAACTGTTATTAGTGTGTCAAAGTTATTTTCTGATTTGATTGACTCAAAAGGCTGATTGATAACCATTCTTAAAACAGGTCTTACAAAATATTTAGTAATTGTTCTACCATTTACTTTTATTTCACCATTACCTTTTTTAATCCATACTCTAGCTGTAGAATTTTTTCTTTTACCTGTAGCATATGCTCTTCCTTTTGAATCAAGTTTTGGTTCATTTGAATCAAGCTTTGGTTCAATATTATTTTCTTCTTTGATATTAATTTCTTCCATTAATTATGACCTGATATTTTTTCTATTCAATTCTTTTATATTTATTAATTTTGGATTTTGTGCTTCATGTGGATGTACATCTTTTCTATATATTTTGCAATTTGATAATTGTTTTGAACCAAGAGGGCCTTTAGGTATCATTCTTTTAATCGCATATTTGATTATATTATCCGACTTGTCTTCTTCTATTAATCTTTTTGGATTTGTTGATTTTAAACCACCCGGATATCCTGTATGTCTATTGTAAATCTTATCTTTTAATTTTTTTCCTGTAAACTTTATCTTATCAGAATTAATAATAATTAAATAATCTCCACAATCAGAGTTTGGAGAATAATTTACTTTATTTTTTCCCCTTAAAATATTTGCAGATATTACAGCTAGCCTTCCTAAAACAGCATTTTCTGCATCAATTAAGACCCAATTTTTTTTCAATTCAGCTTTTTTAATAAATTCAGTTTTCATTTTAGTAGGGCTAATATATATCAAACACATTCAAGTCAAACTAATAATTCTTATATTAATATAATTGATATCAGTTATTTAATAATTTTCTTATATTTTTCGATAAAATTTTAAGGTCATTAACTAAATTATAGTTAGTTCTTTTTTTTGATTTATTTTTTATCTCTTCAAGGGCACCAATCATTGTATATTTTTTTGTATACATTAAATATTTTAAATTTTTTAATATTTCTATGTCCTCTTCTCTATAATATCGTCTTTTACCATCTTTGTTTTTTTTCATTGATAAAATATTAATACCAAAAGATTTTATTTTTTCATCCCACTGTCTTAAAACATGTGGTTTAACATCAATCAAGTTTGAAACTTCATGAATATTTTGTAATAGTTTTTTATTATTATTGTTCACTGTTAATTTTATCTTTAAGTTGCTGACTTACTTTAAATAAAATAACATTTCTAGAAGAGATTACTGCTGGCTCTTTTGTCCTAGGGTTTCTTCCAATTCTTTCTTTTTTGTGACGTAATTTGAATGTACCAAAACCTGCAATTTTAACCAATCCATCTTCTACAATTCCTTTAATAACTATATCAATAATATCATCAACAAATTGATTACATTCATTTCTTGATAAACCTATTTCATCAAATATAGATTCTGCTATATCGTTACGTGTAATATTTTCAGTCATTAAAATTAACAAGTTTTAATTCATCTATTATTAACTCATTTATATTATTTTTCAAAATATTTAAACAGTTCATTATTGCTTGAGCAAAAGCAACTGGGGAAGCATTGCCATGACTTTTTACTACTACTGAATTTAGTCCTAAAACCATAGCTCCATTATAATTGGATGGATTAATTTTTTCATTAAAAATCTTTAAATCTTTTTTTAAAATTAAATAAGCTAATTTATTTAATAGATTTTTATTAAATATATTTTTAAAATTAGAAGTCATAAATTGAGAAAGACCCTCAGCAGTTTTTAAAGAAATATTTCCAGTAAAACCATCTGTAACTATAACATCAGCACTTCCTGAAGTAATTTTATCAGGTTCAATAAAACCAATAAAATCACTTTTTAAAAAACTTTTAGAAATTAAATTAAATGCATTTTGTAAATATTCTTTACCTTTACCTTCTTCAGTTCCAATGTTTAAAATTGCAATTTTAGGATTTTTAATATTATTTATTTTAGAGAAAGCATGTCCCATTATTGAAAATTGAAATAAATGATTTTCGTTACTTTCTTTATTTGCTCCTAAATCCAACATAACACTAAATCCTTTATAAGTTGGAATTAAAGAACAAAAGGCAGGTCTTCTAATATTGTCTAAAGTTCCAATAATGATTTTTGATAAAGCTGTTACTGCACCTGTATTACCCGCTGAAACAAATCCTGCTTCAGGATTTTCTTTAACATATTCTAGAGCTTTTCTCATACTGCTATCTTTTTTTGATCTCAAAATTGAAGATGGTTTATCATTATCTAAAATTGTTTCACTACAACTAATTAAACTCATATTATTGTGTTTAAATATATTTTCTGTATTTAAATTTTTATGACCAAAAACAACTAAATTGGTATTTTCATTTTTTTCTAGAAAAATTTTACAACCTTCAATAACTTTTTTGGGTGAATTATCACCTCCCATTGCATCAATTGCAATGTGAAATTTGTTATTAAGTGACATTAAATATTATGAAATTTTATTTTTAGGATTGAGAATTAATTTACCTTTATACATTCCGGTTGATAAATCAATCTTGTGAGATAACCTGGGTTCACCCGAATCTTTGTCTTCAATGATATTCATTTTTTTTATAGAATCGTGAGATCTTCTCATATTTCTTTTAGATTTTGACGTCTTTCTTTTAGGTACTGCCATAATAAATCTTTCTATATTTATTTAATTGTTTATTTCAACCTTTAAAACCATATATATATAAAAAATATAATAATATTATATATTTAATTTAAATAATTTTTTTGTATACAACATAAATATAATTAGTAAATAAATAAAATGCCTTTTTATATAGCTATTTTTCTTAGTTTTTTTATAGTTTCTTGTAATTCAACTATACAAAAAACTGGTATAATTGAAACTGATAGATTTAATTCTAATTTTGAAGGGTTAAGTAAGGTTGAAATAATTGAACGTTTAGGTGCACCTAGTTCTGCTGATACTTTAAATAATAGTTTAATTTATATAAGTGAGACAGTAAAAAAAACAAATATATTTAATAATCAAATAATTTCAAGAAATGTCTATGTCATAAAATTTAATGAAAACAATATTTTTGATTCATTAAATTTTTATGATATGAAAAAAAATAATGAAATTTCCATTACTAAAAAAACAACAAGTGATGAAATATTAAAAACTGGTTGGATAGAAAGAATATTTGGAGGAGTTGGTAAAAAAGATTCTCTTACCTCAATCCCAACTGCAAATGTAGGAGATTAATTCTATCCAGCTATAGCAACGAGTAATAGTAATGCTACTATATTTGTAATTTTAATCATTGGATTTACTGCTGGACCAGCTGTATCTTTGTAAGGGTCTCCTACAGTATCGCCAGTTACAGCTGCCTTATGTGCTTCACTTCCTTTTCCACCATGATTGCCATCTTCAATATATTTTTTTGCATTATCCCATGCCCCTCCACCTGCAGTCATTGAAATTGCTACAAACAATCCTGTTACAATGATTCCTAATAACATTGCGCCCAAACATGTTAGAGCAGAAGCTTGGTCAGAAATTAATAAAATAACAAAATATACTACAATAGGTGAAAGTACTGGTAATAAGGATGGAATTATCATTTCTTTTATTGCTGACTTAGTTAATAAATCTACACATTTTCCATACTCTGGTTTTCCTGTACCTTCCATTATACCTTTTATTTCTTTGAATTGCCTTCTTACTTCAATAACTACAGATCCTGCAGATCTTCCTACAGCAGTCATACTTAAAGCACTAAATAGGTATGGCAATAATCCACCAATTAATAATCCAACAACAACGTATGGATTTGAAAGTTCAAAACTAACTTGAGGAAGCAAACCTTGTTCAGCAAAATGTTTTAAATCTTCAGTATAAGCTGCAAAAAGTACTAATGCACCTAATCCTGCTGAACCAATTGCGTATCCTTTAGTAACTGCTTTAGTAGTGTTTCCTACAGCATCTAAAGAGTCAGTAATTTTCCTTACATTTTCGTCTAAATTAGACATCTCTGCAATTCCACCAGCATTATCAGTTACAGGTCCATAAGCATCTAAAGCAACGACCATTCCTGCCAGAGCAAGCATTGTAGTAACTGCAATAGCTATTCCAAAAAGACCAGCTAATGAATATGTCATAATAATCCCAAATATTATTATAATTGCAGGTAAAGCAGTTGACTCTAAACTTATAGCCAAACCTTGAATGACATTTGTTCCATGTCCTGTAGTTGAAGCTTTAGCTATACTTTGCACGGGTCTAAAATTTGTACCAGTGTAATATTCGGTAACCCAAATTATTAATCCAGTAATTACTAATCCTAAAATACCACAAATAAAAAGATCAAAACCTGTAAATATATTATTATTAACTTCAAAAATTGAGTTTATTCCAATTACATAATCAGTGATTGGCCATAAAAGAAGACCTGAGATTAATGCAGTAACAATAAACCCTTTATATAATGCCATCATTATATTATTATTTTTTCCGAGTCTTACAAAAAATGTTCCAACAATACTTGCAAGTGTGCATACTCCAGCTATTGATAATGGATAAATCATAAATGATAATGAATCAAAAAATATTGAAGCCAAAACCATTGTAGCAACTACTGTAACAACATATGTTTCAAATAAATCTGCAGCCATTCCAGCACAATCTCCAACATTATCACCAACATTGTCTGCAATAACAGCTGGGTTTCTTGGATCGTCTTCAGGAATTCCTGCTTCGACTTTTCCAACAAGGTCTGCACCTACATCAGCTCCCTTTGTAAATATTCCACCACCCAATCTTGCAAATATAGAAATTAATGATGCTCCGAATCCTAAGGCTACTAAAGGTTCAATTATTTCTCTACCTTCTATTTCCAAATAAAAAATTAAAAATGAAAAATAACCTGAAACAGATAATAATGCTAACCCTGCAACTAGTAAACCTGTTACAGCTCCAGCCTTAAAAGCCACAGATAAACCTTGACTTAAACCTCTAGTTGCTGCTTGAGTTGTTCTTACGTTTGATCTAACAGAAATGTTCATTCCCACATAACCTGTTAAACCTGAAAAAAAAGCTCCAATCAAAAAACCAATACTTGATAAAAAATCTAAAAATATCCAAACAATTATAAAAATAATTGCACCTACAATAAATATGGTTCTATATTGCCTATTGAGATAGGCCTTTGCACCTTCTTGAATTGCTAGCGCTATTTCCCTCATTTTTTCATTACCAGAATCTAATAATAGAATTGATCGGGAAGTCCAAACACCATAAACTACAGCTAAAAAACCACAAATTATAACAAATGTAAGCATTAATTACTCCTATATTTAATAACGCGATTTAATGACAGAAACTGCACTAAAAGGCAAGAATTAGATCCTATGAACATAACTTTTTTTCATTATATTTAATTTTAAGCCTAAAAATTCAATTTTTTTTGAATTATTTACTTCCCCAACTAAAGATACTTTGCATTTAAATTTTTTAGATAGGTGCAAAATTTTATTTCTATAAATTTTTTTACTTGTAAATAATAACTGATAATCATCGCCACCGGATAAAATATTTTCAATTTTAATAATTTTATTATTGATTAATTCTTTTGAATATTTTGAAAAAGGAATATTTTTTACATATATTAAAGCACCTTTAGAATTATTAAGAGTTAATTTTTCTAAATCTCCAATGAAACCATCAGAAATATCAATTGCTGAATTCATGAATTTAAATAGTTTTTGAGAAATAACAAGAGGTGGGCTTGGAAAAAAATAGTGTTTTAAAAAATAATCTTTTATTTTTTTCTTTTTAATGGTGATTTTATTTTTTAAAATTTGTAAACCTATGTATGAATTTCCTATTTCTCCTGTAACCCAAATATCATCATTATTATTTGATCCAGATCTTAAAATTAACTTTCCTTTTTTTACTAATCCAAATACAGTTATTGTAATAGATAAAGTTTTACTATTAACTATATCTCCTCCTAAGAGATAAAAATTGTGTTTTTTTTGTTCTTTATATAATGAATTTGTAAATTGTTTTATCCAATAGTAATCAATTGTGTTATTAATTGAAATTGACATAGTATATGAAAGTGGCTTACCTCCCATAGACAAGATATCTGATAAATTTGTTCGGATTGATTTAAGAGCTATTGACTCAGGTGTATCATTTTTAAAAAAATGAACATTTTCAACTAATGTATCCTGAGAAACTATTAATTCTTTTTTAGAAGGATATTTAATTTTAGATCCATCATTTTGAAAATTATAGGTTGAAGTTTTTTTAAAATTAAGTTTTTTTAGCAACTTGTTTATAATTAATTTTTCAGTTAATTTTTTTTTCTGATCTGTTATCATAAATTTTATCTAATATAGCATTTATCATGGAAACTTCAGGTTTATCTAAAAAACTTTTTGAAATATTTATATATTCATTAATTATTATTTTTTTATTTATTTTTTGATTACTTAAAATCTCACTTGTACCAACGATTAATATAACTTTAGTTATTATATCTAATCTTTTAAATGGTCTTTTTAATTTAATATATTTTTCAAAATATTCATTAATATCAAAATTTGATTTAAAATTTTCAATATAACTAATTAAATCTTTATATAAAGCCTTGTCATATTTCATTTTGAATTTATTTTGATCTAGAATCTTATTAAAACGATGCGTATTGAACTCAATTTCAAGATTTTTTAATGACTGTTGATCGAAAAAAGATTGAAAACAGGATTGAATAGCAGCTAGTCTTGACAGAGTTTTGTCAAAATTTTTTTTCATCTATTTTTTCAAAATTCTTATCATTTTTAAACATGCGGAGGCAGCTTCAAATCCCTTATTTTTAGGACTACCTATTCTAGATCTAATTTCTGCTTCTTTTGTATTATTACATGTTAATACACCAAAGCTGATAGGAGTATCAAAATCAATCATTAATTTATTAATAGAATAAATAGTTTGTTGAGACAAAAGGTCAAAATGAATTGTATCACCTTTTATTATACATCCTAAAGTTATATAACCATTATATATATTCTTTTTTATATTATGTTTAATTGTTAATGATATTTCAAATGAACCTGGGACATAAATAATGTCATATTCAATGTTATTATCATATAGAAAATTGGTTGCCCCATTAACCAATCCTTCTGATATATCTTTATAATAATTTGCAACAACAATAAGTATTTTTGTATTCATATTAAAAATTTTCTTGATTAATGATTTTTAAACCAAAACCACTTAAACCTATAACTTTTTTTGGATTATTAGATAATAATATTATTTCTTTTAAGCCAATATTTAATAAAATTTGAGCTCCAACACCATATTCTCTTAATTCAAATTTATCTTTTAATTCATTTTTTTGTCTACTAAACTGTTTTTCAATTTTAGGAGCATAATTTCCATTAATAATTACTATTACACCATTTTCTTTTGAATGAATCGCTTCCAAAGACTTCTTCATTCTATTGTCAATGAAATTTTTTTCTTTCAGAAGATCTTGTAAAATGCTGTGTTTATGCATTCTCACATAAACTGGTGATTCCGTATTAATTTTTTTTGAAACTAAGGCATAATGTTCTTCATTAGAAAGAATATTTTTGAATGTTAAGAATCTAAATTTTCCCTCCAAATAATGATCAAAATCTATTTCTGACATTTTCTCTACTATTTTATTATTTTTTAATCTATGTGCGATTAAATCAGAAACTGTTCCAATTGGTATATTGTGTTTTTTTGAAAATTCTATTAATTCTGGAAGTCTTGACATTGTTCCATCATCATTCATAATTTCGCAAATCACACCTGAAGGATTAAGACCTGCGAGTTTTGATATATCTACTGCTGCTTCAGTGTGACCAGCTCGAATTAAAACTCCCCCATCCCAAGCCATAAGCGGAAAAACATGACCTGGAGAAACTATGTCATTTTTCGATTTTTTATTATTAATTGCTACAGATATTGTATGGGCTCTATCTGCTGCAGAAATGCCTGTTGAAACTCCTTCTTTAGCCTCTATAGAAACTGTAAAAGCTGTAAGATCATTATTTTGATTCGCAGGATTCATAAATGGTAATTGCAACTCATTTATTCTTTTTTTAGTTAAGGATAGACATATTAGACCTCTGCCATATTTTGCCATAAAATTTATTGCTTCTGGTGATACCATTTGCGCTGGTATAATTAAGTCGCCTTCATTTTCTCTATCATTTTCATCTACTAAAATAAACATTTTACCATTTTTGGCATGTTTAATAATTTCTTCAATAGGAGAAAGATGTTTTGAGAATTCATTATCCATATTCATATTATTTATTTTTTAAAACATATCTTGATAACATATCAAACTCTAAATTAACAACATCATCGACATCTAGTTTTAATAAGTTTGTTGTATTATATGTATGTGGAATTATAGAGACACAAAAACTATCTTTGTATAAGTTTGCAATAGTTAATGAAATTCCATTAATAGCAATAGACCCTTTTTCTACAATTAATTTATTGTTAATATCTGCTAATTCAAAAAACATATTCCAACTATTTTTTAAATTATTTATTTTTAAAATTTTTGATATACAATCAATGTGACCATAAACAAAATGTCCAGCTATCTCATCACCAACTTTTAATGATTTTTCTAAATTAATTATTGATCCAACATTCCAATATTTAGATGTGGATCTTTCAATTGTTTCTTCACCAATATTTACTTTAAATATAAATTTATTTTTATTTTTTTCTAAAGAAACCATAGTCAAACATATTCCATCACAATTTATAGATGTGCCTATATTACAATCATCTAAATCATAATCTGTTTCAAAAGAAAAAATATTATTATTTTTTTCAATATCAACAACAAGACCTTTTGCTTTTATTATTCCTGTAAACATATTAATTATTTTTCACTAAAAAATGATGATATACATCTTTTCCAAAATTTTTTTTAGTTATTTCTTTAAAATGAAGTTTATTAATATTAAAATTAGACAATATAGGATAAATCATAGGCTTTCCATTGGGGCCTATATTGAATGGGGCTTGAAAAATGTGCATTTCGTCAACTAATTTATTTTTTAACAAATTACTCAAAAAAATACCCCCAGCCTCAACTAAAATATCATTAATTTTAAACGAATAAATTTTTTTCATTATCTCTTTTAAATCTAAACGACCTTCATTATTCATTTTATTTGTGTAAATCATTTTGCATCCTAATAAATTTAGTTTGTTGAATTTTTTTCCAATTTTATTTGTAAAAATTATTATATTTTTTTTATCTAAATTTTTTAATAATTTTGATTTTAATGGTATTTTAAGATTCTGATCTATTATAATAATTGGTATATACTTAATTATTTTATTATTTTTTCTTATTGTAAAGCGAGGGTTATCTTTTAGAATAGTTTTAGATGAAGTCAAAATTGATTGACTTAAAAATCTTAATTTATGTGAATATTTTCTACTTTTACTATTTGATATCCATTTACTTGAATAATCAGACCAAGCAATTTTTTTATCTTTTGAAATTGCCATTTTAATTTTAACATAAGGTCTATTTTTTTTTATACTCTGAAAAAAATATCTATTTGTATTTTCAGTTATTTCTTTTGTTAGGCCTAAATTAACTGTGATTTTCTTGTTTATAAATTTTTTAATACTTTTTTTATTTGTTCTTTTATCAGGATCAATTTTAGCTATAAAAATCTTTTTTATTTCAGATTTAATGATTTGATTGGTACAAGATAAATTTTTAGATTTATGATTGCATGGTTCTAAAGTTACATACATTGTACAGCCTTTAGCTTTCTTTCCTGCTTTTTTTAACGCAACTTCTTCAGCATGAGGTCTCCCATTTTTACCTGTTTTTCCAAAAGAGACAATTTTACCTTTTTTATTTTTTTTATAATCAACTATATAACAACCGACTGATGGATTTGGAAAAGTATGACCTAAATTAGATAATGAATATTTTTGTGCCAAAAGCATAAATCTTTTATGATTTTCGAAATTAGACATTAATATTTTTTTAATTTGGTTTATTTATCTTCTAAATTACCTAAAAAGTCCTCAAAATCCCTTGCTTCTCTAAAATTTTTATAAACTGAAGCAAAACGTACATAAGCAACCTGATCAATATTTAAAAGAGAATCCATTATAAGTTGACCTATTATACTTGTTTTTATTTCTGTTTCACCTGAATTCTCTAGCCTTCTAACTATTCCATTTACTATACTTTCAATTTTATCTTGATCTGTTATTCTTTTTCTAAGTGCTAAAGATATTGATCTATATATTTTATCTCTATCAAAAACCTCTTTTTGATTATTCTTTTTTATTACTATTAAATCTCTTAGTTGTATTCTCTCATAAGTAGTGAATCTTGAACCACATTTTTCACACAATCTTCTTCTTCTTATTGAGGTATTATCTTCAGTTGCCCTTGAATCTTTTACTTGAGAATTTTCATAGCTGCAAAATGGGCATCTCATATTAGCCATTAATATGCCTCTTTATATATCGGATATTTTTTACATAAATTAACTACTTTTTCCCTAGTATTATTTATGATTTCATCTCTTTCTTTTTCTTCTAATAATAAACTATCTAAAATATCGGCTATCATATTACCAACATTTTCAAAATCATCATTATTAAATCCTCTTGAAGTTGTTGCTGGAGTTCCAAGTCTTAGTCCAGATGTGATTTTTGGAGGTTTTGGATCATATGGAATTGCATTTTTGTTACATGCTATTCCAACATCTTCTAATAATTTTTCAGCTATATCACCTGTTAAATTTTTTGGAGTTAAGTCTAGCCAAACAATGTGAGAATCTGTTCCACCAGTAACAACCTTAAATCCTCTTTGAACTAAAATATTAGCTAATACTTTTGCATTACTAATAACATCTTTAATGTACGATTTAAATTCAGGTTTTAATGCCTCTCCGAAAGTAACTGCTTTTGCTGCCATTACATGCATTAAAGGTCCACCTTGAAGACCAGGGAAAACTGCAGAATTAATTTTTTTTATTAAATCTTCATTATTTGTAAGTATCATAGCGCTTCTAGCACCTCTTAGTGTTTTGTGAGTTGTAGAAGTAACAATGTCAGCATAATGTATTGGATTAGGATATTCTTTTGCAGCTATCAAACCAGAATAATGTGCCATATCAACCATTAAATATGCTCCTACTTGATCAGAAATTTCTCTAAATTTTTTCCAATCAATAATTCTTGGGTAGGCCGAGGCACCTGCAATTATAATTTTTGGCTTATGTTCTTTTGCCAAACTTTCTACTTCATTATAATCAATTAAATCTTTTTCGTTACCTTCTTTTTTTACACCATATTGAATAGGGTTAAACCACTTACCTGATATATTTGGTTTTGCACCATGTGTTAAATGACCACCAGATGCTAAAGACATACCTAGGATTGTATCGTGAGGATTTAATAAAGCTAAAAAAACAGCTTGATTAGCTTGAGCTCCACTATGTGGTTGAAGATTAGCATATTTGCATTCAAATAATTCTTTTACTCTTTTTAAAGCTATTTCTTCAGCTTGATCTGCAAACTCGCAACCTCCGTAATATCTCCTACCTGGGTAGCCCTCAGCATATTTATTTGTCAGTACTGAACCTTGAGCATTTAAAACTGATAAGGAGGTAATATTTTCTGAAGCAATTAATTCTATTTGACTTTGTTGTCTTTTCAATTCTCTATTTAATATAGAGTTGACTTCTTCATCTGTATTTTTTAAATTATCAAAATATATTTTATTCATTTGTCGATTTTTTCTATTCTTCTTTTATGTCTTTCTCCTGAAAATTTTGTATTCAAAAAGCTATCTATACATAATTTTGCAACTTTAACATCTATAAATCTACCTGGAAGTACTAATATATTAGCATCATTATGTTCTCTAGATAATTTTGTCATTTCTGGAGTATGACATAAAGATGCTCTTATTCCTTTATATCTGTTTGCAGATATTGACATTCCAATACCGCTTCCACATATTAAAATCCCTTTTTTTTTAGGATTATTTAAAATTTCATCTACTACTTTTATTGAATAATCTGGATAATCTACGTTATTTTCTGAATTTGTACCTAAATCTTTGAAAAAATTTTTTCCCATAAGGTTGATTAGGGATTGTTTTAATTCATACCCGGCATGATCTGATGCTATTAATAATATCTCGCTCATTTATATTATTTTATGATATATTTTTATAAATACAATGTCTAAAATAATTTTATGAATATTCAAATTAGAAATTGGAAAGATCCACTTTATTTAGATGATAATTTGTCAATTGAAGAGCAAAATATATCGAAAACAGCAAGAGATTTTTGCAAATCTGTATTAATGCCCAGAGTAATTGATGATAATAAAAACAAGTTTTTTGAAAAAGACTTATTTAAAGAATTTGGTAATTTAGGCTTTTTGGGATCAACAATAAAGGACTATGACTGTCCAGGTGCTTCGTATGTTTCATATGGTTTAATAACAAAAGAATTTGAAGCTATAGACAGTAGTTATAGATCAGCTATTTCAGTTCAGTCATCGTTAGTTATGTTTCCTATTTTTAAATATGGAAGTGACTCTCAGAAGAATAAGTATTTACCATCTTTAGCAAAAGGAAAAATTGTAGGATGTTTTGGATTAACAGAAAGTGAAGCAGGATCTGATCCCAGTTCCATAAAAACTAAAGTAGTAAAAAAAAATAATGGCTATGTTTTAAATGGTAATAAAAATTGGATAACTAATGCCCCAATAGCTGACATATATATTATTTGGGCAAAGGATGAAAATAATACGGTAAATGGATATATATTAGAAAAAAATGATAAAGGTCTCTCTACATTAACAATAGATAATAAATTAAGTTTATTGTTAAGTCCTACTGGGCAAATTCATTTGGATAATGTTTTTATTAATGAAGATAGAAAGCTTCCATTGACTAAAGGTTGGAAATCAATTTTTGCTTGTTTAAATATGGCCAGATATGGAATTTCTTGGGGAACAATGGGTGCAGCAGAAAATATTTGGTTAAATACTAAAAGCTATGTTGAAGAAAGAATTATGTTTAAAGACAGCCTAGCATCTAAACAATTAGTTCAAAAAAAGTTAGCTGATATGCAGACTGAAATTACTTTAGGATTGAATGCTTGTTTTCAGTTAGGTAAATTAATGGATGAAAAAAAGAATGTGGATATTGCAATAAGTATGCTTAAAAGAAATAATTGCAGCAAATCTCTAAAAATAGCTAGGAAAGCTCGGGATATGTTAGGTGCTAATGGTATTATGGAAGAGTATCATATTATGAGACATCTAATCAATTTAGAAACTGTTAATACATATGAAGGAACTGAGGATATTCATTCACTAATTTTAGGTAAATTTCAAACAGGAATTAGCGCTTTTTAACAAATTAGTAATTTTTATCGTTTCAAATTTCTTATTTTCTGTTAGATTTTATTAAATTTTTATAGGGGGTTAAAAATATGAAAAAAAATATTAAACGTCGTGATTTTTTAAAAAAAGCAGCAGTTGGAGGAGCGGCAATAGCAGCAACTTCAACTTTAGCAGCTCCAGCTATTGCAGCAGATAGAGTAGATATTTCTATTGTTGCAACATGGGGAAGAGATTTTCCAGGATTGGGAACTGGTGCTCAAAGATTTGCTGATAGATTAACTGCATTAAGTGAAGGTAGATTCAATGTTCAATACTTTGCAGCAAATGAAAGAGTTGGAGCATTTGATTCTTTTGATGAAGTTGCATCTGGAAATTCACAAATGTATCATGCTGCAGATTATTATTGGAAAGGCAGACATCCTGGATGGGCTTACTTTACAGCAGTTCCTTTTGGACTAACTTATACTGAAATAAATGCGTGGATAAGATTCCAAGGTGGTCAAGAATTATGGGATGAATTAGCAGATGACTATGGCCTAAAAAACTTTATGTGTGGAAACACTGGAGTTCAAATGGGAGGATGGTTTAATAAAGAAATAAATTCTGCAGGAGATTTCTCTGGTTTAAAAATGCGTATGCCTGGACTAGGTGGTGATGTATTGGCAAAAATGGGTGGCTCTCCAGTATCTCTTCCTGGTGGTCAAATATATGAAAACTTAGTTTCGGGAGCAATTGATGCTACTGAATGGGTAGGTCCATGGAATGACGAAATAATGAAATTCTATGAAGCGGCTAAATATTATTATTGGCCAGGTTTTCACGAACCAGGTTCTATGTTAGCAGCAGGTTGTAATAAATCATGGCTAACATCTCTTTCAAAAACTGACCAAACAATTATTGAAGCATCAGCTACAGCTGAAAATGAAATAATGATGTCAGAATACAATGCTAAAAATGGTGCAGCTCTTGCTAGATTAATAAAAGATCAAGGTGTTAAATTGAAAGAATTTAGCGATGATGTTTATGATTCTATCAAAGAAGCTTCAGATGAAGTTTATGCTGAAGTTAAAGCACATAGTGATTTAGCAGCAAGAATTCATAGTAGTTTTGAAGCAGCTAGAAAAGACTTAGGTTCATGGGGAAATCTATCTGATGGTGGATACCTCAAACAAAGAAATAGAGCTCTAGGAGTTTAATTACAAACAATTTAACTTTATATTTAAAGCGGGAACATTTATGTTTCCGCTTTATTAATTGAATTTAATATGCATTTTGGATTATCAAATCAAATACGTTTTATAGGGGTTGTAATTGTAGCACTTACTTTTACATTTTTAATAAACAATTTTTTCAATTTTTGGGCTGACTGGCCAGGAGTTATTTCATTTTTAAAATATCAGTCAATACTTAGTTCATCAAATTCTGAATTTAGTGAAGAATTAATTATAAAATCATCTATACAATTTTATAGCTACTTATTTATTATTTTATTATCTTTAATATATGTTTTATTTACTTCTAAAAAAAATTTAATAACTGAATCAAAACAATTTTCTAACTTCTCAGCCTACATTATTAGGGCATGTTTTTGGGCTGTTTTATTAATAGGTATTGTTGATATGATTTTATCTTTTCTGAGAGTTGAAGATTTACTAATTCCCATATTTGGTGAAAAGCTTGGTATGGATTTAAATCGTTCGAATTTTAGAGGGACTTATGTCCATTTTCCAATACTATTAATTTCTTTAATTATTGCATATTTTACATCAACATTAGGTTTTATGTGGCTGGCATTTTTAGTTGTTATTGCTGAGTTTCAAATTGTATTAGCAAGATTTATTTTTTCTTATGAACAAACATTTATGGGTGACTTAGTAAGATTTTGGTATGGAGCCCTATTTTTATTTGCAAGTTCATATGCTTTATTAAATGAAGGTCATGTTAGAGTAGATATTTTATTTACTAAATTTTCTAAAATTGGAAAAGCATGGTCAAATTTAATTGGATCTCTTTTATTAGGTATTCCTATATGTTGGGTAATATTATTAAGAGGAATGTGGTGTAAACAATGTGTTATTAATGCACCATTAACTTCTTTTGAAACATCAATGAGTGGCTATGGTATGCAGGTTAAATATTTAATGGCAGGTTTTTTAGCAATATATGCTTTGACTATGTTAATTCAATTCGTAAGTTTTTTTTTAAACAGCAGTGCAATTATAGTTGAATCAAAGAATCAAAATACTTCCCAGCAAGGTAATACATAAATGGAAACAATATTCTTAATCATTTTAATTATATTGATGATTGGAGCTTTAGCTTCTGGTTTCCCAGTTGCATTTTCTTTACCTGGGTCCGCAGTAATTAGTATTATTTTAGCAGCGACGTTCGGCTATATTTTTGAAGGTAATCCAAGTGAATATTTTTATCAAGATGGTCCAATTCAATGGTTAACTGCTGGTATAACAAATTTTAGAGGTGTGTACTGGGAAGTTGAGAGAGATACCTTAATAGCAATTCCTCTATTTATTTTTATGGGAATAATGCTTCAAAGATCCAAAATTGCTGAGGACTTATTGGTTACTATGGGGCAATTGTTTGGACCTGTGCCTGGTGGTTTAGGTATTTCAGTAATTTTTGTTGGAGCCTTATTAGCTGCTACAACAGGTATCGTAGGAGCCACAGTTGTCGCTATGGGTTTAATATCATTACCAGCTATGTTAAAAAATAAATACGATAAATCTTTAGCAAGTGGAATAGTATGTTCTTCTGGTACTCTTGGTCAAATTATTCCACCATCAATAGTTCTTATAATTTTGGCGGATCAACTAGCAAGTGCTTCAGATGTAGCAAATACTAAAAGACAATCAGAATATAAATTTTTTACTGGGGAATTCAATATGCCTGGTGATTTTAGTGTTGCTTCAACAAGTGCTGGAGATATGTTTCTTGGTGCATTTTTTCCAGGATTAGTTTTAGTAGGTCTTTATATGCTCTACATACTAATTTACGCAAGAATTAAACCAAATGCAGCCCCGCCAGTCCCATATGAAGGAAATTATGACAGAAAATTTGCATTAAAAGTCTTTTTAGCATTAGTTCCACCTCTTGCACTTATATTTATAGTTCTAGGATCAATTTTATTTGGAATTGCAACTGTTAATCAAGCAGGAGCAATTGGAGCAGTTGGAGCAACAATAATGGGAGGTTATAGACTATGTCAGGGAGAAAAAAATGCTTATCTTCCTGCAATAATTTCGATCATTTCACTTCTCGCTATTTATTTATTGATTAATAATTTTGAACTAACAATAAAAAAAATTAGTACTCAAAAAGATATTATAGGCGTTACTTTAGCTGGGATAGCAGTTTTCTTTTTATTAGTATCTGTGTTTTGGAGTTTCTGGAGAGCATATAAAATAAATGAAACTCTTAAAGGAGTAATGATAGAAACTTGTGTAACTACTTCTATGGTTTTCATAATTCTTGTAGGAGCGGCAATGTTAACAGCAGCATTTAGAGGGTTTGGAGGTGAGGAGCTAGTTACAGATTTTCTAACAGGACTACCTGGTGGTTTTTGGACTCAGTTTGTTGTGGTTATGACCGTAATATTTATTTTAGGATTTTTTTTAGATTTTATTGAAATTGCAGTTGTTGTGGTGCCAATAATTGCGCCAATTTTATTAGCTCAAACTGATGCGAATGTTACTGCTGTTTGGCTAGGTGTAATGATTGGGGTTAATATGCAAACATCTTTTTTAACGCCTCCATTTGGCTTCTCGTTGTTTTATTTAAGAGGAGTAGCCCCCCCTTCTGTTTCAACTGTACAAATATGGAAAGGTGCAATTGCTTTTATCTTTCTTCAACTTGTTGGTCTAGGAATAGTAGGATATTTTCCAAGTTTAGTAAATTATTTACCAAATAGAACTTACTTAACTTCAGATGTTGCTCCGCCACCCATGAATCCAAGATTACAAGAATGTGTTCAAAATTATAAATTTGATATTTATGATAATAATAAAGAAAATATTATTAATAATATAGATAAAATAAATTCAATAAACGTGGATTATTTGCCAAATCAAATTAGAGAGTCATTTAAAGGAATCGCAAATAACTCATTATTAACTTTTGAGTTGGTTGATAATTATAAGAAAGAGAATTTATTATTAAATGAATATAGTAAAAATTATAGAGCGCTTCACCAATCAGTTAGAAAAAGTCAAAAAAGGGAATTTAAAATTGATAAAAAAATTGAAAAACTAAAAAAAGAAATAGTAAATTTAGAAAGAGAAAATAAATTAGTTAAAGCTGATAAACTTAAATTATCAATTAATGATCTCATGAATGAAAAAAATAAGATAATCTCTAGTATTCCTAATGAATGGGAAGAATCTCATAGTGAATATAAAATTCTAGCTAAAAATAAGAAAAGTGCATTAATGAAATATCGAAGAAATGTAGATGATGTATATGAAAATATACAAACATTAAAACAAATCATTATAGATGTTGAAAAACTTCCAGAAATTGGAAACAATTTTATTCAAATAAAGCAAATAATTGAAAAAAATATACTTACATTGAGTATAGGTAATGATGTGGAAAATAAAGCTGAAATATTAAATGATATTAAATCTTTAGAAAAAAAATTATCCGTAATTACTGGAACAAATTTAATTAAAGATAAATTATCTAAATCAAGAAGAATAATTAAAAAAGAAGATAATTATGATCAGGCATTAATTCTTTTTGTTGAGGCAATAAACAATTATAATTCAGAAATTCAGTGGAGAAATACTGCTTTGAATAATTTATTACCAAAAATTAATGAATTCGATAACTCTATAAAAAATTCAATAGGTTTAAGACTTCAAGAAAAACTTACAAAAGAACAAGCAAAATTTGTAGCTTCATGTAGATCTATTCATAAAGATATTTCTTTAAACTTTTAGTTAAAAATGAGCGTTAAAGACACTATAAGTGAAATCAAAGCTCTAAAAGATAATCAGATAATAACAAATAAAAATGTTTTAGAACAACATTCCAGAGGAGAAGATTATTTCCTTCCAAAATTACCTGATGCGGTCTTTTATGCAAATTCTACAAATGATGTAAGTGATGTAATAAAAATTTGTGCGAAAAACAAAACTCCTGTAGTTCCTTTTGGAAGTGGCACTTCATTAGAAGGTCATGTTTCGCCTGATCAAGGTGGTATTTCAATTAATCTGACAAATATGAATAAAATTATAGAAACAAATGAAAAAGATTTAGATTGTAGGGTTCAAGCAGGAGTGAGCAGAATACTTCTGAATGATAATATAAAAAATCTTGGTTTATTTTTTCCTGTTGACCCAGGTGCAAGGGAAGCAACTTTAGGTGGAATGACGGCAACAAATGCTTCTGGGACAAATGCTGTAAAATATGGGACAATGAAAAATAATGTATTAGGATTAACAGTAGTAACTCCTGATGGTAAAATTATTCATACAGGTGGAAGAACAAAAAAATCATCAGCTGGGTATGATTTAACAAAATTATTTATTGGGTCAGAAGGAACTCTTGGAATAATAACAGAAATTCAATTAAGACTTTATGGAATACCAGAATTTATATCTTCAGCAATCTGTCATTTTGATACTTTAGAAGGTGCAGTTAAAAGTTCAATGGAAATTATACAATATGGAATTCCAGTAGCTAGAATTGAATTGTTAGATGAAGTGCAAATGAAAGCAAGCAAAGCATATTCGAAATTATCAGAAGTCGAAATTAAACCAACATTATTTTTTGAATTCCATGGAACAAAAGAATCTACTGAAGAACAATCAAAAATTTCTGAAGCAATTTGTACAAATTATAATGGTCATAGTTTTAAATGGGCTCATAAAACAGAAGATAGAAATCGTTTATGGAAAGCAAGACACGATGCATATTATGCCGCATTATCAATTTCACCAAATAAAAGAGCAATGTCAACAGATGTATGCGTTCCTCTTTCAAAATTGGCAGACTGTATAATTGAATCTAAGTTAGATCTTGAAAAAAATAATATAATTGCGCCTATGGTAGGTCATGTCGGAGACGGGAATTTTCATTTATTAATGCTCTGTGATCCTAACAATAATGAAGAAATGAAAAAATTTAAAAAAACGAATGATAGATTGGTTAAAAGAGCAATTTCAATGGGTGGAACTTGTACTGGAGAGCATGGTATTGGTTTAGGAAAAAAAGAATATTTAAAGCTAGAACATCCAACAAATATTGAATTAATGAAAAAAATTAAAAATATATTTGATCCAAATAATATAATGAACCCAAATAAGATTATTGACAATTAAAATTTTAAATCTTTTTTAAATTTTTTTGGAACTTTTTTACCAACCTGTGATCTTTTACCTAACCAAGGCTTCAAATTTTCTAATTTTTTTATTTGTTTTACATTTACCCACTCAAGACCTTCATTGATATCAATATTTTTAGCATCTTTAATTTCACCATTTTTTATTTTTTGCAATATAACTCCACTTCCTTTAGTTAAATGAGGTATTTCATCTACATTAAAAATTAATAATTTTGCTAAGGAGGAAACAATTGCAATATAATCATTTGTTATAGTTAAAACTTTAAATAATTTGTCATTTTTTTTCAAATTAAATAATTTTTTTCCTGTTTTATTTGTTTTTGATTGATCATCAGTTTTATAAATAAAACCTTTTGAAAATTTGGAAATTAACAAATATTTAGAATCTTTTTCGAATTTAAAAATCGATACTATTTTTGAAAAATTTTTAATATTTACAAAAAAGCTCAAATTTGTTCCGTTTGAATTGCCGCCTGGTAATAAATTAGGATCTAATGTATATATTTTTCCATCATCGTTAAAAATTAAAACTTGTTCATTATTTTTTAATTTTAATGAAAATTTATTTTTTTCTTTAGAGTTAAAAATTATTTTATCTTCATCTATATGACCTTTATATATTTTTAAATTGTCTTTAATAGAGCATGCTAAGGTAATATTTTCTATAGTTCTAAATTCATCTAAAGTAGTGGTATTATTATTAATTTCTTTTTGAGTCGTTACAATAGTTTTTCTTTTAAAATTTTCACTTTTAAATTTTTCTAAATAAGATTCAAACTGGTTAATTAAATATTTATCTAATTCTTTTTTATTTTTAATAAGTTTATTTAAAAATATTAATTCTTTTTTTAAACTTTTGAGTTCTAATATTGCATCTTTTTCTTCGATTTTTCTTAAAGATCTAAGTTTCATTTCAAGAATAGAAATAATTTGTCTTTCTTTAAGCTTAAATTTTTTCTTTAAATCTTTTTTTGGATCTTTGCTATTTCTAATTATTTTAATAATTTTATCTAGATTTTTATATACAATTAAATATCCTGATAAAATCTCAATTCTAAGTTTAATTTTATCAATATTAAAAATTGCAATTCTTTTAACAATAGATTTTCTATAATTTATAAAATTAATTAAAATTTCTTTTAAACCCAGTAACTTTGGAATTTTTCCATCAACTAAAACATTAAAATTACAATGAAATTTTGTAGATAAATCTGTAAATTTGAACAGAACATCCATTAATTTTTTAGGTTCTATATTTCTGTTCTTTGGTTTAATAATTATTCTTATATTTGCATCAGATTCATCCCATATATCTTCAATTGGAATTTTTTTGTCTTTAATTAATTTTGCTATATTTTCAATTATTTTGTTTTTATTAATTTGGTAAGGTATTTCAAAGACTTCAAGAAGATATTGACCTTTACTTAAAGAAATTTTACGCCATCTAGATTTAATAATAAAATTACCTTTTCCTTTATTATAAATGTTATTTAAATTTTCATTGTCTATATTTATTTCACCTCCTGTAGGTAAATCAGGACCTTTAATAAAATTTAGTAATTTTTTATTTGTAAGATTATTATTTTTTATTAATTCAATTGTAGCTTTGGTAATTTCAATAATATTATGTGATGGAATATTTGTTGCCATACCAACTGCAATCCCAGTAGCGCCATTAAGTAGGATATTGGGTAAAAGTGCAGGTAAGACAGATGGTTCTTTGTTTTGGCCATCATAATTATTTATATAATCTACAGCATTTTCTTCTAATCCATTCAATAAATAATTTGAATTTTTATTTAATCTAGCTTCAGTATATCTCATAGCAGCAGGATTATCGCCATCTATATTTCCAAAATTTCCTTGACCTTCAATTAATGGATATCTTATTGAAAATTCTTGAGCCATTCTAACCAAAGAATCATAAATTGCTTGGTCTCCATGAGGATGAAATTTTCCCATAACATCTCCAACTATTCTAGCAGATTTTTTAAATGCTGAATCAGGTTTAGAGTTTAATTCATACATAGAATAAATAATTCTTCTATGTACTGGTTTTAATCCATCTCTTAAGTCTGGTAATGATCGTGATATAATTGTAGAAATTGCATAGGAAAGATATTTATCTTCTAAAATTTTATTAATGTTTTCTTTATAAATTTTATTCATGGGTTTATTTATTTATATTTAGTAATATGGTCTGTTTAAAATCGTAATATACTTTTGGTATTTTTTTTGATGAATTATTTATTAAATGATTTTTCATGATATTTTCAAATAAATTAAATAATAGTTTACATTGTTTATAAGAAATAGACTTATTAATAATTAAATCATAAGGAAATTCAATATAATTATTTTTTAAATTATTTACTATAGTGTCAGTAAATTCAAAATTAATTAAATTAAGATATTTTTTACTGATATCTAATTTTTTCCAATCAAATCCGTACCCTAATTCAGTTAATAGATATATTATCCAAACAGAATATTCATAAAACCAATGTTTTTTTTCTAAATAAGAAAAAAATAATATAGTTTTTTCATAAATTTTCTTAAATCTTTGATTTTCACTTATATTAATATCTATTAATGAACAACAGCTCAAAATTGCTAATAGTTTGAATTTATCATTAAAATAATTACTAATTAAAGGAGATTTAATATCGCCTTTAATTGACGCTATCACGTTTTCATTTTTTTTACTTAAATTAAAATCTAAAAAATTTCCAGTTTGGTAATAAACTTTGTTTTTTTTAGAATTGCCTCCATAAATTATTCCTGTACACAAACCATTTTCTTTTGATAACAATTTAATTAGTAAATTTTTTTCTTTAATTATTTTTACATAAATAATTAAACCTTCATCTTGGATATTCATTTATGATAAACAATATTTAGATAAAGATGTGTTTTTTTATTAAAAAATTCAGATATTTTTTTTTGACTTTTTTCTCGTATTTTTTTAATCATACTTCCATTTTTTCCTAAAATTATTTTTTTGTACGCTATTTTTTTTATTAAAATATCCTGAAAGATTACTAAGTTACTTTTTTTAATAATTTTCCATTTTTTATTTTTAATAACTATTGAATATGGTATTTCTTCATTTAAATAAAACAAAATAGATTCTCTTGTTATTTCATTAGAAATAAATAAATCATTTTTATCAGTTATATCATGCTTTTTATAAATCCAATTTCCTTCTATAGTTAATTTATTTATATCATCTAACAATTTTTGAATTCCAATATTTTTAATTACAGATACAGGATATATATTTGAAACATTATATTTCCTATATAAGTAATCCATTTTTAGTAATAAATGATTTTTTTTAATTAAATCAATTTTATTTAAAATTAAAAAAATTTTCTGATTTTTTGATTTTATTTCTTTTAAAAGATCATTATTTAATATTAAATTTTTATTTTTTGAATCAATAAAATATAATACTAATTTTGAATTTTCAATTGATTGCCACAAATTTATTTTTAAAAGTTTATTTTTTTGATCTTTTGATTTTAAAAAAGAAAGTCCTGGAGTATCATAAATCAAAATTTGATTATTTTTTCTATTTAAAACCCCAGTAATAGATTCTAAAGTTGTATTTATTTTTTTACTTGTTATTGATATATTTTTTCCAATAACTCTATTTAAAAAAGTAGATTTTCCACTATTTGTATTACCTACTAAAGAAATTTGTAAAATTTTATTTTTCATCAATTAATTTGTGAAAATCTAAAAAATTTTTAGCTGCAATTTTTTCAGCTTCTCTTTTTGATGTTCCGATTCCTTTTATTTTATTAAGTTTTAAACAACTGACTTCGACAGTAAATTCAGGTGAATGGGGCGGACCCTTCTTATTTATTAATTTATATATTGGTAATTTTTTTGATTTTTTTTGAGAAATTTCTTGAAGGATTGTTTTTGGATCATTTAATTGCATTTTTTCATCTTTTATATATTTAAACCAAAATTTTTTAATAAATTTTATGGATTCAGTAAATCCACCATCGATAAAGATAGCTCCAATTAATGACTCTATTGTGTCAGCTAATATTGATTTATTATTTTTTAAATTGATGTTTTTATTATTTGAAATTTCTATAAATTCATAAATTTTTAATTCATTAGCAATTTCTGACAAAAAATTTTTTTTTACTAAAAATGATAGTTTTATTGACATTTGACCTTCAGAATAGTCAGGAAAATTTTTATAGATTAGATTTGCAATAACAAGACCTAATACTCTATCTCCTAAGAATTCTAATCTTTCAAATTCACTTATATGATTATTTGATATTTTTTTTAGTTTTTTATGTTTACTAGAATGTAAAAATGATTTTATTAATAAATCTTTATTTTTAAATTTATATTTAATTGTTTTTTCAATTTTTTTTATTTTTTCAATATTATTCATGAAATTTTTGAAAATATTCTTTCATATCTTATCGAATATGGCCATTTCCAAATTTCAAAGAATCTTGAATTTTCTAGTGAAAAAAATATAAACCAAGCTTTACCAACTAAATTGTCTATGGGAATGAATCCTGGATTCATAAATCTGCTATCTTGTGAATTATCTCTATTATCACCCATTACAAAAAGATGGTTATCAGGAACTGTATAAGTGTTTGTATTGTCAGCTATTCCTAAATCGTTAGTATCCAAAGTTAAATAATTTTTATTATTAAGATATTCAGTATATTGATTTGATTGGATTATTTTATTATCTTTATTATTTTCAATAAAATCATCAGTTTGAATCTTTGAAATAGATTTATTATTTAGAAAAACAACACCATTGACAAGTTTAATAGTATCGCCTGGAAGGCCAATTACTCTTTTTATATAATCCGTTCTGTTATCTTCAGGAGTTTTAAATACAACAACATCACCTCTTTCAGGTACTTTTGTTAGAATTCTTTTATTAATTATTGGCAAAGAAAATGGAAGTGAATGTTTTGAATATCCATACTCCCATTTTTTTACGAAAAGATAATCTCCTACTAACAAAGTTGGTTTCATAGATCCTGAAGGTATATTAAAAGGTTCTGCAAAAAATGACCTAATTAATACAGCAATAAAAATTGCAATAATTATTGTTTTTATAGAATCTATTGTTGAAGATTTTTTCATATTTTAACTAAAAGATATAATCACAAAAGCATAAGCTAAATTATTTTCATCTGATATTGTAAGATTAATTAGAGAAGTTTTATTAGGTGGAGTTAATTTATTCAATTTTTTTTCAGCATTACCTCTAAGTTCTGCTATTGGTTTTCCAAATTTATCATTTGAAATTAAAATATCTTTCCAGAAAATTCCATTTGATATGCCAGTTCCTAAAGCTTTAGATATAGCTTCTTTGGCTGCAAATTTTTTTGCTATTGATTTGTCAGTATAAAATTTTTTATTTGATGAATTAATTTCTTTTTCATTAAAACATCTTTTAAGAAACCTATAGCCAAATTTTTTAATTGTTCCATTAATTCTATTTATATCAATTACATCAGAGCCAATACCTATAATCATTTTTATTCTCTACTATTTTTCATTATTTCTATCATTTTTTTTATTGATTTTTCTAGTCCAAAAAATATTGAGTTACTAATTATTGAATGTCCTATATTTAATTCAGAAATTTCTTTAATTTTTGCAATTAAAGCAACATTATCATAATTTAACCCATGTCCTGCATGACAACTAATATTGAATTCTTTACATAATTTTGCACAATCTTTAATTAATGAAATTTCTTTATCAAAATTTTTTAAAAAATTATTAGAATAATTGCCAGTATGTAATTCTACATATTTTATATCTAATTGTTTTGATTTTTTAATATTTTCTATAGTAGGATCTATAAATAAACATACATTAAGATTATTTTTTTGTAATTTTTCTATTGCTAAAATAACTTCTTTTAAATCTAAATTTAAACCGCCTTCAGTTGTGATTTCTTCTCTTTTTTCTGGAACTAAACAAATAAATTCAGGTTTATGATTTATTGCAAAGTCAATCATTTCTTCTGTTGGTCCTATTTCTAAATTTATATCTAAATCAATATTTTTAATAATTTGCTTTGCATCATTATCATTTATGTGTCTTCTATCTTCTCGTAGATGTATTGTAATTAAGTGCGCACCAGATTTTTTTACAACTTTTGCAGCTTCTAAAGGTGATGGTTCTGAAATTTTTCTTGCATTTCTCAATGTAGCTACATGATCAATATTAACACCTAATCTAATCGACATCAATATTACCCCTTTATCCTTTCAATTGAAGATGTTACTTCCTCAATTCTAAGAGCAGCTATTATATTCTTGAGATGATTGGAATTTCTAACTTCTATATCAACACTTAATTCATAAAAATCTTTATTTCTATTATCAAAATGAATGTTTGATATATTTCCATTGTTATTTGCTATTACAGTTGAAACTATTCCTAAACTTCCGGGTTTATTAATTATTATTATCTTTATTCTCCCTACTTGAAATTTAGAATTTTTAGGATCATATTCCCAAGATACATCTAACCATCTTTCTGGCATATTTGACAAAGATTCAAGAGTTTCACAATCTATTGTATGAATAAGCACTCCAGAGCCAGCGGTAATTATACCTACTATTTTGTCTCCAGGAATTGGAGAACAACATCTTGATAAATTATAAGCCATACCTGGAGTCAGACCTTTTAATAAAATTGGTTTATTTTTTTTATTTTTTTTATTTTCAGAATTATTTATTTTAAATTCAGGATATATTGATTTTAAAACTGAGGTTGGAGTAAATGTTCCCGAACCAAGCATTTCATAAAGATCTTCAATATTTTTAACATTAAATTTATTTAATGATTTTTTTAAAATATTTTCATTAAAATTTAAATTTTCATTTTCAAAAGAAGAATTAATTATTTCTTTACCTAATGTTATATATTCATCTCTTTTTTGAGATCTAATAAATTTTTTAATTCTACTTCTAACTCTGCTAGTAACAGCAAATCTTCTCCACAATGGTGATGGGGTTGACTCATTAGATGTAATGATTTCAATTTGATCACCATTATTAAGTTTCATATTTAAAGGTTGCATTTTTCCATTAATTTTAGTTCCAATGCAACTATCGCCTACTTCAGAATGAACTGCATATGCAAAATCAATAGAAGTTGCATTTTTAGGTAATTCATAAATATCTCCCTTAGGACTAAAAACATAAACATAATCTTTAAAAAGTTGAATTCTTGTATAATTATTTATTTCATCTTTTGTTGGGACTTGGTCAATGATTTCTATCAAATTATGTAACCAATTATATTCTTTGGAGTCCTTTTCTTTTACTTCTTTAGGGTCTTTATATTTCCAGTGAGCTGCAACACCAAATTCTGCAATTTCATGCATGGCTTTTGAGCGAATTTGGATTTCGATTTTTTTATTTTTAGGTCCAATTATTGTTGTATGTAAAGATCTATATCCATTTTCTTTTGGAACAGAAATAAAATCTTTAAAACGACCTGGTACCATAGAAAAATTTTTATGAATTACTCCTAATGCTTGATAACAATAGTGGGACGAATTTAATATTATTCTAAAAGCCATAATATCTGAAAGTTGTTCAAAAGTAATATTTTTATTTTTTATTTTTAACCAAATTGAATATGGTTTTTTTAATCTTCCTTCTACTTTTGATTTAATATTTTCTTTTTCCAAAAGATTTTTTAAATTGTTTTGTATGTCATCAATTATTGTTTCATCTTTTTTATTTAAATAATTCAGTCTTTCAATAATTGAATTTCTGGCATCTGAATTAATAATTTGAAAAGAATAATCTTCAAGCTCATCTTGCCATTCTTTAATTCCCAATTTTTGTGCTAGAGGAACATAAACTTCTTGAGTTTCAAAAGCTATTCTATATTTTTTGTTCATATCGTCAAAATGATGTAATGTTCTCATATTGTGTAAACGATCAGCTAATTTAATTAATATAACTCTAATATCTTTACTTGTTGCTAATAAGAGTTTTCTAAAATTATCTGACTCACTATTTAAATTTTTTTTCAAACTTATTTGATTAATTTTAGTTAGGCCATCAACTAAATGAGTTATTTCATTTCCAAATTTATTTTTAATATCTGAAATTGTTGTTTCTGTATCTTCAACAGTATCGTGAAGTAAACCAGTTGCTATTGAGGGAACATCTAATTTTATTTCAGTTAAAAGTTTCGCAACCTGAATTGGGTGTTCTAAATAGGGCGAACCTGAAGCTCTTTTTTGCTTTGAATGTACTTTTTTACTAAAATTGTATGCTTCCAAAATTTGATCACAATTTACATTTGGATCATATGATTTTACAGAATTTACAATACTTTCTATTTCCACAGAGTTTTATCTCCCAATATAATGAATAAAAAATTAACGACTATTTTATTTTATATTATTTTTGTTATGCAATTATAATTATACTGATTTTTCAACAGTTTCATCAGAAATATCATTACTTGAATCTAAATCGCTAGATTCATCTGATTCTTTTGATTGTTTTTCTATATCATTGTGGTTTGATTCAGTATTTATTTCATCATCTTTTGCTGAAAGTTCATTAGTTTCATTAGTTTCTTCAACATTATCTTCAGCATTATCTTCAGCATTATCTTCAGCATTAGGAGAGGTTTCTTCGCTGATATTGTCTTCAATATCTTCATCTTGATAAAGTTGGAGAGACTTAATAACATCTTCTTTGAGATCTGCAACACCCATTGTCTCTTCTGCTATTTCTCTTAATGCGACAACACCTGCCTTATCATTATCTTGAGGTACGGTAGGCTCCTCACCATTGTGCAAGGATCTTGCTCTAAAAGCTGCTAATAAGACTAATTCAAATCTATTTTCAACTTTATCTATGCAATCTTCTACTGTTACTCTAGCCATTAAAAAATTCTCTTATATAAATATATTGAAAAAATCAATACAATTTTAAAAATAATGATAATTATATATTAGTTATTTTTATTCTTTTTTATAAGTAATCTTCTTTTTTGCAAATCCCATTCTTTTTTCTTTAAATCCTGTCTTTTATCAGACTTCTTTTTACCTTTTCCAATACCAATTAATATTTTGGCAAACCCTTTTTTATTAAAATATAAAGATATTGGAATAGCTGAAAAGCCTTGTTTATTCTTAAGACTTTTTATTTTATTTTGCTCTTTTTTTGAAAGGAGTATTTTCTTGATTCTTATTGGGTTATAATCAACTTGTGAGGAATTATTATAATCATTGATATGACAATTAAAAAGCCACAATTCAGAATTTTTTTCTCCGATATAACTTTCTTTAATAGAAACTTCATGATTTCTTATAGATTTAACTTCGCTACCTGTTAGAACTATTCCAGCTTCAATCTTTTCAGTTATTAAATAATTAAAATTTGCTTTTTTATTAATAGCAATGGTTTTCATTAATCAATTAATCCGGAATCTTTCATTGCTTCTTTAACCTTTGTTTTAGTACTTTCTTTAATTGGTGCTAAGGGAAGTCTAGTATTTGAATCGCAAAGTTTAAGTAAACTTGCAGCATATTTTACAGGACCGGGGCTACTTTCTATAAACAAAGCTTGATGCAATTTAACTAACTTTAAATTTAATTTTTGTACTAATTTTATATCATGATTCATCCATGCATTTTGAATTTCAGAACACATCTTGGGAGCAACATTAGCAGTTACTGAAATGCATCCATGACCACCTTGTGCAAGATACGCAACAGCAGTGCCATCTTCTCCAGATAAATAACAAAATTCTTTTTTGATATTTTTAGCAGATATTAAAGGCCTCATTAAATCATTAGTCGCGTCTTTTACTCCAATTATATTTTTAATTTTTGAAAGCTCAACCATAGTGTCAACAGTCATGTCAACTATTGATCGTCCAGGAATATTATAAATAATTATTGGAATTTTTGTAACTTCAGATATCTTACTATAATGTAGATATAAACCTTCTTGAGTAGGTTTATTATAATACGGCGTAACTATCAAAGCTGCATCAGCACCATGTTTTTCTGCATGTAATGTAAAGTCAATTGCTTCATCTGTAGAATTAGATCCTGTTCCCGCAATAACCGGTACTCTTTTATCTACTATTCTTATACACTCTTCAACTACCTTTTTATGTTCGTTGTGATTTAGGGTTGGAGATTCGCCTGTAGTTCCACAAGGAACAAGTCCGTGGCTACCCTCATCAATAGACCAATTTACAATCTTACTAAGTGATTCATAATCAACTTCATTGTTTTTAAATGGAGTAATTAGCGCTGGTATACTTCCTTTAAATATCAATTTTTATCCTTTCTATATGGCGGAGGGAGAGGGATTCGAACCCTCGGAAGAATATTAATCCTTCGGCGGTTTAGCAAACCACTGGTTTAAGCCACTCACCCATCCCTCCTTTATATTAATTTATACATTTATAATATTATTTAATATAAATTTTATATTTTTTTTAAAATTCGCTTATATATATTATATAAATCTAAATGATGATTATTGAAAAGTATATTATAAGTTTTTGGCAAGGAAAATTTAAACTTTGGCATTCTTTTTGGCTAGTTGGGGGTGTTGGAGGGATAATTTTTGGTCAAATAATCATGTTTTTTGAAAAGAATCTATTTGGAATGAACCCGATGTACCCATTTGATTTTTCATTTAGAAGTAAAATATTTGTTCTAATATGGGTTATTTTTACAACAGTTGGAATTTGGAGATCTGCTGAAAATTACAATGGCGCATATTTTTTAAAGATTATAACAAAAATATACATTATAATTAATTGTTTAAGTTCATTGTTATTATTATTTTTTTTTAATTATCCAAATATATAAATATTTAGTTTAATTTTTCTTTAAGTAATTCATTAACTATTTTTGGATTAGCTTTGCCATTAGAGTTTTTCATTACTTGACCAACAAAAAAACCGAAAAGTTTATTTTTACCATTTTTATATTCACTTAATTTATCTTGATTATTTTGCAGTACTTTTTCTATAATCTTATTTATTTCTTTAGTATCTGTAACCTGCGTTAAATTTTGATTTTCTATTATTGATTGGGGATCAGATTTATTTACATACATTTCTTCAAAAACTTCTTTGGCTATTTTACCTGAAATTGTATTATTAACTATTAATAATATCAATTTTCCTAAATTTTCAGGACTTACTGGTGATTGTTTTATTTGTTTATCATCTTTTTTTAGGTATGCAAATAATTCTGAAATAATCCAGTTGCTTATTATTTTAGTATGATTTTTTAATTCTTGATTTGAAATTAAAATTTTTTCAAAATATTCAGAAGTATCTTTTTCCGAAATCAAAATAGATGAATCATATTTAGTCAGTTTATATTGATCTATATACCTTTGTTTTTTTTCATCTGGTAGTTCCGGTATAGTGTTCTTTATATCTGATATAAATTTATCTTCTATTTCTAAAGGTAGAAGATCAGGATCAGGAAAATATCTATAATCATGAGCTTCTTCTTTATTTCTCATCATTTTTGTTATGCCTAATTTACTATCAAAAAGAAGTGTATTCTGTTCTATATTTCCACCATCTTCAAGAATATCAATTTGTCTTTTTGCTTCATAATTTATTGCTTGTTTTATAAATTTTATCGAATTCAAGTTCTTAACTTCGCATCTTGTACCATTTTTTTCACCAGTTTTTTTTACTGAAATATTTACATCCGCTCGAAGTGAACCCTCTTGCATATTTCCGTCACAAGTATTTAGATATCTTAAAATAGTTCTTAATTTATTAATATATATTGCAGCTTCTTCAGCGCTACTTAAATCAGGCTCACTTACGATTTCCATTAAAGCAATTCCTGATCGATTTAAATCAACATAAGTTTTATTTGGACTTTGATCATGAAGGCTTTTACCTGCATCTTGCTCAAGATGTAATCTAATAATTCTTATTTTTTTAGATTGTCCATCTGGTAGGTCAATTTCTACTTTCCCCTCGCCAACTATAGGATGTTTATATTGACTAATTTGATAACCTTGGGGAAGATCAGCATAAAAATAATTTTTTCTATCAAAAATAGATTTATTATTTATCTTAGCTTTTAATCCCAATCCAGTTTTAATTGCTTGTGTAATACAAAATTCATTTATCACTGGTAACATTCCTGGCATAGCGGCATCTACTAGAGAAACTTGACTATTCGGCGTTGAACCAAATTTTGTTGGAGAAGAGCTAAATAATTTTGAATTAGAGGATATTTGTGCGTGAACTTCAATTCCAACCACTAATTCCCAATTAAATTTTTTTCCCTTAATTATATTATTCATTATTTTTTTCTAAAAATAAACCTAAGTCAAATAAAACTTGTTCATTAAAATGTTTGGACAAAATCTGAATTCCCAAAGGTAAATTATCCTTGGATTTTCCAAAAGGTATTGATATACCTGGTATACCGGCTAAAGACGCAGGAACAGTAAAAATATCATTTAAATACATTTTTATAGGGTCATCTTCTTTTTGGCCAATTTGAAATGCAGGACTTGGTGTTGTAGGTGTTAAAATCGCATCACATTCTTTGAAAGCATCATTAAAATCATTTGATATTAATTTTCTAACTTTTTGAGCTTTTATATAATAAGCATCATAATATCCTGCTGATAATACATATGTTCCTATTAAAATTCTTCTTTTAACTTCATTGCCAAACCCCTCACTTCTTGTTGACTCATACATTTCTTCTAAATTATTTTGAGATTTTGATCTATACCCATATCTCACTCCATCATACCGTGCGAGATTAGAAGAAGCTTCGGCAGGTGCAATGATATAATATGTCGGAAGAGCATATTTTGTATGTTTAAGTGATATATTTATTATTTTTGCACCTCCTTTTTCTAATTTTTTACGTGCCTTTTCCCAGACAATTTTTATTTCATCTGGTATATTAGGTAGGTCATATTCCTTTGGTATACCTATAACTTTTCCCTCAATGTTTTCATTTATTTTTTTGAAGTAATTGGGTATTGTAATATCTGAACTTGTGCTATCATTTTTATCATAACCTGCAATTTCTTTTAACAGAATTGATGCGTCTTCAACATTATTACTAAAAATTCCAGCTTGATCAAGACTGGAGGCGAAAGCTATAATTCCCCATCTAGAACATAATCCATATGTAGGTTTGATTCCAACTACACCACAAAAACTTGCGGGTTGTCTTATAGAGCCACCTGTATCCGTGCCTGTGGCTCCGAGACATAAATTAGCAGAGACTGCAGCTGCTGAGCCCCCGGAAGATCCTCCGGGTACTAAGTTCTTATCTGTTGCTATAGGGTTTATTGTATCTCCATAATAACTTGTAGTGGTTGATGAACCCATGGCGAATTCATCAAGATTAGTTTTTCCTATCATAACGCTACCAGAATTATTTAGCTTGTTAGTTACAAAAGATTCATATGTCGGGACAAAATTTTGTAATATTTTTGAACCAGCAGTTGTTTTTATACCTTTAGTACAAAATAAATCTTTTACACCAATAGGTATGCCTTTAAGTGGTAAATCATTTTTGATTGAATCTAATTCTTTACATCTTTTTCTAATCAAATCTTCATCAAAAAAAATAAATGCATTAATTTTTGATTTTTTTATTTTATCTATAAAGAATTCATTCAATTCAAAAATTGAAATTTTTCTTTTCAAAAGATGTGTTTTAATTTCTTTAATACTTTTAAAATCCATATCTATTCTACAACTTTTGGAACTATAAAATATTCTTCTACTTTTTCTGGAGCATTATTTAGTACTTGATTAGATGAATTATTAGATACTGTTTTATCTTCTCTTAAAGGAAGTTTGGACGAACTTACATTGTTCAGAGGTTCTATATTATCTGTATCAGTTTCATTAAGTTGCTCCACCCAGTCAAGAATAGAGCTTAGATTATTAGCAAATTCTTCAATTTCATTTTCTTTAAGCTTTATTTTAGATAGTTTAGCAATTTTTAATATTGTTTTTTTGTCAATTTTCATTTTAATAGCATTATGTTTATTTTAAATGGTTTTGAATTGATTAAATCTCTTAATACAGGACAAATATTAACTGGTCTAGATCTTGGTGACAAAACAATAGGTATAGCTATATCTGATAATAATTTCATTATTGGCAGTCCTCTTAAAACTATTATAAGAAAAGGTACTGCTAGTGACACTAAAATACTAAATTCTTTATTTAAAGAATATAATGTAGGAGGAATAGTATTGGGATGGCCAATTAATCTTGACAGTAGTGAAAATGAAAGAACAAGAAAAACTAGAGATTTTGGCGAAAAATTATATATTGAAACCCAGTTAGAAATCTATCTTCAAGATGAAAGATACTCATCTGACGTAGTTTTTAAAGAAATGAATAAAAATATTTCAAAGAAAAAAATAAAAAAATACATAGATAAATCAGCCGCAGCATATATTTTACAAGGTTTTTTGGATAAATTTAGCAATATAAACTAATTTACAAACAGTTGAAATTATTGTACACATAATATGTACAAATATTACACATATGAAAGATATATTATTACATAATGGACACATAAAAATTTATAAAAGAGAGAATTCAAAATTTTGGCAAATGAGAATAAAACCGCCAAAAGAAAAAGCATTTCGAGAAAGCTCAGGTTGCAAATCTTTAAAAGATGCTAAAGAAATCGCATTAAAAAAATATAATGATATTATTTCAAAAAAAACATTTGTTGTAATTCCTAAGAATACTCAGCATAAATATCAAGGTAAACATTTATTAGGTATTAAGAGTTTAAATAAATCTGAAATTGAATATTTTTTGGATTATTCTGATCAATTTGTTGAATTTAATAATCAAAAAATAAAAAAAAATGATATTCTATATGGAAAATCAATTTTTAATGTTTTTTTTGAAGATTCAACAAGGACAAGAACCAGTTTTGAAATTGCAGCAAAAAGATTGGGTGCAGATTTAATAAATGTATCGGTTAAAGATAGTTCGGTCAACAAAGGTGAAACATTATTAGATACTATCATTACAATAGGCTCTATGGATCCTGATCTTATAATAATAAGGCATCCTGAATATGGTGTAAGCGAAATGATAAGTAATACTATTAACTGTTCTGTAATCAATGCAGGAGATGGTAGTCATGAACATCCAACTCAAGCACTTTTAGATGCTCTGACAATTAAAAAAAACACTGGAAAATTTAAAGATTTAAAAATTGCCATTTGTGGAGATATACTGCATAGCAGAGTTGCTAGATCAAATATTTATTTGTTAAAAAAACTTGGCTGTAAAATTAATGTTGTTGGCCCTAAAACTTTAATACCAAATGATATTAATACATTAGGTGTCTCAGTATATTATGATATGAAAAATGGTCTTAAAGATTGTGACATAGTAATGATGTTAAGAATTCAAAAAGAAAGAATTTTAGGAATTCATATACCTTCTGAAAAAGATTATTTTAATGAGTTTGGTCTTGATTTTAAGAAGCTTAAATATGCAAAAAATAATGCTTTAGTAATGCATCCGGGCCCTATGAATCGTGGAGTTGAAATTGATAGTAAAGTGGCTGATGATGTAACTAGAAGTCTGATACAAAATCAAGTATCAATGGGTGTGGCTATTAGAATGGCTTGTTTAAAAATATTGATAGATAACAAGGATAATTATTAATGGAATTTTTTTTAATATTTTTATTATCTTATATAGCTGGATCTATTCCATTTGGTTTATTAATCACAAAGTTATATGGATACGGTGACGTAAGAAATTATGGATCAGGTAACATAGGTGCAACTAATGTATTAAGAACTGGTAGTAAAAAAATTGCATTTTTAGTATTGTTGCTAGACTTTTTGAAATGTTATTTACCAATCTTTGTTGCATTAATTTACTATAACTTAAATATTGCTGGATTTTGTGGCTTATTGTCAATAATTGGACATATTTTTCCAATATGGTTAAAATTTAAAGGTGGTAAAGGAGTTGCGTGTTTTTTTGCCTTTTTATTAGCAATAAACCCAGTCTTTTTTGTTATTTCTCTAATAATTTGGATTGCTGTAGCAGCAATTTCAAAATATTCATCATTGGGGTCAATTATATCAGTGATTTCCAGTCTTTTTTTATTTTTAATTTACGAGCACCCTATAAATATTGTAATACCCCTGACCATAATTATTTTAATTATATTTAAACACATAGATAATATTAAAAGATTAATAAAAAATAAAGAAAACAAAATTAATTTAAAATGAACTTAGTAATTGTTGAATCCCCATCAAAAGCAAAAACAATAAATAAATATCTAGGTAATAACTTTAAAGTTGTAGCAAGTATGGGTCATGTAAGAGATTTACTTGCAAAAGAAGAAGCAGTAGATACAAATAATAATTATGAAATGAAGTGGGAGATTAGTGATAAGGGGAATAAAGTTATCAAAGATATAAAGAATTTAGCAAAAAATGCTGATTATTTATATTTAGCTCCAGATCCAGATAGAGAAGGTGAGGCAATTTCCTGGCATTTAGAAAAAATTCTTAGAATGGACAATAAACTAGAAAATCTAAATATTAAAAGAATTACATTTAACGAAATAACTAAAGAAGCTGTACTAAAATCATTAAAATCTCCAAGGGATCTTGATCAAAATTTAATTGATTCATATATGGCGAGAAGGGTTCTTGATTTTTTAGTTGGATTCAATTTATCACCAGTTTTATGGAGAAAACTTCCTGGTAGTAAATCTGCGGGAAGAGTTCAATCAGTGGCCTTAAGGTTAATAGTTGAGAGAGAAATTGAGATTGAAAAATTTAACGCTGATGAATATTGGTCTATTAGTGGTAATTTTTCAAATTTAAATAAAGAATCATTCAATGCAAAGTTATTTCAATTCAATAATAAAAAACTTGAAAAATTGGATATAAAAAATGAGGAACAAGCAAAAGATATATTTAATGAAATAAATAAAAAAGAATATAGTATTGATGAGATTGAAACTAAAGAAGTTAAAAGAAATCCCTATCCTCCATTTTCTACTTCAACCTTACAGCAAGATGCAAGTAGTAAGCTTGGTTTCAATGCAAATCAAACCATGAGAACTGCACAAAGATTATATGAAGGAATTGAAATTGATGGTGATACTGTTGGATTAATTACATATATGAGAACTGATAGCATTATTATGTCAAAAACTGCAATTGATGAAATAAGAGAATATATAAAAACCAACTTTGGTGATAGCTATTTACCTGAGCATTCAAGAATTTATAAATCAAAGGCGAAAAATGCTCAAGAAGCTCATGAATGTGTGCGGCCCACTAGCATACTAAGAAAACCTGATGAAATTAAAAAATCATTACGTGAGGATGAATTTAAACTATATGATTTAATTTGGAAAAGATCACTATCTTCGCAAATGGAAAGTGCAATTATTAATCAGGTGTCTATAAAAATAAAAAGTTCTGACAACAATGATTACTTTAAAGCAACAGGTTCCACTATTAAGTTTGATGGCATGATAAAAGTTTATCAAGAGTATAAAGAAAAAAATAATGAAGAAAATGAAAATCGCTTACCGGTACTTCAAAAAAATGACAAATTAAATTTAACAAATTTAGAAAAAAAACAACATTTTACTCAACCTGCACCAAGATATTCTGAAGCTAGTTTAGTAAAAAAACTTGAGGAATTAGGTATTGGAAGGCCTTCCACTTATGCTTCTATCATACAAGTTTTGCAGGATAGAAATTATGTAGAAAAGGATAATAAAAGATTTATTGCGAATGACAGAGGTAGAGTAGTCGCAATCTTTTTAATTAAATATTTCCAAAAATATGTACAATATGATTATACAGCTGATCTTGAAAAACAATTAGATGAAATTTCAGGAGGAAAACTTAATTGGATAGAGGTTATAAATAATTTTTGGAAAAATTTTAAACCAACTGTTGATGATACAATCTCAAAAAGAAATTCAGAAATTATAGATGTACTTGATGCTGAATTAGGTTCACATTTTTTTCCACCTTCAGGGGAAGACTCAAGTAGAAAATGTAAAGTTTGCAATAATGGAAGATTAGGTTTGAAAATTGGTAAATTTGGAGGTTTTATTGGATGCTCAAATTATCCAGAATGTAAAAATACATTACAATTTGCTCAACAATTAGAGATAGTAAAAAATGGAGATGATTCATTGTTAGTAACAGGTCCTAAAGAAATAGGAAAATATCCAGAAACTGGTGAAACAATTTTTTTAAAAAAAGGACCATACGGCCCTTATATGCAATTAGGTGAAGGAACTAACGATAAAAAGCCAAAAAGAGTCTCTATTCCAAAAAATTTTACTCCTGAAGATTTGGGAATAAATACTGCAATAAAGCTTTTAGGACTTCCAAGAAAATTAGGATTTCACCCAGATACTAACAAAACTGTTTCAGCAGGAATAGGTATGTATGGCCCTTATGTGCTCCATGATAAAAAATATAAAGCATTAGAAAAAGATGATAACATATTGGATATTGAACTTAATAGAGCAATAGAATTAATAGCAAAAGCAACAACAAGAGGTAATTCAATTCTTAGAACTCTTGGAGAGCATCCAAGTGAAAAAAATAATATTACTGTTCATAATGGTAAATTTGGACCATATGTTAAATGTGGAAAAATTAATGCATCAATAATGAGCGATTCAACACCAGAAACAATAGGTTTAAATGAAGCCATAGATTTAATAGATGGAAGAAAATCAAAAATAGGTGTTAAAAAAACAAAAAAAACTAAATCAAAGAATAAATAAAACTAAATAATTATTTAATTTTAATTATTTAAATCTAATTTTATACTTAACTCTTTTAATCTTTTTTTATCAATTTCAGTTGGAGTTTCCATCATTAAATCCATGGCTTGTTGATTCATTGGAAAAGCAATAACTTCTCTTATATTGGGTTCATTAGCTAATAACATAACTATTCTATCAATCCCTGGTGCTGATCCTCCATGAGGAGGCGCTCCATATTTTAATGCATTCAAAATACCCGAAAATTTTTCCTCTACATTCTTTTTAGAATAACCAGCAATTTCAAATGCTTTATACATTATTTCTGGTATATGATTTCTAATAGCTCCAGATGATAATTCTACACCGTTGCAGATAATATCATATTGATAAGCTAAAATTTCCAGTGGATCTTTATTATTTAATGAATTGATTCCTCCCTGAGGCATTGAAAAAGGATTGTGACTAAATATTATCTTATTAGTTTTTTCATCCAATTCAAACATTGGAAAATCGACGACCCAACAAAATTGGAAAGAATTTTCATCAATCAATCTTAAATCTTCCGCTAATTTTTTTCTAACTTTACCAGAAAATAATTGAGCTTCTTTTTCTTTATTACATACAAAAAATATTGATTCATTATTACTTAAAGACATCATATTTAATCTTTTTTCATCTAAATTTTTTGAAATTGGTCCTTTATATTCATTTTCAAAATGATTTATATAACCAAGACCTCCTGCTCCTTCATCACGAGCCCAATTATTCAATTTATCGAAAAAACTTCTTGGTTTATCAGCAATATTTTTTACTTTAATTGATTTGACTATAAACCCTTTATCTATGTTCTCTGAAAAAATCTTAAAACCAGAATTTTTAAAAATTTCAGTTGCATCTTCGATTAACAGTGGATTTCTTAAATCAGGTTTATCAGTTCCATAGATATTTAATGCATCTTTATAAGGAATTCGTTTAAATGGATATTTTGATACATTCCATTTCTGTTCTTTATTATAATCACTAAATTCATCAAATACATTATATAATACAGGCTCTATTGTGTTTAAAACATCATCTTGTTCAACAAAACTCATCTCAAAATCTAATTGATAAAATTCTCCAGGAGATCTATCAGCCCTACTATCTTCATCTCTAAAACATGGAGCTATTTGAAAATATCTATCAAAACCTGCTATCATTAATAATTGTTTAAATTGTTGAGGTGCTTGAGGAAGCGCATAAAATTTGCCAGGATGTAATCTAGAAGGAACGAGATAATCTCTTGCTCCTTCTGGCGATGTAGAAGTTAAAATTGGAGTTTGAAATTCTAAAAAACCGCTATCTATCATATTTTTTCTTAAAGAACTAATTACTTTGCTCCTTAATATAATATTATTATGAATTTTATTTCTCCTAAGATCTAAAAATCTATATTTTAATCTAGTTTCTTCTCCATAATCAGTATCTATATTTATAGGAAGTGGTAACATTTCTGCTTTTGATAAAATTACAACTGATTCGATTTTTAATTCAACTTCACCAGTAGGAAGTTTTAAATTTTTAGTTTCATTAGATCTTTCTACAACCAAACCTTCTAATTTAACTACATATTCATTTTTTAAATCATTTATAGTTTTAAATAATGAGCTTTTAGAATCTGCTACACATTGTGTGATTCCAAAATTATCGCGCAAATCAATAAATATTAAATTACCATGATCTCTAATTGTATCAACCCACCCACTAAGTTTAACTTTTTTATTAAGGTGTTTAATGCTTAATGTATTACAATTATAATCTCTATATGAATTCATTTATTTTTTTACTCTTATAATATTTGTTTCAGTTAATAACAATCTTTAAATAATTTCTTTAATCAAAGGAATACTAATATCTCTATTGTTTGATAATGAATATTCATCAATTTTTTTAACCGCTAAATAAACATTATCAAAAGTTCGATCTATATGAGAAATTATATAATTTATAACTTTTTTATCTTTAATTTTAATTTGTTTATCATTAAATAACTTAATTATTAAATTCATTAATAAATAATCATCAGGTTTTTTAATTTCTGTAAAATAAAAAGATTTAATTCTTGATGAAAGATCTTTTAATTTGAAATTATAATTTAATGCTTTTTTATTTGAAGTTATTAATATTTTTTTATTTTTTTCTTTAATATTATTTATTAAAAAAAATAATTTTTCTTCATTTATATTTTCATAAATATCCTCAATTAATATATTTTTATTAATTTCATTGATATTCTTATTTGTAATCTTATCTAATTCAATACAGACACCATTATTTTTTTTTAACCAAATTGAAGCTAAGTGAGATTTGCCACTTTTATTTGGGCCAAATAAATAAATATTATTAATTTTAATTGATTTTTCAATTATGGATTTAAATGCATTTTCATTAGAATTTGAAATTAAAAAATCTTCTTCCAAGTAAGATTTCTTATTGATTAATTTTAAATTAAGCTGATTCATAATTTAAAATACAACCACTTTGATTTTTAATTAAGTTAATGTTTGATAATCTTAAAATATCATTTAATTCTTTGAAATTTCCATAATAATAAATTTTTAGATATATTTTATTTAAATTGATAGAATTTAATAAAATAGAATCAATTTGACTTATCGATATTAGCTTATTTTTAATTTGTTGAATTTTTTTGATATCATTGACAGAATATGAGCATATTTCATGATTTATAGCGCCATAGTAAGTAATAGTTTTATTTTTCCACCAATTATAAATTTCATTATAGGATATAAATACTAAATCATTGAATAAATTATCTTGATTTAAATTATTTTGATCAATCTTATTTTTATAAATAGTGCTCAAACTGTTATCTGAAGATGTATAATATATTATATTTAAATCAAAATATATTTTTCCATCTTCAGAATTATATTCTTTTATAATATTAAAAATAATTAAATTTTCTAATTTATAATAATCAAGTATTTTATTTAAATTAATTATATTCAAATTCTTTATATCGTACGATGATAAAAGAATCTTATTTGTATTATTGGAATTGGGAATATTAAAATTTATTTGATTATTTGTACCTTTATATTTAAGCCATTCAGAATTAATTTTATTGCCCTCCCATAAAATTTCACTTCCATCTAAGTTATAATTAGAAATAAAAAGAAATTCTGGTGAAAGTGCGTCAGAAAATAATATTCTATTAGTTCTGAATAAATCAATTATTTTTTTTCTTTCAAAAAAAATATTTATATTAGCAATATATTTTTTTTCAGTCACAATTTCATTATTTAAAACTACATTTTTTAAATAATCATCACTATTAAAATTTTCAATTATAAAATTATAATCAATATTTTTGATAGTTAATGTTTTAATAAGTGATTTAAATTTTTCATTTATAGAATTTTCAATGCCTTTTGTTTTTGCCTCTAAAGAATTGTTCGATTCATTTTCAATATAAACATCTTTAAATGAATAAATTCCATCAATTTCATTTGAATAAGCATAAGAATTAATAAATAAGATATAAAAAAAAACAAATAAAATATTATTTAGACAAAAATAATTATGTAATAATTTCATTTTCTTTGAAAAAGAAATTTATTTCATTTCCAGCATTTTCAGAAGAATCAGATCCGTGAACTGCATTTTCTTGAATTGATAAAGCAAATTTTTTTCTTATTGTACCTTCTTTAGCTTTTTCAGGATTTGTAGCTCCCATGATTTCTCTATATTTATTTATTACATCATCACCTTGCAAAACTTGAACAATAACAGCTCCTGAAGTCATATATTCGATTAAATCATTAAAAAAAGGTTTGTCTTCATGAATTTTATAAAATTCACTAGCTTGTTCTTTTGATAATTTTATTCTTTTTTGCGCTATAATTTTAATGCCTTCTTTTTCTATAATCGAATTAATTGCTCCTGTTATATTTCTAGAAGTTGCATCAGGTTTAATTATAGATAATGTTTTATTCATAATTTATTTATTTTTTAAATATTCATAAATTAATCTAATACCAAATCCTGTGGCACCTTTTGAATTTAAACCCTTTGGACTGTTGGACCATGTAACACCTGCAATATCTAAATGTGCCCAAGGAAGTTTATTCTCAATAAATCTATGTAAAAATTCTGCTGCTGTTGAAGCTCCGGCATATGGGGTTTTTCCTATATTACTTATATCTGCCATTGCTCCATCAATTTCTTTATCATATTCCTTTCCTAAAGGCATTCTCCATAAATTTTCAGATACATTTTCTCCACATTTAATTAATTTTTTTGCAAGCTCATCATTATTTGAAAATATTCCTGCTTTATGAGGACCTAATGCAGCTACTATAGAGCCAGTAAGTGTAGCAAAATCTATAATTAACTTAGGTTTATATTTTTTTTGTATGTAAGATATTAAATCACATAAAACTAACCTACCTTCAGCATCTGTATTAAGAACTTCTACAGTTTTTCCAGACAAAGTTTTAACTATATCACCTGGTCTTTGTGCATTTGCATCAGGCATATTTTCAACTAAGCCAATTATACCTATTATAGGTTTTTTAATTTTATTTAAAGCTGCATTCATCATCGATCCCACTACAACTGCAGATCCACCCATATCGTAAATCATTTCTTGCATGCCTCTTGAGGGTTTAATTGAAATTCCTCCAGTATCAAAAGTTACACCTTTACCAATTAAACAAATTGGTTTAGAGGTTTTTTTCATATTCAATTCAAAAATCACAACTCTTGGTGATTTAACGCTCCCTTGAGCAACTCCCAATAAAGCGTTCATTCCAATTTTTTCGATCTGATTCTTATCTAAAATTTTTACATTAATTCCATATTTTTTTAGCTTTAAACATCTTTTGGCATATGATTCGGGATAGAGAATGTTTGCAGGTTCTGAAATTAAATCTTTAGTTTCATTAATTGAATTAACTAAATTTTCATTATAATTATATTTAGTTCTATATTTGTTATCTTTAAAAACATTAATTTCAATTTTTTTTTCTTTTTTATTAATGTTAGTAAAATATTTATCAAAATTAAATGATCTTATAAGAATTCCAGTTAAAAAATCATTTACGTAATTACTTTTTTTATTAAGAATATTTCTGCTAAAACATAAATTTATTGAATTATATTTATTTTCAACGATTTTTTTATAAATTAGAGCCCCCTCAGATAATGATTTGTAATGATTATATTTACTTGTTTTGAAAATAATAATCTGTTTAGTAGAATTATTGACAGGGATAATTAGATTAACAAAGTTATTTTTTTCTAAAATTTGAGATAAATTGCTAACTTTTTTTAAATTAAGAAGAATGCCTTTAAATATTAAAGGAAATTTATTAACATTTTTTAAATCTGACGAGTTAGAAACAACTATGATAGTTGGATTTTTTTCTGAGCCAGTGTTATTAATAAAATTTATATTCATAGTAAAATAATGAGAAAAATTGAAATATACTTTTTATCACAAATATTAAAGTCTTTTTTTCTAATTTTTTTTATTTTTATCGGAATTTCATGGTTATTACAAACAACAAGGTTACTAAATCTAATTGTTGTTAACAAAATACCTGTTTTTAACGTATTTATACTATCAATAAACATAATTCCAAATACTTTAATCATGATTGCTCCTTTTATAGTATTGATTAGTATTTTATTGACTTGTTTAAAATTATTCAAAGATAAAGAATTAATTGCTTCATATACATTAGGTATTAATTATAAAATCATATTAAGACCATTTTATTTCTTTTCATTCATAGTTTTATTAAGTTCATTATTTATATCATTTTTTTTAAGCCCATACTCATATGATTCATACAAGAAAAAAGAATTTGATTTAAGAACTAATCTTGATATTGAAAATATTGGATTAGAAAACTTTTTTGAATTTAATAATGAGATAATTATGAATTTTGAAAAAGAAGAAAATAATTTTACTAATTTATTTATTTTTCAAAAAAACCCAAAAAATAATTTAATTATAGCTAACAAGACTGAAATGGAATTAAATGATAATAAGCTTGAGTTAAAATTGTTTGATGGATTTAAAGCAGAATTTAAAGAAACTAGTAATGAAATATTAGTATTTGATAAATATAATTTTCAATTAAATTTAAATAAAAATGAAGAATATGATAATTCTGATGAAAATACATTTAATATAATAAAATTAATTAATGATAAAAACTACTTATTAATTAATCAAAGAATAATAGACGGATTATTATTAATAAGTTTAATTTATTTGATAACAAATAATTTATTAATTAAATTAAGGTTTACAAATATTAATGTAACTTTGATTATAATAATATCAATATTAATAATTTTTTTTGATAATATATTTGCGAGTTTAAATATTAATGAAAATTTAAAAATATTGTTTATGTATATTAATATTTTAATCCCATTAATGATTAGTTTAGGAATTAGAAACAAAAGAAGATGAAAACAACAAAAATATTTTTTTATTTATATAAAACTAAAATAATTTATATTTGCATATCTTTAATTATATTGTCATTAACTGTTCAAATAGTAGATTTTATTGAATTAACTCAAGAAAATATAAATAAAATTAATTTTTCAATAAAAGATATAATTTTCATGTCTTTTTTAAAAATGCCTTTTTTAATTAATGAAATACTTCCATTTGTAATTATTATTTCCACTTCATTTTATTTCAAAAATTTAATTGATAATAATGAATTAGTAGCAATGAGAAATTTAGGATTATCAATATTGGATATATTTTATCCTGTTGGTATGGCTGTATTAACACTAGGGATTTTTGCCTTATTTATAGTTAATCCACTCTCAACTTTTTCAATGAATTATTTAGAAAAAATTAAAAAAGATAAAGTAAATTCAAGTGTTATAAAATTGAGTGATGACAATATTTGGATAAAGAATAAACTAAATAATAAAACATTATATATTAATGCTAAAGAAATGAATATTAAAAAAATGGAACTTTCAAATTTAATGATAATCGATAATGAAAGAATTAATCCTAAACTATTTTTTGCTGAAAGTGCAAAAATTAATGAAAAATTTATGAGATTAAAAAATGTTAAAGAGACTAATATTAAAAATAATGAAAATAAGATTTATGAAACTAAAAACATTGAAATTAACTTTGTCCAAAAAGATATTTTAAATTCTCTAAAATATTATAAATACATTCCTTATTATAGTTATTATAATTATACAATTTCTATGAAAAAACTTAATTATTTATCCTCAGAAATGATATTATATTTTTTATCAGAAATAATAAAACCACTACTTTTAATTTCGATTAGTTTTGTTGTAACAGGTTATGTTGGAAAATTTAAAAGAAACGAAAATTTTTTCAAAACAATATTTATTGCAATAACTATTGGATTTTTACTTTTTTTAATTGATAAAGTTATATATAGCTTTAATGTAAATCATATATTCAATTTCATATTAATAACTATTACAATACCAATAATTTCATTTACTTTAGGTACAATATTAATGTTAAGAATTGAAAAAGGATAGTCTAATGTATTTAAAAATACTAATTATCAATTTTTTATCTTTATTATTTTTTATTCATTTATCATATTCGCAAGACTCAATAATTTATTCAGATTTTATTAAAACTGATGAAAAAAATAATATCCAAGCTAAAGGGGGTGTAAAAATTATAAATGGAAGTCAAATTTTAGAAACTGAAAATGTCTATATTGATGAAGAAAATAATAAAATTATTTTAAACGATTATTTTACTTTTAAAGATGAAATGGGAAACTATTATTTAGGTTCAAAAGGGGAATTTTCTAAAGATTTTAATGATGCTTCAATACAGGATTTTATATTTATTGAGGAAAATAAATTAAGGTTAATTGGCAAAAAGGCTATCAAAAAAGGTGACATTGATATTGTAGAAAAAGCTGTAATAACACCTTGCAGAACTCTTAAATTTTTTGGCTGTCCTTTTTGGCAAATAAAATCCCAAAAATTAATTCACGACAAAAAAGATTTTCTAATTTATCAAAAAAATGCACGAATGGAGGTTTTGAATGTGCCAGTATTTTATACTCCTTATTCCATTACCCCTTCGCCATTAAGAAAAGACAGGAGATCAGGTTTTTTATATCCAACGATAATACCCTTTAATTCAACAAATGGATTTTCAGCAAAACTTCCTTATTATTTTAATCTAAGTGAAAATAAAGAGTTATTAATAACTCCCACTTTTTTTGTGAATAATAAACAAGATATAAAATATTTATATAATCAAAGAACAAGTGGTGGATATATTTCTGCAAATATGTCAACTCTAACTGACTTTAGCGATCAACCAGAAACTGGTGATACTGAATGGTTAAAAGATGCGAGTTTAAGTCTTAATATAGATTATAATATTAATAGAAATTATAAGGCAGGATTGAATGCAAATATTCAAACTAAAGGAACTTATTTAAGAGAATACGATACAAATAATCCTATTAATTATTTAAGTAGTTTATCTACTTCTACTTATCTAGATGGTTATTCAATATTTGAAAATGATGATTTATTAACAATAGAAACTTATAATTTTCAAGCTGTTAAAAATGATACTGATAATAAAAAAATTCCGAAAGTTAGTCCAGTCATAAATTATAGTGGTAAAAATATATCTTTATTTAAAAATGCTAATATGAACAATAACTTTTTATTTTATCATATATATAGAGATAAAAATACTAAGGATCATGCATTTAGACAAACCAGATTAAATTATGATGCAAATTTTAGTTATCAAAGTTTTTACAAAAATTCGAGAATCAAAGCAGAGTCAACAATACAAACTGACTTTTATAGTACTTATAAAAAACAAATAGGTAATGAATTTGTTTCAGAGGAGCATGTAAGAGCATTTCCAATGACAGGATTATTGATTGATAATCCTTACATAAACAACAAAACAGAAACTATTTATAACCCAAAATTGTTTTTAAGTTTAAATGGTTCAAATAATAATACAAACGAAATTAGCAATGAATTAACAACTGATAATGAAATTGATATTTCAAGATTTTTCTCTGTAAATAGATATACTGGTAATGATAAATTTGATAATGGTCAAAGAATTGGTTATGGACTAGATATAGACAAAAAAGATTTATATTTTAATATTGCTCAGGGATTTCAAATAAGTTCTGGCAGTGATTATGGCAAAGATGTCAATATGAGTGAGGATTTTTCTGATATACTAGGTGATTTTGGAATAAATAATATTTTAGATACTAAATCAAATTTTTCATATAATTTTAGATATAATCCATATGAAAAATATATTTATTACCAAAATGCTGGGTTTGGTAGTAATACTATTATTGGAGATTATAGTATTAACTATAGTAATGCAGATTCACGATCAACTTCGTTGTCTTTTAGTAATAGAGAAAGTATAGGATTTAACTTTCAAAGCATAAATTTTTTAGAATATTCAAATTTTGAATTTAATACTTCGTATGATATGATACTAGATAGACCCCAAAAATCGACAATAAAATATAATTATGGAGATGAATGTATTGGTATATATTCAGAATATAACAAAAGTTATTTTGAAAACACACCAGATACACTAAGTATAGGCATGAATTTTAGTTTTATAGGCCCCGTACCTCAAAGTTTTTTAGATTATTTAATTTTAGAACCGTTAAACTTTAGTGAATGAAAAAATTAATAATATTATTTTTATTATTTTACTTTTTTAATAATCCTGCTTATTCAAAAGAAACAATTATTTTTTCTATTGATGAAGAAATCTATACATCGATAGATATTGAAAATAAAATTAATTATTTATTGCTTGTAAAAAAAATTCAAAAAAATAATGAGAGTTCAGATAATTTTTTTTCTGAAGCAAAAAATAATTTAATAGAAGAAGAATTACTTAGTAAATTTATAGAAAATAGAAATATAACTATTGCTAAACAAGATATAGATCAAACTTATAATAACTTAATTAGTTATTTAGCAAATAATAAAGAAGAAAATTTCTTAAAATTATTAGATAAATATGATTTAAAATTAGATTACATATATAAACAAATTTCAAAAGAAATATCAAAACAAATAGTCAAGCAAATATTATTAAATGATGTTGAAATTGAAGATAACAAAATTAATGATTTAAAATACAATGAACTTTTAGAAGTTAGAATTAATAATATCACTTTATATAAAGAAAACATAAGTCTAGAAGAATATGAATATCAAAAAAAAGAAATTATTAATCAAAGTCAAAAAAATATAGAATTTAAAAATAAAATTAATAATTTAATTGATAATAAGTTTAATATCAGTTTTTATATCAATAAATGGATCAATATAAATAACATACAAGAAAATTTAAAAAAATTAATATATAAGACAAATGAAAAAGAATACTTAACTTTTGAAAATAATAATCTATTTTATTATTTTGAAGTTATTGAAAAAAAATATCCAGACATAAATATTTATTTTACATTTATTCAAATAAATTCAAATTCAAAAGAAAAATTAAAAGACTTATTAAATAATAAAGAAATTTGTACAAATAAATTTATTCAAAATATAAACTTAAAAAATGATTATGAAGCAATTTTATATAATGATAAAAATAAAAAAGATTTAAATAAACAAGTTTTTAGTAAATTAAATAAAACTAAAGATAATGTTTTAATTTCCTCAAATAACAATAATACATTAATTTATATATGTGATATAAAATATAATGATGATGAACTAAAAAATTATATTATTGAAAACCATTATAAAAAGGAAATAAACATTTTATACAAGGATTTAATAAAAGATTTAAAGATTAAATTCAATTTTATAAGTTACTAGTATGAAGAATATCTTAAATTCAATAACTATTGGTGATCCTGAAGGTGTGGGACTTGAATTAATTTTTAAAATTTGGATTAAAAATAAGAATTCAACTGGGTTATTCTTTTTGATAGGAGATATCAATTATATTAATAAAAAAATTAAAAAATATAATTTTAAGATAAAAACTAAAAAAATAAACGATATTGATGAAATAAAGTTATTTTTTAATAAATTTTTACCCGTCTTAGATGTAAAATCTTCTTCTATGAAAAAAAATACCTTAGATGCGCTAAATATTAGCTATAGTTTAGCAAAAAAAAGATTAATTTCTGGAATAATTACACTTCCATTGAATAAAGAAAAGATAAAATCAATTTCAAAAACATTTATTGATCAAACAAATTTCTTTATGAAAAAAAGTAATAATAATACAAATATGATTTTGTATTCAAAAAAAATTATTACTTCTCCTATTACTAATCATATACCTCTAAAAAATATTTCAAAAAATTTGACTAAAACAAAAATGATTAAAAAAATTACTGAAATAATTCGATGTCTTCAAAAAGATTTAAAAATAAAAAAACCAGTAATTGCTATATCAGGTTTGAATCCTCACTCTGGAGAAAACGGAAGTTTTGGGAAGGAAGAAATTAACATTATTAAACCTGCAATTAATCATTTCAAAAGAAAAAAAATAAATATTTATGGGCCTATTTCACCTGATAGTATTTTTATAAATCAAAATATAAATAAATATGATTGTGTTATAACAATGTATCATGATCAATCATTAATTCCTTTTAAAATAATTGATTTTAATGGTGGCGTAAACTTTACTTCATGTAGTGAAGTTATCAGAACATCTCCTTGTCATGGCACTGCGTATGATATAGTAGGAAAAAATATAGCAAGTGAAGAAAGTTTGTTGAATGCGATTAAATTAGCAAATAAAATATATAAAAATAGACACAATAATGAAAAAATCATTAGGTCAAAATTTTTTAATTGACCATAATATTGCAAGAAAAATAGCTAACCTACTAAATCATTACTCAAGTTACAATTTAATTGAAGTTGGTCCAGGAAAAGGTTTTTTAACAGATTACTTGATTAAACAAAAACCAAAAAAAATTTTTTTAATTGAAAAAGATAAAAATTTATTTAAGGATTTAATCAAAAAATATGAATCAAAAAAAAACATCAGAATATTTAATGAAGATGCATTAAAATCTAACTTGATATTTGAAGTTCCACAGCCAAAAATAATTGTATCAAATTTACCTTATAATATTAGTGTAAAATTAATTACTAACTGGCTTCCTCAAATTGATCAATTTATCTCATTTAAATTAATGATTCAAAAAGAAGTTGCTGAAAGATTTAAATATACAAATAAAACTAAAAATAATAGGCTAAATCTATTTGCGTATCTTTTAAGTGATTATAAAATAGAATTTAATGTATCAAATAATGTTTTCTTTCCTAAACCAAAAGTTCAATCTTCAGTTGTATCTTTTAAGCCCAATAAAAAAACAAACGTTAATTCAAAAAACTTTAGTGAATTTACTAAAATTCTTTTTTTTTCTAAAAGAAAAAAAATAATAAATAATTTAAATAAAAATTCAAATTTCAAAAAAAAGATTAAGGATAATCAATCTAAGGTTGATTTATCAAAAAGACCTGAAGAATTAAGTTTTCAAGAAATTGTCAAATTGTATAGTTTTTTAATGTAGTTATATTTTATTAAAATTTCTTCTAATTTTTATAAGATTTGATTTTTGCAATCTTTCAATCTTTATAATATCAATTATTTTTTTAACTGTTTTGTTAAAGTTATCGTTAACTAATATGTATTTATATTCATCATAATGTTTTATTTCTTTAAAAGCCATTTTCATTCTTTTATTTACAATATTTAAATCATCTTGACCTCTTTTTATTAATCTCATTCTTAATTCTTTAATACTAGGTGGCATAATAAAAAAATCTACAATTTGATTTGGAAATTTTTTTCTAATCTGATTTGCTCCCTGCCAATCAATATCAAATATCACATCCTTGCCATTATCTATTTTTTTAATTATATTTTTTATTGGTGTACCATAATTATTACCAAATACTTTAGCAGATTCTAAAAGCATTTTATTTTTTTTCATTTCATTAAACTTTTTTATATTAATAAAATTATAATGCCTTCCCTCTATTTCAGACTTTCTTTTTTTTCTAGTTGTATAAGAAATTGATAGATTTATATTTTTATCTTTTTTTGATATCTTTTTACATATTGTGGTCTTTCCAGCTCCTGATGGAGAGGAAATTATTATTAATAAACCTTTATAATTTTTATTCCTTTTATCCATTTTTTCTATATTTCTTTAATTTATAAGTATGTTCTTTATAGTTTTTACTAAAAATGTGCGAGTTTTTATTTTTATCAAAAAAATAATAAAAATATGGACTTTTATGATTTTCCAACACTATCTTTATAGTATTTAATCCAGGAATACATATTGTACCGGGAGGCAAGCCTTTGTTTTTGTATGTATTATATGCATCTTCAATTTTTAAATCATTATAATTTAACTTTCTATTTAATTTATACTCACCTTTTGTAATAGAATAAATTACTGTTGCATCTATATCTAATTTCATATTTTTTTTAAGTCTATTATAGATAACTGAATAAATTAATTTTTTATCATATTCATTTTTTCCTTCTTTTTCTACTAATGAACTAATTATTAAAATATCATTAATTGTAAAATCTTTTATTATTTTTACATTATTAAAAAAGTTATTTGAAAAACTATCAATATTTTTGAGAAAAGAAGAAGCTTTTTGCCCTTTATAATAATAAAAAGTTTCTCCAATAATGTTGTAATTATTTATATTATAATTATCTTTTTTTAATAATGATGAATTAATTATTTCAATTAATTGATATTTTTCAATACCTTCAACTAAAGTAATTTTTCTTTTGTGTGAATTACCATCTTTAATTTTTTTAATTAGATTAAAAAGATTATAATCTTTTTTTATTAAAAATTCTCCATAATTTAATTTTGTTTCATATCCTGCAATTTTTGATATTGAATATGGTAAAATATAACTTTGAATATTAGTTTTTTCTGCAATTAACTTTGATATTGTTTTTAGATTACTTTTCTCTTCGATATAGATAATTTTTTCTTCATCAACTATATTTTTAAAAAAGATGTTATAAAGATATAATAATATTATAAATAAAAAAAAATATATAAATATTTTTAATTTATTTTTTTTAATTAAATTTTTTAAATAATAAAGCAGTATTAGTTCCACCAAATCCGAAAGAATTGCTTAAAGCAATGTTAATTTTTTTATCCCGTGAAGTATGAGGAATAAAATCTAAATCGCAATTTATTGAGGGTTTATCTAAGTTTAAAGTTGGAGGGAGAATATTATTATTTAATGATAAAATTGATATTATGGATTCTACACTACCTGCAGCTCCTAATAAATGACCTATTGCTGATTTTGTTGAACTTACCATAATATTAGGTTTGTCTTCATTGAATAATTTTTTTATTGCTTTGACTTCAACTTCATCTCCTAATTGTGTGGATGTTCCATGAGCATTAATATAATCAATTTGTTTTACGTCGATTTTAGCATTTTTACATGCGTTATTCATTGCTAAATACCCGCCCTCACCAGTATCAGAAGGAGCAGTTATGTGATATGCATCTCCAGACATTCCATAACCTATAACTTCAGCATATATTTTTGCTTTTCTTTTTTTGGCATGCTCTAATTCTTCAAGAATCAATATTCCAGAACCTTCACCCATTACAAACCCGTCTCTATCTTCATCCCATGGGCGAGATGCTTTCTGTGGTTCGTCATTAAAATTCGTTGAAAGAGATCTTGCAGCAGAAAAACCTGCTATACCTATTCTGCAAATTGCAGCTTCAGATCCTCCTGTAACCATAACGTCTGCATCTCCTCTTTTAATTATTTCTGAGCCATCTCCAATTGAATGAGCTCCTGTAGCACAAGCTGTTACGACTGCATGATTTGGCCCTTTAAAATTAAACTTTATTGATATTTGTCCTGATAATAAATTAATCAAAGCTGAAGGAATAAAAAAAGGAGATATCCTTCTTGCACCCTTATTGTACAAATCTAATGAAGTATTATAAATTGTTTCAAGCCCCCCTATTCCTGATCCAACTATAACTCCTGTTCTATACTTTTGTTCATCTTTTAATTGATTTATACCTGAATCCTCTACAGCTTGAATAGCAGCTGCCATACCGTAAAGAATAAATCTATCAATTTTTTTTAGATTTTTTTTATCTATATATTTTAAACTATCAAAATTATCTTTTGCATCATCGCTATGATTTATATAAGCTCCAATTTTACAATTAAGATCTTGAGTATCAAAATGATTAATAGATTTGATTCCTGATTTAGAATTAATGAGTTTATCCCAGCTATTTTTTACGCCATCACCTAATGAAGTTACTAAACCTATTCCGGTAACAACGACTCTCCTCATTTTAAAGCTATTTATTTTTTATTTTTTTCTAAATAATCAATGGCATTTTGAACAGTAATTATTGTTTCAGCTGCATCATCTGGAATTTCAGTACCAAATTCTTCTTCAAAAGCCATTACTAATTCTACTGTATCTAAGCTATCTGCTCCCAAATCATCAATAAATTTTGCTTCTGGAATTACCTTAGACTCTTCTACTCCAAGATGATCTACAACAATTTTTTTTACTTTTGATTCGACTTCACTCATTTAAACCCCTTATGATAAAAATTAATATTAAATTACTTATATGGCCACTTCTGTCAACTTTAAACCATTAACATCCCTCCGTTAATATGTATTGTTGACCCAGTTATATATTCTGCCTCTTTACTAGCTAAAAACAATGATACATAAGCTACATCCTCAGGTTTGCCTAGCTTATTAAGAGGGATTCTGTTTGAAATATTTTCAATTATTTTTTGATCTAATTTTTTTGTCATATTCGATTCTATAAATCCTGGGGCAATTGTATTTACTGTGATACCTCTTGAGGCATATTCTAATGCAAGAGATTTATACAGTCCAATCATTCCAGACTTAGATGCACTATAATTTGACTGACCTCTATTTCCAGTAATTGCTATTATAGATGAAATACCAATTATTCTTCCATATCTTGACTTAATCATTAAGGGTGCAATCTTTTTAATTATATGAAAATTAGAACTTAAATTTATATTAATAATATTGTCCCATTCATCTTTTTTCATTCTTATTGATAAATTATCATTATTATGACCAGCATTATTAATTAATATATTAATATCACTATGATCCTTAATAATTTCATCTAATGATTTATCTAATTCATTAGAATCAGATAAATTGAGTTTAAAGTAATAATGTTTGTCACCAATAATATTTTTTAAATCATCCAATTTTTTATTTGAAGTACTAGTACAAATAAGAGTAGCTCCGCATTCATTAAAAATTTTAGCTATAGATGAACCGATCGATCCTGTTGATCCAGTTATTAATACTTTTTGATTTTTAAGATTAAAAAACATTTTCTAAATTTTCTAGCTCATAAATACTTGATACATTTATATACTTAACTTTATCACTTATTCTTTTGTTTAAACCATTAAGAACTTTATTTGGCCCAACTTCGAGAACATTTTTAATATTATTATTTTCAAAAAATTTAATTATATCTACCCAGTTTACTCTATTTATCATTTGTTTTTTTATATTTTCAACAATTTCATTTGAATTTTTTGAAGGTTGGGCATTATAATTAAAAACAATAGGGAAAATTGAGTCTGTAAAAGTCGAATTATTTATTTCTTCAATCATTCTATTATTTGCTTCTGACATAAAATTAGAATGAAATCCAGCAGAAACATTTAAAGGTATTATTTTTTTTGCTCCAGCAGAATTTAAAATTTCTGTTACTTTATTTATGTTCTCTTTTTTTAGTGAAATAACTATTTGATTAATCCCATTATGATTAGCTATTTCAAATAAATTGTCATTATCATTTTTTAAAATATTTTCTATTAAATTTATATTTAAGCCAATTACTGCCAACATACCCGTTAGTGAATTTGGATCAGAATTTTGCATATACTTTCCCCTTTTTTTTAAAAGAAGAGAACATTGAGAAATTGATATTGATTTAGATGCGCAAATAGCTGAATATTCTCCAAGAGAATGTCCTGCAGTATATGAAATATTATTTATAATTTTATCTTTTAATATATCTTTAATTACTGAAAAAATTGAAATAGATACTGCAAAAATTGAAATTTGTGTGAATTCTGTACTATTTAATTTATTTTCTTGATTTTCAAATATTATATCTTTTAAATTTATTTTTGTTATTTCACTAATTTCTTCAAAAATTTCTCGAGTAATTTCATAATTATCATAAAAATCCTTACCCATTCCGATAAATTGGCTGCCTTGACCAGGAAAAATAATAGCTAACATATTAATTATTAGTTGATTTATACAATAATAGCATTATAGACAATTCTTTTAAGAAAAATAAATAAAATTAACAAAATATTAAATTATGAGCAATTTTGAATTAGTTTGTATATATAAAGCTGAATTAAATAAGCAAATACAAAACAAAATTAATGAGAATGTGGAAAAGTCAATAAATGAAAAAGGCGGCAAAATTATTGATAAAGAAATTTGGGGATTAAAAGACCTTTCTTACCCTATAAATAAATCAAAAAAAGGATTTTATATTTTTTTTCAAATAGATATTGATTCAAGAGAATTAGCTAAATTAAACAATGCTTTAAATTTAGAGGAAAATATAATTAGACATATGGCCATAAAAGTAGAAAAGCATGAAACACTGCCTACAATAATGGCAGAGCAAAAAACAAATTAAAATGAGAAATAATAACACAGGACCAATCAATAATAGATCAAAATCTTGTCCTTTAAGTGGAAAAGATGCGCCAAGAATAGATTATAAAAATATCAGATTATTAAATAAATTTATTTCTGAAAAAGGTAAAATTATGCCTAGCAGAATAACAAGTGTTTCATTTAGAAAACAAAAAAAATTATCCCAAGCAATTAAAAGAGCAAGATATCTTGCATTGTTGTCTTATTCAGAAAAAAAATACATAAATAACTAACTATGGAAATAATTCTAACATCAAATATCAAAAAACTAGGTAAAATAGGCGATGTAGTTAAGGTTAAAGGCGGCTATGCAAGAAATTTCTTATTTCCATATAACAAAGCTATTAGAAAAACTCCAGAAAATTTAAAAATATTAGAAGAACAAAGAAAAGAAATAGAAGAAAAAGAACTTGGAGTTAGAAAAAAGGCTGAGGAAATTATAGAAAAATTAAAAAACATAAAGATTGAATTTACTAAAGAGGCAGATGAGAATGGGCAGTTATATGGGTCTATTCAACCAAAAGAAATATTAATGTCTATTAGGGAAAAAGAAATAGAAATTAATGCTGAAAATTTGATAATTAGGAAGCAAATAAGATCTATAGGCAATCATGAAATAGAAATCAATCCATATCATGATTTATCTACTAAATTTAATATATCTGTAAATAGTATAAAAAAAGATTAGATTTAATTAATCTAATTTTATCCCTGTTATATTTTTTTATTCACAACTCGTGTTGTAGTTATCAAATTAATTTTGTGATAATTGCTAAAAATGGAAATTATTCATAATATTAATAAAGAAAAAAAACTATCTGAAATAGACGAATTATCAAATATTGAAGCGGAAATTGCATTAATTGGTTGCTTATTAAAGGAAAATAAATTTTTTGAAAAAATAAGTGATTTTCTCCTTCCTGAGCATTTTACAAACCCGCTACATTCTAAGCTTTTTTCAATAATATCTAAATTAATTAATCAAAATCAATTAGTTTCACCTATTACGTTGAAAAATTATTTTTCATCTTCAAAAGAAGATTATAATATTGATATTTTTGAATATCTGAAACAAATTAAAGACTCAACTCCATCAATGATAAATACATTCAATTATGGAAGAATTATATATGATTTACATATTAAAAGATCATTGTTGTCTATAGGAAATCAGATAACTGATTATGCAAAAGTCAAAGATTCAGATTTAAATGGAAATGAACAAATTGAACAAGCAGAAAACAAATTATTTAATTTATCTCAAAAAGGTGCATTTGAAAGAAAATATTTTTCTTTAGGTGAGGCATTAAATGAATCATTAGGAAATATTGAATATGCCTTCAAAAAGGGTGGAAAAATTTCTGGAATAGCCTCAGGAATTGATGAATTAGATTTAAAATTAGGTGGACTTCATAATTCAGATTTAATAATTATAGCTGGAAGACCATCAATGGGTAAAACTGCATTAGGAACTACAATAGCGTTTAATGTTGCTAAATCATTTAAAGAAGAAAATGATGAATTTAATGAAAAAAAATTAATAGATGGAGGAAAAGTTGCTATTTTTTCATTAGAAATGTCAGCAGAACAATTAGCAACAAGAATTTTATCATCACAAACGAATATTAGCAGTGATAGAATGAGAAGATCTGAATTGAATGACAATGATTTTAAAAATATAGTGAGTGGTATCAAAGAAATTGAAGGAGTTAATTTATTTATTGATGACAATCCGTTATTAACAATACCCGCTTTAAGAACTAGAGCTAGAAGATTATATAGACAACATAATATAAATTTAATTATTATTGATTATCTACAATTAATGAGTGGAAGTAATAATGTTAAAGATGGGAGAGTTCAAGAAATTTCAGAAATAACAAGAGGGCTGAAAGCAATAGCAAAAGAATTAAATATTCCAATAATTGCGCTTTCGCAACTTTCTAGACAAGTTGAACAAAGAGATGATAAAAGACCTTTATTATCAGATTTAAGAGAAAGTGGCACAATAGAACAAGATGCTGATGTTGTTATGTTTATTTTCAGAGAAAGTTATTATTTAGAAAGATTAGAACCAATTAGAAAACCTGATGAAGATGAAATGAAATATCAAACTAGATTTCAAAGATGGAGAGAACTAAGTGAAAAAAGTCATAATATTGCGGAATTAATTATTGCTAAGCAAAGACATGGTCCCATTGGAACAATTAAAACACAATTTGATGCAAATGTAACTAAATTTAATAATCTCGCTAAAGAAAATTATGATATAACTGAGTAGATTAAAATGAAACCTATAATTTTAGAAATTAATCTAAAAAATATAGTACATAATTTTAACATTTTAAGAAAATTATATAAAAAAAGTAAAATAGCAGCTGTTGTTAAAGCAAATGCATATGGATTAGGAATTGAAAAAGTAAGTAAAATTCTAATAAAAAATAAATGTAAAGATTTCTTTGTTGCAACACTTGAAGAGGCATTAGAATTAAGAAAAATAAATAAAAATATAAAAATTTATATTTTAAATGGAATAAGTAAGAATGAAGTAAATTTATTTTATAAAAATAATCTTATACCTGTTATCAATAATATAAATGAATATAAGATACTTTTAAAAACTAACAAATATTATCAAGTAGCATTACATTATGACACAGGAATGAATAGATTGGGTTTAAATTATAAAGAAATCTTACACATCAATAAAAGAATTGGTAGATCAATGATGAAATTAACTTATATAATTTCACATTTAGTCTCTGCAGAAAATTATTCAGATAAATATAACACCAATCAGTTGAAAAAAATAAATAAATTAAAATTAATAATAAAAGACAAGAAAATTAGTTTAGCAAACTCTGCAGGAGTTTTTTTAGGTAAAGAATTTAAATATGATATGATTAGACCTGGAATATCCCTATATGGAGGATATGGGAATAATAAAATCAAAAAATATATAAAAAACGTAATAAAATTAAAGGCTAAAATAATACAAATTAAAAAAATAAATAAAAATGACACAGTTGGCTATAATCATACCTTTAAAGCTAAAAAAAATATGTATATCGCCACATTAGCAATAGGATATGCGGATGGAATATCTAGAAAATTAAGTAATAAAGGTTTTGCATACTATAAAAATAATAAAGCTAAATTTTTAGGAAATGTTTCTATGGATAGTATAGTAATTGATGTATCAAATTTTTATAAAAATATAAAAGTAGGAAATTATGTTGAATTAATCAATGAAAAAAACGATATTGAAAAAATGGCAAAATTAGTTGATACGGTAAGTCAGGAAATCTTAACCTCATTTGGAAAAAGAGTAAACTTAAAATATATAAAATGATTTTGAACAAAGTCCAAAACTTTTATTCGTTAATTTTAAATTATAAATATTTCGTATTATTTATTTTAATAATATTACTAATTTTTAATATTACGAATTTTAATAAATTTAAACTTGATGCTTCAGCTGATACATTAATTTTAGAAAATGATGAAGACTATAAATTATTTAAAGAATATTCTGAGATTTTTTATTCAAAAAATTTTTTAATATTAGCTTACAAATCTCCATATGGAAAAATTAATGAAGAATATTTAAATGAATTACAAGAAATAGAATCAAAATTAAAAAATATAGAAGATATTGATAGTATTTTTTCAATCAATAATGCTCCTATAATATTGTCAGAAGACATATCCATAACTGATTTAAATATTGATAATATTAAATACCTAGAATCTGGAAATATTGAGTTAACAAAAGCTATAGATGAATTAAGTAAAAGTCCAATATTTAAAGATCAATTAATTAATTCTGAAAAAAATATTTCAGCAATTATTATATATACAAAAGATGATATTGATTATCAAAAAATTTCAAAAGAAAGAGAATTAGCAAAAATTGCAAATGATAAGAATAAAATAAAATTGATAAATGAAAAATATGAATTTCATAAAGATCAATATAATAAAAAAAGACATAAATTAATAATCGATATTAGAAATTCCATTAAAGACAACAAGAATAGAGAAAATATTTATTTAGGTGGAATTGATATGATTGCAGATGATTCTATTGAATATGTAAAAAAAGATATAAGAAATTTTGGCATAGGTGTTTTTATATTTATTATTTTTGTTTTATCAATTTTTTTTAAAAATATTAAATGGGTTATGTTGCCATTAATTACAACTTTTTTTAGTGTTACTTCAATAATTTCAATTCTATCATTTATTGGATGGAAAGTAACAGTAATTTCATCTAATTTTATTTCATTGATGATTATTCTGACAATATCAATGAACATTCATATTATAGTGAGGTACCATATAATCAAACAAAATAACAATGAAACAAAAAAAATAATTTCATTAACTATGAAGGAAATGTTATTGCCATGTTTGTATACGTCTTTAACAACTATTGTAGCTTTTTTTTCATTGGTTTTTTCTGATATTAGACCAGTAATTGATTTTGGATGGATTATGATAATAGGTCTAACAGTTACGTTTTTATGTTCTTTTATACTTTTACCAACTTTAATTGTATTATTTCCTGCTACAAATATTAATTATAAAAAAAATGAAAGTATTTTTATTAATTATTTTTATTTTTTAATAAGAAAATATCCTAATTCAATTATTGCAATAAATATAATTATTATCTCACTTTCATCATACGGAATATCAAACCTTAAAGTTGAAAATAGTTTTATAAATTATTTTAAAAAAGATACTGAAATTTATAAAGGAATGAAATTAATCGATGATAATCTTGGGGGCACAACTCCAATGGATGTAGTAGTTAAATTTAAAGATATAGAGTTAATTGAATCTGATATCTTTGAAGATGAGTTTTCACTATTTTCTGATGATAATTCAAATGAAATTGATTATTGGTTAACACCAGATAAATTAGAAACAATTTACACAATACATAAATATCTAGAAAATAGAAATGAAATAGGTAAAGTTCAATCAATCCAATCTTTTATAGAATTAGCAGAATTAATTAATAACGGCCCTCTTACAACATTTGAATTATCATTAATTTATAAGAATATACCTGAAAATATGAAAGATGAATTGCTGGGCCCTTATATATCTATTGATGATGATTTAATAAGAATTAATTCTAGAATTAAAGATTCAAAAGATATTATAAGAAATCAACTTATTAAGGACATAAATTCAGATTTAAATAACAAATTTAATAATGTAGAATATATAAAAGTAAACGGTCTATTAGTTTTATATAATAATATGCTTCAATCATTATTTTCTTCTCAAATCAAATCTCTAGTTTTTGTCATGATTGCTATTTTTTTAATGTTTCTTATTTTATTTAAATCTTTTATTTTAAGTATAGCCGCAATAATTCCCAATATATTTGCAGCTGCCTTTATTCTTGGTTTAATAGGTATTTTTCGAATACCTTTAGATATGATGACAATAACAATAGCAGCGATTACAATTGGTATAGCAGTTGATAATAGTATACATTATATATATAGAGTTAAAAAAGAGTTAAATAATAATAAATCCTTAATGTTTGCTATTAACGAATGTCATAACACTGTTGGAAATGCTATTATGACAACTTCGTTAACAATAGCATTTGGGTTCTCAGTTTTATTGTTGTCAAATTTTTATCCCACAATATATTTTGGTATTTTTACAAGTATAGCGATGATTGTTGCAATGTTAGGTGTAATGATTTCATTGCCAGTATTATTAATATTATTTAGAATAAGAGAAAAATAATGCTCTCTATTGTAGAAAATTTAAATTTGTTTGATTATTTCATAATAATTATTTTTTCTATTTCTATGTTTTTTTCATTTATTAAGGGATTTACCCAATCTTTATTAAGTTTATTAACATGGATTGGAGCCGTTATAATAACAATTATTTTTGAAGGAAGTTTAACTAATTTTATTTATAGTTATATAAATCAGATAACATTTCTGGAAGATACGCAACTAGCAAATATAATTTCAAGAGTTTTATCTATTCCATTTATTTTTTTATTATCATTAATAATTTTAAGAAAAATTAAAAGTTTTATTAGTAACGATTTTCAAAAATCCAGCTTAGGTAATTTTTGGGATAAAATATTTGGTTTATTATATGGATTTATTTTTGCACTAATAATAATATCAATATTATTAGTTTTACTAAAAAATTTATTCGATGGCTTTGAATCTAGTGGATTTATAAAAAATTCCTATTCATATCCATTTATAAATGAATTTACTGATAATTATATTATTAAATATACTCCATTAATTTTAGAAAATAGTGAAGAAATAATTGAAGAAAATTTAGAGTAATTTTTACTTAGAATAAGGATTTGTAGATTTTTTAAATAATATTTTAATTTTTTGATTTTTAATTTGAAATTTTTTAATAAAATTATTCATTAAATACCTCTTGTAAGACTCGCTGATTAGTTTTGGATAATTAGTAAAAATCATAATTTTAATGGGTAATTTATTTTTTTGAACAGCATATTTAAAGTTAATTTTTTTTCCACTAATATAAGGATGTGACAAATTAGTTGTTACACTTTTTAACCATGAATTAATTTTACTTGTGGAGATATTTGTATCTAAATTAATATTTTTTAAAACAAAATCGAAAACTTTAGTAACGTTATTTTTCTTTAAAGATGATATAAAAAAGTACTTTAAATTCTTAGCTTCCTTTATTTCATTATATATTTGCTCAATTAAATCAGTTTTTAATTTTTTTTGGTCTTTTACTAAATCAATTTTATTAAATATTATTATTAAAAAAATACCTTTATTTATTATTAGATTAATTAGTCTCTTATCTTGTCGATCTAATCCTGTAACACAATCAATAATTAACAAATTGATTTTAGTTTTAGAAATATTTTTTATACTTAAATTAGTTGATTTAGTGACTAGACCATCAAGAATTTTATTTTGTTGTCTTATACCTGCTGTATCATAAATATTTATTATCTTGTTTTCTATTTTCATCTGATGAGACACTGCATCTGTTGTAATTCCTGGTTTATTTCCTGTTTGAAACCTCTCAAATCCTATGAAATTATTAATAAATGTGCTTTTTCCAACATTCGGTTTACCATAAACACCTATCGTAATATTTTCATTTTTTATGTTAGAATCTTCAAGTTTATAAATTTTTGATTTTTCATGTAAAAATAATTTCAAATTTTTGAGACCTATATTATGTGAACAAGAGGTAAGAAATTGATTGGGCAATCCTAATTTATCAAATTTTATAACTTCATCTTCTAATTTATTATTATCAACTTTATTAATAATTAATAAAATTTCATTACCAAATTTCCTTAAAAATCTTGATATATCATAATCTATATTAATTGATTTAATTTTAACATTAACAACAAATAGGATTATATAATCTTTTTTAATATTATTCTTGATAAGTAAAGTAATCTTTTTATCATTAGAATCATTTGATGATGTATTTATTCCTGGAGTATCGATTAAATTGATAATTTTATTTTTATAAATTGATTGATATTCTATCCAGTCTCTAGTTGAACCTAATGTAGGGTCAACTATGTTTAATTTTTTTCCGATTATTTTATTAAATATGGATGATTTACCGACGTTTTTTTGACCAATTAATATATACTTCATTTTAAATTATTTAGGTTAATTATAAACGTATACTTTAGCTTTGTTATTAATAAATAGAATATAATTTTTATGAAAATATAACGATTTTATATTATTGATTTTTAATTTAATTTCTTGAATAATTTCACCATTATTCTTATCTAAAATTAATATTTTACCATTATCTAAAAATAAATATAAATCATTATTTGAAATAATAATATCTACAATATTAGAATTATTTAAATATTTTTTTATATCATTTTTCCAAAACATTTTATTGTTTTGATAATTAATTGCTCTAAGAATATTATTTTTATCTAAAGAAATAATTGCATTATTAATTAATTTTAAATATTTGCTTTTTGGAATTTGATACTGATTAATTTCTAGAACATTATTAGCAATATTAAATAAGCTATAATATTCATTGTTTTCAACAAGAATTAAATAATTAGAATATGTAAAAATATCAATATTATAATCGTAATTATCTTGATTAATAGGTTCAAAAAGTTGAAAAAAATTATTATCTAATTCTGAAAATTCAAATAAAAAATTATCTATAAAATAAATATTTTTTTTAGGAGATATGAATATTAAATTATTTTTATAATTAATAAATTTTCCACCATAATATGAAGGAATTTTATTTATTTCCTTATTAAAATTTACTTTAATTGATCCATCTAAACTATCAATAAGATTTAATTCGCCATCATTTGTTGCAATAAAAATTATATTATTAATTTTATATGAAGCAGTTTTGATTGTATTATTAAAATTTTTAGTCCAATTTAAATTACCATCAAAATCAAGTGATGTAATTGTTCCCTCTCCACTGGTGATAATTATCGATTCATTTATTGATAGAAGTGAAGCTGGTCCAGCTACATTCTCTTGGATATTGTCATTGACTTTTTTTTGCCAAATAACTGTATTAGATAGAATATCATATTTAGTTAAAACTGACTCATTATCAATCAAAAATAATGAATTATTTATTAATAAAGGGTTAGAAATTATGAAATTTATATTTTTTTCTCCTTTGCCAAAATCAAAGTTAAATAATTCATCAAAGTTATAATTTATACTGTGACTTTTTAAGTTTTTATTATCCCAATAATTATCTATGACTTCAAATGAAAATGAATTTGAAGATTCAATTGAAGAAATATTTTCAATATCTATATCTTCTTCAGTTATTTCTTCTTTTTGGTAGTATGTGCAAGACATCAAAGAAAAAAATAATAAAAATGATATAAAATTTTTAAAAATCTTAATTATATTGTATATAATCATTTAATTTTTTTATTCTTTCCTTAACATTATTCATAATTTCAATATCATTTTGAATAAGTTCATTTAAATTATTTAATTCATTTTTATTAAGGATATTTAATGAATTAATGAATTTGATTTCATAAAAATGACCCTTAAATGGACTTTTATCAATTTCTGTATTTTTTATCATTTTATTAATATTTTCTGAATTAATATGACCAATTAAATTATATGAAGCATTTAAGATTAATAAATCTTTGTAAATTTGTTCTAATTCAAATTTATTTATAGTATCAAGATATTGATTATATGCATTGTCATATTCATTATTTGATAAATATAATTCTGCTATTTTTATTGATGAAAGAATTGCATAACCATTATTAAGTTCAGAGATCTTAATTAGTGAATTAATCGAATTTTCTTCATTTAAAACAACATCATCAATTGCCTTAAAGTAATTTATACTAATTTCTTTAATTTTGTTTATTTTGTAAAATTTATAATACTCATAACTTGCAATAAATAGTAAAATTAAAGATATGAATAAGATAATTATCTTTATATTATTCTTTATCAAAAAACCTATTCTTGAAAATAAAGAGTTTTTTTCTATTGATTCTTCCATTTGATTGAACAACCTATACTTGGTATTTGATTTTTTGGCCCATTGCCGCTTTTAGCAATTTCTTTCATAGCATTAAATAAATCTCTTTCAACATTTAAATCATCAGAACTCCTACCAGATGAATCTAATCTCCCTCTATATTGAAGTTTAAGTTCACTATTAAATCCAAAAAAATCTGGGGTACATTGGGCATTGTAAATTCTAGCAATATTTTGATCCTCATCATAAAGATATGGGAAATCTAAATTATGGTTTTTAAAAAATAATTTCATATTTTCAAATGAATCTTCTGGGTATTCAAGAGTATCGTTTGACATAATTGCAACAGAATTTATATTTATTTTTTTTAATTCTTCTGTTTCAAATTTCAATTTTTTTATTATAGCTTTAACATATGGACAATGATTGCAAATAAACATAATTAATATTCCATTTTGACCTTTTAATTTATCTAAGGAATAAAAATTGTTATTTATAGATTTTAAATTAAAGTTTTTAGCTTCCCATCCAAAATCACATATTTTACTTTCAATAGCCATTTTATTATTTACAATTATTAAATTATATTAGAAATTATATATATAGAAAAAAATGAAAAATATAAATACAATCTCACATAAAAATATTAATAAAAGTAATCTATATTTCACAAGAAAAGAATTTTCAAAGATTTTGAATTATTATTCTTTAGGAGTGGCAAAAGGTAATTGGAGAGATTATTCAATTAATTTTACAAAATACGAAGCATATTTTCACTTTTATAAAAACACATCAGAAAAACCATCGATCTCAATAATAAAAAATAAAAGTAAAAAAAATAATTTTAGAGTTTATTATGGATTTAGAGAACCTTTGTTTTCAAATAAATTGGAAAATCTATTTTCATACATTAATCGAAAAAATATAAGATTAATTAAAAGATAAAACTTAATTTAAATTATTACTACAAATTAAATAAATTTCCGAAGATGTTTGTCTCGAAGAAATAGGTTTAAAATATTTTACTATTTTGAATTTTGTCTTTAATTTTGAAACAAAATCTTTTTCATTTGAACCCTGAAAGATTTTTAATATTAAAGTGCCGTTTTGATTAATATATTTTTTGCTAAATTCCAAAACTTGATCTGCTAATTGAATTATCTTTAGATGATCGGTTTTATTATGGCCTGTTGTATTTGGTGACATATCAGATAAAATTAAATCAAATTTATCATTAAAGTAATTATCAATAATTTTTATAATTTCAGATGAGTTATTAAAATCTTTATTTATAAAAATATGATTTTTATCTAATGATATTTTTAGATCATTAATATCTATACATACAAATTTAAAGTTGTGATTTTTTTTAATATCAAGAATTACTTGTGTCCAACCACCTGGAGAAGCGCCCAACTCAATTATTGATTTAGATTTTTTAATAAAATTATATTTTTTTTCTATTTCAATAATCTTAAACGCAGATCTTGCAACAAATCCTTTTGCTGTTGCTTTTTTTCTATATATATCTCTCGATTTTCTCTCATGCCATTGCTTAGTTTTCATAATATACAAAAGATTAATAATTGATATTTAGTAATAATGTGTATTGTTTTTAACAAAAAAATAAATATATATGAATAATTAATGCGAAAATCTTCAATTATTGTAGCAATTATTATTCTTTTAATAACTATTGGATGGATAGCTTCCGGTCAATTTGAAAAAACTAAATATAAACCTGAAAATAGTCAACAAAATATAGAATCAAATAAAGAAAATGTTGAGCAGTCAATTTATGTAAGAACAGAATTATCTCAATCAAAAAAAATTAACAAGACTATAAAAATTCAAGGTCAAACTACTGCAAATAAAATAATTGAAATTAAATCAGAGACATCTGGAAAAATAATTAGTTTAAATAAAAAAGTTGGAGAAAAAATAAATAAGGGGGAATTGATTTTTAAAATATCTGAAAAGGATTTATTATTGAATTTAGAAAAAACCAAATCAAAATTTGAAGAATCAACAATTGAATTCAATGCTGAAAATAAATTATTTCAAGCTGGTTTAAGTTCTGATTCTAAATTAGCGAAAGCTAAATCTAATTTGACAGATGCTAAATCCAATTATGATTTTATAAAAAATGAGATTGACAAAACAAACATTATTGCACCTTATAACGGCATCTTAACATCTGATCATTTAGAAGCTGGTGAATTTGTTCAGGTTGGAACAACATTATCAACTTTTATAGAATTAGATCCGATGTTAGTAGTTGGATATGTTTCAGAAAAAGAATTGAAAAATATATCCTTAAATTCTAATTCTAAAGTTACTACATCTTTGAATGAAAATTTAAATGGAATGATATCATATATTTCGCCAAAAGCAGAAGAAGATACAAGAACTTTTAGAATAGAAATCACTTTGGAAAATCCTAATTATAAAATTAAAGATGGATTAACAGCTTCTATTGAAATTCAAGGTGAAGAAATATATGCTCATAAAATATCACCTTCTATATTAAGTTTGAGAGATGATGGTTCTATAGGTATAAAAGTAATTGATGAATCTAATATTGTAAACTTTTATAATATTGAAGTAGTATCAGATACAAATAATGGAATGTGGATTACTGGAATACCTGACTCTTCTAATATAATAGTAGTTGGCCAAGAATATGCGCCTATAGGTGAATTTGTTAACTTTGAAAAGATAAATTAAATGAAAATTATTGAATTTGCACTTGATCATTCAAGAACTTTTATTGCGATTCTAATTTTTTTAATAATTGCAGGTACTTCAACCTATATAAATATACCTAAGGAAGCTGCTCCAGATGTTAATATTCCTTTTATTTACATATCACTATCTGACAGAGGTATTTCACCTGAAGACTCTGAAAAACTTTTAGTTAAACCAATTGAAGATGAAGTTAAAACTGTTGAAGGATTAAAAGAAATGAGATCTACAGCATATTCTGGTGGTGGAAATGTTTTATTAGAATTTGATCCAGGTTTTGATGCTGATAAAGCAATTGATGATATTCGAGAAAAAGTGGATAGAGCCAAGGGGGAATTACCAGATAATGCTGATGATCCCACAATAAATGAAGTAAATGTAAGTGCTTTTCCAATTCTTTTAATTTCGATTATTGGTGATATTGAAGAAAGAACACTTCAAAATTTAGCAGATCAACTTCAAGATTCTATAGAAGGAATTCCCAGTGTTTTGGAAGCTAAAATAGGTGGAAAGAGAGAAGAACAAGTAGATGTCATCATTGATGTAAGATCTTTAGAGGGATATAATTTAAAATTAGAAGAAATTATAAATATAGTAAACCAAAATAATAGAATGGTGTCAGCTGGAGAGCAAGATACTGGTGACGGAAGTTTTAGCATTAAAGTGCCAGGTTTATATGAAAATTTAGATGATGTTTTAGAAACTCCAATTAAAACTGAAGGAGACTCAGTAATAAGATTTAAAGATGTAGCATCAGTAAAAAAAACATTTGAGGATAGAATAAGCTACGCAAGAGTTGGGGGCAAACCAGCAGTAACTATAGAGGTTTCAAAAAGAGTTGGTGAAAATTTAATTGATACAGTAAATGAAGTTAAAAAAGCTGTAAATGAACAAAAGAGGAATTTTCCTGAAAGTGTAGTAATAACCTTTAGTCAAGATCAGTCAAATATGATCAAAGAAATGGTAAATAATTTAGAAAATAGCGTTATAGCTGCAGTAATTTTAGTTATGATAATTATATTAGGAATTTTAGGAATTAGATCTGGTTTTTTAGTTGGCGTTTCTATCCCCGGTTCTTTTTTAACAGGAATATTAACATTGTCGCTAATGGGTTTTACTATCAATTTTGTTGTCCTTTTTGCTCTTATACTCGCAGTTGGTCTTTTAGTTGATGGAGCTATCGTAGTTGTTGAATATGCTGATAGAAAAATAAACGAAGGCTTTTCTGTAAGTGATTCTTTTAAATCAGCATCAAAAAGAATGGCATTGCCAATTATTGCATCAACTCTTACAACCCTTGCAGCATTTGCTCCTCTTGTATTTTGGCCAGGCCTAGCTGGTGAATTTATGAAATATTTACCAATAACTTTATTATGCGTGTTATCCGCATCTCTATTTATGGCATTATTATTTGTCCCTGTTTTAGGGGCATCATTGGGATCTTTTTCTAAAGTTTCTTTTTTAATTTTTGTACCAGCTTTTATTTTATTTCTATTAAACTCTCTGTTTTCAACTTTAATTAAAAGTTTTTTAGGTTTTGGTTTTTTAAGCAGTATATTACCAATACTAATATCAATAATTTCAATTATTTTAATTTTTAGGTATTTAAGGTTTTATTCTATATCAAATAAAATTAGAGATTATATGAATAAAAGAAACGAAAACGTATCAGAAACTGCAATTGCATTGTCAGGTGAATCAAAAATTAATCCTATTGAATTACCCGGTTTTATTGGTCTATATTCTAATTTAATAAATGTTTTATTAAAGCATCCCCTTAAAGTAGTTTTGGTTTCAATATTTCTTCTTATAGGAATAATATCAAGCTATGCTAGATTTGGAAATGGAGTTGAATTCTTCCCAGAAGTTGAACCTGAACTTTCAAAATTAATTATTTATGGCAGAGGAAACTTATCAGTAGATGAAAAAAATGATTTAGTAAGTGAAGTTGAAGATATCGTACTTAGTATACAAGAAAAAAGAAAAGAATTTAAAACCATATATACTTCAAGTGGTAATATTTCAGATGATTCAGAGAGTGCTGAAGATATCATAGGTTCTATTACAATGGAATATAATGAATGGGACAAAAGAAGACCATCTAAATTAATTTTAAAAGAAATACTTGATAAAACAATGAATATTTATGGAATAAAAGTTGAATCAAGAGAACAAGAGGGAGGGCCACCGAGTGGTAAACCAATAAATATAGAAATTACTTCCTCAAACTATGAAATATTAAATAAAGAAGCAATAAAGATAACAAATTATCTTCAATCAATGGATGGTGTAATAAATGTAGAAAATACTACTCCAATGCCTGGTATAGAATGGGAACTTGAAATCGATAGAGCACAAGCATCTAAATTTAATGCAGATATAAGCAGTATTGGAAATGTAGTAAAACTAATTACTAATGGAATTAAACTTGGAGAATATAGGCCAAATGATAGTAGAAACTCTGTCCCAATCTATTTAAGGTATACTTCAGACTATAGAACTTTAGATATGCTTGAGGATATAAGAATTCCAACTAATAGTGGACTGATTCCTATTTCAAACATAGTTAAATTAAAACCAAAACAAAGAACAGGTAATATAATAAGGGTAGACTCCAAAAGAACCTTAGATGTTAAAGCTGATGTTGATGTTGGAGTTCTATCAGATAGTAAAATTAAAGAATTGCAAATTGCTATGGGAATAGAGTCAGATTCAAATAATAGAGGAAGACCTGTATTCATAGATAAATCAAAAATAAAGCCTTTAGATCTAGATCCAAAAGTTTCAATAAAGTTTAAAGGAGAGGCACAAGATCAAAAAGAAGCTCAGGCATTTTTACAAAAGGCTTTTCTTGTTGCTCTTTTTGTTATGGGAATGATTCTGGTGACTCAATTTAATAGTTTTTACAGTGCGTTCTTAATATTATTTGCTGTAATAATGTCAATAGCAGGAGTTTTTATAGGACTAATTATTACAGGTCAAGTTTTTGGCATAGTCATGACAGGAGTAGGTGTAATTGCATTGGCAGGAATTGTAGTCAATAACAATATCATTCTAATAGATACTTTTGACTATCTTAAAAAAACAGTCAAAGACAAAAAAATTGCTATTATTAAAACAGGTGCACAAAGATTAAGACCAGTTCTATTAACAACTACAACTACTATTTTAGGATTAATGCCAATGACTTTAATGATAAATATAGATTTTTTTACTAGAGAAATTAATTATGGATCGCCAGATACACAATGGTGGGTTCAAATGTCGACAGCAATAGTTTTTGGATTACTTTTTGCAACTTTATTAACCTTAATTGTTACCCCTTGTGCTTTAATGTTGAAAGAAAATTATTACACTTGGTTAGAAAAGAAGAAATAAATTATTAAATTTTTTTAATAGAATTAATTAAAGTATAAACTATGCTTATAATATATAAAGATAAAGCAATTATGAGTGTCAGCCAAATATTAGAAATTAAACCAATGCTTATTATTGAAATTCCTAATATTGACCATTTAACATAGTCTTTCTTTATAAGAATATTTTTAAATGAAAAGGTAGGAATTTTACTTATCATCATTAATCCAACTATCACTAAAATTAAACTATTAAGATATGAATTTTTTAAAAAAGTATATTCAAATTGAAAGTTTGCAAACAAAGTAAATAAAATTAAACCTGCTGCAGCAGGTGATGGTACTCCTACGAAATATTTTGATTTATTAATTGGTTGGTTAGTTAAATATATATCAGTTGTAAATCTTGCTAATCTTAAAGCCGCACAAATTACAAAAAATAATGAAATTCCCCACCCTAAAGATTCAAGATCATTTAAACTCCAAAAATAGATCAAAATTGAAGGCGCAACACCAAATGAAATTATGTCACTCAGATTATCTAATTCAGCACCAAAATGAGAGCCACCCATTATTTTTTTGGCTATCCATCCATCAAAAAAATCAAGAATTGAAGCTAATATAATAAATAAAGCAGCAAATTTCCATTCTTCCAAAATAGAATATCTAATTGATGTTAATCCGGAGCATAAAGCTAACATTGTTATTGCATTTGGAATTAATTTTGTAATTGTACTAGTTTTATTATTTTGATTTTGATTATTGATATTCATAATGTAACTTAATAAATTTTAATATTTATTCCATAATTGAAATAATTGATTGACCTCCAATTAATTTTTGGCCTTCAAAAGCTTGAATTTTATAATGTTTAGGTAAATAAATATCTACCCTACTACCAAATTTAATAATTCCAAACCTATCGCCAATTTTAACTTTTTGATTTAATTTTAAATCAGATACAATTCTTCGTGCAATTAAACCTGCTATTTGAACAAAAATAATTTTTTCATTATTTTTATCATTTAGTATAATAATATTTCTTTCATTTTCACTACTAGATTTATCTAATGTTGCATTGAAAAATTTTCCCTTAATATATTTTATAAAAACTATTTCACCATTAGATGGTATTCGGTTAACATGAACATCAAATATATTTAAAAAAATACTTATTTTATTATATTCTTTATTAGCAACTTCACTTTCTATTGGTGGTTCTGAAGGTCCTACATAAGTTATTAAACCATCAGCAGGTGAAACAAAGAGATTATTATTATTAGGAATAATTCTCTCAGGATCTCTAAAAAAATATAAGACAAAAAATAAAATAAATAATAAAAGTAAAGAAATAATTGGTATAAATGATAAAAAAATTATAATAATAAATATTAAAGAAATAATATAAATGTGAGCATGTTTATTGATTTTAAAACTTATAAATTTCATTTTAGTTTGTTAATTTAATTCTGTTATAATAAAATATAATAAAAGTATATGAAAATAAAAAACATAAAATCTATAACTGTATATTGTTCATCTTCAAACAAAATATCAAAAAAATATAAAAAACAGGCAAAAAATATTGGAATATTTATATCTAAAAAAAAGATTAAATTAATTTATGGGGGTGGAAAAAATGGCTTAATGGGTGAAGTTGCCAGAGGAGTTAAGGAAAATAAAGGATATGTAATAGGAATAATTCCTGAATTTCTTAAAACTAAAGAAAATATGAACACTAAAATTGATCAGATAATAATTACAAAAGATATGCACAAAAGAAAAAATTTATTATATAAAAAAGGTGATGCAATATTAGCCCTTCCAGGCGGTCCTGGAACAATAGAAGAAATTACAGAAATTATTTCATGGTTAAATTTAAATATTCATTCAAAACCTATTATACTCTTTAATTATAAAAATTTCTGGGATCCATTAATAAAAATGTATAATAAAATATATGATAATAAATTTAACTCTAAAAAATCAAAATCACTTTTTTATTGTGTAAATAATATAAGTGAATTTAAAAAAATGTTTGATTAATGAATAAAATAAAAGTTTATAACCCTGTTGTTGAAATAAATGGTGATGAAATGACCAGGATTATTTGGGAATATATTAAATCACAGCTCATACTTCCATATTTAGATATAGATATAAAATACTTTGATTTAGGTATTAAAAATAGAGATGCAACAAATGATCAAGTAACTATTGATGCAGCTGAGGCTATAAAGAAATATGGCGTTGGAATTAAGTGTGCAACTATAACACCTGATGAGAATCGAGTACAAGAATTTAACTTAAAAAAGATGTGGCGCTCTCCTAATGGAACTATAAGAAATATTTTGGGAGGAACGATTTTTAGACAGCCAATTATATGCAAAAATGTTCCTAGAATTATTAAAAATTGGAACAATCCAATAGTAGTAGCCAGACATGCTTATGGGGATCAGTACAAAGCGACAGATACTATTATTGATAAACCTGGAGTTTTAAAAATGGTATTTGAACCAAGTGATGGTTCTCAAGGTTTTTCAAAAAATGTTTTTAAATTTGATAATTCAGGAGTAGCTTTATCAATGTATAATCTTGATAATTCAATAAAAGATTTTGCAAGAGCATGTTTTAATTATGGACTAGATCTTGGATGGCCTGTTTATTTATCAACTAAAAATACTATTCTTAAAATTTATGATGGAAGATTTAAAGAATTATTTGAAGAAGTATTTGATGAAGAATTCAAAAATAAATTTAAAGAAAAAAATATATTTTACGAACACAGATTAATAGATGATATGGTTGCAGCAGCTTTAAAATGGGAAGGCAACTTTATTTGGGCATGTAAGAATTATGATGGAGATGTTCAATCAGATTCTGTTGCTCAAGGTTTTGGATCACTTGGGTTAATGACGAGTGTATTAATGACTCCAGATGGTAAAACTGTTGAAGCTGAAGCTGCGCATGGTACAGTTACAAGACATTATAGAAACCATCAAAAAGGTATAGAAACTTCTACTAATCCAATAGCATCAATTTTTGCTTGGACAAGAGGACTTCAGTTTAGAGGAAATTTTGAGTCAAACAATGAATTAAAACAATTTGCTGAAAAATTAGAAAAGACTTGTATATATACAGTCGAAAATGGTCAAATGACAAAAGATTTAGCTATTTTGATAGATAAAAATCAGGAATGGTTAAATACACAAGATTTTTTAAGCGCAATAAAGAATAACTTTGAGTCTAACTTATAGTACTTAGCTTATTTTCTATATATTTTAGGCAATTATCTATTTGAGAAATGTCTGAACCTCCACCTTGAGCCATATCTTTTCTTCCACCTCCACCTTTTCCCCCTAAAATGTTAGAAATTTTTTTAATTTCTTTTGATGCATCAAACACATTGGTAATGTCTTCTGAAACTCCTAATACAAAAGATAATTTTTTTTGATCATTAGAAATTATAAAAGATACACTTTTATTTAAATATTTTTTCTTTTGTTCATCTATAAAACTTTTAAGAGATTTATTTGGAAAATCTTTAGCTATTAAATATACAAAATTAATATTATTAATTTTTTTTATAATAGTACTATCAATATTTTTTGAAATAGATTTATTTTGTTTTAATTTTTGATAAGTTTGGCTTAATTCTTTTATATATAGAGTTTTATTATCATATTTGTTTTTAAAAATATATTCTGGATTTATTTTTTTTATATTGAATATCAATTCTTCTAATTGTTTTGTTTGTATAATATCTTTGTCAATATTATTTTTTTCTACTTCTTTTATAAACTGATCTACTGAAATATTAGAAACTGCTTCTATTCTTCTAATACCAGAAGCAACACTTGATTGATTTATTATTTTGAATTTATTAATTTCTCCAAGTTTTTGAACATGAGTTCCGCCACATAATTCTTTAGAAAAATATGATCCATTTTCATTACCCATAGTTACAACTCTTACTTCATCTCCATATTTTTCTCCAAACAAAGCCATAGCACCTTCATCAATTGCTTTTTTTTGATCAATAATTTTAATATCTACAGTTCCATTATTCTTTATTTGATTATTAACAATATCTTCAATGATTTGAAGTTCTTCTTTGTCTATAGAGTTGTTATGACTAAAATCAAATCTAAGCTTTTCAGAATTTACTAAAGATCCTTTTTGAGTAACATGATTACCTAGTGTTTTTCTAAGAGCTGCATGTAATAAATGTGTAGATGAATGATTATATTTTATTAAATTTCTACTTTTATTATTTATAGATGCTTTTATGGTATCATTAATTTCGCATTTTCCATTTATAATTTTCCCAAAATGGAGAAAATAATTTCCAAATATTTTTGTTGTATTTAAAACGCTAAACTTAAAATTATCATTTTCTAAATAACCACTGTCTCCAACTTGACCACCACTTTCTCCATAAAAAGGTGTTTGGTTTAATATAATTATTGCTTCTTTATCTTTTTCAATTTTTTTTGTTATTTTTCCTTGTGAAATTATTGCGATAATTTTACATTCTGCTTCACTATCCTTGTATCCTAAAAATTCTGTAGAATTTAAATCAGAAGTTATTTCATACCAAATCTTATCATCTTGGATATCACCTGTTCCCTTCCAATTTTGTCTAGCTCGTTGCTTTTGATCTAACATTTTTTTATTGAATGTTTTTAAGTCAACTTTGATATCTTTGTTTTTTAGATAATCTTGAGTCAAATCTAAAGGAAAGCCATATGTATCATATAATTTGAATGCTACTTCACCATCAAAAATATTAGATGAATTAGAAATTTCATCTTCTAAAATCTTAATCCCTTTTTCAACAGTTTCTTTAAATTTAGTCTCTTCATTTAAAAGAGTGGACAAAATAAGATCTTTGGCTCTTTCTAATTCTGGATATGAGTCTTTTATACCTTTTAGAAATGTAGGAAACAATTTATGAAATATTGGATCTTTATTTCCTAATGAATGCGCATGTCTCATTCCTCTTCTCATAATTCTTCGTAAAACATATCCTCTACCTTCATTTGATGGCATCACACCATCAGAAATTAAAAAAGAAGAAGACTTTAAATGATCAGCAATTACTCTATGGCTTGGATTATTGATTGAATTTTCATCACCACATAAATTTTTAGATTCATTGATAGTTGGCCAAAACAAATCTGTTGAATAATTATCATTTGATCCATCTAAGAGCGCTGTCATTCTTTCTAAGCCCATTCCTGTATCAATTGAAGGTTTGGGGAGATTAATTCTTTCAGTTTTTGATATTTGTTCATATTGCATAAATACTAAATTCCATATTTCAATAAATCTATCACCATCCTCATTAGGGGACCCTGGGGGGCCGCCTTCATATTTATCACCATGATCATAAAAAATTTCAGAACAGGGGCCGCAAGGACCGGTTTCACCCATGGACCAAAAATTATCTGATGTGTTAATTTTTATTATTTTATTTTCTGATAAACCGGCAATTTTCTTCCATAAATTAAATGCCTCGTCATCTTCTGAATAAACAGTAACTAATAGTCGATCTTTATTGATTGAATACTCTTTGGTTATTAAATTCCAAGCTAATTCTATAGCTAAATCTTTAAAATAGTCTCCAAATGAAAAGTTACCTAACATTTCAAAAAAAGTATGATGTCTAGTTGTATAACCAACATTTTCTAAATCATTGTGCTTACCACCTGCTCTTACACATTTTTGTGCTGTTGCAGCTCTATTGTATTTTCTTTTTTCTTTGCCAGTAAATATATTCTTAAATTGAACCATACCTGAATTTGCAAACATCAGTGTAGGATCATTATGAGGAACTAATGAACTTGAATGGAGGACTTCATGATTATTTTTTTTAAAATAATCTAGAAAATTTTTCCTTATTTCATTGGATTTCATCATAAATTACTTCTACATATCAGCAATTTAATTGTCTAGAAAACTATTAAAAACGCGCATTATTTCTGGATAATACGCGTTTTCAGTTTGAATATGATTATTCTTTATTTTTTGTGTTATCTTTTGATTCTTCTTTTTCTGATTTGGGTTTAGACTCACCTTCCATCATAGCTTTCTCAACAACACCTGCATTTTGTAAAATTTTGTTTGTTATTTCTTTTGCTGTTTCTGGATTTTCATTTAAAAATGTTTTAACATTTTCTCTACCTTGGCCAATCTTGTTGCCATTATATGAGAACCATGCACCAGATTTGTCTATAATTTCAGCTTTCACACCTAAATCAACAATTTCACCCATCCTTGATATTCCCTCTCCATACATAATATCAAACTCTACAATTTTAAATGGTGGTGCTAATTTGTTTTTTACAACTTTAACTCTTGTCTGATTACCGACTATTTCATCTTTGTCTTTAATAGCTCCAATTCTTCGGATATCTAAACGTACAGAAGAATAAAATTTCAAGGCATTTCCACCAGTAGTAGTCTCAGGGCTACCAAACATAATACCAATTTTCATTCTAAGTTGGTTAATAAAAATAACAAGAGTATTAGATTTTGCAATTGAACTGGTAAGTTTTCTTAAGGCTTGACTCATCAACCTTGCTTGAAGGCCAGGAAGAGAATCTCCCATTTCACCCTCCAATTCAGCTCTTGGAACTAATGCAGCTACAGAATCTACAACTAAAACATCTACACCTCCAGATTTAACTAATGTATCTGCTATCTCCAAGCCTTGTTCACCTGTATCAGGTTGAGAAATTAATAGCTCTTCAAGTTTTACGCCAAGTTTTTTTGCATACACAGGATCTAATGCATGTTCAGCATCTATAAATGCACAATTTCCACCACCTCTTTGAGCCTCAGATACAATGTGAAGCGCTAAAGTAGTTTTACCTGAACTTTCAGGTCCATAAATTTCAACAATTCTTCCTTTGGGCACACCTCCAATACCTAAAGCGATATCTAAACTAAGTGATCCCGTTGAAACTGTTTCTATGTCAATTTTCTCATTGCTCCCAAGTTTCATTACTGAACCTTTTCCATGAGTCTTTTCAATTAGACTTACAGCTGTTTCTAATGCTTGGTTTTTATTCATTTTATTTTCAATATTTTCAACTATTTTTAAATCTGGTTTTGTTTTGGCCATTTAAGAATACTCCTTTTTTAATTAGATTAATTTTTGATTCTATCAATCAGTATAATTTTTTTTTTGTACCCTAATTGTTCTCTTTATAGTTCTTATTTTGTTCTTTTTCAAGTAGTTTTAAGTTATTGAAAACATTAAATATTTATTATTTTATCAATTTTCTTGAATAAATAATAACAATTTAATAATCAGCAAAAATTAATTTACTTAAAAAAATGAAAAAAAAATTACCAAAAAAATATAAACCAACTAAAAGCGAAAAATTCATGAACGTAAAAATGAAAGAATATTTTCGTCAAAAACTCCTTAAATGGAAAGGTGATTTGCTTAAGGAATCCTATGAAACTATAAGCAATCTTAAACAATCAGAAAATTTAAATCAACCTGATGTTGCTGATAGAGCCTCATTAGAAAATGAGAAAAACCTGGAATTAAAAACTAGAGACAGAGAGAGAAAGCTAATAATAAAAATTGATCATGCGTTGAAGAAAATAGAAAATGGTACCTATGGATATTGTGAAGAGACTGATGAGCCTATAAGCATTAAAAGATTAGATGCTCGACCAATTGCGAACTTAAGTATTGAGGCTCAAGAGCGTCATGAAAAAATGGAAAAAATTAAAAGAGATTAGTTCAGTTTTTCTTATTTTAGTATAATATTGAATTATGTTAAAAGATATCTTTAATCGTGAAATTAACTATTTAAGAATTTCTGTTACTGACAGATGTGATCTAAGATGTAAATATTGCATGAAAGAAAAAATGGAATTCCTCCCAAAAAAAGATGTCTTAACATTTGAACAAATAGAAAGATTGGTGGATATTTTTATATCTGAAGGTGTTAATAAAATCAGATTGACAGGAGGTGAGCCTCTAGTAAGAAAAAATATTGAAAAATTAATCGATAATATTGGTAAAAAAATTGGAACTTATGATTTTAAAGAGCTAACACTAACTACAAATGGTACACTCTTAAAACAACATGCCAAAAACTTAAAAGATTCTGGAATTAATAGAATAAACATATCATTAGATACTTTGAACCCATTAAAATATGAGAAATTAACCAGATTAGGAAATCTTCGTAATGTATTAGAGGGTATCGATTGTGCAATAAAAAATAATATAAAAATAAAAATTAATGTTGTGGCATTAAAAAATTTTAATGAGAATGAATTTGAAGAAATTCTGATATGGTGTGGCAAATTAGGCATTGATGTTACATTTATCGAAGTTATGCCAATGGGAGAAACAGATCAATACAGATATGATCAATATTTACCATTAAATGAAGTTAGAAATAATTTAATTAAAAAATTTTCACTTGAAAATTCTAATTATAAAACTGGGGGTCCATCTAAATACAATTATTTTAATAAATATGACATAAATGTAGGTTTCATTACTCCATTAAGTCAAAATTTTTGTCAAGATTGTAATAGAGTGCGTATAACATGCACAGGTAGATTATACATGTGCCTAGGACAAGAAAAATATATAGATTTTAAAAAATATTTAAATAATGACTTTAGTAATCAAAAAATATTAAATTTGATTTATGAATCATTAAAAAACAAACCTAAAAGTCATGATTTTATTATCAATAAAGAAGTAAAGCCATATTTATCAAGATTTATGAATACAACAGGTGGATAGATAAATGAAAATCTGCTTTGTTAGTTCAGAAAATATTAATGCCATAAAAGCAAAAAAAAAATTGATAAAAAAATATGGGGACTTTGAGTCTAAGAAAAGTGATGTTATCGTTGCATTAGGTGGTGATGGGTTTTTATTAAAAACAATTCATAAATACATAAATCTAACTGTTCCTATATATGGTATGAACCTTGGATCAGTGGGTTTTTTAATGAATAAATACGATGAAAAAAATCTTGTTAATAGAATTAAGAAAACTCAAAAAATTAGAATAAAACCATTAGAAGTTGAAGCAATAAATAGAGAAAATCAAGTTTATAAATCTTTAGCTTTTAACGAAATTTCAATAATTAGAGAAACATATCAAGCAGCGAAATTATCAATAAAAATAAATGATATAACCAGAATCAAAGAATTGGTATGTGATGGCGTGTTGGTATGCACCCCAGCTGGCAGCACTGCTTATAACCTTTCTGCTCATGGACCTATCATTCCACTTGGGACAAGTGTTATAGCTATTACCCCAATTAGCGCATTTAAACCAAGAACATGGAAAGGAGCTTTATTAAAAGAAAAAACAAATATTAAAATTGAAGTAAAAAATATAGACAAAAGACCAGTAAGAATGGCAGCGGATCAAAATGAATATAGAAATATAAAATCAGTAAATATTAAAATCTCACCTAAAAAAACCAAAACAATACTTTTTAATAACCAGCATTCATTTGACGAAAAAATTTTAAAAGAACAATTTTATTCTTAAATTTTCTTATTTTCAGCAAAAACGCAAATTTTATTTCCATCTAAATCTCTAAAATATGCATAATAATGATCGCCATGTCTAGGTCCGGGATCTCCCTCATTTGTAGCACCAAGTTGTAGAGCTTTTTTATGAATTTCATTAACTTTTTCTGGCGTTAGAGCGTCAAACGAGATCATTGTTCCATTACCAATTGTTGCTTCATTTTTGTTGAAGGGTTTCATAATATAAAAGTCAGATAAATTGTTAGTTTTTTCTTTTGCATAACCAACATACCCCTCTTCTTCCTCAACTCTATTTATGCTTAATATCTCTAAAATTTCATTATAAAAATTAGAACTTTTTTTAAGATTATTTGTTCCTAAAGTTACAAATCTAATCATAAGTAATTTTCCTATTTTTATAGCTTTGGTAGCCCCGACTGGACTTGAACCAGCACTCCCAAAAGGGCAAGGATTTTAAGTCCTTTGTGTCTACCATTCCACCACGGGGCCTAATAATTGAGATACCTATATGTTTTTTTTTATTTTTGACAAGTCATATCTTCTCCACAACATAATGGAGATTTGATTTTACCATGATCATCTGGGCATTTAGATACTTGAACTGTTGATCCATCATCTAAAGATATTTTTGCATCAACAAGTGGCTGGTCACATTTGCCACAAGTTGCATTAACACTCATCCCACACTTTGAGCATTCATAGGTTGCCATATTTCACCTCATTAATTAATTATATCATATATAGTTAAACTAGATTATTACCTTTCGCTACTTATTTCTCTGGCTTTACCTCCTAATTTTTTTACAGCTGTAATGATTTTCTTTTTAACTAAAATTATAATTTTTCTTTTTTTACCAGAAACCACCACATTTACACTTGCCGATCTCCTATTAAAATCAAAATGAGGATAGCTGCCAATTTCACATTCTATGTGAGCATTTTGGATAATATCTAAATCTTTAGCCATTATACTTTCATAGAGATTTGTATTAATTGTAATCGAAATAATTGGTTTTGTTTTTTTTAATTTTTTGATTACTTCTTTAAACATAACCTGCATTATTTTTGGGACTCCAGGAAGTACAAATATATTTTTAATACAAAACCCTGGTGCAACTGTTACAACATTCTTTATTAATTTAGAACCTTTTGGCATTTTTGTCATTTTTACTCGACCTTCATTAAGGTGGCCTTCTGGATAATATTCTTTTAATAAATGATAAGCCTCTTGATTAATCTCATACTTTATTTTTAAAGCTTTGCTAACACATTCAGATGTTATATCATCATGAGTTGGTCCAATACCTCCCGTCGTAAAAACATAATCATACTTTTTTCTTAATTCATTAAGAGCAAAAATTATTTGTTTATTAATATCCGGAACAACTCTTACTTCACTTAAACTAATACCTATTTTAGATAATTCCATAGCGATAAACTTGACATTTATTTCTTGCGTTCTGCCTGATAATATTTCATTACCAATTATTAAAACTGATGAAGTTATTTTAGACATTTGATTCAATATATATTATTAATAATAAATAAATGAAAATCAAAGTAAAATACAGTTATGAATACAATTAACCAAGATAAGACATTATCATCAATACCTTTACATAATGAAAAAGACTTTCAAGGTATGAGAAAAGCTGGTTCTTTAGCGGCTAAAATTTTAGACACATTATATAATTTGATTAAACCTGGAATTTCTACAGAAGAAATTAATTATCATTGTCACAAAATGATAATTTCGAACCATGCAGTCCCTGCCCCACTAAATTATAGAGGTTTTCCAAAATCAGTTTGCACTTCCGTAAATCATGTAGTTTGCCACGGCATTCCTAGTAAAGAAAAAATCCTAAATGAAGGGGATATAATAAATGTAGATGTAACAGTAATAGTTGATGGTTGGCATGGTGATTCATCGCGAATGTATTGTGCGGGAAAAATTAATCCAAAAGCAAAAAAACTTGTTGAAACAACGTATAAATCTCTTATGAAAAGTATTGCGATTTTAAAACCTGGAATACATTTAGGTGACATTGGGTTTATTATTCAAAATTACGCAGAATCTAAAAATTTTTCAGTTGTTAGGGATTTTTGTGGTCATGGTTTAGGAAAAGTTTTTCACTGTGCGCCTAGTGTTCTTCATTTTGGAGAAAAAAATGAAGGTATAAAATTAGAAGAAGGGATGTTTTTTACTATTGAACCAATGATAAACGCAGGAAATTGGGCAGTAAAAATACTAAATGATGGATGGACAGCAGTTACTAAAGACAAATCACTGTCTGCTCAGTTTGAACATTCTGTAGGCATTACTAAAAATGGAGCAGAAATATTTACATTGTCTCAAAATGGCACTGATTTGCCAATAAATATTCTTTAAAGATTTGAATAATTAAATTAAAAGAAGCCATATGATAAAAAGATATTCAAGACAAATCATGGAAAGAATTTGGGAAGAGGAAAACAAATTCAAAATTTGGTTACAAATTGAGTGTCATTCAAGTGATGCAATGGCAAAGTTTGGCTATATCCCAAAAAAAGCAGCTTTAAATATAAGAAAAAAATCTAAATTTAGTCTCAAAAGAATTAATGAGTTAGAAAAAAATATTAAACATGATGTGTTAGCCTTTTTAACCAACTTATCAGAAAATATTGGTGAGGATGCAAGGTTTTTGCATCAAGGAATGACCTCTAGTGATATTGTTGATACAGCTTTATCAATTCGAATGAGAGATGCTTCCGAAATCATAATACAAGATATAAAAAATTTATTAAAAGTATTAAAAAGTCAATCAATGAAATATAAATTGACTCCAATCATGGGAAGAAGTCATGGTATTCATGCTGAAACAACAACTTTTGGTTTGAAGTTAGCTGGATTCTACTCTGAATTTAAAAGAAATTTAGAAAGAATGGAAAAAGCAAAAAACGAAATATCTACATGTGCTATTTCTGGTCCAGTGGGAAACTATGCATCAATTGATCCTAGGGTAGAAAAATATGTTGCTAAAAAACTTAATTTAAAAATTGAAACAATATCTACCCAGTGCATACCTAGAGATAGACATGCCCATTTTTTTTCTACTCTCGGAATAATAGCATCATCTATTGAAAGATTATCAACTGAAATTAGAAATCTACAAAGGACAGAAATAAGAGAAGTTGAAGAATTTTTTTCTTTAAAACAAAAAGGTTCTTCTGCAATGCCACATAAAAGAAATCCTATTTTGAGTGAAAATTTAACAGGAATATCTAGATATATAAGAGGACAGGTAATTCCTGCATTAGAAAATGTCTCATTATGGCATGAAAGAGATATAAGTCATTCAAGTGTTGAAAGAATTATTGCCCCTGATACTACCATAGCCCTAGATTTTGCTTTGTCTAGACTTGAGAAAATAATCAAAAATTTAAAAGTATATCCAAAAAATATGATTAAAAATATTAATCAATTATCGGGTTTAAGCTCCAGCCAAACAATACTTTTAGAGTTAACTCAAAAAGGTGTTTCTAGAGAAAGGGCTTATGAAATTGTCCAAAAAGCTTCACGAGAAACATTTACAACAAAAAACAATTTCAAAGATTCTCTATTAAAATTTGAAGAATGTAAAAAAAATCTTGGAAAAAATACAATCGAAAAAATTATAAAAAATAAGGACTATAAAAAAAATATAAATCTAATATACAAAAGAGTTTTTAATAAATAAAAGTTTTTTTAGTGTGCACTTCAATAATATTTTTTAGAAAAGGTCACAATTGGCCTTTTATTTTAGCATCAAATAGAGATGAATATTTCGAAAGAGAGAGCCTTCCTCCATCAAGACATTGGCATAAACAACCTTATATAATTGGAGGATTAGATAAAAAAGCAGGAGGAACATGGTGTGCCATTAACGATTATGGAATAGTATCATGCATTCATAATAGAAATGTAAATGAAAAAAAACTTAAAAATACGATATCAAGAGGAGAAATAATTTTAAGAATTTTAGAAGCTAAAAATCTAGAAGGGGCACTAAAAAATTTGAATTCAATAAATATTAAAGATTATAATAGCTTTAATTTAATAATTGCTGACAAAGAAAATGTATATTGGGCAAAACATGAAGGATTGGGTAAGAATTTATCTATTATGACTGTCCCAGAAGGAATTTCAATTTTAAATCATTGTGATTTAAATAGCAGAAATAACTTTAAAATAAATTATTATTTAAAAGTAATTAGTAATAATAAAAAAATATATTTTGATGAAAAAAATGATTTTCCAATTGAATCAATACTGTCCGAAAATAAACTTAATAATCAAAAAAATGTTTATGATTCAATGTGTTTTAATATAAATAACAAATTTGGCACTGTTTCTTCTTCAATTATAGGCTTAAACAAAGAAAGAAAATTTTCATTTTATAGATATATTGATGGACCTCCAGATAAAAGTATATACAAAAATATAAATTTATTATAAATTTGAGTAATGCCAATTAAAAAGAAAGAATTAGTTAATTTATTAGAAAATGCTTTTCCAAATTCAAAAATTGAAGTAGACGAATTGAAGGATGATGAAGATCATTATAAAGCTTCAATTATTTCAAGTAGATTCAATGGCAAATCTAGAATTGAGCAACATCAAATGGTATATTCTGCGTTAAAAGGAAAAATGGGTGGCGAATTGCATGCCCTAATGCTAAAAACAAAGTCTGAATAAAATGTCTGAAAATCAACAAATTGATATAACTAATTTAATTGAAAAAGAAATAAATGAGAATGAAGTTGTTCTTTTTATGAAAGGTACACCTGTATTTCCTATGTGTGGTTTTTCAGCCAATGTAGTCCAAGTATTATCTAACATAGGAATTAAATTTCATAGTGTAAATGTTTTAGATAGTCCAGAAATACGTGAAGGTATAAAAAAATATTCTGATTGGCCCACAATTCCTCAACTTTATGTAAAAAAGGAATTTATAGGAGGTTGCGATATAGTTAATGAGATGTTTCAAAGTGGTGAATTGCAAGATTTACTAAAAAATAAAAATATAAAGATTAATTCTAATAATTAAATTTAATGAGTTTTATTAATGGGTTGGTTTATAACCTTATTGCTGTTATTTTATGGGGTTGCATTCAAGTAATATATTTTGAGAATATCAAATATATTCCTCCTTTAGAAATAGTTTCTCATAGAGCAATTTGGGCATTTTTTTTTATTTTAATTCTAATAGCTTTAAGAAGAAAAATATTCAATTTTTTTGAAATATTTAAGAACAAAAAAAAATTACTATATTTGATAACTACTGCAATGCTTATATCTTCAAATTGGTTTTTCTTAATTAAATCAATTTCAACAGAAAATGTACAAGATGCAGCAATGGGTTATTATATTAGTCCTATTGTTAGTGTAGCTTTAGGATATATTATTTTTAAAGAAAAATTTTCAAAAATACAATTTTTATCATTAATTTTAATACTTATCGCAATGATCAACTTAATTGTTAATATTGGTTCAATACCCTGGATAGCAATTTCACTAGCTACAACTTGGTCCTTATATGGTGTTATTAGAAAAAAAGTAAATATTGATAGCGAGGTTGGTTTATTCTTTGAATTAAGCTTACTTTTGCCAATATTTTTAGGTTATAGCATTTTATTGAATCAAAATGGTACAGGTCATTTTATATTGGATGACAAATATACAATATTTTTTTTAATAGGAGGAGGACTTTTCACTGCTCTTCCTCTATTTTTTTTTAATCTTGCAATTAGACTTATTCCATTAAGTCTATCAGGAATAATTTTTTATTTAGTGCCAACTTTGCAATTTTTAACTGCAATTATCTATTTGGGGGAAGTGATAAGTTTCGAAAAAATTATTAGTTTTATAATAATTTGGATAGCAGTAATTTTATTCATATTTGAGTCAATTAAAATAAACAAGAAAAATAAATAATTTTTTTATCTACTATAAAACTCAACTACTAAATTAGGTTCCATAGCAACTGGGTATGGAACGTCGCTAAGCATCGGCGCTCTTAAAAATCTACCTTTTAATTCTTTTTGGTCGACTTCTAAATATTCTGGAATTTCTCTTTCTTTATAATCTTCTGTTCCTTGAAAGATTGTAGCAATTTCCTTACTTTTATCGCGCACTTGAATTATATCTTCATCTTGAACTACATAGGATGGAATATTGACCCTTTTACCATTTATTTTTACATGTCCATGATTTACAAATTGTCTCGCTGCAAAAATAGTTGGGACAAATTTCATTCTATAAACTACTGAATCTAATCTTCTTTCTAAAAGTTCAATTAAGTATTGTCCGGTATCACCTCTTCTATTTGAAGCTTCTTTATAAATTTTTTTAAATTGATGTTCTGAAATGTCCCCATAATAAAATTTAAGTTTTTGTTTTGCCTGTAATTGAGTTCCATAATCAGAAGGTTTTCTTCTTAAAGTTGGTCCATGTTGACCTGGTTTTGTCTGTCTTTTATTATATGGACTTTTAGGTCTTCCCCAAAGGTTGCAACCGAGTCTTCTATCTATTTTATGTTTAGCGTTAAGTCTTTTTGTCATATCAAATATTAATCAAATTAATGGCTTTATAACTATATTAAGATAACTGTCAATTAATTATCTTTGTTAATTTTTTTGGGATTTCTTAATCTTTTAAGGATTCCTCTAAAAGTTCTTATTTCTTGGGCTGAGAAAGAAGATTTGATAAACATATTTTCTATATTAATAAACATATTTTTAGCTTTCTCTTTAGGGTAAAGAAAGCCAACTTTTTCCAGTTCATATTTGAGATGTTTCATAAGTAAATTAAAGTCTCTTCGAGGCGCTATATTAGCTCTATCCTTAAAATCTTTGTATTTTATATTATTAATCAATCTATTATATTCATAACAAAAAATTAAAACTGAATGAGACAAATTCAAAGAGGATGAATTATTATAAATTGGTAATGAAAATATATAATCACAAACAGAAATCTCTTTATTAGTTAATCCAGATCTTTCTGGTCCAAAAATTATACCCGTTTTTAAATTAAAATTAGTATTCTTAAAAAGACTTTCAAAACTTTTATAATGTTTTTTATTTACAAATCTTTTTCTAGCAGAAGTGCCTATAAGAAAGTTTAAATCAGAAATTGAATCTTCAAATTTTTTATATACTTTAGCATTTTCAATTATAAAATCTCCATGGGAAGATGAACTTTTTGCAATCTTATTTGGCCATTTCTCTCTAGGATTGACAATTCTTAATTCATTAAATCCACAGTTCATCATAGCTCTAGCAGATAGTCCTATATTATCTGGTAGCTGAGGTTTTACAAGAACTATTACTGGAAACTTATTTTTTAGCATTCAAATCATGATAGAGTTTATATGTTATACTATCATGTATCGCATTATAAGATGCATCAATAATGTTAGTAGACACTCCTATGGTTGACCAGTATCTGTTGTTTTCATCAATTGATTCGATTGTTACTCTTGTAATTGCTCCAGTTCCTTTTTCAGAAGAAACAATTCTAACTTTATAGTCTGAAAGTTTTAAATTAACTATTGTGGGATAAAAACCTACTAGAGCTTTTCTAAGGGCGCCATCAAGTGCATTTACAGGACCATTACCTGTTGCAACAGTCATTCTCTCTTCTCCATTAACTGTAATATTAATTGTGGCCTCAGATTCAGTAATCAATTTACCTTTTGCATTCCAACGTCTTTCATCTGTAACGCGAAATCTATTTAAAATAAAATAATTTTTTATTTGGTTGAGTTCTCTTCTTACTAATATTTCAAAACTTGCTAGTGCTCCGTCATAAGAATATCCTTCAAATTGTTTTTCTTTCACTATATTTACAATTTTACTTATAGTTTTATCATCAACTTTTATTTTCAAATCAGATAATTGAGATTGAACATTTGATTTTCCTGATTGATCAGATATTACTATATTTCTTGTATTGCCAACTATTTTTGGATCAATATGCTCATAAGTTTTTGCATCTTTTACAATAGCAGATACATGCAAGCCACCTTTATGAGAAAAAGCAAATTCTCCGACATAAGGTTGTTGTTTTTGTGAAATTCGATTGAGCCTTTCATCTAATAATTTTGAAGTTAAAGTTAAATATTTCAAATTATTTTTTTTGACATTAGTTTTAAATTTTGTCTTTAATACTAGGGTTGGAATCAGTGAAATTAAATTCGTGTTTCCACATCTTTCTCCAATACCATTAATAGTTCCTTGAACCTGTCTAACCCCCTCCGATATTGCCGCTAAACTATTTGCAATTGCGTTTTCTGTATCATTATGAGCATGAATTCCTAAATTGGATCCTGGAATCACTTTTATTACATTTGATACAATGTCAGAAATTTCATTAGGAAGTGTTCCTCCATTGGTATCACATAAAACCACCCATCTTGCGCCTGAATCATATGCTTTTTTAATACAATCTAAAGAAAAGTTTTTGTCTAATTTATATCCATCAAAAAAATGTTCTGCATCAAATGTAGCTTCTTTATTTTTCTTTGCTATCGCATTGATGCTATCTCCTATCATAGATAAATTTTCTTTTTTCGAAATTTTTAGAGCTACTTCAACATGAAACAAAGATGATTTGCCAACTATACATATAGATTTTGCTTTTGAATTAATTAAGGCATTTAATCCAGGGTCGTTTGATGCACTTCTACCTGGCCTTCTAGTCATGCCAAAAGCAGTTATTATAGAAGTTTTTAATTTTGGTGGGTGATTAAAATAATCGGTATCTGTAGGATTTGACCCAGGCCACCCTCCTTCAATATAATCAACACCTAATTGATCTAGTGAATTTGATATTGCAATCTTATCTTTAACAGTAAAATCTACACCAGTGGTTTGCTGACCATCTCTTAAAGTAGTATCAAAGATATAAACTTTGTTATCCTTCATTTTTTATTTTCCAAGTAGTATTGTCCCCTTTATCTTCTAATATTACACCCTTTATTTCGAGCTTTCCTCTTATTTCGTCTGCTAACTCAAAATTACCGCTCTGTCGAGCTAAATTCCTTTCTTTTATAAGATTTTCAATTTCTTTTATCTGAACATTATTTAATTTATTTTCTTCTACTTCGAGTTCTTGAAAATTTGACCTCATAAAAAGTCCCATTAAGTCTCCGTATCGTTTTATTTTACTTTTACATTCTATCCATTCATTATCACTTATTGAGCTATCATTAAGTTTTTTTACTAATTCATGAATTTCTGCAATTGCAAGTGGGGTGTTCATATCATCTAAAAGAGAATTTGGTATGTCATGAGTGACTTTATTTTCTAAAGATCTTGAGTTTAAAGATGAATAAATTTTATGAAGTTGTTTATAGGAAGAAGATAGTAAATCTTTTGAAAAATTTATTGGTTTTCTGTAATGGGTAGACAGCATAGCAAATCTTAAAATTTCTCCATTATATTTTTTTAATAAATCTCGAATTGTAAGTATATTGCCTAAGGATTTAGACATTTTTTCTCCTTCAATATTTAAATAACCATTGTGCATCCAATATTTAGAGAATTGTTTTTGATGGGAAGACTCACTTTGTGCAATTTCATTTTCATGATGGGGAAATATTAAATCAGCACCGCCAGCATGAATATCAAAACTTTCACCTAAAAATTTTTTTGTCATTGCAGAGCATTCAATATGCCATCCAGGTCTTCCTCTTCCCCAAGGACTATCCCAGTATGGCTCTTCTTTTTTAGAAGGTTTCCATAATACAAAGTCAAATGGATTTTTCTTATATGGTGCTATTTCAATTCTTGATCCTGCAATCATATCTTCTTGTGATCTTTTTGACAATTTTCCGTAATCCTTGAATTTTTTAGTATCAAATAAAACATGATTTTCTGCAATATACGCAATATCCTTTTTAATAAGATCCTCTATTAGTAATATCATTTCAGCTATAGACTCAGTCGCCTTTGGTTCATGAGTAGGTTTTAGTACATTAAGACTTTCAATATCTTCATGAAAATTACTTATAGTTTTTTTTGTTAGAGTTTCAGTATCAATATCTAATTTGTTTGCTGCAACAATAATTTTATCATCAATGTCAGTTATATTTCTTACATAGGAAACATTATTTATTCCATATACAGATCTTAATAATCTGAATAACACATCAAATACTATTATTGGTCTTCCATTACCTATATGGGCGAAATCATAAACAGTTGGGCCACAAACATACATTCTTATTTTTTTAGAATTTAATGGTTCAAAATTTAATTTACTATGGGATAAAGTGTCAAATATTTTTATTTTCATAAAGCCCCTAACCTTTTTATTATTTGAGCTTTTGTTAAAAGAGGCAACAAGTATTTTATTTCAGGGCCATTTTTTTTTCCTGTAAGTGCCATTCTTAATGGCATAAATAGATCTTTTCCAGTTTTTTTGGATAATTTTTTTATTTCTTTTAACCAATCTTCCCAAGTATTTATATCATAAGGTTCACTAGGCAAGACTGAAGCACATTGAATAAGAAAATCATTTTTATCATTTATATAAATCTTATCATCATTCACTATTGCCCACCATTCGATAGCTTCATTAAGAAAATTTATATTATTTTTAATTAAATTCCAAAATTCTTCATTTGATTTATGAATGTTAATTTTCTTAAGTTTATTTGAAGCTTCTTTAAATTCTATCTTTTTTAAAATATTTGAGTTAATTTTAATTAAATCATCTTCATTAAATTTTGCAGTAGATTTGGCTAAATCTGAAATTTCAAATAATTCAATTAATTTTGAAACTTCTGTTTCAAAAGTTAGATTATTACTTGTGCCTATAGTTGAGAGATAATTTAAAATAGTTAAATTTTCAAAACCTTTTTTTTGTATATCATCTATCGAAAAACTATTCATTCTTTTAGACATACCTTTGCCCTCCTTATCAATTAAGAGCGAATGGTGACCAAAAGTCGGGCTATTTGATTTTAATGCTTCAAAAATTTGAATATGAAAAGCAGTATTGCTAATATGGTCTTCACCTCTAATTATATGTGTTATGTTTTCTGAAATATCATCTATAACAGATGGTAAATGGTAAAGAAGACTTCCATCTTCTCTAATTAATATTGGATCACTTAAATTTTCTGATTCAAAACTTACCTCACCTCTAATAAGATCATTCCAATATATTTTTTTTTCATTAATAAAAAATCTCCAGTGTGGTTTTGTTCCTTTTGCTAAATAATTTTCTTTTTCTTTTTCTGAAAGTTTTAAAGAGCTTCTATCGTATATTGGAGGCTTGCCTGATGAAAGAAGGGATTTTCTTTTTAAAAGCAATTCCTCTTGACTTTCAAAGCAAGGATAAAGTCTGCCATTATTTTTTAATTCTTCAATTCTCTTATTATAAATTTTTTTTCTTTCTGATTGTTTGAATGTTTTTGACCAACTGAGATTTAACCATTGAAGATCTTTCTTAATTAATTCAATATAAGAGTCTTTGCTTCTTTCTATATCGGTATCATCTATTCTTAGAATGAAATCGCCATTATTTTTTTTGGCAAATATCCAATTTAAAATAGCTGATCTTGCATTTCCAATATGCAACCTTCCAGTTGGGCTTGGCGCAAAACGTGTTAAAAAAATTTTTTCACTCATCTTTCTCAAACTTGCATACAGGAATAGGTACCATTTTATGTATATTGGGTTTTCTTATAGAAAGATATTTATCATAATATTTGCTTTTATTGTTTTTCATTGCTTCTTCGATTTGAGTATATGATAAACCTAATTGATCTTCATCATTTCTCCCATCATCCCATAACCCATCTGTAGGTTTAGCATGAATTATTGATTCTAAAATCCCTAATTCCTTGCCCATTTCCCATACTTGTGTTTTTGTGCAATCTGCAATTGGAGAAATATCAACCCCCCCATCGCCATATTTAGTATAAAAACCTACTCCAAAATCCTCAACCTTATTTCCTGTGCCAACAACAATACCATTTTTTGATTTTGCTATTTGATACAATGTCGCCATTCTAATTCTTGATCGAGAATTTGCAAAACCTATTTCACTAGAATAATTTGATAAATCATTTTGAAAATTTTTAAACACATTATCTAAGTTTATTATAGGACACTCAATGTTTTTAAAATTTCTTTTCAACCAATCTTGATGTTGAATGCTAAGAGAATGCTGACTATTTTTTTGTTTAATTGGCATTGAAGCAGCAATCGTATTAATACCTGTTTTTGCACATATAGCGCTCACTACAGATGAATCTATTCCCCCAGAAACTCCAACAACTAGTGTTTCTAAATTGGTCCCGGTTGACTCAGTATAACTTAAAATCCAATTTTTTATTATGTTTATTCTTTTTTCGGCATTCATTATTTATATATAATTACAATTTTATATATTTATAGAAGCTTTTAATAACAAATTTCTCTCTTCTTTTAAAATATCTGACAAAAGAAAAGCTAGTTCCAAAGACTGTGAAGCATTTAATCTCGGATCACAATATGTATGATATCTGCTAGAAAGATCTTTTTCAGTTATCTCTTGAACTCCTCCTATGCATTCAGTAACATTTTGACCTGTCATTTCAAGATGTATACCTCCTGGATAAGTGCCTTCTGAGCGGTGAATTTGAAAAAATTGTTTAATTTCCGATATAATATTTTTTAGCGATCTTGTTTTATACCCATTGTTTGCCTTCTCAATATTTCCATGCATTGGGTCACATGACCAAACAACCTGTTGACCTGATTTAGCCACTTCTCTAATTATTGATGGCAATACTTTGCTAATGTTGTCTGCTCCCATTCTGCAAATTAATGTTATTCTACCAGCATTATTTTCTGGATTAAGTATATCTAATAATTTTAGCAATTCATCTTTTGAAATAGTTGGTCCAATTTTAATTCCTATTGGATTACTAATTCCTTTCATAAATTCTACATGAGCTCCATCGGGCTGTCGAGTTCTTTCACCGATCCATAACATATGAGCTGAAACATCATACCATTTTCCAGTAGTGCTATCTATTCTTGTTAAGGATTGTTCATATGGCAATAAAAGAGCCTCATGGCTTGTATAAAAACTTGTTTCTTTGAACTGTCTCACAGATTTTTCATTAATTCCACACGCATCCATGAAATCAAGACATTCATTAATTCTATCTGCAATTTCTTTAAACTTTTTTGAAGCAGGACTATCTCCAATGAAACTTAAATTCCATTGATGTATCCTTTTTAAATTTGCAAAACCTCCTTGAGCAAAAGCTCTTAACAAATTCAATTTAGCTGCTGATTGATTGTATGCTTGAACTAATCTATCTGGGTTTGGCTCTCTTGATTCTTCATCAAACTTAATGTCATTAATTATATCTCCCTTATAGCTTTGAAAAGTCTTTGAATCTTTTTTTTCATATTCTTGAGATCTAGGCTTTGCAAATTGTCCTGCCATCCTCCCTACTTTAACAACAGGGCATGAAGCTCCAAAAGTTAAAACAATTGACATTTGTAATAAAACTTTAAATGAATCCCTAATATGATTTGGGTTAAAATCTGCAAAACTTTCAGCACAATCGCCACCTTGAAGTAGAAAGGCTTTCCCCTTAGACACCTCAGCTAAACTTCTTTCAAGTTTTCTTGATTCGCCAGCAAAAACAAGGGGTGGAAATTTTTCAATAGTATTTAGTGTTTCTTCTAATTTTTTTGTATTTTTATAGACAGGAAGATGTTTAGCTGGTTTTTCTTTCCAACTATCCGGAGTCCATAATTTTTTTCTATTTTCCATAATTTTAGCCTAATAGACCCAGAGAATCATTCAAACAAGTTTTTTTTACTTATTTACCTTTATTTTTGTTAAATTTCCTTTTTTTCAGCACTAATTTAGATCTTTCTAATGCTAATGAATTTGGAGGTACATCTTTATCTACTACACTTCCTGCGCCAATTATTGAATTTTGTTTTATTTTTAATGGAGCAATTAATGAGCAATTCGAACCAATAAATACATTTTTTTTAATTATGGTTCTATTTTTTTTAGTACCATCATAGTTGCAAGTGATTGTACCTGCCCCAATATTTACATTGTTTCCTATTTCTGCATCTCCAATGTAAGACAAATGAGCAATGGAAGAAAATTTTCCTATTTTAGAATTTTTTATTTCAACATAATTCCCTACTTTAACATAATCATTTAAAATTGTATTAGGCCTGATCCTAGCATATGGACCCACCTTGCATTTCTTTCCTATTTTGCAATTTTCTAAATATGATCCTCCGAATATTTTAGTGGAATCAGCAATTTTAACACCTGATTTTATTATCGTATTGGGCTCTATAACAACATTTTTAGCTATTTTTGTGTCGTGGCTTATTGTTATAGTCTCAGGCCGTATTAGATGAACACCATTTTTAATTAGTTTATTTTTATAAATATTTTGAAACTTTTCTTCTAATGAAGTCAATTGTAGATGCGAATTAACTCCCAATACTTCTATTTCATCACAATTAATATAAGAAAAAGGTTTTTTTTCATTATAGGCAATTTTACAAATATCTGTAAGAAATCTTTCTTTCTGATTATTTTTATTAGAAATTTTTTTAATTGTTTCAAAAAGATATTTTGAATCACATATAAGTATTCCTGAATTACATAGATTTATTTTCTTTTGTTCATAATTAGTATCACTTTCTTCAACTACACTTTTAACATATTGATTTTCTGAAATTATCCTTCCATAACCAAATGGTTTGTCACTTCTGAATGATACAATTGTACCAATAGATTTAGATTTTCTGTTAAATTTTATAAGTTTTTTAATTGTGGAATTTTTTATTAAAGGCACATCACCAAAAAGAACAACTACATCATGTTTATTCTTTGAAATATATTTTTTTGCACATTCAACTGCATGCGCAGTGCCTAATTGGTTTTTTTGAATAACAGTTTTTGCTTTCTTATAATTTTTATTAACATATTGTTTGACTTGAGGAGAACAAACGAAAAAAATATCAGAAGTAGAGTTCTGGACCGCTATATCCCAAGCATAATCTAAAAGAACTTTATCGCCTAATTCATGAAGAACCTTGCTCTTTGAACTCATCATCCTTCTACTTTTCCCAGCAGCTAAAATTACAAAAGATATTTTTTTCATATTTAGTTAAAAAACTATTTATTTGATAAAATCAATTCACAAATTGTTAAGTTTATTTTCTAAGAAGTTTTATTCTAATTTTCTTATAATTTCATTACCTAAATTAATAATTTCCTTGGAAACCCTGGAGTTAACACTAATATCTATTACTCCTCTACCTACATTAAAAGTTTCAGCAAAAATAATTTTTGAAGAGATTTTATTTCTTGCAATATTGGCTCCAGCGTATCTTAATCTTAGCTTCATTGCTTCAGTCAATTTTGCCCTAGGTAATACTCTATTTAAAATTATAGTTGATTTCTTTTTCTCTTTATTAACCAGATTAAGAAAAGGTAAAGTTGCTAATAAATCAACTGGGCTTGGTTGAACAGGAATAAAGATATAGTTTGAAGATCTAGCTATGTTAATTGATTCAATTGTTATTGAAGGCGGGCTATCTATGATCACGAAATCATATTTCTTTTTAAGCTCTCTTGTCTGCTCATATAAATTTGAAGAATCATATTGTTCATTATAAATACCAGTATCTTCACTGCCATAATAGTTTTCTCTTGCCTTATACCAATAAGTTAAACTTTTTTGATTATCAGCATCAATAATTGCAACCTTATAGCCACTATTACTCCATAATACTGCTAAATTAACTGATATTGTAGTCTTTCCAGAACCACCTTTTTGATTTGATAATGAAATTATTTTTCCCATTTATAGAATTTAATATAAAAATAATATTAACTTAATTTTAATTAGATGAAAGAAAAAATAACCAAAGCTGTAAATTTTTTAAAGAAAGGTAAACTAGTAGCATTTCCTACTGAAACTGTATATGGATTAGGCGCCGATGCAGAAAATGGAAAGGCTATTTCAAATTTATATAATAAAAAAAATAGACCTCTCTTTAACCCTTTGATTTGTCATTTTGAAAATATAGAAACAGTAAAAAAACAAGTCGTTTTTTCAAAAAATGCAAAAATATTAGCTGAAAATTTTTGGCCTGGTCCTCTAACAATTATTCTAAAAAAAAGAAAAAATAGCAGTATACATCCCCTAGTTTCAAGTGGTCTTAAAACGATTGCCTGTAGAGTACCTTCAAATAAAATTGCACTATCAATATTAAAACAATTTAAAGGAATATTAGCTGCTCCAAGTGCTAATAAATCGTCAAAACTAAGTCCAACTCAAAAAAATCACGTAATTAAAAACTTTGGCAAAGACATTTTTGTCATTGATGGAGGATCAACTACATTTGGAATTGAATCAACAGTTATCGATTTGTCAAATAATAAACCAACAATATTAAGAGCGGGAGCAATAGATAAAAAAATAATAAAACAACTATTTCCAGACTTGGTTGAAAAATCTAAAAATTTAAAAAAAATAAAGTCACCAGGTCAGTTAAAAAAACATTATTCACCTAATATTCCAATAAGAATTAACGTCAAAAAACTTAGGAATGATGAAGTGCTTTTAAATTTTGGTAAGAATAGATTGAAGTCTAAAGTAAAAGAATTAAACTTAAGTAAATCTTCTAATCTTGAAGAAGCGGCAAAAAATTTGTTCAAATTCCTACATATTTTAGATAATAAAAAATATAAAGGCATTGCTGTTGCGCCAATTGTCAAAAAGGGACTGGGTATAGCTATTAATGATAGATTGGAACGCGCAGCTTTTAGTGAATAAAATCTCTTAATTTATAGTATGCTACAGCAGAAGAATATATTGGTCTTCTTACAAAATCTCCGCCAGGTATAGTTTGATGTTGAATTGAAGAAAAAAAATGAAATCTATCTTTATTACCAGTAACATATTCAGAAATTAATTTACCTGCAAGAGTAGATAATGCCACACCATGACCCGAATAACCATGGGCATAAATTATGTTATTATTTAACGAGCCGAAACTTGGCAAGCGATTAACTGTTATGGCAAGTGTCCCTCCCCAGCAAAAATCTATTTTTAATTTTGATAATTGTGGAAAAACTTTATTCATTCTTTTTTTTACAAAATTTTTTGGATTTTCCAAAAATTTACTTGTAAAAGTTTCTCCTCCCCCAAAGAGCATCCTATTGTCTTTTGAAAAACGGTAATAATCAATAATAAATCTTGTGTCACATACAGCATAATTATTTTTAATTATTGCAGATGCATAATCTTGATTAACTGATTCTGTCGCTAAAATATAATTGTTAATCGGCATAAATTTATTTCTAATGTTGCCAAGAAGATTGTCAAGATATCCATTACAACCAACCACAACTAAATTACATTTAACTTTATATTTGTTAATTGATACTTCTAAAAAATCACTTTTTTTTGAAATTTTTGAAACAGGGGAATTTTCATATATTTTTACCCCATTTTTTTTGGCCTCCTTTGCCAAGCCATATAGATACTTTAGAGGGTGAAGGTGGTAACTTCCTTTGTTTAATAATCCTGAATAATATTTTTTTGAGTCTATTTCTTCCCTTATGTCTGAAAAATTTAAAAAATAATATTTATCGTAATTATATTGTTTTAAAAGATGTTCAGCTTCATTTTTAAAATAACTTTCATCATCTTTGTAATATCCTGCGGTAAGAACTCCGTTTACTAAATCACAATCTATATTATATTTTTTTATATTTTCTTTAACTTCTTCTACTGCTTCAATTCCCAAATTCCAAAGTTCTTTTGCTTGATTAATCCCCAATTTATTTTCAACTTCTTTTTGATCTTTTCTTAAACCTCCTCCTAACTGCCCGCCGTTACGACCAGAGGCACCCCAACCTATTTTTCTTGCTTCTATAAGAACAATTTTATAACCTTTTTTTGAAAGATATAATGCGGATGAAATACCTGTAAGGCCTCCGCCAATAATACATATATCTGCATCAATGCTATCTTCAAGTTTTGAAATAAAATCAATTTTTGTTGAAGAATTCTGATAATAATTTTCTTTTTCATTATCATGTTGTTCAAAAGTGGGTTTTTTGTTAAAATGAAGCATCTTCTTATTTTTTTTGATATATAAGATATATAAAATATAATATCAATTTTAATTAAAGATAATACTGTTTATTAGTATTCCAAACAATTTAATTATGAATAGCAAATTTAAAAAATGGTTGAATGAAAATTCAATCACAGAAGTTGAATGTCTTGTACCAGATCTTGGGGGTACAGCAAGAGGAAAGATTTTACCTACAAAAAAATTTATTGAAGGTATTGAAAGTAATACTCATAGGATGCCTCAATCAATTTTTATTCAAACTATATCAGGACAATATGCAAATGATGTGGAAGGAGGCCTTCCCGAAGATGTATATAATCCAACAGATACTGATATTAGTATAAAACCAGATTTTAAAACAATAAGATTAGTTCCTTGGTATGATGATCCGACTGCTGAAGTAATATGTGACGCTATAGAAATGAATGGTATCCCTGTCCAAAATGCGCCAAGAAACATTTTAAAGAAAATTCTAGATCTATATAAAAATATAAACTTTAAACCAATAGTTTCCCCGGAAGTAGAATTTTATTTAGTTAAAAAAAATTCCGATCCAGATTATCCACTTGAAGTTCCAGTTGGGCAATCCGGTAGGCAAGAGACAGGCAAACAATCATTTGGAATAGATGCTATAAATGAATTTGATCCATTATTTGAAGATTTATATAATTTCTGTGAAATTCAAAAAATTGATATAGACACAATGAATCATGAATCAGGATCAGCGCAAATGGAAATTAATTTTCAACATGGTGATCCCTTAGAATTAGCTGACCAAGTTTTTTTATTTAAAAGAACTCTAAGACAAACTGCTATCAAACACAAGTTGTATGCAACTTTTATGGCAAAGCCTATGAAAGGTCAACCTGGGAGTGCTCTTCATCTTCATCAATCTTTAGTTAATAATAAAAATAAAAATATTTTTTCAAATAATAAAAATAAATTTTCAAAAATTTTTATGAATTATATTGGTGGATTACAGAAATATACTCCATTATTGATGCCAATTTATGCTCCACATTTTAATTCATATAAGAGATTATTTGCCACTTATGGCTCCCCTAAAAATGTAAATTGGGGTATAGGAAATAGATCGTGTGGCTTTAGAATTCCTGTATCAGATAACAAGAATTCAAGAGTAGAGAACCGATTAGCAGGATCTGATACTAATCCCTATCTAGTTTTTGCAGCAAATTTAGCTTCAGGATATTTAGGAATAAAAAATAATATACAACCTAGTGCAGAAACAAAAGAAAGTCTTTTTGATAAAGATACAACAAAATTACCTTCCAATATTAGTGAAGCTATAAACTTGTTTGACAAAAATAAAGAACTGAATGAAGTTTTTGGAGAGAAATTTGTAAAAACACTTGTAGCGATGAGAAAAGTTGAATATTTAGCTTATATGGAGGTTGTAAGTCCTTGGGAAAGAGAATATTTACTTCTTAACGTTTAAAATGTTTATAGATAATAGAAATACAAAGCAATGGCAAAAAATAGATTCTGACCACCATCTCCATCCTTTTACAGATCATAAATTGCTATCAACTTCAGGAAGTAAAATAATTACTTCAGCCAAAGGAAATTATGTATTTGATAGTGAGGGAAATGAAATTTTAGATATGATGGCTGGATTATGGTGTGTTAACATAGGATATGGACGTAATGAGCTTGCTGAAGTAGCAAAAAAACAAATGGAAATTGTTCCATATTATAATACTTTTTTTAAGACCTCAACCACCCCTCCAATTGAATTATCACGTGTATTAGCTGAAATTACCCCTGATGGAATTGAACATTTCTTTTTTGGTTCAAGTGGATCTGAATCTAATGACACTGTTGTAAGACTAGTTAGAAGATATTGGGATATTTTAGGAAAAAAAAATAAAAAGACTTTTATCAGTAGAACTTATGCATATCACGGAAGTACAATGGTAGGAGCAAGCCTTGGAGGAATGGAGGCTATGCATGGTCAAGGAGATCTCCCACTTCCAGGTTTTACACATGTCATGCCGCCTTACAAATATAAATTTGGTAAAGATATTAGTGAGGAAGAATTTGCAGTGTTAGCTGTAAAAGAAATCGAAAATAAAATTCTCGAATTAGGGCCAGATAATGTAGCGGCATTTATCGGGGAACCAATCCAAGCTGCGGGTGGTGTTATAGTGCCTCCAGAAAACTATTGGAGTTTGGTTCAAAACTTATGTGATCAATACGATATTATTTTATGTGTTGATGAAGTAGTTTGTGGATTTGGTAGAACGGGGGAATGGTTTGGATCTCAGCATTTCAATATAAAGCCAGATATAATTACTTTTGCAAAAGGGATTACTTCTGGATATCTGCCATTATCTGGTGTTGGAGTTGGAAAAAAAGTATCAGATGTATTTATTAATCAAGGAAAAGATTTTTATCATGGCTACACTTACTCTGGTCATCCTGTAGCATGCGCTGTTGCAATTGAAAATTTAAGAATCATTAAGGAAGAAGGTATGTTAGAAAATGTCAAAAATCATACCGCTCCATATTTACAAAAAAGAATACGAGAGTTTCAAGACCACCCATTAGTAGGAGAAGTAAGAGGTCAGGGATTATTAGCAGGAGTGGAATTAGTAAAAAATAAAGAAAAAAAAGAATTATTCGATCCACCAGGTAAAGTTGGAAATATTTGCAGAGACCATTGCACAAACAATAATTTAGTTATGCGCGCTGTCAGAGATGGAATGATGTGTTCACCCCCTCTTACGATTACCAAAGAAGACATAGATAAATGTATGGTAAAACTTAAAAAATCTTTAGACTCCACTTTAGAAGATATTAAAAAAATAGATTTATAACTTATATTTCCTGAAGCAATCTTTTTAAGTACCAGTTTTTAAAACTTTCGAGAGATTTCTCCATATCTGACAAAGGGCCTGGTTGATATTTTTTGGACAAAACTCCTTTTTGATTATCTTCTATAATCTTTTTATCAGCTATAGTTGTTTTGTCCCACATCCATATCATATTTTCCAAATTGTAATCTTTCCCTTCAATTGCATCTTTATGGACTAACCACATTAATTCTACATCAGTATGAAGGGGGCCTTTCGGAATAAAAGTAAAAGTTGTTGCAAAATCATTGCACATTAATAGACTATTAAAAGGTGAAGGACCTACAGAAGTGTAACCTCCATCTCTTTCATTAAATTTTCCCATAATTGGTGCAGCTGGCTTACCATCTTTAGTTTCAGATAACTTTCCATCACTTAAAGGAGTTCTTTCAGCACTTCTTGAAAATTTAGAAAACTTTTCTTCATAATAAACTCCAGTTAAATGGCCAAGTTTTTTTACTTGTTCATTCCATTTTTTTAATCTTTCATTAAATTCCTGAGATTCAACTGCTGAAGATTGACTCCCTGCTCCAAATGACAATATGTACTGAGCATCATGGACGCTACAATATTCTGGATGTGAGGGTTGGCAGTGATAACATTCGTGAAAATTATCGAGGGTTAACTTCCAATTTCCAAAAGTAGGATATATTGCGCGATGAGCTATTTTGGCATTATTCAAATCATGTAATTCTATAAAAGGTCGTGTGGGTTCGATAAATTCATCAAAATCATCTGGTTGATCAGAAAAATTTATAAAAATTAATCCTTCAAAAACTTTTAAATTACACTTATTTAAAGACCACTCCTCAGGTTTAAATTCATCAGGCATTAATCTTGCAGACTTTATTGTACCGTCAATATTATAACTCCAAGCGTGATATGGACAAACAAGAAGTTTTTTATTACCTTCTTTTTCAAGACATACTCTAGATCCTCTATGTCTACATACATTATGATGTGCATAAATTTCATCATCTTTTCCTCTAATAACAATTATTGATTCATTACCTGTTTCAAAAAGAAAATAATCTCCTATATTGGGAATACGTGATATATGGCCAATAAATATCCAGTGATTGAAGAAAAAAGTATTTAAATCTATTTCATATATTTTTGGATCATTGTAAAAAATTTGATCTAAGGTATATCCAGTTTTTTGATTTTTTATTAATTCTTTTAAATTTTGTGATGTAAAAGTGGTCATTTGTTACAAATTATACTATTAATTGAATGAGCGTTCAATGAAATTTGATAGACATTATGAAAAATAATAAAACAGCTTATAAAGTGCCTGCAAGATTTGAAGAGCATTATTGCACTTTTATATCATGGCCTTGTATTGGGGATACTGAGATTGATTTGTTTAGAAAAGAAATGTTAGATTTTGCAAAAACTGTTTCTAAATATGAAAAAGTTATTATTATTGCTGATCCATCAGATATTGATGATGTAAGAAAAAAATGCGAAGAATTTTCAATTATTTGGGAGATGCCAAATGATATGTCATGGATTAGAGATAATGGCCCTATATTTGTTAGAAATTTAGATAATGAAGTGACAGCAATACATTATGAATTTAATGGTTGGGGAGATAAATTTTATCCCTACAATAAAGTAAGAAAAATCCCTTTATTAATTGCAAAAAAATTAAATATTGAATGTATTAAATCAAAACTGATTCTAGAGGGAGGTGGTGTGAGTTTTGATGGGGATGGTACTGCAATTACCACTGAACAGATGTTAATGAATAAAAATCGAAATGGAAATTTTAGCAGAGAGTCAATAGAGCGAGAACTTGAATTAACTCTTGGTATTAAAAAAGTTATATGGTTAAAAAAAGGTTTGGTAGAAGATGTTGGAACAGATGGCCATGTGGATTGTGTTGTTGAATACGTAGCTCCAGGAAAAGTAATCGTACAAGGAGTTCATGATAGACAAAATCCAAATTATGAAATTTTAAAAAAAAATATGGAAATTTTATATAAAGAAAATGATGCTAAAAAAAGAAAGCTTGATATTATAGAAATGCCATACCTCCCCTATTTCACAAAAAAATATAAAGGAGATTGCTTGGTATCACCATACACTAATTATTATATAGTAAATAATGCTATATTAGTTCCTAAAGTTGATCCAAAAACAGATGATTTAGCTTACAAAATAATTGAAAAAATTTATCCTAAAAGGACCATAGAGCCAGTTGATTCATTTTTTCAAGCTATAGGTGGTGGCGGACCAGGATGTGTTACGCAACAACTTCCAATTGGAGATAATATTTCAATTAATGAATAGTTTTAAACCTTTATTATATTTGTTGCCATATCTTTGGCCTAAAAAAAATTTAAATTTTAAAATCAGGATAATTTTAGCTATTAGTTTTTTATTTTTAGCCAAAGGGTCAAATGTTTTGGTCCCAATTTTTTTAGGTAAAACAGTTGATTCATTAAATGACCTTAATCAAAAAACAATTTTATTAATTATTCCGATTACTCTAATAGCTGCTTACGGAATATCTAGATTTCTGAATGTTGGCTTTAATGAATTGAAAGATGCCTTATTTGTTAAAATTGGACAGAATGCCATTAGAAGAGTTGCATTAAGAGTTTTTGATCATTTACATAATCTTTCATTAAAATTTCATCTTAATAGACAAACGGGAGCATTAAGTAGGATTATAGACCGTGGAATTAGTGGGATAGAATTTTCAATAAGATTTCTGTTATTTAGTGTTTTTCCAACTTTTTTAGAAATTCTATTAGTTTGTATAATATTAATCAATCTCTTTAGTTGGTATTATTCAATAATTACATTTTTTTTAATTTCAATTTATATTTTTTTTACATTCGCTATGACCGAGTGGAGAGTTAAAATTAGAAAAAAAATGAATGAAGCTGATAACCTTAGAGGTCAAAAATCAATAGATAGCATATTAAATTATGAAACTGTAAAATATTTTAATAATGAAAATTATGAGTCTGTTGGTTATGACAAAACTCTAGAAAAATATGAAACCTTTGCAATTAAAAATGCAATGAGTCTTAATTTTTTAAATGTGGGACAAGCTCTTATTATTTCTATAGGCATCATAGGAATGATGATATTGGCAGTATTTCAAATAAAATCAGGGATAATGAGTATTGGAGATTTTATAATAGTAAATACTTATTTAATCCAACTTACTATTCCATTAAATTTTATAGGATTTGTATATTGGCAAATTAAACAATCATTAGTTGATATGGAGAATATGTTTCAATTATTGAATGAAAAAAATGAAATTAATGATTTTTCAGATTCTAAAGATTTAGTTATTACAAATGCATCCATAAAATTTGAAAATGTATCATTTAACTATGATCAAAAAAGAAGTATCATCAAGAATATATCATTCGAAATCTTACCTAATCAAACATTAGCAATAGTAGGGCCAACAGGAGCAGGCAAATCAACAATTAGCAAAATTTTTTTTAGATTTTATAATCTTGACTCGGGTTCCATATATATTGATAAACAAAATATCAAACAAGTTACTCAAAAATCTCTTAGAAAACAAATAGCAGTTGTTCCTCAAGATACTGTTCTATTTAATGATACAATTTATTATAATATTGCCTACGGCGATCCAAAAACTAATGAAGAAGAGGTATATGAAGTAGCAAAAATGGCTCAACTGCATAATTTTATTAAAAGTCTTCCTGAAGGTTATAAAACTATAGTGGGTGAAAGAGGTTTAAAATTATCTGGTGGAGAAAAACAAAGAGTTGCAATTGCAAGAGCATTATTAAAAAAACCTAAAATTTTCTTTTTTGATGAAGCGACGTCATCTCTAGACACTAAAACTGAAAAAGAAATTCAAAAAAATCTCGAGGATTTGTCAAAAGGTATAACAACAATAGTAATTGCACATAGACTTTCAACTGTGGTTAATGCAAACATGATAGTTGTTCTTGATAAAGGCGAAATAGTTGAGAGAGGAAATCATAATCAATTGTTATCTCTTAATGGTTTATATGCTAGTATGTGGAAACAACAGGAAAAAAATATTAAAAATATTAAATGAAAAAATATTTAGCTTATTTATTAATTGCTATTTTTATATTCGCGTGTGAATCAAATTATGAAAAAGGTAAAAAAGGTGATTTTTCTTTCAGAAAATGTGCAAAATGTGGATTAGAAAATTAAAATGAAACCTATTGAAAAAAATTTCTATATGCCTGCAGAATGGGAACCGCATGAATGTTGCTGGATGCAATGGCCACATAAAAATATTGGACATACCGGTTATGCAGATGTTCCTTCATGGTCTCATTTTGATTTTGAAAAAGGGAGGTTAGCTTGGGCGAATGTTGCAAAATCTATTGCAAAATTTGAGAAAGTTAAAATGATAGTGCATCCTGATGATATGATAAGCGCAAAAAATCTACTAGATGCAAAAATTGAAATAATAGAACTTAAAATTGATGATTGTTGGGCAAGAGATAGTGGGGCTATATTTTTACTTAATCATGAAAATAAATTAGGTGGTGTTGATTGGGAATTTAATGGATGGGGTAAATTTAAACCCTATGACTCTGATAATCAAATTCCACAATTCATGATAGAGTCTGCATCTGCCACTTACTTTAAAAATAATATGATTCTTGAAGGTGGTTCAATACATGTAGATGGCAAAGGCACATTAATAACTACAGAACAATGTTTGTTAAATAAAAATAGAAATTCAAATCTAACAAAAGATGAAATTGAAAAAAATCTCAAAGATTATCTTGGGGTAAAAAAAATTATTTGGCTTAAACATGGGACAGATGAAGGCACAGACGGACATGTTGATAATGTTGCCTGCTTTGTGAAACCTGGAACAGTATTAGCATTAAGTTGTTCAGATAAAAAAGATACTTTTTATGATAAAATTAATGAAAACTTAGAAATTTTAAAAACCTCGGAAGATTGTAATGGAGAAAGATTAAAAATTATAGAATTAGAAATGTCCTATAAAAGATTAATACCAGATGAAGATGAGCCCTCTTCATACATAAACTTTTACATAGCAAACAATGGTATAGTAATGCCTAATTTTATGGATGAAAAAGCTGATTTTAATGCAAAAAAAATTATAGAAACGACCTTTCCTCAGAGAGAGATTATTGCTATTAATGGGATAGATATTTCAATGGGAGGGGGAAATGTACATTGCATTACGCAACAGCAACCTTTAAGTAAATCATAATGAAAGTAATAAATAAATCCAAAGAACAAATAAATGGGATAATCAATAAATCCAAAGAACATTGCAAAAATGCAAATGAAAGTTATTTTGAACATATGGGTGTTGCTTTAAATATTTCTTTTAGTTTATTTAAAGCAAGCGCTATGGCTACTATTCACGCTTTAATACCCGCTTATTTTCAAACTGGTGCAAGTAAAAAAATTAAAGAATTATATGAATATCTTAAAACAAAAAAAAGGGTAAATTAATGAAAGTTACACTTGCAGCTACTCAAATGAAATGCACTTGGGAAATAGAAAACAACATTGAAAAAGCTAAACAATTAATTTCGAATTCTGCAAAAAAAGGAGCTAATATAATTTTAATACAAGAGTTGTTTCAAACTCCTTATTTTTGCATTGAGTATGATGAAAAAATTTTTAGTCTTGCAAAACCCTTTAAAGATAACCCTGTAATATTTGAGATGGCAGAATTAGCAAAGAAACTTAACGTTGTTCTACCTATTAGCTATTTTGAAGTTGAAAATAATGCCTATTATAATGCTATAGCAATTATAGATGCAGATGGTAAAATTTTAGGAAACTACAGAAAGTCCCACATACCTGATGGACCAGGATATTTAGAAAAATATTATTTTAATCCTGGAGACACAGGTTTTAAAGTATGGAGCACTAAATTTGGTAAAATAGGTGTTGGTATATGTTGGGATCAATGGTTTCCAGAAGCAGCAAGGATTATGGCTTTGAAGGGTGCGGAAATATTACTTTATCCAACTGCTATTGGAGATGAGCCCAGAAGCAAATACGATAGCTCTTCAGCTTGGCAAAGAGTTATGCAAGGACATGCTGCGGCAAACGTTTTACCAGTAGTTGCATCAAACCGTATTGGAACAGAGACAGTTCAAGGACAGTCAAACGGATTTTATGGAAGTTCTTTTATTTGTGATAGAAGTGGATCAATGTTGGCAGAGGCAAGTAAAGATAAAGAAGAAATAATAACTGCAGAGATAGATATAGAGGAAAACCATTTGTTTAGAAGAAATTGGGGACTTTTTAGAGACAGGAGAATTGATCTTTATCAAGAACTACTTTCATTAGATGGTAATCTTAAAGATTGAGATACCATTTGTATTCAATATTCGAAATTTCATCTTGATAAGTTTCTAATTCTTTTCTTTTTAGATCCACATAAAGATCAATATATTCTTGAGTAATATATTTTTGAAGTATTTTTGAATTTGCTAATAGATTAAGAGATTCTTCAATATTTCTTGGCATATTTTTATCAGGGTTTTCACAAGCATTATCTGTTCGAGGTTTATCGGGATTTAATTTTTTCTTAATTCCATAATGAATACCGGTCAATATGGAAGATAGGACAAGATAAGGATTTGCTTCTGCACCTGATACACGATGTTCGATCCTTGTACTAGCTAAATCACCAGTAGGAATTCTTAGAGCTACAGATCTATTGTTAGGACCCCAGCTATTATTCACAGGAACAAATTGATTAGGTAAAAATCTTCTATAAGCATTTATATTAGGCGCAAAGATTGCAAATGCTTCATACATAGTTTTTTGTAATCCGCCAATGGAATGACTTAAATATTTTGATTTATTCGCATAAACATTATCACCTTTTTCATTAAACAAACTAATATGTACATGCATCCCACTTCCGGATTGGTCCAAAAAGGGCTTTGATAAAAAACTAGCCTCATATCCATGAAGTTCGGCAGTTTCTTTAATAACTCTTCGAAGAAGAGCTGAATGATCTGCAGCCTTAAGAGGATCATCGGAATATTTTAAATTTATTTCATATTGTCCTGGAGCAAATTCAGAGGAAGCGGTCGTTGCTGGAATTTTTTGTTTTTGACAAAACAAATTTACGTCTTCTAAAAAATCGTAATAATCATCTAATTCTTTCATTCCATAAACTTGCGTACCCTCGCTCCTTCTCTGTGACCTTGGAGAGGTCGCTACTTTAGGTTTTTCATATATTGATTTACGCTTATCAAATAAATAGAATTCTAGCTCAAAAGCGACTTTGGGGTATAATTTCTCATCTTCAAATTTTTCAATAATTTTTGCAAGAATATTTCGAGGGTCCATCAAGGAGCTATATCTGTGATCGTCTTGAATTGTAATTAGCACTTGCGCAATCGGATCTTTATGCCAAGGTAAAGGTTGTAAAGAGTTTGCAATAGGATAATAAGTTGCATCAGGATCACCATCAGAAAAACCCCTCCCCTTTACATCAGGGCAATAACCTGAAGCATCTAACAAAAAAGTGGAATAACAAAATTGAATTCCATTAGTAAAAAGTTTTGCAGCATCTTTTATTGGCATTCTTTTTCCTCTAATAATACCAGATAAATCACTTATAATTGCATCCAAATATTTTGTTTCAGGATGTTCTTTTAAATAGTTATTAAGCTCTTTGCTTTCCGCTAATTTGACTTTTTTAAAAATTGATTTTGACATATCTAGGTCTTAATTTAAACAATAAATGATTGAAATAAAAGTGTTTATGTAAAAATTATATGATATTAAAAATATATTAAAATATGGACACTTTTTATACATCTGCGACGAAAGCGCTTAAATTATTTAAAGAAAAAAAGCTTTCACCCGTTGAATTAATGAAAGCTATTATAAAAAGATCAGAAAAAATAAATCAAAAAACTAATGCATTTAATTTTACTTTTTTTGATAAAGCTATGAATGAAGCGAAAAAATCTGAAGAAAAATTTTTTAAGAATGAATCTGATATTCTTCCTCTTGAGGGAATTCCTATGGCGATTAAAGATGAGGAAGATATAAAAGGACAACCAAATACAAACGGCTCACTTATTTTAAAAGATCATATAGCAGAACAAACTATGGTTGATGTTGAAAGAATATTAGATTCAGGAGCAATTGTTCATGCTAGAACAACTACTCCAGAATTTTCTACAACTTCTTTTACCCATTCAAAAATATGGGGGGTAACAAGAAATCCGTGGAATTTGGATTACACACCTGGAGGATCTTCTGGAGGTTCTGGAGCCGCTTTAGCTTCTGGGTGCACAACGCTTGCTACAGGATCAGATATTGGTGGTTCTATAAGAATTCCCTCATCAGCATGCGGATTAGTAGGATTTAAACCACCATATGGGCGCAATCCACAAGCAGCACCTTTTAATCACGATCAATATTGTGTGGTTGGACCTATGGCTAGAACTGTTGAAGATTGCGCTTTAATGCAAAATGTTATGTCAGGACCTCATAAGAAAGATATAACAAGCATTAAGCCAAAGTTATTAATCCCAAATAAATTTGAAAATATAAAAAATTGGAAAATTGCTTACTCAATGGATTTGGGTTATTTTGAAGTAGACAAAGAAATACAAAATAATACTTTTAAAGCCATAGAAAAATTCAAAGATTTAGGAGCAACAGTTGAGGAAGTAAAAATAAATTGGAATAAAAAAGAATTAGAAAACACCTGTTATAATTATTATTCTCACCTTTTTGCAAATTTTATAGCTGAACTTATTCCCAATTATGAAGATAAACTAACAGACTATGCAAAAGATTTTGGGAAGTCAGCAGAAATAAACTTAAAAGCTCTTCTTTCTAAAAAGAAAATTTTTTATGAATCTTTAGGTATAGAATTTGGAATGTCTCTTTATGAATGCAATAAAGTAGCTGGAAAAATGTATGATGAATTGAGCCCAATATTGCATAAATTTGATGTTTTAATTTGCCCTACGACCGCATTGCCTGCAGTAAAAGCTGATATTGATATTCTAAAAGATAAAGTAATTATAAATGGAAGAGAAATGAGTTCTCCAGATTTAGCATGGACAATGGCTTATCCTTTTAATATTTTATCACGTTTACCAGTGTTATCTGTTCCATCAGGGCTTTCGAGTAACAATATTCCAACAGGCATTCAAATTATTGGCAAACCATATGAAGATATAGAGGTTTTTCAGGCAGGTTATAATTTTGAGAAGGTTGAGCCTTGGTATAATAATTCCAAATTATCTCCAAATATCTAACAAGTTTTGTATATTTATATTGAAATATTTCGATTTTTTTGATGATATCTATCCAGATTTATATTGAGGGGAAATACAATGCCAAAATATGATTTATCAAAAAAAATAATCAACCGTGAGATTTCAAGACGGGATATGCTAAAAGGTCTTGGAGCAGCAGGGGTGATTTCAACTACAATGCCAATGTTAAGTAGAAGAGCAATGGCAGCATCACAAGTAGGATTATTTACTTGGGGTGGATATGATGACGATGGTCTTTACCAAGGCTATATAGATAAAAACGGAGGACCACCAGAATATACAACCTTTGGTGATGCGGAAGAAGGTTTGCAAAAACTTCGTGCAGGTTATGTAACAGATGTTATACATCCTTGCTACTCTGATCCGCCAAGATGGGTTAGAGCTGGAGTAATCCAACCTATTGATACAAGTAGGCTACCTAGTTGGGGACAATTGTTTCCAGAACTTACAGAAATGGGTACAGTTAACTTTGATGGTAAACAATGGATGGCTCCTGTAGATTGGGGTGATACTTCATTAATTTACAATCCAGATAAAGTTAACTGGATGTCAGAAGGTAATGAAAGTTTAGGATTGCTTTTTGATGATAGAATGGAAGGTAAACTTGCAATACTAGACTCAGCAGCTGACTCTTGGTATTTGGTAGCTATTTATCATGGAATTGATGTTACTAGAATGGAACATGTGACTAAAGCTCAAGTTGATAGTGTATATGAAGCGTTAAGAAAAATGCGTAAAAATGTAAAAATATTTACTACTGACACTGCAACTATGGAACAAGCTTTAATGGATGAAGAAGTTTGGTGTGCTCTTGGTTGGAATGAATCTTCTTGGAACACTGGTTATCCGATGATGAGTCCTAAAGAAGGTACTTTAACATGGTCATGTGGATTAGTTATTCATAAAGATGCTCCTAATCTTGATTTAGCTTATGATCTGATTGAATCAGCAATTAGTGCAGAAACTTCTGAGTATTTACTGAATGAATGGGGTTATGGTCATTCAAATAAAAGTGGATATGAAACAATTGATGAAGCTGGTTTAGCTGAAAGAGGTCTAGCTCCAGATCCTATAGCTCATTTAAATAATGGTAATTTTAGTAATAATCCTAGTGATGAAATTAGTGATTATATTGAAATGCAATGGGCTGAATATACAGCTGGTGGCTAATCTTTAAAAAAAATAAAACTTATTAACCCGCAATATTACTTATTGCGGGTTAATTTTTTTTAATTAGTCTAATATCTTTCAAATTAATATTAATAAAACAGTCTGAATTATAGGTTAAACCTTCAAGTGGATCAGATGTTGAAATCATCAGAGGTTTTTTAATTCCCTCTATTTCTACATAAACGTATGTCATATTGCCATAAAATGAAGTATTTGATATTTTCCCTTTAACAGAAATATCAGATTTTATTTGATCGTTATTTTTAGTTATTTGAATTGTTTCAGGTCTTATAGCACACACGATTGATTCTCCTTGGTTGATATTATCAATATATGTTAATGTATAGTCTCCAAGGTTTTTAATTGATACTTTTACATTCTGTTGGTCTACGCTTTTAACTTCTGACTCAAGAAAATTTATCTGTCCTATAAAATCTCCAACAAATAAATTTTTTGGATTATTATATAAATCTTTTGGAGGAGAGATTTGTAAAATTTGCCCCTTGTTCATAACTGCAACTCTGTCTGACATGGTCATTGCTTCTTCTTGATCGTGAGTAACGAATATAAAAGTAATCCCCACACTTCTTTGAAGTTTTCTTAATTCCAGTTGCATTTCTTCTCTTAATTTTTTATCTAATGCTCCAAGCGGTTCATCTAATAATAATACTTTCGGTTGTTTAACTAATGCTCTAGCCAAAGCAATTCTTTGTCTCTGTCCTCCTGAAAGTTGATTGGAAAATCTATCTTCATAGCCCTCCAGTTGAACCATTTTAAGAGCATCATTTACTCTTTGATTTAATTCTTCTCTCGAAAGTTTTTCTTTTCTTAATCCAAATTCTATATTTCTTTTAACATTTATATGGGGGAAAATAGCATAGTTTTGAAACACCATATTTGTAGGTCTTAAGTTAGGAGTAATATCTGTTACATCAATATTGTCTATTAAAACTTTTCCAAAAGAAGGATATTCAAAACCAGCTAATATTCTTAAGAGAGTTGTTTTACCACAGCCAGAAGGTCCTAATAATGAAAAAAATTCTCCTTTAGCTATATCAATATTTACATCATCCACCGCAACAACATCATCAAATTTTTTTGAAACATTTTTAATTTTTATAAATTCTTTATCACTCATTAAATTCCACCTATATTATTTTTCTTGCCTGAAGGGTTTCCTAAATTTCTCAGCCAGTAAGATAACATAACTATGATTGATGTAGCCACTATTATTACAGCTCCTAAAGCAAGTACATGGGGTAATTTTTTTGGGAATCTAAGTTGTCCCCACATATAAAGTGGTAGTGTCTGATCATTTGAAGTTAGAAAAAATGCTAATATAAATTCATCAAATGAAATCACGAAAGACAAAAGTAATGATGCTACTATTGCGGGTAAAACCAAAGGAAATGTAACCCTCCAAAAAGTTCCCCAAGCATTCTCCCCTAAATCCATTGCTGCCTCTTCTAAATTTTTATCAAAACCTTCCATTCTAGATATTAAAACTAACATGCAAAAAGGTGTGCAAAAAAGAATATGAGAAAGAGTTACTGGAATTAATCCTAATTGCAACCCCATACCAGTCCACAAAACAATTAAAGAAACAGCAATTATTATTTCAGGTATAACAAAAGGTAAAAGAATTGCGCCATACGATAATTGCCTTAATCTAAGTTTGTATTTGGTAAAAGCTTTTGCGGCTAATAAAGCTATTAATGTACTAAAAATTGAAGCTATAACACCTACTTTGATACTGTTAAATAACGCTTGGTGTAGTCTGCTTGCGTGTATCATTTGATCATACCATTTTAAGGTAAAACCTTTAAGAGGAAATACCATATGAATTGCATCGTTAAATGAAAATACGGGTAGTAGCATTACTGGAATATATAAAAATGCAAAATATAAAATTGAATATAAAAATAGTATATTATTTTTTTTATACATTAAGACATCCTCAAAGAAACTTTTCTTGTTATATAAGTTACTATTAATGCGACTGAACTGACTGATAACAACATAATTACAGCTGAAGCTGCGCCTAAAGGAAAATTATTGGCTCTACCAAATAAAGCTTGAATCATATTTGATAACATCCGACCATCTGTTCCACCTACAAGTTGAGGAGTAACATAATCTCCAACAGTTGGTATAAATATAATTAGGATTGCCCCAATAACCCCAGGCAAAGAAAGAGGGAAAGTTACGCGCCAAAAAGTTTGGAATTTGCTATTTCCTAAGTCATATGACGCTTCTAAAAGTGATTTGTCTATTTTATCTAAGGAAACATATAAGGGCAAAATTGCAAATGCTGCCCAAGCATGTGCTAACGTTAAAACAACAGCTGTTTGGCTATATATTAAAAAACCAAGAGGTTCCTCAATCATCCCAACTGCCATTAATGCGCTATTAACAACTCCCTTATGCCCAAGTATAACTTTCCAAGAAAATACCCTTAACAAATAACTTGTCCAAAAAGGCAATGTCATAAGTACAATCCATAGCATTTTATTTTTTTTCACATAAAAAGCTATGTAATAAGCAAGAGGGTATGTTGTGATTAATGTTACCAAAGTTACAAAGAATGATATCTTAAGTGATCTTCCGAGAAGAGTGGTATAGACTGGCTTATTAAAAAAATCTTTATATCTATCTATTGTTAATGTTGTATCTATTTCCATCATACTTACTTGAGTGTGAAAACTTGTTAAAAATGTAAGAAGCATTGGAGATGCCATAGCTAAAATCACTAACATCAATGCTGGAAAGAGCAAAAGGTAAGCTTTTATATTTTCATTTTTTGCATAAATTTTTTTTAATGAAATGATCATTTTTAATACTTGTTAAATTGATTGGGGAAATAATTCTTTATATGATTAATGCAAATCTTTTTAGCTTCATTTCTATTGAAATTTTCTGCATCAACAAGTTGATCAAGCCACAATCCCATTGTTAACGCAAATAAACTCGTTGCAATACTTTTAGCTGATAATAAATTATTTTTTTCAAATTTTATTAATTTGTGTATAATATTTATTACAGTTCTATTATAATACTCATCACGTTCCTTGCAAATTTGCAAATAAACTGGTTTAAACTTTACTTCGCTGAAAAAAGTATACCAAACAGCAATTTTTTCTTGATTACATATCTTCTTATCAAAATCATTATCAATGATTGCTGCAATTTTATTAGCAGGATTATCTCCTGCTTTTCTCAGTTTTTTCTCAAAAGCCTCTAAATACTCATTTGATATAAACTTTAAAGTTTCAATCAATAATAATTCTTTACTTTTAAAATGAAAATTTACAATTCCTTGAGACAAGCCAGCGCCTTGGGAAACATTTGACATAGTTGTCTCATTTATTCCTCTTTTAGAAATACTTTTTATTGCTGAGTTTATTAACTTGAGGTTGCTTTCTTTTTTATTTTGAGTTCTTATATTCGTTTTTTTGTTCATAAGTGCAGTTTCCATAATATGACATTATTTTACTGACATAAAATAACCACAAACACAAGAAATTTGGTTGAATGGTTGTTCAAAGAGATATATTGTTCAACCTTTCATGGCAAAAAATTCATATGATATTGCAATAATTGGTGGAGGACATAATGGTCTAACAACTGGGTGCTATCTTGCAAAAAATGGACTTAAGGTTATAGTTCTTGAAAAACAACCATATATTGGAGGAGCTACGGTTAGTAGAGAACTTCATCCTGGATTTACATACTCAAATTGCTCTTATGTATGTAGTTTATTGCGTCCAGAGATTTATAGAGATCTTGAGTTATCTAAACATGGATTGCAAATTATTCCTTATGAAGGAAGTGCAACAATGTTAGAGGATGGAAGTTTTTATGCTCACTACAGTGATCATGATTTAACCTATCGTTCAATAGCAAAATTTTCTAAAAGAGATGCAGAAGCTTATGAGAGATTTGGTAGAGATGTTATGAGACAATGCAAAATCATCAAACCTTTACTTAAAATGACTCCTCCTGACCCCACATCTTTTAAACCAAAAGATATAATGGGTCTTTTTGAGTTTGCAAAATTTTTCGCAGCAAAAGATGAACTTGGTGGACTTGGCGAAAAAGAAATTTATGACACTATAAGATTTTGGACTATGAGTGTTAAAGATTATTTAGATGAATATTTTGAGTCTGAAGTTGTAAAAGCACATTTAGCTGGATCAGCTATTATTGGCACAGCATTAGGTCCCTATTCGCCTGGTTCTGCATATGTATTGTTGCACCACTATATGGGTGAAGTGGATGGAACAGTTGGAGCTTGGGGTTATTCAAGAGGAGGAATGGGATCAGTGTCTAAAGCTATGTCAAAATCATTTATTGCCTCTGGAGGTGAAATAAAAACTGATGCTGAAGTAAAAGAAATTCTAATAAGAAATAATCGTTCATATGGTGTTGTGTTAAAAAATGGAGATGAAATTTATGCTAAGCGTATAGTTTCTAATATGGATGTAAAAAGAACTTTTTTAAAAACTGTAAAAGAAAAAGATTTGCCTGGTGATTTTTATAATGCAGTAAAAAACTTTAAGATTCGAGGCTCATCAGGAAAACTTAATATTGCACTTGATGATTTACCTAGTTGGAAAAGCATACCAGCCGGAGATCCTGCTGGTACAGGGGATATGCACATCACTCAAACTATAGAGGAAATGGAAGGTGCTTATGATGATTGGAAGAATGGTGAGTGGTCTAGACTTCCATATGTAGATATGTGTGTTCCTAGTATTAATGATCCAACTATGGTGCCAGAGGGAAAACATTATATGTCTGTATTTATTCAGTATGTTCCATATAATTTAGCTAATGGTGGATGGACCGAAGAAAAAAGATTGGAGTTTGGTAAACATGTAATGAATAGAATAGGAAAGTTTTCTAATAACTTTAATGATATCATTTTACATGCTGAAATTAGATCTCCTCAAGAGTTAGAAAAAGAAGTTGGTTTAACAGAGGGAAACATCTTTCAAGGTGAACTTACAATGGATCAACTAATGTTTAACAGGCCAATACCCGGTTTTGCGCAATATAAAACACCAATAAATAATCTTTATATGTGTGGATCAAGTACTCATCCAGGAGGAGGTGTCATGGGGGCTCCAGGAGCAAATGCGGCTAGGGAAATTTTAAGGGAATTAGGTAAAAAAAGTGAGTCACACTACATATGAAAAAATATGATGTCATAATTATTGGAGGGGGTCACAATGGATTAGTATGTGCTTCTTATTTGGCAAAAAGAAAATACAAAATTCTTATCCTTGAAAAAAATAGTGAAGTTGGTGGTTTGGCTAATTGTGCAAATTTTGCTAATTCATTTTCTAAAAAAATTATATCTGATTTAAATATTGACATACCTCAGTTAAACCAAAATTCTTACATAGTAAGTTTAAATCCAGATACAAATCACACAATAATTGAAGAGAGTCAAAACGGAATTATTTTTCATAATTCTTCAGCCACTAAAGAAAATCAAGAAAAATTTAAAATCCTTTTAAATAAATACAAAAAATTCTCATCTTCTTTAAGTCAGTTTATGAATCAAACCCCTCCTCGAATAAAATCTGGAGTATTTCAGGATACCCTAAAATTAATGAAAATGGGCTGGAATGTAAGAAAACTTGGAAAGAAAAATATGCGTGAATTTTTGAGAGTTATAGGTCTTAATATTGCTGACGAATTAGAAGATAATTTAAGTGATGATATATTAAGAGGAATCTTATCTCATGAAGCCGTTTTAGGAACTAACCTTGGACCAAGGTCACCTGGATCAGTACTAACTCTTTTATACAAACAAGCAATTAATAATGGTTTAGTATTCGACTCAGAAAAATATAATATAAATGATTATATTTCTTCTTTAGAGAAAATTTGCATAGATTCAGGAGTTGAGATAAGAAAAAATATTTCTGTAAATAAAATCAAGATAATAGAAAATAGGGTCTCAGGAGTTGAGCTAGATAACAATGAAATAATCAATGCAAACATTATAGTGTCTAATGCAGATCCTAAAAAAACTTATTTAGAATTATTAGGTCCAGAACCTTTGGATACTGATTTCATCAGAAGAACAAAAAATTTTAGATCAAAAGGAAATGTTGCAAAATTAACCTTATTGCTAAATGAAAAACCAATAGTTAATAATATTGATAAAGAAAAATCAAATGCACGATATATTTTTGCTCCAAACATAAATTATGTAGAAAAATCTTTTAATGCGAGTAAGTACAACAATTTTTCTGAAAATTTATGTTTTGAATTTCATATTTTAGACAAACAACTAAAACTAAATCTTTATTATATTCCATATATAAAAAATTCAACGCATGATAAGGAAAAAATCATTCAACAATGTCAAAATATCCTTAAAAAATTTATAGGAAATTTAAACATTACTAATGCAGAGTTATTAACTCCAAATGATATTTCAAACAAATACAACGTAAGCGGAGGTCATTGGAATCATGGTGAATTTGAAATAGATCAAATGCTAATGATGAGGCCTTTTTATGGTTCAGCACAATACCAAACGCCAATAAAAAATTTATACCTTTGTAGTGCTGGCACTCATCCTGGAGGTGGAATTACTGGAATTAATGGTCAAAATGCTGCAAAAAAAATTATAGAAGATCTACGATGAGTGAAAAAGATATTTCATATAAGAAACCTCTTTTAGAAACCCCCTTCCACACTAAAACAAGAGAGGTGTGTTATGCTCATGATTGGCATCGTTGGGCTGGATATAAGGTTGTGCGCCAATACACTAACGCTGAGTATGAATATACAGCAATGCGTAATACTGCTGGAGTAATAGACATTACTCCAATGCATAAATATAAAATTAAAGGATCTCAAGCAAAAGCATTCATAAACAAGTTAATCACTAGAGACATTAGTGCAATAAGAAGAAATCAAGTTGTATATGCAATGTGGTGCAATGAAGATGGATATATTGTGGATGATGGAACTGTCTTTTGTTTTAATGATAATGACTTTACAATCTGTTGTGCGGAAAGAAATTTGAATTGGTTTGAGGATACAGCTATTGGGTATGATGTTACAGTAGAAGACATTAGCCAATCAATTGCCGCCCTTGCCTTTCAAGGACCGCTCTCATGCAAAATTCTACACAAGCTTGGAGCTAAAGGAATTGAAAACTTAAAGCCTTTTGATTTTGAAAACTTTCAACTTAATAATAAAAAAGTTATGATATCAAGAACAGGATTCTCTGGTGATCTTGGATATGAACTTTGGATGGAGCCTTCGATTGCTACGCAAGTATGGGATGATCTATTTTCATTTAATCATTATTATAAAATTTTAGCTGCTGGTATGATAGCATTGGAAATGGTACGCATTGAAGCAGGATTTGTTCAGGTTAATGTTGACTTTATGGCAGCAGAGCAAGCTCTCAGACCTAATAGGATGCGTACACCCTATGAGTTGGGTTTGGGTTGGATTGTAAATTTAGAAAAAGAATATTTTACTGGAAAACAGGCTTTAATTAGACATAA
>PTKS01000019.1 GCA_002937855.1 Alphaproteobacteria bacterium MarineAlpha5_Bin12 | reverse complement strand
AAAGATCTTAAAACACCTCTTTCTGAAATGCCTAATCCAGGAGTTTTTACTGATGATTTACGAAAGGAATTAATAAAAAATAATTGTGATATAGTGGTTCATTCTTGGAAAGATTTACCACTCGATTTGGGAAAGTCTACAATTATAGCAGGAACTTTAAATAGAGAAGATCAAAGAGATATAATATTTGTTAATAAAAAAAATCTTGAGAAAATAAAAGCTTCTAAATCAATCAATATTTTATCTTCATCACCAAGAAGAATATACAATTTAAAAAGTTTTATCCCCAAATATTTTCCGTTTCAATTAGAAAATATTAATTTTGAAAACATTAGAGGTAATATTCCAACTCGTTTTAGAAAATTCTTAGAGAAAGATTTAGATTCAATTGTAATTGCGAAAGCAGCCATAGATAGATTGATTGCAAATCCTTTTCCAGAATTTACAAATTTATCAAATCAAATTAAAAATTATATTAATAAGTGCATTTGGATGATTACCCCTTTATCTTTAAACCCCACATCCCCCGGTCAAGGATCTCTAGGAATAGAAATAAATAAAGAAAATACAAAATTAAGTAATGCAATTTCTAATATTTCAGAATCAAAAGATATGAATTTTGTTAATATGGAAAGAAAAATTTTAAAAAATTATGGGGGTGGTTGTCATCAAAAAATAGGAGTTAGTTTTTTTGAAACTAATAATGGAATAATACATTCAGAAAAAGGTGAAACGGAAGAAGGAAAAAAATTTTATGAATGGAAAATTCATCAACATAGAAAAATAAATGCTAAAAAAATAGATCCTAAATATATTTTCCCATTTAATATTAAAGATTATAGTTTTTTTGATAGAATAGAGATAAAAGAAAATATTAATAAAATTTCTAAAATAAATGATCATTGTATTTGGATTTCAAGAAAATCATCTTTGCCTAAGGGAATAAATATTCCTAAAAATAATATTATATGGACTAGTGGTCTTAAAACCTGGAAAGCTCTTGCTGATAGAGGATTATGGGTAAATGGATGTGCTGATGGCTTAGGAGAAGATTTGGATCCTAATATTTCCTCTTTAATTTCTCTTCCATGGATAAAATTAACACATGATAAGGCCCCAAATAGTAAAATTAAAAAAATACTTAAAACATATAAATTGCTTGAAAAAACTAATTCCTTTGATTTTAAGGAAAAAAAGTATTTTTTTTGGATGAGCTCATCCGCTTTTAATTTAGCAGTAAAGAATAATCCTATTATTTTAGACGCATATCATGCATGTGGACCAGGTAATACCTATAAAGAAATAAAAAAAGTGATAAAAGACCCAACCAAATTATATGTATATCTATCATATGAGGATTGGAAAAAGGAAATAACTAATGAATAAAATGTTAATGAGATTAAAGAGCAATAATATTTTGCGTAATATGTGCGTAGAAACTACCTTTCTAAAAGATCAAATTATACAACCAATTTTTATTAGTAATCAGGTAGATGTAAAAAAAGAAATTCCTGGCATACCTAGTAACTATGTTATGAATTTAAATGATTCAATTAAACAAATAGAAAGTGATTTAGAAAATCAACAAAGGAATTTTTTAATTTTTATGATTCCATCACATAAAAGCGAATTTGATTTTAATTTAGAATTTCAGCAAAAAGTTATATTAAAAATAAAAGAAACATTCAAAAATGAAATATTTTTATGGGCAGATGTTTGTCTTTGTTCAATGACTACACATGGTCATTGTTGTATATTTGATAATAACAAAAATATAGATTTAAATAAAAGTTTATCTAGTCTTTCTGAAGTAGCTCTAAGTTATAGCCAAGCAGGAGTTGATGGAATCGCTCCTAGTGACATGATGGATGGAAGAACAAGTTCTATAAGAAAAATTTTAGATGATAATAGTTTTCACCTATTACCAATTATGAGCTACAGTACTAAGTTCGCTAGTAATTTTTATGGACCTTTTAGACATGCGGCTGATTCAAGCCCAACATTTGGTGATAGAAAACAATATCAACTAGATTATAGAAATAAAAATGAAGCAATTAGAGCATCTGTTAGATGTTTTGAAGAAGGTGCTGATTTGTTGATGGTTAAACCAGGTCAGGGATCAATAGATCTTATAGAAACTATAAAAAATAAAACTGGATTAATGGTAGGGGCTTATCAAGTTAGTGGAGAATATGCTGGAATAGCGTTAGCTGCAGAAAAAAATCTTTTAAATTTAAACGATGCACTATTAGAAAGTTGGCACGTAATGAAAAGAGCAGGGGCTCAATTTATTATATCTTATGGCGCAAGAAAATCTAAAGAATTAGGAATACGTGAGTAATCATCAATTTAAAAATGCTTTAAATAGAGTTAATCAATCTATTCCACCGATTTGGTTTATGCGTCAAGCAGGAAGATATCATTCACATTATCAAAATTTAAAAAAAAAATATAGTTTTGAGCAATTATGTAAAACACCAGAATTAGCAGCTGAAGTTGCATGTGGTCCAATACAAGAATTTGATTATGACATAGCAATTTTGTTTAGTGATATTTTATTTTTGTTAGAAGGTCTCGGTCTTGAATTGACATTTGATCCAAAACCCAGATTCGGCTCTCTTATTAATTCAAAAAATTTTAAAGATTTTAGCAATATCGATAAAGCGATAGAACATATGCAATTCCAATCAGAAGCAATAAAGTTAACTAGAGAAAAACTAGCAGATAACAAAAGTTTAATAGGTTTTGTTGGTGGACCATGGACTTTACTATGCTATGCTTTTGGTAAAGATCAAGTTAATTCAATAGATGCAAATAATCAATTAGAATTTCTGTCTAATACTGTTGTCCCTCTATTAAAAAAAAATATTAAGTTACAACTTGATGCTGGTGCAGAAGTAGTAATGGTACTTGATAGTCAATTAAAAGATTTAAATTCAAAAGATTTCAAAGATATTTATATTAATTTTTTAAATGATATAGCATCTACTTACCCAATGAAAATTGGATATTACTCGAAAGGTAAAAATGAAACAGATTTATACAATTGTTTTAAAATACCATTTGCTGGATTTGGTTATGATCATTCAATAAATTTGTCTAATATATTTAATAATCAAAATACAGGATTTGTGCAGGGTAACTTTAACGAAGAATTAATGTTATTAGATACGGATATATTTCTTAAAAAACTAAAAGATTATATTAATCATATGAAATCCATTGAAAATCGCAATGGATGGATCTGTGGACTTGGGCATGGTATTAATAAAGATACACCTGAAAAAAATGTTCATTTATTTATAGAAAATATAAGAAAAGAATTTTGCTAATTAGGTATGGTTAAATATATTGGTGAAAAAGATTATGAGCACGGAAGTAAAGAAAAAACTGGTGTGCTTATAACAAACCTAGGTACACCAGATGCTCCAGAAAGGAGAGAATTAAAAGTTTATCTTAACCAATTCTTATCAGATCCTAGGGTAATTGAACTTCCTAAATTTTTATGGCAAGCTATATTAAAGTTAGTAATTTTACAAATAAGACCATCAAAATCTGCAAAATCTTATAAAAAAATTTGGACTAATAACGGCTCACCACTATTGGATATTTCAAAAAGACAACTAGTTAAAATAAAATCAGCTTTCTCAAATTCTAATAAAAATATGGTTTTTGAACTAGGGATGAGATATGGAAATCCATCAATACAAGATGCATTAAACAAATTTCAAAAAAAACAAGTACGTAGATTATTAGTTTTACCAATGTATCCTCAATATTGTGCTGCTACTACAGGTAGTACATTTGATGAAGTGACAAATGTTTTACAAAAGTGGCGCTGGATTCCAGAAATGCGTTTTATTAACCAATATTTTGAGGAAAAAAATTATATTGAAGCACTTTCGAATTCTATAAAATCATTTTGGAAAAAATATCCAAAACCTCAGAAGATTATTTTTAGTTATCATGGCATACCTAAAAGATATTTAACTAATGGTGATCCGTATCATTGTTTTTGCCTTAAAACTACAAGACTTGTAAAAGAACAGATGAAATTATCAGATAATGAAATTATGACAACATTCCAAAGTAGATTTGGACGTGAAGAATGGCTTAAGCCATATACAAGCGAAACATTAAAAGAATTACCAAAACAAGGAATTAAAAATATCCATATAATTTCTCCAGGTTTTAGTAGTGATTGTCTTGAGACACTTGAGGAACTTGAAGAAGAAAATAAAGAATATTTTATGGAATCTGGGGGAGAGTCCTACAAGTACATACCCTGCCTAAATGATAACGAAGATCATATTGATGTTTTTATTAATCTGATTAGAAAGCATACGCAAGGTTGGCCATTATGATCAA
>PTKS01000018.1 GCA_002937855.1 Alphaproteobacteria bacterium MarineAlpha5_Bin12 | reverse complement strand
CGGGGTGGAGCAGCCCGGTAGCTCGTCAGGCTCATAACCTGAAGGTCGTAGGTTCAAATCCTACCCCCGCAACCAATCTAAAAAAATTAATTGAGTTTTACAAAAGTAAATGTAAAATCAAATATATAACATGTTCCTCATAGTATGATAAAAAAGAAACGTAAAAAGAAATTAAGAATTGGAACTTCATCAGCGTTCCAAATAAATCAAAAATTATTAGAAGATTTTTATATAAAAGTTTATTCATATAGAAGTAATAGATTAGAAAATTTTTGGAAGTGGATTTACAGAACAGAATTCTTATTAAAAAAAAATCCAGTTGTGACAAAAATAAACAATGAAGTAGTAGGGCATATGGGATTAATTCCATTTTTTTTAAATTTAAATGGAAAAAAAATTAAAGCCGCTTGGTATGCTGATATGCATGTTTTGCCTAAATATAGAGGCAGAGGTGTCGCAAAAAAAATTACGGAAAAATTGATGAAATTAGTAGATGTTCATCTTAGCTTTGGAAACGATCAATCAATGAATATTTTCAATAAATATGGTTGGGTTAAAACATATAATACTAATTTACATTATATTTTTTTGGAGCCAATGAATCATCCAAAATTACAAATTCTTTCAAATTATTTTAATTTAATTTTTAAATTATTCAACTTAATTTATAAGAATTTTTTTTATATTTATTATGTACTAAAACAAGATAAAAAAAATAAAACTCAGATATTAGATTTAAATGAAAAAAATATTAAAATTTTTTATGATTATAAAAGTTCTAAAAGTTTAGTCAGTACAATAATTGATAAAAATTATCTTAAATGGAGATTTTTAAAATCACCAGATAATAAAAAATATATAATTTTTAAAACTCAGGATAATTATGCTGCAATAGTAAAAAAAAGAAAAGATAAACCCCGATCTCCTCATTTAGATATTTTATTATTTAATAAATTTACTAATCACAATAAGATTTGCACATTAATTAACGATATCGTTATATGGTCTAAAAAAAATAATTATTCTTATTTACGTTTATATATTTCAGATAAAAGACTATCCAATAAAATTAAATTTAATTTGTTATCTGTTGTTAAACATCCAAGATTTGCTTTTTATTCTTCTAATAAGAAGTATATGAAGTTATTAATGAAAATGAAATTTAAATGGCAATTAGCTGATAGTGATTTTGAGTTTATAAGTTAATGAAAAATATTATATACAATATTTTAAAAATCCTTGATAAAATATATATTAATCCTCACTTACTAATTTTTGGTGATTATACAGGAATAGCTTCTTTTTGTTTTCATACTGTATTTGAAAATGATAAAGAAAAAAATAATAACCATACACTCCCAAATATCGGTCTTACTTTAGATGAATATAAATATATTTTTGATTTTTTTAAAAACAATAACTATAAATTTATTTCAACCAAAGATTATAAAAATTTGAATCATGGTGATAAATGTATCCATGTTACATTTGATGATGGATATTTTAATACTACCAAAATTTTGCCAATTCTAAAAGATTATGAAATACCTATAGATTTTTTTATTGTAGGAAATAATATATCTAATTCAAACAAATTTTGGTGGGATATTATATACAATAAAAGAATTTCAGAAGGTAAAAGTGCTGATATAATTGATCAAGAGATTATGTTTCTTCAAAGAAAAACTTTCGAACAAATTTATTCATATATAATTGAAAATTTTGGTTTAAATTCTTATACAACCCTTTCTGATTTAGACAGACCAATGACTGAAAATGAATTAAGACAATTTAGTCAAAACAAATTAGTATCTATTGGCAATCATACATTTGATCATGCAATATTAAATAATTTATCAAAAAATGAAATTTATAACCAAATTAAAAAGACTCAAGATTATTTAGAATCTATAATAGGTTATTATCCAAACTCATTTGCCTTTCCAAATAGTTATTATAAATCCGAACAATTTGAAATTTTAAAATCTTTAGATATTGAATATGCTTTTTGTGGAGATTTCAGACATAATAAAATTCCTAGGGATTTAAGAGGAGAAAAAAAATATAGAATTAGTAGATATGGTATCTTAAGCAAAAGAGAAATTAATTGGCAACTTAAAATGATAAGAGCAGGTATTTCACCTTTTATTGTTGCCAAAGAAATTAAACGTTTATTATTTTAAGTTATTAATTTGGATAGAAATAAAATCAAAATTTTAATAAAAAATGCATCTAGCCTAAAAGATACAGACTGGACAGGTATTGAAAAATTAATTAAAAAATTTTCTAATTCAGGTAATAAATTACATAATAAGAAATATCTTAAAAATAAACTCGTAAAATCACCTTTTGGAAATTCATATGTTGCGATAATCAATTATGGAAATAAGAAATTTATGGGATTTGCTTCCTTAACTCGTAAATCATTTTTATATAATAATCAAATTTCCAGTTCATTTGAAATGGGAGATATTTACTTAGATAAAAAACTTCAAGGAAGATTCATTTTTATAAAAATGATTAAAAAATTAATGCTTAATCTTGAAAAAAAATTTGATAAAGGATTTGTTTATGGAACTCCAAATAATCTTTCTCTGCTTGGTTTTATCAGATGCGGATTTTCATTATCAAATTATCAGTTGTTGAATAATTTTCTACCACTTAGATTAGATTCTCTTATAAAAACAAAATTACTTAGATTTTTACTCAGATATGTAGGTATTATTTATATACTTTTATTAAAGGGATATTTAAAAATTTTTGCATTAAAAAATAAACTAAATTTTTACCAAATTAATAATACTAATAATTTACAAATGAATATTAAAACTTCACACAATATTCAATCTCAGAAAACAAAAGAATATATTAAATGGAGATTTTTTGATAATCCTCATAAATATAATTTTTTTTCAATCAAAGATAATAATAAATTTGTAGGTTATATTGTTTTTTCAGAAAAAAATCGAAAATATGGAAGAGCTCTATATATAGTTGATTATTTTTTTGATCAAAAATATGAAAATTATTTTATAAATGTTATGTCAGAAATAATATTAAAAAAATATAATTTAAATAATTATTATCACCTGTCTTCTTGGATTTCAAAAAAAAGTAAATTTTATAAAAATTTGAAGTTTATTCTTCCTTTTACATCTATTAAAATACCATTCATTGTTTATAAAAAATTAACTAAAAAGTGCTTTTTAGACGTAGATAAAAAAAACATACACTTCGTTTTTGGTGATGGTGATAATATATAATTAAAAATTTTGTGATTAGGATAAGAAATTGAGAGATATTGAAATTAAAATTGTAACAGATAATGCAAAAAAACTTCAAAATGAAGATTGGGAGAATATAGAAAACTTAGTTAATAAATTTCAAAATGATGCAAACAGTACACATAATTCCAATGAATTTCGAAATGCTTATTATTATAGAACAAAATTAACAGAATCCCCTTTTGGAGACTCATATATTACTAGAGTTCTTGATTTAAACAATAACTGTTTAGGTTTCCAGTCTTTAACTAAAAAGGATTATATTTGTCTCAATAAAAATATAGATTCTTTTGAATTTGGAGATGTTTATTTAGATAAAAGTTTAAGAGGAAAGGGTATATTTAAAAAAATGATAGATGATACTTTTATTAACATCAAAAAATATTATTCTTCTACTTTTATATATGCAACTGCTAATAAGTTTTCCCAACCAGGCTTGATAAGAGGGGGTTTTAAATTATTTGATTATCAACTAAATTTCAATCTTCTCCCCTTAAAACCATATACTATATTAAATTTTAAACCATTAAAATTTATTTTTAAAATCTTAAATCCTCTTTATCTCAGTTCAATTAAAGTATTTTTTTATTTACTCTCTAGAAATTTTAATTTTAGGATTAAATTAATAAAAGACTTTAATCAAATTTTAATACAACACCAATCTCATCATGATATTGAATTAAATAAATCACAAGAATATTTAAATTGGCGATTTAAATCCAATCCGCATGAATATAAAATGTTCATTATAGAAGACAATGATAAATATGTTGGATATTTTATTTTTAGAGAAGCGAAATATAAAGATATACCTTCATTATTTTTAGCTGATATGGATATAAATAAAAATTATTTAAAATTTACAAAAAAAATTTTTTCTAAATTAGTGATATCAAATTTTGATATTAATAAATTTGCTTTTATTGCATCGTGCGTTTCAAAAAAAAGTAATTATTGGCAAGATTTAACTATTTGCCTCCCTTTTAATTTCAGCAGGATTCCCTTTATAATTTATGAAGAACTTGCTCCTAAAAATTTTATGGAAATAAAGGATAAAAAAATTCAATTTTCTTTTGGAGATGGGGATAACATCTAAAAAAGAACCTAAAATTCCTATATTTTCATTACCTTTTTAATCGATTCTAATAATTTAGAAATATGTATAAAAAAACCCAATAAAATGGTTAAAAAAAATTAAATATTACAGTTTGACAAGGGTTTTTTAAACTTGTATAGCGGACTTTCCGTTTTTTCGGATAAATCTTATTATTTTTTTTATTATAAAAAATAAATGGATTTTATGCTCTTTGAAAAGTAAATATTTAAAGAGATACGCAGGCAACAATTCGTAATTATTTACGAACGTTAAGTGGAATGTGTATCTTTTATTAAGATACAACTATTAATTTAGTTGTTCCGCTTTTAACGGTCGTTCTGTAAATTCATTGGATTTAATTATCCATATTTACTTAACTTAAGAGTTTGATCATGGCTCAGAACGAACGCTGGCGGCATGCTTAACACATGCAAGTCGAACGAAGTCTTCGGACTTAGTGGCGCACGGGTGAGTAACATGTGGGAATCTACCTAGAGGT
>PTKS01000017.1 GCA_002937855.1 Alphaproteobacteria bacterium MarineAlpha5_Bin12 | reverse complement strand
TTATTAATGCTTTCAATCTCCATGAACTCAACCACTTCAGCATTTTTAACTATAGACTCAAGAGGTCTTTCCATGAAAGTTTCAATACCTTCGCCAATCCAAAATATAATATCAGCTTCTTCAAGAAGTTTTGCATGAGAAGGTTTTAAAGTAAAACTATGTGGGGATGTACTTCCTTCAATTATTAATGCTGGTTCATTTATCCCTTCCATCACGTTTGCCACTAAGGAATGTAGGGGCTTTATCGTTGTTACAACTTTTAATTCTGCTTTAGATGATGATGCAGCTATTAATAATATAAGAGAGAAAAATAGAATTCTTATATGGCTCAATAATGTATTATTTGGTTTCATTTTAATGTTTATTCAGGTAATGTTAATGTAATAATATTACATGTAATAATATAACATATCAAAAATGTAAATAGAAAATTGGCAAAAAAATGAATTCATTAGTCAAGTTAGAAAATGCGGGTGTGTATAAATCATCAAAGTGGCTAGTAAGAGGTGTGTCTTTTGAGCTTTTTAATGGACAAATTCTTACATTAATTGGCCCAAATGGATCTGGGAAAACAACCACTGCAAAAATGATATTAAAAATTTTTACTGCAGATGAAGGTATTGTTACAAGTAATACTCACAATATGGCTTATGTTCCTCAAAAAATAGATATTGATTGGACTTTACCTTTACGGGTTATTGATTTTATGAATATAACAAGTCATATCAATCATTCTCAAATTATAGAAGCCTTAAAATTGACGGGAGTTGAAAAACTACTCTATAATGAAGTGCGTAATTTATCTGGTGGTGAATTTCAGCGCGTGCTAATAGCAAGAGCTATAGCAAAAAAACCTGATTTGCTAGTATTAGATGAACCTGTACAAGGAGTGGATTTTACAGGTGAAATTTCATTATATAATCTTATTAAAAATATTTCAGATACTTTAAAATGCGGTATACTATTAATTTCTCATGATATTCATTTTGTTATGTCATCAACTGACCATGTTATTTGTTTAAACGGACATATTTGTTGTTCAGGTACACCAAGTTCCGTAGCAAAAAATCCAGCTTATATAAAATTATTTGGTGAACATACAGCCTCAACGTTATCTTTATATGAACATAATCATGATCATTCACATAGTTCTGATGGGAGTATTTCAAAATAATGTTTGATGATTTTTTTATAAGAGCTTTAATAGCAGGTGTAGGAGTTGCTATTATTGCAGGTCCTCTCGGCTGCTTTGTAATTTGGAGAAGATTGTCTTATTTTGGCGATACATTATCCCATTCAGCATTACTTGGAGTTACATTAGCTTATTCCTTCAGTATTAATGTTGTATTTTCTGTTTTTATAGTCTCTGGAATAATTGCATTACTGCTTCTGAACTTGCAAAAAAGAACAAAATTACCAGGAGATGCTTTACTTGGCCTTCTTGCGCATTCAACCCTTGCTATAGGACTTGTTATTATTGGCTTTCTGTCTTTCATTCGTTTTGATCTAATGGGTTTATTATTTGGTGACATACTTGCTGTAACAATTCAAGATATTATTATCATTTGGCTTGGTGGTTTTGTAATACTTGGAATATTATATTTTATTTGGAAATCTTTATTTGCATCAACAGTAAATTATGATTTAGCAGCGGCAGAAGGAATGAAACCGGATGTTTCAAATGTTATTTTTACTTTGTTATTAACAGGTGTAATTGCGATTTCTATTAAAATGGTTGGCGTATTACTTATTACAGGTTTACTTTTGATTCCTGCAGCTATGGCAAGAAATTTAAGCAATAATCCACAACAAATGGTTATATTTTCAATATTTGGTGGTATTTTATCTGTGATTATAGGTTTGTTTAGCTCTTTAGAGTTCAATACTGCTTCTGGACCAACGATTATTGTAGTGGCATTAGTTTTTTTTATTTTATCACTATGGCCTCTAAAGAGAAAGGTCGCGTTGCAAAAATGAAGGTAATTTGATATCTAAAAGCTATGGCTCTTTTAACAGAAAAATTAACAAACAACCAACAAACTATTCTTAATTTATTAGAAGAATCTAAAGAACCATTAAAAGCTTACGCTATTCTTTTTGATATCCAAAAAAAAGGAATAAAATCTCCTCTTCAAGTTTATAGAGCTTTAGATAAATTAATAGAAATAGGTAAAGTACATAAAATAGAAAGTAAAAATTCATATATTGCGTGTAAGAATTCACATTGTAATTCTCAAACTTCTACATCTTTTTTAATTTGTGAAATATGCGATAAGGTAACTGAACTTAAAAAAAATAATCTATCATCATATTTCTCAAAAGTAAGTGAGAAATCTAATTTTAAATACACAAAACATAATTTAGAAATTTATGGAGAATGTAAAAATTGTAAAAAGAAAATATAAAAAATTTCTTAATGTTAATAATAAAAAATTATATTTGAAACTGAAACATCAGATACAAAATCACGACCATAAGCTACAATACCGAGGCTAATTATATTTTTACCTTCTAAATCTGAATTATTTGAAACCCTATGAGTAAATTCACTAAAAGGCAATTCAATCATTGTCCATTTAGAGGTTGCTTTAAAGGTAGTTGAATAATAATCACGATATGAACGGGTCTCCGTTGTTCGTATAAAGATATGATAAATCTCTTCATTGCCACGAACATTTAAACGAATACCCTTGAGTTTTTTACTTTTCTGTTCAAAGTCAGTGAATGACAAATTTGTGCGTATTTGAATAAAACCACCATTATTTTCTGTACTGACATTTCCTGTTAATCTAGCAAAAAACATATCACCATCTTGTTCAAGTGAAGCTCCACCATCAGATATTCCTCCCATAGTTCTATCACTAATATATTGCCAATATTTTGCGTTATCTTGGGTAAAAGATAAATCAATACTTTCAGTATTTGCAAACAAACTATTGCATATCAATTGAGTAAAAAAGATAACTACTAAAAATAATTTCATAATAATAATTTTATATCTTATTAATATTTTAATTAAAAATAAAGCAAAATGGTTTATCGGGAAAAAATCTTCTTAACTAGACTTAAGATTTGCAAAAACGATATACCTCAATGGAGTTCCAGCCCTTAAAGCATCAAACGGATAGCAAGTAACAATAAGCAATGCCTCTTTGGAGCCAGTTTTTATAATTTTATCTCTATTTATGTTTATAATATTAAAATTCTCGACAATGTAAGTGTGCCATTGTTTTGACCTATCTTGTATTTCAATAACATTACCTTTTTGTAGATTTTTTATGAAGATACCATGACTATCACGATGGCTTGAGAGTATTGTTGCTCCTCCATCACCCGGGAGATTACTTTCTTGATGAAAAGCAGGTCCAAAAGCAAGAGATTGGCCCCAATTACCAGATAGAACTATTTGATCTACGTTATGTTCTTTTATTCTTAATCGAAAAATAGGAACACCATCAAAACTTTTCCATGGCTTTTGATCTAAGCCAGTTTTAATAGATTTGTGCCATGCATATTGCATTAATACTTGAGCAACGCGAGATTTTATTTCTATCTTAAAATAATTATAACCAAAATAACAACTTCCTAGAAGTAAAATTAAAGCTAGAAAGAATATCCAATATTTTTTCAGTTTATTCTTCTATACATCTTGAAAAAATAAACTGAAAACATTAAAAGTAGTATGGTCAGAAACAAATAAAGATTTTTAGATGTTGCTGTTTGTGAAAAATTTATTTTAATTGGCTGTACGTCATTTATATCTACCTTATGTAAAATATCGATTGGCTTTTGCAAATCTATGATTCCATTATTTTGTAAACTACTGATTTTATCCTTTAACAATGGAGATTCCCATCCGTCAGGAATATTTTGAGCAATTTGATGACTCAATAAAGGACTTACTTGACTCCGTGAAACAATTGGATCAACTGCCACTAGAGAAGTAAATTTTGTTATCAGATGATGTTTGAGACCAAGCTTTTTAACTAAAATCTCGTGATCGTGATCATTTATAAATCCTATTGCGTTTTGAAAAGATACTTCTTCCACTTTTTCACGTCCCCAAAGTTGGTCAAGATATGCCCCTTTTTGTATCTGTCCAGGTGTGATTAAAAACTTCCATTTTTTAGAATTTTTATTTCCATAAATTTGAAATGGGGAAGTAAGACTTGAAAGTGATGAGTCATTGACCTTGATAAAAAAAGTTATAGGATCACCTGCCATAACATCAGGAAATTTTTTAGGCAGAACTTCATGTTCTTTTGCAATCCTCATTTTTAAATTTTCAATTACGGGATGGTTGATTTTGAATAAAAGTTCAGTGATTTTATTTGTAATGTCATGATTGACATACAAGTGTGAGCCTTTTCCAACCTTCGCTAACCCTTTAATCAAAAATGAGTTAGGAGCATTTCCTATTCCAACTATGTGAAGACGTTTATCACCTATATGTTCATTAACAATGGCCATCATTTCCGTTTCATAATCTATAGCCCCATCAGTAAGCAACACGATTTGTTCTCCTTGCGGTGCGGAAATGAGTGATGATTTTGTGAATATTGCTTCATAAACAGCGGTGAGCATTCTCGTTCCACCCTCGGCTCTCATATCACGAAGAAATTTTAATGCTCTTTGCTTGTTATGTAGTGTTGCAGGCCTAGGATTCCTAAATAACTTATAATGATTATCACTAAATGCGATAATATTGATGAAATGATGTTCGGGAAGTTGATTAATAAATTCTTTAAGTGCCCTCTTCATTTTGCGTATAGAATTTCCACTCATGCTCCCAGAAACGTCTGCAATAATTGTAATTGAAGAATCATCTTTCAACACTAAATCTTTTTTTTCAACTTGCGGATTAATCAAGCCATATAAATAAAGATCTTCACCAATGTCCTCGCCATAGATTTCAACATAAGGTTCGTTTGATTTAATAGGGGAAAAAAACATGAGAAAATCTTTTGTTGAGGACATTCCTCCCTCTGCAAGACTCACCTGATAGTGAGAAGGGGATATACTATTAAATATAATGTCGTGAGTGGAACTTTGAGGCTCGGTGATATGAAAACCTGTGTTTAGGTTAATTGAAATGGAATAAGGGTTGATTGTAAAACCTTGTTGTTGGTTAATAGGAGAGTGAATATCTGAATTCAATTTACCAAAATCTAACGTTTCATCTTCATCTTGCTCGTTTTGTTGCATGCTATAACGGTGATTAATAACGGTTGGAATTCTTAAAAAATATCGGTCAGATTTAAACTCTAAAACATCATGGTATCGAATTTCTATTACAATCAATTCTCCTGGAGCAATATTGGCAACTTTTGTCTTAAAGATATTTGTTCTATTAGAACTCACAACTGAGGCTTTTTGTCCTTTCTTTTTGGCATCATTATAGATTTCTTCAGCTTCTATTTTTTCTTTAATCTCCCCTTCAATAAATCGTTCACCAACCTTCATTCTCAGAAAATCAACACTTGATTTATCCGGTAGAGGAAAAAGATAGATCGCTTCCATCCAGCTTGTTGTGGGATTGATAAAATATTGTTTAACCGTTGTTGTTGTAAGCAAACCTTGAATATTTACCTGAACATCCGTTTTCAACGTTGGGGCAATAAATATATCGTTATCCAATTCACTTTGCTTTGTTTCCATAAAAAACAAGCCAAATGGCTGATTGATGCTTGGTTTAAGTGACTCTGCTTTTAAATAATTTGAGATGAGAAAAATAAAAAAAACCAAAAAAAATAATTTTGTTGACCTCCTGCATGGCATTATAGAGCTTTCCAATCCTTAAATTCTTTTTGTTTCTTACTTTTATCAGATTGGTTGATTTCTCCAGATAATTTACCTCCTTCGTCAATTTGTATGTCTTTATAAAAAATTTTTCCACTCACAAAACCTCCGGATCTAATCATTAAAACACCGCTGATATTAATTTCTCCTTCAACCCTTCCATCGACAGTCATGCTTTCGGTTTTAACCTTGCCCTTAACTTTTCCAGAGTTATTGATTATGAGACTATCACATTCAATGTCGCCGTCAATTGTTCCTTGAATAGTGACCTTGCTAGTCGATTTGATAGTTCCAGTAATCATCACGCCGTCACCAATCATTAAAGAGCTTTTTGCACTATCAAAAATTTTATTATTCGGCTTGAAATTCAAAACAGATTCTTCTTTTTGATTTCTAGTTACTGGTGAGTGAATTTTATTAGTTTCAGTATTATTTTTTAAATGTAAAAATGACATGTCATATCCTTTGTTGTTAAAATAATTTTACATAACAATGATGACCAAAGAGCGACAAAAATATGTTCATTATAAGAAAAATATTTTTCTTAATTTAAAATCAATTCAGGTTTAAATACACTCTTTAATCGCTGGGTCGCGATCAAGAGAGTCGCCAAGTTTCATTTTAAATTTTTTAAAATTTCTATTGAGATTGCTTCAATTATAGGTACGGGAACGCTGTTTCCAAACTGTTTGTAACTTTCAACATCTGAATCATGGAGTTTAAAAGTATTTGGAAAACCCTGGAGTCTTGCACACTCTCTTGGAGTTAGTTT
>PTKS01000016.1 GCA_002937855.1 Alphaproteobacteria bacterium MarineAlpha5_Bin12 | reverse complement strand
TTTTTCGTTGATTTGGATTATATTTGGAGCTCTAAATGCTGTTGAGAATGAGCCTCTTAATGTCATCCAAGGAGCAATTTCCCATCCAAGAGCCAGTTTTCCAACAGTTGTATCACCAAAGTCAGAAAAGTCCTCATTTCTAATAGCTAACTGAGCATTAATTGATTCTGTTAGAGGAATCTGAAACTCAGCAAACAATGAAGTAACGTCTCTTGATCCAGATACATCTGGAGTAGGGGATGAATTCACTACATCTGAAACTAACGGATAAGTATCACCCTCATAATCAGTATAAGTTATTGTTCCATCCAGCCTTGGATCTCTGTCATCAATCACTTCTTCTTCTCGATACTCAAAACCAAGCAACAGACCAACATCTCCGGCAGGAAGAGTCATAAACGATGAGTTTGATATTTTGAAATCAAACATATCCAAAGTGCTTTCATTTTTCCTGTAAACACTTATTAACGCTCTTTCAATATTGGAGTTCACTCCTGCACTGAAAGGATTGTAAGCAGCTGGAGTAGGGTCATATAAAGCAGCTTTTAATAAATTATTCGATAATCTATTTCTAGTAACATCTCTATGTCTTGCAATTGAGCTCACATAGGCTGTTTCCCAATCCCAATTACCTGAAGTACCCCTAAAACCTTGTAAGAATCGGTAAGTTTCTTTCCTAACATTAATAAGTCTTTGTCTTTCTTCATAGCGATAATTATCAATAAAAAGATTTTTACCAGCAAATATAGCAGTGGGGACACCATCCACATTCACTTTAAGTTGATTAAGATAGTAGTTATCTGGACCAACCCTATGTTTTGACGAAGAGAATGCATAAGATGCATGAGCAGTTCTATCACTATCTGAGTTATAGGCTCCAATTTCTGTGAAAGATTCAACACCATTTCCCATATCATGATTAATAAAAATCACCATATTATTTCTGACTAACTGAGATCTAACATCAGTTGGTCCCCAAAAGTTGCTTCTAAGAGCTCCATTACCATCTTGAGCAATACATGTGCCAAATCCGGTGTCAAACAGAGGGTGTCCTCTATTTGTACATTTAGAATCACCAAGCGGAAATACTTCAAATTCACCATTTGAGTCAGTCCAAACATGATTATAGCTTTTACCAGCATGTTCGCTCGAGCTCACCATATCGAATTGCCCATAGATTGAATTTGAACTTAGATTTCTAAATGAAGTACTGGTTTTCCATGGAGAGTCATCAGCAACAAATGGTCTATGCTCTCCTGCTCCCCATCTTGGATCTTCTTGTGCATTAATGTTCCCTCGATCATAGTGATCAAAGAAAACACTTACATTAGTTGCTCCATCATTAAAGAAAGAACCCCATTTCACATTAAAAGTATTATCTTCTGTTTCAAAGTGGTCATAGGCGGAAACTTTTGCTCTAACCATTAGGCCTTCATAATCTTTTTGCAGCACATTATTAACAACACCAGCCACAGCATCTGCACCATAAATAGCTGAAGCACCATCACGTAAGATTTCTAGTCTTTCCATCCCATATGTAGGGATTAGGTTTGAGTTAACTGAGACGGTCGGAACAAAATCACCACCAATTAATTCAGTTTGATAGGTCCCATTATTAACGAGCCTTCTTCCATTAAGAAGGGTAAGGGTATTACCAACACCCATATTTCTTAGGTTATAAGCACCAACATCACCACGAGATGCATTCACACCTCCAGAAGCATCTTCTGCTTCATTAAAGTAATTCAGACCTTGTTCAGCTATATTTTCAAGCAGCTCATCACCACCATCAACGCCTAAAGCTTCTATGTCTTTGCTTGAAAAGACTGATACAGGCAAAGCACCCGTAATTTTTGCTCCTTTGATTTGCGATCCAACGACTACAACTTCCTCAACATCACTTAACTTTGTTGAGTCCTCTTGAGCAAAGACAGTGAGAGAGATTGGAATTAGTAATAGACCAAATGCGTATTTAAGATTCGTTAATTTCATATTTTCCCCAAAATAAATATTTCTCTATTTTTAATAGTAACAGTTGAGGACGATTTTTTATGATGTTTTGCCAATTTTATTGCTAAAAATAAGAGCCTTAAATATAACTATTTGTTATACTTAAATAACATTAAATAACATGTATTTACTATGATTAGCTCAAGACATATCGAAGTTTTTTATCATATATATAATGAGGGCTCTTTGACTCGTGCGGCCAAAGTGCTAAATGTTTCTCAACCGCTTGTAAGTAAAACTCTTGCATATGCTGAACATAAACTAAAATTACAACTTTTTGTTAGGCATGCCAGAAGACTTACGCCAACTCCAGAGGCGGATATACTTTTTAAACATGCTTTAAACGTAAACCAGCAAATTTCGAAATTTAATAACATTGCTGAAAATCTTATTTCTGATCCTTCTTCTACTATTAATATTGGTTGCACTCCTTCGTTGGGACTAGGATTGTTGCCTAAATTGTTAAATAAGTATTTGAAACTTAATCCTGGTACTAAATTCAATATTGTAAATTTACAAAGCCTAGATCTTGAAGACCAATTAAAGGAGTTAACTTTTGACATGGTTATTTGTTTTAACCCAAATGACTCAGCTCTATTTAAAAAGACTGTATTACATTCTGGAAAGTTAGTTTTAATATCATCAAAGGAGAATGTTCCAAATGAAAGTATTTTTAAGCTAGCGGGGATCAAAGATCAGCCCTTTATAAAGATTAAAAATTTGAAAACCAATGCAGCGCAAAATAATCTCGATGATGTGTTAAAAAAAGAGGGCATAATGGTAAATTGGATCGCAGAAACTGAAACTATACAAGTAGCAAAAGCCATGGTTGAACAAGGCTCTGGTTATGCAATTATCGATGATTTTAGTGCATTAATATATGGCGAAAAAATATCAATCAATGAAATTGAGCCAACGATTGGTTATCAAATTTGCATGATCAGCAACAAAGAGAAGCCCTTGTCTGTTAATGCTCAATCATTTATTAATTTTCTTGAAAAGCTTTCAGGTAAATTAGATCAAAGCGTTGGAGGTTAATTACGATAATCTAAAGGCGGCTTTCTATCTCCTAATAAGGGATAATATTCAAAGTTAGGCCCAACTCTTTCAAAATATTCATCATGAGCTGACTCAATAATCTTTGGATTTTTAAATAAATCTTGAGCTGTATCTGCTAGAACTTGAGCTGCTAGTTTGGTTCCTTTTAATCCAATTGATGTTCCGCCTGCAGCCACACCTTGCCATGAATGCCCAGCTGTTCCCGGAACCCAAGTAGCTGTTCTTAGACCTGCCTGAGGAACAACCCAGCTTACATCTCCCACGTCTGTTGAGCCATAAGTATGACTTGCTTTGAAGGGTTTAATTTTTTCCTGATCTCCAATCTTGCTGCCTGGAGAAAGCATGGTAGCGTAGATTGTCTCCGCATATTCATTTTCTTCTTTTGAATATTTGATTCCGCCTCTTTCAAGTAAATTTTTATGCATAATTTTTTGCAAAGTATGATTGGGAAGCTTTGAATAATTTCCATGCATCACTTCATATGTCATAGATGTCTCTGTTCCCATGGCAGCCCCCTCAGCCGCTTTTACAACCCAATTAAATATTCCTTGCACTTTTTCTCTTCGAGGATGGCGGACATAGTAATAAACCTCAGCTAAATCTGGTATTACATTTGGTGCCAACCCGCCTTTTGTAATAACGTAATGGATTCGTGATTCTTGAGGAATATGCTCTCTCATCATGTTTACCATCATATTCATTGCTTCAACACCATCTAAAGCAGACCTGCCTTTGTGTGGAGAGCCTGCTGCATGAGCAGAAATACCTTGGAACTTAAATTTTGCAGATTTATTTGAGTTGGAGGATTCGGCATTTGCTGCATTTGAGCTGCTAGGATGCCAATGAAGCACCGCATCAACATCATCGAACAATCCGGCTCTTACCATATACACTTTTCCGGAGCCACCTTCTTCAGCAGGGGTTCCATAAAATCTAATGGTCCCCTTGGTTTTAGTCTTCACCAACCATTCTTTTATTACTACTGCAGCCCAAGCTGATGCAGCTCCAAATAAATGATGTCCACATGCATGGCCTGCATCAGTACCCTCCTTGATTTCTTTAAAGGGTGAGGCAGTTTGCATTAGACCAGGCAAAGCATCATATTCTCCTAAAATTCCAACAACTGGACCTCCATTTGAATATTCTGCAATAAATGCAGTTGGAATATCTGCAACCCCTGATTGGATTGAAAATCCATTAGATCTCAATTCATTTTTTAAAAGTTCTGAGCTTTTGTATTCTTGGTATCCAACTTCAGCCCAATCCCAGATTTTCATTGCTGCGCTTTCAAAGGTATCTTGATGCTTGTTAATACTAAGATTTAAACTTGAATCCGCTTGAATTTGCAAAGTTGCAATTAGCCAAATGATAAAAGTTGCTTGTTTGAAAAGTTGATTTTTAGCCCTACACATTCTTGTTCCTCTACTTGTTTAATAATATTCCCTTCATTTGATGTTAATACTAATCGACGGCCTTGTGAATCTTCAGCGTAAAAAACAGCTTTAGTAGGATTTAACTTTTCGTAAAGAGTAGTGCAACCAATTACTTTAGCATTGCCTTCTTTTAGATCAGACATAGGTATAGGAATTTCTTTTTTTTCTGCCTCTGTGGTAACGTCCATTGCTTCAAAATCCATCAATGGATCTTTGCCCCATATCGCTAGAGCTTGCTTAGTCATCATTCCGGAAACACCAGTGATCAGGCCTATTTCATATGTATGTTCCCGAATCCTCATAAGCATTTGTGCTGTTGCATGCAACATATAATTATTTAAAGGCCCTCCAGCAAAAGGCATTCCACCAGTTATGGTTTTATCAATATTGTTGGGCACATTTAATGCTTCAGCGAATAGTTGAACTGCTACAGGAAAACAGCTATAGAGCTCGTACAAAGTTGGACTAATTTTGTTTTTTGCAGCTGTATCAAGTAAAAATTGAGCTGCCAATTGAAGGCCAACTGGATGAGTAATATCAGGTCTTTGAATTACCCCAATCATATGATTAGTCTCACTGGAGATTAATGGGTAGACTCGTTGTGATGATGGAATGTTTAATTTATTTGCAATTTCTTCACTGGTAAGAATCAAAGCTGAAGCCTGATTCACATTCCAGCTTGAATTGTGAAGTTTGTTATAAGGATATGCGATTCTTTGGTTTTTAGCTGAGGGATTTTGAATTTCCTTTGAGGTAAAAATTTTTTGATTCCATGCATGAGGGTTTTGGGCTGCAATTTCAGAAAACCTCGAATATGAATCCCCAAGGAATCTTTCATGGTCCTGCAAAGTACGCCTACTTTTATGACGCATGGCGCTCTCTATAATGGCGTAATAACCAACGGCCATCATACCTAGAGCTTCAAGCTCCTCGGGAACATATAAATCTTCTTTGGCTTTAACATATTGATCCGGATTTACATTCAGTTGCATTTCTTTAAAAACCAGTCCTTCTTTGAGAGCCTGAATTTTTTTATACCTTGCTTCACCTCCAACAATAAGACTTGCTCTTATTTCACCATTTATAATTTTTTTACAAGCAGAATTAATTAAGTTTTGTTGCAGTACTCCAATCTTTGTGACACTTGTTTTAGCTTTTGAGAATCCATGTTTTTCTGCAATCCATTTACCAGGATCTCTGTAGGCCCAATAACCTTTAGGTATCTGGATTTCATCAATATAGTTTTTGATTTCTAGGGATTGGCTATCTTCAATAGCTTCAATGGTAGCTTTTTCCATTAAAATTAGTGCTTCATCTAGCTCAGAAAATGAGCCTTTTTGCTGCAAGGAGCCAATACCAACAAGGACAGGTCTATTCTTCATTGAATATTAATTCAGATTACTCTGTTTTATCTCCCGCGATAGTAATTCTATGTAGCAGTCTTTCATGGCCGTCATACCCACCTTCAGCCATGTGAATGACGGTTCGGTTATCCCACATAATCAACATATCTGGTTGCCATTTATGACGAAATGTATATTTGTTCTGTGCCATATGAATGTATAGTTCAAATAGCAATGCATCAGATTCATCTTTAGAAAGGCCTTCAATTTCTTGGGTATATACAGGGTTAATGAATAGAGTTTTGCGACCTGTTTCTCTATGAGTCCTGACCAACGGATGTGACATAGTTTTATTTGCCTCATCTGATGTGTGAATTTTCATTGTTCTTTTCTTGTTTTCAGTTGCATATACACCATCTTTTGCATAAGGAAGTTTTGCACTATGAAGACATCTTAGGTTGTTAATTTTTTCTTTTAATACATTTGATAAATCATCGTAAGCATCAGCGGTATTTGCGAAAAGGGTATCACCTCCAGTTGGAGGGATAATTTCTGAATAAAGCAAGGTTGCTGATGGAGGTACGCCTTGAAAAGACCAATCTGAATGCCATGCTCCACCAAAATGGGTTGCTTCTTCATCAGATTTTCTATGCAATTTAACTATATGAGGATGTTCTTGCATCGGGATCAAAAAAGGCTCTTCGCCAAAAGAACCAAATTGTAAACTGAAATTTTCATATTCTTTCAATGTTAAATTTTGATTGGGAAAAATTGCTATGCCGTAATTAACCCAAAGCTCCCTAATAGATGCTATATCCTGCTTTGAAAGATCTTTTGCAAGATTGATATCTTGAATTTTTACTCCTAAGTTAGATTGAGATGTAGGAGTAAAATATTTCATTTTATCAATATATCAAATAATTCACTGAACAGATATTCGTGATATATAATTCATATTTTTTGGGGCTATAGCTCAGCTGGGAGAGCGCTTGCGTGGCACGCAAGAGGTCGGCGGT
>PTKS01000015.1 GCA_002937855.1 Alphaproteobacteria bacterium MarineAlpha5_Bin12 | reverse complement strand
AGTCATACTAATTTTATTGATATGACTTATCCATGTGATGGTCCGAATGAATTTATAAAAGGAGTTAGATCACAATTAAAAGCTGGAGCAGATTTTATAAAAACTAATATGTGTGTAAGCTCGACTTATGATTTAGATCATCCATACAAACAAGAAATGTCTAATGAAGAAATTGAAGCAGTTTGTAAAGAGGCAAAAATGCATAATGTAAGAGTAGCTTCTCATACATCTGGAGGACCATCTATAACAACTGCAGTTAGAACTGGAATACATTCAGTTGAGCATGGCCATTGGTTAGATAATGAAACAATAAATTTAATGGCTGAAAAAAATACATTTTACGTTCCAACACTTTTAGTAAATGAAAGGAATTTTGAGTTTGAACATGATGCAAATTTTACAAAGTCAAAAAATTGGAAATGGCTTAAATTATCAAGAGAGGCCAAATGGAAATCTTTAGATAAAGCTATAAACTCTAATGTACAAATTGCTTTAGGTACCGATGCGGGATTTATGTTACCACACGGAAGTATGAATTACAGAGAAATGGAATATATGGTTCAGGGTGGAATGACTAATATGCAAGCAATAAAAGCAGCAACACAATTTGGTGGTAAATTACTTGAACTAAATGTTGGTACTATTGAAGTTGATCAAAGAGCAGATATTTTAATTGTAAAAGGTAATCCGTTAAAAGATATAAAAGTTTTACAAAACCGTGAAAATATTGAAATATTTAAGGATGGCAAAAAATTTGATAAAAATTCTTTTTTATCAAATTAGACGTATTTGAAGAATGTATAATTTATAATTTTAAGACAAAAATATAAAAAATGACGTATTTCAAGGAAAATAGTGTTGTCATAATGTCATTACTAAAATGATTTTATTATACTTTTTGTTGATCAAAAAAGAGATAATATAATTTCATACAAATTTTCAAAGGGGGTAATATGAAGAAAATTGTAAAAATTTTTTTTGGAATAAGTGCTCTTTTTTTTAGTTTATCATTTGTAAGTTACGCGAATGCTTTAGATATTGTATTTGCTGAAGATAGACCGGACTTAAGAACTCTAGATCCAAGAATAACACAATCAAGACATGAGGAAATGCTAATTGTAAATATATTTGATCAATTAATTGCAGCTGACTCAGAGGGTAATCATTATCCAGGTCTTGCTAAATCATGGAATGTATCAAGTGACGGACTTGAATATACTTTTAATTTAAGAAACGATGTTACTTTTCATGACGGAACAAAATTTAATGCAGCTGCTGTAAAAGCAACTTTTGATAGTATAGTTGATCCAGAAACTGGTTCGCAAGGAGCTGTTGACATCTTGGGACCTTATAAAGAAACTGTTGTTGTAGATGATTATACTGCAAAAGTAGTATTTGAAAGACGATATGGTTCTGCACTAACAGCATTTACGGAAACAGAACTTTCAATTGTTAGTCCAACAGCATTGTCAAGTTTAGGTAATGATGGATTTGGAATGGCGCCTGTTGGAACTGGACCTTTTATGTTTAAAAACTGGGAAGCTAATAAAAAAGTAGAACTTGTTAGAAATCCTGACTATAATTGGGCTCCAGAATATATGGATGGATCTGGTCCTTCACAAGTAGCAAATCTAACTTATAGATTAATTAAAGATACTAGTACAAGAGTTGCTGCTCTAGAAGCCGGTGAGATAGATATTGCGGAATTAGTTCCACCTCTAGATATGAATAGATTTGATTCATCTGGAGATCTTGCTACAGTTGCTGGAACAGTATCTGGACTTCCTTATGCTGCATTTCTAAATACTACTGTAGGTGTATTTCAAGATATAAATGTTAGAAAAGCTTTTTTTCACTCTTTAGATAGAGTTAAAATGACAAGTGATTTATTTTTTGGATATGCTGAAGCAGCATTTGGACCAATAAGTAGTTCAACTCCAAGTTATTGGAAAGGGAATGAAGATTATTATGGATATAATCCAGATGGCGCAGCCGCATTACTAGAAGAAGCTGGCTGGAAAATGGGATCAGATGGTATAAGAGAAAAAAATGGTGAGAAATTAACTGTATTCTTTCCATGTCTTTTAGAGCCAGATACTTGCGTAGCCATTCAAGGGTATGCCAATAAAGTTGGATTTGATGTTAATGTTGAAGTTGTCATGAAAGCAAGACAAGATGAGTTAATTTTTGCTAATGGCTATGATATGTTAGTTATCAGATGGGTTTCTTTGGATCCAGGGGTGTTAATTATTCCTTTCCATTCAAGAAATATACCTGAGCCTGGTAAATTCAAATTTAACTGGGCAAGATATGCTAACCCACAGTTAGATCAACTTTTAGAGGATGCGGAAAGTGCTGAAACACAAGAAACTAAAGATGATCTATATATGCAAATTCAAAAGCATATTATGGATCAAGCTATTTTCTTAGCAATTCATGATCAGGTACAAACAGTTGCTTACAATCCAGATTTAGAGGGTGTAAGATTTGCTAATGGTAATTGGCAACTTCGTATGTACGATGTTCGAAAAAAATAAATAAATCTATATAATAGCCACCTTTATAGGTGGCTTTTATTCAATGAATTTCTTTCTTAAAAAATTATTAATTGTTATTCCAACATTGTATATTGCCTGGACTGTAGTTTTTGTTACTTTAAATATTATACCGGGTGATCCAGTTAACCTTATGCTGGGAGGCAGACCCGCTTCAGATGAAGTTAGAGAAAATGTAAGAAAAAATTTAGGATTAGATAAACCAGTTTTAGAACGTTACGGATCTTTTCTAGTTAATGCAACTAAAGGAGATTTAGGCAAATCATATTTGACAAGACAACCTGTAACCAAAATGATTAAAGAAAATATGATGCCAACCATTGAACTGTCAATAGGTGGATTAATATTTGGTGTATTCTTTGGAGTGCTGTTTGGTATTTTTGCAGGTACAAAACCTAATTCCATACGTGATACAATTTCAATGATTATTGCTCTTTGTGGAATATCACTTCCAAGTTTTTGGATAGGTATGATGCTAATTTATATTTTTGGTACTACATTGGGATGGGTGCCCATTGTTGGAGATGGTTTTGTATCATTAATACTTCCATCAATTAGTGTTGGTTTATTTTTTGCTGGTGGAATGGCAAGACTTACGAGATCTAGTTTGGTAGATGTATTAAATCAAGATTACATTAGAACAGCTAGATCAAAGGGAATTTCAAAATACAATATAATTTTAAAACATTCTTTACGAAATGCAATGATACCTCCTGTAACTTTATTAGGTATTCAGTTTGGTTTATTAATTACAGGAGCAGTAATCACAGAAGAAGTATTTGCAAGGCCCGGACTAGGTCAATTACTTTTACAAGCTATACTTGCTAAAGATATTCCGTTGGTACAAGCCTTAGTGGTATACATGACTGCTGTTTATATATTTTTAAATCTAGTAGTTGATTTTACATATGGAATTATAGATCCACGAATCAGGTTGGAAAGAAAAAATTAATAATGAAAAAATTCAAAATCATTTTAAAAAGATTTTTATTAAACAAAGGATCTGCTTTCGGAGGAATATTTTTAATTCTGATTGTGTTTGGTGCGATTTTTGCGCCTATAATTGCTCCATATGATTGGAATGCAGTTGATACAGGGCCTAGATTATCAGCTCCAAGCTGGGAATTTTTATTTGGAACGGATATTCATGGTAGAGATGTTTTTTCAAGAATTATATATGGAGCAAGATACTCATTAAGTGTAGGGGTTATATCTGTTTTATTTGGAATAATTTCAGGAAGTATATTTGGAATTACAATTGCTTACATTGGTGGCAGGGTTGATATTATAGGGTCAAGAATTATTGATGTTATGTTTGGTTTTCCATCATTTCTACTATCACTTTTAGTTGTTGCAATTATAGGTGTAGGTTTATGGAATGTTGTTTTTGCAGTAGGATTAGCTAGCATTCCCCATTTTGCAAGAATTATTCGATCAGCCGCTTTGCAAGTAAAAGAACAACCATACATTGAAGCATGTGTAAGTTTGGGTTACGGAAATATTAGAATTATGTTTAATCACATTTTACCAAATATATTCCCAATTATAATTGTAATTGCAACACTTGATTTGGGAGGTGCAATTATTTCAATCGCTTCATTAAGTTTTTTAGGATTAGGAGCTCAGCCACCTGAACCAGAATGGGGAGCTATGCTCAGTTCTGGAAGAGAGTACATGAGGTATGCTCCATGGACTATGATATATCCTGGTTTATTTCTTTTTTTAACAGTAATGTCTGTTAACTTGTTAGGTGATAGATTGAGCATTGCTTTAGATGCGCGTCAATCTATAGGTAAAGGCAAAGTATAATGTTAATAAAAAATTTTAAATTATAAATGGAAGATTTACTAAAAGTATCAAATTTAAATACTGAATTCAAATCAGACTATGGTTCAAAACCAGCTTTAAATAATATTTCATTTAATATTAAAGAAGGTGAAGTTTTAGCTTTGGTTGGTGAGTCTGGCTCGGGTAAAACTGTAACAAGCCTTTCTATAATGGGTCTTTTACCAAACAATGCTTCAGTAGAAAATGGTGAGATCAAATTACTTAGTAAAAAAAATAAAGAAATTAATATTTTAAACTTATCTGATGAAAAACATAATGAAATAAGAGGTAATGATATTTCAATGGTATTTCAAGAACCGATGACTTGTTTGAACCCCACAATGACTGTTGGTGAACAAATTTTGGAAGTAATTATAAGGCATAAAAAGATATCTAAAATAAATGCAAAAAAAGAAATGATTGGTTTATTAGAATTAGTTGAAATTCCAGACCCAATTCAAAGATCAATTGAATATCCTCATCAATTATCAGGTGGGATGAGGCAAAGAATTATGATTGCAATAGCTTTGGCATGTAGTCCAAAACTAATTATTGCTGATGAACCTACTTCAGCTTTAGATGTAACAATACAAGCGCAACTTTTGGAATTATTAAAAAAACTTAAAAACTCCATTGTTACCAAAACTAGTATTTTATTTATAACTCATGACCTTGGAATTGTTAAAGAATTAGCAGATAGAGTTATAGTTATGTACCAGGGAAAAATAGTTGAGGAAGGAAATGTTTTAGATGTATTTGAAAATCCAAAACATTCATACACTAATAATCTTATTCAATCATTACCTGAGTTTAAAATTGAAAAACGAAAGCAAAATAAAATAATTAAAAAAGAAACAAATAATAAAAATATTATTCTCAGTATAAAAAATCTTTATAAAGAATTTCCAGTAGATAAAGGAATATTCAAACAATCAAGTGAAAGTGTTAAAGCTGTTCAAAATGTTTCTCTAAATGTTAGGCAAAATAAGATTTTAGGATTAGTTGGAGAGTCTGGATCTGGTAAATCAACATTAGGAAAAACTATAATTAAATTAATTGAACCAACAAGCGGTAAAATAAATTTTAAAAATCAAGATATTTCAAATTTTAACAGGCAGAAAATGCAAAATATTAGACAGAAAATACAAATGATATTTCAAGACCCTTTTGCTAGTTTAAATCCCAGAAAAAATATTCTTGATACATTAATGGAGCCAATATTAGTTCATAAATTGATGAAAAAAAACGAAGCTACAGAATATATTAAACAAATAATTCATGATGTAGGCTTACCGATTGAAAGTTTAATAAGATTTCCCCATGAATTTTCTGGAGGTCAAAGACAAAGAATAGGAATTGCTAGAGCGCTAGTTTTGAAACCAGAATTTATTATTGCAGATGAACCAGTTTCTGCGCTAGATGTATCTATTCAAGCCCAAGTTTTAAATTTATTAGAAACTATTAAAGAGACATATAATTTGACGATGATATTCATATCACATGACTTAAGTGTAATTGAATACTTTTGTGATGAAGTAGCAGTTATGTATTTAGGTCATATAGTTGAAATGGCACCTGTAAATGAATTGTTTAGCAACCCAAAACATTCGTATACAAAAGCATTATTGTCTGCTGTTCCTAAGGTTAAAGCAAAAAAAACAAATAAGATTTTAATCAAAGGTGACATACCAAGCCCTATAAATCCTCCTTCAGGTTGTGTATTTAGAACTAGATGTCCTAATCCAACACATGATTGTAAAGAAGGAAATATTCAAATGGGTTTAATAGAAGTATCTCCGAATCATTGGGTAGATCAATGTTGTGTTAATTGTCATTAAAAGTAATTATTTTCAATCGTACCACATAAGACTTTAAAAACTTCCATAAATTGTTTTATGCTCATATATTCTTTTGGATTATGACTTCCATTTTTATTTCTTATAAATAACATTAATGACGGAATCCCATAATTCGCAAAAACACTTGCGTCATGACCTGCTCCACTTGCCATTGTTTCAAATTTTATTGATTTTTCTTTTGAATATTTTTGAAAAATACTAATTAATTTTTTACTCATTAAAGCTGGTTGTGAATTAGTTTCTTTACCAAGAAAAAATTTAGTATTTGTTTTTTTTTCAATTGATTGTATTTTTTTAATGAGTGTTCTGTTAACAAATTTTAATGTGTTATTAGAATTACTTCTTACATCAATACAAAAATTTACTAAACCTGAGCTCTTAGCAAAAGAATGCTCTTTTTGATCAGTAAAAAATTGACCAAAAGTAATAACTAAATCTTTATTTTTTTTTAATTGATTTTGCCAAAAAATATTCATTTCATTAATAAGCATTGATACGGCAACTACAGAGTCTTTTCTGTAATCAAAAGGAGTTGCTCCTGAGTGCAAATACTCACCTTTACAAATAGCATCTCTATATCTAAAACTGCCTCTTATTCCAGTTACAATTCCTAAAGGAATTTTCTTTTTTTCTAAAACTGGACCTTGCTCAATATGAGGTTCTATAAAATATTTAAAATTTGAAATATCAAAATTTACTTTATTTTTTGATACTTTATTTGAATTAAAGCCAGCTTTATTAATATGATAATATAATGATTTTTTAGTATCTGATCTTTTTAAGGAATGTAAAAGTTTTTTATCAAATTGTCCTAAAGCTATTTTACTACCTATATAACTATAAGGAAACCAGCAACTCTCTTCACCTCTGATTCCCATTACTGCAATAGAATATTTTGGTTTAATTTTTTTCTCATGGAAATATTTTATAATAACTATACCCATTATTACACCTGCTAAACCATCAAAATTGCCTCCATGTTTTTGACTATCAAGATGAGATCCTACAACAACTTTTTTTTTGATTTTACCCTCATATGTTGCCAGAAAATTACCACCAAAATCAATAATTATATCTTTTGTAAAATTACTTAATTCTTTAATTAAGAATTTATGTGTTAAATTTTCTCCAATGCCATAGGTATCTCTAATAACGCCCGGATTAGCGAAAGAAATTTTTTTTACATTATCAAATAAATACTTAGTATATTGATGATTGTTCACTAAAAATTCTTAATCCAGTGTTTAGCAATATCCTCTCTTTTGCAAATCCAGATCTTATCTAAACTTTTAATATGCTTAATTATTTTTTCTATTGCAATCATTCTTCCAGGTCTACCAATTAGTCTTGGATGTAGTCCGATATTTAGCATTTTTGGTTTATGCGAACCTTCTTTGTATAAATAATTAATAGAATCACAAATATATTCATAAAATTGGTTAGATCCACTAAATCCAGACGGAAGTTTGAAATGAACATCATTAGTATCTAGAGAGTAAGGAATAACTAAATGTTTTTTTTTATTAACTTTTACCCAGAATGGCAAGTCATCATTATAAGAATCACTATCATACAAAAAATTTCCATTTTTAACTAAGAGTTTCCTAGTATTTTCACTTGGAGCATATCTACAATACCAACCTTTTGCATGTTTATTTGTTAATTTTAAAATTAAATCAAAAGCCTTTTTTATATTTTTTTCTTCCTGGTTTTTTTTTAATTTATAATGCTCTTCCCACCTATATCCATGACAACAAATATCGTTTGGTGAATTTTTTATATATTTACATATTTCTTTATTTTGAAGAAGGGTTAAAGCACACACAAAAAATGTGTGGGGTATATTATGTTTTTCAAATACTTTTGTTAATCTCCAAAAACCAACTCTTGATCCATATTCATAAATCGATTCGATAGCTAAATCTCTTTGATTTTCTAAATGTCTTCCACCAGGTACTTCAGATAAACCAGTTTCAGAATTTTTATCTCCAAGTAATGGCGAATACTCTGAACCTTCTTCTACATTGATGACAAAATTTATTGCTAATTTTGATTTATTTGGCCAATTTGAATTTGGAGGTGTTTTTCCATATCCAACAAAATCTCTCTCAGAAGATTTCATATTTATAAATTACCATTCACCTTCTATTATAGCATAGAAACAACACCAATCACCAATAGTAACGTTTGGCAGGGCTCTCAAACCAAAAAACATTCCATTCTCAGGGGCTAAAAGCCTGCATAATTCAGCGCCTTGATAACTTATTATTGTAGCAATATGGTCATTTTTTTTCATCATAGATAGAAATTTAACATCTGGATTAGGAAGAAATATACCGCTTTTTGGAGCAAGTAATGCCTGTTGATATCCTTTATATCTAACTGAAGGATAATGAGGTGTTCCATCTATCATTTTGTAATGGGTTAAAATATTTATACATGCTTTTAATAATTTATTTCCTACGTTAAGAAATGCTCCTGGAGCTGTTGAAGAACGTCCGCCTAATTCTACAGTTAACGCAGGTTTGCCATTTTCAGACATTATAGCCATAGGACTTTTTGAAGTAATATTAGAATACAAACAAACTTTCCAATCCTCTCCCATTGCCCTTGCTAGTTCTTGCGTTGCATCATCTTTAGCTGCAAACATAGCCTCAGCCAGATAGGAATGACTACCTCCAGAATGAATAGAGATTTCCATATCAGCAAATTTGACCATCCATTCTTTATGAACATGTGCAATTCTTTCACTTAAATAACCATCTTTTTTTCCTGGATATATTCTATTCATATCATAAGAAAATGTATCCAGGGGATTCCCTCTCTCTGCAGCTTCCATAGCTGGAACATTCATTACGGGCACTAGAACTATAGATCCTGATAATTGATCTGGGTTAATTACTTTTTTAAGAAGAGAACAAGTTAGTATTCCTTCAGGTTCATCTCCATGAATTCCTCCATTAATCCAAAAACATGGACCAGATTTTTTTCCATTTATAATAGTTACTGGCATCGATATATCTCCACCACCTGCTAATTTTTCTACTATTATATTACCTTCTGAAATTGTTCCTGGATTAGCTTTTGCTGTTCCAATTTCAATCATATCTGACATAATTAAATACCTGTTATATTATATTTTTTAAGTTCTTCCTCTGAATAAACTTGCATAAATTCAATCTCTGTTCCAGCAGCATCATTATCAAGGAATGCAACAAAACCTTCTGGATGTGCATGACTACCATAAACTTTACATGCTTCACATATTCTTACACTTGCATTATTTTTCTTAGCATGTTCCAATATTCTTTCAATATCATCAACCTCATAACAGATATGATGAAGTCCCTCACCGTATTTCTCTATCCATTCTGTAAATCTTCCATTTTTGTTTAGAGACTCACAAAGTTGAAATTCAATATCGTTAATATAAAAAATTGCAACTTTTGTTTCAGCTTTTTCCCAAACTACTTTTTCAGTTTTTTCTGATACAGAGAGTAAAGATTGAAAATTTACAAGTGCATCATCAACGCTCTTAACTGCAAAAGCCATATGTTTAATACGTATTGATTTATCCTGATTTAACCATGCTCTATGCCTATAATCCATATATTTAATAATTTAACAGAGAAAATAAGATGCCAAAAGTTTAATATTATCAATTTTGTGATGACATATTCTCATCACTAATTTATATTAATTAATATGTTAGCTATTGAATATAGATATTTTTACCAATCAGCATTGGATACCTCAATTAGAAAAGCATCACAAAATCTTAATATAAATTCTTCTGCGATAGTAAGACAAATTCAAAAGTTAGAAGATAGGTTGCAAACAAAACTATTTATAAGAAATGCAAGAGGTTTAGAATTAACTGAAGAGGGAAAACTTTTATTTGATCACCTTAGTATTCAAAACGAAACAAATCAAAATTTTTTAACAAATTTAAAAACTAATAAAACTAGTACTACTGGTGAAATTAATATTTCAACTGGAGAAACATTTGCCGTCCAATTTCTATCACCAATAATTTCCAAATTTAGAAAAATATATCCAGATGTAAAAATTAAAATATCTTCTAGACAACCTGAAACAATAATTGACAATCTTATAACAAATAAAACAGATTTCGGTATTTCATTTGCTAATGATTTACCAAAGACTCTTAAATCTATTTATTGGTGCAATTTCCCTATGGGTATTTTATGTTCACCAAAACATGTTTTAGCAAATAAAAGTGAAATTTTATTGGAAGATTGTCTTAAATTTCCATTAATTTTTCATCCTGGTACTGTAACTTTTTGGAATTCAATTCAAAGAGAAGTAGGTGAAAAATTATTTTCAATAAATCCTAATTTAATATCAAATTCTTTTGCTTTTATAAAAAACTATTTAATTGAAGATCAAAACTACTTAACTTTCTTTACAAGTGTTGGTTCAGTAAGAGAAATTAAAAGTAGACAATTGATTTTTAAAAAAATCAATCATAAATTATTTTTAAACAATAGTGTTGGAATTATCGTATCAAAAAAAAATAAGTTAAAAAAATTTACTGAAGATTTCATTGATTTAGTTAAATTTGAATTTCAAAATTCAAATAATTGTTAAAATAAAAGTATTAAAAATTTTTCTTAAATAATTGACTCTATTTTAGGCATAAGTCTTATTAATTCTTTAGTATAATTGTGATTAGGTTTATTAAACAAAGTCTCTGTTTCGTTTGTTTCACAAACAATTCCATTTTTTAAAACTACTATTCTATTACACATTTGTCTAATTACTGGTAGGTCGTGACTTATAAATAACATTGTAAGATGAAGTTCATCTTGAATATCTTTTAATAAATTTAGTATTTGAGCTTGGATACTTACATCTAAAGCTGATGTTGGCTCATCACATATTAATAATCTTGGTCTAGTCGCTAAAGCTCTAGCAATAGAAATTCTTTGTCTCTGTCCACCTGAAAATTCATGAGGATATCTATCTAATGATTGTCTTGTCATACCAACAATATCAATCAAATCAAAAACACTTTGATTTAAATCATTTCTAGTTATGGTTTTTTGGAAAAATTTCAATGGTTCACCAATGATATCTTTGACTTTAAATCTTGGGTTTAAAGAAGAATAAGGATCTTGAAAAATCATTTGTATTTGCCCTCTACTCTTTTTAATTTGATATTTTCTCTTTGAATCATAAAGTTCAAAATTATCATAAATGATTTCTCCTGCTGAAGGTTTTACAAGCCCAGTTATAATTTTAGCAATAGTTGATTTACCTGAACCTGACTCACCAACTAATCCAAGTGTTTCACCTTCAAATAATTCAAAAGAAACATTATTAACTGCTTTAACTATATTTTCATCATTGAGTTTTTTATAAATAGAAATAGAACTATCATCAAAAACTTTTGTAATATTAGATAACTTTAGTAATTTTTGATTGGTATTTTCTCTTATACCCCATGTTTTAATAATATTTTTTGTTAAATTAGCTGAGCTAGAAGTAATTTCTTTTCCATCAGGACTAATAAGTTTAAATC
>PTKS01000014.1 GCA_002937855.1 Alphaproteobacteria bacterium MarineAlpha5_Bin12 | reverse complement strand
GCGGGCGTAGCTCAGGGGTAGAGCGCAACCTTGCCAAGGTTGAAGTCGAGGGTTCGAATCCCTTCGCCCGCTCCAAGTATTCTCTCATTTTTTGATTCTTGTTGCAGTAATTAAAGTTTCAAGTAGCTTTTGTGTAGCCCTATTTATTTTTTTTCAAGACAGGCAATATATTCATTATTTGAAATATCAAAGTAATTAAATTGTATGTTACCTATTTCTTTTACAATAAATTTATCAAATAATTTTTTAAAGATTAATTGATTTTTAGGACAATAAACTTTTAATTTGTTTTGATTATCTTTTTTAAGTGAATATTCAAATTCATCTTCGCTTATGTATTTACCCTTTTTGGCAAAATCACCCGAAGGACCATTAATATCAATAATCATCTTACCATTTTTTTTTAATATTCTATAAAATTCATTAATTAATTGAATAATATTTTCTTTAGTTTGAAGTAAAGAAAGAACCGAAATACATATTATGTTATCAAAGGAATTGTTTAAATATGGAAGCTTTTCTTCATTTTTTTGAAGCAATGAAATATTCTTTTTAAATTTATTAAAGCCATTTTCTTGGAGCTTTCTTTTACAAATTTTCACTGCCTCATTAGAAGTTTCTAAGCCATAAATTTCATAACCTCTTTTAGCTAAATGTATTGTATTTTCTGATGCACCAAAACCATAATCTAATAACTTTCCTTTATTTTTTTTTAAAAAAATACTTTCAAGTCTGATAAGATCAAGATTTGGATATTTATGATCATGTCCATCTTTATATAATTTTTCATATCGAATCACATTTTGTTCAATAATTAATGACATCAGTATCCCTCTTTAACATCAACTTTATTTAATAATTCCATACCTTTATCAAATCTTCTTATATTATTAATTATTAATTCAAAGCTGCGGTTTGATAAATTATCAGACATTCCAGCAATATGGGGTGTTATTATGACTTTATCTGAAGTGAATAAATAATGATTTTTGGGTAAAGGTTCTGGATCTGTAACATCTAAACCTATGCCAGAAAACTTACCTTTTTTGAGATGCTTGACCAATGTATCAATACAAACTATCCCACCCCTTGAAACATTAATTAAAATAGAATTGTTTTTAAATTTATTTATATTTTTTCTGTTAACTAACTTTTTAGTAGATTTTGTAAGGGGGGCGGTTATAAATACAACATCAGCATCTTTTATAACTTTTTCAAAATCCTCAATTAAATAAAATTTATTAATAAAGTTAGAATAAGGAGAATAAATATTATTGATTATATTAACTTTCATTCCAAAAGCAAAAGTTCTTTCTGCTAAACATCTTCCAATTCCACCGTAACCAACAATAAGCGCATTTTTTCCTCTTAATTCGATAGGTTTATTTTTAAATTTTATTTGTTGACCATATTTAAAGATTAAATTTAAACGCCTCGTTAGAGCTAATAGTAAAGCCATTGCATGATCTGCAACCTCTATACCTTGTATAATTTTTCCATTAGTGAGTACGAACCTATAATTAGAAGCATTGTTATTTATATATTGTTCTATCCCGGCTCCTGGAGCATGTATCCATTTAATTTTTCCTGAATTTATAAATATATTATTATTATATAGTTGATCTAAACTTTGCCTAGATATTGCTACTATAGCATCACATTTAGTAATTAATTTAAAATCAGTATTTTTATCATTTAAAAAATCAATATTTTTAAATTTACTTTTTAAAGTATTCAGTTGATCTGAATTAAATCCTGCTAAATAAATTTTATTTTTTTTATTTTTCATTAATTATTTTTATTTATATTATTAATATTTTCTTTATCAAATGCAACTTCGAAAAGGTTGCTAGACACAAATAAAAGGCTTATAGAGAATTTATGAAATTAATAATAATTCTAGCTATATTACCACTTTCTTCATGTAGCATGTCAGTACGCTAAATAATATTATCGAAATTTTAAGCAATGAAAACTTTACCAATATTTTTTAAGTTGAATATTTTTTTAATACTTCTATTTTTAACTCCATATATAATGGCTTATGATGAACCTCCTTTTAATGTTGTCTATAAAACAGGTGTTTATGAAATCCGTCATTATGAAGACAGATTGGTTGTTCAAGCAAATCACACTAATCAGGATAGGGGTTTTCGAAAGCTATTCAATTATATTTCTGGAGCAAACATAAATTCAGAAAAAATAAAAATGACTATACCTGTTACTGAATTTAATAACAGTTCTGGAATGGTAATGCAGTTTTATTTGCCTTTAAAATTTACAGAAAAAACTGCTCCAGCCCCCACAGATCCTAAAGTTGAACTTATAACAGTAGTTGAGGGGTATTATGCAGTTATTAAATTCTCAGGTCGATTAACTGATAAGAATTTTAATAAACATAATAAAATTTTGAGAGAAAATCTTATAGAAGACAAAATAAAAATTACCGGCCCTGCGATAAAGGCAATATATAATGGCCCTTTTACATTACCTTTTCTTCGACGTAATGAGTCAATGTTTCATGTAGACTGGAATAAAAATTAGCAAAAATAATATTTTATAATCATAATTAAATATATTATTATTAATAAAAAACTTGTTTTTTAAAATTAAAAACTATTTAATAATCCAAACATCTTAAAAAGGAAAATATTTATGAAAATAATTATGAATGTGGAAATTAACGAGGGTTATGAAAAATGGAAACAGCTTTTTGTAAGTGCAGACGATGCAAGAGAAAAGTATGGAATCAAAGTTCTAGCATATGGTCATCCCAAAGATAATGAAAACAAAATTTACCAAGTTTTAGAAGTAGAATCTATGGAGAAAATGCAAGAAGCTATGCAGGATCCAGAAATAGCAAAGGCAAGAACAGATGCGGGCGTTAATTTAGATACACAAGAACTTGTCTTCTTGGTTGAATAACAAAAAGTAAAATTTTATTAAAAATTTAAAAAATATGCTGCGATTTGATATTAATTAAGAATGTCTCCATATCTTTTTTTTAACATTCCATTTTTAGATTATTGCGGCATATTATATCATATTGCAATTACTTAAATAAATGGAAATTAAACGATTATTTTTAATTCTTGGAAACCAACTATTTGCAACTAATCATTTAAAAAATTATAGAAATTGTACATTTTTTATGTGCGAAGATTTTGAACTTTGTTCATTTCAAAAACATCATAAATTAAAATTGATTTTATTTTTATCATCCATGCGTTCATATGCAGAAAAATTAAAAAGGGAGAAATTTAAAGTCAAATATCTAGATTTAAACATTGAGTTTGAAATTCCATATGAAAAAAAATTAGAAAAATATATCAAGTCTAAAAATATTACTGAATTAATCAGTTTTGAAATTGAAGATAAATTTTTTGAAAAAAGAATTGGTAAATTAGTAAAAAAAGAAAAAATTAGCTGGAAAATTATTCAAAGTCCAATGTTTTTAACTTCGCGAGAACAATTCAAAAAATTTTTGAATACTACAAAAAAGCCTCTTATGGCGAATTTTTATAAAATTAGTAGAAAAAGTAACAATATCTTAATGATTAATGGTGAGCCCAAAGGAAACAAATGGAGTTTTGACTCCGAAAATAGAAAAAAAATTCCTAAGGATATTCATATTCCGAGTCTAGTTCATATTGATGAAACGCTACATACAAAAAAATTAAAAAAAATTGTAAAAAATAAATTTCCCTCACACCCGGGAGATGTTGATAATTTTTGGCTACCTACCACACATGAAGATGCAGAAAAATGGTTAAATTTTTTTACTAATAAAAAACTAAATTTATTTGGTGATTATGAAGATGCAGTTGATATAAAGAACAATATTTTGTTTCATAGTGCATTGAGCCCTTTAATTAATATAGGCTTAATAAATCCAAAACAGATTTTAAATAAAATAACTAAAATCGAAAATAAAATTAAGATTAATTCATATGAAGGATATATAAGACAGATCATTGGTTGGAGAGAATTTATGAGGGGAATTTATCAAAATTATGAAAAAAAATTAGAGAAAAATAATTTTTTCAACCATAACAAATCTCTAAATAAAAATTGGTATGATGGAAAAACAGGTTTAATACCATTAGATCATTCAATCAAGAATGCTCAAAAATTTGGGTGGACTCATCATATAGAAAGATTAATGATTTTAGCAAATATAATGAATCTTTGTGAGATAAAGCCTTCTGAAGCCTATAAATGGTTTATGGAAATGTTTGTTGATAGCTCTGATTGGGTTATGGCTCCGAATCTTTATGGTATGGGATTATTTAGTGATGGTGGAATTTTTTCAACTAAACCATATATATGTGGATCAAGTTATATAATGAAAATGATGAATTTTAAAAAAGGTAGATGGAATAATATTATGGATGGATTGTATTGGAGGTTTATCAATAAAAATAGAAAATTTTTTTTGAAAAATCCTCGACTATCCATGATGGTTAAAATTTTTGACAAACTTGATAATAAAAGAAAAAAATTAATTCTTTTCGAGGCTGATAAATTTATTAAAGATAATACCTATGTCAATTAAAGTTTTTTTTTATAATCAAGTCCTATATCTTAGGTATGATTCATCGAATTGATTCAATAATTAAAATTATGAGAAAGAATTTAAAACCAAATTATTAGAAAAATACTCACATTCTCTCGATATATTTTAATTTGTATTTCTTAATTATATTCATCCCATCGATATAATTAATTTTTTTCCAATAATTTTCTAAGTTATTAATTAAATTTTTTTTATTGGAGTCACCTTTTTCAGATGTTAACAAAAAACTATTTTGTGGAAATTCAACATAACTCATCTTAATTAATTCTTTTTTTATCTTATTTTTTGAGACATTATCGTGCATTTTTAAAAAATATTTTTCAATCAATTGAAATTGCTCAATTTCGTATTTAGGTTCTGCAAACAATCCTAAAAATCTATAAAATCGCATAATTCTTAAGAAATCTTCTTTTATTCTTTTTTCAGCATCCCCAATAAATCTTAATTTATTATTTTTTAAATCTTCAACACCATTGTTTAAATCAAAAATTTCTCCATTCATAGAAACGTATATTGAATTAATAGTAAAATCTCTTCTGAGTGCGTCTTCCTCCCAACTACCTGTAAACTCAACTTCGGGAAAACGTCCGTTAGTGTCAACATCTTTGCGTAGAGAAGTGATTTCATATTTTTGTTCACCCATTAATGCTGTAACAGTGCCAAAATCAATACCATAGTCAAGATACTCAATGTTATTTTTCACTAGTATTTTAATTGTTTCTTCTGGCATACAATTGATTGCAAAATCTATATCTTTCAATTTTTTATCAAGCATACTGTCTCTTACGCATCCTCCCACAAAACGAATGTCATAATCTTCAACAAAAACATTTATTAATTTGGATAATTGATCATCATTGCGCCAATATATTAAAGGAGCATTTTTTTCATTTAATTCTAGAATATTCATCTATTTTTAATATACACTAATTTAAATTATATAAAATTATGGATAATAATAACTTGAAACCTGAAATAATCTTAGAAAAAATATGGGCAAACCTGGAAAAAGCAGTGGTTGATAGAAAGCACGAATATCATCAATTATACTTTTCTAACATTAATAAAGAAAGTATGCCGGATACAAGAACAGTAATATTAAGAAATTTTATAAGGGATAAAAAAAATATTTATTTTCACACCGACCTAAGATCCAACAAAGTTTCTGAAATAAAGAAAAACGATAAGTGTTTTTTATTATTCTATTCTCAAAAACTTAAAGAACAATTACGAATGACTGTAGTAAGTTCAATTCATTATAATGACGATATAACATTAGAAGCCTGGAAAAAAACTAGATTGATGAGTAGAAAATGTTATTTATCTAATAACGCCCCAGGCTCATTATCTGAAATTCCAACTGATGGCATAGATTTGAGTTTGAAAGGAATTGAACCAGATGAAAAAGAAAGTGAAAAGGGTTATTCTAATTTTGCAGTGGTTGTTAATAAAATTAATATGATTGATTGGCTTTATTTATCATCCAATGGACATAAAAGACTTGCATTTGAGTTGAAAAATCAATCTTGGAAAAGTAATTGGAAAATACCTTAAATAATTTTTCTATTTATCACCTAGAACACCATAGCTTGGTGCTTGATCAGGATTTATAGCTCTTAAATTATATTGTGACATTTGAGGTTTAAAAGAGTACCAAAGATTTTTTAACTCCGATATTGGTTGTTTTTCTGACCAATCAATTCTCAGATCTACCAATGGCCATGAATGTGTATCAGCAACTTTTAAACCTGCTGAGTGTACAGGTCCTTCTTCTCCACCCGCGTCAAGACCAGATTGAAGAGATAGTAAAAGTCTCTCTGCTAAATGAAGATTTTCATTTTCACTAAAAAAATTACTCATAGCTTTGACCACATCAATGGTATTTAGGAGGTTCCCAGCCGCTATACAGTCTTTATTTTGTGATACTGCATTTGTACCTAAAGTTTTAGATCCAGTAAAACTTGAACTATTGCCTTTCGCATCTATTAACGCAAGCTGTCTATACTCTATAAATTTTCTATTTTTTGTTATTTCGTCAATTACTTGTTGAACATCAAGACCTTTTTCTAAACTGTCTAACATTAAATTACCGAGACTTGGATCAGTTATATTTTGTGTACTAGCAGCCCCAACTCCTGCTCTTACCCATGGACATCTACTTGCTACACAAATACTAGATGTAGTGATAGCAACACCTACCATTCCAGTTTTTTTGCAAAAACCTGTGATAGAAAATGTCATTACATACTATCCTTTACCGTTCCTTTTTGACCTTGTGCTCCAAAAAATGAATCAGATTTATAATGTTTAGGTAGTTCTAAGATACCTTCTCTAAATCTAATTTTTCTGGTAGCTTTACCTGCAACAATTCTTCCAGTTTCATCTGCGGGAACTATTGGTGGCATTAAGGGAAAATTATCTGCAGAAGTATAATCACAAATCAACATTCTTCTTGGCTTTGAAGACAAATTAGCTGTTCCTCCATGTAAACACCAGGTGGACATTAAACAAATATCTCCTGCTCTTCCCTCAATATTACTTGCATCTCGGCGACATATCTCCTGAATTTTTTCAGAAACTTTTCCTACAAATTCATCTCCCTCATAATGACTATACCTTGGACCTATATGTGAACCTTTTAAAATCTTTAAACATCCGTTTTCTTCATTCATATCATCCAAGAGGACTAATAAAGTTAAGTGATCATCATTTGTGTGCATATCAAATGGTTGATCTTGATGATAATCAACTCGGGTTTTCATACCCGGTAATTTAATGTTAAGTTTGCAATGGTGAAATTTTACATCTGGTCCAATTAAATCCACAATTGCATCAATTGCTGGTCCTTCAAATAATACATTCCTATAAGCCTCTGATATATCTGTAGGATTTGCTACTCTTCGAAGCTTAGGGTTATTTGCACTATGCCCCTCCTCTAAATCAAATCTTGATTTGCCATTTTTTGTTTCACCATAATTATTTTTTTGACTTTTACTTTCTTCAATCCATTGATTGAGATCATTTACCATAGCTAATAAATTATTTTGAGGGATAACACTGGGAAGTATTACATAACCGTCTTTAGAATATATATTTTTTTGTTCTTCTGTTAACATTAATTTTCATCTTCTGGAATGATTGCTTCTACATCAATTTCCATTACCATTTCAGGTCGGGCTAATCCTTTTACAATCAATCCTGTTGAACATACATGAATACCTTTTAAATGCTTGCCAATAACTCTATAAACCTCTTCACGATAAGATCTGTCTGTAATATAAATTGTTGTCTTACAAATATGCTCCATTTTTGAACCAGCTTCTTCAAGTAAAGTTTTAACACATTGCATAGCTGTTTCTGCTTGAGTAGCAGGATCCCCCACACCAGTCATATTGCCCTCTAAATCAAATCCTGTTTGTCCTCGTAAAAAAACCCTATTTCCTGCCCTTACTGCCATGCTTAGATCATTATCCATATCTTTATTTGGATACATTTGAGCAGTATTAAATTTTCTAATTCTTTGATGTGTCATATTAAAAAAATCTATTTCATAACTTTTTCTGATAAACCAGCAGATCGTTTAACAAAATCTAAAGGACCTGAAAAATCGAAATTATTATAAACCGCATTAAGATGAGCAAATGGAGCGGATTGGGCAAATAGTTGAAAAGTCAATTTATGCCCTGCATAGCTTGAATTTAGCAAATCTCTTCCAAAAGCAAGTAATCTTCTTCGATCTTCAGATGACCATTTTTCATTTATTGAGTAAAATTTTTCAAGCCAAGGTTGTGTTTCAGTGTTATTAAAATCGGCATGATCAGGTGTCACACAGATTTGACCGCCACATAACTCCCTTGCTAAATGCATCATTTTTGGAAGCTGACTACATGCATGAACTCTACCTGTATATAAAAAAGATTGTTGAGGCATTAATAGGTCACCTGGGCTCTTTTCCGCATTAGCTATAGCAGCAGTTAAATGAGCTTCAATTCCCTCTCGGTAGCAAATTAAAGTTGAAATTTTTTCTCTAACAGCTTGCTGGCTTTCTAAACCAGTTTGACGAACATTGTGTAAGGCTGTACCAATCATTAAATCAGCGATGTGTAAAATTCTTTCCACAAATGCTAATGCGCTATATCTGTGAAGTGTACCTCTTATAAATGTTGCTGCTTTAGTATGTTGATAAAATAAAACATCTTCCCAAGGTATCATAACATTATCAAAAACTAATAAAGTGTCTACTTCATCTGCTCTGTTACTTAACGGATAATCCTCTGGATTGGAACGACCAGCAAATCCACTTCTACAAATGTGTTTTAAACCTTTAGCATTCATCGGACATATAAATCCTAAAGCATAATTTGAAAGTTTTTGATCTCCCCAATTAGCAATTGTAGGTTTAACAAATGCTTGGTTTGCATAAGCTGCGGCAGTTTCATATTTTGCACCTCTTACAACTATTCCTTCATCTGTTTCTTTAACTGCATGTAAAAGCATATCCGGATCTTGATCTTGTGGAAGTTTTGATCGATCACCTTTCGGATCAGTATTAGCTGATACATGAAATATGTCAGATTTTAAAACTTTTTGGATATGGTCTGCAATATTCTCACCAAATCTTGGATCTACTTCATTTAAAATATCAGTTCCATCATATAGTGACCACATCTCCCCCGCAGTTTCATCTCCTACTCTTGTTACTACAGCACCGATTTCATACATGATTGTTTTGATTGCTTCTCTTTTAGCTAACCAATCATTTTGCGTTTTAGGAAGTTTTGAACCTATACAATTTTTTTCTCCATTAGATTCATCTTGGTAAGTTAGTTTTTTGCTAAATTCATTTTCATGCGCCATATCATAAATACGAGCACGGATGTCTACTATTGGTTTAAAAACTGGATGATTAGGAACATTTTCTACTTTTTTTCCATCCACCCATACTTCTCTTCCATCTCTAATTGAATCTCTATATTGATCTCCGGTGCGCAACATATGAATAATCTCCCAAGTATAATTTTAATTAGAATATACAGAGAATAAAAAAAAAGGAAATCTAAAAAACTAAGTGAATTGAAGACAAAAAATGATACTCTAGTGTTTGTTAGTGAAAATTGTTGGTTTTATAGGGTTTATCGTAGTAGTCAAAAAATAATTAAATTGGTTTTGACAGTTCTAATAATTTATCTGACTCAAAAAATTTTATTTTGTAATTATTCTTAGTGATATTAATTATTGCCTTGGCCACATCTTTAGCTTTTATGGGTTTAAATTTTTTTAACTTTCCAATGAAAATAATTGATACTTTTGTCATTATTAATTGAGCTAGGCGTTCCCCTAACCTAAAACTATTTCTTTTCCCCAGCAATAAAGCTGGTCTTAATATTCCCAGTTTTGTAAAATTTAATTTAATTAATTCCTCTTCTACCTGACCCTTATTTCTTAAGTATGAATTATAAACTTTGGAATTTGCCCCTATAGATGACACATAAAAAAAAGAATTTACAGAATTATTCTTAGCTATTCTGGCTATAGTTACAGGAATATCATATTCCACTCTTCTGTATTCTTTTTTATCGGGTGTATCTTTTTTAGTTGTTCCAATGCAAAAAAAACAATCATCTCCAATTATAGTATTTTTTATATTATCCAAATTTTTAAAATCATCATAAATTATTTCTACCCTTGGATCTTTAATATTAATATTTGAACGAACAAATAATTTGATTTTTTTATAGTCATTATCTTTAAGGATGCAATGCAAAAGATTATTCCCAACTAGTCCTGAAGATCCAAAAATTAAAGCCGTTTTCATTTTCGATATTTCAACTACCATCAAGCTTAAGAAATGTGAAGTATAAAAGCGGAAAATAAATTCCGCTTTTATTTTGCAAAATATTAAAAATAAATAATTATTCTGTTTTTCTGCTGTAATAAAAAAATGCAGCAGCTAAAATTAAACTTATTACTACATTAATATAAAAAGGTTGTGGATTTGGCACATAGTCTTGCATTATCTGATAAAGGCTCAGTAGGACAAAACCACTATGGATATAAGCAAAACATCGACCATAAGTATTAATCGCTTCACCTGCATTACTAGCAGTGATCCAAGATATAAGTGCTGTACCGGCAACAGCAACTCCCAATGATTGGCAAAGCGCAATAGTAGGACCAGTGGCCTCTATGCCTGCCATATTAAACCACATATTGTACATAAAGATAGCAGACAATCCATTTATACCAACAATCACTCCGTTAATTTTACATAACAATTGTAAATTCATAATTCCTCCTTAATCTATTATATCCTAACACGAACTGTCAGGAAAGTTGAGGTTAAAAGGCTACTTTTTGAATACGAAGTGAGCTAAACTGTTATAAAAAAAGAAATTTCGTAATATTTGGGAGTAGTGAATTTAGCTTCCTGCGGTATTTTTATATTGCTTATCTAAAATATTAAATTTTTTTAAAGCAATCGGATCTAGATCTTTTGTAGCAGGTTGATCTATTTTAAAATTATTATATTTATCAAAACCACGAACACATATTGCACTATCATTATTATGTTTTGTTTGTTTTACATGCGTTGCCAAATATTGAAAATTTAAACCAATACGACGATCAGAGCTTCTATTAGGTTTGGATGTATGAAGTGTCCATCCATGATGAAACGAGGCTTCTCCTGGAGAAAGTGGGCAAAGAATTGCATCCTTTTCATTTACTTTGTCAACTGTTTGTCCTTGTAAAAGAATATTATTTTTATCTTTTGTTGTGGTATGCTCAATCATTCCTAATGTATGACTTCCTGGTATCATTTGCATCGCTCCATTTAATTCATTAGCTGGTGAAAGAGCCAACCAAGAAGATACTTGATCATCATGACTAAATCCCCAGTACGTTAAATCTTGATGCCAACTTACATGTGAAGGGGTGTTTGCTTCCTTAACAATAAAAGTTGCGTTATGGAGAAGTATATTGGGACCAAGAATTTTTTCAACAAAATCTAAAATATTACTATGAGTAGCTAGTTCATATACCCAAATTAGAATTGTATGAACTTTTGCTTTATAATGTAATGCTCCGACTTTTTTTTCTGCATCTTCTAATTTAATTCTGTATTTATTTGCATTGTTTGAATCAATAACCTTAATTGGGGATGCAAAACCATTTTTTTGATATTCTTTATATAAAAAATTTAAATCATTCATCACGATTATCCTATCACCAACCGTGAGGAATGTTGATCAAAAATAGGTTCGCAATTGCACCCATATTGAACCCAAACACTTATTTCGTAAGAAGAATACTTAAAAACTGGCTGGGGCGGTAGGATTCGAACCTACGAATGCCGGCATCAAAAGCC
>PTKS01000013.1 GCA_002937855.1 Alphaproteobacteria bacterium MarineAlpha5_Bin12 | reverse complement strand
ATTAATATTGCAAAAAAATAATAATAATAATTAGTATTATAAATATATTTTTTTCCCAGTTTTTGCCGATTTTATACAAGCATCAACAATTATTAATGATTTAAGATGATCATTATTTACTTTTATGTAATTATTTTTTATTTTCATTAAATTTATAAAATCTAAAAGAAGATGATTTGCATCATCTGACCACATTTTAAATTTCTTTAATTTTATATTTTTAAATTTAGTTGAATTGAGTTTTCTATAACTTAAATTAGAAAATTGTTTTTTTTGTATAATAACACCCTTAGTACAATCTGTCCTCCATTCAAAGTTTATGGACTTGCAATTACTTTGCCAATTACCAATATAATTAATTTGAATTCCATTATTTAATTCTATTATTGCATTAACATTTGTATGATGTTTATACATTGACCAGGGAGGATTAGAAGTAGTTGCAAAAACTGTTTTTGCGTTTGAGTTGTAGATAAATCTTATTAAATCGAAATGGTGAATTGATTGTTCCCATAACATTGGGTGTTTCATATAAAGAGGATATTTATTTAATCGTTTCAATTTTCCATCTCTCCATCTTTCATAGATAAATTTTGAAAAATGAGGCTTGCCAACTTTCTTTGATTTAATTAGTTTTATTTTTTCTAAAGTTGATGGCAAGTATCGAAAATTTAAACCTACCATCAATAGAAGTTTTTGTTGATTCATGAAGTTAACTAAACTTAATGCCTCTTTGAAATTTACAGCCAGAGGTTTTTCTACCAAAATGGGTAATCTGTATTTTGCACAAGCTTTTAAATCCTTCATTCGATTAAAAGGAGGTGTGCTTAGAATAATTCCATGAGGTTTTGATTCTAATAAAGCTTGTGATATTTTAGAATAAAAAGGAATGTCTATAGCATATTTGTCTTTGGTTTTTTCATTTATGTCACATATTGCAATTATTTCAGTTTTTTTATTTTTTTTTATTATTTGCAACCAATTCTTACCCCTTGGACCATAACCAACTAAAATTAATTTAATTTTTTTCATTTAATTTTTTTATCAAACTAATTCCTCTTTGAATTGAAGTCCAGTTATTAAATTTAATTTTACTTTTATAAATAGAGTAGCTTGCATTATATATTGCTTCTTTATTATAGGTCTTTAATAGATTTTTATGTTTGGTTATTTTTTTCATAATATCAATATCACTTGATATATATGGTGAGACTAAATTCAAAATCTTAAAATTATTATTATTTTTTATTAAAGAGTGAATAACATTTGGTATATCTTTTAAATATGTCCAATCCCTCATGGAATTAAAAGAATTTGTTTTTAATAATTTGTTATTTTCATAACTATTCAACCATTTCTGTATAAGAGAAACATTTACCCTACTCCATTTACTTTTTTCATAGCCACAATAAACATTACCCAATCTTAATATAGTTAATTTTATTTTATTTTTTGTACAAAATTCTCTACATATATTTTCAGATATTAATTTTGACTTAGAATAAGGATCTTTACCTGATGTTTTAGATCTTTCATTATAATTTAATTTTTTATAATTTCTATAAACTGCAGTAGAGCTAATATAGAAAAACTTTTTTGTTTGAATTTTTTTTGCAAGAATTAGAGCTTTTTTAGTTAGCTTAATATTTTCATTTAACAGACTATTAGATTTAAATTTAATTGGTTTTGTAATAGCTGAATTATGAATAAATATTTCAACATTACTAAATTTTGTAAATGTATTTTTTAAAAGTAAATCAAACTTTAATTTATTTATATTTTCTAATTTAGATATTCTGTAAGAAAAGTTGATATCATTTGCATAAATAAAATAACTAAGACTTCCTAGAACATTTGTTAATTCAGATCCAACAAGACCTCCTGCTCCAGTTATAAAAATTTTTTTTATTTTATATTCCTTGGTAAGATTTGAATTTTTCTAATTCATCTTCAGTATAAACTTGCATTAATTCTACTTCAATATTGTCAACTTCATTATCTAAAAAAGCAATAAATCCCTCAGGATGGGGATGCTTACCAGTTACTTTACAAGCTTTACATTCACGAAGCGTGGCACCTTCATCAATCATTGTTTTGATAGAATCCTCAAGATTCTTAACTACATAACAAATATGATGGAGGCCGCCCTGGCCTCTCTCTTTTATCCATTTATTAAATCTGCCATCATGATCTTGTGATTGACAAAGCTGATATTCAACTTCACCTATGTTAAATACAGCCACTCTAGTTCTTGATTTAGGCATATCCTGAATTTCTACATCGTTAGATATCCCAATAAAATTTTTATAAAATTGAAGAGACTTTTCTATATCTTCAACTGCAAAAGCCATATGCTTGATTTCAACTATTTCATTTTTTGAATCATTTATCATATGCTTTCTACTACTTTTTGAATTCTAGCTACTGCTTCTTTAATTCTATCTGCAGGTTGAGTTAATGAAAATCTTACAAAATCATCACAATGATCTCCGTATAATCCTCCTGGATAAATAATAACTTTACCCTCCTCTAACAATTTTAAACAAAAATCAGTTGCGTTCAATCCTGTCTTAGAAACATCTGCATAAACATAATAACCTCCTTGTGGTTCTGAATAAGGTATATTTAATTGGTCCAATCCTTCACATAGAATTTCACATCTTTCTTGCATAATATTCTGCATATTTGTAACACAATCCTGAGGACCTTTTAGTGCAGCTAAAGCTGCATGCTGACTTACTGCAGGTGCACAAATAGCAAACCCATGATGTATTTCTCCTAAATGAGTAATTAATTTTTTCGGACCCGCAAAATATCCTACTCTCCATCCTGTCATACAATAAGCTTTTGAAAAACCATTAAGGGTTATAGTTCTCTCAAACATTTCTGGTAAAGCAGCCACTGGTTGAGCTGAATGATTTCCAAATGTAAGACGAGAGTATATCTCATCAGATATAACTATTAGATCGTGTTTAATAGCAAGCTTTGACAACTTTAAAACTTCTTCATATGGTGTCACTGCTCCTGTCGGATTACAAGGATTTATAATAACCATTATTTTAGTTTTATCTGTTATTAATGGTTCAACAGCCTCTGCTGACATAGCAAAATTGTTCTCGATATAAGTTTTAACCATTATAGGATTGGCTTCAGCTAATTCAGCAGCTTGAAAATATGGGTTATAACCAGGTGCAACAGCAATCATTTCATCACCTGCATTTAGTATACCAAGAGCAATAGCAAACATTGCTTCTTGTCCACCAGCGGTTACAACTATTTCATCTTCGTTATATTTAGCACCACCATTATTTAATATATCTGTGCAAATTTCCTTTCTTAGTTCAGGCATCCCCATAGGATGAGTATAATGTGTTGCACCGTTATTTAATGCATTAATACCTGCATCTATTATATGTCTTGGGGTGTCTAAGTCTGTATCACCTCTTCCCATTGCAATAACATCATCAAGTTTTTGCTGGATATTCCACATCTGCGTCACTATATTCGACTTATGATCTTTAATTCTTGAGGCTACAAAATTTTTCTTAATCATTTTAAAATTTTACTCCATAAACTTGGCTTGCTTTATTTTTTAAATAATCAATGTATGGATTTGGATTCAAAGTTTCACCAGTTGATTTTTCTAAAAGTTCATTTCTAGAATACCTTCTTCCATGCTGATGTATATTTGAACTTAACCATTTTAATAATGGCGAGTAATTTGCATTATTGATTTGATTTTGAATTTCGGGTTCTTTCTTTTTCATAGCATCGATTAATTGTGCGGCCATTACATTGCCAATTGTATAATTACAAAATGTTCCAAACTGCCCTCCAGACCAATGAATGTCTTGCAAAACTCCCAAACTGTCATCAGGAACTTCTAAGCCAAGGTGTTTTTTAATTTGATCATTCCAAACATGAGGCAAATCAGATACTTTTAAGCTTTTATCTACAAGCATACTTTCAATATCAACTCTTAACATTATATGAAAGTCGTAAGTTGATTCGTCTGACTCAACTCTAATTAAACTAGGTTCAATAACATTAACTGCTTTAAAAAAATCTTCATCAGATACATCCTTTAATGTTTCAGGAAAACAATTAAATAATTCTTCATAATGATTTTCCCAAAAAATTTTACTTCTTCCAATATGATTCTCATATAGTCTAGATTGTGATTCATGTGCTCCAAAACTGACTCCACCAACAGCATAAAAACTTAAAAAATCAGTAGCCATCGCAGATCGGGTATATTTTTTATTTATATTTTGCTCATAAATTCCATGACCTGCTTCATGAAGAGTGCCAAAAAGAGAAGGATTAATAAAATTTTTATAATATCTTGTGGTAATTCTAACATCTTCTCTAGTAAATGATATTTCAAAAGGATGAACTGTACTGTCAAGTCTTCCTCTTTCAAAATCATATCCAAATTTTTTTGCTATACTTGTTGAAAACTCAATTTGTTTATCAATTGGATATTCTTTGTATAAAAAAGTTTTATTTGGTTGATCAATTTTTGATGTCACTTCAAGAATTTCACCCAAACCCTTTTTAAGAACTTCAAATAATTTTTTAAGAGAGTTAACTGATTCACCTGGTTCAAATCTCTGCATTAATGCATCATAAGGATGATCATTAAATCCAATACAATGAGCCTGTTCAATTGCTATATTTACCTGCTCTTCAAGAAAAGGTTTAAAGATACTAAAATCTTTTTTTTCACGAGCCTCAGCCCAAGCGTTATGAGCGAGTGGTTCCAATTCAGCTTTTCTAACTTGTATTTTTTCAGGAATTTTATCGTGATATTCAATTGCTTCACTAAGATGTAACAAAGTTTTTTTTTCAAAAGTGTCGTTATCTAAGTTATGAGTTTCATTTTTTGAATCATCGAGAAGTTTTCTCATTTTAGAAGATAATAATATTTCTCTTGCTACTGAAGTTAAGGTTCCAACCTGTAAACCTCTACTATTTGCCCCTTGTTTCGGCATTTTTGTTCTTGAGTCCCAAATTAATACTGACATAGTGTTTAATATGTCATTAAATCTGTTTATTTCATGATTTAAGTTTTGAAATGCGTTACCCATAATTATTTGTATCTAAAACGTTTTCTTAATTTAAGAAATAGATAAATTATCATTTTAGTGGTGATAATTTTGCAATATATTTTTTGGTTGTAGCTTACTTTTAATCATCACTAAAGTGACAATTTTGTTATTTTTTATTTAAATTAAACAAGTTATTTCTAAAATTGTGATTTCAAATATTAGAACTAATGAAAAACAACTTATAAAGATGTCGATTGGTGGGTATGCAACCCAACCATCTTTCAAAAACCCAGGCTACATACCTAACAATGATGGTCAGGCTGTAATTTATCCTGGGATGTTTGGGGTTGTTAATAATGTAAAAGTTGGAGACAAAGCATTTGGCTGGGCTGGAGACCACATAGAGCCAGGTGTCTCTATTGACTCAGAAAATTTAAATGAACATTTTGCATTACATTATTTAGTTTGTACTGGAAATCAGGCTATAGTAAGATCTGGAGAAGCTAAGGGAAGTATTGGAATTGTTACAGGAGAGCATGCACGTAATTTAGTTCATTTTAATCAAAAAATACTTAACAAAATATGTATTGGTGATCAAATTGATATAATAACACATGGTAGAGGTTTAAAGTTATTAGATTTTCCAAATATAGAATTAAAAAAAATTGATCCTAAACTTTTGAAATCTATGACTATAAAAGTAGTAAATAAAAAACTCATAGTTGATGTAGCGATTGAATTACCAATAAGGATAATGGGTTCAGGAGCTGAACTAAATTCTGAATATGTTGATCAAGATCTTATGTCAGGAGATAGAAACTTAATGAAAAAATTAAAAATAGATCAAATGCGATTAGGAGACTTAATAGTCATTAATCATGCTGACCATAGATGGGGGAGATCATATAAAAAAAATCATATAAGTATAGCTATTTGCATTCATGGCGACTCAGTAATGACAGGTCATGGACCAGGCATAATGACGATCATGACTGGTCATAAAAAAGATTTAGGATGGAAAATAAACAAAAAAGCAAATATTAAAAATTTATTAAAAATAAAATTATGAATATTAAAACAAATGAAAAATTATTGGTAAATGTAAGTGTAATGGGATCAGTATGTCAGCCTAATTTTCAAGGTCTGCCTGCCGAACCTTATCGACTAGATGCCAGTGGGAACCCCTTTCTTTTACCAAGCTGGGGATCAATAGTTCATAATGTTTCTGTTGGTGACTCAGCATTTGGGTGGGAAGCCGATTGTATACATCCAGGCGTATCAATTAAATATCCAAATGAAGGAGGTAATCGAGGATTAAATATTTTATCCTGTGTTGGTAATGAAGCAACTATTATGAATGGTGACGCTAAAAATGCTAAAGGGGTTGTAACAGGAAAATCAGGTCGTTTTTCAGAACAAGTAATTGTACATTTCCCAAAAAAAATCAGAGAGAAGATTTCAATTAATGACAAGATTCTAATAAAATCAATTGGTGTTGGTTTAAAAATAAATAACTTTGAAGATGTATTTTGTAAAAGTTTATCTCCTCAACTTTTTAATCAAATGAACATTAAAAATAAAAGTAACAAAATTATAATACCAGTTACCAATATAGTTCCTGAACATCTTATTGGCGCAGGCTCGGGCTTAACTAGTGAGTCTGGCTCACTTCACATACAAACAACTGATAGCTCTGAAATGAAGAAATATAAATTAGATAAATTAAAGCTTGGAGATATCATTTATATAGAGAATTATGATAGCAGCTACCAACATGGTTTTTTAAGAAATGCTTGGGCTGTTGGCATTATTGGTCAAACTAATGGGCCTCGAGCTGGTTATGGACCAGGTATAACAATTTTAATGTCTTCAAAAAAAAATAATGCAAAAGCAAAGTTAGAATCTCGAGCTAATATTATTAATTATATAAAATTTATTAAGTAAAGTTATGACCGATATCAAAATGACTTCGGTAAATTTTAAGAATTTAAAAGAATTCGTGTTTAATTCTTTTATTGCAATGGGTTTAAATAAAATTGATGCAGAGATTTTTTCTGATGCTCTCATGTTTTCAGAGCTTAGATTTCATTCTGGCCAGGGTCAAGGGGTACAAAGAATAACAACCTATTATAAAAGAATTAAAAATAAAGAAGTTAATGTCAATTCAGAATATGAAATTATAAAAGAGAGTTCATCACTTGCTTTAGTTGATGCAAAAAATGGAATCGGCACTGTTCAAGCTTCAAAATGTATGGAAATTGCAATTAATAAAGCAAAAAAAGAAGGCATAGGTAAAGTTATTATAAAAAATTCAACACACTTTGGGTCAAGTTCAGTTCATGCTGTAAAAGCAAGCAAAGAAAATTGCATAGGTGTAGTTTATACAAATGCTGGTCCTGAAATGGCTCCTTGGGGATCTAAAAGTGGAGGCGTAGGAACAAACCCATGGGGAATATCATGTCCAACTGGAAAAGGTTTTCCTCTTATTCTTGATATTGCTCTTACTACAGCTGGTAAAGGAATGATGAGATGGCATGAAAGAGAAAATACGCCAATGCCAAATGATTGGGCTCTTACAAAGGATGGATATGAAACAACAAATCCCTCAGAAGCTATGGATGGCTTTCTACTTGGTATAGGACAATATAAAGGATATGGATTATCTTTTATGACTGATGTTTTAACAGGTGTAATTAGTGGCGGTGGGTATGGCTTAATGCCTTATTCTGATCCAAAAAAATTAGATGTGTCTCATTCTTTAACAGCAATTAATATTGATTGGTTTATGGAGATTACTGAATTTTATAAACGGATAGATGATTTTGTTGATACAATTAAAAAACTTCCACTTAGACCAGATTTTGATGAAATCTTTGTTCCAGGGGAAATAGAAAATAAAAGAGTTGAAGAAAAAATGAAGTTCGGGATTCCTCTTGATAATGAGGTTTTGTTATCATTTGAAGAACTTGCGCATAATTTAGGAATAGAAAAGTTAAAGTTAAATTAATGAGTAAAGAAAATAAAATTTCCCCACTAAGTGAAAACTTTTACCAAAGTACTAGAAAAAAATTACTAAATTTAATACATGAAAAAAACCTAGATGGTTTTTTAGTTACAAATCCTGCAAATATTTTTTATTTCACTGGTTTTTTTTATGTTACTAATGAAAGACCTTCTGGTTTCTTTTTGTCAAAAAATAATAAAAGTAAATTGTTTATTCCTTTGCTTGAAAAAGAAAATGCAGAGAATGTTAATATTGATGAAGTAAATATTTACGAAGAATTTCCAGGGGAAATTAACCCATATTCTTTTATGGCAAACAATCTCTCTGAAAATAATATAGGTACTGATATAAAAAATGTTGATATTTTAAATTTGCTCAAAAACAAATTTAATAAACTAGATCTTAATACTGGTTTAGAAAATTTTAGATTTGAAAAACTTGATGAGGAAATTAAACTAATCTTTAAGGCATCTAAATATGCTGATTTGGCACTAGAGAATTTAAAAGAAAATGCAAAAGAATTGATTAATCAACATGTTGATGAAAGAACACTTGTTAAAATATGTACTGAGTTTGCAAAAAAAAAGATGTTAAAAGAATTATCCAGTGAATTCGATGAGACACCTTGCAATGTTGTAGCCACAATTCATTCTGGACCAAGAGGAGCATTTCCACATGGAAAATCTCTAAGTAGAATTCCAAAAAAAAATGAAACACTTATTTGTGGTGTGGGTGCTTGTGTTGGAGGATTGTACGCTGAGTCAGGGGTAACATTTATTTTAGGGGAACCAAATAAAGATCAAGAAAATATTATCAAAGCAATGAAAAAAGTAAATGACGTAGCTGTGGAAAATCTCAAAGAAGGAAATGTGTGCGAAGAAGTAAATAAAGCTGCATCTGAAGTGTATCGCGAATATAACTTAACTAACTATGTTAGGCATAGAATTGGTCATGGTATGGGTTTTGAAGGACATGAAGCTCCCTGGTTATCTCCAGGCGATAAAACTAAACTTAAAGAGAATATGGTTTTTTCTAATGAGCCAGGAATTTATCGACCAAATATAGATGGTTATCGAACAATAAGTTCTATGATAGTTGGAAAAAGTAGAGGAACACAAATATCAAACTTTTTAGATAAAAGTATTGATAATAGAATTATTAACTTAAACTGAGGAAGAAAAATGCCAGAAGCCGCACCGTGGAAATTTAGAAAAATACTCCGACCTTTATTTGACACAAATAAAGAAAATATTTTATTCAAACTTAGAATAATTGAGCCTAAATCTCTTGAAGTCATTGAAAATGGATTTGTAGAGATAGAAGATGGAAAAATAATTAAGGTTGGCGAACAGTCTCAGTTGAGTAAGGAAATAAAAAACAAAAAAATAATTGAACTTAAAGACCACACCTTACTACCAGGCTTAATGAACTCTCATGCGCATCTTGCTTGGGATGGAACGCATGATTTAGCACAACAATCAATGGATGATGCTGTAGAAATATCTGCATATAAGTCATGTGCAAATATGTTAAAGTCTCTTAGAGCTGGTGTTACTTTAGTAAGAGATCTTGGTATGAACAAAACTAACATTTTTGCAAAACAAGCTATAGAACAAGGTATCTATCCTGGCCCAAGACTTAAAATTTGTGGTGAAGCTATAGTTCAGACTGCTGGACATACATATTGGTGTTGTAGAGAGGCATCAGGAGCTGATGAAATGAGAAGGGCTGTGAGAGAGCAGGTTGGAGCTGGCGCAGACTTAATCAAAATCATGGCATGTCATGACACTCTTGAATTTACTGACGATGAATTATCAGCTGTTATTGATGAAACTCATAGAAATGGACTTTATATTACAGCTCATGCAACTTTTAATGATGCGATTAGTAGAGTTGTTGATTTTGGAATTGATTGTATTGAACATGGCGGGCCAATGACAGAGTCAACTATTGAAAAAGTTGCTAAGAAAAATATTCCTATTTGCACAACCTTTTCTCCAGTTGTAATGCAAAGTAATGCTGAAATAGCAAGAAAGTATAATATTCCAGAGTGGAAAATAGAGGAAAGACAAAAAATAGTTAAAGATAAATCAAGATTTGACTCTTTAGTTAAAGCCAGTGAAGCAGGTATTCAAATTATATTTGGAACTGATGCAGGATCTCCAGTAGTCCCTCATGATGCTATAGTTCCAGAAATGAAATTCATGATTGATCTTGGTGTAGTAAGAAATAATCTAGATGCTATTCAATCAGCTACATACCGAGCTGCAAAAGTAAATAAAATGGATGATAAGATTGGATCTATTGAAGTTGGAAAAGAAGCTGATTTAATTGTAGTTGAAGGTAAACCTGATCAAAACATTGATGATTTATCAAATATTAGGCAAGTTTATATAAGTGGTAATAGATTAATATAATGACAATTATTTTTGATAAATCAAAAAAAATATCTCTAGATGATGAATCGTTTAGATCAGAATTATTAGCTATAGCTTCTAAAATAGAGGATGTAATACCTTTAGGAAGAGGAGATCCTGATTTTCATACGCCTAAACATATAGTTGAGGCTGCAAAGAGAGCTTTGGATGACAATAAACATCATTACACTCCACCAAATGGTTTACCTGAATTAAGAATAGCTATTTCAAAAAATTTACAAGAAAAATATAATTTAACTTACGATGAGAAAGAAATTGTTGTTACCGCAGGAGTGCAAGAGAGTATTGCTTTAGCCATGCTAAGCTTACTTGAAACTGGAGATGAAGTACTTATAACTTCACCTAGATTTACAACTTATGATCTTAATGTCAGAATGTGCAATGCTAAACCTATACCAATACCTACTTATGAAAAAAATAATTTTTCTTTAATGCCAAATATTATTGAAGAAAAAATTAATGATAAAACTAAATTAATAGTTCTTGTCTCACCAAATAATCCTACTGGGGCAGTTACACCACCAGAAAATATAAAAAAAATTGCTGAGATTGCGATAAAGCATAATTTAATAGTCATCGCAGATGAAATTTATGCTGATTTAATTTATGAAAATCATGAACATTTATCAATTGGAACTCTTGAAAACATGAAAGAGCGAACACTTACTTTGAATGGGTTCTCAAAAACTTATGCAATGACAGGATGGAGAATTGGATACGTTGCAGGACCACAAGATATAATAAATAAAATGTCAGAGATTAGACATTCATTATCAATTAATTCTTGTACTTTCTCTCAATTTGGAGCTTTAGCTGCTTTAGAGGGCCCTCAAGATGAAATTATTAAAATGAAAGATGAGTATAATATAAGAAGAAAATTTTGTATGAAAGCCTTAGATGATATTGGGTTCTCATATGGTGATCCAGGTGGTGCTTTTTACATTTATACTAATGTATCAAATTCAGGTTTAGCAGCTTCTGATTTTTGTAAAAAACTATTAGAAAAAACTGGTGTTTTGCTATTCCCAGGTACATTATTTGGTGATGAAGAAGATAAATATATTCGTCTATCTTATTTACAACCAATAAATAAAATACAAGAATCAATGAATAGGATAAAAAAATTTATAAATGAGTAAAGAAATAAATAATAAATTTGCTGGCATTCAAATAAGTCCAATTTCTTTTATCGATGAAGGAGTTGATAATGTTCTAGACACACTTCAAAATAGGGTTGGAATTAATGTACTTCTTATTGGCACCGTTTCATGGTTGGGATTAAAATCTGGTCGATCTGTATCTTGGAAAATAGATGGGTGGCCAGATCATGGCATCCCTGAACCTTTTGCTATGAAAGGTGGTGCATATTTTGATCCAGACCCAAAATTTTATAACAAAACATTCATTAAAAATTTTAAAGCTCAAGATAAAGAGATGGTTAATAATGATATTTTAAAAATGGTTATACCTAAGGCTAAAGAGCGAGGTATGAAAGTTTTCATAGAACTAATGGAGCCATTTTTCAATTACGCGGGTCATGGTTCTTCGACAGGTGTAGACATTCCAAATCTAGTTCAGTGTATGGAAGTAGATGTTTTTGGAAAAATAAGCTCCTCTCCGTCAACTAGCAATTTAGATTATAGGAATTGGATACTTTCAATGATTGAAGATCAAGTAGCTAATTATGATATTGATGGCGTTATGTGGTGTAATGAAAGATATTCACCACTTGATCAATTATTTCAGGGAAATGCACCAGGAGATTTTTCAAATCAATTTTTATTAGAGGCTAGTCAAAATAATTTAAACATTCCAAAAATAAAAGACTCATTAAAATATATTTATGATTTTTTTAGTGAGGTACGTAATGGGAAAAAATTTGTAGATGGTAACTTTATAGAGTTCTTTAGAAATTTATTTGAAAAACCAGAAATTCTAGAATGGGAGAAATTTTGGCTTCAACGTAATAAAGATTTAGATAAAGAAATCTATGGTTTAGTTAAATGGGTAAATCCTAAATTATCTTTTGGTCTAAATGTTTGGAACAGAAATCATTTTAATATAATTAGAAAAATTCAATGGCCTTGGAAAGAACAAGTTGAGTATTCAGATTGGGTCAAACCAATTACTTATCAGCATCAATCTGGTGAAATATTTCAAAGAGAAATTGATATTTTTGGTAACACAATTCTAGAAGATTTATCAAGCTCTGAATTAACTAAAGTTTTTGCAAAGATACTTGGTATTAATGAATCAAGTCTTGAAAATCTTACTCAGAGAGGCTTAGATCCTGATACTTATATCTACACACAGTGCAAAGATGCTGTGAGAGGAGTTGATGGTGGGTCTAAAGTGTATATGGGAATTGGAATTGATGCACCAAGGTCATCCAAGGATCAGGCAATATGTACGCCTGATATAGCCTACAGATCAATATTAGCAACTTACAAAGCTGGTGGTGAAGGTTTTGTTCTTTCTCCAAATTATTCCTCAATGAAATTATCTAATCTTGATGGAGTTGCTAAAGCTCTAAAAGAATTAAAAATATTTAAAAATGAATAAAAAATTTGATTTAATAATTAAAAATGGAAAAGTTTTTTATAATAATCAATTTCAAATTATAAATGTTGTAATTAATAATGGAAAAATTATTGAAATTTCAAAAAATATAAAAGCATATAAAGCAAATAAAATTATAGATGCTAAAAATAAAATAATTATTCCGGGAGTTGTAGATGTTCATTTTCACGTAAGAGCCCCTTCTTTTCCTGAAAGAGGTACTGTTGAAAGTGAAACAAAAGCAGCAGCCAAGGGAGGAATAACAACTTTATTTGAAATGCCTATTAGCAATCCATGCATGTCTAATGCAAAAGTCTTTATAAAAAGAAAAAAACATTTTTCTGATAATACATTAATTAATTTTGCTTTTATCCCTGCTTTAGGAAGATTAACAAACTCTAATTTAAAGAATTTAATAAATTGCGGAGCAATTGCATTTAAAGTTTTTACTATAGCCGCTCCCCCTAATAGAAAATCAGAATTTGATGGACTATGTTTTACAAAAGAAGGTGAAATATTAGATGCATTGAGACATGCAAAAAAATCTAACTTAATAACAATTTTTCATGCTGAGGATCAAAATATATTAAATTACTTCAAAAAGTATGAAGATAAATTTGAAAAATCAAATCCTGAAATTCATAATAAAACCAGACCAGCAATTGCAGAAGCTATAGCTATATCAAAAATACTTAATTTAAATACTTTAGTAAAAACTAAAATTCATATAGCGCATGTAACATCAGAGCTATCTTTAGATATAATTTCGTATTTCCAAAAAAAAGGTCAAGATATAAGTGCTGAAACATGTCCGCACTATTTATTTAAAACTGAAACAGATGTTATTAAGGTTGGCCCATTTGGTAAAATAAATCCTCCTATAAGAAGTAGTATTGATCAAAATAAATTATGGAAAGCTCTAAAAAACAAGACATTAACTATTATAGCATCAGATCATGCTTCATTTTCTTATAAAGAAAAATTAAAGGGAAAGAAAAATTTTTTAATAGCGCCTCCCGGCTCTCCTGGAGCAGAATTAATGTTACCATTAATGTTAGATGCTGTGTCAAAAAAAAAGATAACCCTCAAAGAAGTAATCAAGTTAATGTGCATCAATCCTGCTAAAAGATTTAACATATATCCAAAAAAAGGAATCATTAAGAAAGGAGCTGATGCTGATTTAGTAATATTAGATTTAAAAGAAAAATGGTTTGTTAGTTCAAAAAAATTAGTTTCTAAAGGAAAAAGATGTGCACACCTATATTTTGGTGATAGGCTTCAAGGCAATATTAAAACAACACTTGTAAACGGAAAAATTGTTTATGATAAAAATAAATTTTATAAGAATATAAATATGAATTCTTTTGTTTCTCCATTGAGTAGGTAATAAAATATGAAAAGTGAAAAATTACTAAGTGTTCAAAATCTTAAAACTCATTTTTCTGTTGGAAATTCAATAGTGAAGGCAGTAGATGGAGTTTCTTTTGATCTTGAATCTGGTAAAACATTTGCAATAGTTGGAGAGTCTGGGTCAGGTAAATCAATAACAGCATTATCTATTATGGGATTATTGCCAAATAACCTATCATCAACTGATAGAGGTAAAATTATATTTAATAACCAAGATTTAATAAACCTTGAAGAAAAAGAAATGAGAAAAATTCGAGGTAATAGTATTTCTATGATCTTCCAAGAGCCAATGACAAGTTTAAACCCTGTATATGATCTTTCATTTCAAATTTCGGAAGTAATTATGTTGCATCAAAATAAAAATAAAAAAGATGCACGAAAAATTGCTATTGAAATGTTAGATTTAGTTGGAATACCTGAGCCTCAAAAAAGAATTGATTCATTTCCTCATGAACTGTCAGGGGGAATGAGGCAAAGAGCCATGATAGCTATGGCATTATCTTGTAATCCAAAGATCCTTATTGCTGATGAACCAACTACAGCATTAGACGTAACTATCCAGGCCCAAATTATTGAATTAATGAAAGAGCTCCAAAAAAAACTTGGTATGTCAATTATATTTATTACGCATGACTTAGGTGTTGTATCTGAAATTTCAGATCATGTAATGGTGATGTATCTTGGAAATGTAATGGAGATTGCAGAAACAAATGAATTATTTTCGAACCCACTACATTCATATACTAAATCACTTATCGATATTGCTCCTCAAATTACTGAAGAAAAAAGGAAAATTAGACTTTTAAAAGGAGAAATACCAAGCCCAATAGATCCTCCATCAGGATGTGTTTTTAGAACTAGATGCCCTAACCCTACTCATGAATGTAAGAATGGCATAAGCACTATGGGTCTCATAGAACCTAAACCTGGCCACTTTGTTGATCAGTGTTGTTACGAATGTCACTGAAATGATTGAAATTAGAAATCTTAAAAAATATTTCCCTATCAAAGGTGGTTTTTTTAACAAACAATATGGTGAAGTTAAAGCAGTTGAAAATGTTAGTTTTAAAATACCAGAAGGAGAAATTTTGGGTCTTGTTGGAGAATCGGGATCAGGCAAAACAACTTTAGGTAGATCTATAATAAGATTAATAGAACCTTCAAATGGTAAGATTTTTTATAATAATAAAAATATAATTAAATTTAAAGAAAAGGAAATGAGAGAGCTTAGAAAAGATTTTCAAATTATATTTCAAGACCCTTTTGCAAGCTTAGATCCAAGAAAGAAAGTATTTGATATTATTTCACAGGGTTTAAAAATTCATACAAAAATGAATAAAGAAGAAATATATGAAAAAGTTAAAACAATAATTAACGATGTTGGACTACAGGAAGAACATTTAAAAAGATATCCTCATGAGTTTTCTGGTGGTCAAAGACAAAGGATAGGTATAGCAAGGGCTTTAGTTCTAGATCCAAAATTTATTATAGCTGATGAACCAGTTTCAGCACTTGATGTTACTATTCAAGCACAAATTTTAAATTTAATTTTAGAATTAAAAGAAAAATATTCACTTACAATATTATTTATATCTCATGATCTATCAGTAATAAATCAAATTGCTGATAGAGTAATGGTTATGTATCTTGGTCATATGGTTGAAATAGCAAGTACAAAAAAACTTTTTAGCAATCCAAGACATCCCTATACAAGATCTCTAATAGAAACTGCACCTCAAATATTTAGAAAGGATAAGAAAAAAATTATATTAAAAGGAGACATACCAAGTCCAATTAATCCTCCATCAGGATGTGTTTTTAGAACACGATGTCCTAATCCCTCTCATGACTGCAAGCATGGTAATATAGAAATGGGATTAATTGAAGTTAGCCCAGAACACTGGGTAGATCAATGTTGTGTGAACTGTAATTAAGTAATTTAATAATTATTTATAATATGAAAATTAACAACAAAGTAATTGTGATTATTTTATCTCTTTTGGGAACATTAACTGCTGCAATTATGGTTACAGGTATAAAAATTCTTTCTTATGAATTAAATCCTTTTATTATTGCATTTTATAGATGTCTTTTTGGTGTTTTAATAATGATTCCATTTATGATTTATAATCATCCAAATTCTTGGAAAACTAGCAGTATTAAACTACAACTTTTAAGATGCACCATAAACGTATATTCAATGATAAGTTGGTTTACAGCTATCGCAACTTTACATTTAGAAACAGCAGCCGCTATTGGATTTACTACACCATTATTTACAACATTACTTGCTATAATTTTTTTAGGAGAAGTTATCAAAATGCAAAGAATAACAGCTTTAATAATTGGTTTTACTGGGATCCTTGTAGTAATTAGACCGGGCTTTATTCCTCTTGAAACAGGGGCTCTTTGGCTTTTGTCAGCTGCAATTAGTTTTTCATTTGTTATTATAATTGTAAAAAAACTTATGGAAAAAGATACTAGCCTAACAACAACTTTTTATCATATGGCTTTTATGACTCCACCAACTTTTTTAATTGCATTGTTTTTTTGGGATAGCATTAATTTATATGAGATTTTTATTTTTTTTATAGTGGCTGTTGCAGGTTTTTTGACACAATTATTTATGGCACAATCATTAAAAATGGGTGAAATTACATTAATAATGCCAATACAATTTAACAAATTAATTTGGCTCTCAATAATAGGTTTTATATTTTTTAACGAAATACCAGATATTTGGGTTTGGATTGGTGCTATAATGATATTTATTTCGATAGTTTACATCACTTATAGAGAAACAATTAACAAGAAAAGTTTTATTAAATCAAAAAAAGTTGATAAGTTGTTATCAAATTATTAATGAAATACGGAATACTAGGAATTGGTCAGGCAGGTTTAAGACATTTTAATGCTTTTAATAATATAAAAAATGTTAACCTGTTGGGTTTTACAGAATTTGATTTAAAAAAAGCAAAAAAATTTGAAAAAAAATTTAATGTTAAACATTTCAAGAAATTAGAAGATATAATTAGTTTAAAACCAGACTTTATTATTATAGCATTACCACATTCTTTTAGATTAGAGCCAATAAAGTTATGTTGTAAAAATAATATCAACTTACTTATAGAAAAACCTTTGGTTTTAAATACAAGAGAATTAAAAATTATTAATAAATATATTTCAAAAAAAAATTTAATTCATTCAATTAGCTTTGTTCATCGCTACAGAAAAGAAGTCTTAAATGCAAAAAAAATTATTGATAATAAAAAAATTGGCAAAGTAAAATTTATTTCAGAAACAATGATTTCTCAAAAAAATAATCATTTACCTAATTGGATAGATAACAAAAAAATATCAGGTGGTGGGGTTTTATTATATAATGCCATACACAGTATAGATAAAATATGCTTTATTGCAGATTCAAAAATTGATAATGTTTTTGCAAATAAAACAAATATTAATGAAAATATAGATGTGGAGGATGTGATTAATATATCACTAAAATTCAAAAATGGTGTTTTCGCAAATTTGATTGCTACTTTCTTGCCATACGTTACGACTCCAAAGTGGGAAACAAAGATTTTTGGTAGTTTAGGACAAGTTGATATTAACATAAGAAAAGGTTTTGAATTAATAAGTAATAATAAATTTAAAAAATTTGATTATTCAAATTACTACAAAAAAAATGGCCCTAATTATAGTTTTAATATACAAGCCAAATCATACATTAAGTCACTTAAAACTAAAAAACCTCCGCTTGTTAATCTTGATGACGGTATAAATTCAGTTAAAATTGTTGATGCAATATACGAATCTATTAGAAAAAACAAAATTATAAAAATGAAATATTAATTAATTATTTTTAGTAGATCTTTTGATAATTTTGTAATTTCACTTTCATCCATATAAGGATGACATGGAAGATTAATTATTTCTGAGCTTATTTTTTCAGTTATTTTCAAATTATTTACACCTCTCAAATTAACATAACAATTATCTTTGTGATTAGGTGGTAAATAATTAAGTTTTACATTAGAGTTTTTGGAATAAATTTTATTATAAATTATATTTCTATTTTTTACTCTTATAGGAAAATTTCTCCAAGCAGACTTAGCATTAGGCAATATTTTTTGAATTTTAATTTTGTCTGAATTTAATAAATTTTTGTATAAACCAGCATTATAATTTCTTCTAATAACGTATTCATCTAAATGTTTTAATCGTATATTTAAAATTGCAGCATTTATTGTAGAAAGTTTAGAATTATAACCAACTAAATATGATTTGACTGGCCATTTACCTGGTCTTTTTTTTCTACCGTAATCTCTTAATTGTTTAAGTTTATCATATAAATTTTTTTTGTTAGTAGTTATAATTCCTCCAGGACCTATACCATCTAATATTTTACCAGGGTTTGTACTAAATACTGTTAAATCTCCGAAAGAACCAATTTTTTTGTTTTTATATTCAGCTCCTGTAGCTAAGCAAGCATCTTCAATTATTTTGAGCTTGTATTTTCTGGCGATTGATAAAATTTTGCTCATATTACATGGGTTTCCAAATAAATGTACAGGTAATATTGCTTTAGTTTTTCTATTTATACTTTGCTCAATTTTTTCTTCATCAATATTTAATGTATCTTCATTCACATCAACCCATTTTATTTTAGCCCCAACTAAAGAAATGGCATGACTGGTTGGAATATCAGAATTTGCTACGGTAATTACTTCATCATTTTTATTTAATCCTAATGATTTTAAAGAAAGCAATAAAGCCATTGATCCAGAAGAAACTGTTACGCAATATTTAGCATTACAATATTTTTTAAAATTATCTTCAAATTTTTCAACCTCCTCTCCCATTTCCAAAACACCTTTTTTTAGAACACTAGAGATTTTATTTAAAATAATTTTTTCATCAGCTAGATAATGTTTTTTTAAATCATACATTAATTTAAACTAACATTTTAATTAATAATTTAAATAATAGAAAACAAGATAATGTTGATTTTTGGGAATTAATTATTAGTGCATACAATTTGTCATCATTAAAAATACAAATTGTATATGTATTTATTTAAAAATTAAATTAACTTAAAATCATGATTTTAAAAAATAAGATTTCTTTAGTAACTGGAGGAGCAACTGGCATTGGTAAAGCAACAGTAGAAACTTTTGCACAGCAAGGTGCAACTGTAATATTTTGTGATGTAAATAAACAAAAAGGGCTTAAAACTCAAAAAGAATTAAAAGAAAGCGGTTTAAAAACATATTTCTTTCAAGCTGACGTAAGTAAAGAAAAAGATGTAAAATTATTGTACAAATACATAATTATAAATTTCAAAACAATAGATACAGTATTTAATAATGCTGGAATAGAACAAGAAGTAACGCCTTCTCACAAATTAGAAACTAAAATATTTGAAAAAGTAATTAATATTAATTTAAAAGGAGTTTTTTTGTCTTCAAAATACGCACTTAAGATTATGGAAAAAAATAAAAAAGGATGTATTGTTAATAATAGCTCAATAAGTGCTTTTGCAAATGTAGGTGGTAATTTGAGTTATGCAGCTTCAAAAGGTGGTGTTATGTCTTTAACTAGAGTATTAGCAATTGAGTATGCAAGTAAAAATATTAGAGTAAATGCTGTATGTCCTGGAGTCATTGATACGCCTATGAATGAAAGAAATTTAAAAAAAACAAAAAACAAAATAGCTTTAAAACAAAAATGGAAAACTATTACTCCTTTAGGAAGAGTAGCAAGTCCGTATGAATTGGCACAAACTGTCTTGTTTTTATCTTCTGATATGGCTTCTTTTATTACAGGTGTTGGTTTATTAGTTGATGGGGGGAGAGCTGCTACATAAAAAATTTAAAGATTTAAATATACTCGTAACCGGGGTTTCTAGTGGAATAGGCTATGCAGTTGCAAAAGCATATGATGAGAGAGGTGCAAATGTATTTGGTGTAGATATAAATAAAATTAAAAAACCTACAAAACTATCTGGTAAATTTAATTTTTTTAATTGTGAAGTTCAAAATTATAATAAAATGAAAGAAATTGTTAAAAAAATTATAAAAAAAAATAAGAGGATTGATATTTTAATAAATTGTGCTGGAATTATAGATTTTAAATCAATTGAAAATAGCTCTATTCATTTTTGGAAAAAAATAATTGATGTAAATCTTACTGGAACTTTTATTAGTTGTAAAATAATAGCACCTTTAATGAAAAAAAATAAAAAAGGATCAATAATTAATGTATCAAGTAG
>PTKS01000012.1 GCA_002937855.1 Alphaproteobacteria bacterium MarineAlpha5_Bin12 | reverse complement strand
TCTTTTTCTGCCGCTTCAAGCTCAGCCCATAAAGCATCTGCACCACCAGCAAATTTAACCATCCAAAGATCATCTAAACCTAATGCTTCAAGTCTTTGAGGCATTAAATCTTGGTGCCAACTTTGCGGACCTTCTAACCAACGTCCTTTGCCACCTGAATCTGGTGTTACAAATTTTGCAGCACAATCAGGATTCTTTAAAGCTGTCCAATCTGGAAGACCAGGACATAACTCAGCTACCCAGTTTGGATAACCCATGTCTTCTAAAGTTCTAGCTTCATGATCTCCCCAGTCTAGTAAGCCACCAGCATCTCTAGCTGCATCAAATGATGCGCCGAAAGCTGATTGCCAAACTTCGTGAGAAATTGTTACATCACCAAGACGAATAGATTCGTACACAGCTTGTGAGTCTGCTGATACATATTCTACGTTGTTTCCCATTGATTCAAAAATTCCACCAATAACATAGGACATTACAACTTGACTTGACCAGTTATGTAATGGAATAACAATAGGTTTTTTACTGTCAGCAGCTATTAGTGCGTTAGTAAATGATAACATTGACACCACTAATGCTACAGATGCCAATTTCATAAGTTTTTTCATTCTTCCCCCTATAATTAATTATGAGTTATAGAATTACACTACTCCATATAAGACTATTAAAAAAGTATTTTCTATTAAAATATTATGAATAGTTTTTTGTATTTTGTTGATTTAAATGGATTTTTGATTTAGTTTAAAGTATTGATTTGCTTAGATTAATAGAGTGAAGTAACGTTTAAAATAACTTAAATAATGACAAAAACTGCGATTATAGGAGCAGGACCTTGTGGTCTTTCTCAACTTAGAGCCTTCCAACAGTCCGAGTTAAAAGGTGAAAAAATACCAAAAATAGTATGTTTTGAACAACAAGATAAATTGGGCGGTCTTTGGAATTATAGCTGGAGAACAGGATCGAATCAATACGGAGAACCTGTCCCAAATAGTATGTATAGATATTTATGGTCAAATGGGCCAAAAGAATGTCTAGAATTTGCAGATTATCCATTTGATAAACATTTTGGAAGGGCAATTCCCTCATTTCCACCTAGAGAAGTCTTATATGACTATATTCTTGGCAGAGCAAAAGATGGAGACTTAAAAAAATATGTAAGACTTTCTACAACTGTTAATAGCGTTATTTTTGATGAAAATAAATTTATAATTAAATCAACAAATAAAAAAGAGAATAAAATTTCAACTGAAGAATTTGACAATGTCGTTGTTGCTACTGGGCATTTTTCTGTTCCTTACATTCCTGAATATGAAGGGATGGATTCTTTTTCTGGAAGAATAATGCATTCTCATGATTTTAGAGATGCAGAGGAGTTTAGGGGGAAAAACATAGTTGTCTTAGGAAGCAGCTATTCAGCGGAAGATGTTGCACTTCAATGTTATAAATACGGTGCTAAGTCTGTAACAATTGGCTACCGAAACAATCCAATGGGTTTTAAATGGCCTGAAGGAATGAAAGAAGTTCATCATCTCGATAAATTGGATGGCAAAAAAGCAATATTTAAAGATGGGCACTTACAAGAAACTGATGTGCTAATTCTCTGCAGTGGGTATCTCCATCATTTCCCTTTTTTGGAAGAAAGTTTAAAATTAAAAACTCATAATAGATTATATCCTCCGAATCTATACAAAGGAGTTGTATGGCAAGACAATCATAAGTTAATGTATTTAGGAATGCAGGATCAATTTCACACATTTAACATGTTTGATTGCCAGGCTTGGTATGCAAGGGATGTCATAATGGGTAAAATTAAAATGCCTGATAGCAAAGAGATTGAAAAAAATATTAAGGAATGGATATCTAAAGAAGAAAAATTAGAAGATCCAATTCAAATGATCGATTTTCAGACTGAATATACAAAAGAACTTTATGCAGCATCAAACTATCCAGAGATTGATTTTGAAATAATACGTAAACATTTTCATAGCTGGGAGCATCATAAAGAAGAAGATATAATGACATACCGCAATCGATCTTTTACATCACCTGTCACTGGGACAGTAGCGCCAATTCACCATACGCCATGGGGAGAAGCGATGGATGATTCTATGGCGACTTTTTTAAATCAAAAATAATTTGATGATATCTTTTAATTTATAGGTTAGATTTGTTAGTTACTGTTTGTCAAATAGATAATGTTCCAAAAAATTTTGAAAAATGTTTGATTCAATTGGAAGATTATTTAACAAAAAATAAAACTGAAATTCTCCTATTTCCCGAGATGCCCTTTTCAGAGTGGCTTGCTGCAAAAAAAATATCAAATTCAAAAAAATGGGAAAAAGCAGTTAAAGATCATGAAAAAATTATTGATTCACTAAAAAAATTTAATGCTAATTATATTATTGCCACTAGACCAATAATCGATGAAAATAATAAATTTTTAAACCAGGCTTTTCTTTTTGAAAAAAAAACTAACACTATAAAAAGAGTTCATGAAAAGTATTATTTACCTGATGATGAAGGTTTTTGGGAAGCATCATGGTACAGCAGGGGAAATAAAGAATTTAAACCATTTAATGTAGGTGATGTCAAAGTAGGTTTACAGATATGCACAGATATGTGGTTTTTTCAGCATGCTAGAGAATATGCAAACAAAAAAATAGATTTACTTTGTGTACCTAGAGCAACGCCATATGCATCTTTAAAAAAATGGACGATAGGTGGCAAAACAGCGGCAATGGTATCCGGTTCGTATTGTTTGTCATCAAATTTATATAATCCAATTGGAGAAGGTGCTGATTTAGGAGGAATAGGCTGGATTATATCACCAGAAGGTGAAATAATTAAATCAACTAATGCCAATCGACCTTTTGTTACTATGGATATAGACATTAATGATTCAAGAAAAGCAAAAACAACATATCCTAGATATGTAAAAGAATAAAAAATGAAGATAGCAGAGTCAATAAAAAAACTATCTACAGAATCGGCATTTAAAGTTTTTCAAAGATCAGTAGAATTAGAAAAAAGTGGTAAAAAAATTATACATTTAAGTTTGGGCCAACCAGATTTTGCAACACCAAGTAATATTGTTGAGGCAGCAAAAAAAGCTTTGGACTCAGGGTATCATGGTTATACTCCTTCGAATGGATTAATTCAGTTGAGAAATGCTGTATCTAAAGATGCCCTAAGACGTTATAATGTTGATGTAGATCCAGAAAATATATTAATTGTTCCAGGTGGAAAACCTATAATATTTTTTTCAATTTTGATTTTTGGAGATAAGAATTCTGAAATAATCTATCCTGATCCAGGTTTTCCAATATATAAATCTGTTATTGATTATACCGGTGCAAAGTCAGTACCACTTATATTAGATGAACAAGATAATTTTGAAATTAACGTCGATAAGATGATATCGTTATTTAACGATAAAACACGGCTTATAATAATTAATAATCCAAATAATCCTACAGGCGCTTTTATGAAAAAAGAAAAGATGGATAAAATTGCTGAAGCATTAGAAAAATTTCCAAATATAGCAATCTTGAGTGATGAAATTTACAGTAGATTGATATTTGATAATCAGGAGATGCCTAGCATGCTACAGTATCCTAATTTAAAGGATAGGCTTATAGTTTTAGATGGATGGAGCAAAACTTTTTGTATGACAGGTTGGAGATTAGGATGGGGAATTTGGCCTAAGTCTATTATAAGTTTTGCGAACAAATTAGCTGTTAATGATCATTCGTGTGCTAATGCAGTAAGTCAGATTGCGGGTATTGAAGCTTTAAAAGGAGATCAAGAAGAAGTAAAAAAAATTTTAAAAGAATTTGAAGAGAGAAGGAATTTAATTTTTGAAAAATTGAATTCGTTTAAAAATGTTGAATGCTTTAAACCAGGAGGAGCATTTTATGCCTTTCCTAATATAAGTAAGAGCAAGATGACAGGAGATGAGTTTGCGACAGAAGCTTTAGAGACTTATGGGGTTGCCTTAGTATCTGGATCAAGCTTTGGTAATTCTGCAAAAAATTTTGTAAGATTTAGTTTTGCAAATTCTAAAGATAATATTTTGAAAGCAATGGAAATTTTAAGTAAGATGGTTAACTAAAACGCCCATTCATATGCAGGTAAGGAAAATGACCCTCCTGTATGAATAAACAGTATTTTATCTGATTTATCAAAATAATTTTTACGTATTAAATCTAAGAGGCCGTCAAAGGCTTTTCCAGAATATACGGGATCTAATAGAATTGCTTCTCTTTGAGCCATAATTTTAAGAGCTTTTTTCATTCCTTCAGTTGGGACTCCATAACCTTCACCAACATAATCATCAAAAACAATTACATCTCCTCTATCAGGAACAGGACAACTTATAAATTTGCAAGCTGATTGAACCAAATTATAAACTTTATTTTCTTGGTTTAATTTATTATCTTTAACACTTATTCCTAAAATTTTTGCTTTATAATCATAGTATTTCTTTCCAACTATTGAACCAGAGTGAGTACCTCCACTTCCTGAAGCAAGTATAATATGTGTAAATATTTTATTTTTATCATATTCCACAATTTCTCTTATGCATTCAATATAACCCAATTCACCAATATAATTACTACCACCAACTGGAATGAAATAGCATTTAATATTTCCCTTTTCTCTTTCTTGGATTATTTTTTTTGCATATTCATCAACATTTAAATCTTTTGGACAAAATAAAATTTCTGCTCCAAACAATTTATTTAGAAAAACATTTCCAGATTTCATATATGAGTCTGGAGCTTTTTCTAATCTTTGTTCCAATATTATTAGACATTTTATTCCTAATATCGCACATGCCGCAGCAGTTTGTCTTGCGTGATTTGATTGAACTGCACCAACAGTAACTACTAGGTTTACATTGTTTTGTAAAACATCTGACATAAGAAATTCTAATTTTCTGGTTTTATTCCCTCCTGAGGCTAATCCAGTACAGTCATCTCTTTTAATATATATTTCAGGTCCATCTAAATCTTCACTTAAGTTTTTTAAAAATTCTATAGGTGTTGGAAAGTGACCTAGTTTGATTCTTCCAAATTTATCGAGCATTTTAAGTTTTTTTATGATTTGACCCTAGATTTATCCGGATCATAAAATGGAAATTTAACTACTTTTGCCATTAATCTTTTTTGATGACTATCTAATTTACCAATTTCTAAGGAAGTTCCTATTTCTGAATATTTTGTGTCAACTCTACACATTGCAATGTTTTTGTTTAAAATTGGTGACATAGTTCCGCTAGTGATTATACCAACTTGACCTCTACCAGAATGGACCAAATCTCCGTGATTTGCTTTTTCATTACCTTCTATTTCTAATCCAACTAATTTTTTTTGAGGATGATTCTTTCTTTCTATTAATGCATTTTTTCCAATAAAATCAACATTTTTGCTTTTTAAAGGTATGGTGAAACCTATGCCTGCTTCAAATGGATCAGTCTGATCACTAAATTCATTACCTCCTAAAATTAAACCCGCTTCTATTCTCAATATATCTAAAGCATCAAATCCCATAGGTACAATATTGTATTTTTTTCCTTCATTCCAAATTGCTTCCCAAATTTGAGTACCATCTTTTGGATGGCAAAAAATCTCATAACCTAATTCGCCAGTATAACCAGTTCTCGAAACCATTATTGGAGTTCCTTGATCTTTGAATAGTCTTCCCACTGAAAAATGAAACCATTTTAATTCTTCTAGTTTGGGTTGTGCCGGTGGTGTCCAAATAATTTCTTTCAAAAGGTTCCTGCTATTTGGTCCTTGAACAGATAAATTGTTTAATTGGTCTGTAGATGATTTAACCCATACATCAAGCTTTAATTTTTCTGCTAGCTCTCTTAACCATTCACCAGAATAATCGTTACCACAAATCCATCTAAAATTATGATCTCCTAGTTTATAGAGTGTTCCATCATCAATCATCATTCCATTTTCATAACATATAGCCGAATATACAACTTCACCTATAGACAATTTTTTAACATTTCTTGTTAGGGCAATATTCATTAATTCTTCCGAGTCAGGACCTAATATTTCAAATTTTCTTAATGAGGATAAATCCATCATAACTACATTAGTTCGGCATGCATTATATTCTACTGCAGGACCATAATTGTTATATTTTGTAGGTATCCAGTAGCCTGATGAATCCATCATGTTTCTAGTTAGTTCTGATGTTTTTTCATGGAAACCTGTATTTTTTGTCATAAATGGTTTTGCCTCAGCGTTTTTTCTAAAAGCTATTGATTTAGAAAATAATTTATTATCCTTATATGTTCTAACGTAAATGTCCGTCGGATTCCACCCATTTGCAGGAGAAGTATCATCTGGACAAGCAGATGAAACTACAACTAAATCTTTTTGGGCTTGAAATAATACAAAATCTCCTGGTCGTGACCATGAGACATCTGAAAATAAAACATTATTCATATCTATTGATGTGTTAAAAAATAAGTTAATGGCTTGCCAACCTTTTCTTGCTTTAATATTATATTTTTTAAGTTCTTTATTATAATTATCAGAACAATTAGGATGTCCAAAATAACCTAAATCCTCATAAACTTTTGAAGTGCATGCTGTGCCATATGTATCATGACGCCCACAAGTATCTTGAACAACTTCAATTAGTGCTTCTAAATCATGGTCAAAATATTTTGAAAATAATCCTGGCATAGGATAAGCACCTCCGATAATTGCTCTTGTAGCCGTTGCATCAATGGATAATTCTTTATTATTTTGCAGTTTAGAAGAATCAAATGCCATAAAGTCTGAACATTGTCTTCCATATATATCTATAACTTGAATGAATTCACCCGCTTTAACTTCGTATGCTAATGCTGTAGCCTTATCAATAAAGTATTCCTCTTTCACATCTGCTAAAGGGTCTGGGAGGCTTAATTTATTTTTATTTAAATTAATATTTTTTCTAAAAACTCTTACATCTATGTCAGATGGTGCTGCATTTTGATCAATTATCATATTTTTTCCAGGAGCAGAAATTAGAATAAATCCATCTTCTTGGCTTTTAAATTTAATTTTTTCTTTTGCTTTTGAAAATTCATTAAAACAAATAAAAGACTTTGCATTATTTATATCAATGTTTTTAGTTTTGAGTTTTTTTATTAATTCTTCACCATAATTATTTTTTGAGAGTATTTTTTTAATATTTGTGGCATTACCAGAATTTTTTTGATTAATAATCGAAGAATCAGATTTGCCATTCTTATCAAAAAAAACTATTTCAGCTATTTGCATACCTTCAATATTTGTCAATTGAAACGCATCCCCTGCAAATACATCAATACCTATAATTCCTTGTGCTTTAGTCACATAATGCTCTTCACCTGGAATTAATCCACTAATACCAGCTATATAAGGATCTGTTTTTCTTACTTCTAACATAAATAATTACTGAAATAATCTTTACTTTCTGCTAAATCAATGCTTTTTACTATTAATAACATCAAATAATATGTCAGTACCAGAAAAAGTTAATTATTTAATAATCGGTGCAGGAATTCATGGCTTGAGTACAGCGTGGCATTTAGCTAAATTATTAAAATCTAAAGGAAAAGGTGACGGTTCTCAAATACTTGTTATCGAAAAAAATGCAATAGCTAGTGGTGCTAGTGGAGTTGCTTGTGGGGTAGTAAGAAATAATTACTATCAGCCTGCAATGAGAGAGTTAATGGCACACAGTGTTGAAATTTGGGATAGTGATCCAGAAACATTTCATTATCATCCTGTGGGATATATGCAAATTAGTCCAAAAATTATGGACGAAGATATATCATCTATATATGAACAGCAAAAATCAATTGGATATGATTCTGTTTTTATTCATGGAGAAAAAGAGTCTTTCGATTATATGAAAAATATTTTTAATGACTGGCAAGCGCAAGGAATTACTTCAGTGCTTCATGAAAAAAAAGGAGGATATGCTAATAATACTTCTTCGATTTATGCTTTAGCAAATAAAGCTGAGAATGAAGGTGTTAGGATATTAACGGGAACTAAAGTTCTAGGATTTAAATTTGGTAATGGCAGTGATGCTGTTACAGCAGTTGAAACTGACAAAGGTGAAATAAAGTGTGATCAAGTAATAGTTGGAGTGGGGCCATGGCTTAGAGATATTTGGAATATGCTTGAACTTCCAAAAAAAATATCAATAAAAGATGATAAAGGAAAAATGCATGATAATTTTCCGATGTGGAAATATTGGTTTTTGACTGAAGGGGTTCTCACAGTTGATCCGAATATGCAAATTACAAATGATGGAAAAATGCCACCAGTAATTCATATAGATACTGATGCACCATTATACTCTGACGAAGATAAATCACTTATTACAGATAAGTTGTGGGGAATTTATTATAAACCTGACTTTCATTTCAATGGTATTCAAGGAGGCTCATCACCTTATAAAGTTGATACACCAGCTGATAATGTAAACGTAGATCCATATGGCCCTGACTCTAGTGAATATGTTGTTGGAAGTGATTTTGCTCACATGTGGTCATCAGCTTTGGCTTTTTGCCAAAAAAGATTTGAAGGGAAATCTCATTTATATAAAAAAGGATCAACAGGAGGTCTTGGTTGTTTTACTCCTGATAACTTTCCAATTTTTGATAAATTTCGAGAAAATGTTCACATTATTGCAGATTCCAATCACGGATATAAGATGATAGGTGTGGGTAAATTAGTAGCAAGTGAGATATTGGGAGAAAATAGTAAGCTTTTGGAACCTTTTCGCTTTTCAAGATTTAAAGAAGGTAAATTACATCCAATATCGAATAGCCCATTTCCTTGGAGTTAAATTAATGTTATTAGAATTATTCTAAAGTTAAATTCTAAATACTACATAGAGGGGGAAATATGAGTGACTTAGAAGATTTTGTAAATCAGGCGGGTAGAGACAAATTAGTAAAAGATGTTCGTAAAAAAATTAACGAATTAGGTATCACATACATTTATTATCAGTTTATTTCAGTTACTGGGAGAATAGTTGGAAAAGGTGTGCCAGCGGATCATTGGGAAACTGTTGCAGAAAAAGGTTTTCAACTTGTTTATGGCGCAACCGCAAACCTCTTTATTGACAGACATGGAGATTATATTGGTTATGGACCTGAAGCATCAGAGTTAGTAGGAATTCCTGAACCTGAAACTTTTGTTCAAATCCCCTGGGACAAAAGAGTAGCAAGAGTTTTTTGTACATGTTTTAGAAATAGAGAAGAAGAAGAAAATCCTGGAGGTCACCTGACATCTGATTGTCGAGGAAATTTAAAAATCTTTCAAGATGAGTTTAAGGCTAAACACGGAATGCATTTAAGAGCTGGTACAGAGCCAGAAATGATGTGGTTAACAAAAAAAGATAATGGAGAACCAACCGGAGATGGATTTTCAAGACCATATTGTTACCATATAGATCAATTTGAATCATTGCGACCAGTATATATGAAAGTTATAGAGTATGCTCGGGCAATGGGGCTAGATGTTATACAGGGAGACCATGAAGATGCTCCAGGACAACTAGAGTTAAATTTTATGTATGATGAAGTTTTAAGAAATGCAGATAGACTATCAACTTATAGACAAATATGTGCACAAGTTGCAAGAGAAAATAATTTAATTGCATGTTTTATGAGTAAGCCATTTATGGGAGTTTCTGCAAATGGTTGTCATACTAATGTTTCTTTGTGGAAAGATGGCAAAATGGAATCAACTCCTCTAGGAAATGATCCATTACCAGGTATGGAACAAGTATTTGCTCATGTTAAAGGTGGGGAAAATATGTTTATGCCAGATCCTTCTATAGACCCTGTTAAACCTGGACCAGTAGGCTTACATAGTATTGCAGGAATGCTCTTACACTTACCTGCTCTTACTTGTTTAGGATCACCAACTGTAAATTCATATAGACGCTTATGGGATACAGGATTTTGGGCGCCTGTTTATGCTGATTGGGGTTATCAAAATAGAACTTGTAGTGTTAGAGTTTCAGCTCCTGGAAGAGTGGAATACAGATCGGTTGATTCAACTCATAACCCTTATTTGTTAGGAGCAGGAATTTTAAAAACCTTTGATGATGGAATTACAAATAAGTTAGATCCTGGTGAACCTGAAAAACAAAACATATATGAAGCAATGAAGCAAGGAAAGAAAGTTGATAAACTTCCTCTGACTTTAGGAGATGCAATTAAATGTGTTGAAAAAGATGAAGTTGTAAAATCAGCTTTACCAGATGAAATGTATAGAGTATTCATGCACTACAAAAACGATGAATGGGAAAAATTCCTTTCTAGTGTGACAGAGTGGGATTTAGAAACCTATTTAGACGTATTACCTTAATAGCAAAAAATGTGTGGAATAGCAGGACTAATACATAAAGGCAAATCAACAAATGTTGGTGGAGAAATGCAAGATATGCTCCAGTCCCTTAAGCATAGAGGTCCAGATTCTACAGGATTTGCTCTTTATGGAGATAATGACTCAAAAAACTACATTTTACGTTTTAAAGTAGGAGAAAATGTAAAAGAAGGTAGTTCAGCAAAAAACGAGGACTCTAAAGTTTATGAAAAAAGAAAAGACGATGTTAATTCAGAAATAACTAAAGTCGGTGCAGAGATTATAGAAGAAAAAAGAATTACACCATATTCATTCAGGTATGTAATAAAAACTAAAGATGATCTTTTAGAAATTGCTCAAAAAATTGAGTCAGTTGAAATGACTGAAATATTGTCTTTAGGAAGATCTCTAGAATTAGTAAAAGATATTGGCGATGCTTCAGTAGTAGCTAAACAATATGGTTTGAGTAATTTTAATGGAACACATGGAATTGGACATACAAGAATGGCAACAGAGTCCGGGGTTGACATAAGATCAGCACATCCTTTCTGGGGCTATCCTTTTAGTGATGTTTCAGTGGTTCATAATGGTCAATTAACTAATTATTGGAATACGAGAAGAGCATTAGAGAATTTAGGTATGAGATTTATGTCAACTTGTGATTCTGAATTAATTGCAGTTTACATTGCTAATAAAATTAGAAAAGGAGTTGAGCTTGAGGAAGCCATGAAATCTTCATTAGAAGATTTAGATGGAGTTTTTACTTATTTAGTAGCTACTAAAGATAAGTTAGGAATGGCTAAGGATCATATGGCAGCAAAACCAATGGTTCTATATGAAAGTGATGATTTAGTTGCCCTAGCTTCTGAAGAAGTTGCAATTAGAAGCTTGCTTCCTCATGAGATTGATACATACGATCCTTATGAAGGAGAGGTAAAAGTATGGCAGGCATAAAAAAAAGCGAACATAAGTCTTATGGGATGGGCCTTCATGATGAAGTTTTAACTGGAAGAACCCAACAAACCTTTTTTAATTCTGAAGAAGCTGAAAATTTTTTTTATCATGATGCTTTTGATGTAGATTTTAATAAAAGGGCTACAATTGATGCAGAAAAGTTACAATGCAAAGAATTAAATAAAAAAATAAAAGAATTAATTAAACAAGGTTATGGAACTATTGTTTTAAAAAACCCTGGAGCTAAACATAGTTTAGGTGTTGGCATTCTTCAGAAATTGAATCTTATAGTTGAAGGAAGTTTGGGATATTTTGGAGTTGGATCAATAGATGGACCTGTCGTTAGAATTTCAGGTCGTGTTGGTTGGTCATGTGCGGAAAATATGATGTCGGGAAAAGTTGTCATTGAAAAAAATGCAGGATCATGTTTCGGAGCCGCTATACGTGGGGGAGACCTTATTTGCAAAGGTAGTGTTGGTGCTCGTTCAGGTATTGATATGAAGGGCGGTACAATAATTATTGGCGGTGATGCTGGGGCATTTACAGGATTTATGATGCAAAGAGGAAGAATTGTTATTTGTGGAGATGTTGGCGCTAACCTTGGGGATTCTCTTTACGACGGAACTATTTTTGTTGGGGGAAAAATTAAATCATTAGGAGCAGATGCAGTTGAAACTGAAATGACTGATCTAGATGTTGATTGGCTTAAAAGAAAATTAAAAGTAGCAGAAATTGATAGAAAAATAGATTTTTCAAAAATGACAAAAATAGTTTCTGGAAAAAAATTATGGAATTATGATAATTTAGAACCTTCAGAACGTAAAGGAGCAATATAAGAGGAAGCAAATATGTCAAAAAAAAATAAAAGCAAAAAAAATGATAATGAAAAAAGTATTTTAGGTAAAAATGCTATTTTTACTCCAGATGTAATTAATGACATTCATATTAAATCCCAACTAGGTCGTTATCGTATGCGCGGAATGGCTTTAATGAAAAAAATTCCACATTGGGATGATTTAACATTTTTGCCGGGTACTTTAACTAGATTTGTCATTGAAGGTTATAGGGAAAAATGTGAAACAAAAACTATCATTGGTCCTAATTGCAAAAATCCAATAAAGCTTGATATCCCTATTTATATTACTAGTATGAGTTTTGGCGCTTTATCTTATGAAGCTAAAACAGCTCTTGCTAGAGGAGCCACAATGGCAGGTAGTGCAACATGTTCTGGTGAAGGAGGAATGATACCAGATGAAAGACGTTATTCAGAATTGTGGTATTATCAATGTATACAATCTCGTTATGGTTTTAATCCTCACCACGCACAACTAGCAGATGGTATTGAGGTGTTTATTGGTCAAGGTCAAAAGGTAGGTATGGGCGGACATTTAATGGGACAAAAAGTTACTGATCAAGTTGCAGAAATGAGATCATTACCTGCGGGTATTGATCAACGCTCTCCAGCACGACATCCAGATTGGCTAGGGCCCGATGATTTAGCTCTAAAAGTAGATGAATTAAGAGAGCTCACTGATAACCAAGTTCCAATTCAATTAAAATTAGGCGCTGCAAAAGTTTATGACGATGTACGTATGGCTGCGAAGTGTAATCCAGATTCAATTTATTTGGATTGTATGGAAGGATCTACTGGAGCTGGACCACATATTGCTGCAGCAAATACAGGCATACCAGGAATAGCAGCAGTTAGAGAGGCAAGAAGAGCTTTAGATGATGTAGGAAAAACTGGAGAAGTAACTTTAGTTTTTGCAGGGGGTATTCGGGATGGTGCTGATATGGCTAAAGCCCTTGCATTAGGTGCTGATTGTGTATCAGTTGGAACTGGTGGTTTAATTGCTTTGAACTGTAACAAAGATATACCTGAGGCTGATTTTGAAAAGGAATTAGGAGTTTCTGCTGGTGAATGTTATCATTGTCATACAGGAAGATGCCCAGTAGGTGTTGCAACTCAAGATCCTCAACTTAGAAAAAGATTAAATCCTGATGATGCCGCTTTAAGAGTATATAATTATCTTCACTCTATGACATTGGAAGCTCAGTTATTAGCAAGGGCGTGTGGAAAAACAAATATACATTCTCTTGAACCTGAAGATCTAGCAGCACTTACAATGGAAGCTTCAGCAATGGCTAAAGTACCGCTAGCAGGTACAGACCATACTGTTGGAGTGGATGATTTTCATAAAATATAAGTAAATAGAAATGCCAAAAAAGAACATACAAAAAACTAAATCAATAAAAAAAGATAGTGGAATTAAATCCGCTAGGGAAAAAATGATTGGTCAACATATAGGCTATAGATATGATGTAAATCTTTTACCTGATTATAAAAAACTAACACCTTTTTTGAAGAAATATATTGAACATATGGGTTGGGATGATTTAAATTGGTTAGAAGATGTGCATATGGGTTATGAAAATGGAAAACCTGCTGTTTTTGATAGAAATATTAACGGATGGGTTACTACACCACCAAAAATGAAACTTCCTAAAAATCAACAAGACAGAGATATGATAGCAAGAGAACTTTTAATTAAGTTCCAAATGTCACCCAATCATCCTTTGGTCGTGCTAAAGAAAGCTTATCAAAAAAAAGACTAATATATTTTTTTAAAACTTATCTTATCTGGTTTAAAAAATAGTATTTCAATATTTTCATCTAAAGAAGGATTAAAAAAACTGTTATGATAAAAAGTAAATTTCCATATAGGATCATTTTTTTTTAATTTCTTTATCTTTACACTAAATTTAAAACCAGTAGTTGATTCAAAAAATTGCACATTTAACTTCTTTTTTTTTAATAAAGTTTCTAATATTTTAGAATTACTTGGTAAAGTAGATGAAAATGAACCATCAAAAATTTTTGAATTTTCGAAATATTCTGAGGAAAAATATTTAACAGCTTTCAAAAATCTTTCTTCAGGATCATGAGTTTTTTTAAACATAAATTCAAACATTTTGGCAGAATTTAATGAGTTTTTTTCTACAAGAACTGATCGAAGATTAGTAATTTCGTCATTTGAATTTTTATCATATATTGAAGCGATAGTTCCTTCAGAGGGTTTACCTGAAAATTTTCTAAAATTTCGTTGTCTTAAAAAACATTGCCAAGTAATAAAATTATCCAAACTCATTTTTTTAATTTGATCAGGGAAATTATTAAATCATTTTCTTTGGATCAACTAGCTTATCAAATTCTTTGGGACTTAAAAATCCCATTTCCAAACATGCTTTTTTTAAAGATATGTTTTTTTTATGAGCTTCTTGAGCAATTTTACTTGCATTATCATATCCAATTTTTGGACTCAAAGCTGTAACTAACATCAACGATTCCCGTAGGTTTTTTAATATGTTTTTTTTGTTTGCTTTCATTTTAGTAAGACATTTAATTGAAAATAAATTGATTGAGTCACTGAACAAATTTATAGATTGTAAGATGTTATAAATTATAACAGGTTTGAATGCATTAAGCTCAAAATGTCCTTGAGAGCCAGCAAAAGTAACTGTTGAGTGATTTCCTATAACTTGGACACATACCATTGTTAGTGCTTCAATATGTGTAGGATTAACTTTACCAGGCATTATTGAAGATCCTGGTTCATTAACAGGTAGAATTAATTCTCCTATGCCTGAGCGTGGCCCAGAAGAAAGCATTCTTAAATCATTACATATCTTTAAAAGAGAAACAGATAAATTATTTAGACATGCAGATAAATGAACTAAAGAGTCATGAGCAGCAATTGACTCAAATTTATTTTTTGTCGGCTTAAATTTCAATTTAGTTAATTTAGATAAATTTTCACAAAATTTCTTATCAAAATTTTTTGGAGCATTTAGCCCTGTTCCAACTGCAGTTCCTCCTTGAGCAATGAACATTAGCTCATCTAAAGCATATGTAATTTTATTTTTATTTTTAATTATTTGTTCTTTATAACTTGAAAAAACTTGCCCTAATGTTAACGGTGTAGCATCTTGAGTGTGGGTTCTTCCAATTTTTATTATTTTTTTAAATTCATTTTCTTTTTTTTCAAATGTTTTAATCAAGAGATTTATAGAAGGAATAAGTTTTCTTTTTATATCTAAAACTGATGCTATATGCATAATAGTAGGAAAAACATCATTAGATGATTGACTCATATTGACATGATCATTTGGATGTATGGGGTTTTTTTCACCTATCTTACCTTTAAGTATTTGTATTGATCTATTACTAATTACTTCATTAGCATTCATATTCGTTTGTGTTCCTGAACCAGTTTGCCATATAAACAATGGAAAGTGCTGAAAGAGTTTTCCTTTTATTATTTCATCACAAGTTTTAATTATTGCTTTCCCTTTTTTGTTATCTAGTTTTCCAATTTGCATGTTTGTTATAGCAGCTGCTTTTTTTTGGTATCCTAGAGAAATAACTATTTGATCCGGCATTTTTTCTGAACCTATATTAAAATTTGTTAGAGATCTCTGTGTTTGAGCACCCCATAATTTTTTGCTATCTACCTTGATAGATCCTAATGAATCCTCTTCAATTCTATGTTTTTTTTTCATTTTTAATATATATTTTTTTCTATATTAAGTTTATAAACTGAATTATTACAAAATTCATTAATGAATTACATAATTCTTTTAAGACATGGCCAAAGCCAATGGAATCTAGAAAATAAATTTACTGGTCTAACCAATATTGACTTAAATAAAACAGGTATTGAAGAGGCTCATAATGCAGGAAAAAAAATACAAAAGTTAGAATTTAACTTCGATAAATTTTACACCAGTCGTTTAAATCGATCAATTGATACGGCTAAAATTGTAATTAAGTATTTAGGTAAAAAGAGTGAAAATTTAATTAATATCGATAAAATAAATGAGAGAGATTACGGAAATCTAGTTGGATTAAATAAAAAAGAAACAATGGAAAAGTATGGAGAAAAACAAGTCCATATTTGGAGGAGATCTTATGATGTTCCACCACCAGGGGGGGAAAGTTTAAAAATGGTTATTAAAAGAGTTGAATCATTTTATAATGAATTTTTAATCGACGATATAAATAAAAATAAAAATGTACTTATTACTGCACATGGGAATTCTTTGAGAGCTTTGTTGGTATGCCTAAAAATTTATGAACCAGAAGAAATTTCTAATATTGAGATGCCAACTGGAGTACCTTTTATAATTGAATTTAAGGAAAATAAAATTTTCAGTTCTAAATTTTTAGATTAATTTTTTAAGTAATTTTCAAATTTAATTATTTTATCACTATCACTTTTTTTAATTTTATTTCTTTTTTTAATCTTTTTTAATTCTTTGTCTTGAATCTTTAATCCAAAATTTGCATAAGGATCCGCAAAAGATACAACAGAATTAAATGAAATAGTAATTTTTGTTTTTATGTCATTAAAAGATAGTCTAATTGAAAAATCTTCTTTTCTAATAATCAAATCCCAATATTCGTATTGAATAACTATTGTCATTATTTCTGGATGTTGTTTTTTTAACCATAATGGTATTTTTGTTCCCTTATTGTTAGGATCAAAAGTAATAAAGAGGTGATGACCTTTTTTTAAGCCTTCATTAGAAATTATTTTAAGTACTTCTTTAAGTACATTTTCTAAATTCTTTTTTAAAATCTTGTTATATTCAATAATCATTCTAAATTAAAAAAACCTTATTATTTAAATTATGATATAAAAAATATACAATAATGAGTTAATTTCAAATATTAATTGATTAAAAATGAAAATATTGAAAAAAAATAAAAATAAATTAATACGCGATAAATATGGAATTTTAACAATAAAAAAAATTCCATCAATAATAGAATTAAAAGAGTATTACCAAAATATTTATTGGAAAAAAAAATATGTCAAATATTCTAAGGAAGAAGTTAACTCATTTGAATTAGATTATAAGTTAATTCATTATTTCCAAAATAAAAGAAAAAAATTAAAGATTTTAGATATTGGGTGTGGTGAAGGTTTTGCAGCAAGATATTTTATAAAACAAGGTTATGAATATTATGGCACAGATTTTTCTAGTGATGGTATCACAAATCATCAAAAAAAGTTTCTAAAAAAAATTAATTTTCTACAATGTGACATAGTAAACGATGATTTTTTTTCTGATAAAAAGTTTGATCTTATTATTTGTAAAAATGTAGCTGAACATGTTATTAATTATCGAAAATTATTAAAAAACATAAATAAAAAATTAAACAAAAATGGAATCTTAGCTGTTATTGTTCCAAATGAATTTAATAAAATTCATATGGAATATATGAGAAAGAATAAGATAAAAAATTTAGAAAATATGCCATTTTATTTTCCACCTGATCACATAAGGTATTTTAATCCCCAATCATTAAAAAAATCTATAGAAAAAAATACAAATATAAAAATACAGTCTTTAATGACAACCTTCCCAATAGAATTATTCATGTTAAACAAAAATACAGACTATTACAAAAATAAGAAATTTGGAAAATCAGCTCATAATTTAAGAATTAATTTTAATAATTTAATATCCAAATCTTTTGATGAAAACAGTATAAAATTATTTGAGGGATTTTGTAAAATAGGAATAGGAAGACAAATTTTAGCAATAGGTAAAAAATACTAGTAAAAAATACTAGTTAATTTCAATTATATTTTTTATAAATTTATTTTATTTGTGTTTCAATTTTGAAAATAAATTAATGAATTTTATACATTTTTTAAAATAGACAAATAATTATAAATTGTTATTAATTTCAATATTTAAAAATAGGTAGGGAGTAAATAATGGAACATGTTTTTTTACAAGGATCAGATTTTGTAGGAATCACATTTTGGGTTGTATCAATCGCAATGTGGGCTTCTACACTTTTCTTTTTTTATGAAGGAATGCAAGTTGCGGTAAAATGGAGAACCTCAATGGTTGTTGCGGCCCTTATAACTTTTATAGCTGCAGTTCACTATATGTATATGAGAGAATATTGGGTAACTATAGGAGAGTCACCTGTAGTTTATAGATATATTGATTGGGTATTAACAGTGCCACTTCAAATGGTAGAATTCTTTTTGATATTAGTAGCAGCAGGGGCGGCAGTATCTTCAAATTCTTTCTGGAGATTATTAGGTGGAACATTAATTATGATTATCGGTGGATATCTAGGTGAAGCAGGATACTTAAGTGTTACTCTAGGATTTATTATTGGTATCATTGGATGGGCTATCATAATCTGGGAAATTTTTGGTGGCGAAGCTAGTAAAGCAGCTGCTGAAAATGACTCTGTACGTTCTGCATTTCATGCAATGAGAATAATAGTATTAGTAGGATGGGCAATTTATCCTATTGGATATATCTTAGGCTTAATGATGGGTAGCGTAGATGCAAGCACGCTTAATGGTGTTTACAACTTAGCCGACTTCATTAATAAAATATTATTTGGTCTTATTATTTGGAATCTAGCAGTTAAAGACACCGCAAAATAAATTAAACTAAATTAATTATAAAGACCCCCGTTTATCGGGGGTTTTTTATTTTTTAATTCCACATCTCGTTTTTTATTGATAGTGTTTAAAAAAAATTTGCTAAATATGAAAATAAAAAAAATAAAAATTTATCAAATAGATTTGCCTATGAAGGAAGGAAGCTATAGCTGGGCAAAGCAAAGTTTTTCTTCATTTGATAGTACTGTTGTAACAATTGAAACAGACACAGGAATTATTGGTGTAGGCGAAACTTGTCCGTTAGGACCTGCTTATTTGCCCGCTTATGCTGAAGGGGCAAGAACAGCAATCAGTAAACTTGCTAAAAGTTTAATAGGATCAGACCCAACAGAACCCTACGCAATTAATTTTCACATGGATGATTATTTAAAAGGACACCCTTATGCAAAGTCAGCTATTGATATGGCATGTTGGGATATTTTAGGAAAAAATACAAAACTTCCAGTTTACATTTTACTAGGAGGTTTAATAAACAAACAAATTAAACTTTTTAAAGTTATTAGCCGCAGAGATCCTAATGAAATGGCAAAAAATATTATATCCTATCAAAAGCAAGGTTTTAAACAGTTTCAAATGAAAGTAGGGGCAAAGGTAGAGGAAGATATTGAAAGGATATTTAAAGTTTCTGAAAAGTTAGAAAAAGGTAATGTATTAAATGCAGATGCTAATACTGGTTGGCTTCAACATGAGGCTATGAGAGTTGTGAAAGCAACTAAAGATCTTAGCTATTATCTTGAACAACCTTGTAAAAGTTATGAAGAATGTTTGTCAATACGAAAACACTCTGACAATCCATTTATTCTTGATGAATGTATGGATAGTATTAATACATTAATTAGAGGATATAATGATAATGCAATGGATGTAGTAAATTTAAAAATTAATCGCTTAGGCGGATTAACAAAGGCTAAACAATTTAGAGATTTATGTGTAACTCTTGGAATTCATATGACAATTGAAGATAGTTGGGGAGGAGAAATTGCTACTTCAGCTATTGCTCATTTAGCACATTCTACGCCAAAAGCTTATCACTTTCAATCATCCGCATTCCATGAATATAGCGAGGTTGAAATAGCTAAAGGTGGTCCAATTATAAAAGATGGTTTTATGTACTCATCAGATCTACCAGGTCTTGGTGTTGAACCTAATTATGAAGTACTTGGGAAACCTTTAGAGGAAATTAGTTAAAAAAATGAATAGTAATCAAAATTTAATAGGATCTTGTGGTTGCGGTAAAGTGAAATACAATATCAAAGATGATCCGCTATTTACACAAGCTTGTCATTGCAAACTTTGTAAAAAATCAACAGGGTCTTCTTTTGTTATTCACACTATGGTTTTTGAAGATGATTTAATAGTTGAAGGTGAAGTTTCCTCTTCAGAGTTAGAAACAGGGAGTGGCAAAGGTTATCGAGCATATTTTTGTGTTAATTGTGGGGTATATGTATATTGTAAGTATAATGTTTCACCAGGAAGAGTTGCTGTTAGAACAGCAACATTAAATAATCCTATTTTTCCTCAAGCTCACATATATGTAAAAGATAAAGATCCATGGATAGAAATTGCAAATAATCAAACTTGTTATGATGAATTTTATGATAGAGAAAAAACTTGGCCAGAAGAAAGTTTAAAAAGATTAAAACTAAAAAACTAATCATTTGATTTATTTTGCAAAAATAATTTTTAAAAATGAAAATTTATATTTATTTCTTCTTTTTAGTATTTTCTCCTTCATTAGTTTTAGGTGATGATTTAACAGGAAAAAAAATATTGTGTGAAAAATTTCTTTGGGGATTTGATTTTTTTTCTTCAAATCAGGTAAAAGCAATTATTACAGATTATAATAAATCATCTACTATTAAAGATTATTATTATGAAACAGAATATTATTATTCTACAAATGATTATTTACCTTATATAAATATATATGAAACAAAAAATATAAATAATGCTAATTTTTCTATAAACCGTAAAACACTTAGAGTTGATGTATGGACTATGACTGCAGGCGGGTATACTTCTAGAGAAATTATACCCGAAGGATTTTGCAAAGAAGTAAAAATTAATAATATTGTAAATTATATTGAGAACTTAAAAAAATAATAATTTATAAAACTACTTTTTTATAGTCTCTAAAAATTTGCTATTAAATAAGTCTGGACAATTTGTAATATTGTGCTTGTAATAATCATCATTATTATAATCTAGATATAACGAACCAGAAACGTTATTCATTATATCATCTTTATTATCAAGTACATGCATTGTTTTTTCAAAATTAGTATTCTTTCCACATTCAAATGGAACACCCAATGTATGAAGTATTTCATGAAGTATTGTTTGTTCACTTTCACCAAAAGTCCTGGTAATGCTGTTATTCAAATTATCTTTAGTACAGCTTTTAATTTTTTTATTAATACCATTAGTATAAAAAATAGCAATTTTTCCATTGTGCCTTGATCTACCACAAGCCTTATTTAGTAACGAGATTCTTTTTTCCCTTCCTTCAAAAAAAATAATAAATTTCTTATTTTCAAAATTGTTAAAAAGGTTTTGATTTGAAAGAATTATTTTTTCGATTTTAGATCCAGTATCCTTATTACTATTTTCATTAGTATTAAATTTTATAAACCATTTAAGGGTTTTATTGACTCTAATAAATGTTACATCAGTTGTATCATCTACACTTTTATCAAAATTTATAATTTGATTTTTCGTTTTATTTAAAAACCAAACATTTATTGATTTGATGGATGAATTAATACTCCCATTAACATCAAATTCTCTATCTTCTCCATCGCAAGGTAAAAAATATATTGCATGAATTGAAGGAACATTTGTAATTTCTGCTTGATCTTTCCATACTCTTTTTTCAATAAAATCATTAGTTTGTTTAATAATTTTAATTTCTGCATCGTCATCACATATTTCTGGTAAAATTTTTTCTTTATATCTTTCTGTTTTTGGATCAAAACTTTCTGGAATAAAATCATATTTCCAATCGACATAAAAATATTGTGAATAAATTACTAATAAGCAAATAATTATAAAAAAAATAATTACTGGAATCAGAAAATATTTATGCATGATATTGTGAAGTTAATCGAACTATATTATGATTATATTTTATCCATTAAAATATCAATTACCTTGTTTTTATCTATAGTTCCAATACCTTTATTATTTGAATCTACAACAAGTGCTTTAATATCATTTTTAACTATTGTTGAAGAAAACTCATCTACAATAGCGTTCTCATTTATTTTATATTCTAAACTATTATCTATTGAGCTATCATCCATAATTGATTTTGCTTTCAATACTTTTGATCTAACTATATCTTTTGTAAATTCTTTTACATAATTATCAGATGGAGAAATCACTAAATCTTCAGGAGTGCCTATTTGAATGATTTTGCCATCTTTCATAATTGCAATACGATCTGCAAGTTTAATTGCTTCATCAAAATCATGAGTTATAAATATAATTGTCTTATGTAGAAGTCCTTGAATTCTTAAAAATTCATTTTGCATTTCTCTTCTTATAAGTGGATCAAGTGCTGAGAATGGTTCATCTAAGAACCAAACTTCAGGATCTACAGCCAATGATCTAGCAATACCTACTCGTTGTTGTTGACCGCCGGATAACTCTTTAGGAAAGTAGTCTTCCCTTCCTTGTAATCCCACTAATTCTAAAACTTCTAGTGCTTTCTTGTTCATTTCTTTTTTTTTCATTCCTTGTATTTCAAGTGGAAATAAGACATTTCCTAATACTGTCATATGTGGAAGAAGAGCAAAATTTTGAAAAACCATACCCATCTTGTGTCTTCTTAATTTGATTAATTCTTTATATTTCATTTTAATTAAATCAGAATTTTCAAAATATATTTCACCAAACGTTGAGTCTGTTAATCTAGACAAACATCTTATCAGCGTTGATTTTCCTGATCCTGATAATCCCATAATTACGAATATTTCACCTTCTAATATTTCTATGTTTGCATTTTGCACAGCAGGGATTATATTTGCTTTTTTAAAATCATCACTTGTTGGTTGAAAATTTTTATTATTTAGAAAATTAAAACAATCATCACCAAATAATTTCCACAATTTTCTACATGAAAATTTTATTTTTTTCTTTGTATTATTTTGCATCTGCTCAAACTATCTAATTCCTTAGTCACACTGTAATTTATACAAAATTTTAAGCAATATACAAAATAATATTCAATCAAATTTAATAAATATATTGATTGATTTTGATTGTTATGTCAGATTTACAATAATATTTAATAATAAGGAGGTTGAATGAAAAAACTTTTAATATCTTTTATTTTACCAATTCTCTTCATAACTTTTATTTTTAGTTCCAGTTCACGAGCAGATGTTCCGGAGTCTAAAGATACTTTAAAAATTGTTATAATGGGATACTCTGGTGATAATATAATTATGCAAATCTATGGCGAACTTATTTCTAAGCTTGGATATAATATTGAATATACACCCGCTGATTACATCGGACAGTTTGCAGGAATGAAAAGTGGAGACTTACATATAGGTTCTCCAGGATGGGATACAACTGCTAAAGATGTTATGGCAGATGCTTGGGGTAGTGGCAATGTATTAAATATGGGAAATATTGGAATTTCTGTATTTGAAGATTGGTGGTACCCGCTTTATGTTAAGGATAAATGTCCTGGTCTTCCTAATTGGGAAGCTTTACTAGATCCAGCATGTGCTGAATCTCTTGGAACAATAGAAACTTCTCCAAAAGGACGTTTCCTAGAAGGTCCAATTGAGTGGGGTGGAACTGGTAATTTGAGAATTGAAGCATTAGGTTTACCTTTTGAAGTAATTAATGCTGGGAGTGATGCAGCATTAGGTGCTGACATTTCTGCTGCTGTTAAAAGACAAGAGCCTATTCTTGCTTGGACATGGCAACCTTATTGGCTACCAGCTATGTATCCAGGGGAGTTCGTTGAATGGCCAGAGTACGGAGATGGTTGTTATGATGATGCTTCTTGGGGACCAAATCCTAACAAAACACATGATTGTGGTAATCCAACTGGATTTATGTGGAAATCAGCGTGGACTGGGGGCGAGAGCATTTGGCCAAAAGCATACGATGTATGGAGAAAGTTTACTTTGGATGAAAAGACTATGGGTGATTTAGTTTATAAGAGTGACATAGATGGTGTTGATACTATGGATGTTGCAAAAGGCTGGATCGCTGAAAATGAAAACATTTGGAGTGAATGGCTCAAGTAATATTTATTATTAACTAGGGCATTTAATGCCCTAGTTAATTACTAACCATATATCTTTATGAATTTAATTAGAAAATATTCACAAAATACATTTTTTTTTATTTTATTATTTTTTATTTTATCTTTTTTAATTCCTAAATTTTCTATTTTTAATAATTTATTAGAACTTCCAAATAATTATAAACTACCAATTGCAGAAAATATTACATTTATCATTAAGTGGTTGATAGAAGACGCAAGTTTCGGAATATTTTCATTTAAAGAATTTACAAGAGCTATAGGTTCAATTTTAGACGCACCCTCTATTTTTTTAAAAGGACTTTTAGCAACAGGTTTTAAACTTGAAACTACTAGTGGCGGCAACATTCTTATACAGCCATTTTCATGGATTTCGGTAATATTTATTTTTGTAATGATTGGAGTTTGGCTTAAAGACGTTTCTTTATCAATCTTTGTTGCAATTTCTTTTTTTTATGTAGCATTTTTTGATTTATGGGAAAGCACGATGACTACTTTTTCTTCGATAATAGTAGCAGTTATTATTGGGATTATTTTTGGAACTCTTCTAGGAATATTATCATTTAAGTTCAATAGAATTAACAATATATTAACCCCAACTTTTGATTTTATGCAGACAATGCCAGTTTTTGCATATTTAGTTCCTGCCCTTATGCTTTTTGGTTATGGACCTGCGGCAGCACTAATTGTTACTTTAATATATGCTATGCCACCAATGGCCCGAGTAACTAAAAATGCATTAGATCAAGTTGATTCTGAGGTTATTGAATTAGGACAAATGGTAGGGTGTTCAACTTTTCAGATGTTAAAAAAAGTTTTACTTCCATCAATAAAACCTAGAATTATGTTAGGAGTAAATCAAGTTATAATGCTCACTTTGAATATGGTTATAATAGCTTCAATGATAGGAGCTGGTGGTTTAGGGTATGATGTTTGGCAATCTCTTAAACAATTAAGAATAGGACAAGGATTTGAAGCAGGAATTGCAATTACTCTAGTAGCTATAGTTCTTGACAGATTAAGTCAAAAAATAGCCTCTAGAAGACCGGTTTATCATCATATGGAATTAAATTTTTTTCAAAAATATAAGTTTTTGATAGTGTCTTTTTTTGTCATTATTTTTACTTGGTTGATAGGTCAAAAATATTCTTTTTTAATTATATTACCACAAGATTTGACATTTTCCTCGGGGCGTTTTTGGGATGGAATTATTGATTATATAAATATTAATTATCATGATTCTATAAGTTCAGTCCGTGATTTTTTCTTCATATATCTTTTGAAACCATTCAAATTGTTTATGTTATCTGCACCATGGTTTCTATTTGTATTGTTAGTTTTTATTTTAGGATTTAAAATTAAAGGAATATATTTGGGTATTCAATGTAGTATTCTGGTATTATTTATAGCTTTAACTGGTTTTTGGGAAAAAGCTATGATCACTGTATATTTAATAGGGATATGCGTTTTATTGGCAAATATTATAGGTATTCCAATTGGAATAATAGCATCACAAAATGATAGAGTTCACAAAATTACAAAAGTAATAATTGATACTTTTCAAACACTGCCTGCATTTGTTTATTTAATACCTGTAATAATGATTTTTAGTGTTGGAGATTTTTCCGCTATGATTGCTGTGGTCCTTTATGCAATTGTTCCAGCAATAAGATACACAGATAATGGTATAAGACAAGTTCCAGAAAGCTTCATTGACGCAGCAACTACTGTTGGTTGCACAAAATTTCAGATTTTGAAGAAAGTGCAACTACCCCTTTCTTTGCCTGATATTATGCTTGGTGTGAATCAAACTTTAATGATGGGTTTAAGTATGCTTGTCATTACAGCATTAGTTGGAACAAGAGACTTAGGACAAGAAACTTTAATTGCTTTATCTAAAGTAGATCCTGGTAGAGGAATAACAGCAGGGATATGTGTAGCGTTTATAGCAATCACTGTAGATAGACTAATTAATGCCTGGTCTCATAATAGAAAACTTGAACTAGGACTCAATTAATAATACATGAAAAAAAATCATATGCCAAGAATAGTTGTTATCGGAGGGGGCGCTACAGGTTGTGGAGTGGCGAGGGACTTATCCTTAAGAGGTTATAAAGTTATTTTAATTGAATTTGGAGATCTGGGATCTGGTACTAGTTCAAGATTTCATGGAATGCTCCAAAGTGGCGCAAGGTATGTTGTCTCGGATACTAATTATGCTGCAGAATGTTATAGAGAAAGAGAAATAATTAGTAGAATTATCCCAGAAGCTGTTGAATTGATTGGTGGTGTTTTTGTTAGTTTAAAAAATGAAGAAGAAAATTACTCCCAACAATTTGTAAAATGTTGCGATAAAGCTAAAATACCATGTGAAGAAATTGCTTCAAAAGATTTATTAAAAAATGAAAAAGAATTAACATCAGATATTTCAAGAGTTTTTAAAGTACCTGATGCAATAATTAATCCATGGAAACTAGTAAATGCTTTAGCTGAAGAAATAACAAAGTTAGGAGGTGAAATAATTTTAAATCATCAAGTTGTTTCTATAAAACACAAGGATAATTTTGTAAATTCCGTTGAAATAATTAATAAGAATGGAATAAAAAAAAATATATTATGTGATGGAGTAATAAACGCTTCAGGAGCATGGTCAGGGAAAATAGCAAATTTATTTGATCAAGATGTTAGTTTGGAATTAACTAAGGGATCTATTATGGTTTTCTCTCATAGAATAGTGAGTCTTGCTGTTAACCGGTGTAGAATGCCCTCTAGTAATGATATTATGTGTCCATCTGGGACAGTGAGTCTATGGGGAACTACTTCTCAAGTCGTTGATAATCCAAATACAACCAAAGTAAATCCAGATGAGATTCAGAAGTTACTTAAAGGAGCAGAGGAGTTATTTCCAAAAATTAGAGATTATAGATCTTTTCGAGCCTGGGCAGGCGTCAGGCCAATTGTAAAGCCAAAAAATTTTAATAAAGATTTACCTCTTCCAAGAAGCCATTCAGTAATTGATCATCAAAAAGAAGGTTTAAATAATATATTAACCGTTTGCGGGGGTTCACTAACAACTCATCGGTCAATGGCTGAAGATGTTGTAAATCAAATTGGTACCAAGTTAGGAATAAACAAGCAATGTGAAACATCTGAAGTTGTAATATCAGATTCAGTTAAATCCAATTGGAATTCCACTTCATATTTTAAAAAAATTGAAAAAGAAAAAAATTATAATGATTTGATATGTGAGTGTGAATTAATAACAAAAAAAGATATTGAAGATGTTATGAAAAATGAAGAAATAATTGATTTTCATAATATTCGAAGAAGAGTTAGGGTTGGCTTTGGACCATGCCAAGGAACTTTTTGTAACAGTCGTTTAGCAAATTTATTAGTAGGTAAAAAATATGATTTTGATATAGAAGAGTCCATTCTGAATTTTTGGGCAGAGCGATTGAAAGGATCAATAAGCACTGCATATGGAGATCAAGCTAAACAAATCTTATTAAGTGATTACATATTTCAAGAAAACTTTGGTTTAAATTTAAATTCAATAAGTACAAATGAAGATGAAGTTAGATCATGAAAACTGATGTAATTATAATTGGTGCAGAATTGGATGCTTTTGTAACTAGTATAAGGTTAAATGAGCTAGGATTCAATACTAGAATTTTTTCAAGCGGAAAAGGTTCTTTACTTTATTCTCTAGGAAATATTAAAATATTAAACTTAGTTGAAACTATTAATGAAAAAAACTCCCCCTTTTCATTATTTGATAATTTAAAACTGAATCACCCATATAATATTATTGGAAAAGAAAATGTTAAAAAATCTATTGACTGGTTTTTTAGTCTTAATTTTTTCAATAGAATAAAAATTAATCAATATAGTTACAATATAAATACTTTATCTCCTATAGGTCGCAAAATACCCTGTATTGGATTATATTATAAGCAAATTTGCTTTAATGATCTTAAGAATCAAGAAATTAGTATTGTTGAATTTGAAAATCACAAAGATTTTCATTCAGAATTAATAGCAAAATCTATTAAAAAAATTGCAAAATCAATTGAAATAATAAAAATACAACAACCGGATGACTCCAAAAATAGTGATAGTTCTTCTCTTGCAATCTCATTTGATAATTTAGCAAGTTCTGAAAATTACTTTAATAGTTTAAAGAAAAGATTAAATAAAAATTCTTCCATTGTAATTTTTCCAGCTGTTTTAGGATTAAATAAATATATCAAAGTTATTCAAACTGCTGAAAAAATTTTAAATAAAAAATGTGTTGAAGCTCCCACTTTACCTCCTTCAATACCAGCAATTAGGTTAAACCTTGATTTAGAGAAAGAAGTAATGGAACATAATAATTTACATAAAGGTTCAGTTATATCTAAAGCTAAAATTGAAAATAATAAATGCTTATATTTAATGGACAATTTTGAAAGAATATTTAATGCGGATGCTTTTGTGATGTCAAATGGTGGAGTATTAATGGGCGGTATAAAAGTTTATAGCAATGGAGATATTAGAGAAAACATATTTAATCCTAAAATTCAAAATAATAATCATTTATTAAAAGACAAAAGCTCTGAAAGCTTAAATGCTCTGCAAACATCTGGGGTTCTAACAAATAATAAATTAAACCCATTTTTGGATGATGATTCAATAATAAATAATGTTTTTTATACTGGCAGAAATTTAGCTAACTGGAACCCTTCAACTGAATTTTCAGGAGAGGGTATATCAATCGCCTCGGGGTGGTATACAGCCAATAATATAGCAGAATATATGGAGAGTCTATGAAACAAGTTTTTATTGGTATTGATCATGGAGGCACAAATACTACTGCGCTAGTTTTAGATTTAAATAAAGGGATTTTATCAAGTGCTTCGGTATCTATGCCAAAGGAAACCCCCAAAGATGGTTGGGTAGAACATAGTCCTGATGACTTTTTAAATACTTCAATCAAAGCCTGTGACCAAGCTCTTAAAGAAGCTAATTTAAAATGGAATGATGTAAATTCAATAGCGCTAGCTAATCAAGGAGAAACAAGTATGGTTTGGGATAATGAGAATAATGTAGTTTCTAAAGCAATATCTTGGGAAGATAGAAGGACAGAAAAAATTTGCAGTGATTTAAAAAAGAATAATGTAGACAAACTTGTTAGAAATAAAACTGGGATTTTGCTCGACCCATACTTTTCAGCATCTAAATTTAAATGGCTTTTAGAAAATGACAATCAATTATTAAAAATTACAGAAAATAAAAATTTCAAATTAGGAGGTACGGATACATATGTGATTAATAAATTAACAAATGGAACTGTCTTTGCAACTGATAGAGGAACAGCATCAAGAACTTCACTTCTCAACATTTATAATGGTGAATGGGATGATGAGTTAACAGCAGCTTTTAATTTAGATAAGAATCTACTGCCTGATTTGAAAAAATCTATAGACGATTATGGTTTGGTTAAGCATCCAAATATTCCTTCTTCTGATATCAAAATTACAGGAGATGTTGTTGACGCTCACGCAGCATTATTTGCGCACGGATGTTTAGACTCAACCAGAATAAAAGCTACTTATGGAACAGGTGCATTTATTGAAATTAATACAGGTAATGAAATGCTTGAACCAGATGGTTTGTTACCAATTTTTATTGCTTGGGAATTAAATAAAGGGATAGAATATACAATCGAAGGTGGGGTTTTCTCAGTTGGATCAACAATAGATTGGTTGTTTAAAAATAATCTACTAAAAGATGTGAGCTCATCTTCAAGTATTATTGAAAATATTAAAGATGACAATAATGTTTTTATGGTCCCAAGTTTCACAGGACTATCCGCACCTTACTGGATTAGTAACGCTAAGGGAACAATTAATGGGATAGGTTTAGACACATCTAAAGATCATATAGTTAAAGCTGCTTTTAATGGTATAGCCTTCCAATGTGCTGAGGTTATCAAGTTATTAGCTAAAAAGCAAAACCAAAAAAATATTGAGGTGTGTGCTGATGGAGGTCCCACTAAAAATAATTATTTAATGCAAAAGCAAGCAGATTTATTGAATATGGAAGTTAAAGTTTCAAAAGAAAAAAACATGACAGCTTTTGGAGCTTCCTTAATAGCAGCTTTAGGAGCAAATCAAATTCAACAAAGTGATTTAAAAAATTTTAGAGTTAGCTATGAAACATTTGTTCCAAGAATTTCATCAGATCAAAGGGAGTTTGAGTGGGATAGATGGTATAAAAATATAAAAATAATAAAGGATATATATAATAACTAATGAACAATAACTTAGCAGTCTCAAGTTCTAAAGAAATATTGGAAACTATGGATAACTGTACTAAGTGTGGTATTTGCCACTCTTTTTGTCCTGTTGCTAATGTAACAAAAGAATTTCCTGGACCAAAATTTACTGGACCACAAACACAGAGATTTAGAATGATAGAATCTCTTGAAGAATTATCACCAGATCTGTGTAATGGATGTGGAATATGTACAAGCGTCTGTCCGAATGGAGTGGCTATAACTGATATAATAACTCTTGCAAAATCTAACCTCAAAAAAAGTAATAAAAAAATATCTTTCTTACAGAAAATATTAAATAGGCCTGATACTGTTGGAACAATTGGTAACTATATTCCTTTTTTATCTAATTTTATTCTCCATTCTTATATTTTTAGATTTATTGCTGAAAAATTACTAGGCTTAGATAGAAATGCCCCTATGCCAAAATTTACTGGTAGAAAATTTAAAAAATTTGTTAATGCAATAAATTTTAATGAAGACAGAACAAATATTTTTTATTTTTCAGGTTGTTCAGTAGATCATTATGATTATGAAGTTGGAATTTCTGCTTTAAAAGTTTTAGATATTTTGGGATATAATGTGATTACAGAAACAGGTTTGTGTTGCTCACTTCCAATGCTATCTTCTGGTGAATTTGATAAAGCAAAAGATAGATCTAGAAAAACTATTGTGAATTTGAAAAAAAAATTAAATAATGTTAGAAACATAGTTTCTACTTCTACAAGCTGTAGTTTAACTTTAAGAAAAAAATATTCCGAGTATCTCGATTTTGTTGATCAAGATTCCTTAAACGTTTCAAGATCTATTAAAGATATATGTGAGTATTTGTTGGAAACGCATTTTGATTTTTTGTCAAAAAACTTGAATTCTCTTAATCTTAAAAAAGTTTTTTATCATGGACCATGTCAATTAAAATCCCATTCTATGGGCTTACCAGCTTTTGAAATTATGAGATTAATTCCAGGATTAAAAGTGGTTTTGTCCGAAGCAGATTGTTGCGGTATTGGCGGTACTTATGGCTATAGTAAAGAAAAAAGTTATATATCAAATTCAATCAAAAAAAATCTTGTCGAACAAATAAGAAGTGAAAAGCCTGACTTAGTAATATGTGATAGTGAAACATGCAGATGGAATATTCAAAAATCCACAAAAATAAAAACAATTCATCCAATTCAACTCATATTAACTTCTTTAAATAATTATTAGATTGAAAAAATGACATTAATGGAAAAATTTTTAAATGGTATTAATAATAAAATTGAGACTGATCTTAATGAAGTTTTACATGAAGATTATAAATTTATATCGCACCAAAATAATAATACTTCAAATAAATCAGAGATAATTAAGCTTTGTATGGGCAATTCTTTTACAAATTATAATCATCGAATTATATATGAAAATGATGAAATTGGAATTGATCATGCTTTTATAACATATTTAAGTGGCGATACTTCTGAAGCTTGTCTATCAGTGCATGTAATAAAAAAAGGAAAAATCATTTCTACTGAAACAGGAGCAACCTCAATATCTAATGAGGTAATAAAAGGACTATAGCTTATTAAAATATTATAGTTTATTATTTTTTTTTACGAAATATAGAAGCAATTATCCTTACTTCGTTATATCTTTCTTTTTGGTGTTTAGCATGGGCATTAAATTCTTTAAATAAAGGAGAAGAAATCTTATCTTTAATCTTTAAAAATTTTTCTTGAAAACCTCCTTTAATAAATACCTTTGAATTAATTGATAAAACGAATAATCCTCCGGGTTTTGTAATACGTAAAAGTTCATCAAATGCTTCAGGCCCAACATGTCCATGAGTAAATGTTCCCGCGCTTACAACTGCACCAATAGAATTATTTTTTAAAGGAATTTTTCTTGTAATATCTGCTTCTATCAATGAAGCATAACAATCTTTTAGTTTTGCTTGATCGAGCATTTCTGAAGATATATCTATGCCAATAATTTCTTTTTTTCCTTTAACATTCAATAACTCTCCAACTAAACCAGTCCCTGCACCAACATCAAGTATTGGCGTATCAGTATTTTTTGAATATTTTTCAAAAAAACTACTAATTTTTTTTGGGGATTGATAACTAGAATCCAAAGCAAAATCCGAATCATAAGTTTGTGCCCATTTTTTATATAGCTTAATAGAATCTTCAGGTGTTTTTAATGCATAGGCATCATTTAATTTTATTTTTTTTTCTATCATATTGTTTATTTTATAAGAGGAGAAAAAAATTTCATCAAAAAAATATATATCCGAATCCCAGAAAAATTAATAAAATTATTACTAATTATGGCAAGAGAATGGGTAATCAATAACTATTCAGGGTACAAAGGGCTGGTCCTGCAGCAATGTAAACCGCAAAAAGCAGGACCCGGTGAGATTCGTCTGCGGATTGAGGCATTTGCACTGAATTGGGGCGATATGGATTTGATGCTTGACCGCTATTCTTTCAGTTTCAAAAGTTTTCCAGCTCGGATAGGAATGGAGGCAGCGGGAATTGTTGATGAAATTGGCGAGGGTGTTGATGAGATTGAACTAGGCGCTCGCTATTGCACGTTACCTTATTTCTATTACAATAAAGGAGCCAGTGCTGATTATGTCACGATAGATGCTCGTTATGTTACACCTGCCCCAAAGAATTTGTCAGCTCCAGAAAGCGCCTCAGTGTGGATGCAATTCATGACAGCCTATTACCCTTTAGTAGAGTTGAGTAAGGCAGCACCTGGTAAACACATTCTTGCAACCGCAGGCACTAGTACTGCTGGTAATGCTGCACTAAACATCGGAGCCCTTTTTGGTGCTAATATGATTGCTACAACGCGGTATGAAGAAAACCGTGATTATCTTATTAAATCTGGCGCATCAAATGTCATCGTATCAGGTAGCGATGATATGGCAGCGACTTTACGTAAGATGACTGATGGTCATGGTATTGATGCTGCTTTTGATCCTGTCGGTGCAGGTATGATTTCCCAGTACAGCCCTGCACTCGCTCGCGATGCAACCATCTTTTTTTATGGTACTCTAGATGGAGTTTTTCCTCAACTGCCTATTGTAGATATGTTTCAAGCAAATGCTACCTTCCATCCATACTCCCTCTTTAACTATGTCGAAAATCCTGAGATGCAGGCCAAAGGCACTACTTTTGTTTATAAAGCACTTGAAGATAAGAAGCTCGTACCAAATATCGATCGTGTCTATCCAATGGAAGAGTACAGAGAAGCATGGGAATATCTTAGGCAGCCTCGCACTAAGCATGGCAAAGTGGTGATTGAAACCGGTCTATCCGAAAAATAATTTATTTGTTAATATTCATATAAATGATTTAGGATATTTTACTTAATTCTTTAAATAAAAAACTAGAAATAGTTCTCATTCCTTTTAAATCAATTAAACTTTCCGCTATTGAATTGTAGTTGGTATTTGTGTTTATATCATATGTAAAAATTTGACCATTTTCATCTTCTATAAATTCTATTCCTGCAATTTCAATATCATTATTTTTTAATAATTTTATATATTTTTTTATAATTGGATTGTTAAAGTTTTCTAAAATCATGAATTTATTTCCCGTTGCATTACCTGGACAATATTCTTCTTTTAAATTACATGTATCTGCAGGGCATAATTCAAACCCTCCACTTGTGTCAACTTGGACTGCATAAAGAAATTCAGAATCGATAAATTCTGTTCTAATGATTGTTTTTGTTTTTGACTTAATATACTCTTGTATAAGAGTTATTCCGTCTACAGATTCAATAAATTCGTCATTAAGAATACTTTCTTCAAAACTTTTATATTCTTTAAAAAGCTTTATTCCCAATCCCTTTCCTGCTCTATTATGTTTAATCAAAAAGGGTAGTCGAAAATTTTTTCCCAGATTGATAATTTGTTCTTTGCCTTTGGCAAAAATTGTTTCTGGAACTTTAATTCCTTCTTTTTTTAGTTCTTTATATTGCAAACTTTTAGATAATTCTAAATTTAATGCTTTAGAATTATTAATGACTCTTCTATTATGATATTCTAGCCAATCTAAAACTGTTGCAGTGTATTCTGGCGCATAACGGTGACCTCTAGTATGAGAGGAGGCACTCATTCTATTATAAAATACCCCTAAAGGTGGAGCAATTGACATATCAATAGTTTTTGAATTCATATGCCATTTTTCATAGGGAGCATCAATAATTTTTAATTCTTTTTCAAGAGGATCTACCCATTCCTCGTTTTCATGAATAATAAATATTTTTTTCATTATATATTCTACAGAATGCATTCAGCACCTGACTTAACCTCCATTATATTTTATTGATTAATTGAAGGTCTGGATTAAAGACAACAAATACAATTATTGCAAAAACAATAAGAACATGCAGTACAACTGCCATTTTTACTTTTAATTGCAATATTTAATATTTTTCCAGACACAGAGCTTTTTTATATAAAATCATAAATAAAGTAAATAATATTTTTTATTATAATAATACAATTCACAGATTTGAGGTGTATTGAGATTAAATTAGACGTTTTATTGCTGGATTTTGTATTGAAATGCTTAAATTATAAACTAGATAAAAACTAGAATTCTATGAAAATTTTTATTGTTTTACTTTTTTTTGTTCCTAATTTTGCATTTTCAGCCTCTATGAATCATATAGGTGAAAAGGGAGCACCTTCTGAGGTAGACAGGGTTATTGAAATACAAATGTATGATAATTATTTTGCACCAAATGAAATAAATATAAAAAAGGGTGAAACGATTAAATTTTTAATTCAAAATTTTGGCTCACTTGTTCATGAATTTAATATAGCAACAAAACAAATGCATTTAAATCATCAACCAGAAATGATGAAAATGGTTGAAAATGAAATTTTGTTAGGGGATAAAATTGACTACGAAAAAATGAAAGAAATCGCAAAAACTGATCATTCTATGGCTCATTCGCATTCCAACAGTGTGTTGTTAGAGCCAAATCATAGTGGTGAAATCATATGGAAATTTAATACCGAAATTAACCTAGAAGCTGCTTGTAATGTTCCTGGTCATTATGAAAGCAGCATGTTTGCTAAAATCAATATTAATTAAAAATATACTGATTAGTCCATAGTAAATTCTAAATAATGGGGCCGTTCAGTTGTCTGGCACACAGACTCTTTTAAGTTAGATTTAAAAATTAAATATTAACTGGATTTATTTCCCACAATTGAATACTTTCAATGCATTCATCCCAAATAGGTTTTGCTATCGGATTATTACCTGAAGACAATTCTTTCAAACCTTCTTCGTTATGGACTGAGAGTTTAAACATAATATAACTTTTATCTGGCGCTATTGCAGGAACTGTTTTTTCAACATGAGCGATACTTTTTCTCACACCCATTCCTTCATCAGATTGCATCCATCCCATGAATTTTTCAAACGTTCCTTCTCCCGATTTAAATTTTGCCAATACAAGCATTCCTTTTTCCATAGTTCTATCCTTTCTTTTTAATTCTAAAAAGTTATGGGGCGTTCTGTTGCCCGTCCCAAATCGTAATATATTATAAAACAATAATTTTTGAAAGGCAGTTCATAGTAATTAGTGTCTATTTTTTGATTTTTTGTATTTAGAATTCTTCAATTGTGTTAGTTTAATTGTATGAATTTAACAGATAATGATAAAAACATTAGAAAAGTAATAAAAATTAAAAAAGGATTTTTTAGTTAAAATTATGAAAAAGTTATTTATGTATTTTTTTATTTTTATTTTAATACCAAGTTCTGTTTATAGTTGGTGTTCAGCACCTTCGCCTCCATATTATAAACCAAGTAAACCTTCAGTGCCATGGTGTGTAAATGAATGGAATAATACACATACTTGTGACGAATGGGAGATAAGCTCATACAATAATAGTATTAGAAATTACAATTATGAAGTTGAAAGATATATTATGGATTTACAAAACTATGTAGATTCTGCTCGTAATTATGCAAATTGTGAAATTAATTCTCTTAATTGATGATTTTGCGACTTCAGAGTGTGTGCAACTATACAAATAGGGAGATTTCAAAGTGGCATAATTGTCTTTAATGGGGTAATTTTAACTTATGAAAAAAATATTTGTTCTAAAAAGTTTTAATTCAAAAAAATATAAAGAAGATCAATTAAAATATTATTTTTTAGAATTAAAATCTCTTGTTCAAGAAACTTACGATAATTTTAAAATTAATGATTTATTAAGGTCTATATTTGTAGTTGATTATAATGATTACAAAGTTAGAATTAATAACAATACATATAATATTAGATATGATGTAAAATTTAAATACTGGGAAATTTATATTCAAAACTTTAGTTGGTATAATAATTTAAAAACTGGTCGTTATACTTCTATAAAAAGATTTGAAAAAATTGAGGAGGTAAAAGAACTCTTAATGAAGAAAGTTGTAAAAGGTTTGATTATAGATTGTAATTATTCCCAATGATGAAATTCACTAAATTAAATTATGTTTAATTTTTTTAAAAGAAAAAAAGGGAATTTAAATAAATGGGGCGTTCTGTTGCCCGGTGCGTGAACCAAACTAACAGAAAACTTGGCTTTTTTATATCAATAAAATAAAAAAATTTGATCTGAGTGTGACTATTGTGTGACTAACTTATATTCTTTTATTTTTTATATTTTGATAATTTTTTTCTTACGGCATAAAAAAATGGTTCACTAGGATTTTGATTACAATAGTCATTGAATTCAATGGCTAAGATACGCATATCCGGCATATCATAGATATCTCCATTTTCATCTGAGTTGAATACGTTATTTCCACTTGCAAATCCTCGTGCCCATTCCAT
>PTKS01000011.1 GCA_002937855.1 Alphaproteobacteria bacterium MarineAlpha5_Bin12 | reverse complement strand
GTCTTAGGGTAAATTTTACCAATTTCTTTTTCCCAAATTTGACAATAAACACAATAATCAGCAGTTATCATCAGAAGCTTATTATCAGCAAAAGATGATTTTAATGATAATAAAAAAATAACTATTAAAAGCAATTTAAATTTGTACAACTTCTTAAACAGCATAAGAAAAATCTAATTTATTCGGTCTTTCAAAAAAAATTCAAGTTCTTTTAGTAACTCTTTAAATATTTTTTACAAGGATCTTTTTCCTGTGATACTATTAATAACCATTCTTTAGCTTTGAGGCGTGCTAATTCAAAGTGATCCATATAAGATCCGAAGTCTGGTGCTCTATCCAATTGAGTTGCAGGCACACAAAATATCAAATTATTATTAATATATTTGTAAATTAATTAAGATAACACATATTTTGTTCAAAAAATTTAGAAATCACTGATTTTAATTAAATAATGAATTTGACATACTTAAATGATATTCGTATATGTTCGATAAAATATAAGTAAAATGAAAAGAACATACCAACCAAGTAAATTAGTAAGAAAAAGAAGACATGGATTTCGATCTCGTATGGCAACAAAAACTGGGAGACAGATAATTGCCAGCAGAAGAGCTAGAGGCAGAAAAAGATTAAGTACTTAAATTAAAAAGGCTTTATGGCCAAAAAAATTCATATAATTAAAAAAAAAATTGATTTCATAAAAATTCATAAGTATGGCAAATTCTCATCCTCCAATAACTTTAGTATTAAAAAACTATATGACAAAAATCTTAATGATAATTATAAATTTGGATACAAAGTTACAAAAAAGTTGGGAAATGCTGTCAAAAGAAATAAAGCTAAACGAATTATGCGTGAATTGACAAAAAGGAACATACTAAAATTGAAAAGAAAGAATTTTTTTTATGTTTTTAGTGCAAAAAAAGGTTTATTTAATACTCCCTTTAAAGAACTTGAAAAAGAATTTAGAGAATTAGTAATAAAAAAATGAACAATATTTTAAGTAAAATAAATAAATTATTAATAAATATCTTAATTAGTACAATAAAATTTTATCAGTTTTTTCTTTCACCTTTAATTGGTTCTAATTGCAGATTTTTGCCAACTTGTTCTGAATATTCAATAGAATCAATAAAAAAATTAGGATTAATAAAAGGATCATATTTATCTATAAAGCGAATACTGAAATGTCATCCTCTAGGGAAAAAAGGTTATGATCCAGTTATAAAGGAAAAGTAGACAAAATGGGTGATCAAAAAAATTTAATTTTAGCAATCGTAATTTCTGTAGCAATAATTATTGTGTTTCAAATATTTTTTCCTCAACAAACTATAATTGTACCAGATGAAAATATTGATATCAGTGAAAGCCCCACTACTATTACTTCCATTGATCAGGTTCAAACATCAGCAATAGAAAAAATTAAGACAAGAGAAGAAATAATTTCTGACGAAAAAAGGATTAAAATTTCTAGCCAAAGTTTAGAGGGTTCAATAAATTTAAAAGGAGCAATTATAGATGATTTGATATTAAAAAAATATAAAGTCAGTCTTGATGAAAATTCAAATAACATTCAATTATTATCTCCAAGTGGAACTAAAAATCCCTATTATCTTGAAATGGGATGGAAAGAACTTACAAATAATGTAAACAATATAGAGCTTCCAAATAATGAAACTATTTGGTCAAGTTCATCAAATATATTATCTCCTTCAAATCCAATAACATTAAGCTGGAAAAATAATCAACAAATTACTTTTAATACGCATATATCGATAGATGAAGATTATCTGTTTGTGATAGAACAAGAAATAATTAATAATTCTAACAAAAATATTAATTTATTTCCTTATAGATTTATAAAAAGAGTTAACAAACCTGAAACAATAGGTTTTTTCATTCTTCATGAGGGATTAATAAGTATGACTAATGAAGAATTATTAGAGAAAGACTATGATGACATGATTGATGATTGTGCTTCTCAAAACAAAATTAAAGGTGAATATTGTGATAAAAAATCAAAAGGCGGATGGTTAGGTTTTACTGACAAATATTGGCTAACAGCTCTAATACCTGAACCAAATGAAGATATTAATATCAATTATAGATACAGCAAAAATAATGATTTTGATGATTTTAGAGCAGGTTATGCAAGCAATTTAATAACAATTAATTCTAACAGTTCTATAAAATATAGTGGTAAACTTTTTGCAGGAGCAAAAGTAGTTAGTATATTAAAAGATTACGAAACTAATCAAAATATAACAAGATTTACTGATGTAGTTGATTGGGGTTGGTTTAGTTTTTTAACTAAACCGATTTTTTATGCGATTAATTGGTTTTATAGTAAAGTTGGTAATTTCGGATTAGCAATAATAGGATTTACAATTTTAATGAGATTAGTTCTTTTTCCTCTTGCGCAAGCATCGTTTAAATCAATGGCTAAAATGAAAAAACTACAGCCTGAAATGCAAAGACTAAAAGAAGCTTATGGTGATGACAGACAAAAAATGCAGCAAGAATTAATGGCACTTTATAAAAAAGAGGGAGCAAATCCAGTAGCTGGGTGCTTACCTATTCTTTTACAAATCCCTATTTTTTTCGCATTATACAAAACTCTTTTTGTAACTATAGAAATGTATCATGCGCCATTCTATGGATGGATCCACGATCTATCTGCACCTGATCCAGCTGGTATATTGATCTTATTTGGATTAATTGATTGGAATGTTCCTTCATATTTATCTATTATAAACATCGGGGTTCTTCCAATAATAATGGGGCTTAGTATGTATTTACAACAAAAACTTAATCCTGCACCTACAGATCCCATGCAAGCAAGAATATTTACATTTTTACCAATTGTTTTCACTTTTATTTTGGCAGGATTTGCTGCTGGATTAGTTTTATATTGGTCTGTAAACAACATATTATCAATATTACAGCAATGGATAATTCAACGAAAAATTATTAAATCGTAAAAGTTAAATTTATGGAAAAAGGTCATAAATCACTCAATAATTTTTTTTTAAAAACAGAATTTATAGGTTCATATTTAAATTATGAAAAAATTCCAAAATATTTCAAGCCTGAAGTATGTTTTATTGGAAGATCTAATGTTGGCAAATCAAGTTTAATAAATAAATTAACCAGAAAAAAAAATATTGCTAAAACAAGTAAAACTCCAGGAAGAACACAATCATTAAATTTATTTTCGGTTGGTGAAAAAATATACTTAGTTGACCTTCCTGGATATGGATATGCGAAATTATCCCGTAAAATAAAACTAGAGTTATTTAAATTGATTAATGAATATGTAGTAAAAAGAGATAATTTAAAACATATTTTTTTACTAGTTGATGGTAAAGTTGGGTTAAAAAAAACTGATATAGATACAATAAATTTTTTTATAGAAAAAATTTTATCCTTTAGTATAATCTTAACTAAAATAGATAAATGTTCAAAAAATATCATTGAAAAAAATACGCAATTAGTGTTGAATATTTTTAAGAATTATTCTTATGAAGATGAAATATTATTCTTTGTAAGTGCTAAAAAAAATGATGGTATTACTAATCTTCAAAAAAAAATATATGAAATAGCTTCAAAATGATTTTAAAAAAATATGATACTTGGGTTTTTGACTTAGATAATACACTTTATTCCGCTGAAACAGGTATATTTGATCAAGTGGATAAACTAATGGGGGAATTTATATCTCGTCATTTAAAATTAGAAATATCAGAAGCAAAAAAAATACAAAAAAAATTTTTTCGCCATTATGGAACAACGCTTAAGGGTTTAATGGATGAATATAAAATAGATCCTGAGGAATTTTTAGACGAAGTTCACAAGCTTGATTATTCAATAATTAAACCAAACCAAAATTTAAAAGAAGGTTTGATTAGATTAAATGGAAAAAAAATTATCTATACCAATGCAAATAAACAACATGCAAATGAAGTAATTAAAAGACTAAATATTGAGAATATCTTTGATTTAATTTTTGACATAAAAGATGCAAATTATATTCCAAAACCTGATATGGGGCCCTATAAAATGCTTGTGAAATCTAATAATATTGATCCAAAAAAAACTATTATGTTTGATGATATAGCAAGAAATCTTGTTCCTGCATCTAAAATTGGATTTACAACTGTTTGGATAGACGTTGGGAAAGAAAACTATAGTGATGATATAAAAAGTTCCAAAAAATATTTAGATTATGAAACAACAGATTTGCCTTTATGGTTAAATTCAATTATCAAGGAAGAATAATGGAAAATATAGAAAAAATTATAAATGATGCATGGGAAAATAAAGAAAAAATCAATTCAGAATCTGATGAATTAATAATAAATGCAATAAACCAAATAATAGAAAATCTTGATCAAGGAAAACTACGAGTAGCAGAAAAGATTGATAGAAATTGGATTACTCAACAATATGTTAAAAAAGCTATAATGTTAAGTTTTAGAATTCATGGTATGGAGGCTTTGTCTGGGCCATACAGTTCTTGGTTTGATAAGTCCCATCTTCTCAAAGGTAAAACTGCTGGATGGGAAAAGGAAGATTTTGAAAAAGCAGGTTTTAGAATGGTACCAAATACACCTGTGAGAAAAGGATCTTTCATTGCTAAGAATGTAGTTTTGATGCCATGCTTTGTTAATATAGGGGCATATATTGACACTGGCACAATGATGGATACATTTTCTAGAGCAGGCTCTTGCTGTCAAATTGGCAAAAATTGTCACATATCTGCCGGAAGTGGAGTTGGTGGTGTTTTAGAACCAGCACAAGCCTTGCCAACTATTATAGAAGACAATGTATTTTTAGGAGCAATGTCTGAGGTAGTTGAGGGGGTGATTGTAGGAGAAGGGTCAGTGCTCAGTATGGGAATGTACATAGGGCAATCTACAAAAATAGTAGATAGAAAAACAGGAGCGATTACTTACGGTAAAATACCTCCTTACTCTGTTCTTGTACCTGGTTCATTACCAGATAAAAAAAACCCACTTGCACCCTCATTAAATTGTGCGGTAATAATTAAACAAGTCGATGAAAAAACTCGATCAAAAACTTCAATCAATGATCTTTTAAGAGATTGATGAAAAATATTGATCATGATCCTGTAGTATTAACGCAATCACTAATAAAATGTGCGAGTATAACTCCCGAAGACAATGGTGTTATTGATTGTGTTAAAAGTCATCTTGAAAGTTTTGGATGTGAATGTGAAGTTTTAGAATTTTCATCTGAAAATTCTTATAATGTAAAAAACATATTTGCTAGTATAGGTGGTAAAGGAAAACACTTGGCTTTCGCTGGACATACTGATGTCGTTCCAATCGGGGATAAAAATTCCTGGACACATAAGCCCTTTGATGCAGAAATTATTGATGAAAGACTTTACGGTAGAGGGGCAGAGGATATGAAAAGTGCTGTAGCTTGTTTTATAAGTGCAACCCATCGATTTGTAAAAAAATATGGAGAAAATTTTGGAGGAAAGATATCCTTTGTAATTACAAATGATGAAGAAAAGGATGCTATAAATGGCACAAAAAAGATTATGGAATGGACTAAAACAAGCAAAATCAAAATAGATGATTGTATTGTTGGAGAGCCAACAGCAAATAATACGGTGGGTGATAAAATTAAAATAGGCAGAAGAGGATCAACAAATTTTTATCTTAAAATTAAAGGAGTTCAAGGTCACACTGCAAATTCAAATCGTGCTAAAAACCCTATACACTTTTTAATTAAAGTTCTTCAAAATATTATGGCTAATCCATTAGACGAAGGTAATGAACACTTTCTCCCTTCTTCTTTGCAAATTGCAACAATTGATGTGGGAAATACTGCCTCAAATGTGATACCTGAAACAGTTCAAGTAACTATAAACATTAGATTTAACAATTTACATACTGGGCAATCATTAAATAAACTCCTTAACGAAAAAATCCAGGCTATATCTCACAATGAGAAAAATATAAGTTATTCATTACGGCAAGAAATTACTGGTGAATCTTTTTTAACCGAACCTAATACTTTAGTAAATATAGTTTCAGAAGTATGTGAAAATACTAATGGTCAAAAAGTAATATTGGGAACAGATGGAGGCACTTCTGATGCAAGGTTCATAAAGGATTATTGTAGAGTGTTAGAATTAGGTATTGTTAATAATACGCTTCATAAAGTAGATGAGAGTGTGAATATCAAAGAAATTCAAAAACTAGAAAATATATATTACAATATATTAAAAAAATATTTTGATAAAAATTAATTTCTTATAATATTTAAATATTTTTCTATTACTACATCCCAATTAAAGTCTTTTAATGCTCTTTTTTTAGCTTGAAGATTGAAAAATTTTATTTTTTTACTATCAGATAAGATATTTTTGAGAGAGGAATATAAATCATCATCTGGTTTTAATAGTAAGCCAGTTTCATTATTAATAATTGCATCGCTTACACCACCATTATCAGTTGCAACTGAACACAAACCAGCCATTGCTGCTTCAATATATGAAATTCCAAAACCTTCTATAGAACCTATTGAGACTTCATTTGTCGTTGGCATAACCATTAAAGTTGAATTATTAAATATTTCTTTTTTTTGGCTTTGATTTACACTTCCGACAAAAAAAACACTTTCAGTTAAACCTAAATTTTTTGTAAGATTAACTAAATTCTTTTTTTCACTTCCCTCGCCTGCAATAATATATTGTATATTCGGAAAATCATCTTTGAGTTTTTTTAATGCCTCTAAAACCTTTTGATGACCCTTCCTTTTTTCTAATCGAGCCAAAGTGAACAAAATAGGATTACCTTCAAAATTGAAGTTATTTGATGAATTCACTTCATCTAAATTTTTTGCTCCTGGATTAACAATAAAAATTTTTTTATCTTCAATATTTAATGTTTTTATCAAATCAGAGGTATATCTAGAATTAGCAATAATCTTATCAACTTTATTATAAACATTTAAAATTCTTTCTTTTCGTCTTGCATCTTGAAAAATTATATCATTTCCATGAGCTAGGCAGACAGTTTTTATTTTTTTATCTTTAAGATAATCAATACAACGCTCTAAACTTTTCCAAGTATCAGAAATTACTGCTTGAATTTCATTATTTTCAATAAAAATCTTTATATCTTTAGATTTTTTTCTTTGTCTAAAAAATTTTATTCCTCCATACCTAAATACTTCTATAGAATTTATATTTTTCTTATCAAAAATTTCATCTTGCGCAATTAAATTTTGATCAGCAAAAACTTTGACATTTTCTCTACTTGCAAGAGTTAAAGCAAAATTAGTCATTAAATCTTCAATGCCTCCTATTCGACTTGCGAAACATTGTGTTAAAACAAGATACATTATTTATTTTTCATATAGGTTTTGTTATATTTTTTAGCCAATTCTTTTCTTTTAAATTTAAATGTTTGTTAATTTTATTATAAACTTTTTTATGATAACTGTTTATCCATCTAATTTCAGCTTTTGTAAGCATTTCCAATAAAATCATTTCTTTATCCAATGGAGCCCAACTAATCGTTTCAAATTTAAGTTTATTGTTTTTCAATTTATTAACTATTATTAAATTTTCAATCCTTATGCCATATTCATCTTTTTTATAATATCCAGGTTCATTTGATAATATCATTCCATTTTTTAAAAAACAGTCGTATTTTCTTGGCAGTTTTGAAATCCTTTGAGGGCCCTCATGTACAGATAGAAAGCTGCCTATCCCGTGACCTGTTCCATGATCATAATCGCAATTAATTTTTTTAAGAAATTTCCTTGCTAAATAATCTAAATCAGATCCTTTGGTTTTTCTTGAAAAAATAACTGTAGAAAGTGCAATATGTCCCTTTAATACCCTAGTAAACCTATCTTTTTGTTCATTTGTTGGTTTGCCAAGAGCAATGGTCCTTGTTATATCAGTAGTTCCATCAAAATATTGGCCTCCTGAATCTACTAAATATAAACTATCCTTAGAAAATTTAACATTGGTTTTTCTTGAAACTCTATAATGAGGCACTGATGCATTAGCTCCAAAAGCAGATATGGTAGAAAAAGAAGGGGAAACAAAATACTCGTTTCTTTTTCTAATTTTAAGTAATTTTTTTTCAGCTAACATTTCGTCTATACTTTTTAATTTCTTGTGTTTTGTTATCCAATACAAAAATTTAGTTAAACTAGCTCCATCCCTTATGTTTGCCTTTCTTGCTCCTTTTAATTCAACTTTATTTTTAACTGATTTTAATTTGTAACAAGGATCATCAAAATATTTAATTTTAATACTATTTTTTGAAAAAATAGTTTTGAAAGCGTATGGTGTCTTTTTTATATCTATCCCAACTATTGATTTTTTTGGTATAATTTTATAAATATCAATTATTTCCGAGTCACTTTTAAAAATTACAGTTGAATAAAAGTGTTTTATAATTTTTTGAGAAATCTTTTTTTTATTTATATATAAGATAATCTTTCCTTTATTAGGTACTAATGCATAAGCTAGATTTAAAGGAATATAATCAATATCATTTCCTCTCAAATTTAAAAGCCAAGCTATAGAATCAATTGATGTTAATAATAAATAGTCAGATTTTTTTCTTTTTATAATTTTTTGCGTTTTTAGAATTTTTTTAATTACTGATTCTCCTGTATACTTTATGCCATGTAAATAAGCTTTAGTTTTGGGAAGAGATGGTCTATTTTTCCATAGTGTATCTATAGGGTTTTTGGTTAATTGTATAAATTTAATTTTATTATATGATAAATTTTTTTTTATAGAATTAAATTTATGTATTGAAAAAAGCCAAGGGTCGAAAGCAACGGTATAATTAAATAAATTTTTTTTAATCCAATAATTAAACTCATTTATATGAAAAACTGAAAATAAATTTTTATTCACTTCTTGATTTATTTGAATTGTATAACGCCCATCAGTAAATATTGGTGATTTTTTTTTTAAAATTATTGCAATTCCTGAAGATCCAGAAAAATTTGTTAGCCACTTTAAACGCTCAAATGCACTGGGCAAATACTCATTTAAATATTGATCTTCTCTTGGGACAAAAAAAGCATCAAATTTATTATTCTTTAAATAGTCTTGAATTTTTTTTATTCTATTATTCATTATTATTTATTATTTTTTTAAAAAGTGTGTTGTCAATATTGCCGCCAGAAACAATTATAATTACTACCTTTTCTTGAAAGTTTTTGTAATTTTTTAAAAAACTAGCTACGGATGCAGCGCCTCCAGGTTCAGATATAATATTAAGCTCTTTGTTTAAAAGACGTATTGCTTTTTTTACTTCACTATCATTAACAACAAATCCTCCAGATAAATTTCTTTTATTTATTTCAAATGTTAATTTTCCAGGAGTTTTACATGTTAAAGCATCGCACAATGTATTGTGAATTGGATTTATTGAAACTAATCTTCCTCTTTCAAGTGATTTTTTCATATCATCATAATATTGAGGCTCAACTGAATAGATTGATAATTTTGAAAAATAATTTTTTAAATATGTTGATATTCCTGCAATTAATCCACCTCCACTACAACAACAGAGTAGAACATCGGGTTCTATTTCTTTTCGTCTCAACTCATTGTAAATTTCAAGTCCTATAGTTCCTTGACCACTAATAATATCTTGATCGTCAAAAGGTTTGACAAGCACTCTTCCAGTTTTATTTGCCAAATCTTCTGCTATCTTTTCTCTGCTTTGTGTCAATCTATCGTAAAAAATTATATCCGCTCCATTTTTTTTCGTTTTTAATATTTTAATTTTTGGCGCATCTTTTGGCATTACTATCATCGAGTTTATACCTAAAAGTTTACATCCGTATGATACTGCCTGAGCGTGATTTCCAGATGAATATGCTATTACACCTTTTTTTTTATCAGCTGATGTTAATTGCAAAAGTTTGTTTAAAGCCCCTCTTATCTTAAAAGATCCTGTTTTTTGTTCGGACTCTAATTTAAAAAAAACTTTGGAGTTAAATTTATCATTTATGCTATTTACTGAAATTAAAGGAGTATTTACAATATGCCCTTTTATCCTTGCATACGCTTGATGTATTGATTCTTTACTAACTTTTTTCAACATTTTTTTAATTTTTTCAATATATGTCAGAAAAAAAAAATTAGATATTTGTTTTTACAAAAAAAAAGCATTAAATACATCAAATGGAATCAAATATTATTTCACCATGCATAACGGTTTGTAGAACTGACCCCGTTTCAGGCTATTGCTATGGATGTGGTCGATCAAATTCTGATAAACAGTTATGGAAAAATGAAAGTACAACCGATGAATGGAAAATTAACAATCTTAAAGAATTGGAAAGTAGATTATCTGGTTGGCAATTAGAGGCCTTTAAGAAATCCTATGAACATAAAAAAATTCATGGAATCTCTCTTTTGAAGAAAAAACTTCTTGAATCTAAAAAATAAAATTTTTTTTAATTTGAATTTTCAATCATAGATCTACTTTCAATAATTCGTTAAATCGAGTTGTGTAACAAGGTGACATTTTTTGTCTTTGCATAGACCATAGTTTGTTAATTCCCTCAGCAGCTGTATGGATAGTAGAATTTCCATAACGTAAATTTATGGAATCAAATGATTTCATAAGTGATGATGATTTTTCTTTATTGAATTCAAATAATCCTTGAATATTAGATTCTTGAGAAAGGTTCAGCATAATAATACCTGCTTTTTTATATTTGTATCCAGGTCTATATATTTTTTTCAAACCTTCCAATGCTTTTTTAACAATCACGACAGTATCATTTGTTAGATAATCAATTTGTATTTTTAGAGAGTTTGAATACTGCAAATCTTTTTTGTTAAAATAGTTTGTCAATAAGAACAGACTCATAACATTTGTAACTAAATTATCTTCACGGAGTTTTTCTGCTGCCCTTGTTGCATAATTGGCAACAGATTGACTTAAATCTTCAAATGTTTCAATCGGATAACCGAATGATCTTGAAACACAGCAATTCTTCTTTGAGTTAGGAATCATTTCTAGAGATAAGCAAGATAAGCCTAAAAGTTCCATAACTATACGCTCCCCTATAACACCCATATTTTTTCTAACCCATCCTCTTTCTTTTTGAAGAAAATCAAAAGCTGAATAAATTCCATTACTTTTAAGAAAAATTGATAATTTTTTTCCTATTCCCCATATATCTTTGACATCTAGAATGCTTAATTCTTGTTTAATTTCTTTTTCTTCTAAAAGAATTGAAATCCCTTTTTTTTCTTTGTTTTTTTTGGCTAAGTGATTCGCAACTTTAGCTAATGTTTTAGTGCGTCCAACCCCAACACTTACAGGAATTCCTATCCATTGTTTTATTGTATCACGAATTTTTTTACAGTGATCATCTATTTTTTTTTCATTGAATCCATCAAATTTCAAAAATGCTTCGTCAATAGAATAAATCTCTATTTCTGGAGAAAAAGTAGAGAGGACTTCCATAACTCTATTAGAAATGTCTCCATATAAAGAATAATTTGATGAAAAAACATTAACTTTATTTTTTGTAATTATATCTTTTGCTTTAAAAAAAGGTTCTCCCATTTGAATGCCTAACTCTTTTGCTTCATCAGAACGTGCAATAATACATCCGTCATTATTTGAGAGCACAACAACAGGTTTTTTTATTATCTTAGTATTGAAAATTCTTTCACAAGAAGCATAAAAAGAATTGCAATCAATTAAAGCAAATAGTTGCTTTGAAGATCTATAATAGTTTTTATCTGTTGTTTGTTGAATGAATGACATAAGTTACAACACCCCAAATAAAGCAATCAGTTTCTTCTTTGATTTCAAAGCTTGGATAATTAGTATTATTGGCGACAAGAAAAATAGCTTTATTTTTCTTTTTCAATCTTTTAACGGTTAAGTCACCAAATATAGATGCGATCACAATACTATTATTTTTTGGAGTCAAACTTTTATCTACAATAAGAAGATCTCCAGACTGAATATTTGCATCAATCATAGATGTTCCACTTGCTTTCACAATAAAAGTGGCAGCAGGATTAGAAATAAGATAATTATTTAAATCAAGTTTATGCTCAATATAATCAGATGCCGGGGAAGGAAATCCAGCAGACACCTTATCAACAAAAACTGGTATTTCTATTTTCTTATCTTTTAAAAATTCAGAGAATTTTATTGTTTTTAATTGGCCCATTATTTTTAGATTGTTCAAATATTTTTGTTCTATATTTGTTCTTATTTATTAAAAAAGCCTCAGAAGTCAATGATTATTATGATTTAAATATGGATAAAAAATAAAAAAAAACGGTCCAATATTGCTATTAGACCGTTTTTTGAAAAGGTTGTTTCCTCCCTTATCAAGAAATCAAAGGTTTCCCCAAGACTTCCCAATTAATGTTTTTGCAAACATCAATCATGAACAAAGTACAATTTATACTAAATAAAGTCCAACCTATAATTTAAATAAATATAAAATTTATTGTATAAAAAAGTGAATAGGTTGTGAATAATAAGTGAATATGTGGATTACAATACTAATAAGTTGTTAAAACAATTTTTCCAACAAATTTTTTATTTAAAAAATATCTCTGGGCTTCTACAATATTATCAAGAGAAAAAGTTTTTTTAACCAAGGGTTGGATTTCATTTTTTTCAATATAAGAAATAAGATTAGGAAAAACATTACTTCTTAATACTGTACAACCATACAATGATAAATCTTTTAAGTATAAAGTCCTTATATCTATGTTTGCAATAGGACCACTAACTGCACCGGCTGTTGCATAACGTCCAAAATGTTTTAATTTATTAATTAATTGATTAGTATAATTTCCACCTACTAAATCAATTACAACGTCAACTGAATTATCTTGTATATCATTAAGTTGGTCTCTAGTATATGTGCAGTTAGCTCCTAATAATTTCAAATCATTAAATTTTTCAATCTCACTAATTACACTAATCTTAGCGTTACGAATTTTGGCAAGTTGTATACTTGCAGAGCCCACACCTCCAGAAGCACCGGTAATTAAAATATGTTCTCCTTTTATAAGATTAGTTTGTAACAACATATTTTCTGCTGTTGAATAAGAGCATGGGAATGAAGCAAGTTCTTCATTAGTAAATTTACTATTTATCTTTAAAGCAAAATCATTTTTTACTTTAGTATATTCTGCAAAGGCCCCATCTACTTCCGAACCAAAGAAAATATAATTACTATTAATTTTCATACAGGGATTAACTATTACCCTATCCCCAATACGAGACTTATTAATTAACTTACCAACATCAACGATTTCTCCACACGCATCTATTCCTTGAATTCTTGGAAATTTAATTCCTTCGCCACCCCAAGATCCATCATTATAAACATAATTATTTATTCCTTTTTCACCAATTTCTATTGAATTGCCTAATATATTATTTTTTGAATACCATGCTATTCGTGTGTTTATATCTGTGTTATTAATACCTGCTGCATGAACTTTAATAAGCACTTCATCATCCTTGATTTCTGGAATAGGTATATTTTCTTTATATTCAAGTTTGTCAAAACCTCCATGTCCATTTAAAAGTACACCTTTCATTGATTCTAATGACATTCTTTATTGTATTTTTTTAGCATCCAGTAGTTGTATGGCCACGCTGCTAAAAATCCAGTAATTAATAATATTGGAATTATTTCCCAATATATATATGCACCCCCGGTGATAAACCAATCACAAATGTTCATAGTAATTTCCATTACAAGCATAGAAATAAAACTCATACCCAAAGCTGTTTTAAAGGCCTCTTTCAATCTCATTTGATTTAACAAAGTTATTGTTTCAAATATTATACTTGTAATTAAACCATTAATTATAGCTATAATCATAATGATTAGAGTGGGTGTTTGAAAATCATTAATTTGAAAAAAATAAATTGTACCAAAATCACCAATGCTGCAACCAATCAAGCACCAAAATGTATTGTAAGCACTTCTAATTATCATTGATTTTTTATTATCCAATTTATTAATTTTTCTATTCCTTTATGTATTTTTGGACAATTTTCTCTAATAAATCTTTCATCAATTTCTTTATTTTGAGACGCAACACTAATAGCATTCTTTCCATCAAAATCAACAAATGCAATCCGGCAAATTAAATAATTTTCTTTAAATCCAAAATCTGATCCTGGTAGCATTGCAAAACCAATTTCTTCAAGAAGAATATTGCAGAGTTTTTTACTAGAATTAATTGCTGTTGTTTTTTTTAAAACTGAAGTGAAATCACATAACATATAAAAACCTCCCTCTGCTTTGAGGCATTTTACTCCTACAAAAGTTAATTTTTGATGAATAAAATTACTAATGGATATAAATATTTTTCTTGTAATGCTTATATAGTTTGAATGATCTTCTGAATATGCTTTTATAGTGGCAAATTGAATTGGAGAACTAACTGCACTAAATGTTTCACTTGCTAGAGGTTCCATGGCTCTTTTTATGATGGAAAGCTCATTTGGAAATATAGCTGCTCCAAGGCGCCAACCCCCAGCGCCACACCATTTACTTATCCCACTAGTTATTATAGTGCCTTCAGAATAATAATGTGATATTGATTGATACGAACCGCTATAAGAAAGTTCACCATATATTTCATCAGAGATTACTATTACTTTATACATTTTTGCAATCTTAGACAATCCTTCTAAATCTGGGTGAATAGTACCGGATGGATTATTAGGGGAATTTAAAATTAATAATTTTTCTTTATCTTTATTTGTTTTACATTGATTTGCTAATTTTTCAGGAGTCAAATGCCAATTTTCTTCAAAATTAGTTTCTATCCAAATAACATCATTCTTAACAATATTAGCTTGGGGCTCATATGAAACCCAACTTGGTATTGGTAATATTAATTCTGCATCAATAACCAATTGAAGTTGGAAGATCAATTCTTTTGATCCAGGTCCAATTATAACATTTTTTTCATTATATATATTTTTATTTTTATAAGAATGATATTTAGCAATAGACTCTCTTAATTCTTTTAAACCTGCAACACTTAGATAATCTTTTTGGTGAGCATTATTTTTTAATTCATTAACCATTACCTCTGGGATTGGAAATGGTGACTGACCTAATCCAAATTTAAAAATTTCCCTACCTTCACTCTCAAGTTTTTTTGAATATTCATTGATAGCTAATGTGGAAGAGGCTTTAATATTGGCTAGGTTTTCTCTTATTTTGGTCATTTTACTATTAATTTATATTGCAATTGAATATTACCATTAATTTATATTGTAATTGAATAGACATTCAATCGATTATTGTCTAAATTTATCAATTCATTACGGGATTTCGCGCACAAAAAAGGAGGAAATTATGAAAAAATCTTTAATTTCAATTTTAGCATCTATAGCAGTTTTAACAACTTTTTCGTTACCAGTTTCAACTGTGGTAGCTGCAGATTTCATTTCTATCGGTACAGGTGGGCCTACAGGCGTATACTTTGTTGTTGGAAATTCAGTATGCAGAATGGTACATAAAGAAGCTGCAGAAGGAAGAAAAGAAGGAAGAAAACATGGAATAAGGTGTGCTGCACCTTCTACTGGTGGATCAAACTATAATATAGGGCAAATAAAAGAAGGTGAGTTACAGTTTGGCGTTGCACAATCAGATTGGCAATATCATGCTGTGAATGGCTCTTCTAAATGGGAAGGTAATCAATTTAAAAACTTAAGAGCAGTCTTCTCTGTTCACCCAGAACCATTCCAACTTATTGCCGGAAAAGGGTCAGGGATAAAATCTTGGTCTGATTTAAAAGGTAAAGTTGTTAACATAGGAAATCCAGGTTCAGGTCAACGTGGAACTATGGAAGTTCTTATGGAAAAACATGGAACAAGTGTTAGTGATTTTAAACAAGCAACAGAATTAACATCTTCAGAACAAGTAGGTGCCCTTTGTGATGGTAAGGTTGATGCAATAGGTTATACTGTTGGTGTTCCAAACGGAGCAATAGGTCAGGCGATAGATGGATGTGGTGCACACTTTGTAAATCTTGATTCAGATATCGAAAAGAAACTTGTAAATGATAATCCTTTTTATGCTTTTGCAAATATCCCAGCTGGAGCATTTTATTCTTCACAAAAGAACGATGCCGTAACTTTCGGAGTAATGGCAACATTTGTATCAAGTGCAGATGTAAGTGATGATATTGTTTATGAAGTTGTAAGAGCAGTGTTTGAAAATCTTGATGATTTCAGAAAGCTACACCCTGCTTTCAAAAATTTAGATCCAAAACAAATGATTTCTAATGGTCTTTCTGCCCCTCTTCATGATGGTGCTGTAAAATACTATAAAGAACAAGGTTGGATGTAATTAATTAGACAATAGCCCGCTTCTTAGTAAGTTTGAGAGGCGGGCTTTTTTATTATGGATAGCCAAAATTCAGAAATAGTAAAAAAGGTTGGTGAAATTGAGGGTAGGGCTAGAATTCTCTCTGGATGGCAATTAAAATTCGTAGCTATTATTGCCTTCTCATGGTCCTTATTTCAACTTTGGTACGCATCACCTCTTCCATATATTGTGGGATTCGGAGTTTTTATTGATGTACCAGCTAGAGCAATACATCTTGGTTTTGCTCTTTTAATTGCTTTTTTATCATTTCCTTTTTTAAAGAAAGATAGAAATAAAAAAATCACAATACTCAGTTTTGGTTTGGCAATAACGGGTTTGATGTGTGCTCTCTATCTTTTTATTAATTATAAAGAACTCGTTGATAGAAATGGAATATTATTAATCTCAGAAATAAGTATATTTAATAGTATCATTAAATTTCCTACTGAACTTGTGATAGGTGCTATAGGTATTATTTTACTTCTTGAGGCAACTAGAAGAGCTATAGGTATTCCTTTAGTGGTAGTTGCAAGTATATTCTTAATTTACTCAATTTTTGGACAAAGTATGCCTGAATTGATTTCTCACCAAGGGTTATCATTGAAGAGGTTAGTGGGATACCACTGGTTTGGAGGAGAGGCTATATTTGGTATTCCAATATCAGTTTCAGTAAGTTTTGTTTTTTTGTTTGTTTTATTTGGTTCAATGCTTGATTATGCTGGGGGAGGAAGATATTTTTTAAGTTTAGCTGTTGCGTTAGTAGGAAAGTTTAGAGGAGGACCAGCCAAAGCAGCAATATTAGCATCTGGATTAACAGGAATGATATCTGGTTCTTCAATAGCAAATGTTGTCACAACTGGAACTTTTACAATTCCTATAATGAAGAAAACTGGATTTCCTGCAACCAAGGCAGGTGCAATAGAAGTTGCAGCGTCAGTAAATGGTCAGATAATGCCTCCAATTATGGGTGCTGCAGCATTTATAATTGCTGAAATGTTGGGCATAACATATTTTCAAGTTATCACCCATGCTTTTATTCCTGCCGTAATTGTTTATCTTTCATTATTTTGGATTTCTCATTTGGAAGCATGTAAATTAGGATTACAAGGAATGGAAAAAAATGACATTCCAGAGTTGGGTAAAACATTCCGCTCTGGAATTCATTTTCTAATTCCCATTGCAATTTTAGTTTATCTTTTAATAATTAAGCGTTGGACTGCTGGAAGTGCAGTTTTTTATAGTATTTTGACAATGATGATTATTATGATTGTTCAAAAAATTGATTTTAAAAATCTACACAATACCTCATTAATAGGAAAACAAATTTTTGAAGGTTTAAAAGATATAGCAAGGGGAATGATACGTGGAGCCATGAATATGACAAATGTTGCCATTGCAATAGGTACTGCGGGAATTATTGTAGGAGCAGTAGGTTCTACTGGTTTATCTAACGCAATGATAGAAGTTGTAGAGTTTATTTCAGGTGGTAACATAATTATATTGCTACTTATGGTAATGGTTTTGTGTTTAATATTAGGATTAGGATTACCAACAACTGCAAATTATTTAGTTGTTGCCGCATTAATGGCAAATGTAATTGTAGAAATTGGTGGAGCTTCCGGAATAATTCTTCCACTAATAGCTGTCCATTTATATGTATTTTATTTTGGATTAATGGCAGATGTAACTCCCCCTGTAGGTCTAGCTGCTTATGCTGCTTCAGCTATATCAAGAGCAGATCCTATTCGTACAGGAGTTCAAGCCTTTTATTATGAAATTAGGACTGCGATTTTGCCCATAGTTTTTATATTTAACAACGAACTTTTGCTAATAGGTGTAACAAGTTTTTGGCATGGACTTATGATTTTCTTTGTATCCCTTATTGCAATTTTTTGTTTTACATCCGCTACACAAGGTTGGTTTTTAACTCGTCTACGGTGGTTTGAGATAATAGTATTGTTATTTATCACTGTAAGTATGTTTAGACCCGATTTTATTATGAATAGAATTTATCCTGAATATGAAGTTTATAAAAAAGATTTAACAACTGTACTAGATTATACAGAAATGCGAAAAGTTCGTTTTCATGTTGTCAGACACACGGAATATGGTGATCGCTACAAGATGTTTGCATTTGAAATTAAGCCAGGTGAAAATAAAAATATTCCAGATCTTGTGGGAATTGAGTTAGAAAAAAATGAAAACAATAATTTTGATGTTGTAAATATGAATTTTAATAGTCCCGCAGAACAAAGAGGTGTGGATTTTTATGATGAAATAACAAGAATCGAGGTGAGCTCAATTGATAGACCTCCAAAAGAATACATTTATGTTTTTGCATTTATTTTACTTATAGGTGTTACTTATTTACAAAGAAGATCTAGCTTAAAGATAATAAATAAAATCTTATAATTTATTTTTGAAAGATTGACTCAATTTTTGGCATTAATCTGATAAGCTCTCTTGTATAATTATGATTCGGACTATTAAATAGCTTCTCTGTTTCTTCAATCTCGCATAGATTCCCATTTTTTAAAACTGCAATTCTGTCACACATCTGCCTTATCACTGGTAGATCGTGACTAATAAATAACATTGTTAAGTGTAATTCATCTTGAATATCTTTTAATAAATTTAATATTTGCGCTTGTATACTTACATCTAAAGCTGAAGTAGGTTCATCACATATTAACAATCTTGGTCTTGTAGCTAGAGCTCTAGCAATTGAAATTCTTTGTCTCTGCCCTCCTGAAAATTCATGAGGGTATCGATCTAATGATTGTCTTGTCATACCAACAATATCAATTAAATCAAAAACATTCTGAGTTAATTCACTTTTGGTTATTTTTTTTTGAAAAAACTTCAAAGGTTCAGAAATAATATCTTTAACTTTAAATCTTGGATTTAGAGAAGAGTATGGATCTTGAAATATCATTTGAATTTGCCCCCTGCTTTGTGCAATTTGATACTTTCTTTTTGAATTATAAAGAGGCATATCATTATACTTTATATCACCCTCAGAAGGCCTAACTAAACCGGTAATAATTTTTGCAATAGTTGACTTTCCTGAGCCAGATTCTCCTACTAAGCCCAATGTCTCTCCTTCAAATAAGTCAAAAGAAACATTATTAACTGCTCTAACTTTATCGTTATCATATTGATTTTTTGATTGTGAATTACCAGTAGATGCATTCAATGTGAAGGAAATTGAACCGTCATCAAATATTTTTGAGACGTTAGATAATTTTAACAACATTTTATTTTTATTTTCTCTTACTCCCCACGTTTTTATTATACTTTTAGTAAGATTAGCTGAAGTGGATGTTATTTCTTTTCCATCCGGACTAATAAGTTTGAACCTATCAATTTTTTTATTAGTGGGTGGAACAGAGATGACTAAGCTCTTTGCCTCTGTTGATTTTGGATTGGTTAATAGATCTCGAGTATTTCCTTGCTCAACAATTACACCATGCCTCATAACAATAACCTTGTTCGTGGTCTCGGCAATAACTCCCATATCATGAGTGATGATTATAACTCCAAGATTTCGTTTTATTGTCAGGTCTTTGAGCAACTCTAATATCTGATATTGAATGCTAACATCCAAAGCTGTTGTGGGCTCGTCTGCTATAATCAATTCTGGTTCACAACTTATAGCTAAAGCAATAACAACTCTCTGTCGCATTCCGCCACTAAATTGATGAGGATAATCTTCAATTCTTTTTTCAGCATTCTCTATTCCCACCTCTTTCAAAAGTTGAATAGATTTTTTAAATGCTTCTTTATAATTAAGATCAAGATGGGTTTGTATTGTTTCAATCAATTGATCTTTTATTTTAAACAATGGATTTAAAGATGTTTGAGGATCTTGAAAAACAAAACCAATTTTTTTTCCTCTAAATTTTTGGATGATTTGTTCATCATTTATCAGTTCTTGATTGTCAATTTTTATTGACCCGTCAGTGATTTCTCCAGGTGGGTCAATTAAATTAATTATTGCATTGGCAATAGTTGATTTACCAGATCCTGACTCACCAACTATCCCAAGAATATCGCCGCGTTCCAAAGTAAATTCAACATTTTGACTAGCAATAATTGTTTCTTTTCTAGTAGGATAACTTATATTTAAATTTTTAACTTTTAAAAAACTCATCTCTTTTTTAATTTTGGATTTAAAGCGTCTCTCATCCAATCTCCCAAAAGATTAATAGATAACGCTAACACAATTAAAAAAATTGCTGGGAAAAACGTTATCCACCATTCACCAGAAAATAAAAAATTATTTCCAAATCTAATAAGTGTTCCTAATGAAGGTGTTGTTGGTGGAACTCCCACACCCAAAAAACTCAACGTTGATTCTGTTATTATTGCTAAAGCTAATCCAATGGTTGCAATAACTAGAATTGGTCGAAGAATGTTTGGTAGAATATGTTTAAACATTATAAGTATATTGGATAATCCTATAATCCTTGAAGCTGAAACATATTCTTTATTTTTTTCAACTAATGTAGATGCTCTGGAAACTCTAGCAAACTGCGGCCATTCAGAAATACCGATAGCAAAAATTAAAACATAAATTGCCATTTCATCATGCATTGATCGTGTAATAATTGCTCTTGCTATACCATCAACTAGAAGAGCCATTAGAATACTTGGTATAGTTAACTGCACATCAGTTAAACGCATTACGACTATTTCATATCTGCCGCCAATATAGCCGGCAGTAATTCCCAAAAAAACACCTAAAATCATAGCAAATATTATAGATGCAAATCCAACTATAAGTGAAATTCTTGAACCATAAATCATAGTTGAAAACATATCTCTTCCTTGTTGGTCTGTGCCTAAAATAAAACTAGCTGTTCCACCTTCCGACCAGATTGGAGGTATAAAAGCATCCATTAAAGATACAGTTGCGGGATCAAAGGGGTTATATGGCGCAACCAGTTCAGCAAAAGCAGAACAAAGAAAAATAATAAAAAAGATAGTAGATGAAATAATTGCTATTTTAGAATTAAAGAAACTATAACCTATGTCAGTATCATAAATTTTATTTATTGTTCTTAAAAACATTATTAACCTGTTTCTTCTTTAAGTCTAATTCTGGGATCAATAAAATAATATGTGATATCTACAATAAAATTTATCATTACAAAAATAAAAGCAACCATAATCATATAAGCTGACATAATTGGTATATCGACGAAGTATACTGCATTTATAAATAGAGAACCCATTCCAGGCCATTGAAATACAGTTTCAGTAATAATTGAAAATGCTATTAATGTTCCAACATTAATTCCAGTAATTGTTATAACTGGTATCATTCCATTCTTAAGAGCATGTTTATAATTTACAATATTATTTTTAATTCCTCTTGCTTTAGCAAATTTAATATAATCTGTTTGTAAAATTTCCATCATTTCAGCTCGCACTAATCTAATCACATAAGTCATCTGAAATAAACTTAGAGTAATTGATGGAAGTATTAGAGCCTTAAGTCCAGATATAGTTAAAAAACCAGTTGTCCAAAAACCTAAGTCAGTAACGTCGCCTCTTCCAAAAGAAGGGAGAACTCCTAATATTACAGAAAATAAATAAATTAACATAATACCAATAATAAAGGTTGGAAGGGATACACCGGCAAGCGAAATAACAAGTATTAAATTAGAAACGAAACTATCCCTATGAATTCCTGTATATACTCCCAAAATTACACCTGTAATTATTGCTAACATTGCAGATACAAAAACTAATTCCAAAGTAGCTGGCATTCTCTCTGCAATTAAATCCGATACCTCTCTTTTTAACTGATAAGATATACCAAAATCTCCTTGAACAACATTTCCAAGAAACCTAGAGAATTGTATATAAACTGGATCATTTAAACCCAGTACTTCTCTAACTTCAGCTCGTCTTTCATCTGAAGCATCTTCACCTGTCATACTATTTACTGGATCTCCTACAAAATTGAATAATGAAAATGAAACAAATGCTACAACAATCATCACAAGAACGGATTGTAAAAGTCTTTTAAAGAAATAACTGTACATGGGATGTTATTTCTGGCCAGTAAACTGGCCAGAAATTTAAAATATAATTAATTTACGTTAGCAAATCTAAATAATGGCTCGTTGTTCATTCTTATAGGAACATCGACATTACTTTTTGAAGCTTGATTAACAACTTGATGATGTAAAGGAAGATATGTAACATCAGCTTGAGTAATATCCCAAGCTTCTGCAATCATAGCATTTCTTTTATCCAAGTCTGTTTCAACACCCATTGATGCAACTAATTCATCAACTCTAGCATTGCTGAAATTAACTTTATTCCAACTACCAGAACTTTCAAATAAATAAGAGTATACATAATGACTATCAAAAGTTGGAACACCCCAACCTAACATATACATGTCACTAGTCATACCATTTGCATCACCCTCTTTTACTTCTGAAAAGTGTTGGCTTTTAGTTTTAGCATCAAGATTCACTTTAACTCCAATTTTTGCGAACATACTAATTGCTGCAACACAAATTGCTTCATCATTGATGTAGCGATCATTTGGGCAATCTAAAGTAAGTTCAAATCCGTCTGGATAACCCGCCTCTGCTAAAAGTTTTTTTGACAGATCAGGATCATAAGCTAATCTTTTATCTCGCTCTGCTGTATGACCATTAACACCAGGTGCAGTGATAATACCTGCTGGAACACTTTGGCCTCTCATTACTTTATCCTTAATAGCATCCATGTCTAAAGCATGGTACATTGCTAACCGAACTTTTTTATCTGCAAAAGGATTTTTTCCTTTAACATTAGAAGAATTTAATTCAGCTGAACCTTGATCCATACCAAAGAATATAGTTCTATTTTGCGGAGTCATTTTTACAATATGCCCAGAAGAAGATTTGATTCTTTCAATATCTTGAACTGGTACAACATTAGTGTAATCAATTTCTCCCGAAAGAAGTGCTGCAACTCTTGTTGCATCATTTTTAATTGGAAGTAATTCAATTTGATCTAAGTTGTGTGAACTATGGTCACCCCACCAATCAGTATTTTTTTCAAAAACAGTTCTTACATCCTGTTCTCTGAAAGTAATTTTAAATGGTCCGGTTCCATTTGCATTTGAAGCGCAATAAGAAGTTTCTCCAGCATCCCAATTGTATGATACTTCACAACCATTTGCTTTTGCCCATGCTTCTGACATAACAAATATTTGAGTTAATTGATTTAATAGAATTGGATTTGGTCCCTCAGTTTTTATTTCAAGGGTATGCCCATCAGTAGCTGATGCTGATTTAATACTTTTAATTAAATCCACCATATCAGAAGGAGCAGTCTTTGCTCTATTTATACTAAAAGCAATGTCGCTAGCTGTTAAAGATGATCCATCATGAAATTTAACACCCTTACGAATATTAAAAACCCAAGTGTCTGCACTAGTTGCTTCCCATGACTCAGCAAGTTGAGGAAGTATTTCCATATTAATGCCTGGAGTCACTAAACCTTCATATACTTGGCGAGAAACCATGTGCGTTGGACCTTCATTTTGTGCATGAGGATCAAGAGTTAAAGAATCGCCTGGCATAGACCATTTTATTGATTCAGAATAAGCTGGCGAAATAAACCCTATAAACAAAAGTGATAATAATACTTTTGTAAAATTTTTTGTAATCATTATTCCTCCTATAAATAATATATTAATATTAGATATAGAGGAAAAAACATATATGTTAAGAAAGAATATTCTAAATATTTATCTAAGAGGTTTCTCAGTGGAAATAGGGGCTTTTCTTATATTTTCTCTGAAGAAAATATATAAACCAGAACCTATAATTATAGTAATCCCAACGAAACTTCTTGAATCTGGAACATCACCAAAAACAACCCAGCCAAGTGAAATCGACCATAATATTAGTATATATTCAAAAGGTGCTATTGATGGCGGTGAAGCAATCCGATAAGCTTGATGAAGACAAAAAAAACCAAGTGCACCCGCTATCCCGATTACAAAAAGAAAAATTGTATTTTGATTATAACTTAAATACCATTCCCTGAATAAAAATTGCAAAGAAGGATCATCGTAAATATTTAAACTTCCATCGCCAATAAACAAACTAATTAAACTACTCATAATAAGGGCAGATATATATAAATGAAATATTTGAGAATATACTGAATCTTTATCTGAAGTATATTTAATTATAATCATTGATAGTGCATAAGCCAGGGCACAATAAACAGGTAATAGATAAAATAAATTTAGATTATCAATTTTAGGATTCATAATTATAATGACACCAACAAAGCCACAAATAATTGCTGCCCAGCGCCTAATCCCGATCTTTTCTTTAAGAAAAATCATTGAAAATATTGTGATAAAAAATGGTGAAGTAAAAAATAAAGAATTTGCTACAGCTAAACTCAATCTTGAAAGAGAAATATAAAAAGCTAAAAAAGCAGAAAAAAATAATATAACACGAATCAAAGTTAGAATCGGGTATTCAGATTTAAAAATAATTTTTTGTTTAGTGAAAGATAAAAAAACACTTATAACTAACAATCCAATTATACTTCTTACAAAAAATATTTGGAATACTGATGTATTGGTAGATAAATATTTAATCAAAACATCTTGAAAAGAAAAAATACTCATGCCAAGAATTATAAGAAAGATGCCTTTTTGGGTGTCATTAAACATATAATTTATTTAAACTCTATTTTCTGATTTACTATAGAGGATAATTGCGACACCTATAATTATTATTATGCCGCCAAAATAAACTTTTATATCTGGTCTCTCTCCAAGTAAAAAAACTGCAGCTAAAACACCTGTAAAAGGTAGTAAAAGGTGTATTGGCATAACCTTATTGACAGGGTATTTTGATAATAAGAAATACCAAAGACTATATCCGAGAGCTGTCATAAGAGTTGCTTGATATATAACAATAAGCCAAGCTATAGAATTAGCAGAGGTGATGTAATTTATTGTATTACCATCTATCAAAGCCGATGCTAATACTAATTGAGGACCTGACATTATTCCAACCCAAGCTGTTAGAGCAATGCCATTTATTTTTCCAGTTATTGATTTGGCTATTATTTGTCCTAAAGCCCATACAGCTGCTCCACTCAATAATAATGTAATTCCAAGAGATTGCCCTTCCAAATTAGGCGCACCAGTTAATATAAATAAACCTGCTCCTGCTATTAACAGTCCTAATAAATTCTTTAATGGTGGCTTTTCTTTTAATATAAGAAATGCGGCCAAAACTCCAAAAGGAACTTCAAATTGGACTATAATTATTGCTGAAGATGCTTCAACAAGATTTAAACCTGAGAATGTAAGTCCATACTGTAAAGTACAGGCTACAAAAGAAAGTATTAATATTTCTTTTAATAAATTTCTTGGTACTGGGAACCACCAAACTAAAATCAGACCAGCAAGCCACCAGCGTAAACCATTAATTAAAAGAGGTGGAAGCTGTTCCATCCCAGGTTTAGCAATAACAAAACCAAAACCCCATAAACAAGGTATTGAAATAGCAATTATGATATCCTTTATAGGCATAAGAATAAAAAATTAAAAGTTTATTCCAAATTTTTGTAAAAATTGAACATATAACCAATAAACAAATGCTGTGGAAAATAAAGATATTAACATCGAATATACAAAAGGTACATTCAATTTTAGAGCTAGAGGTAGAATAATGAAAAAAACTAACGAAGGTATAATCATTAAAACTATACTATTTGATAAATCTATAACTTTTTGTGAATTATTTGTTTCCCAATAAAGCCAAATAAAAGCCAGAAATGAAGTCAAAGGAATAGATGCTATTAATCCTGCCATAAGAGTAGATCTTTTTGCTATTTCGGATACCAGTACAATGACAATTGCAGATATTAATGTTTTGATTATTAAATAAATCATATTAGAATTCTTAGTTGCAAGAAAATAAAAAGTTTGTCAATTAAATAATTTTTTAATATTTTACTTTTAATGTTAAGAATTATAACTATATTTATTTTAGTATGAGTATTGATAATTTACCAAAAATAATTCCGATTTTTCCATTAAATGGAGCATTGTTATTGCCTCAAGGAAATCTACCTTTGAATATCTTTGAGCCAAGATACTTAAGTATGATAGATTATGCTATGAAAAATGAAAAAATGATTGGTATGATCCAAAAGAATAATAAATCTGGTGAAAATGATGAATTATATTCGACCGGGTGTCTTGGTAAAATAAACCAATACAGCGAAACAAACGATGGTCGTTACTTGATTAACCTAATAGGTGTAACAAGATTTAAATTTGTACAAGAAATAAATACAGAAGAAAAATTTAGAAAATTAGAGGTTAATTACCTAGATTTTAAAGAAGATTTTAATAATAATTTTGAGAATTGTTTTGATAAAGAGATTTTTTTAAATGAGGTAAAAAATTATTTACAAAAAAATAAAATAGAAGTCGATTGGCAATTAATGCAAAATGTAGATAACACATTACTTATAACCACCCTTGCCTCTATTTGCCCTTTTACTATAGCAGAAAAACAAATGATCATAGAATGCCCTAATACTGATGATATACCTCAAACATTGTTAAATTTATTCAAAATGTCTGATCAATCAATAGAGTCTAAAAGTGCAAATTAAATAAAAGGGTCATAAGCCCATTGTAATAAAGCCTGTCTTTGTCTTTTCCTGCAATTTAATTCTCTTTTTCTACAATTTTTTTTTATACCTCCAATATGTCTAGGTCCAAACATTTTCCATCTATAAATTTGTAGTTTGTCTATTTTAGGAATTCTTCTTCCCATTGTATATCTGCAATACCATTGAAACCATCCTCTTGGATCTTCTTTCATTATCCATCCCTTTTTTTTCCATTCTTTTAAACTCTGTCCCGAACGTATTTTAAAACAATTTAAATTTACATCAAAAGTTTTACTTAATTTTGCCTTTTTAAACCAAGTTTTTGGATATTCATTTATTGTATCACCTAAGTAACTGCCTCCAAAAACACCATATTCTAACATTTGTTTTGGAGTTAAATCAGGATTGAATTCATCATAAAAAACGTACTTATTAGTCATATGTTGTATTTGTTTATAATATTTATATAAAAATAAAAATTATGTATTCATATCTGAGGATTTAATTCCCGCAACTTGAACTGGCTTTTTCATTGCATCTCTTCTGAATGGCTCTCCTAATTCTTGATTAAGAATTACTTCTATAAAGGTTGTAACACCATCTTGTTGTTCTTTACATGCTGTTATTAAAGTTTGAGTTAATTCTTCCGTTGTTTTAACTACAATTCCTTTAAAACCACAAGCTTCAGCTATTTTAGCATAGCTTAATTCTGTATCTAACTCCGTACCAACAAAATTATTGTCATACCACAAAATAGAATTTCTTTTTTCGGCTCCCCATTGATAATTTCTAAAAACTACCATTGTTATACTTGGCCATTCTTTTCTATTTATTGAAGTCATTTCATTCATACTAATTCCAAAGGCACCATCACCTGCAAATCCTACTACTGGAATTTTCGGACAACCAATTTTTGCTCCTATAATGCTTGGAAAACCATAACCACATGGTCCGAACAAACCGGGAGCTAAATATTTTCTACCCTCTTCAAACATTGGATAGGCATTTCCTATCGCACAATTGTTTCCAATATCACTCGAAATTATTACATCTTTAGGCAAACCTGCCTGAATTGCTCTCCAAGCTATTCTTGGGGACATTCTATCAGGTTCTCTATTTCTTGAGTCTTCATTCCATGAAGTTCCAGGATCATCATCTTCATGATTTAAACTTGTTAGTGTTTGTAGCCATGACGATTTAGTTTTATGCACTAAATCTTTTCTTTTTTGTCTATCATTATCTCCTGCAGTTATAGATAAATTTGTTAAGAGTTGCTGTGCAACTATTTTTGCATCCCCACAAATTCCGACAGTAACTTTTTTTGCTAATCCTATTCGATCAGAATTTATATCTACCTGAATGATTTGAGCTTTGTTTGGCCAATAATCAATGCCATAACCTGGTAAAGTAGAAAATGGATTAAGTCTTGTTCCTAAAGCTAAAACAACATCTGCTTTAGAAATAATTTCCATTGCAGCTTTAGAGCCATTATATCCTAGAGGTCCAAGAGCTAAAGGATGGCTACCTGGAAAACTATCATTGTGTTGATACCCACTAGCTACTGGTGCATCAAGTTTTTCAGCTAATAATTTACAATCATCAATTGCCCCTGCTAAAATTACACCTGCTCCAGACAAAATAACTGGAAATTTTGCATTAGATAATATTTCTGCGGCTTTTTTTATTGTTTTATCTCCACCTCCTGATCTTTCAATATTTATTATTTGTGGAATTTCAATATCAATTTGTTGAGTCCACATATCTCTTGGTATATTTATTTGAGCAGGGGCTGATCCTCGTATTGCCTTTTCAATAACTCTATTTAAAACTTCAGCAACTCTATTAAAATCCCTTACTTCTTCTTGATAACAAACCATATCTTTAAATAAATTCATTTGTTCTACTTCTTGAAAACCACCTTGACCTATTGTTCTGTTTGCAGCTTGAGGAGTTACCAATAGCATTGGGGTATGATTCCAATAAGCTGTTTTAATAGGCGTTACAAAACCAGTAACTCCTGGTCCATTTTGAGCTATACACATTGCAATATTTCCAGTCGCCCTAGTATATCCATCAGCAATGAGACCTCCATTTGACTCGTGGGCAACATCCCAAAAAGTTATACCTGCTTTTGGAAAAAGATCCGATATAGGCATAAACGCTGACCCAATTATTCCAAATGCATTTTTTATTCCATGATTTTGAAGAACTTTCACAAAAGCTTCTTCAGTAGTCATTTTTGCCATTGTTAAATTACCCCTATATAAAAATATTGTTTAGTTTAAATAAATCAAAGATGACATATAATATTATTATTTTTAAATATAGTTAAATATATGGGAAAAAACCAAAAAATTGTTAAAGAAACGTCAAGAAACATTAATTTTGTTGAAGATCAAGAAGATTATAAAGCCAATTTAAGTGGAAAAGACATCATAAAATTGAGTGTTAAAAATTTTCCATATAAGCCTGGAGTTTATCAAATGGAAAATGAAAAGGGTGAAATTCTCTATATTGGCAAAGCTAAAAATTTAAGAAAAAGAGTTGTTACATATTCTAACCAATCCGGCCTGACTAGAAGGCTACAAAGAATGGTTAGTCAAACAAAAACGGTAAATTTTACTGTAACAAATTCGGAAATTGACGCACTATTACTAGAATGCACTCTAATAAAAAGAGTTAAACCTAAATTTAATATTATTTTAAGAGACGATAAATCATTTCCATATATATTGATTAATAAAGAGCACTCTTTTCCAAGAATTTTAAAGTATCGTGGGCAAAAAAGATTTAAAGGAAATTACTACGGTCCATTTGTATCTCCCTCAACAGCTGATTATACTCTTTTATCAATTCAAAAAACATTTCTGTTAAGGAGTTGTTCAGATGGAGTTTTTTCAAATAGATCGAGGCCATGTATTTTATATGACATAAAACGATGCAGTGCTCCATGTGTTAAAAAAATAAATGAAAAAAAATATAAAGAAAGCATAGATGATGCAAAAAAATTTTTATCAGGTAAAACAAAATTTATTGAAAAAAAATTAAATAATCAAATGAATATTGCTAGTAAAAATCAAGCCTACGAAGAAGCAAGTAGGTTAAGAGATAGAATTAAATCATTAAAACAAATTCAAAAATATCAATCGGTTTATATTAAAGACTTAAGAAATATAGACATATTTGCAATTAAAATTTTGAATGGAAGAAGCTGTATTTTTGGGATGTTTTATAGAAATGGAAGTAACTATGGAAATAAAGCCTTTTACCCAAGTCATGATGAAAATTCTAATGAAGTTGAAATTTTAGATTCATTTTTATTTCAATTTTATTCAAATAAAGATTCACCACCAAAAATTTTAGTTAATATTGATTCAAGCGCCTTTAACAATGTTCAAAAAGTTCTTTCAGAAAAAAATAAAATTTTAGTTAAAATAATTAATCCAAAAATAGGAGAGAAATTAAAACATATTAAGCTTGCAGAAAAAAATGCGCTTGAAAATATAAAATTAAAGAATCAAAGTTTTCAAGAACATTATAGGTTATTAAATAAGTTTAAGAATTTTTTCAATTTAAATCAATTGCCCAATAGAATAGAAATTTATGATAATAGCCATACTTTTGGAAATCAATCATTAGGTGTTATGATTGTTGTAAATCAAGAAGGTTTTGAAAGCAAAAGTTATAGAAAATTTAATATCAAATTTGATATGCTAAAAGAGAAAAGTCATAAATCTAATGATTATTATATGTTAGAAGAGGTTTTAAATAGAAGATTATTAAGAATTGATAGCCAAGAAGAATGGACTACTCCGGATATAATAATTGTCGATGGAGGTAAGGGTCATTTTAATCAAGCAAAAAAAATTCTCAATAAACATAAAAGAAATCAAGTAAAATTAATTTCAGTAGCCAAAGGAATTAAAAGAAACTCAGGAAGAGAAATAATATATTCAGAAGAAAAAGAAATAACTATTAAAGGCAATGATCCCTTATTACATTTTATACAAAGAATGAGAGATGAAGCTCACAGATTTGCAATAAATTCACATAGAAAAAGAAGATTTAAAGAATCAATCAAGTCAGTATTTGATGAAATTCAAGGAATAGGGTTAAAAAGAAAAAAAATACTTTTAGAGCATTTTGGGAGTGTTAAAAAAATTAGTACTGCCAGTATTGATGAATTAAACGAAATAAAAGGAATTAACAAAAATTTAGCGGAAGAGATTTATGGTTTTTTTAATAGTCAAAATTAATAAATTAATTTAATCATAATAATTTTATTAAGATGCAATATAATATATCAAATTTATTAACAATATTTAGAATATTAATTATTCCCATAATATTAATAATGATACTCATAAATGACCCTTTGAGCGGATGGATTGCTTTTTTTCTTTTTTGTATTGCAGGAATAACTGATTTTGTTGATGGTTATTTAGCAAGAATAAGAAAAGAACAAACTAATTTTGGAACATTTCTCGATCCTATAGCTGATAAGCTGTTAGTTGCATCAGTAATATTAATTCTTACTGCTAAAGGAACCATTGCTGGTTTTACAACTATACCCGCATTGATAATATTAATGAGAGAAATTTTAGTCTCTGGGTTAAGAGAATTTTTATCAGGAATTAAAATTAGCGTACCTGTCTCTCACATTGCTAAATTTAAAACTACTTGTCAAATAATAGCTTTGGCATTTCTTATACTTTATGAAAATGAAATTAATTTTATTCCGCTTTTATTTATAGGTAAATTAGCTTTATGGATGGCTGCTATTTTAACATTATATACTGGATATGACTACCTACGCTTGGGTATGAAGCACATTAAATGATAATATCTTATTTTGCATGGTTGAAAGAAAAAACAGGCAAATCAACTGAAACTTTAAATAACCATAGTATCAATGATATCAGTAAATTAGTAGAATATTTATCAAAAAAATATCCAAAATTAAAAAAATACTTACAAGAAAAAGACCTAATCAGATTTGCAGTAAATTCAGAATATGTCACAAAAAATAAGAAACTAAAAAATGAAGATGAAATAGGAATTTTTCCTCCTGTAAGTGGGGGTTAAATGATAAAAATTACAAAGAAAAACTTTAAAATAGACAAAGAAATAGATTTTGTAAGATCAAAACATTCAAATATTGGTGCAGTATCAACTTTTATTGGATATGTAAGAAATTTAAACAACAAAAAAAAAGTTAAGTCAATTGAACTAGAAGTTTATGAAAAAATGGCCATAAAAACACTCGATAAAATCTGTAATAAGGCAAAAAATAAATGGAACTTAATTGATACTCTAATTATTCATCGCTATGGCAAGATATATGTAGATGAAAAAATTGTTTTAGTCGCAACATTTTCAAAACATAGAAAAGATAGTTTTCAAGCATGTAAATTTATAATGGATTATTTAAAAAAAGATGCACCATTCTGGAAAAAAGAAAATTATAAAAACAGCTCTTCTTGGTTAAAAAATTCTAAATTGAAGAATTAACTAAATTTGTAAAATCATTCATAAAATTATATGACAAAGTTTCTTTTCCAGTTTTATATAATATTTCATCAATTGATTTAATTGGAGTTATTTCCGCTGCAGTTCCTGTTAAAAAAGCTTCTTGAAATTGACTTATTTCATTTGGCTTTATGTGTCTTTCAATTAATTTGAATCCTTTACGCTTTAACATTTCTATTACTGTTTGTCTGGTGATACCATTTAAAAAACAATCAGCAATGGGAGTGTGAATCTCTTTATCTTTATCTTTTATAAAAAAAATATTGGCACCTGTTCCTTCTGCCACATAATTTCTGTAATCTAACATCAATGCATCATGATAACCTTTTTTTTCAGCAAATTCTTTTGACATTGTACAAATAACATAAGGCCCTGATGCTTTTGCTTGACTTGGTGCAGTTTCAGGAGATGGTCTTTTCCATGGAGAAGTAATTAAAGTAATCCCCTTGAGTCTATCCTCTATTTTAAAGTAACTTGCCCAGTCATTCCATATAGCAATTGCTACATGAATGTCTGCTGAAGACGTTGATAAACCCATTTGATTTGAACCTCTCCAAACTATTGGACGAACATAACAATTTTTCATATTCATCTTTAACAATAAATCATTTTTAGCCTTGTTAATTTCTTCCTGTGAGTAAGGAATTTTCATGCCCATAATTTCAGCTGACCTGAATAGCCTTTGAGTGTGTTCTAGAGATTTAAAAATAACACCATTATATGCTCTCTCACCCTCAAAAACTGCACTTGCATAATGTAAACCCTGAGTAATAATGTGAATTTTTGCATCTCTCCAAGCTACAAAATCCCCATTTTGCCATATCCAGCCATCTCTATTATCAAAAGGTATATTAGACATTTAATTTTTTATTATTAGATGGTAATTCCCTATCAGTGATGCATAATTTAGTCAATATAACAGCTTATAATCTTTTTTATTAATTTGATATAATAGATATAATTTATGGAAAAAAATATATTACTAGTAGATGATGATGACAAATTAAGGGAATTAATTAGCTCCTACCTTGAGGAAAAAGGATTTATTTTATCTACATGTTCTGATGTAGGTGAATTAGAAGAATTAATAAATTATTTTGTGTTTGATCTAATAATCTTAGATAGGATGCTCCCAGGCGGAGATACTATTGACTTTATTGACAACATAAAAAGTAAATCGAATACACCTATACTAATGTTAACAGCTCTAGGTGATACGCAAAATAGAATTAAAGGCTTAAAAAAAGGTGTAGAAGATTATTTGTCGAAACCATTTGAACCTGAAGAACTTTTTTTAAGAATCAACACAATTTTAAAATACCAAGATGAAAATAATATTAATTCAAAATTTATAATTTTTGGTAACTTTAAATTTGAGCTAACTAAAATGAGATTAAAGAAAAACAATGAAGATATTTATCTAACACAAGGAGAAAAAAACTTGCTTTATCTATTAGCAAAAAAACAGAATATTAATGTATCAAGAGAAATTCTTGCTGATGGAAATCAAAATGAGTCAGATTTAAGAAAAGTAGATGTTCAAATAACTCGAATTAGACAAAAAATTGAAAATAATCCAAAAAAACCACACTTTATACAAACTGTAAGAGGAAAAGGATATAGATTAGTAACAGACTAATGGTTATAGAATTTAAAAAAATAATCCCTACAAGCTTATTGGGAAGATCTTTAGTAATAGTTTTCGTCCCAATAGCTTCATTGGTGATAATAACATGTGTAATTTTTTATCAAACTTCTTGGGATATTATTTCAAAAAGATTATCTCAAAGTGTTGTAGGAGACATTGGGGTAGTTATAGATTTAATTGAGAAAAAAGAAATAAATGAGGCAAAAGATGTTACAGAGCCTAAACTTAATTTAAATGAAGCAAAACTTCTTGCTCAAAAATATTTTTATTTTAAAATTGAATTAAGAGAAAATGAATTTTTAAATGTTAAAGATTTTAAACCAAAAAAAAGAGTATTAGACAGAAGATTATCAGAGGAATTAAAACTACTTAATAGAGAGTTTGTATTTGATTCAGATGATTTAAATTTAGGGTTAAAAATTAAGATTCAGGTTGAAGAAAACATTTTAATTATAGTAGTGGATAAAGACAGACTTTATAGCGGAAGAGCTTTTGTGTTTATCTTATGGATGATTTTTTCTTCTATTATCCTTCTTTTTATAGCTTATATTTTTATGAAAAATCAAACTAAACCTCTAAAAAGATTGGCTATTTTAGCAGAAACTTTTGGTAGAGGTCATGATGTTCCAACTTTAAAATCGTCTGGTTCAATTGAGATAAGACAAACAGCTAATGCTTTTAATTTGATGAGAACAAGAATAAAAAGATTTTTAATACAACGTACTGAAATGCTTGCAGGTGTTAGTCATGATTTAAGAACACCTTTAACAAGAATGAAATTACAAACAACAAAATTAAATGATGCCAAAATTAAGGAAGATTTAGAAAATGAAATATCAGAAATGACTTCAATGCTAGATAGTTATTTAAGTTTTGCAAAAGGTGAAGTTTCAGATCCAATTGAAAAAATTAATTTCAATTCTATGATAAATGAATTAATTTTAAGCTTAAAATCTTCAAACAAAAATATAGAACTTACTTCTATCCAAGAGGTTATTTCTTCTGGAAGACCTGCACAAATTAAAAGATGTCTTGTAAATATTATTGAAAATGCAAAGAGATATTCCGATTTAATTAAAATATCACTAAATGCTAAAGAGGATGAAATTATCATTATTATTGAAGATAATGGTCCAGGAATAGACACAAAAAAATATAAGGATGTTTTTAAGCCTTTTTATACATTAGACAAATCAAGAAATAAAGCGATTGGTGGCAGTGGTTTAGGTATGACAATATCAAGAGATATTGTCAGATCTCACGGAGGAGATATAATTTTAGACAAATCCTCACTAGGTGGTTTAAAAGTTTTAATCAATCTTCCTTTATAATTAAAAGAGTTTTCCACCATTAGATAATTTAATATCAGGTGAAACTAATACTGGATCTCCATCATTATCTGGAAAACCTAAGACTAAAACTTCTGACATTATATTTCCTATTTGCTTTGGTTCAAAATTTATAACTGCTGCCACTTGTTTTCCAATAATTTTTGATGGATCATAATGTTTTTGGAGTTGAGCAGAACTTTTTTTAATACCTATTTTTTCGCCAAAATCTATCTCTAATATTATTGATGGTTTTTTTAATTTTGTACTTTCATGAGCTTTAATAATTGTACCTAGACGAATGTTTATCTTTTCAAAATCTTCATAACTAATAAATTTGTCCATTTTATATATTATTTTGTATTTATCATATTAACTATCACTTCTGCTTTTCTTAAATAATTATCTAGAGCACCCATAGTTTTATTTAAGTGGCGGCTTTCATCTTTTTTCCATACCAGAAAAGTTAATAGAAATATAATAAAAAGTCCTTCCACTTTTATTTTACCCATAATGCCATCTGGAGATATATTCGAAAATTCTAAAATGGAACTTAATGAATCCATTAATAATGGAAAAGTTATAAGAACTAAATCAGGTTTATTAAGTATATAAGTTGATAATTTTTTAATTGCTTTTCTGTGTTCATTATAAATTTCAAATCTAGTAATTAATATTTCAAAAATTTTTTCTTGATTTGAAATTTCTTCAATTTTTAAATCAGATAATGTTTTATAATCAAAATAATCATTCAATAAAAATAAAATATCTTTTTTTGATTTGATTAAATTAATACCTTGTGTTTTGGAAATTTTTGCTTTTTTAATAATTTCATAAATTTTTAAGCTTGACCAAGAATTATTATCTAAATAACTTAATACTGATTCAGCTATTTTTTTTTTGATCAAAATATCATTAGAATCAATATTTTTTTTTCTTTTTTTTTTATTTCTTACCAAGTTTTATTGCCCTCTTATATGCAGAGTTTACTCCAGAAAATACAATTTTTTTCATATTATCATTTTTTCTAAAAGAGTTTATTGCAGCTTCTGTTGTTCCACCCTTTACAGCTATATTCTTTCTTAAAGTTTCTGCATTATCCTCTGATTGTCTAAGTAAATCTATTGAACCAATAGCTGTTTCTTTTGAAATTTCATAAGCCAATTTTTTATCTATTCCAATTTTTTTTGCTGCACTTGTTAAATTTTCAATAAAAAAATAATAATAAGCAGGTCCACTTCCAGATATTGCTGTAAATTTATTTATAAAGCTTTCATTTTTAACCCAAAATGTTTTGCCTACTGAATTAAAAAGTTTTAATGCAAATTTTTTTTGCTTTAATGAAACATTTTGATTACCGTATAAACAAGTAATACCTTTACTTATTGAAGCCGGAAGATTGGGCATTGTTCTTATTATACTTGTTTTACTTCCAAAGTTTTTTTCAAAATACTTTATGTCTTTACCTGCAATAATACTAATTATTAACTTGTTTTTTAAATTTAATGTTTTGTAATGTTTTAGAACTTTGTCTACTATTTGGGGCTTCACAGCAAAAAAAATAACATTGAAACTATCGATGTTTTTTAATTTATTTAAAGAATCATATAAATCTAATTTAAATAATTTTTTTTTATTTTTTCCTACTTTGGGATCAATTATAGAAATATTTTTAATTTTTGAATTAAGCCAACCTTTCAATAAAGACTTACCCATATGGCCTGACCCAACTAATAATATTTTGAACATAAATACAATTTAAGCTAAAAAAAATAAAAGTAAAGAGACTATGCTTGTCCCAAAGTTTCCATTAAACACGTGGCTGCTGCTGAACTAGGATTAAAGTTTTCCCATAGAACCATTTGGAATGATGGATAGAATTTTTCAAAATCATTAATTCCAATATCAATTAAATCTTCTATTATTTTAATATTTTCGATATTTTTTTCTTTTATTAGATATGTATTTCTATAGGCAGGAATTCCATTGCGTGAAGTTATATCAAAATGACCCATCCATAAATTTTCATTTATTAAGGCCAATAATTCATATATTGGTTCTTTTAATGTTTCTGGCACTCTTATATCTGAAGTTATGGTTAAGCTAATTGCGTTGATGCTTTCTGACCAAACAACATAAAGTCTAAATAAACACTGTCTTCCTTTAATTTCAGATATTAATTCATAGTCATTGGCTCTGCTGCAAGGCCATTGTTTTGAGTATATAATGTTTTCAAGAGCATCTAAGGGGTTATTAAAATTATAATTATTCGATAATTCTGTCATATTAACACATTATATTGTATCAATTATTTAATATGTAACAATATATAGTATATAAATGGCAGATATGATTCCGCGTCGCAAGTAAAATTATAATGTAATTAAATAGATTGTGAATAAGTTGTTAGTTAATTATTTGCTCTTTTTCCTAGTTTTTTGAACTTTATTTCTATTTTTTTTGTTTTTAGTTAAAATTATTTTTTCTAATTTATTAATTCTTAATAATTGATTTTCATGCATTTTTTTGACTATTTCAAACTCTTTTCGTCTAATTAAATCATATTTATTTATAACATTTTCAATTTTAATTTTTACTATTGTTTCAATTTCTTTTCTTATCCCAGAAATTGAACCAAAGGCATCGGTTGCAATTTTAGATAAATCTGAAAAAATCTTATTTTTGTTTTTCATTTTTTCAATAGAGTTAATATAATATATTATGATAACTTTAATACACCCAGAAATTGATCCTGTCATTCTTTCTTTTGGAAATATTGCAATTAGATGGTACGGTCTCTCATATGTCATTGGTTTTCTTTTAGGTTACATACTAATAAAAAAAATAAACAAGTATCTACATGAGCCCCTAAGAGAAAAAATTATAGAAGAACTTTTTATTTGGATAACTTTAGGAGTGATAATTGGGGGTAGAATTGGCTACATTCTATTTTATCAAACAGACTTATTATTTTATGATCCTATAAAAGTTTTTTATGTTTGGCAGGGCGGCATGTCATTTCATGGAGGATTAATAGGAGTTATTATAAGTTTAATAATTTTTTCAAATATTAAAAAAGTTAATTTTTTTATCTTATCAGATTTTGTTTCTACAACTGTACCAATTGGTATTTTTTTTGGGAGAATAGCAAATTTTATTAATATAGAGTTATATGGCAGAACTACATCTTTTTATTTTGCAATGATATATCCCTCTATAGATATGGAAAGAAGGCATCCATCACAACTTTATGAAGCTTTTTTTGAAGGTTTTGTTTTATTTTTTCTATTATTTACAATTGTGAGATATAATTTTGAAAGAAAAAAGTATGGGATCAATAGTGCTATTTTTTTAGTAATTTATGGAACTTTCAGGTTTCTATTAGAATTTTTACGAGAACCTGATTCGCATCTAGGTCTGTTTTTTAATCAAATGACTATGGGTCAAATTCTATGTGTACCCATGATCCTAGTAGGTATTATTATTTATTTTCAAAAAAATAGAACAAATGAAATTAAATAAAAAAATTCAAAATGAAATTAAATCAAATAATGGATTTATTACGATAAAAAATTTCATTAGAACATCTATGTATGATGAAAAAAAAGGATATTATAAAAATAAAAGAGCTATAGGAAAAAAAGGAGATTTTATAACTTCTTCAGAAATTTCACAACTATTTGGAGAAATAATTGGTTTATACTTTATTGATTATTGGAGCAATTATATTAAAGATGAATTTAATCTAATTGAGCTTGGACCAGGCAATGGAACTTTTATAAGAGATGCTTTGAATATAAGCCTAAATTTTGAAAATTATTTTTCAAGTATTAATTTAAATCTGATTGAAGTGAATAAAGAATTAATAAAAATTCAGAAAAAAAATTTAAATATTTTTAAAAAAAAATCATTAAAAATGACTTGGCAACAAAATTTAAAAAAAATTAATAAAAAAAAATTAATTGTTTTTGCTAATGAATTCTTTGATTGTTTTCCTATAAGTCAATTTTATAAATTCAAAAATGAATATTTTGAAAAAATCATAAAGTATGATGAAAAAAATAAAAAATTTTATTTTGATGATATCAAATTAAATAAAAATCTAAAGCTTTTTAATAAAATTGAATCTTTATATAGTTCATATAATCTTAAAGATAAAAGTATTATTGAAATAGAATATGATGCAGAGAAATATCTAGAAAGTATATCAGAAATAATTAAAAAAAATGGTGGTCTTTTTGTTATTATAGATTATGGAAATTATAGTTCTAGTGGATTTTCAACAATTCAATCTGTAAGTAAACATAAGAAGGTTGACTTTCTAAATAATGTTGGAAAACAAGACATATCTCATATGTTAGATTTTAATTATTTCTATATGAAATTAAAATCCTTAAATTTAAATGTTTATGGTCCTTTTACTCAAAGAAATTTTCTTACCTCAATTGGTATAAATGAATTAAAAAATAAAATTTGTAAAAATGTAAATACAAAAAAGAAATTGGAAATTCAAAAAGATTTAGATAGAATTTTGGATGAAAATAAAATGGGAGAATTATTTAAAGTTTTAATTATCTCATCACAAAAACTTGAAAACTATGAGAAAGTCAATGAATTATATTAATTCAAAATATTTTAAATTTCAAAATATCAAATATGGTTTTTTTACTAGAAAAGGAGGATATTCAAAAAAACCTTATGATACTCTAAATTGCAGTAATAAATATAACGATAAATTATTAAATGTTAAAAAAAATAGAAAAAAAGCATTAATTGAAGTTAAACTTAATAAAAAAAAATTGATTATTGGAGAACAGTTTCACAGTAATAAAACAATTATTATCAAAAATAAGATTTTAAATAAATTAAAAGCTGATGCATTTATAACAAAAAATAAAGACTTAGCTATTGGAATATTAACTGCAGACTGTGCACCAATATTTTTTTTTGATGATGAAAAAAAAATTATAGGAGCTGCACACGCAGGATGGAAAGGATCTTTAAAAAATATTTGTAAAACAACTGTTAAGTCAATGAGAATGATAGGAAGTAAAAATAAAGATATTAATGTAATAATAGGGCCATGTATAAATTATAAAAATTACGAAGTAGATAATAAATTTTTTGATAAATTTATAAAAAAAAATAAAGATTATAAAAAATTTTTTAAGAAAAAAAATAATAATAAATACTATTTTAAATTAGGTCCATTACTAAGATATCAGCTTCAAAAACTTAAAGTAAAAAAAATTGTTCTTTTAAACGAAGATACATTTTCAAATAAATCTAAATTTTATAGTCATAGAAGAATGACGATTCACAATGAATCTGCAACTGGAAGACTAATAAATATAATAGGTTTTTCTTAAGATAATTAATGTAATAGACCATATTTTCAATTTTTTATTGAACTTTATATTTTCTCATATAATAGTCGGGTTAATTTAGCAAAAATGAAAATCATTACTTGCAATAGTAACATACCTTTAGCCAAAGCGATTGCTTCAAATATCGGCATAAAACTCTGTGACGCATCAATTAGAAATTTTCAAGATAATGAAATTTTTGTTGAAATAAATGAAAATATAAGAGGAGAAGATGTTTATGTTATTCAATCTACTTCTCATCCAGTGAATGATAATATTATGGAATTATTAATAACAATAGATGCTGCAAGAAGAGGGTCTGCAAAAAGAATAACAGCAGTGATTCCTTACTTTGGTTATGCAAGACAAGATAGAAAAACTGGTCCTAGAACACCAATCTCTGCAAAACTAGTTGCAAATTTAATAACATCTTCAGGAGCAGATAGGGTACTAACTATGGATTTACATGCTGGTCAAATACAAGGTTTTTTTGATATTCCTCTTGATAATTTGTACTCAGCGCCTCCTACAATAAAAGATATGAAAGAAAATTTTGCAAATAGTAAAGATTTAGTTTTAGTATCGCCAGATGTAGGTGGAGTTGTTAGAGCAAGAGCATTTGCAAAAAGAATGAATTCAGATTTAGCAATAATTGATAAAAGAAGAGAAAATGCAGGTCATTCAGAAGTTATGAATGTAATCGGTGATGTGGAAAATAAGATTTGTATTTTAGTTGATGATATTGTTGATTCAGCAGGAACCTTATGTAATGCTGCAGAAGCTCTTCATAAAAAAGGTGCAAAAGAAATATATTCGTATATTTCTCATGGGGTTTTATCAGGAAAATCAGGGCAATTAATAGAAAATTCAAAAATACGTGAAACTGTCTTAACAGATAGCATTTTGGCATCTGATGAGGTAAAAAACATAAAAAAGATTAGACATATTACAATTGCTCCTTTATTTGGAGAAGCAATTAAAAGAATAAATAGCGATTCTTCGGTTTCAGCACTATTTGAATAAAAAAATGAGCACAATTAAATTATCAGTAAGGGAAAAAAAAGAAGAAGATGCCAAATCTTTGACTAAGAAAAGTGTAATTCCCGGTATAGTATATGGGAAGGGGACTGATCCAGAAAAAATAAATATTGATTATAAAACAATAAACTTACTTGCAAAAGATAAGGGTTTTTTTTCAAAGATTTTATCAATAGAACTAAAAGGTAAAGAAGAAAAAGTCCTTCCAAAGGAAATTCAATATCATCCCGTTTCAGATAATATTATACATGTAGATTTTATGAGAGTTCAACAAAATACCAAAGTAACTGTTGAAGTTCCAATTGATTTTCTTAATTTAGAAAAATGTCCAGGAATAAAACAGGGAGGAGTTTTAAATACAGTTAGAAGAATGGTGGAATTAAGATGTAATGCAAGTAATATACCGGCTATATTAGAATTTGATCTGATCAATTCTGAAATAGGTGATTCGATAAAAATCAGTAACATCAAATTACCAGATGAGGTTAAACCAACTATAACAGATAGAGATTTCGTTATTGCGACATTAGTGCCTCCAACAGTAGAAGCAGAGCCTGAAAAAGAAAAAACTGCGGAAACAGAAGAAGAAGCTAAATCTGAAGAAACTGGTGAAGACAAAAAAGAAGATAAGAAAGAAGATAAGAAAGAACAGGATCCAAAGGAAAAGAAAGAATCTTCAGAATCTAAAACTGAAAAAAAATAAATTCAAAATACTGGATAATATTAATGTATCTAATATGTGGTTTAGGCAACCCTGGAGAAAAATACAAAGAAAATCGGCACAATATTGGCTTTAGAATTATTGAAGAACTGATTTCATTTTATAAAATGAAAGAATTTAAAACAGATAAATTAAAAGCAACTTATAAAGGTTTAATAAATAATCATGAAGTTATTTTGTTTAAGGCCCTTACTTTCATGAATCTAACAGGAACTGCTTTAAATACATTTAAAAAATTTTATAAAATAGATATTAATAATATCATAATAATACATGATGAGCTTGATCTCAAATTTGGGAAGATTAAGTATAAAAAAGGAGGTGGAAACAGTGGGCACAATGGATTAGAAAATATTGATCAAAATATAGGATCTGATTATGCAAGAGTCCGCTTTGGTATTGGCCACCCTGGTAATAAAAATTTAGTTGAAAATTATGTATTAGAAGATTTTAATAATAATGAAAAACTTGTATTAGATAAATTAATAAAAAATATATGTAAAAATTTTTACTTATTAATAGAAAATAATCCTCAAAAATTTATTTCTGATTTATCTGAAAAACAATTTACAAGCCTAAAGTAAATGGGTTTTAGTTGTGGAATAATAGGTTTACCTAATGTTGGAAAATCGACACTTTTTAATGCGTTGACACAAACTAACAATGCAGAGGCAGCAAATTACCCTTTTGCTACAATTGAACCTAATATTGGGAGAGTTGCGGTTCCTGATCAAAGAGTTCAAAAATTATCAGATACTAGTAAATCAGAAAAGATGATTCCAAATTTTTTAGACTTTGTTGATATTGCCGGTCTCGTTGAAGGAGCTTCAAAAGGAGAAGGTTTAGGTAATAAGTTTTTATCTCACATCAGGAATGTAGATGCTATTGCACATGTTGTTAGATGTTTTGAAGATAAAAATATTAGCCATATCAACAATGTAGTAGATCCTATTGGAGATATAGAAATTATTAACACTGAATTAAGACTTTCTGATTTAGAAAGTTTAGAAAGAACAAAAGAAAATTTGTCAAAAAAAATTAAAAGTGAAGAAAAAGAAATAAAGGTTAAATTCAATTTAGTTTCTGAAATCATTAATAAAATTGAAAATGATGAAGAAATAGAAATTGAAAAATATAATAATAATGAAAAATTAATTTTAAAAGAATTAAACCTAATTATTTTAAAACCTATAATATATATTTGTAATGTAGATGAGGGCGCGGTTACTAAAGGTAATGTATTTTCAGATAAAGTTACAAAAAAATTTTCAAATTATGAAGTTGTAAATATTTCTGCCTCAATTGAATCGCAAATAGCAAATATAGGAACTGAAGATGAAAAAGAATTGATCCTAAAAGAATATGGATTGAATGACTCAGCACTAAATAAAGTAATTTTTTCAGGATATAAAAAACTAAATTTAGTTACATTTTTTACCTCTGGACCTAAAGAAACTAGAGCTTGGACATTAAAAAAAGGTTTAACCGCACCAGCTGCTGCTGGTAAAATTCACACAGATTTTGAAAAAGGTTTTATAAGAGCTGAAACAATTTCATATAATGATTTTATAAATTACGATGGTGAAATAGGTTGTAAGGAAAAAGGCAAGATGAGGTTAGAAGGAAAAGAATATATTGTACAAGATGGAGATGTGTTTCACTTCTTATTTAATGTCTAGTGTATTTGTTTCCACAATCGTCTTTTAGACAAAAATACAAAGATTCCAAAAATTATAAAAAATAAAATTACTTTTACACCTAATCTTTTTCTCTCCTCTAACTCTGGTTCCGCAGCCCATTGTAAAAAAACTGTTACATCTTTTGCTAGTTGAATAGCAGTATTCTCTGTACCATCTTCATAATCAACTGAACCATCATATAATGGTGTTGGCATGGCAATTTGTTTTCCATCCATCCATTTATTATAATACATTCCCTCACCTAAAACTATATCAGCAGGTGGCTCTTCATAACCTATCAACAAATTATATATATAATCAGCCCCGCCTTTTCTTGATTTATTAATTACTGACAAATCAGGTGGGTAAGAACCATTATTACTTAACCTAGCTTCTTGAGCATTCATATAAGGATCAACAAATTTATCAGCAGGTCTAGCAGGTCTTTCAAACATCTCTCCTTCGTCATTAGGTCCGTCTAAAACTGTGTATTCTGAAGCTATTACCTTTATCTGCTCCTTGCTGAAACCAATATCTTCTAGATCTCGATAATAAATTAAATTCATAGAATGACATCCAGCACAAACCTCTTGATAAACTTTCAATCCCCTTTGGATTGCGGCTTTATCATAAGTCCCTGTAATACCATTAAAACTCCAGTCTTGTTTTATCAATTTTTCTTTAGAACTTTCAGCAGCAAATAAATTTGAATTAATAGTTATAACTAAAAATATAATTGCAAATTTTCTTAGCATCTATTTTTTCTTTTTATAAATTTCATGTATACTGTTTGGAAGAATAATGTTTTTTTCAAACCTATGCATAAATGGCGTAATAACTAATAAAAATCCAAAATAATAAATTACTCCTAGTCTTGCTAATAACAAATAAATTCCAGTAGCTGGCTTCATGCCAACATATCCTAAAATAAAAAAATTGACAAAAAATAAAATCATTAGCCATTTATAAAGAGGTCTGAATGAACAGCTTTTAATTTTAGAATTATCTAGCCAAGGTATAATAAACAAAACTGCTATGGCAGCAAACATCAATACTATGCCACCTAATTTATCAGGAACTGCTCTTAGTATCGCATAGAATGGTGCCAAGTACCAATTTGGTACTATATGAGCAGGTGTAACCATTGGATCAGCTGGTATATAATTATCTACTTCTGCCATCAAATTTGGTCCAAAAAATATCACCGCTGATATAATTATACCAAATACACAAAACGCTAATGTATCTTTGACCAACATATATGGATAAAATTTAACTGTATCCTCTGGCTCTTTAACTTCTATTCCAGCAGGATTGTTAGATCCATGGACATGAACAGCTGCTACATGCAACCCAACAACACCAAAAATCACGAAAGGTAAAACATAATGAAGAGCAAAAAATCTATTTAAAGTAGCATTACCAACTGTATAATCACCTAAAAGCCAAGTTTTGATACCCTCACCTACAAAAGGAATTGCACTAAAAAGATTTGTAATTACAGTTGCAGCCCAGTAGGACATTTGACCCCATGGCAAAGTGTAACCTAAAAAAGCTGTTGCCATCATTATGAAATATATAAAAACACCTAATAACCAATTTAACTCCCTTGGGTATTTAAACGAACCATAATATAGACTTCTGATCATATGAATATAAACAACTATAAAGAAGAATGATGCACCGTTACTATGAATGTAACGAATTAACCAACCAAAACTTACATCTCTCATAATTCTCTCAGTGCTTTCAAAAGCCATATCAACGTGTGGAGTATAATACATCGCTAAAAAAATACCGCTTATGATCATTACTACTAGACAAATAGTTAGTAATGCTCCAAAACTCCAAAAATAATTTGCATTTTTAGGCATTGGATAGTCGCCATATTCTTTTTCTAAATATGAAATTATAGGTAATCTATATTCAATCCAATTTAAGAAAGAATTTTTATATTTTTTTGGTTCTTTTTTATCTTGCATTCATTTACCCAATTAAAACTGTATTATCATTTAAAAATTTATATGGAGGAACTTCCATATTATCTGGAGCCGGTCCTTTTCTAATCCTCCCAGATGTGTCATAATGGGAACCATGACAAGGACAATACCATCCATTAAAGTCCCCTTTTTTATCTGAAACTTTTTGGCCTGAAGGAACGCAACCCAAATGGGTACAAACTCCAACTAAAATTAACCAATCTTCTTTCTTCACTCTGTCTGAATCTTTTTCTGGATCAGGTAAATTTGAAAGCTTAGCATTTTTTGCTTCTGCAATGTCTTCTTTTGATCTTTTTCTTATAAATACTGGCTTACCTCTCCAAGTTACTGTAATGCTTTGTCCTTCATCAATATTAGAGATATCAACCTCTGTAGTTCCCAGAGCGAGTGTATCTTCTGCTGGATTCATACTCTTTATAAATGGCCACATAAATGTTGCGCTCCCTATTGCTCCTATTGTTATGGTTGAAACATGAAGAAAATCCCTTCTTGTTTCTTCTTTATTTAATTCAGCCTTTTTATCATTAGCTGAGACTACTTTTCCCCACACAACTGTTGAAACCATATAGATAAATAGAAATATAAAGATTAATGTTACGGTTAATACCAGATATGGTGTTGTCATTATTACAATCTCAATAAGCTTATTTTTTGATTTATTTTAATAAAGAACATTTTACGTGTTATTTATAGTAATAATTTAATAAAAATAAAGAGTTAAAAAATGAGAATCGCATTATTTCAACCTGATATTCCTCAAAATACTGGAAATATAATTCGCTTAGCAGCATGTTTGGATGTTGCAGTTGATATTATTAAACCTACTGGATTCTTTCTTGATGACAAAAAATTTAGAAGATCGGCAATGGATTATTTAAAGTATGCAAAAATAAAGGAACACAGGGATTGGGATACATTTTTCAAATGGTCTGTAAAAAATAGATATAGAATTATCCTATTTACTACAAAGGGTAAAAAAGATTATTTAGATCATAGATATCAACAAAATGATATTTTATTATTTGGAAGAGAAAGCGCAGGTGTGCCTGAAAAAGTTCATAAAAAAGCTAAAGTGCGCCTAATAATACCTATTCAAAAAAAATTAAGGTCTTTAAATGTAAGTAGTTCTGTTGCAATAGCATTATCTGAAGGTATGAGACAAAGTAGGCAATAGATTATATTTTACCCATTTTTCCATTTTGATAATCAAGCATTTTTTGTTTCATTTCACCTTCTGTATTAGTAACAAAAGGACCATAACGAAAGACAGGTTCATTGAGTGGCTCTCCAGCTAATACAAGATAAGATCCTGATGAGGATATAGAATTAAGTTTTATTTCATCCGCTGTTTGATCGAAATAAATCATTTGACCTTTTTTAGCTTTTTTTTCTTCATCAAATTGAAGATATCCTTTTATGACATAGATCATTACTACTTGTTTTTTAGGAATATTTAAATTTATTTGATCAGGCTTAGTAAATTGAACATCAAAAATAGAAACGGGCGAATAGGTTTGAACTAATGATTTTATTTTTTTTACTTCACCAACTAAAATCTTAATTATTATTCCTCTGTTATCCATTACAACTGGAATATCAGCCTTCTTTATATGTTGATACCACGGTTTAACTATTTTATTTTTTTGAGGCAGGTTTACCCAAATTTGTAAACCTTGCATAATGCCTCCCCGCTTTTTAAATTGTTCAGTTACCAATTCAGAATGGATAAGGCCTGATCCAGTAGTCATCCATTGAATATCGCCTGATTTAATCTTGGCTTGTCCTCCCCAAGAGTCTTTATGCTCTATTTCTCCACTTAATAAATACGTGATTGCTTCGAATCCACAATGTGGATGCTCTGGAACTCCCGTAGCGCCACCTGGTTCATAATGAACAGGACCAAAATGATCAAATAACAAAAAAGGGTCAAGCTCTCTCATACTAGGAACAGGAAACGCTCTTGTAACGGGGATGCCATCTCCCTCAAATGTTTTCACACAATCCTTGATTTCTAAAAGTTTTCTAAACATCATTATTATATAGTATCATTTGCAAAATTTTAAACATAGCCTATATCCATACTAAGAAAGGAAATTTTATGAAAATAATTATGAATGTAGAAATTAATGAGGGTTATGAAAAATGGAAACAACTTTTCGTAAGTGCAGATTCTGCAAGAGAAAAGTATGGAATCAAAGTTCTAGCATATGGTCATCCCAAAGATAATGAAAACAAAATTTACCAAGTTT
>PTKS01000010.1 GCA_002937855.1 Alphaproteobacteria bacterium MarineAlpha5_Bin12 | reverse complement strand
CAGTAAATTTTAAATATTTTTTTGTTATACTAAACTTTTGGTATCTGATTGTGCACATGGCGTGCAAAATTTTATGTTTCTAAGAAATAATTAAGTTCTGCTTAGAAAAATTAATTAGAGTAGTGGGGCGTTCTGTTGCCCGGTGCCCCATACCGCGCTTGTCTAAATTAATTAGGCAGCGATAGCTAATCTATTATCGTTAGCGTTTATAAAATAGTCCGATAACGGTGGTACAATACCGAGCAAAAACTATATCTTTCAATGCACGTCGAAGCTATTTCACCCCCTTAAATTTTAATGGTGGAGGTGCCGGGTACTGCCCCCGGGTCCGTTTCATCTATTTCATATAGCGTTTATCGCCATAGTTGGAAAACCAACAGGACCTATTATAATGTATTGTTTACAAAGTACATACACCTGTATAAAAAAAATATTAATATGCTTAAAAAAATCCTAATATACTCTAAATTATTGAGGAATATAAAAATTGATTAAGGCTATTCTTGCAATTGATAATCAGGGTGGAGTAAGTAAAAATGGCAGTATGCCATGGCCACATAATAAAAAGGACCTGCAATGGTTTAAGACAAATACTGAAAATCAATTAGTAATAATGGGCAAAACAACTTGGATAGATCCAAAAATGCCAACACCTCTTATCAACCGAATCAATGTCTTAATTACGAATCATGCTTCAGAAAAATATCCAGGTGCAGATATTTATATTAAAGGTGACATATTAAAACACGTTAAAAAAATCGAATTGGATTATCCCAATAAAATAAAATGGATTATAGGTGGTCCGAACATAGTATCTCAGGTTTTTTCTTTAATTGGTGAGTTTTATTTGACCCGAATATATGGTAACTTTTCTTGTGACACTTTTTTGGATTTAAATATGATTAACAATGAAATGAAAATAAAAGAAAAAATTGATGTTGATGATAATTGTCATTTTGAAATCTGGAAAAGATGAATCAATATTTAAAAGCACTTAATAATTGTTTAAATAATGGCGTTGATGTCGAAAGCAGGGCAGGAAAAGTAAGAAAAGCTTTTGGATACCAAATGAGATTTGATTTGAAAATTGGTTTTCCAATAATTACGACAAAAAAAATGGCATGGCGATCAATAGTTTCCGAACTTTTATGGTTTCTAGAAGGTTCAAATGATGAAAGACGGTTAGCAGAAATTCACTATGGAAAGCCAAAATCTGAATTAAAAGATAAATCAACAATATGGACTAGAAATTTGCAAGCAGATTATTGGAAAGAGAAATCTCAGTTTGATGGAGATTTAGGTAAAATATATGGTTATCAATGGAGAAATTTTGGAGGTATAGATCAAATAAAAGATTTAATAGAAAGTTTAAAAAATAATCAAGATAGTAGAAGACATATTATATCATCTTGGAATCCAGGGCAGTTAAAAGAAATGGCACTACCGCCTTGCCATATATTAGCTCAGTTTTATGTGGCAAATAATAAAATAAGTTGCCAACTTTATCAGAGATCTTGTGATATGTTTTTAGGAGTCCCTTTCAATATTTCAAGTTATAGTCTTTTGACACATATATTGGCAAAAGAGTGTAATTTTGAAATTGGTGAATTTATTCATACCTTGGGTGATTATCATATTTATCACGCACATTTAAAACAAGTAAAAGAACAATTAAAACGTGATCCTAAGAAACTTCCTAGTTTAAAATTTGATAAAAAAAATATATTTAAATATTCTCCTGATGATTTTGTTTTAGAAAATTATGAACATCATCCTTTGATTAAAGCTGAGATGAGTGTTTAATATTTAATTATTTTTTTTGCAATTCCTTCATAAATTTTAGTTATTGTTTCCTCGTTAATAGAATTAGCCAATGGCTTGCCTTGATCTGAGCAAATTCTAATTTTTTTATCAAGAGGGATTTCACCTAAAAAATCAGTTTGCATTTTTATTGATTCTTCTTTTGCTCCTCCATAAGAAAAAATTTCATGCCTTTCATTACAATTATCACAAATAAAGTAACTCATATTTTCTATGATTCCTAATACGGGTATATTGACTTTCTTAAACATATTGATTCCTTTTCTAGCGTCTATAAGTGCAATATCTTGAGGAGTAGATACAATGATTGCTCCTTTCATTTGGACTTTTTGAGCTATTGTTAATTGAGTATCACCAGTGCCAGGAGGAAGATCAACAATCATGTATTCTGATTCTCCCCATTCTACACTTGTAAATAATTGTTCTAGTGCTTTCATCACCATTGGCCCTCTCCAAATTGCAGGAGTTTCTTCACTAATCAAAAAGCCAATGGACATACATTTAATTCCGTGAGCTTCTAAAGGTATGAGTTTTTTGTTTTCGTTTGTGATAGGTTTTTTGGAAATTCCCATCATTCTTGGAATACTTGGTCCATAAATATCTGCATCCAATAAAACAACTGACTTTCCAATATTTTTTAGAGCTATGGCCAAATTCACTGCAACAGTCGATTTTCCCACACCCCCCTTTCCACTTGCTATTGCTATTATGTTCTTAACAGGGATATCATATTTATTTTCATGTACATTTTTTTTTGCTTGTTCTCCATTTTTCTTTTCAGATGTCATAATGACTTGCGCTGAAATAAGATTTTTAATTTCCAATATTTTCTTTTGAATAATGTCTTTGTGATCTTCAAAAATTTTTACATTTTGAGGATCTATATTAAAACTTATAATGGCATGTGAATTTTTCACTATGATGTTTACTTCTTTCTCAACATCAAAATAACTACCAGAAGCTGGGTTTTTAGAGTTTTTTAGTAATTTTATAATATCTTTATAAATTTCATTATCCATAATAATTCACAATTACTAGCATTTTAACATATAATAAATAATTTATTTTAAAACCTTGATATTTCATGTAATGATCATTATCTATATAGTAAATTTGGTATCAATATGAATTGGAATAATGACAATAATCCTTGGGGGTCTGGCAATGGTAATAATCCTTGGGGAAAAGGGCCATCAAATCAAGACTTTGAAAAGACTATTAAAAAAGCCAAAGATAGGTTTGGAAAGTTAAATTTTAGCAATCCTAAGAACATATCCATATTTATAATTGTTGCTATAATTCTATGGTTAGCCTCAGGCTTTTATAGAGTTGAACCAGATGAGCAGGGTGTAGAACTTCTTTTTGGCAAATGGAATGGCGCAACAACTGATCCTGGTTTACACTATTTCTTTCCAACTCCTATTGGCAAAACAATAACACCTAAAGTAGAAATAATAAGAAAAATAAATATAGGCTATAGAACATCTTCAGATTTTGGCCAAAGTCAAGTTTCTAATGCATCAAGAGATGTAATTGAAGAAAGTTTAATTTTAACCGGTGATCAAAACATAGCTGATGTTGATTTTACAGTTTTATATAAAATTAAAGACGCAGGGCAATATTTATTTGAAATTAGAAATCCTGAAGCAACTGTTAAAGCAATGGCTGAAAGTGTTATGAGAGAAGTTATAGGTCAACAAGAACTTCAATTCCTTCTTACTGAGGGTCGTCAAGAAGTAGAACAAATGGTTAGATTAAAACTTCAAGATATCATGGATGATTATGTGAGTGGAATTTTAATACAATCAGTACAACTTCAAAAAGTTGATCCACCTTCTCAAGTAATTGATGCCTTTGATGAAGTACAAAGAGCTAGACAGGACAAAACAAGGTTACAAAATGAAGCAGAAGCCTATTTAAATAAAATTGTACCTAATGCTAGAGGTGAGGCAGCAAAAATAGTTGAGGAAGCTCTCGCATATAAAGAACAAGTAGTAAAACAAGCTGAGGGTGTAGCTCAAAACTTTCTGGATGTTTATGATAGTTATAAAAATACAAAAGATGTTACAAAAAGAAGAATTTATTTAGAAACACTAAGAGAAGTTTTAGAAGGTCCAAATAAAATAATATTGGATAATACAGGTGATGGTCAAGGTGTAGTGCCTTATTTACCTATAAATGAATTAAAGAAGGTAAACAATCAATGAAAATTTCAAGAAATTTTATATTAATTTTGATTGGTTTTGTAATTTTTTTAACTGTATCAGGCGCTTTGTTTATTGTAAGTCAAACTCAGCAAGCACTTGTCTTGCAATTTGGTGATCCAAGACAAAAAATAGTTGAGCCAGGTTTAAAATTTAAAATACCTTTTATAAATGATGTTGTATACTTTGACACTAGGGTCTTAAATTTAGACCCACAACCCGAGGAAATGATTTTATCAGATCAAAAAAGAATAATCGTTGATTCATTTGCAAGATATAGAATTAAAGATCCTTTGAAATTTTTTCAAACTGTAAGAAATGAGACTACTTTTGGTGACCGTTTTGGAAGAATTTTAAATGCATCCGTAAGAGGTGTTATTGCAAAGTATTCTCTAAATGATCTCCTAAGCAATAATAGAGACAAAATTATGAATTCAATTCAAGAAATAGTTGTTTCTAATGAAAAAGATTATGGAATTGAAATAATAGATATAAGGATAGGTAGAACCGATTTGACTGAGGAAGTATCAAACAATGTTTTTCAAAGAATGATTTCAGAGCGACAAAAAGAAGCAAATCTTTTAAGGGCTGAAGGTTCAGAAATATCTCAAGAAATTAGAGCATCCGCAGATAGGCAGAAAACGGTAATACTAGCAGAGGCTCAGAGAACTTCATCAATTTTAAAAGGAGAAGGAGATGCTGAAAAGAATAGATTACTTGGTGAAGCCTATGGTATTGATACGGAATTCTTTGATTTTTTAAGAACTATGCAAGCTTGCAGAGATACTTTTGGGGATACTGAAATGTCTATGGTTATTGCTCCTGGAGAAGTATGTGAAAAGTTTTTTGGTGAAGAGATATCAAATAATTAATAATGATTAATATAATTCTTCTGGTTATAGGTATATTAATTTTTCTTGAATCTATAATGTGCTTTTTTTTTCCCAAAGAATTAAAAAAAACTCTAAAAATAATTGCTAATATTAAAGATAAAGATTTAAAATATATTGCATCACCTTTTTTGATATTAGGTTGTTTGCTGATTTTTTTAAGTTTAAAAGAAAATATTATTTTTGAATAATGAAAATTGTTTTCTATATTTTTGTTTATGTTTTTTTTATATTTAACAATAATTATATTTTTGCCAAACCTGTTCCAGAAACTTTCGCTGATATAATTAATCCTTTACTTTCATCGGTAGTAAGCATTACATCAACAACAATAGTCGAAGACAACAATCAACAGATTCCGCAATTTCCAGAAGGATCTCCTTTTGAAGATTTTTTTCAAGAATATTTTGATCAAAATGATAATGGAGCAAAAAAAAGACCAATTGTAGGACTGGGATCAGGATTTATAATTGATGATTCAGGAATAGTAGTAACAAATAACCATGTTATTGAAGGTGCTGATGAAATTAACATCATAATGGATAACGGTGATGAATTTGAAGCCACAATTCTAGGTAAAGATCCTAAAGCTGATTTAGCAGTAATAAAATTTGATCCAAAAGGTAAAAAATTGAATAGTGTTGAATGGGGTGATTCTGATTTAGCAAGAATTGGAGATTGGGCTATTGCTATTGGTAATCCACTTGGAGTCGGCAACACAGTAACTGCTGGTATAGTATCTGCAATAGCAAGAGATATAGGGGGCGGACCATATGTTAAATTTATTCAAACAGATGCATCAATTAATAGAGGTAATTCTGGGGGACCATTATTTAATATTGAAGGAAAAGTAATAGGAATTAATTCAGCTATAATTTCTCAATCAGGAGGTAGTATTGGTCTTGGTTTTGCAATTCCTTCAAATATTGCAAAAAAAATTGTTTATCAATTGATTGAATTCGGAAGAACTAAGAGAGGATGGCTTGGAGTTCAAATACAAAATGTCACAGATGAAATTGCAGAAAGCTTAGATTTAGAGAATAATCAAGGCGCTTTTGTAGCAAGTATTCAGGAAGGCAGTCCTGCTGAAGAGTTTGGAATTGAAGCCGGAGATATCATTCTTGAATTCAATGGCAATACTATTGAAACCTATAGAGATCTACCAAAGTTGGTAGCTGAAACAGATGTTGATACTGTGGTAATTGTAAAAGTTTGGAGAAAAAATGAAATTTTAGATATCTCTATAAAATTAGGAGAATTAGAAGAAACATATTATTTTACAAATAAAAATGAAGACCCCAATGAAACCAAAAAAGAAGTTAGTTTAGAGATTGCAGATTTAGGAATATCAATTAGAGATATCAATCAAGAAGACTTTAATAATTTTGGATTGGAAAATGAAATCACTGGAGTGATAGTAACTAAAAAATCTATAGATGATATATCAATTCAAGAAAATGATATAATTGTTGAAGTTAATAGAGAACAAATAATAGATACATCGCAATTTAAAGATAAAATATCGGAAATAAAGCTAACAGGAAGAACCTCCATATTACTGAGAGTTATTAGAGAAAATAAGAATATTTGGGTAACACTAAAATATCTTTAGTTAATTAATATTTGTTAAAAAAAAATAAAATATTATTTATTTCAGGCCCTACAACTTCAGGTAAATCTAGCTTAGCATTAAATATTGCCTCACGTATTAATGGAGAAATAATCAATGCAGATAGTATGCAGGTATATAAAGATCTTAAAATAATTACGGCAAGACCTTCTCAAAGAGATGAAAAAAAAATTCCTCATCATTTGTATGGTCATAAACTTGGATCTGAGAGATATAATGTTTATAAATGGTGCAATGAAAGTCTTAATAAAATAAAAAAAATTATAATAAATAATAAAGTTCCTATTATTGTTGGTGGAACAGGTTTATATATTCATTCTCTTATTAAGGGAATCTATAATATTCCAAATATCCCAGAATATTTAAAAAAAGAAAGTGATATACGATTAAAAAAAATTGGTGCAAATAAATTTGTTGAAGAAATTGAAAAGTTTGATTCAGATTCACTTAAAAAAATAAAAGAGAAAGATTTTCAAAGATTAAAAAGGTTATGGGAAGTTTATCAACATATAGGAATATCTTTCAGTGATTTAAAAAATAAAAATCAAAAATATTTTTTAAATGATTATAAATATTATTTTATATTAATGTTACCAACTAGAGAATTTCTTTATGAAAATTGTAATTTAAGATTTTTAGAAATGATAAAAGATGGGGCAATTGAGGAAGTGAGAAATCTTAAAAATAAAAATTATAATCAAGATTTACCAATAATGAAAGCTCATGGAGTGCCTGAAATTATTGAGTATTTATCTGGAAAAATTAATTTAGAATACGCTATTAGTAAAAGCCAACAAAATACAAGAAATTATGTTAGAAGACAATTCACTTGGTGGAAAGGGTCAAAAATTGAACCCGACATAATATTTAATAAATTTCCCTCAAATAGTGATTTAAATTGCCTAAAAATATTAAAAAAATTAACTAATTGATTGATTTATTTCAATCGTCAGCCTATTAAGATTTTTCTATGAGCAATAAAAAAGAAAGTAGCAAAAAACTTAAAGGTTCAGAAATTGTCCTAAAGGCTTTGCAAGATCAAGGCGTTGATGTGGTTTTTGGATATCCTGGTGGAGCTGTCTTACCAATATATGATACATTTTTTGGGCAGAATTCAATTAGGCATGTTTTAGTAAGACAAGAAGCCGGTGCTATTCATGCCGCTGAAGGATACGCTAGATCATCTGGTAAGGTAGGAGTAGTTCTAGTTACTTCTGGACCAGGAGCTACAAATGTTGTTACAGGTTTAACAGATGCACTAATGGATAGCATTCCTATCATATGTCTGACTGGTCAAGTTCCATCTCATTTGATAGGAAGCGATGCATTTCAGGAATGCGATACTACAGGCATTACAAGACCTTGTACCAAACACAATTATTTAGTTAAAGATGTTAATAAGCTATCAGAAGTAATACATGAGGCATTCGAAATAGCTAAAAATGGAAGACCTGGCCCTGTAGTAATAGACATTCCAAAGGATATTCAATTTGCTGAAGGTAGCTATTCAAGTCCAGATCCAAGCAAAATAAAACCTCATAGATTATATAGTAACAAAAATAAAATTGATGAATCAAAGATAGATCAAATAATTAATGAAATAATCTCTTCAAAAAAACCAATTTTTTACATAGGAGGGGGATGTATTAATTCAGGAAAAAAAGCTTCAGAGTTAGTGAGAGAGTTTGTAGATTTAACTGGTTTCCCTGTTACAATGACTTTAATGGGATTAGGTGTTATTCCTGCAGGAAACACACAATCTTTAGGAATGTTAGGTATGCATGGAATGTATGAAGCAAATATGGCAATGTATGATTGCGATTTAATGATTAATTTAGGTGCTAGATTTGATGATCGTGTTACAGGTAGACTTGATTCATTTTCCCCAAATTCAAAAAAAATTCATATAGATATAGATAAAAGCAGCATAAATAAAAATGTTGATGTTGATATTCCTATAGTAGGTGATGTTGGAAACATAGTAGAACAGATCCTAAAGATTTGGAAAGAAAAAAAATATAAAAAAAACAAAGAAGATATTTCAAATTGGTGGAAAAAAATTGAAGAATGGAAAAAAATTGATTGTTTGAACTATCAACAATCAGATGAAATAATAAAGCCACAATTTGCTATAGAAAGGCTTTATGAACTTACAAAAAATCAGGATACAATTATAACAACTGAAGTTGGTCAACATCAAATGTGGGCTGCTCAATTTTATAAATTTGAAAAACCTAATAAATGGCTTACTTCAGGAGGATTGGGTACAATGGGTTACGGTTTTCCAGCAGCTATTGGTGCACAAGTTGCAAACCCCAATTCTTTAGTTATTGATATTGCTGGAGAATCTTCAATTTTGATGAATATACAAGAATTAAGCACTGCTGTTCAAAGCCGCCTACCAGTAAAAATATTTATTTTAAATAATGAATATATGGGTATGGTAAGACAATGGCAGGAACTATTACACAATGGCAGATATTCTGAAAGTTATATGGATAGCCTTCCCGATTTTGTAGAACTAGCAAAAAGCTTTAATGCTGTTGGTTTGAGGGCTTCAAAACCTAATGAGTTAGATGATGTTATTAAAGAAATGATAAATACAAATAAAACAGTTATTGCTGACATCGTTGTAGATAAAGAAGAAAATTGTTTTCCTATGATACAAAGTGGCTCAGCTCACAATGAAATGGTTTTAAACAAAGATCAAAAACAAGATAAAAAATCAGCTGAGAAAGGTAGAGTTTTAGTATAATGAATAACAAATCAGTATATGATTCACCAAATGTTACTGACAAAATTGAAAAACATATTCTAACAATTTTAGTTGATAATGAGCCAGGTGTATTAGCTAGAGTGGTAGGAATGTTCTCAGGTCGTGGGTATAATATTGAGAGTTTAAATGTAGCTGAAGTTAGTATGAATGAACATCTTTCTAGAGTTACAATAGTAACTGAAGGAAATAAAGAAATTATTAACCAAATCAGAAGTCAATTAATGAGAATAGTACCAGTGCATACGGTAATGGATTTAACTGAGCAAGGGGATTCCGTAGAAGCAGAAGTGGCATTAATTAAAATTGATGCATCTGATGAAAATAAAAAAGAAGTTTTTAGAATATGTGATATTTATAGAGCGAGAAAAATAGAAAATGAAAATAATACTTTAATTTTTGAAATAGCTGGTACTTCAGAAAGAATAGATTCGTTTATAAAAGATATTTCTAAAATAAATAAAATAGATATTGTTAGAAGTGGGCCAGTAGCGCTTTCATCAAAAATAGAAGAGGAGGAATAAAAATGAGAGTTTATTACGATAGAGATGCAGACATAAACTTAATTAAAAATAAGAAAATAGTGATTGTAGGGTATGGAAGTCAAGGTCACGCACATGCTATTAATTTAAAAGATAGTGGTATATCAGAGATAATCATAGCATTAAGAGAAGATTCAAATAGTGTACCAAAAGCTCAAAAAGCTGGTTTTAAAGTTATGAATCCTTCTGATGCCGCTAAATGGGCAGATATTATAATGATGTTAACCCCTGATGAATTACAAGCTGAAATTTATAATACTAGCATTGGTCCAAATTTAAAAACTGGATCTGCAGTTGCTTTTGCTCATGGATTAAACATACATTTTGACTTAATTCAACCATCTAAGGGAATTGATGTTATTATGATAGCTCCAAAAGGACCAGGACACACTGTTAGATCTGAATATGTTAGAGGAGCTGGAGTACCATGTTTAGTTGCCGTAGATAAAAATGATTCTGGGAATGCACTTGATATAGCTATAGCTTACGCATCAGCTATAGGCGGAGGAAGGGCAGGAATTATTGAAACTACTTTTAAAGAAGAGTGTGAAACGGATTTGTTTGGTGAACAATCAGTATTATGTGGAGGTTTGACTCACTTAATACTTGCAGGATATGAAACTTTAGTTGAAGCAGGTTATTCTCCAGAAATGGCATACTTTGAATGTTTGCATGAAGTAAAATTAATTGTTGATCTTCTTTATGAGGGGGGGATGGCAAATATGCGATATTCAATTTCAAATACAGCCGAATATGGAGACTATTCAAGAGGACCAAGGCTTATTACAGAAGAAACACGTAAAGAAATGAAAAAAATTCTTAAGGAAATTCAATCTGGCCAATTTGCTAAGGAATGGATGTTAGAAAATAAGAGTGGTCAAACGAAATTCAAAACAATGAGAAAAAATCATGCTGAGCATCCAATTGAAAAAGTAGGAGAAAAATTAAGAACTTTGATGCCTTGGATAGCAGAAGGCAAATTAGTTGATAAGTCAAAAAATTGAATAAAATTAAAAAAAACCTATAAAAAATAGTGCTTTAGGTGTAGTAGGGTATTTAATGTCTGAAAAAATTTATATTTTTGATACTACTTTAAGGGATGGAGAGCAATCTCCTGGAGCTTCAATGAACATTGATGAAAAGCTTCAGATTGCTGAGTTACTAGATGAATTGAATGTTGATATTATTGAAGCTGGATTTCCAATTGCTTCCAATGGAGACTTTGAAGCTGTAGAAGAAATTAGTAAAAAAATTAAAAATTCAACAATTGCTGGTTTAGCAAGAGCAAATTTTAGGGACATAGATAGAGCTTGGGATGCAATTAAATTAGCAAAGGCTCCTAGAATACACACATTTATTGCTACCAGCCCAATACATATGGAATATAAATTACAAAAACAACCCAATGAAGTTTTAGAATTAATAGAAAAAACAGTTAAGTATGCAAGAAATTTGTGCCCTGAAGTTGAATGGAGTTGTGAAGATGGAGGAAGATCTAACATTGATTTTTTATATACATGTATTGAAAAAGCCATAGATTCAGGGGCAAAAATAATCAATATTCCAGATACTGTTGGTTATACTCTTCCTAATGAATATGGAAACATTTTTAAAAAAGTAAAAAACAATGTTCCAAACATTGATAAAGCAATACTTTCAACTCATACACACAATGATTTGGGTTTAGCAGTTGCTAATAGTCTAGCAGCAATTAATGAAGGAGCAAGACAAGTGGAATGTACAATAAATGGCTTGGGTGAAAGAGCAGGCAATGCAGCATTAGAGGAAATAGTCATGTCTTTAAAAGTAAGAAAAGATTTAATGCCTTTTCATACAGATTTAAATACAAAATCAATAATTAAAACTTCAAGATTAGTTTCAGGGATAACTGGTTTTAATGTTCAACCAAATAAAGCTATAGTTGGAACAAATGCATTTGCTCATGAAGCAGGCATTCATCAAGATGGTATGCTAAAACATTCCGGTACTTATGAAATTATGACCCCAGATGAAGTAGGATTAAATAAATCAACATTGGTAATGGGTAAGCATTCTGGTAAACATGCCTTTAGTGAAAAGTTGAAAGAATTAGGTTATGAGGTTGGAGATAATGCATTAATGGAGATTTTTGGCCGTTTTAAGGATTTGGCTGACAAAAAAAAGGAAATTTTTGATGAAGATATAATAGCTTTGGTAGATGATCAGGTATTAAGGGTTAATGATAAAATCAAATTTGTATCACTTTTTGTTAATGCAGGCTCAATAGAAAAACATAATGCAAAATTAACATTAGAGATAGATGGTAATAAAAAGGAAGCAAAATCATCAGGAGATGGACCAGTTGACGCAACATTTAATGCAATTAAAAAAATAATTAACCATGGGGCAAAATTAAAATTATATCAAATAAATGCAATAACGGCCGGAACAGACGCACAAGGTGAGGTGACAGTTAGATTAGAAGAAGAAGGCAGACAGGTTCAAGCCAAAGGTTCGGATACAGATATTGTTGTTGCTTCAGCCAAAGCTTATGTTAATGCTTTAAATAAATTGATCATAAAAAGAACAAAGTCAGCTCCTAGTGATATATCTAACATGAAAATAGAAGGGGTTTAAATAAGGTTATGAATATTTTAAATAAAATATATGATGTTTTCAGTCGTGATATGGCTATTGATTTAGGTACAGCAAATACTTTAGTTTATGTAAAAGGTGAGGGAATTGTATTAAATGAACCTTCAGTAGTAGCTTTAAGTATTGTTAATGGGAAAAAGCAAGTTTTAGCAGTGGGTGATGAAGCTAAAAGAATGTTAGGAAAAACTCCAGGTAAGATTCAGGCAATACGACCTATGAAAGATGGGGTTATTGCAGATTTTGAAGTAGCAGAGCAAATGATAAAACACTTTATTCAAAAAATTCATAATAGAAAATCATTTTCAAACCCTCAGGTTATTATATGCGTTCCATCTGGTGCAACAAATGTAGAAAGAAGAGCAATAAGAGAATCAGCAGATGCAGCTGGCGCAAGAAAAGTATTTTTAATTGAAGAACCAGTCGCTGCTGCAATAGGAGCAGGCCTACCTGTTGCGGAAGCTACTGGCTCTATGATAGTAGATATTGGTGGTGGAACAACAGAGGTTGCAATTTTGTCATTAGGAGGTGTGGTTTTGTCAACTTCAGTTAAATCTGCAGGTGATAAATTTGATGAAGCAATTATAAATTATATGAGAATGTATCATAAATTGGCGATCGGAGAGAGTACTGCTGAGCGAATGAAAAAACAGATTGGAACTGCTTGTGCTCCAGATGATGGAAATGGCGAAAATATGTATGTAAAAGGAAGAGATTTGGTAAATGGACTTCCTAAAGAAATATCTATTAATCAAAGACAGTTATCAGAAGCTTTGGCTGAGCCAGTGGCACAAATAATTGATACTATAAAAAAGGCACTTGAACAAACTCCCGCTGAATTAGCTGCAGATATAGTTGAGAGAGGAATAGTACTTACAGGTGGTGGTGCGTTATTATTAAATTTAGATACAGTATTGAGAAGATCAACTAGTTTACCAGTTTCTTTAGCCGAAGATCCTCTTTTATGTGTAGTTAAGGGGACAGGAAAGGCATTAGAAGAAAGAAGTAATCTAAGTGATTTATTTGATACAGAATAGGAGATTAATTGCCTATTATAAAAAGCAAAATTTTTACTAAATCAAAAAAAACAAGCAGTTTTTTTATAACTATTCTTTTTATTTTATCATTTTTATTAGTTTTTATAAATAAAGCTGACTTATATATTGGATCGAAAATTAAAACCGTAAGTGCAGATATTGCTTCTCCTATCGTATATTTCTTAACATTCCCTTTTGATAAATCGATTTCTGCAATTCAAAATTTAAATTCACTAAAAAATTTATCAATTGAAAATAATAAACTTAAAGAAGAAATTAAAATATTAAAACAATGGCAGAGTCTTTCCCTGAAATTGATTAATGAAAATAAAGCATATAAAGAATTATTAAATGTAAATGATGACACTTTTGAAACATTAGAAACCGCGAGGGTAATAAACAAAGCTCCAAATATTTTTGCTAACATCATTCAACTAAATATTGGCTTAAATAAAAATATTGAAATAAATTCTGGAGTACTTAATGAAAGAGGATTAATCGGTAGAATCATTAATATCGGAAATGTAACTTCAAGGGTTTTATTAATTACAGATATAAATTCAAGCATACCTGTCAAAACATTGAATCAAGATATAAATGCAATAATTTCTGGCCAATCTGATAGTATCCTATTGAAACTAAAATTTATTAAAGAAAATAAAATGCCCAAAATTGGTGAAATTATTGTTACTAGTGGAAATGCAGATATTTTTCCTCCAAACATAGCAGTGGGTAAGATATATAAAATTGAAGATAACATTTATTATGTCAAACCTTTTGTAAATTTTAAAGAATTAGAATTTGTAAATGTAATTACAAACAAACTATAAGAGTTCATGCTAAGCTCTTTTAGATTTTTCTTAAGAAAATACATTTATCAAATAATTATTTATCTTTTCTTAATTTTATCACTAAATTCCTTTGAACTATCTAATATGGATATAATTATTTATTCAATTTTTCATATTTTATTTGTTTTGTATTCTTTCTATGATGAATTTAAATTAAATTATTTTACAACTTTTTTATTAGGTTTTTTTTTAGATATATTTTTAATAGATGAGTTTGGTCCTCACTTATTAACTTTTATGTTTTTTTTATTTATAATTAAAAAAATAAAATTTTTATTTATAAACAGAAATTTTTTATTTTTAATTTCAATAAATATATTTTGTGTAATAATCTTGTTATTTACTGAAAAACTATTTCTTTTCATAGTTTATGGTTATAATTTTAGTATATTAATATTATTAAAAACAATACTATTTTCTGTTATTCTATCGTATCCAATATATATTTTGTTAAATTATATTAAAAGAAAAATATAAATGTTTTTTGAAGAAAAAAGAAATCAATTTAGATCATTCACAAGAAGAGCTCTTTTTTTAATGTTTTTTAAATTATTAGTTTTTATTGTAGTAGGATTTAGACTTTATAAAATCCAAATAAAAGAATCATCAAAATATAATACTCTATCAAATAAAAATAGTGTCACTTTAAAAATTATTTACCCTACTAGAGGCATTATATTGGATAGAAAAAATAATATTATTGCTAATAATAAAATCAGTTATGATTTATATATAGTACCCGAAGAAGTAAAAAATATTAATGAAGTTATAAAAAAACTCTCATCAATTATAAAAATAAGTTTTAAACATCAAAAAAAAATAGTCGAATTGTCTAATCAAGCAAAAAAATTTGAAATAGTTAAAATAGTTGACGACTTAAATTGGAAACAATTAGAGACTATTGAAGCAAATATTTATTTAGTTTCTGGCTTACATCTAATTCCAAGAAATAAGCGAGAATATCCTTACAGCGAATATTTTTCACACATATTAGGATACACAGGTCAACCAAATCAAAAAGATCTAGAAACCCCATATATAAAACCTTTGAGAACTTTAGATATTGGTAGAACTGGGATAGAAAAATATTTTAATGAAAAACTGATTGGAATTCCAGGAAGCAGAGAAGTTGAGATTAACGCATTTGGTAGAGAAATAAGAGAAATTAAAAAAACAAATAGCATTCAGGGAACAAAAATACATTTATCTTTAGATCTAAATGTTCAAAAAATTATTTATGAAGAATTAAAAGATTTTATTAGTGGATCTGTTGTAGTTTCAAACGTGAATACAGGTGAAATACTAGGTATGATGTCTATTCCACTATATGATCCTAATAAAATAATATCTAAGCCAAATTTAGAATATTGGAATGAAGTAATCAACAATCCTCTTTCTCCACTTAACAATAGAGTTACTCAGGGTTTATATGCACCAGGATCAACTTTTAAAATGATAGTCGCATTAGCTGGTTTAGAAAAGGGTATAATTGATAGAAATCATTCAATATTCTGCGAAGGAAAAATTGAATATGGAGACAGGATTTATCATTGTTGGAAAACAAAGGGACATGGAGAGGTAAATTTAACCAAAGGCATCAAAGAATCTTGTGATTGCTATTTTTATGATCTTGCAAAAAAAATTGGAATAGAAAACATTTATATTATGGCTAAAAAATTTGGATTAGGCGAGTCAACAAATATTCAGTTACCTTCTGAAAAAAAAGGTTTAATTCCGAATAAAAAATGGAAAAAAAACAATTTGAATGAAAGTTGGTTTAAAGGGGAAACATTAATAAGTGCTATAGGACAAGGATATGTTTTAACAACTCCAATTCAGCTACTTTTAATGACATCTATAATTGCTAATAATGGTAGAAAAATTAATTTAACTTTATTAAAAAATAATGATGAATTTTTACCTAAAGAAGATAATTCTAATGAAATTTTAATTAATAAAAAGAATTTAAAAATTATAAAAGATTCAATGTTTAAAGTAGTGAATGAAATTGGTGGTACAGCTTATTCAATTAGAAGCAATCCTGATGAATATTTACTTTCTGGTAAAACTGGAACATCTCAAGTAAAAAAAATAACTTTAGAAGAAAGAGAAAGTGAGGATTTTAGAAAAAAAGAAAAAGCTAGAGAAGATAAAGATCATTCTTTATTTGTAGGTTTTATGCCTTCAAATAAACCAAAATATGCTATTTCTGTTGTTATAGATCATGGAGGTTCAGGCTCTTCGACTGCAGCGCCTATTGCAAAAAATATATTTAATAAAATTTATAGGTTAGGATTATAATTGATTAAAAATTTTTATAATTATAATTGGTTTTTTATTTTTATTGTATCAGTCATTGCAATTATTGGCTTTATCGCTCTATATTCCGCAGCAGATGCTAATTTGGATTTGTGGGCGAGAAAGCAAATAATTAGATTTGTATTTGGATTAATTCTTTTATTTATAATTTCAGTAATAGATATAAAATTTTGGTATAAAAACATAAATACTATATTTTTTTTAAGTTTAGCATTGCTGGTCTCAGTTGAAGTTTTTGGCATATTTGGTTTTGGAGCTAGAAGGTGGATTAAAATCTTTAATATTAGTATTCAACCTTCAGAGTTTATTAAAATTACTCTAATTTTATTTTTAGCAAAATACTATAACGAAATTAAATTTGAGAAAATATATATGTTAAGAAATTTGATAATCCCAATCTTTGCAATTTTTATTCCTGCAATTTTAGTTTTATTCCAACCTGATTTAGGCACAGCTTTAACAATTGTTACCCTAGGTTTAATGATATTGTTTATTTCGGGAGTTAAAATATGGAAGTTTGTTTTGGCTTTTTTTGCTATGCTTATTTCTTTGCCTTTAATTTGGAAATTTGTTTTAAAAGATTATCAAATAAAAAGAATATTATCTTTTATAAATCCTGAATCAGATTTATTGGGATCAGGTTATCACCTTTACCAATCAAAAATCGCACTAGGTTCAGGTGGCCTCTATGGCAAAGGTTATTTAAAAGGTTCTCAATCATATTTAGATTTTCTTCCTGAAAAGCAGACAGATTTTATATTTACACTTATAGGAGAAGAGTTTGGATTTATAGGTACAATATTTGTATTGGTTTTATATTTGATTTTAATAATGAATACATTTTATATTGGATTTAAAGCATTTAACGTTTTTTCTAGGATAGTTGCAATTGGTGTTGGAACTAACCTTTTTCTTTACGTAATATGCAATTCTGCAATGGTAACAGGATTATTACCAGTTGTTGGAGTGCCACTACCTTTAATTTCTTATGGAGGATCAGTAATGATTTCTATAATGATATCTTTTGGTTTTTTAATGAATGTTAATGTATATCAATTTAGGAAAAAAATATGATAGAAATTGATTCACTTAGCAAAAATTTTGGAGGCATCAAAGCTGTTGATAATGTTTCTTTTAAACTGAAACAAGGATCAATAACAGGCTTGATAGGACCAAATGGTGCTGGGAAAACAACCTTATTTAATATAATTGCAGGTAATCTCAATCCAACTTCGGGCAAAGTTTTTCTTGATGGGCAAAATATTACTGGACTCCCTGCTCATGAGTTATTTTATAGAGGTTTGCTTAGAACTTTTCAAATACCCCATGAATTTAAATCATTAACAGTTTTAGAAAATTTAATGGTTGTCCCAGGTTATCAAATTGGAGAAAAGCTTTTAGGCGCATGGTTCAAAACTAATTTAATTTCATCTCAAGAAGAAAAAATTCGCAATAAAGCAATTAATGTTATTGAATTTTTAAATCTAAAACATCTATCACAAGAAATAGCTGGAAATTTGTCTGGAGGGCAAAAAAAACTTTTAGAATTGGGAAGAACCATGATGGTAGATGCCAAAGTAGTTTTATTAGACGAAGTTGGTGCAGGAGTGAACAGAACTTTATTGAAAGAAATTTCTAATGCAATAATAAGACTTAATAAGGAAAAAGGTTATACATTTTGTATGATTGAACATGATATGGATTTAATAAGTTTATTATGTGATCCTGTCATAGTCATGGCAGAAGGCGCTATACTTTTTCAAGGTACTGCTGATCAAGTTAAAAATAATGATGAGGTTATTGAAGCTTATTTAGGTAAAAGGACAAAGAACTGATGTCATACTTATATGGTAAAAATATGGTTGGCGGATATGGAGGCGCAGATATTTTAAATGGATGCTCTATAAAAGTTAATAGAGGTGAAATTGCTGTTATTGTAGGTCCAAATGGAGCGGGAAAGTCTACTGCTATGAAAGCTATTTTGGGTTTGTTAAAATTAAAAGAAGGTAAAATTGAACTAAATGGTCAAGATATTACTAAAATTAGTCCTCAAGAAAGAGTTAAATATGGAATGGCATTTGTACCTCAAACTAACAATGTATTTAATTCAATGACGGTTCGGGAAAATTTAGAAATGGGAGCTCATTTAAGAGAAGATAATATTTTAAACACCTTAAATCAAGTTTTTAAATTATTTCCAGTTTTAAAAGATAAAGAAAAGCAATTAGCAGGAGAATTATCTGGTGGTCAAAGACAGCAAGTTGCAGTGGGAAGAGCAATGATGACTAATCCTGATTTTTTATTATTAGATGAACCTACAGCAGGAGTATCGCCAATTGTTATGAATGAATTATTTGAACGAATATTAGAAATAAAAAATACTGGAGTATCAATACTAATAGTTGAACAAAATGCAAGACAAGCATTATCTATAGCTGATCAGGGATTTGTTTTGGTAAACGGTACAAATAAAATTAGTGGAACTGGGTCCGAGTTGTTATCTAATGAAAATGTTCGAAGATCTTTTTTGGGAGGGTAGATATATTGTCAACTTTGGTAGATATAATAAATGCTTTTGCACTATTATCAAATTTTGTTTTAGTTCCGGCAATTTCTTACGGATCTCAATTAGCTTTAGGTGCATTAGGTGTCACTTTAATATTTGGAATATTAAGGTTTGCAAATTTTGCTCATGGAGATTTAATGGCTTTTGGAACAATGATAACTATTTTGTTTACATGGTGGTTTCAATCTTTAAATATTAATTTAGGTTTCCTTCCAACAGCTATTTTAGCATTACCATTTGCTATAATTTTAACTTCAATGTTTGCTATTATAATTGAGAAATCTGTTTTTCGTTTCTACAGATTAAATAAAAGCCCGCCAGTGATCTTATTAATCGCTTCTATAGGTGTAATGTTTATGATTAATGCTATTGTCCGTTTCATCATAGGCCCCAATGATCAAAGATTTTTTGATGGTGAAAAATTTATAATTAGAGCGGGTGAATTTAAAGAAATTACTGGTTTAAGTGAAGGTATTGCAATCAAATCGACACAAGTTATTACTTTAATTGTAACTTTAGTTGCAGTAATGTTATTATTTTATTTCTTGAATCGCACTAAAACTGGAAAAGCAATGAGAGCTTTTTCTGATAACGAGGACCTTGCTTTGTTATCAGGTGTAAATCCTGATCGAATCGTTCTAATTACTTGGATCATTGCTGCAACTTTGGCAACTATTGCAGGGACTTTATATGGTCTTGATAAGAGTTTCAAACCATTCACTTATTTTATGTTGTTATTGCCAATTTTTGCCTCCGCTATACTTGGAGGAATAGGAAGTCCAATAGGGGCTGTGGTAGGAGGTTATATTATAGCATTTTCTGAAATAATGCTTACTTATGCTTATAAAAAATTTTTTATTTATTTGCTTCCAGACTCATTATCTCCAACAGGACTAGTTCAATTACTTTCAACAGATTATAAATTTGCAATATCATTTTTAATTTTAGTAATTGTTTTAGTTTTGAGACCATCTGGGATTTTCAAGGGTAAGACTTTATGATAGATAGATTAAAAACACAAATATCGTTTCTTGTAATGTTTTTTTTATTAATCGCAGTTGGACTTTTTCAATCATGGTCCTTATCTTTAGCAATTTTCAATCTTTGTCTAATTTCAGCAATTATGGCCCTTGGAGTAAATATACAATGGGGATATGCAGGTTTAATAAACATCGGTGTAATGGGATTTGTGGCAGTAGGTGGCTTAGCAGCTGTATTAGTTTCGCAACCCCCTGTCTTAGAAGCATGGTCCGCTGGAGGATATGGAATAATTTTGAGTTTGTTTATTGTTTTAATTGTTGTTGCAATTATTTTTTTGATTAGAAGAAAAATTAAAAAAATTGTAGCAAAAAGAATTTTAATTTTTTTAACAATAATTATAGGTTTAGTTCTTTTAAATAAATTTTATGATCCTGCTGTTTCCTCAATAGAAGCGATAAACCCTGCAAAAACAGGTTTTTTAGGAGGGGCAGGGTTACCAATTATTATTTCATGGATAGTTGGAGGCATTTTTGCAGCAGCTATAGCGTGGATTATTGGCAATGTAACTTTAGGATTAAGGTCAGATTATTTAGCTATAGCAACTTTAGGAATATCAGAAATCATAATAGCTATTTTAAAGCATGAAGATTGGTTATCTCGAGGTGTAAAGAATGTAACAGGTTTGCCGAGACCAGTTCCATATGAAGTAAATTTACAAGGTTATGAATGGTTTATTAATTTGATTAGTTATATTAATAATAACAAATTATCAAAAATAATAAGTATTGATGAAAAAAATGAATTATTAAGAAATTTAGTTATCGAAAGTTCAGGCTTATTTGTAAAAATATGTTATTCAGGTTTATTAGTAAGCGTCTTATTAATCATTTTATTCTTTTGCAACAGAGCATTAAATTCTCCTTGGGGACGAATGATGCGTTCAATAAGAGATAATGAAGAAGCCGCTAATGCAATGGGAAAAAATATATTCAAGCAACATTTACAAGTATTTATTTTAGGATCTGCAGTTCTAGGAATAGCTGGAGCAATGTTGACTACTCTAAATGGGCAATTTACCCCTGGAAGTTATCAACCATTACGCTTTACATTTTTAATATGGATAATGGTAATCGTAGGAGGAAGTGGGAATAATCTAGGTTCAATTTTAGGGGGATTTTTTATATGGTTTTTGTGGATTGAAGCAGAACCAATGTCAATATTTGCTATGCAGTTACTAACTTCAAGTTTAGAGGAAAGTAGTTTGATTAAATCTCATCTAATGGAAAGTGCTCCTCATTTAAGGTTATTTATTATGGGGTTAGTTTTATTAATTACTTTGAGATTTAGGCCAAAAGGTATTTTGCCCGAAAAAATAAGAAGAATATAAAAAAACCCGATAATAAATATCGGGTTTTTTATAAATATATAAATTAAATTATCTGACAGCAGCAGTTACGAATTTTCCACCACTAATTTCTAGTTCTTTAAATGAACCTGAAGCTTCACCAACTTCAGTAAACTCAACATTTGAAGCTCCTTCATAGTTAACGAAACCACCATCAGCTAAAATTTTAAGTCCTTTAGCTATTTCACCAGGTAATATTTTAGTTCCTGGGGCATTAGCAACTTTTTGGATGTGTGCTGCGATTGAAGCCCTGTCAGCAGATCCTCCTGCCTGAATTGCAAGAGCAATCAAGGCACCGGCATCATAAGATTCAGGAGCATAAGGTCCTGATCCATCAATACCAGCTGCAGCAGCTATTTCGCCAAACATTTTAGCACCATCAGATTCCGATCCTGGCATTGATCCAAAAGAACTACTCAAATCACCTTGAACATTATCAATGAGTGATTGACCAATCATTCCATCAGACAAAACAAATCTACTAAACGCACCAGTGTCAAAAGAACTTTGAATCATTCCTCTTCCACCTTGGTCTAGATAACCTATAACAACTAAATCTTCAGCTCCTGAAGCAGATAAAGCTCCCACTTCAGCAGAATAGTCACCTTTACCATCTTCATGTGCTGCAGACATTGTTACAGTACCACCAAGAGCTTCAAAAGAAGCTTGGAATACATCAGCAAGACCCTTACCATAGTCATTGTTAGTATAAGTAATTGCAACATTAGATACACCTCTATCTTTTGCAATTGCAGCTAACACTTGACCTCCTCTAGCATCAGATGGAGCTGTTCTATAAAACATACCGTTATCATCAATATCTGTTAGAGCTGGTGAAGTTGCTGAAGGTGAAATCATAGCAACACCATTAGGAACCGCAACATTATTTGCTATTGCTGTAGTTACTCCTGAACAATCAGCACCAAATATTGCAGAGACTTCATCAGAAGTTATAAGTCTTTCTGCTGCTGCTGTTGCTGCATCTGCATCAATGCAAGTTGAATCCGCACGCATAGGTACAAGGTAGTGTCCACCACCAAGCAGTAACCCCGAATCAGTAGCTTCTTTGAAAGCTAACTCTGCGGAATCTGCCATTGTAGGCGTCAAAGACTCAATAGGACCTGTGAAACCAAGAATCACACCAACCCTAATGTTACCTGCAGAGGCAGCTGTTGCAGAAGATATGCTTACTGCAGTAGCAATGATAAATTTCATTAAAGTTTTTAATGACATATTTCCTCCAAATTTTATTAATAAAATATAATATTCTATAAGCTAAAAGAGTTTAACAGTACAGAAAACAATAAAAAAAATTAAATTTCCTTTTATTATAGGCTATTATTTGGACCAATACCTTGATAAGTTATTAAAGTTTTATGAATAAATATGGAATTTTAGGATCTGGGGCCTGGGGCAGTGCTATTTCTACTTTAATAGAAGATGGAGAAATAATTATTTGGACTAGAAATATTAGAGTAATGAATTCAATTAATAATCTCCAAAAAAACCCTTATTTAAAAAAAATTAAATTAAATAATAATGTAAAAGCTTCAAATTCATTAAAAGATCTCGATAAATGTAATTATTTATTTCTCGCACTTCCAGTACAACATACAAAGAATATATTAAAATCATTAAAAAAAAATGCTTACAACAAAAACTTTATACTTTGCAGCAAAGGTATAGATATTAAAAATAATAAAGTTTTAAGTGAGATTGTAAAAGAAATTTTTCCTAGATCAAATATAGCAATATTATCAGGACCAAGTTTTGCTGATGAAGTAGCGCAAAAAAAACCAACTGCAGTTACGGTTTCATGTAAAAATAAAAAATTTTTTGATGAAGTGAAAAAAATAATTAAAAAAAAATATTTTAGAATTTACTATTCTAATGATATTATTGGATCACAATTAGGTGGTGCAATTAAAAATGTTTATGCGATAGGTGCCGGGATTATTGAAGGACTAAACTTAGGTAAAAATGCAAAAAGCGCTTACATTTCTAGAAGCTTTGCGGAAATTTTAAGATTAGGAAAAAAAATGAAAGCTAAAGAAAAAACTTTTTTTGGGTTAGCGGGGCTAGGTGATTTAATTTTAACATGTAACTCAGTAAAATCGCGTAATTACTTCTTTGGCCTTTCTGTTGCAACATATAAAGAAAAAAATATTAGTAAATTGATAATGCAAAAAAAAACACTTACAGAAGGTTATTATACAACTAAAGCTTTATACAAATTATCAAAAAAATATAATACAGAAATGCCAATAGCAAAAAGTATTTATAAAATACTTTATGAAAAAAATAATATAAAAAATGAGATTAAAATAATACTTAATAGATCCTTAAAAGAGGAATTTTATTAATGAAAAAAAATACTATAAACTTAGATATTAACCGGATAAATAATTTAAAAGTAAATTTAAGCGCAATAGAAAGGCGTACATCCACGATAACAAAAAGAAGAACTGTAAAGAAAGACTATCAAGTTGCTTGGTTATTAAAGGCAGTAACATTATTGGATTTAACTACTTTGGAGGGAGATGATACTTTTGGTAAAGTTGATAAACTATGCGCTAAAGGTATGAATCCTATTTCAAATACAATATTAGATAACTTAGGTTTGCCAAAAAATTCAGTTCATGTTGGAGCAGTTTGCGTATATCATAATTTAGTTCAACATGCTCAAGAAATTTTAAAAAACAAATTGCCTGTAGCTTCTGTCTCAACTGGATTTCCTGCTGGACTATCTTCATTTCAAACAAGAAAAAAAGAAATCATTAATTCAATTCATTCTGGGGCTAAAGAAATTGACGTAGTGATTAATAGAACCTATGTTTTAAGAAATGAGTGGAAAAAACTTTATGATGAAATCAAAGATTTTAAATTAGCTGCAAAAACAAGAAAACTTAAGGTTATTTTAGGGACTGGTGAAATTGGAACTTTAAGAAATGTTGCTAAAGCGTCATTGGTGGCAATGATGGCAGGCGCAGATTTCATCAAAACTTCAACTGGAAAAGAAAAAACCAATGCAAATTTAAATAATAGTTTAGTTATGTTAAGAATGATTCGTGAATTTTACGAATATACTGGAAAAAAAATTGGTTTTAAACCTGCAGGAGGTATTTCAACTGCAAAAGAAGTTTTAAATTATTTAATACTAATGTATGAGGAATTAGGTAGTGAATGGATGCATCCAAGTCTTTTTAGAATAGGAGCATCACGCTTATTAATTGATATAGAAAGACAACTTTATCATTATGCAGTTGGGAGATATGCAAATAGTAATAAAATGGCAATGACTTAAAATGAATAAAATAATTAAAAATTTTAAAAAAATAAAATATGGACCTGCCCCTGAGGATTCTGATGAAGTAATGAAATGGATTAAAAAATTACCAAAGCAAAATCATAATTTTATAAATGGTGAATGGAAAAAAGCTTACTCAAAAAAAATTTTGAAATGTATTAATCCTGCAAATAAAGAAAAGCTATATAATTTAACTATTAGTTCTAAATCTGATGTAAATTTATCAGTAAAATCTGCTAAAAAAGCTTTTATTTCTTGGTCCCAAAAAAAACCTTTTGAAAGATCAAAGTATCTATATTCTCTTGCAAGACTGATTCAAAAACATTCTAGATTTCTTTCAGTATTAGAAACAATTGATAACGGAAAGCCTCTTAGGGAAACTAGGGATATTGACATTCCGCTTGTAGCTAGGCATTTTTATTACCATGCAGGGTGGACAAAAAATTCTTTAATTAATGATCAAAAACCATTAGGAGTTGTTGGTCAAATTATACCTTGGAATTTTCCATTATTAATGCTTTCATGGAAGATAGCCCCCGCGATTGCTTGTGGAAATACTGTTGTTTTAAAACCAGCTGAATTTACTTCTTTAACTGCACTATTTTTTGCAGAACTTTGTATAAAGGCTAAAATACCTAAAGGTGTTATTAATATAATTACCGGTGATGGTTCTACAGGGAGAGCGCTTGTAGAACACAAGGATATTGATAAAATTGCTTTTACTGGATCAACTGATGTTGGTAAAAAAATAATTTCAGCAACTGCATCAACAAATAAAAAATTAACAATGGAACTAGGCGGAAAATCACCATTTATTGTTTTTGAGGATGCAGATTTAGACAGCGCAGTTGAAGGAGTAGTAGATGCTATATGGTTTAATCAAGGCCAAGTTTGTTGTGCTGGATCTAGGTTGTTAGTTCAAGAAAGTATTGAAAAAAAATTTTTAAATAAATTAAAAAAAAGAATGGAAAAATTAAGAGTAGGAAACCCATTAGATAAATCGATAGATATTGGAGCAATAGTAGCGCCAATTCAATTAAAAAAGATTGATAAAATAGTTCAACAAGGAAAAAAAGATGGAGCTAAGTTATGGCAACCCTCTTGGTCTTGCCCAAAGAATGGTTTATTTTATCCTCCAACATTATTTACCAATGTTGCACCGGCTTCTTTGATAGCGCAAGTAGAAATTTTTGGACCAGTATTAACCTCACTGTCATTTCGTAATCCGTCTGAGGCAGTTTTGTTAGCAAATAATACGCCATATGGCTTAGCTGCTAGTGTTTGGACAGAGAATATAAACCTCGCTATGGACATGGCTCCAAAAATTAAAGCTGGAGTTATTTGGATTAACTCAACTAATCTATTTGATGCTTCTGTTGGTTTTGGAGGATATAAGGAAAGTGGCTTTGGTAGAGAAGGTGGACAAGAAGGGATAAGGGCATATACTAAAAGAACACTTCCAACTAGAAAATTGATAAATTATAAATCCAAGAAAAATTTTGAAAATAAAGTTATAATTGATAGAACTCCAAAGTTATACATAGGTGGTAAACAAAAAAGACCTGATGGAGGATATTCTTATCCAATATATTCTTATAATGGTAAAAATTTTATATGTGATGTAGCCAGAGCAAATAGAAAAGATGTTAGAGATAGTGTAGAAATATCATCAAAAGCTCTTGAAAAAAAACTAAACAATTTTAATAGAGCTCAAATATTATATTATTTGGCTGAAAATCTTCAAAGACGTGAAAATAATATTATAGAATTATTAGTATCGCTTAGAGGAGTCCCTCACAGTCTTGCAAAACAAGTTTTTTCATTATCTTGTGAAAGAATTTTTTATTATGCTGCTATGGCTGACAAATTTGAAGGAAAAATTCATAATCCCCCCTTTAGAGGAATAACATTAGCACAGAAAGAAAATATAGGTACTATAGCTGTTATATTATCTGAACATGACCCGCTTTTGAGTTTAGTAACTTGCATGTCTTCAGTTTTTTCGACAGGTAACACACAACTAATTGTTCCAGGACAAAATACAAGTTTAATAGCAACTGAATTATACCAAGTATTAGACACCTCAGATATTCCAGATGGATATATTAATATTTTAACAGCAAAAAAAAATGAACTAAATTCTACTTTATCAAAGCATGAAAATATCGATGGAATTTGGTATTTTGGAAATTCTCAAAAATCAAGAGCAGAGATAGTACATAACTCTACTTCTAATTTAAAAAGATTTTGGTGTCCTGAAGAAAAAAATATTGATTGGACAAACTCTTCAAAAATCTTTTTGGACGAATTTTTACATCAAAGTACCCAAATAAAAAATATTTGGATCCCATACGGAGAATGACATTCTTACAATGAAATCAATTAGTGTTTTAGGAATTTATGCAGCTGATTTGGTATTTTTTGGAGAAAAAATTCCAATAACTGGAGAAACTATTTTAGGAACTAATCATATGATTGGGCCAGGTGGGAAGGGTTCAAATCAGGCTGTAGCTATTGCAAAAGCAGGAGGAAATGTAAATTTTATTTCTAAAATTGGAAATGATCAGTATGGAAAGATGGCTAAAGAATTGTACTCAGAATCTGGAGTTAATATTGCAAATTTAACTATTTCAGAAGAATATTCAACTGGCGTAGCAGGTATTATGGTTAATAAAAAAACAGGAGAAAATGCAATTAATGTCGTACCTGGTGCTGCTGGAAAAATAACTAAAAATGATATTGATAAAGCTTCACAAACAATAAAAGAATCTGGAATTTTTTTAACTCAATTAGAAGCTCCGTTAGATGTTGTGGAATATGCTATAGAAATTGCTTCATCAAATAATATTGATGTCATTTTAAATCCTGCACCAGCTACAAAAATACAGGATAAAATATTTCCCTTAATTAATTATTTTACACCGAATGAAACTGAGGCAGCTTTTTATGCTGGACATAAAGTCGAAACCAAGGAAGATGCTGCAAGAGCTTCTTCAAAATTACTAGAAAAAGGAATTAAAAATGTAATTGTTACTCTTGGTGAAAAAGGAGCTTATTTTGCAAATAAAAAAGAAGATTTTTTTATTCCAGCATTTGCATTAGGTAACAAAGTCATAGATACTACGGGTGCTGGAGATGGGTTTGTAGGTGGTTTAGCAGTTGCTTTAACAGAAGGTAAAAATATGAAGGATGCAATAAAGTTTGCCAATGCACTTGCAGGATTATCTACTACAAAGTTTGGAACAGCTCAATCAATGCCAAAACGTCTTGAAATAGACAATTTTAATGCGTAAGATGGAGGTTTAATGAATTTATTTTTAGAAAGATTATTATATTTTTGGTTAGGGATAACAGGAATTGGTCTACTAATAGCCATTGTTTACTGGGCGTTAAAAGCAATCATACTTGTTGCATTTATTTGTTTTTTTATTGCTATATTAGCGACAGCTGTTTACCATTTTTTTATAGCTGATAAAAAAAAATCAGAGGATAATTGAGTATTTTTTTTTAAAATTAGCAAAATTTTTTAACTTTAAATATGCCAGCAAAATATATATTTTATGATTTGGAAACTAGTGGAAAGGGAAAAAAAGAAAGCCCTAGCTCATTTGGAACTTCTCCTAAATGGGAGCAAATTTTTCAAATTGCCGCAATAGCAGTTGATGAAAATTTTCAAGAAACAAATCAAAATCTTAATGAATTCTGCAGACCTAGAGTCTCAATAATTCCTCAGCCAGGCGCATTACTCACTACAAGAAGAGGTATTAAAGAATCTTTATTAGCAGAAACTTCAAATTATGAGTTAATGACAAAAATAAACAAAACTTTTGATGAATGGAAAAAAGATAATAATCAATTAATATTTATTGGGCATAATTCTATAGAATTTGATGAAACAGTTCTTGAATATAATCTTTTTAGTAATTTATTTTTTCCTTATATAACAAGACCTCATAGGGGAGACACATTAAATTTAGCTAGAGCATTATATGCATTAGATTCAGACTTAATTAAAACGCCTATTACACCTCGAGGCAATCCAAGTTTTAAACTTGAAAAACTGGCGAAGTTCAATGACTTGCCGTTGGAGTTTGCCCATGATGCATTTAGTGATGTTAAAACATCAATTGCCTTAATAAAATATATTCGTACAAAAGTTAATGACAATTGGAATCAAATATCTGAGACAATGAACAAAGAAATGGCTATAAATTATGTTAACAAAAACAAGGCTTTTGGTTATCTTACTAGTTTCGGCGGCAAGATTAAAGTTCAAGCATTATCGATGGTTTGTGAATCGCAATACAAAGGATGGTTTCATACAATAGATTTACAACATGATCCCGAACCTCTATTAGCTGCAAACAATGAAGAATTTGTAAAATTAATAAAAAAGAAAAACAGATATGTAATTTGCAATCAACATCCAATTCTTTTACCTGCAAAGTTTGCTATACAAGGTCAAATATATGCTGAAATAGGTCGAGATATTTTAAATGAAAGAGCTAATAAAGTTTATAAGAATAAGTCGCTTGCAGAAAAATTTAAATACATGGAAATAAATCGCGCACTTGAAAAAGAAGAGATGTCTTCTCAAGATAATATTTTTCCTGAAAGCAAGGCCAATATGTTTAGTAACTTTGGTCAGAGCAATGCAATAAAAGATTTTCATGAAAAAAACTCATGGTTAGAAAAATATAAAATTGCCTGCTCAATTCGAGATCCTCGTGCTAATTTCATTTTAAAGAGGTTAATATTTGATGAATGCCCTGAAGTTCTCTCAGATACTGATTTTAAAAAGATTCATTCAGAATTGAGCGAACGTCTATTGTTTAATCAAGAAAGACCTTATACGACAATCCCAGAAGCAATGAGCTTAATTGATACTGAATTTTCAAAAATAGACGAAAGTGGAGAAAAAAAAGAACTAGATGTAAAAATATTAAATGAATATAATAAATATCTTGAATTTTTGGAAAAGTATTTTTCAAATAAAAATTCTACACCACTCAAATTAGGTAGAAATCTATTAAGACAAATTTATGATTGAGATACAATTAATTTTGCTAGGTATAATTCAGGGAATAACTGAATTTCTTCCAATAAGCTCCTCTGCGCATCTAATATTGATTAGTGATCTGTTGGAATGGAAAGATCAAGGAATTAATCATGATATAGCAGTGCACTTTGGAACTCTTGGTGCAGTAATATTTTATTTTAAAAAAGAAATATCTTTACTTTTCAAAGATTTTTTTTTGTTAGTTAGAAAAAATCAAAGTAATCAAAATTATTTAGTTTTAAAAATAATTATCTCTACCTTACCTTCAATAATTGTTGGAATTATTGTTTATAGATATTTTATAGAGTATTTTAGAAACATAGAATTAATAGCTTATTCATGTATTTTTTTTGGAATATTACTTTATATTGCAGATAAGTATTCAAATTCTCAAAAAAACTGGAATGAAATAACTTATTTGCATGCATTTATAATTGGAATTTTTCAAATTTTAGCTTTTATACCTGGTGCGAGTAGGGCAGGTGTCGTCATTACAGGTTCTAGATTTTTAGGATTTAATAGAGAATCTTCAGCAATCTATTCAATGTTGTTGTCAATTCCAGTTATTTTTGGTTCATTAATTCTTGCATTGCCAAGCTTCTTTATTGAAACATCAAACGTCTATAATTTAAATCAAATTTTTTTTTCAACAATAATTTCATTTACAACTGCATTTTTTTCAATAAAAATAATGATAGCTTTTGTAAAAAAATCTAATTATAACATCTTTGTATTTTACAGAATTCTTTTGGGTTCAATAATTTTATTTAATATTTATATATGATGATAACAGGTACATTTTGCGCATCTTTAACACCCTTTAATGATGATCTTTCTATAAACAATGAAGTATTATTTGATCATTGTAAAGAAATTATAAATAAAGGCGCAGATAAAATTGCAATATTTGGAACTACAGGTGAAGCAAACTTAATATCTTCTAATACAAAAATGAATACTTTAGAAGTTTTAATTCAAAAAGGATTTGATTCTTCTAATCTATTGCCAGGAACAGGACTTGTTTCTTTAAAGGAGACTATTGTTTTTTCTAAATTTGCCAGTGATAATAATATGGCAGGTGTGCTATTGTTACCTTCGTACTATTATAAAAATCCAACTGATGAAGGACTTATAGATTATTTTAGTAGAATTGTTGAAGAAGTTGGTAACACTGATTTTAAGTATTTATTATATCACATTCCTCAAATTTCTGGTGTAGGTATTAATTTAAGTGTGATAGAAAATTTATTAAAAAGATATCCTAAAAATATAGTAGGAATAAAAGATTCATCCAATGATTTAGAAAATATGAAAAAAATGATTACTACATTTCCAAATTTTAGTGTTTTGTCTGGTTCTGATTCGCTTACAATGGAGGTTATGAGACTAGGAGGTGGAGGTGCAATAACCGCTACTGCTAATTTATCTGTTTCTTTACTCTCGAAGATAGTAAAATATGCAAAAGATTCATCCAAAGATGAAATTGTAAAAAAAATGCATATTCTTCAAGATCAAATTAGAAAACTAGTTTTTAGCCAAGAACAAATATCATTTATGAAAGCTGTATTGAATATTTTAAATCAGTCAAACCATTGGACAAATATTATGCCTCCTTTAAAACCTCTTAAGGATTTTAAAAATAATCAAAACATATCAAAAGTGCTTGGGTTGTTAGAAGAAATGAAAAATTTAACGAATAATTCTTGAATTGAAATAATTATAAGCATATTTGCTAATAAAATTTTGGACTGGACTCAAGAAGCATAAAAATCCTATTATATCAGTAAAAAATCCTGGGGTGATCAATAATAGCCCAGAAACAAGTAAAAAAATTGCCCCTTTAATTTCATTTGTTGGAAATATGCCATTTTTTAAATTTTCTTGAGCATTAAATATTAGGCTAAAACTTTTTCTTCTTAGAAAAAAAATCCCTATGATAGCAGTTAAAAGAATTATTGATATTGTATTAAGAGTTCCAATCTTTGAACCAACTGATATAAAAATTGAAATTTCAATTATTGGTATCAATATTAAAAACAAAAAAATCATTTATTAAACTTTTTGATTAATGCTTTTTTCAATTCTATTTTCAAATTCTCTTAATCTTTTGTATACGCTAGCTAATTCAATAATAGTTGGCCAAGCTTTTAATAAATATTGCATTGATCCTTCAACTCTTCCAAATGCTCTGATAATTTGTTGCATTACCCCTAGCGTCACAACTCCAGCTACTATTGCTGGTGCAAGGAATACATAAGCTGATAGAACATTAGCTTGAAGATATGCTATACGACCAATATTGAAATATAGATAACGTACGTAACTTAAGAAATGGATTGAACGAACGCCATGAAATAATTCTTCAATTGTTTTTGGCCTCACATTTCCATCATCTTCAGCAATAACTAATATTTTTCTATAAGCGGCTTCTTTTTTTTGTAAATCGTATTCTACTCCCACTAGACGCAATATCCATCCGAGTGCTATCAAAAATACAGTTCCACCTAATGTCCAAAGTAGAGCCCCAGTAATTAATCCATACTGCCAGTCACCAAAAAAAAATATTGGAATTCCAATAGATAATCCTAATAGTATTGGAACGAACTGAACTAAAACCATAATTGATTCTATTAAGCTTGTACCTAATCCCTCCATTATACGTGAAAATTTTATTGTATCTTCTTGAACTCTTTGCGCCGCACCTTCTATTTTTCTAGCTTTATCATATACGCTATGGTACCACTCTACCATTGCAGTACGCCATCTAAATAAAAAATGAGCTGTAAAAAAGCTTATTGCTACTGCTAGAGCAATATACATACCTGCTAGTTTTATAAATGAAAACAAACTTGACCAGTATTCACTAATTGTAATTGCATTGGGCTCACCAAGTGCTTTTTGGATCATATCATAAAACTCGCCAAACCATTCATTAATTTCTACATCAATTTTTACTTGCACCCATAGTGAAGATAAAATAATAGCTGAACCAGCCCAAGACCATAAGAGCCATTTTTTTATTGTAAAAAACCTAAACATAGATAATTCTTATCATGATTTATGAAATATTTAATAGTAATTATTGCATTTATATTAACATGGATTTTTATTGAAATAACCCTTTTTTTTTCTAACAAAAATTATAATGAGTTCGATAATGAAGGCAAGATAAGTTATAAAAAATTTGTATGGTATTTAAGGATAATTTCTCTTGTTTTAATAATATCAACATTTATATATATGCATTATTTTGGTGATATTAGTTTAGCAAAAGTAATCCAATATTGCTTAGGAATTATAAATAAATAATGAAATCAAAAAATCCAAATTTTATACCTTTACTTGTTATTATAGGTGGAAGTGTGCTACTTTTAATATCTTTTGGTATTAGACATTCTTCAGGATTATATCTTCTTCCTATTTCTAATTATCTAGATACTGGAAGGGAAGTTTTTGGTTTTGCTGCTGCATTGCAAGTATTAATGATAGGAATAGGATCTCCATTATTTGGAGCTCTGTCAGATAAATATGGATCAGGGAAAGCTGCAGTTCTTGGTATATCAATTTTAATCTTAGGTTTAGCTTGGATGGCAAATGTAAATTCTTCTTTTGATATTATTGGATCTCAATTTTTATTTGGATTAGGTGGAGCTGGATGTGGTACTGCAGTAGTAATGGGTGCTGTGGGAAGATCTGTTAAAGCTAAGAACAGAACACTTGCACTTGGAGTAGTTATGGCTGCAGGTTCTTTTGGACAATTCGTCATGGTTCCTCTGATAGGATATTTAATTGAATATGTTGGTTGGTCTCAATCATTAATTTATATATGTTTTATTGCTTCAATCATGATAATTTTTTCATATGGACTTAATTTTTCATCACAATCTGAATTATCCAAAGCTGGAACATCTCAAACACTAAAAGAAGCTTTAAAAGAAGCATTTAAATCAAAAAGTTATAATTTGCTGACCCTTGCTTTTTTTGTATGCGGTTTTCATGTAACTTTTATTGCTGTTCACTTACCAGCTTATATTGAAGATCAAAATTTACCTTTTTGGGTAGGTGGATGGTCTTTAGCACTTATCGGCTTATTTAATATAGTTGGGACAATATATTTTGGTTATCTCGGAGATAGATTATCAAAAAAGAATCTATTAGCATTAATATATTTTTTAAGAGCGCTACTTTTTTTAGTATTCATATATTTGCCAAAAACAGAATTAACCGTTTTAGTTTTTTCTTGTTTATTGGGTATTTTATGGCTGTCTACAGTTCCTTTAACAAGCGGGATTATTACAGTAGTCTTTGGCCCTTATTATATGTCTATGCTATACGGTATCGCATTTTTTTCTCATCAAGTAGGCTCTTTTTTAGGATCATGGCTTGGTGGAAGATTGTTTGATATTTATGGCTCCTATCATATCATATGGTGGATGTGTGTAGCTTTAGGAATTATAGCTGCAATAATGCATTTACCAATTTTAGAAAAGCCTGTCGAAAGATTAAAATTAAAAGAAACATAATTTAATTTATTTATATCTTAATAGGCTTTTGCGAATACAATTCACCAAAAATTTTATGTTCTCTTTATTGATGATAATTGGAGGTTTAATTTTTAAGACATTGTTATAAGGTCCGTCAGTGCTAATTAATACTCCAAGTTTTTTACAATGATTAATTATAAATTGAGCTAATTTTTTATCAGGAAGGTCTGGATTTCCCTTTTTTACCAAATCAACTCCTACAAAAAGTCCTTGACCTCTAACTTCTATAATTTTTTCTGGAAATTCTTTTTTAATTTTATTTAATTCTTTTATTAAATAATTACCAAGAATAAAAGATTTTTTTTGTAAATTTTTTTTTTCTATAAATTCTAAAACTGACTCACCAATAGATAAGCTCACTGGATTTCCTCCAAATGAGTTAAAATATTCCATTCCATTGTTAAACTTTTTTGCTATCTTCTTAGTTGTTATTAAAGCTGCAATTGGGTGACCATTACCCATAGGCTTTCCAAGAGTGACTATATCTGGAATAACATCTTGATTCTGGAAAGCCCAAAAATTATTTCCCACTCTTCCAAAACCAGTTTGTACCTCATCGGATATGCAAATTCCTTTTTTTGATCTTATTTTTTTGAAAATCTCTTTTAGATAATTTTTTGGCAATACAACTTGTCCTCCACAACCTAAGATAGATTCTGAGTAAAAAGCTGAAATTCTTTTATTTGAGCTTACCTTATCAATTAGATTTTTAGCATCTTGAATGTATTTTTTAATCCAGTTGTTATCTTTGTATCGGTATTTTCCTCTAATTCCATCTGGCATATCCAAAATATGAACATGATTTTTTTTACCTGTTCCACCCTTATTTTTAAATTTGTATGGGCTAATATCAATTAAACTTTTTGTATGACCGTGATATGCGTTATCAACAACTATAATTTCATTTCCTTTAGTATAATTATTAGCTATTCTTAAAGCAAGATCGTTTGCTTCTGACCCAGAACAAACATAATAAACTACATTTAAATTTTTTGGAAAATATTTTAAAAGTTTTTTTGTATATGCTCTCATATTTTCATATAAATATCTTGAATTAATATTTAATTTTTTGCTTTGGGTTATCATTTTTTTAGAAACATACATATTGCAGTGACCAATATGATTAATATTATTTACAGCATCAAGATATTTTTTACCCTCATGATCATAAACATACTGGTTTTTGGATTTAATTAAATGTAAGGGATCGTCATAAGAAATCGACAGATTGGGACCAATAAAATTTTTTCTAAATTTTATAATTTTATCTTTCATGATTATTATCTAATAGTAAATTTGTTATTTCGTCCAAAGAAATTTTAGTTAATTTATATAAAAGTTTCCAAGCATCCTTCTCACTTATTGTGAGATATTTATTTTCTGGATATTTTATTTTTTGTGTCATTGCCATTGTAACCGTTATTAGTAGCCTTGAAGCAATTAACGTACTTATTGATTTAATTTCATTTTTTTTTAATGGAAAAACATCATTATATGCCCTCACCATCATTAAACATCTTTTAATAATATCATCACAATTCATTAATGAATAAGCTAGTGCTACAGATAATTCACATACTGTAGGTGCATAAACGACGTCTCCATAATCTAAAAGTCCTACTACCTTATTTTCCTTAACAACAATATTATAGTTATTTGAGTCCCCATGTATAACCGAATATCGAAGATTATCTTTAATATTTTCAAAATTGCTTTCATAAGATTTCAAAACAGCGCTAAAAACTTTTAGTTTGTTTTTATCTTCAAATAAATTAATCTTTTGTTTTATCCAATTAATATTACTAGAGTCCCATATAAATACTCTTTTTGCTGAAGAATTTTTAAAGTCTTTAAGAGATAATGATAAATTACCTAAAAAAATTGCTAAATTTAAACAGAGTTCATCATTATTTTGCTTATCAGCAAACATATCACCTTCTAAAAATGATAAAATTCTAATATAACATTTTTTATTGTTTATATCATATATCGTATTAATTTTTCCATGCATAATTTGAGGAATATTTTCTTTAATAGGTTGATGTGAAAGATAGCTAAGAATACTATCTTGTAGTTTTAAAATCTTTATATTTTCTGATGAATTAGAAATTTTAACTACAAATTTCTTTTTATCTTTAGTAAAAATTTTTAAATTATAATCTCTTTCACTATTTAATTTTTCAGAGCTAGAAATCTTATTTTTCAAAAAATCGTAATTATTCTCTAGAAAAAAATTTAATTTATCTCTATCTATTGATGGAGGCTTTGTATCAAAAATTGACATATTTTTATCTTTTATATTAGAAAAAATAACTACAATATATTAAAAAATTTAATTTAGATATTTAAAGTAGTAAATTTATAAAATTCATAAAATAGTAGATGTTTTTTTATTTTAAAATAAAGTAAATATTTAATTAAATGGACCCATAGCTCAATTGGTAGAGCATTCGACTCTTAATCGACAGGTTGAAGGTTCAAGTCCTTCTGGGTCCGCCAATTAAATCATAAATATTTTATTTCTTTTTTTGTCTTCTTTTGCTTCTTCTATATTTAGAGCCTCTTTTTCTTCTGCCTCTATGTTTTTTTGGATATCCCATATTAATATGGTTCTTATACTTTTGAAAAAATTAGTCAAAAGCTTTTTATCTCAAAGAATCAATTTTATTTATATAATTTTGCTCAGAATCATTGAATATATAAGATCCTGCTACTAATATATTCGCACCAGCATTTATACATTCTTTTGCAGTTTTTCTATTTATGCCTCCATCAACCTGAATATCTATATTTATTGATCTTTTAATAATTTCATTCTTTAATTCTTTAATTTTGTTGATTTGTGAATAAATAAATTTTTGCCCTCCAAAGCCTGGCTCTACAGTCATTATTAATACTAAATCTATATATTCTATAAAATTTATTATTTTTTCTAAATTTGTATTAGGTTTGATTGCTAAGCCAACTTTAGTATTTAATTTTTTTATTTCTTTTATTGTATTTAAAGGATTTTTTAATGCTTCTATATGAAATGTGATCGAATTTGCACCTGAATTAATAAATTTATGAAAAAAATTTTCAACATTTTCTATCATCAAGTGCACATCTAATTCTTTATTTGAAACACTTTTAATTTTTTTGAGAATATCTGGTCCAAAAGAAATATTTGGTACGAAATGACCGTCCATAATATCACAATGAATATATTCACAATTGGTTTCATTAATCAATTTGATTTCTTTTTCCAAATTATTGAAATCACAAGCTAAAATTGAAGGTGCAACTTTTATCATTACAATTATACAAAAATAAAATGTTTTAGAATATCAAAATAATCTATATATTGTTTTTTTATAAATGTCTGAGAATATAAAAAAACCTTGGGGATACTTTGAAGTATTGGATACTCAAGATGGATATTTAACCAAAAAATTATATTTAAAACCTGAATCTAAACTTTCTTTGCAGAGCCATAAATTCAGATCCGAGCATTGGATTGTCGTAAGGGGTTCTGCGACAGTAACAATTGATGAAAATAAATATATTTTGAATTTAAATGAATCTATTTATATCCCAATGGGAAGTAAGCACAGACTTGAAAATAATAGTGAGAATGAACTAATTATTATAGAAGTTCAAATTGGCGATAAGCTTGATGAAGATGATATAATTAGATATGATGATATATATGGTAGAGAAGTTTCAGAATGATAATAAGCGCACCCATATCTCTTGGAGAACTAATTGATAAAATTTCAATCTTATTAATTAAAAGGAAAAAAATTACAGATGAAAGCAAAAACAATCATATTTCTAATGAATTAAATAAACTTCAAGAAATATTAAATAATTCATCAATTGATAAAAAAAAAATTGATCCACTAATCATCGAATTAAAAAATATTAATTTAAAACTTTGGCAAATAGAAGATGAAATACGAATTTGTGAAAAAGAAAAAGATTTTTCAGAAAAGTTTGTGAATTTAGCAAGATCAGTATACAAATATAATGATATTAGAGCTTCAATAAAACTTAAGATAAATAATGATTTTGGATCATCGCTAGTTGAGATAAAATCATATGAAAACTACTAATTAATTCTTTTTTGACTATTTTCTATCAATTCCAATAGAGCGATTTTATATTCATTGTTTTCAAATAGACCCAAGCTATCCTCAGCTATATCTAAAAAATGACTAGCTCTTTTCATTGTGTCTTCAATACAATTGTATTTATTTATTAGCTCAATACTCCTGCTTAGATCTTCTTTTTTTTGATTTAAATTTTTTATAGTTCTTTTCCAAAATTTTTTTTCTTCTGTATTTGATCTAAGATAAGCTAAGATTATTGGAAGAGTTATTTTACCTTCTTTAAAATCATCACCTACATTTTTTCCTAATTTTTTTGCTGAGGATGAATAATCTAATGCATCATCTATTAATTGAAATGCAATACCAAAATTTGTACCAAATGCTTTTAGCCCTTCCTGTTTGCTTTTACTAATATTTGCAGCCATACCACCAACTTGAGTTGCTGCACTAAATAAAGATGCTGTTTTTCCATTAATTACTTTAAAATAGGTATCTTCATTTATAGTTGGATCTTTATCATTTAATAATTCTAGAATTTCTCCCTCAGAAATTTCTATACTAGTGTCTGATAATAATTTTAAAATTTCGCTCGATTCTTGGTTAGAAATTAAATCAAATGCTTTGCTAAATAAAAAATCTCCAACAAGTACGCTTGTTTTATTTCCCCATATTTCATTAGACGATAATTTTCCTCTACGCATTTTACTTTCATCCACAACATCATCGTGCATTAATGTTGCGGTATGAATAAATTCAACCGCAGCAGCTAAGCCAATATGATTTGTTTCATTTTTTTTGAATCCGTAACCAACTAATTTTGAGCACGTAACAGTCAATAATGGCCTGAGTCTTTTTCCTCCTGATAGGATTATATGATTTGCAATTTCTTTGATTAGAGGAATTTTACTATCTAGTTTTTTTAATATTAATATATTTATATCATCTATTTCTTTTTTACTTAGCTTCAATAATTTATCTACACTTGTTGAAAAATCATTATTTTTTTTCTCTAATTGAATTACTTTTGACATTTTTTTATTTTTATTGATATATTATAATATTATCATTTTAATTAATTTATGAAAACATCATTAGACAAATTTTTAGGTGGAAAAATAAAAATATTTCAGCCTCTAAAAGGATATAGAGGGGGGATAGATGCCGTTCTTCTAGCGTCATTTGTGAATGTAGATAAAAATAGCAAAATATTAGATCTTGGATCTGGTACAGGCTTAATATCTTTTTGTCTTGCTTATAGATTTTCAAATATTAAAATTACAGGTATAGAAAAAAATTCTTATTATCATTCTTTATCTTTAAAATCAGTCCAGCTCAACAAACTAAAATCTAAAATAAACTTTGTTAAAAATGATTTGAAAAATATTAATAAGCCAATATTTGATTTCATAATTTCTAACCCTCCATGGTTTGAAAAAAATTCAACTTATAAGTCAGATCATTTTCTAATAAATGAAGCAAGAATAGAATCATTAAGTTTGGATGTATGGATAAAAAAAGTAAATCAAAATTTGAAAACTAAAGGATCATATTATACAATATTTCCATATAAAAGAATTTCTAAACTTGTAGATGTTTTAAATCATTATTTTAACAATATTGAAATTTATCCAATTTCGTCATTTTTAGATACTGAGCCAAATAAAGCCATTATATTTGCAAAAAAATCAGATCAAAACTCAAGAATAAGAGAGTTTGGGCGAATTATAATACATAAAAATGACAAGACTTTTATGAAAAATATCAATAACGTATTAAGTAAAGGAATGCCTTTTACCTTTGCATAATTTTTGATAGAAGTTTTAAATGTTTACAAGATTATTTAAAAATTACCATGAAATTCCAGTAATTAAGCTTTCAGGTGTGATTGGAGGTTCAGGAACATTAAGGAGTGGTTTAAATTTAACAAATATAAATAAAATAATTGAGAAAGCTTTTTCAAATAAAAAAATACCAGCTGTTTCACTTATTATTAATTCACCTGGAGGTTCTCCAACTCAATCTTCATTAATAGCAAGTAAAATTAGAAAAATGGCGGACAAAAATAAAATAAAGGTTTATGCTTTTGTTGAGGACATCGCAGCATCTGGAGGTTATTGGTTAGCATGCGCAGCTGATGAAATTTATATTGATAAAAATTCAATTGTTGGATCCATAGGAGTTATTTCTCCAGGATTTGGATTTGTGCAAATGCTAAAAAAGATAGGAATTGAAAGAAGAGTTTATACTTCTGGAAAAAATAAGAGTTTTTTGGATCCATTTAAATCTGTAAAAAAAGAAGATATTAAAAGAATTAAAAATCTTCAAGATCAAATACATCAAAATTTTATTGACCATGTAAAAAAAAATAGATCAAAGAAAATTAAATCTGCTGATAAAGATATTTATAATGGAAATTTTTGGATAGGAGTTAAAGCCGTAGAATTAGGATTAGCAGATGGTATTGGACATATTGAAGATATTTTAAAAAATAAATTTGGTGAAAAAACAAAAATTAAAATAATTGAACAAAAAAAATCTTTTTTACAAAGAAAGCTTTCTTCATATTCAAATAGAAGTCTTATTAATACTTATGAAATAATAGACGCTATAGAAGAAAAATCTTATTGGACGAGATTTGGTTTGTAATGAAAATATTAGTTTTATTATTTTTAATTTTTGTAGTTTTAGTTTTTTTTCGAATTTTTATTAAAAATACTTTTATTGATATAAAGAAAAAAGAAAAAGATGAAAAAGAAACCATAATTGATTTAAAAAAAGATCCTAAGACTAAAGAATATGTGCAAAAAGAAAAAAATGATTAAGTATGTTAATAATGTAAATTTTTATGAGCTAATTTATGCCAAGTAGATCAATGGAAGAGCTAGCCTCACTATGTAAGAGAAGAGGTTTTATATTTCAATCAAATGATATTTATGGAGGAATTAAAGGTTTATATGATTATGGGCCTATGGGAGTAGAATTAAAGAATAATTTAAAGATGGCGTGGTGGAAATCAATGATTTATGAAAGAGATGATATAGAAGGCATAGACTCAAATATCTTAACAGGACCAGATGTCTTAAAATATTCTGGACATGTAGATACTTTTACCGATCCGCTAGTAGACTGTAGGTCTTGTAAATCAAGATGGAAATCAGACCAGCTAGAAAACAAAAGTTGCCCTAATTGTAAATCAAAAGATTTGACAGAAGAAAGACCTTTTAATTTGATGTTTAAAACGCCCATAGGACCTGTTGATGATGGTTCATCATACGCTTATCTTCGACCAGAAACTGCACAACAAATATTCACTAATTTTAAAAATGTATTGGACTCTACAAATAGAACAATACCATTTGGTGTTGCTCAAATTGGGAAAGCTTTTAGAAATGAAATAACTCCCCGAAATTTCATATTCAGAGTTAGAGAATTTGAGCAGATGGAACTTGAATTTTTCGTAAAGCCTGGATCTGATGAGAAATGGCATAAATATTGGATTAATGAAAGATATAACTGGTGGGTTAATCAAGGAATTAATAAAAAAAATATACACTTACATTCTGTTAAAAAAGACGAACTTTCTCATTATTCTAAATCTACTGTTGATATACTTTATGATTTTCCACACGGAAAAGAAGAATTAGAGGGTATTGCAAATAGATCTGATTTTGATTTAGGTTCGCATACTAAAAATCAAAAAGATTTTAATATTTCTACAAAAGTTATGGAAAATCAAAAGTCAACAACAAAACTTGGAGTTCAGGAGTTAGAAAGTAAAAGTTGGTTTATACCTTTTGTTATTGAGCCATCTGCTGGTCTTGATAGGGGTGTACTAGCAGTGCTTAACGATGCATATAAAGAGGAAAAAATTGACAATAATAATTCCAGAATAGTTCTTGCATTAAAGCCACATCTGTCACCAATAAAGGCTGCTGTTATACCTTTAAAAAGAAATAATGATCAATTAGTTGAAAGAGCAAAGAGTATTAAAAAAATCTTACAACAAATTGGAGTTGGTAGAATTATCTTAGAAAATACTGGTAATATAGGTAAAAATTATCGAAGACATGATGAAATTGGAACACCATTATGTATAACAGTTGACTTTGAAACATTAGAAAGCAATTCAGTAACAATTAGAGATAGAGATAGTATGCAACAAAAAAGATTATCTACTGAGGAATTAAAAGAATATTTCAAAAATTATTTTGATTAAATAATATAAGCTGCTATTAATTATTCTTTCAAATCATTTAATTTCTTAATTAATTATAAAAATAACAGGAGAGATCACATGTATTTAATTAGAAAATATCTAAAGTGGATAAGTACATTTTTTGTTTTAACTGGAATTTTGTTAACAAATTTAAATATTTATCCAATAAATATTTTTTTTCACGGTTTTGGTGTAATTGGTTGGACGGTAGCAGGTTTTATATTGAAAGATAGAGCTATATTAACTAATTTTGGCTTGCAAATTCCTCTATTTCTAATTGGTTTTATAAATTTGTATGCAGTTTAATTTTATTTCTTGTAGAATGATGTTTTTTATTGTTGCTTTCTACACTGGACTTTGGACAGTTAGGATACCCACAATTAAAGATCAGATTAATTCAGATTATTTAGGTATTGGTTATCTTTTTATCAGTTTTTCAATTGGATCAATATTTATTATGATAATAATTAATAAAATTATAAAGAAATATTCTTCTAAAAAAATGCTGCAGTTAGCAGGATTTGGACAGGCAATAGGTTGGTTATTGTTGCCATTTATAAAAGATTTCAGTATTTTTTTAGTTTTAGCATTTTTATTTGGGATAATTTATGGTGTTTGGGAAGTATCAATGAATCTTCAGGCATCAAATATTGAGAAAATACAAAAAAGACCTATGATGTCAGGTTTTCATGCTTATTATAGTCTGGGACTTTTAAGCGGATCCTTTGTTACTAGTTTATTTATTCAGATAGAATTAAATTTTATATTAAATACAATTTTAGTTGTTGGAATAATGTTTCCTTTAACAATTATTTTTTCTAAATTTTTAGAAGAAGATATAATAAATAAAGATAAATCTAATAAACAAAATATATTTTTTAAATGGCCTTTGTTACTAATTATTTTAGTTATAATAACTATTACAGATACTTCAACTGAAGGTGCTGTAGATGCTTGGGGAGCTTTATATATGAGAGATGTAATTTTTACTTCAGGATTTAAGATTGGAACTGCAACAATATGTTTTAACTTATTTATGGTTTTAGGAAGATTAATAGGTGATAACATTAGAAAAAAAATTGGTACATATATTTTTTTAAATATACTTTTTTTATTAAGTTTTATTGGAATATCGATCATTTTTACGTTTTCTAATTTTACCTCTTCAATAATTGGATTTAGTATTTTAGGTTTGGGTATGTCATGCATTGTACCACTATCTTACAGTATAGCTTCAAGTTTAAAAAATATTGATAATGCAGTAGGTATTTCAATAGTTTCAATTTCTGCATATGGAGTATTTATGGTAGTTCCTGCATTAATGGGATTTATAGCAAATTTTTATGGAGTTAATTTTGTTTTTGCCCCAATGTTAATAATGTTTATTTTATGTATGTTATTAATTAATATTTTTCAAAAAGAATTTTATCTAAGATCATAATTTTAATTTAGCATTCTTCGATTCTAATATAGCTTTTTTCTTTATTGCATTATCAAAATCTGATAAACGAATCATAGCGAGTGCAATATTTTTATTATTTGAGGTTATAGTTCCAATTAACTTTTCTTCAAAATATATATCATCACCAGAATTCACAAAACCATTTAAGATTTTAACTTTCAATAAATTTTTTTTTAGAAGAGACCTATATTTTATTCTCGCAGTTATTTCCTGACCCACATAACATCCTTTGTCCCAGCTGATAGCATTAATTTTATCAAAATTATTTTCAAGAATTAAAGAATTGTTATATTTAAGATCAAATATAGAATTTGGTATGGCATTATTTATTCTAATTTCTTCATATTTATTTATATCTTCTTCAATTAAATCATATTTCTTAGCAAAGAAATTAATTGTATCTTTATTTATAATTACTTTAATTCCTAATTCTTTATTTCTTGGATCAATAAATGCATATCCATCATCAATTTTTATTGTTGAACCAAGTGAATCAAGTTTCCCAAAAATTTCATCACTGCCTAAAATAGAAAGTGAAATTAAACTTTGTTTTTCAACAATATCTATTTTTGATCTTAATTTATAATTATTTAGTTTTTTTAATAATTCTTCTAAAAATAATTTAGGTGTTTCAAAAAGATAAGAATTTTCATATTTTAATATGAAAAAATCAGCTAAAAACTTACCTTGAGGACTAAGAAAAGCTGAATAAATTGACTTTTTGTCAGTGCATTTGTTAATATCGTTTGTTATTAAACCCTGTAAAAATGTATCTTTATCTTCTCCCTTTATTTCAAAAAATGATCTATCTTCGAAAACTATATATTTATTTTTCATTATTAATAAATATATATAATCAATATTATTTTTTCAACAAAAAGGATTTTTATTGAAAATACTTTTTATTTCATCAAATTTGATTGGAGACGCAATTTTATCAACTGGTATTTTGTCATATTTAATTGAAAAATATACCAATTCAAAGATTACTATTGTTTCTGGACCAACTTCTAAACAACTATTTGAAAATTTTCCAAATTTAGAGAGAATTATAACTATAAAAAAAATGAAATATAATTTGCATTGGATTGAAATGTGGTCAAAAATTATAAATAAAAAATGGGACTTAGTAATTGACTTAAGATCTTCTTTTATAAGTTATATTATTTTTTCAAAAAAAAGAAAAATATTTAAAAAGAATGATAAGAATATTTTACAAGTTGAAAAATTGTCAAACTTTATGAATATTAAAGATATATTAAAGCCTAAAATATATTCAAATATTAAAGAAGACAATTTAGCAAAAAAAATTATTGGGAACAAGTTTGTAATAGCCATTGCACCAGGTGGAAATTGGGGCCCCAAAGTATGGCCAATTGAAAGATATAATCAAATAATTTTAAAACTTAAAGATTTATATCAAGATAAGCAATTATATTTTTTAATAGTTGGTTCAAAAAAAGAAGAAAAACTATATCTAAAAGATTTAACAAAAAATATTGACCCTCAAAATCTTATTAATTTTATGGGCAAAAGCTTAACACTAACTTATTCTTATCTATCTTTATGCAAATTATTTATTGGAAATGATTCAGGATTAATGCATCTATCTGCAGCAACTGGGATAAAAACTATTGGTTTATTTGGTCCAACTAGAGATGATTGGTACGCTCCCTTTGGTAATAATTGTTTTGTTATTAGAACCAAAGAAACTTATGAAGAACTAAAGAAAAAATCAAATGATTCTAATAAGAGCTTAATGAATTCAATACAATCAGATCAACTAATTGATTATATTTTAACTAATAATTTATTATGAACGAAAAAATAAATAAATTATCAATTATTAAGCCTGATGATTGGCATATTCATCTCAGAGAAAATGAAGTTTTAAATTTAGTTTTACCCCACACAGTAAAAAATTTTGCAAGGTGTATAGCAATGCCAAATCTTAATAAGCCCATTATTGACTACTCTGCTGCTAAAAAATATAGTGATTTAATCATTAAAAAAGCGAATTCAAAGAATTTTAGAGTATTTGTACCATATTATTTAAATCATAATATTGATTTAAAAAATTTTGAGATAGGAATCAAACAAAATTATTTTTTTGGAGCTAAACTTTATCCTTCTAATTCTACTACTAATTCTAAATTTGGAGTCAATAATTTAGAAAAAATATATCCAGCACTTGAAATTTTACAAGAAAATAATTCCCCTTTATTAATACATGCTGAAAAAGTTGATGAAAAAATTTCTATCTTTGATAGAGAAAAATATTTTATAGATAATGAATTGCAAGAAATTTTAAAAAGATTTCAAAATTTAAAAATAGTAATAGAACATATATCTAGTGAATATGGCGCTCAATTTGTAAATGATTCAAGTCATCCTATCGCTTCTACAGTTACATTACACCATATGCTTTTAACAAAGAAAGATGTTTTTAATGGTGATACTAATCCTCATCATTATTGTATGCCAGTTGTTAAAAATGAAAAAGATTTAATTGCCTTAAGAAAGTTTGCATGCTCTGGTAACAAAAAATTTTTTTTAGGTACCGATTCTGCCCCACATGATTTAAAATATAAAGAGGGCACAAACAACATTAAAGCTGGAATTTATACCTCTCCAATTGCGATAGAAATGTACACTTCTATATTTGAGGAAGAAAATTCTTTAAACAATTTAGAAACTTTTTCTTCAATTAATGGTGCTAATTTTTATGATTTGCCTCTTAATAGTCATAAAATTAATATAGAAAAAGTGAACTGGATTAATCCAGACTTTACTGAAGATAGTAAAATAAAAATTAAAAACTTTATGGGTGGACAAAAAATAAAATGGAAAGTAGTAAGTAATTAGAAAATATATGAATATAAACACTAAAATTTATACTTTTATATGGGGGCATCTTATTGGAAAAGATCAATATGGAAATAAATACTATTCAAATAAAAAAAATCCAGAAATATACCCTAACAAAAGATGGGTAATATTTAATGGATCACCTGAAGCATCTAAGATTCCATCTCATTGGCATGCCTGGCTCCACAAAATTACTGATGAAGCTCCAATAAATTATAAACATAAATATAATTGGCAAAAAGACCATATACCAAATCAAACTGGAACTTTAGGAGCTTACTATCCAAATTCTCATCCTTTAAGCGATAATGAGAATAAAGATCAAATTGAAAAAGAATATGTTGCTTGGAAACCAAATAAATAATTTTTTATTATCAATATTAATCTTTATTTTCCTTTTTCCAAATCAAATTATTGCTGAAACAATAAGTGGAAATTCAGTTTTGTTTGGTGGATTAGATAAAATTACTGCAAAATTTACAGATTTTGAAATTAATATTGGTGAGTCAAAGAAGTTTGGAACATTATCGATAAAAATATTTCAATGTAGAAAAAGACCACCAGAAGAAATTCCAGAAGATTTCGTTCTTTTAACAGTAAATGATATGATTAATCCAGATAATCCTCTACTGATTTTTTCTGGGTGGATGTTTTCGTCCAGCCCATCTTTATCAGCTTTAGAACATCCTACATATGATATTTGGATAAAGGAATGTAAAATAAATTAATTAACTTTTTGTTCATTCATAAAATTAACATTGTATTTGCCAGATACAAAATCTTCACTTTTTAAAATATCTTGATTAAGTTGGATTGTGTTCTCAATTCCCATAATTACATATTCTTCAAGTGCTTTTTTCATTTTCAAAATACTTTCATCTCTATTTTTTCCATAAGTGATCAATTTTGCTATCATACTATCATAATGTGGCGGAATTGAATAACCCTGAAATAAAGCAGACTCAACCCTTATTCCCAATCCACCAGGCTGATGATATTGTGTTATTTTACCTGGACTAGGTTTAAAAGTTTTTGGATTTTCTGCATTGATTCTGCATTCTATTGAATGACCATTTATATTAATGTCATTTTGTTTCCAACTTAATTTACTACCCGCAGCTATTCTTATTTGTTCTTTTACTAAATCAACTCCTGTTACCATTTCTGTAACAGGATGTTCTACTTGAAGTCTAGTATTCATTTCAATAAAATAAAAAGAATCATTTTCATATAGAAATTCTATAGTTCCTAACCCTTCATATCCAATTGATTTAATAGCATTAACAGAAATTTCCCCAATCTTTTTTCTTTGTTGTTCTGATAAAATACTACTGGGACTTTCTTCTATTATCTTCTGATGACTTCTTTGAATAGAACAGTCTCTTTCTCCAAGATGAATTACATTATTAAATTGATCAGCAATGATTTGAATTTCTATATGTTTTGGTTTTTCTAGAAATTTTTCTAAATAAATAGTATCATCATTAAATGCATTTTTTGATTCTTTTTTGGCTAATAAAAGAGATTCTTTAATTTCAGATTCTTTTCTAATAATTTTCATTCCTTTGCCACCTCCGCCCGAAGCAGCTTTGACAATAACCGGATAGCCATTTTTTTCTACAAAATCATATACCTGCTTATCACTTTTTATTTCTTTTATTCCAGGAATTAGGGGTATTTCCATATTCTTCATTGTTTCTTTAGCTATTATTTTATTTCCCATAATTTCAATATGTTTTGATTTAGGTCCAATAAATTTATAGCCATGTTCTTCCAAAATTTTTGCAAATTTATAATTTTCACTTAGAAAACCATATCCTGGATGTATGGCATCAGAGTTAGTGATAGTAGCTGCTGTAATTATAGAAGGTATATTTAAATAACTGTTCTTTGCTGGTGCAGGACCAACACATACGCTTTCATCGGCTAGTCTAACATGCATCGCTTCGGCATCAGCCTCTGAATGAATTGCAACAGTTTTTATATCTAATTCTCTACAAGCACGTAAAATCCTTAGAGCAATTTCTCCTCTATTTGCAATTAATATTTTTTTAAACATTATTCGATGCTAAAAAGTTTTTCACCATATTCAACTGGTGATCCATTATTTATATATATTTTTTTTACTATTCCTGATTTTGAAGCTCTTACATTACTGTATGTTTTCATTGCTTCAATTATCGCCACTGTGTCTCCTTGTTTTATATGCTCTCCTTCTTTTACAAATTGTGGTTTATTTGGTTCTGGAGTTAAATAAATTATACCTACCATTGGTGATATTATATAATCATCTTCATTTATTACCTCTTTTGATTTTTTATTTGGTAGATTGCTTTTAATTGTACTTTGAGAAATACTTTTATTTGGTAAGTTATCAATTTTTCTTATAAGATTTGTTAAAATAATAATAATAATAAAAAGTAGTATCACAATTAGACAAAGTATAAAAAAAGGAATTTGGGTAAAATTTAACATTAATTATTTGATTATTTGATTAATTGCATCAATTCCTAGAAGATAACTATTCTTACCAAAGCCTGATATTAATCCATCTGCAGCCTCAGCTGTTATAGATTTTTTTCTGTAATCTTCACGAGAGTGAATATTTGATAAATGAATTTCAATTTTAGGTTTAGTTATTGTTTTTAGAGAATCTAAAATAGCAATTGAAGTATGAGTATATGCAGCAGGGTTAATTATCAATCCATCAAATTTTTTTTCTACCTCTTGTAGCCAGTTTATAATGTCACCTTCACTATTTGATTGTCTAAATTCAATTTCAAAATTATAATAATTTGCTCCATGTACTTCACACTCCGTCTTAATTTCTTCAATTGAAGTTTTACCATAGATATTTTTTTCTCTTGATCCGATTAAATTTATATTTGGTCCATTAATAATAAGTATTTTTTTCCGCATATCATCCTATTATCTTAAAATGTTTACTTAAAGCAAGGCCTTGATTTTGATAATTTGATTTAATTTCACTACCATATAATTTATTGGGTTTTTGAGCAAGTTTTTCAAATACTAGCCTAGCAATGCTTTGATTATGTTGAATTGCAAATGAAACTTCATGGGTTTTTATTTCTAAAACAGCATGACTTCCAAAATTATCCCTTCCAAATCCAGGATCAAAAAAACCAGCATAATGGACCCTAAATTCACCAATATTAGTATCATAGGGAACCATCTCAGCAGCTAAATTTATGGGAATATTAATTTTTTCTTTTGATTTTAGAATATAGAATTCACTAGGTTTAATAATTATTGAGTTATTTTTATTTTTAATAGGTTTCCAAAATTCATTAACTTTATAATGATTAATTTTATTAAATATTATTGTTTTTGAATTTTTTATAGCTTTATAAGCAATTATTTTATTTTTCCCAATTAAATCAGCTTTAATTTTAAGTCCATTTAATATTGAGGGATTTATAATTTTATTATTTTTATTATATACTAGGGGTGTTCTTGTATTGATTTTTTGAAGCACGGCGTCATTTATGTAATTAGTTTTGAAATTGCTTAATCTCAATTGATTTAATTTATCACCAGTTTTAAAAACTACATTAAAGGTTTTTGAAGTTATTTCTAAATATATTTTTCCTTTATATCCTAATTTTATTACCTCATACTCTTCACAATAATCAGAAATAGTTCTACAAAAGATATCAAGACGACCTGTTGAACTTTTTGGGTTACATCTTCCAAATATATTTTTGTTTAAATTTAGATTTTCTTGCAATTCAACTAAATAAGTAGAATTTTTTTTAAATAGATAGCCATTAGCAATATTAATTTTTTTAATTTTATATTTATTTATTTTTTTTTTAACTTTTTCATTAATTGCTAAAAAACTTGAGGATATTTTGTACGCTGTCTCACCCAATCTAAGGTCTAGGCTTGCTGGTTGGATAGATTCATAAGGAATTTCTTTTTTTGAAAAAATTAATCCTCTTTTTATAATTCTATCATAATCTTGGAAACATAATGTTCCCTTTGATATAACTTTATTGGATTTCATTTTTAACTTCATTCATTAAATTTCCATATTTTTTTAAAAGATTATTATTTTTTGTATTTAGTTTAGCATATTCTAGATAATCATAAGATAAAATATAATTTTTTTTATTTTTTTCTATTAATGCTAAATAATAAAACTTTTCACTTATATTACCCATAAAATCATATGTGTTTGAAATAAGATTCAATAAATTATTATTATTTTTATTTTTTAATTTTTTAAATTCAACTAATATTTTTTTTGCATCATCGATCTTTTCTAATTTATTATATAACTGAAAAATTAATTTTATCCTCAAATATTCATTTTTATTGTCCAATGTTAGTGATTTTTCAAAAAATCTTGTTGCCTCATTAGAATATCCATAATTCAATAATATCTCACCTTTTGTTTCATAAAAAAAAGAATTTTCTGGATATTTAATAATTAAATCATTTATCAAATTTAAAGATTCTTTTATAAAGCCACCTTTTGCATAACCAATTGAAAGGGCATATTTTTTTTCATCATTATCAAGATTTTTATAGATAAGTTTATTGTTTTCAATATTTAAAGTATATCCATTTATTTTAGCTTTAACAAATTTAAATCTTAAATTAGTTTGGTCTGAAAAATAGTAATTATTATATTTAGATTTTTTCTGAAATTTTATTATATTTTCTATTCTTTCTTTATTATATGGATGAGTATAAACTGTTAAATCTTCTTCTTTAATTCCTAGGTTTTCGTTGAAAATAACTAATCTCTGAAGGAAATTTTTTAGTCCATTAGATGAAATTTGTGTTTTTTCAAGATATTTTAAAGCAATAATGTCAGCTTCTCTTTCCTGATCTTTAGAAAAATTTGATATGTTATTTTTTGCTATTTCATCATATGCAATATTTGTTCCAATAAAAAAGTCTGGATTATTCGTTATCAAAGATGTTGATAAGCTTATAATTTTTGATAATTCAGAAATAGATTTGTGATTATCTAATTTTTCAATTCTCATATCTATATGATTTGCATCTAAATGACCTATTTCATGTGCTAAAATTCCAAGTATTTCTTCAGGCCTATCTGCAAAAGTTAATAATCCTGTAGTTAATACAATTTTTTTATCTCTATTAACGAATGCATTAGGTGTTTTTTCCAATATAATAACCAAGTCAGATTCTTTAAAATTCGAATGAGACAATATAATAATTGGTTTAATTATTTCTTTTAAAAACTTTTCAATTTCGTGATCAAGAACTATATTTGCTAAGCTTATTTTAGAAAAAAATAGTAAAAAAAAAACAAATAATATTTTTATTTTAATTATTAGATTCGCTCCACCAACCTTTTTTTGTACCCTCATTCTTATCTTCCTTTATTGTAATTTCTGGAGAACTTTCTTGCGCATTGTTTTCATTTACTTCATTTTTTATATTTTGTTTTGTTTTTTTTGTTAAGTTTTTCTTGTTAACAGTTATCTTGTTTTTTTTAGTGACAGTTTTTTTTGATATATTTTTTTTAATATCTTTTTTAATGACTTTTATTTTACTGATATTTTTGTCCACTTTAACCTTGGGATCATTTAATAAAATTGAAGATTCGAAATTAAAATCTAAATTTGTTTTATATTTATTTTCCAATTCAATGACAAAATTTTTTCTTTTATTTAAAATTTCACTAGCTAAATCAGAATGACAATCTATAATAATTGAGCTACCTTCATTTTTTGAACATGATTCTTCAATAACTTTAAAAAGCTGTTCAATAATAGAATCATTATTCCTAACTATACCAGTTCCATTACAAATCTGGCATTTTTTAAAAGATTGTTCAACGATACTAGTTCTCAATCTTTGTCTTGATAATTCTAAAAGACCAAAGGAACTTATTCTTCCAATTTGAATTCTTGCTCTATCTGAATTAGTTGAATTTTTTAATGTTTTTTCTACTTTGAAATTATTTTTATAATCTTCCATATCAATAAAATCAATCACCACTAAACCTGCAAGATCTCTTAATTTAAGTTGCCTTGCAATTTCTTTAGCTGCTTCTATATTTGTATTTAAGGCAGTATTTTCTATATTCCTTTGCTGCGTCGCCCTTCCAGAGTTAACATCAATTGCTACTAAAGCTTCTGTTGTATTTATAACTATTGATCCCCCAGAAGTTAATTTTATTTCTGTATTGTATAGATGACTTATTTCTTTTTCTAAATTAAATTTAGTAAATAATTTTTCTTTTTTTTCTTTATAAAGTTTTAATTTACTAAGTTGATTTGGAATTAATGCTTTTATATAGTTTTTTGCACTGTTATAGGAATCTTTTCCATCTACTATTATTCCAGAAATTTCTTTAGTATATAAATCCCTTATTGTTCTTTTTACTATATCTCCTTCTTCATTTATTAGGCTAGGAGCATTAGATTTTAGAGTCTTTTCTCTTATTTTTTCCCATTGTTTTACTAAATAATTTAAATCTTTATGAATTTCTTTTTTCGTTTTGCCAATTCCTGCAGTTCTTATTATAAGTGACATGCCATCCGGAACTCCAATAGATTCGATGATTTCTTTTAATTTTTTTCTTTCTAATGGATCACTTATTTTTCTTGAAATACCTGTGGCATTATTACTGTTTGGCATTAATACACAGTATCTCCCAGCAAATGATAAAAATGTTGTTAATGCAGCTCCTTTTAAGCCTCTTTCTTCTTTACTAACTTGAACCAACATTACTTGTTTTGACTTTATAACTTCTTGAATTTTATATTTTTTAAAAAAATTAAAAAATAATCTTTTCTTATTATTTTTCTTATTTTTTTCTTCCATAGATTTATTCTTTTGATCTTCATCATTTTTATAATTATCATCATTTTCTTTAGCTTTAATTTCATCGTTTGAATCTTTAGATGTTTCTTCATTTGAAGAAATTAAGTCTTTCAATTTTTTCTGATCTGAAATAGGAATTTTAAAATAGTCTGGATGAATTTCAGTGAAAGGAAGAAATCCGTGTTTATTGCCTCCAAAATCAACAAAAGCTGCTTGAAGTGAAGCCTCAACTCTAGATATTTTAGCTAAATATACATTGCTCTTTATTCTGTTTTTTCTATCTGACTCAATTTCATACTCTTCAAGCCTGTTGTCATTAATAAGTGCGATTCTAGTTTCTGTTTGTTTAGAAGAATCAATGAGAATTTTTTTAGACATTTTCTATATACTCCAAATAAGTAATTATTTATGATTAATTGTGTTTCTAATAATTTTAAACTCTGTTTAATTGAAATTTTGTGTGGTTTTTTCATTATTATTAAATTTTGATTTATTTATTAATTACTATTGTCATATTTTGAACAGTTTCACAACATATGATAATACTGGAAATGAAAGCATTTAATGAAAATTAGAAAATATATAAATTTTGCTATAATTATAGGTTTTATGTTGTTATTGTTATCTAGCATAGCAATAATTGCAGTATTTTGGAAATATTCCTCTTCAATTCCAGATTATTCCGCTTTAAAAGAATATGACCCACCAGTTACAACAAGGGTTTTTTCTTCTGATGGGAAGTTGCTAGATGAATTTTCTGTTGAAGAAAGGCTATTTGTTCCAATAAATCAAATACCAAAAAAATTGGTTTTTGCATTTATTTCTGCAGAGGATAAAAATTTTTACAATCACCAGGGTATTGATATTTTTAGTATTATTAAAGCAATTTTTATTAATATTAGAAACATCAATAGCAATAAAAGACTAGTTGGAGCATCAACTATAACACAACAAGTCGCAAAAAACTTTCTTCTAACAAATGAGGTTAGTTATGAAAGAAAAATTAAAGAAGCAATATTATCATTTAGGATTGAAAGGTATTTAACTAAAGATGAAATATTAGAATTATATCTTAATCAAATTTATCTAGGTTATGGATCATACGGAGTAGCCTCTGCAAGTTTGAACTATTTTAATAAAGCACTTGAAGAACTTACTTTACCAGAATCTGCTTTTCTTGCAGCTCTTCCAAAAGCACCAAATAATTATCATCCAATAAAAAAAAAGAAACAATCTATAACTAGAAGAAATTGGGTTTTGAAAGAAATGTATCAAAATAACTATATTAACAGAGATGAACTAAAATTATCAAAAAATAGTGATTTGGTTACTATCAAAAGAAATCCAAAAGAATTTTATATTGCAAAGGATTTTACTGAGGAAGTTAGAAAATTTTTGTATTTAAAATATGGATATGAAAAATTGTATGAAAATGGCTTAAGTGTTAGGTCTACGGTAGATACTTTTTATCAAGATAAAGCTTATAAAGCTTTAAAATGGGGACTAGAAGAATATGATAAAAGACATGGCTGGAGAGGGCCAATTAAGAATATAGCACAAAATATAGAAGAAATTTATAATTTTGAAACTAAAATTCCATATCCTGATAATTGGAAAATTGGTGTAGTAACAGAATTAGAAAAAGACCATTTAAGTTTAACTCTAAGAGAAAAGCTAAAAATAAAAATATTCAATGATGAGTCAAACTCTTGGATTAGAAATAAAAAATCAAAAAAAATTAAAGTTGGTGATATTTTATTTCTAGAAAATAATAAAAAAAATGATTTATATGAAATAAAACAAATTCCCCAAGTTAATGGTGCTTTAGTAACATTGGATCCTTTTACAGGAAAAATACTCTCACTCGTGGGCGGATATGATTTTTCAATAAGCGAATTTAATAGAGCTACTCAAGCAGAAAGACAGCCAGGTTCAGCTTTTAAACCTTTTGTATACATTGCTGCTTTAGAAAATGGATTTTCACCTTCAACAGTTATTTTAGATGCGCCTTATGTTGTGGATCAAGGCCCAGGTCTTCCAAAATGGAAACCTTCAAATTATACTAAAGAATTTTATGGTTTAAGCACAATGCGCTTGGGAATTGAAAAATCAAGGAATTTAATGACAGTTAGATTAGCTCAGAAAATCGGAATGGATAAAATTATAAATTTAACTTCGAGATTTAATATAAATAAAAATATTGATGAAAATTTATCGATGTCTTTAGGTGCTGGTGAGGTAAATTTATTAGATTTGACAAATGGATACGCTATGATTGTTAATAATGGGAAAAAAATAGTTCCAAGTTTTATTGATACCATTCAAGATAAAAAAGGTAAGATAATTTATAAACACGATACTAGATTATGTGACAATTGTAATACTTTAAATTATGAAGAGCCAGTATTACCTAAAATCATTGACAATAAAGAAAATGTAGTCGATCCTATCATTGCTTATCAAATGGTTTCAATGTTGCAAGGTGTTGTATCAAGAGGAACCGGAAGAAAGATTAATTCTTTAAATAGACCATTAGCTGGTAAAACAGGTACAACAAATGAAAGTAAAGATGCTTGGTTTATAGGTTTTTCACCAACTATAGCTGTAGGCGTATATGTTGGGTTTGATAGCCCAAAATCTCTTGGAAATGGAGAAACAGGGTCTTCAGTAGCTGTTCCAATATTTAAAAAATATATGGGTGAAATTTTAGAGAAAAAGCCAAAAACACCTTTTAGGATACCTCCAGGGGTCAGTTTAGTTAAAATTAATCCCAAAACAGGAAATCCAACTAAAGAAAAGGATGGAATAATTGAAGTTTTTAGGGAAGGATATGAGCCTTTTCAGCAGTTTATTTTAGATGATAATTCAAATATTATTATTGATGATAATTCATATTCAGGTACTGGTGAACTTTTATTAAATTAAATTATGAATGAAGAAATTGAAAATAATATAAACGAAGCAAAGCATCACATAGAATTGCTAAGGAGGAGTCTTTGACCTCGATAAAATTAAAAGTAATTTAAAAAAATTAAAAGAAGAATCAGAAGATGAAAGCTTATGGAATAATCCTCAAAAAGCTAAAGAAATTCTAAAAAAGATATCGATACTTGAAAAAAAAATAGAATCTATTGATTTAATAAATAAAGAGTTTGAAGATTTAAAAGAATTATACTTATTAGCTTCTAAAGAACTAGATAAAAAAATGCTAGAAGAAATTTATGGTCTTTCTAAAAAATTAAAAAATAAAAGTAAAAAAATTCAAATAGAAAACTTATTAGCTGATGAGGTTGATGAAAATAGTTGTTATTTAGAAATTCACGCTGGTGCCGGAGGTACTGAAAGTCAAGATTGGGCAGAAATGCTTACTAGAATGTATTATCGATGGGCAGAGGCACAAAATTTTAAAATATCAAAAATACAAGAAAATTATGGTGAGGAGGCAGGTATTAAATCCTGTACTATTAAAATTATTGGTAATTATGCTTTTGGGTGGCTAAAATTTGAAAGTGGTATTCATCGTTTAGTAAGAATTTCTCCTTTTGATTCTAATAGCAGAAGACATACTAGTTTTGCAAGTGTTTGGGTGTATCCTGAAGTAGATGATAAAATAAATATTGATATCAATGAGTCAGACTTAAGGATAGATACATACAGATCATCAGGAGCTGGGGGTCAGCATGTAAATAAAACAGACAGTGCAGTAAGGATAACCCACCTACCTACAAAAATAGTTGTCCAATGTCAAAATGGTCGATCACAACATAAAAACAAGGCTACTGCTATGTCTATGTTAAAATCAAGATTATATGAAATTGAGAAAAGAAAAAGAGAAGAAGAAAAAAAGAGCGAATTTAATAATAAAAAAGAAATTGGCTGGGGCAGTCAAATTAGGTCTTATGTTTTGCATCCATATCAAATGGTTAAAGATTTAAGAACAAACCATGAAACAAGTAATGCTAATAGCGTGTTAGAAGGCAATATTTTATCTTTCTTAGAAAAATCATTAATTTACTTTAATTCTGATTCCAAATAATGAAAAAAAGATATTTATTTATAATAATAACTATTGTTTTAATAATAATTTTTCGTGACAGTTTAATAAATTTATCATTACCATTAATAGAAGATAGAATAAGAAATCAATTAAATATTTTAGACAATGAAAATACTGTTTTAGAATTAAAGACTGATTTTACAAAGAGAACAATAGAGTTAACCGCAAGAAATGCAGTTTTAAAGGAAACCAATAATACAGAAAATGGATTTATAAAAGAAATAAATGTTCAAAAAGAATTTAAAAATTTATTTAATAACAAAATATCCAAATTAACAATTGATCAGTTAGAGATAAATTTATTAAATCAAAATATAGATGATGTTTCCAATGATAATCTTAATTTAAATGATTTAATGTTTAATTTGAAAATTAATATAAGAGATTATGAAAAAATTAACATTTTTAATTCTAAATTAAATTTTCATAAAATTTTAGAAAATCATTCAATAAATTTTAATTTATTTAATTACGATAAAAAATTAAATTCGATTGAGTCATTTGGTATTATGATTAATAATAAAAGCCAAAATGAATTTAAAATAAGCAATCAAAATGAAAAAGATTTAATAGATATAGAATTAAATTTAGACTCATATTCAACAAATTTTGTTAATAAAATTATAGACAATCCAGACCTAAATATAATTTTTGAAAATTCCTTTAACGGTAAGATCAATATAAAAACAAATATTGATTTTAACAAAATTGAATTTTTTTATGATCTTAGTTCTATTGATAAAAGTGTATATCTAAAAGGAAATTCAAATATTATAGAAAATTTTCATAATTCTATTATAAATTTAAAAGATTTTTCAATAAAGCAATTTTTGCCTAAAAATGGTATTTTCAATTTAATTGATATTTCGCAATTTGGAAAATTTAATGCTTTATTTAAAATTGAAAAAGATTTTGACTCAATAAATTTTCAATTAGATAATTTTAATAATGATTTTAATGCTTATGGTATAATTGAAAATGGCCTTGTTAATCAACTAAAGCTTAATATTTCAAACATAATTTTAGAGGATTTTTTAAAAGATGTTAATTTACTTAATTCTATTAAATTGTCAGAATTAGATCAATTAAATATTAATCTAGAAACTGAAGATAATTTTAAAAAAACAAATTTTTTTATTGAGACTATTTCAAAAAACTTTACTGCACAGGGAGTAATTCATGATAATGAAATATCGAAGCTAAGTTCCAGTGCTTCTAATTTAAATATTAATAATTTTTTAAAAAATGTCAAAATAGAATCATCAATCATTCCTGATTGGGTAAATGAAGAATTTATAAATAATAATATTTTTTCATATGAATTAGATTTTAATAAGAATGATCAGGAAATTATAATTAAAATTACTGATAAAAATAATAATGTTATTAATACTAAATATAATCTTAGGAACAATCTTTTTACCTCATTAAATGTGTTGTTCTTTGGAAATAAAAGCAATAATTTAATTTGGAGTTCGAGTGACAATAAACTTATTATTAACATAAATAAAAGTTTTGATAATTTTATTTTTAAAAATTATAATAAAAATATTTTTAATGATTTAAAAATTGGCCCTATAGATAGTTTTGATTCTTTAATTTTTGAAGGTATTACTAATATAAGATTTAATGAAGATCTTCTTAAATTTAATTCAAATGATAAATTTTTTAAAAATTATTTTATTTATTTTAAACAAGCTAAATTAAATACTAATAGTTTAGAATCCTTTAATGATTTTTTTGAATATGAAGGAGAATCTGAAATTTTTTACAAACAAGACAATATTTCTAATAATAAAAGTTTCAAAATTGATTTGAGTAATTCTTATCTTGCAATAGATAAGTTAAAATATAAAAAAGAAATTAATAGGCCACTAGAATTAAACTTTGATTTTATTAATACTTCTCAAAATAATTTTTTAATTAATAATATTAAGGTTATAGGAGAAAATACAGATATTTTAGGAGAAATAAAAATAAAAAATAAGAACTTAATATTTGCTAAATTTGATACATTTAAATTTTTAGAAAACAATTTTGGATTTGAATTGAATAAACAAAATTTTGAAAATAAAAACCCAATATATAATCTTTTTATAAAGGGTAAATCAGTGGACCTCTCTTTTTTTAAAATAAGTGAGGCTAAATCAACTTTTAAAGATATTACAATTAATCTAAATATGAATGTAAAAGTATTAAAATATATTAATAACACAATATTTAGCCCCGTCGAAGCAAAAGGAAAATTTAGAAATGTTTGGCAAAATTTATTTTTCAAAGGCTTATTTGATACCGGAGAAGATCTAACAATAAATATTGATAGTTTTGATAATAGTAGATTACTAAAAATTCAATCATCAAATGCTGGAAAAGCATTAAAAATTAAAAATATTTCTAAATCAATTAATGGGGGAAGATTAAGATTTGAAGCAATTTATAATAGCCTTGAAACTGATGATTATTTTGATGGAAAACTATCTTTAACTGATTTTGCAATTAAGAAAAAATCCAAATTATCTACTTTTATTAAGTTTATAAGAATATTTGATATAAAAAAACAACTTGATGGAGATACTGAAGATTTTGAATATGCTGAAATGCAAGTCAATAGAAACAAAAAAGTATATAATATTGATAATGGAAAAGTTTATGGTGGATTAATGGCTTTAACTGCTAAAGGATTTATAAATAAAGAAAATGATTCAGTTAATATAGAGGGGTTGGTTGCACCTACTTATGCTATAGACAGTTGGATTGGTAATATTCCAATTATTGGAACAATTGTTACGGGAATTGAAGGAGGTGGAGTTTTTGCAGCCAATTATTCTGTTAAAGGGACAGTAAAAGACCCAAAATATTTTGTTAACCCTCTTTCAGTCTTGACCCCGGGACTTTTTAAAGATTTTTGGAAAATTTTTCAAAACCCAACAGATTAGTTACATATCCAATTAATCAATTAATTTTATATTAGCATATTTTTTTTTGCCACAAGATATCTTTATAGTATTATTATTCTTAAACATATCTTTTTTTACATTAGCAGTAATGTCATTGACTTTATGTTTATCGATTTTTATCGCGCCACCTTTAATTAGTCTTTTTGCTTCACTTCTTGTTTTTATAAATTGTAATTGAATTAATATATCTATTATTTTAATTTGTTTATTTATAATTTCATTATTTTTTATTTTATATGTAATAAGTCTATCATCAATATTTTTTTTTTCAAAAACATTACTAGAAGTTTCCAAAACATTATCAGCTTCTTCTTTATTTCTACAAATTTTTGTAACTTCATAAGCTAATATTTTTTTTGCTTCATTTAGATCCGATCCTTTTAATTTTGATAATTTATCTATTTCTTTTAAATCTAAAAAAGTAAAAAGTTTTAAAAATTTTATAACATCATTATCCTCAACATTTCTCCAATATTGATAAAAATCATAGCTACTTAATCTTTCTTTATTTAACCAGATTGCACCTTGTTCAGATTTTCCCATTTTTTTTCCTGAAGAAGTCGTAATTAATGGAGATGTAATACCATATACAGTTTTATTATTTATTCTTCTTGTCAATTCAATTCCGTTTATTATATTTCCCCATTGATCCGAACCTCCCATTTGAATTTCGCAATTATAATTTTTATTTAAATATAAAAAATCATATGCTTGTAAAATCATATAGTTAAACTCTAAAAAGCTTAATGGTTGTTCTCTTGATAAACGTAATTTGACTGAGTCAAAAGTTAGCATTCTATTTATTGTTAAATGCGATCCTATTGATCTTATGAAATCTATATAATTTTTTTTGCTTAACCATTCGTAGTTATCTAACATAAGGGCTTTATCTTTCTTAAAATCAATAAATTTATTAAATATCTTTTTAAGTGATTTAATATTATTTTTTATATCTTTGATTTCTAGCATACTTCGAGTAGTATCTTTTCCAGAAGGATCTCCAACCATAGTTGTACCTCCACCCATAAGGGCAATAGGTTTATTACCATAGTTTTGAAACCATTTTAAAAGCATTAAAGGAATTAAACTTCCAACATGCAGGCTATCAGATGTTGCATCAAAACCTATATATGCTGTGATTTTTGATTTAAGTAATTTTTTGTCTATAGCTGCAAGGTCTGTGGCTTGATTTATAAAGCCTCTAGAATTGATTTCTTTTATAAATTCTGATTTGTAATTTGACATTTTACTTCAAATGACAACTATATTTGATTAATATTGATTATGTCTACTAAAAATTATTTATCTTTAGGAATAATGACAGGCACCTCTTTAGATGGTGTGGATTTATCAATTATTAAGTCTGATGGGAAAAATCAGGTTATTTTTTTAGATGGATCTTCTTACCCTTTTCCAACAAATATTCAAAAATCTATATATTCTATTCTAGGTTCTTCAGTAAATAACAAAAATATAATTAAAATTGAAAATGAATATACAAATTTCATAATTAAAAAAATCAAATATTTTTTGAACAAAAATAAATACAAAATTGATTTAATAGGATTCCATGGACAAACAATAACACATAAACCTAAAAAAAAAATTACATGGCAAATAGGTAGTGCAAAAAAATTATATGAGACTTTAAAAATAAAAACATTTTATGATTTTAGATCTAACGATGTACTAAATGGAGGTAATGGAGCTCCTTTAACACCTATTTTTCATAAACTTTTAAAAAAAAAATACAAAATATCAAATGCTGTTTTTGTAAATCTTGGAGGAATATCTAATGTAACAATTTTTGAAAAAAATATAATGCGATCATTTGATTGTGGTCCCTGTTGTTCTTTTTCTAATGATTTTATTCAATATAAAGAAAATAAAAAATTTGATTATAATGGAAAGTTTGCACTTAAAGGTAAAACAAATATAAAAATTGTAAAAAATTTATTAAACAATCCATATTTTAAAAAAAAACATCCTAAATCTTTGGACCGTTTAGATATTAAAGTAGATGGATTATTTAAATTAAATCTAAATGATGGATTATCAACGATAAATAGTTTTATTGCACAAACTATATTTATTTCCATTAAAAATTCATTAAATAAAATTGATAATATAATTTTATTAGGTGGTGGGAGAAAAAATCTAGATTTAATACAAAAATTAAAAGAAATTTTTAATAGTAAAAAAATTCTTCTTTCTGAAGAAATAGGGATAGACGGAGATTTGGCTGAAGCAAGTGCTTTTGCATATTTAGCAATTAGATCAATGAAAAAACTTCCAATTTCTTTTCCTTCAACTACCGGAGTTTCAAGAGTTGTTACTGGAGGAAAAAGATTTGGCTAAATAAATTAAATCGTAATCTCAGATTCAATATAATCATTCACTGATTGAGTTAGATGGTTCATATGATTCATAAAAAAATGATCAGAACCTTTTACGCTTTTAAATTCCACCTTTATTTTTTTTTGTTTTTGTAATTTTTCACTTAAAATTCTAGAAGTATCATGTGATGAAATATCATCTTTGTCTCCATGTATTAAAATTCCAGAGGATGGACAAGGAGCAAGAAAACTAAAGTCTCTAGTATCCGCAGGAGTTGAAACTGATACGAATCTATTAATTTCTGGTCTTCTCATCAATAATTGCATTGCTATCCACGATCCAAATGAAAATCCTGCTACCCAGCAATTTTTTGCATTCGGATTGTTTATTTGCAGCCAATCAAGGATTGCTGCTGAATCAGAAAGTTCTCCTTCTCCACCGTCAAATTTTCCATCGCTTTTTCCTACGCCTCTAAAATTAAATCTCATCGTTGAAAAGCCATTGTTTACAAAACATTTATATAATTCATAAACGACTTTTGTATTCATTGTGCCTCCCCTTGTTGGGTCAGGATGAAGAACCAAAGCTATTCCTAGATCTTTTTTTTGTCCATGTCTGTAATTAGCTTGAATTTTACCTTCTGGACCTGATATCAAAACTTCTGCCATTATTCGAAATCTTTCTAAAGAAATTTATTTAAATTGGAAGAAATAAATTAACTAATTGCTATTATTATGGATATTTTATTAAAAAATATTTATATAAATTGTAATGGAAGATTTAATTTTAGATAAAAAGATTAAAAATAACAAAATTGCGGTTGCTATGTCTGGGGGAGTAGATAGTTCTGTTGCAGCCGTTATGCTAAAAAACTCAGGATATGATGTAATTGGAATAACTATGAAATTGTATAATAATTCTGACAAAGTTAATTCAAATAAATCATGTTGTGCGGGTATTGATATAAATGATGCAAAGAAAGTAGCAGAAGAATATAATTTTCCTCATCATACAATTGACTTACAAAATAATTTTTTCAATAATGTTATTGATGATTTTATAGAAACTTATTCTAAGGGGGAAACACCGATACCTTGTATTAGATGTAATCAAACTGTAAAATTTATTGATATGCTCAATGCAGCAAAAGAAATGAATGCTGATGCCTTAGTTACCGGTCATTATGCACGAAGAATAGGAAGTTTAAATAATGCTAAGTTGTATAGAGCTAAAGATAAAGATAAAGATCAAACATATTTTCTTTTTGCAACGACTAAAGATCAACTAAACTATTTAAGATTCCCTCTAGGAAATTATACAAAAAATGAAGTTCGAGAAATTGCAAAAAAATTTAATCTTAAAGTTCAAGATAAAAGTGATAGTCAAGATATATGTTTTGTTACAAATAATTCTTATAATGATTTAATAACAAAATTAAAACCAGAATCTTTGATTAAAGGCAATATAGTTGATGTTAATAAAAAAATTATTGGCAGTCATTCTGGTATTATCAATTATACTGTGGGACAAAGAAGAAAAATTGGAATTGGGGGCCATGTTGATCCTTTATATGTTATCCGTATTAATTCAGAAAGAAATGAAATAGTAGTAGGGAATAAGCATGATTTGAAAAAAAATAAAGTAATAGTCAAAAATATTAATTGGATATCTGAAGTAAAAAATCACTCAATAAAATGTTCTGCTAAAATCAAATCCGATCAAAAGCCACAAAGAGGAGAGATTAAATTTTCTTCAACCAATATTATAGAATTTGAATTTGATGAGCCTCAAATTTATATTGCCCCAGGCCAGGCATGTGTATTTTATAAAGGAGACGAAGTTCTTGGAGGAGGTTGGATTAATAAAGAAAAAATTGCTTAATTTAGAATTCATTCTAAAAAAAAATTTAATTATATGTAATAACTACTTTTTTTAATATATATTGTTACTATATATTTATATATTAAAGGATATGCCAAACTTAAATACATTAAATAATATAAAAAAAATATCATCTGAAAAATATAAAGATGGATTTGTAACTGATTTGGAAAGTGAAAGACCTAAAAAGGGTTTATCAGAAGAAATCATAAAATTTATCTCTAATAAAAAAAATGAGCCAGAATGGATGTTGAATTGGAGGCTCAAAGCCTATGAAGTTTGGAAAAATATGAAAGAACCAGATTGGTCAGAATTAAATTACGACAAAATAGATTATCAAGACATATATTATTTTTCTGCCCCAAAAGGTTTTGAAAGTAAACCTAAGTCTTTAGATGAGATAGATCCGAAACTAATAGAAACTTATAATAAACTTGGCATACCATTAAAAGAACAAAAAATTTTAGCAGGAGTTGCAGTTGATGCAGTTTTTGATAGTGTTTCTGTTGCCACAACATATAGGGAAAAATTAAGTAAACTTGGAATTATATTTTGCCCAATAAGTGAGGCAATTATTAAGCATCCAGATTTAATAAAAAAATATTTGGGTACTGTTATTCCAACAACAGATCATTATTTTGCAGCATTAAATTCAGCGGTATTTACAGATGGTTCTTTTGTCTATGTCCCTGAAGGAGTTAAATGTCCTATGGAGTTGTCAACTTATTTTAGAATAAATGCAGAGGAAACAGGTCAGTTTGAGAGAACTTTAATTATTGCAGATAAGGGGAGTTATGTTAGTTATTTAGAGGGATGTACTGCTCCAAAAAGAGATAGCAATCAACTTCATGCTGCTAATGTAGAATTAATAGCTATGGAGGACGCGGAAATAAAATATTCAACAGTCCAGAATTGGTATCCGGGTGATGAAAATGGAAAGGGCGGAATATATAATTTTGTAACTAAAAGAGGAATTTGTAAGGGTAATAATTCAAAAATTTCTTGGACCCAAGTTGAAACGGGTTCTGCTATAACTTGGAAGTATCCAAGCTGTATTTTAAAAGGAGACAACTCAATTGGAGAATTTTACTCTGTAGCTATAACAAATAATTTTCAACAAGCTGATACAGGGACAAAAATGATTCACCTTGGAAAAAATACAAAAAGTAAAATTATTTCAAAAGGTATTTCGTCAGGAAAATCACAAAATACATATAGAGGCCTTGTTAGATTTTCAAAAAATTCATCTAACTCACGTAATTACACCCAGTGCGATTCTCTTTTAATTGGCAACAAGTGTGGTGCGCATACTATTCCGTATATAGAATCTAATAATAACTCATCTGTTGCAGAACATGAAGCTTCAACTTCAAAAATTAGTGAGGATCAACTCTATTATTGTCAACAGAGAGGGCTTACTAATGAGGAGGCAGTTTCAATAATTGTAAATGGTTTTTGTAAGCAAGTACTTCAAAATCTTCCAATGGAATTTGCAGTTGAGGCACAGCAACTAGTCGGAATTTCTCTTGAAGGAAGTGTAGGATAAGCTAGTTCAATGTTAGAAATTAAGGATTTAACAGTTTCTGTAGAAGATAAAATTATATTAAATAATTTTTCATTAAAAATTAATCAAGGAGAAGTTCATGCAATAATGGGTCCAAATGGATCCGGAAAAAGCACGTTGTCAAATGTTTTGTGTGGGAAAGACAATTATAAAATAAAAAAAGGTGAAATTATTTTTAAAGAAAAAAATATTTTTGAACTCTCAATAGATGAACGTGCAAAATTAGGTCTCTTCTTGGCTTTTCAATATCCCGTTGAACTACCCGGTGTAAGTATCACTCCTTTTTTAAAAACAGCTATAAATTCAAAATTAAAATCACTTGGTAAGAAGGAAATTGACTCACTGGAATTTGCTAAAAAAGTAAGAGAGGCCTCAGAATATCTTGGAATTTCAAAAGAAATGCTTAAGAGATCTGTAAATGAAGGTTTTTCTGGAGGTGAAAAGAAAAGATATGAAGTTTTACAAATGACTCTTCTTAATCCAGATTTAACTATATTAGATGAAACTGACTCTGGTTTAGACATTGACGCATTGAAGACAGTTTCAAAAGGAGTTAATCGTTTAAAAAGAAAAGATAATTCAATAGTTGTTATTACTCATTACCAAAGGTTGCTAGACTATATAATTCCTGATTTTGTTCATATTTTAGTTGCGGGTAAAATTGTTAGGAGTGGAGACAAAAACCTTGCTCTTGAATTAGAAAAAAAAGGTTATGAAAATATAATATGAATCAAATTAGTAACTTATATCAAAAAAATGAAAAATTTATTCTTGGAAGTAATAATGAATGGCTCACTAACTTAAGAAACAAAATATTAGAAAAAATTGATGATCTTGGACCTCCAAGTAAAAAAAATGAAATTTGGAAATATAGTAATTTATCTCATATTAATGATACCAGATATGAGCCCTCTAATGAAATTCTAAAGGAAAATGAAACATTAAATGAAGAAAATGAAATAGATTATATTAATGGCAAATATCATATAACAGAAAAAAATAAAAAAAATTTAAATATAAATTTTAAAGATTTAGGAGAATCATTGATAGATTTAAAAAATTTTTTTTATAATGAAAATGAAACTCAATTAAATGATTTTGTAATAGATATTAATACAATTTTTTTGTCAGATGGCTTGTATATTTCTACTAAGGAAAATAAGGAAAATTACTTAATTATTAATTATAAAAATAATTTAGATTATATTACTAATTATTTGCGAAATATAATAAAAATTAATAAAAATTCAAAATTAACTTTGGTTGAAAATTTTAATTATGAAAAATCTGAAAATAATGATCTAAATATTTACAATAATTTTATTTTGGAAAAAGACTCTGAACTAGAACATATAATTATTCAAAATTTAAATTTAACTTCAAGATTACTTTATTCATCACATGCAATATGTGAAACAAATTCTAAATTTAACCAACTATCATGTCAATTAGGCTCTATATCAGCTAAAAATCGACATTTAAGTAATTTAATTGGAATTAATTCACAAGCTAATCACAATGGGATTTATTTTGGAAAAAACAAACAATATATTGATAATAAAACTAAAGTAACTCATAAAAGTGAAAATTGTCAAAGTAATCAAATTTATAAAGGAATACTTAACGAAGAGTCTTGTGGCGTATATTTAAGTAATACTTTAGTTGAATCTCAAGCTCAAAAAACAAATGGATATCAACTCAGTAGAGGGCTGTTGCTTTCAGATAAATCCAAACTGTATAATAAACCGCAGCTCAAAATCTATGCAGATGATGTAAAATGTTCACATGGATCTACAATAGGCGCTTTAGATAATAATCAATTGTATTATCTACAATCACGAGGACTTAGCGAAAAAGATTCGCAAAAATTATTAATTAAAGCATTTTGCAAGGATGTTTTAAAAAATATTAATGATAAAGAGTCATTGAAAAAAATTGAGTTGCAAATAGATAAATGGTTAAACAAAAAAAATGATAAGCAATACTCATAATTTTCCTGCTAAAGAATTAAAAGGTCAATTCCCTATTTTTTTGAAAAAAATTTATGGAAAACCTCTAACTTTTCTTGATACTGCTGCTTCCGCTCAGAAACCTTATTCTGTTATAGATGAAGTAAAGAAATGTTACTCAGAGAATTATTCAAATATTCATAGAGGAATATATTATTTAAGCTCAACATTGACTAAACAATATGAAGATACTAGAATAAAAGTATCCAAATTTATCAATTCTGAAGATCCTAGTGAAATAGTATTTACAAAAAGCGCAACAGAAGCTCTAAATCTTTTAGCAACATCCTTATGTAAAAGTTATATAAACGATGATGATGAAATTATTTTATCTCATCTTGAGCATCATGCTAACATTGTTCCATGGCAAATTCAAAAATCTAATAATATTAAATTAGTAATATCTGAACTAAAAGATAATTTTTCTTTAGATATAGATGATTTGTTATCAAAAATAACATCAAAAACTAAACTTATTTCAATAACTCATATGTCAAATTCTCTTGGACATATAACTGATATAAAAAAAATCACATCTGAAGCTAATAAGAAAAATATACCGGTAATTGTAGATGGATGCCAATATATTGCTCATGGTAAAGTTGATGTAAAAGAACTAGGTTGTGATTTTTATGTTTTTTCAGGTCATAAAATCTATGGACCTTCAGGTGTTGGTGTTCTTTATGGAAAAAAAGATTGGCTAAACAAGCTTCCGCCATATCAAGGGGGTGGAGACATGATAGAAAAAGTTTCTTTTGAAAAGACTACTTTTGCTTCAGCTCCTCAGAAATTTGAAGCCGGGACACCTCCAATCGCTCAGGTAATAGGTCTCGGTGCTGCAATTGATTTTGTTCAAGATGTCGGAATAGAAGAAATTAAATCATATGAGAAATTTTTATATCAACATGCATATGAAAAAATGAACGAATTACCTAATGTTAAAATTATTGGACATTCAGAGAATAAAGGAGCAATAATATCATTTACTATGAACAATGCTCATCCTAGTGACATTGCAACACTTTTTGATCAAGAAGGAATAGCTATCAGGAGTGGACATCATTGTACCCAACCACTTATGAATAAAATTGGAATATCACAGACAGCCAGAATTTCATTCGGGCTTTATAATACTATGGAAGATATCGATATTTTAATACAATCTATAAACAAAGTTAATGATTTTTTTAAATGATAAAAAAAGATGAAAATCAAAAAGAATTAAAAGACTTTTTGAATTCAACCTCAGATTTAGATGGGAATTATAAGGAGAGCTTTTCAAACTGTGATGAAAATCTAAAATTAAATAAGGAAGATGTAATTAAAGCCCTTAAAACAGTTTATGATCCAGAAATTCCAGTTAACATTTATGACTTAGGACTAATATATGAGATTGAATTAATTGACGAATACATTGTTAAAATCAATATGACTTTAACAACTCCCAATTGCCCAGTTGCAGGAGAAATGCCATCGATGGTAGCAAATTCTATAAAAAACTTAAATGGCTTTAAAAGTGTTGAAATTAATCTAGTTTGGGAACCACCTTGGACCAAAGATATGATGACAGAAGATGCAAAATTAGCTTTAGACATTGATTAATTTATAGTAAATAAAGATATGAATTCTAAACTACTATCAATAACTGAAAATGCAGCTGATCAGATAAAGAAAATTATGAGTAATTCAAAAGGTGATTGTGTTGGTGTTAAAATTGGTGTCGATAAGACTGGTTGTTCTGGCTATGCTTATAAAATGGATTACGCTTTTGACGATACTAAAGGATTTGATGTAGTTGAAGACAAAGGAGTTAAAATTTTTATTGACCCTAAAGCTACTATGTTTTTGATAGGTAGTGAAATGGATTACAAAATTGATAAGCTTGCTTCTAGATTTATATTTAATAATCCAAATGAAAAAAGCACTTGCGGATGTGGGGAATCTTTTAGCATATAAACTTTAATTCTTTTAGGCGGAGTAGCTCAGTGGTAGAGCAGCGGGATCATAATCCGTTGGTCGGGGGTTCAAATCCCTCCTCCGCTACCAAATAATTCTAATTAATCTCTTTTTGTATCACTTAAAGACCACTTAGTGCTCAATATTTGTCTTTTATGTCTCAACTTTATTAATAATTGGTGCTAGGATAATTGTTTTTAATAGATAATTATAAAATATTGGCCAAATCTTTTTAGTTAATTAATGATAGAAAATGACGATAACTTGCATCAGCCCATTAATAAACAATGGTACTTTCATCCAAAATTACCTGTAGGTTTTTATCCTTTTTTTGATTGGCCTCCTTCACCAAAAAGATGGCTTAAATTTATTTGGAATTATTGGTTACAAAAATCTGACAGAACAATTTTTTTGATTCTTTCTTTTCTAATTTTTTATTTTATTGTTCCTCCTATGCAAGAAATGGTAACTTTAGAAATTGGCTGGATTTCAATGTTGGCTATAAGAAATTATATATTAATTTTCATTGTTGCAGGAGGTCTTCATTGGTGGTTTTTTATTTATCAAGGTCAAGGAAATAAATTCAAATATGATACAAATACCCGCAATACTAAAAGTAAAATATTTACTTTTAACAATCACACTTATGATAATATGTTTTGGACTTTAGTGTATGGAGTCCCTATTTGGATTTTTTTTGAATCACTTCTTTTTTGGTCTTTTGCATCTGGTAAAATAGATATTTTTTATTTTAGCAATGGATGGATATGGTTTTGTTTGTGGTTTCCATTATTGCAAATTTGGCAAAGTTTTCACTTTTATTGTTATCACCGCATAATACATATACCTTTTATTTATAAAATTGCTCATTCTGTTCACCATCGAAATGTCAATCCTGGTCCCTGGTCGGGTTATTCTATGCACCCAATTGAGCAAACCATATATATGAGCTCTTTATTAATTCATTTTGTAGTACCAAGCCATCCTCTGCATATTCTTTACCATGCTTACTGGCTTGTTCTTGGAACTGTTTCAACACATGCTGGATATGAAAATATTTGGGTAAAAGATAAAAATATTATCAATGTAGGATCCTTTTTTCATCATCTTCACCATCGTTACTTTAATTGTAATTATGGAAATCCAGAAATACCATTTGATAAGTGGTTTGGAAGTTACAATGATGGTAGTCAAGAAGCGACAATTAGAATAATAAAAAAGAAAATTATTTAGATTCATTAATTAACAGGCTTGTAATTTTATTTATAAGATATAATAAGATCTTTACATCGCGGGGTGGAGCAGCCCGGTAGCTCGTCAGGCTCATAACCTGAAGGTCGTAGGTTCAAATCCTACCCCCGCAA
>PTKS01000001.1 GCA_002937855.1 Alphaproteobacteria bacterium MarineAlpha5_Bin12 | reverse complement strand
TTTGGGTGAACCCTGATAAAACTGTTAACAGCGCCCGCATTCTTGACACAAATCGAATGCAAAATGATCCATATTTTAGGACTGTAGCAGAAAGCAGTTTGAGAGCTATTTTGAATCCTGCATGTAGCCCACTCAAACTGCCAGATGGAAAATATGAAATATGGAAAAAATTTGTATTTGTATTTGAACTAGGTTGGATGTTAGGTAATTAATGCATTTAAATTATATATTATGAAAAATTTATTTTTATTGTTTTTTTTAACAGTTGTATTCTTAAAAGCAGGATTTTTACATTCTGAAGAATTAGAAATAGGTATATCTCAAGGAAACATAAAACCTACTCCTATAGCTGTTACAGATTTTTTTGCAGAAAATTTAAAATCAAAAAAATTTGGAAAAGATATTTCTAATGTTATTTCCAATAATCTTGAAAGATCTGGATTGTTTAAAATTATAAATAAAAAATCTTATATTCAAGATAGCGAATCTTTAAATAATCAACCCCGATTTGAAGATTGGAAACTTATTAAAGCTCAGCATCTTGTATCAGGAAATATTATTATAAAAGGAGATACAATAGAAGTAGAATTTAGATTATATGATATTCTCACCCAAAAACAAATTACAGGTAAACGTTATGAGACAGGGAAAAGTAATTGGAGAAGAGTATCCCATATAATTAGCGATGAAATATTTGAAAGAATTACCGGTGATACAGGTTTTTTTGATACAAGAATTGTTTATGTAGCTGAAAGTGGCCCCGTTGGAAAGAAACAAAAAAGATTAGCAATAATGGATCAAGATCAATCAAATCATAGATTTTTAACTGATGGATCTTATATGGTTTTAACACCAAGATTTTCACCTACTTCTCAAAAAATAACATATATGTCATATATAAATAAACAGCCAAGAGTTTTCATATTAGATATTGAAACTGGACAGCAGGAAATAGTAGGGGATTTTCCTGGCATGACTTTTGCACCAAGATTTTCTCCAGATGGAAAAAAGATAATTATGTCTTATTCAGATCCTGATGTAGGAAATTCAGAAATATATACAATGGAGCTTTCTACAAGATCAGTGGAAAGAATAACAAATAATCCAGGGATAGATGTTTCTCCAAGTTTTTCTCCAGATGGAAGTAAAATTGTATTTAATTCAGACAGAGGCACAAGACAACATCTCTATGTTATGGATTATAATGGAAAGAACTTGAAGAGAATTAGTAAAGGAGTAGGTAGTTATTTTACGCCAGTTTGGTCACCAAGGGGCGATAAAATTGCTTTTACCAAATTAGAAAATAGACAATTTTATATTGGAATAATGGATATTGACGGAAAAAATGAAAGAATGATTGCCGAAGAATATCATGTAGAAGGACCAACATGGGCCCCTAATGGAGCTTATTTGATGTATTATAAACAATCCAAAACATTTGTAGATAGTGAAGGTAAAGTAAAATCTGGAGGTGAAAGTAAACTATTTATGGTAGATACAACTGGGCATAGAGAAAGAGAAATTGTAACCCCTCTGGAAGGTTCAGATCCTGCTTGGTCCCCTTTATTGCATTAAATATCAGTGTTTTTATAATATTTATTTAAAAATTCTTTATTTTTATTGAAATTTTAGATGACTTATGATTGTCTATTATTTTATTATAGTAAACTGCCATTAATTGATTTAATAAGAGAAATTATATTACTTTGCAGGCAAAGGTAGAAGTTTATAAGATAATAAGGGAGATATAATGTTAACAAGAATTTTAATATCATTTTTTATAATGATTTTTATAGCAGCATGTGGCTCTTCACCCAAAGAAGACGCTGGGGCAGATGGAGCTGGAGGGTCAGGCTTAACTTCAGTTGATTATACATCTGATGGAGTTAAAGCAGGAACTGGAGATGATTTAATCATCAATGTAGGAGATAGAATATTCTTTGAATTTGCGAGTCACGAATTAAATGGTGAGGCGCAAGAACAACTCCAAGCTCAAGCAGCTTGGATGAAGCAATATTCAAATGTTACACTTACAGTAGAAGGACACTGTGACGAAAGAGGTACTAGAGAATATAATATTGCACTTGGGGAAAGAAGAGCTCAGGCAATGAAAAATTATTTGATTGGTTTAGGGGTGACAGCTGATAGGCTTTCTACTATTAGTTATGGAAAAGAAAGACCAGCAGTTTTAGGATCAAGTGAAGCCGCTTGGTCTCAAAACAGAAGAGCAGTCGCAGTAGTAAATTAATTAAATTACAAAAACCTTTTTATCTTTTTAAGGCGTCACTAGTTATTTGGTGGCGCCTTATTTTTGTCTAAACTTTGGATTATAAAGAGATATGATTTGTTTTTTTTACAAAAATATTAAAAGTACTTTTTTATTAATTTTTTCTGTTTTTTTAGTTTTAATATCAAATAGTATTAATGCTGAAAATTTAGAGAATGTTTTACAAGATATTGAGAGAATAGAAAAAGATCTAAGCGACTTACAAAAACAAGTCTATAGAGAAAAAAAATCTGACGCAGAAACAGCCAGTGATATTAATGATAATAGTGCAGCAATATTTGATATTCGAATAAGGGACATTGAAAGCCAAATTAGTGAACTTACAGCATATGTAGAGGATTATGTATTCAAAATTGATGAATTAAATGAAAAAATTAATGATTTATTGTTGATGCAATCTCAAAATTTAATCCAAAATAACAATAATGTTGAACAAGAAATAAAAGAAGATGATTTTTCAAATAATGAAGATCAATCTTTAGGAACCTTGGAGCTAGTTATTCCAGAAGATAATGAAAATATAGTTAATTTTGAGAATGACATATTACCCGATGTATCTCCTGATGAACAATATCAATTTGCATTTGATTTATTGAGAGATCAAAAATTAATAGAAGCGCGAAAAGCTCTAGAAGAGTTTATTTCAAAAAATCCAGACCATTCTCTCTCAGGTTCAGCTAATTATTGGATTGGAGAAATAATTTATTTAAGTGGAAACTATAAGGAAGCAGCGCTAACTTTTGCAGAAGCTTATCAAAAATATCCAGCGAGTTTGAAAGTACCAGATATGTTATTGAGGCTTAGTAAATCTCTATCAAAAATAGATAAAAGTGAACAGGCATGTATAACCTTAAATGAGTTAATCACAAATTATCCTGATTCAAAATTAATTAAAAAAGCTGAGACAGAAAAAAAACTAATTGAGTGTCAATAATTTATGAAATTAAGTTTCTATAATTTTATAGAAGAAATAAAAAAAATAAATTTTATAGAAAAAAAAGCATATATCGCAGTCGGGGTTTCTGGAGGAGTAGATAGCCTGTCTTTAATATTTTTGTTATCAAAATATGCAAAACTTAAAAATTTTAAAATTATTGCTTTAATAGTTGATCATCAAATTAGACATAATTCTTCATTAGAATCAAAAAAAGTCTCAAGATATTTAAATAATTTAAAAATAAAAAATAAAATATTAACAAAGAAGAGAAATATAACAAAAACCAAGATTCAAGAAAACGCTAGAAAATTTAGATTGAATTTAATAGAGGATTATTGTTATAAAAATAAAATTATACATTTATTCTTTGCACATCATTTGGAAGACAATATAGAGACTTACATTTTAAGAAAAGCTGCCGGAAGCGATTTAGTGGGATTAAATTCAATAAAACCAATAAGTATATATAAAAATATTGTTATTTTGCGACCATTATTAAATTTTTCTAAAAAAAGTATAATTGAATTTGCAAAAAAATCTAATATTAATTGGTTTGAAGATCCTAGTAATTATAAGACTTCTTTTTCTAGGGTTCAGGTTAGATTATTAATTAAAAAAAATAATTATATAAAGAATAGAACAATAAAAGAATTGAAAGAAATTAAAAAAATTAACAAACATTACAATGAAATGATTGATTATAATTTTGCATTAGCAGTAAGATTTATTGATAATAAAAAAATTATAATTGATAAAAAAATATTTGTTAATTTTCCTTATGAAATAGCGTACAGGGTTCTTATAAAATCAGTAATTCATTTAAAAAAATTTGATAAAAAATTTAGATATCATAAATTAACGGCTATTTATAAGGATTTATTATTAAAAATTGGCGTATTTCAGTCACAAAAAACAAAATTTGAGAGTACTGCATCTAAAATATTAATTTTTTAATAAAATTTTATTAAATATATTGAGTTTTTCTTATAAATTCTTATCTAATATATAGTAATAAAATATGAACAATTTTACAAAAAATATAGCTTTATGGGTAATAATAGGAATACTATTAATCACCCTATTTAATCTTTTTGATAATTCAGCAAAAAAAAATTCAATAAAAGAAGTTCCATTTTCAGATTTTATTGCAGAAGTTGATGCTGGTAATGTGAATTCAGTAAATATCAGAGGCAACAATGTTGAAGGTTTTTTTGAGAATGGCCTAGCATTTTCAACATATGCACCAAATTATCCTGAATTAGTAGATAAACTCAATACTTCAGGAGTAAAAATAACAGCTGAACCAAACGAAAGAGGAATGCATCCAATTTTAAGTATTTTAATTTCTTGGTTCCCAATGCTTTTATTGATTGGAGTTTGGATATTTTTTATGAGACAAATGCAATCAGGAGGCGGTAAAGCTATGGGATTTGGAAAATCAAAAGCTAAATTACTTGCAGAAACATTAGGAAAAATAACTTTTAAGGATGTAGCTGGTATTGATGAAGCAAAACAAGAATTAGAAGAAGTAGTGGATTTTTTGAAAGATCCTCAAAAGTTTTCAAAGTTAGGTGGAAAAATTCCAAGAGGAGCATTATTGATAGGACCTCCAGGGACTGGTAAAACTCTTTTAGCTAGAGCTATAGCTGGTGAAGCCAAAGTTCCATTTTTTTCTATTTCAGGATCTGACTTTGTTGAAATGTTTGTAGGTGTGGGGGCAAGCAGAGTAAGAGACATGTTTGATCAAGGTAAGAAAAATGCTCCATGTATTATTTTCATAGATGAGATTGATGCTGTTGGGAGACACAGAGGAGCCGGATTAGGTGGTGGAAATGATGAAAGAGAGCAAACTTTAAATCAATTATTAGTTGAAATGGATGGTTTTGAAACAAATGAAGGTGTTATAATTATAGCAGCTACAAATAGACCTGATGTTTTGGATCCAGCACTTATGAGACCTGGAAGATTTGATAGACAAGTTTATATATCCAATCCAGATATCGTTGGAAGAGAACAAATATTAAAAGTTCATATGAAAAAAATTAAAATGGCTAAAAATATAAACCCTAGAAACATTGCAAGGGGCACACCAGGTTTTTCAGGAGCAGATTTAGCAAATTTAGTAAATGAAGCCGCTCTGCTAGCTGCAAGAAAAAATTTAAGAATGGTTACAAATGAAGAATTTGAAGAGGCTAAGGATAAGGTTTATTTAGGAGCTGAAAGAAGATCAAAAGTAATAACAGAGGAAGATAAAAAATTAACAGCATATCACGAAGCTGGTCACGCAATAGCTGGTATTAATTCTCCTAAATGCGATCCTTTACATAAGGTAACTATCATACCAAGAGGAAGAGCTGGAGGAGTAACATGGTTTTTGCCCGAACACGATAAAGATTATAGAAGAATGGATGAATTAAAAGACGAAATGGTTATGGCCTTAGGAGGCAGAATTGCTGAAGAATTAATTTTTGGAAAAGATAAAATTTCAAGTGGTGCCCAGAGTGACATTAAGGGTATTACCCAAAATGCTAGAAGAATGGTAACACAATGGGGTATGAGCGAAAAATTAGGAACATTACTATATGATAGCAATAGTGAAGAAGTATTCTTAGGACATTCAGTAACACAATCAAAGAATCTTTCAGATTCTACAGCAGAGAATATTGATAAAGAAGTTAAAAGCCTTATTGATGAAGCAACTATGAAGTGCAACAAAATATTAAAAGATAATATCAAAGAACTTCATATAGTTGCTAAGGGATTAATTGAATATGAAACTCTGACTCTAAAAGAAGTAAAAGATTTAATAAAAGGAGTTCCTCCTTCTAGAGATAATTTTGATAGTGATAATCAAGATAATTCAGATGAGTCAGAAGGAACAATCCCTAGTAATACGGGTTCAAAGTTAAAACCTGAGCCTCAAGCTAATATTTAAGTAAAAAAACTTCCATTAATTTTTTTTTTAGATAATAAGTCATTATGTCTAAATTATTTGGTACAGATGGAATTAGGTCAAGAGTCAATGAGTATCCAATGACTCCTGACATTTGTTTAAGAATATCTAGAGCTGCTGGTTATATTCTATCTAAAAAAAATAAAATTAACCGGGTTATCATAGGAAAAGATACAAGACTTTCTGGCTATGTATTTGAACCTGTTATTGCATCAGGATTTTCATCAGTGGGCTTAGAGGTATTATTAGTTGGACCAATTCCCACTCCAGCACTTCCAATGTTAGTTGGTACATTGAGAGCCGATGTAGGTGTCATGATAACTGCATCTCACAATACATTTGAAGATAATGGATTGAAAATTTTTAATAATGAAGGATATAAAATATCCAACGAACTAGAAGAAAAAATTGAATCTTACGTAATAAATGATCAAGAATACGCAAAATTAAACAATAAAAATATCATTACTGGAATAACAAAAAGATTAGAAGATGCGACCGGAAGATATACTGAATCCATTAAAAATACTTTTACTAAAAATAAAACTTTGAAAGGTTTAAAAATTGTTATTGATTGTGCCAATGGCGCAACATATAAAGTTGCTCCTGAAATTTTGTGGGAACTAGGATGTGAAGTTATTACAATGGGTGATAACCCAAATGGAAAAAATATTAACTATAACTGTGGAGCTGTTTATCCCAACAATTTATCAAAAAAAGTTTTAGAAGTAAAAGCTGATATCGGATTAGCTTTTGATGGAGATGGTGATAGAATAATTATTATTGACGATAAGGGTAATATTATTGATGGAGATAAAATTATAGCATTACTTGCAACAGAATTTAAAAGAAAAAATATGTTAAAAAATTCAAAAGTTATAACAACATTAATGTCCAATATAAGTTTTGAAAAATATATTAATGATTTAGGTTTAGAATTAATTAGAACAAATGTGGGTGACAGAAATGTTATAAATAAAATGTTAGAAACAGGTTCAAATATTGGTGGAGAACAATCTGGACACATAATCCTTTCTGATTATTCAAAATCGGGTGATGGTCTTTTATCAGCTGTTCAAATATTAGATATTTTAACCTCAAGTGAAAAAAGTTCAAGCGAACTATTTAATTTATATAATCCAGTTCCACAGATTCAAAAAAATATTGAAGTTCAAGATAAAGAAAAATCATTTAATTCAAATACAAATCTACATAAATTTATTAGTAGTTTTAATAAAAGCAATAATCAAAGTAGATTATTGATTCGCCCTTCTGGAACTGAATCTATTATTAGGATTCTAGTTGAAGGAAGTAATATAAATGAAATTCAGAATATTTCATTAGAAGCAGAAAAATTGATAAAAGTTGAAAATGTCTAATAAAAATATATTACCCCCAGGTTTTAAAGACAATTTACCTCCATTTACTGAAAGTGAGCATAATTATACCAATAAAATAATTAAAATTTTTAATTCTAATGGTTATAAAATTACCAAACCTCCATTATTTGAGTATTTAAATAATTCAGAAGAACAGAAAAAAATTTTTGTTATAAATTATAAAAATAAAAAAAAATCTCTTAAAGTAAGAAACGATATTACAGAGCAAATATCAAGAATAGCCACTTCAAGATTTAATAAATTTGATAGACCTTTAAGGCTTTGTTATTATGGAGAGGTAGTCAGAAATTCTAGTAGCATTCTGAAGCCTGAAAGACAATTTCTTCAAGTTGGAGCTGAATGTATAGGGGAAAAAAGTTTTTTAGCTGATGTTGAAATACTTTCACTTGCTTTTGAAAGTTTAAAAGCTGTAGGAATAAAAGATATAACTATAGATTTTTCAAATTCATTTTTAATTAACTTTATAAGTAACAAAGATTTGAAATCCAAAAATAAATTTGATTTTTTTAAATACCTTAAAAGAAAAGATATAGATATGTCATTATCGCTACTAAATAATTCAAAAAAAATTTTATATGTTAAAAATTTGATTAAATGTAGAGGAGAATTATCTCAAAATCTTAAATTAATAAATAAATTAAAAGTAAATAAAAAAATATCTAATGAAATTGAAAATTTAATTAAAATCATTGTTGTTTTGAAAAAAAAATTTAAAGATATTATTTTTAACATAGATTTTTGTGATCACGCTTCACAGAACTATTATTATGGAAATAGTTTTACAATTTTTGCTAAAAATGTGAGAGGTGAGATAGCAAGTGGAGGCAGATATTTGAATAAGTATGAAAAAAAAGAAACAGGCGTAGGTTTTGCTTGTTATATGGATACAATTGTAAGAGCTTCCTCTGCTAAATTAAATAAAAAGAAAATAATTATACCCTTTAAAACAGATGAAAAATTAGTTAAAAATTTAATTAAAAAAAATTTTATAATACTTAGAAATTTTGAAAATAAATCAAATCTAGAAAAAATTGCTAAAGCACATAAATTGAATTATTTTTTTTATAAAAATAGAATTAAAAAAGTTAAATATGATTAATATTACGGTAGTTGGAATACAGTGGGGTGATGAAGGAAAAGGCAAGATTGTTGACTGGTTATCAAAAAAATCAGATATGGTTGTAAGATTTCAAGGAGGAAATAATGCAGGTCATACCATCCAAATTAATAAGATAAAATATAAATTAAGCTTGTTACCCTCTGGCATAATTAGAGAAAAAAAAGCAATTATTGGTAACGGAGTTGTATTAGACCCTTGGGCACTTAAAGACGAAATAAATAAATTATCGAAGCAAGGAATCAAAATAAATACCAAAAATCTATTTATAGCAGAGAATGCCCATTTAATTTTACCATTACATAAGAAAATAGATGAAATAAATGAAAATTCTAAAGGAAAAAATTTAATTGGCACTACTAAAAGAGGAATAGGACCAGCTTACGAGGATAAGGTTGGCAGAAGAGGAATTAGATTATGTGATTTGTTTAACAAAAATGAACTAAAACGTAAGATAAAATTATTAACTTCATATCATAATGTGAGAATAAGATCTTTAGGATATAAACCATTTAATAGCATTACAACTTACAAAGAAGTTTTAAAAATTTCAAAATTTTTAATACCTTATTCATCAAAAGTTTGGCGACTAATAAATATAGCAATAAAAAATAATAAGAGGATTCTTTTTGAGGGCGCGCAAGGATCACTATTAGATATTGATTTTGGAACTTATCCTTTTGTAACATCTTCAAATACTCTTTCTTCACAGGTTAATTTAGGGTCTGGATTGGGTAAAAATAAGAAAAACTATATTTTGGGTATAGCTAAAGCCTATACAACAAGAGTAGGTTCTGGACCATTTCCTTCCGAATTGAATGATTCTATTGGAAAAATATTAGCTGAAAAAGGGAATGAATTTGGTACCGTAACAAATAGGAAAAGAAGATGCGGATGGTTAGATCTAGTATTAATTAAACAAACTGTTTTAATGAATGGTTTAGATGGGATTGCTTTAACGAAATTAGATGTTTTAGATGAGTTTGAAAAAATTAAAGTTTGTGTTGCTTATAAATTAAATGGAAAAAAAATAGACTACATGCCTTTTAATAGAGTTGATCAAGAAAATTTAAAACCAGTTTATAAAATATTGCCTGGTTGGAAAAAATCTACTGTTGGAATAAAGGCTTGGAAAAAACTACCTTTAAACGCCAAAAATTATATCAATTTAATTGAAAAAATAGTTGATTGTAGAATATCAGTAATATCTAATTCACCAGAAAGAAGAGACACAATATTGAGAAATAAATTTTTTTAATTTTTTTTATTTTTTGTTATATATTTTTTAATTTTTTCTAAGGCCTTTTCTTCAATTTGCCTAACTCTTTCTCTGCTAATTTTGTATTTTTTGCTCAATTCTTCAAGTTTTTTTGGTTCATCTTCTAATCTTCGATGAATAAAAATTTCTCTTTCTCTATCGTTAAGAAATTTCATAGCATCCATTAAAGATTTTTTGCGATATGATAAAAGATTTTTTTCTTCAATTGCTACACTATGTATTTTTCTATCATCAGCAATTAGGTCTATCCAATCTGATTCACTTTCATGACTTACTTTTGCATTTAATGATTGATCACCCGATAATAGCCTGTTGTTCATATCAATAACTTCTTTTTCTTTTACGTCTAACTTTGTAGCAATTTCATTTATATTTTCTGGTGATAAACTTCCTTCATTAATAGCTTTTAGTTGATTTTTTAATTTTTTTAGATTGAAAAAAAGTTTTTTTTGGGCGGCTGTTGTCCCTATTTTTACTAGAGACCAACTATGTAAAACATATTCTTGAATTTGTGCTCTAATCCACCACATTGCATAAGTAGCCAATCTGTAACCTTTTTCAGGATCAAATTTTTTCACTGCAAGCATTATTCCTACATTACCTTCAGAAATAAGGTCAACTAGAGGTAAACCATAACCTCTGAAGCCCATGGCAATTTTTGCTACTAATCTTAAATGACTTGTAACTAATTTATGCGCAGCCTTTGTATCACCATGCTCTTTATATCTTTTTGCAAGCATATATTCTTCCTCTTTGCTTAGCATTGGAAATTTTTTTATTTCTTGAAGGTACATAGCAAGATTACCTTCAGCTGATAAAATAGGTAAATTTATATTTCTTAAACTCATATAAAATGGGTCTATAGCAAAAAAAAATAAATATTTCTAATATTTTGATATATTTTCTAATAATTCTGAAAAATCTTGGGGTAAATTTGAAATAAATTCTTTATATTCGCCAGTCTTTGGATGCTTAAACCCAATAAAATATGCGTGTAATGCCTGTCTAGAAAAGCTATTTAAAAAAATCAATTTAGTTCTTTCCTTGTTTAATTTCTTTTCAAATTTTATTTTTTTTCCATATACTTTATCACCTATAATTGGACTTCCTACTGAGTTCATATGAACTCTAACTTGATGAGTTCTTCCAGTTTTTAACTCACATTCTATCAAACTACAAATTGAATACTTTTTTTTTATTTTTATTATTGTTTCAGAATATCTACCATATCTTTCTTCTACCATAGCCATTTTTTTTCTATTTATTTTATGTCTTCCAATAAATCCTTTTATAGAGTTTTGTATTGGCAGACCCCATACTAAAGCAAAATATTTTCTTTTAATTGTATGTTCTTTAAATTGTTTTGCTAAATTTATGTGTGAAGAATTATTTTTCGCTATTATAATTATTCCACTAGTATCTTTATCTAATCTATGAACGATTCCTGGCCTATTATTTTTATTTACTTCACTTAATTTATTTTTTGTATGATGTAATAAGGCATTGACCAAAGTATTTTTTTCATTTCCAGGTGATGGATGTACAACTATACCGGACTCTTTATCTAAAACAATTATGTCTTTATCTTCATATAGAATCTTAATCGGGATATTTTGAGGTAAATTTTTTTGATCCTTATTCTCTATTTCTATTAGAATTTCATATTTTTCATTAATTTTAACTTTATACGCGGGGTCAGATACTACGACGTTGCTTTTTTTAATTTTTCCTTTTACTATAAGGGACTTTATTTGAGTACGACTTATATTTATGGATAAATTAGTTAAAGCTATATCTAATCTTTTGCCATAATGTTCTTTATCTATTATACAAATAATTTTTTTATAATCAACCATGAGTAAATCAATATTGAAATTTATAGTAATTTTTTTAGGTATACTAATTCTATTGTCATTTATTGGAATAATATATGGGTCATATATAAAATTATCTAGTAAAAATGAATATGATTTTAAAAAATATAAAATAATTCTTGAGTCTCCGTTGGAAAAAATTGAAAGTTTCAAAGTAATAGATGAGGATATGATTATTTTTAAAATAGAAAAATATCAAAAATTAGAAGGAGAAATAACAAGTTTTAGATTTGTTATTTATGATATTAAAAAAAATGACATCATTAGAGAAATTAGCTATGAATAAAAAAATTTTATTCATTAGTCATCATAATGATGCTGAATTAGGAATAATGAAAAATTTTTTTGTTAAAAGAAAAATAGCTATTCATATAATATATCCTTTAAAAAATCAAAAATTGCCAAAAAATATAAATGATTTTTTAGGAGTAATAGTATTAGGTGGGGCAATGAATACAGACAACACAAAAGAATTCCCCGGTCTTTTAAAAGAAATAGAGTGGATAAAAAAAATAATTAAAAAAAATAAACCATTAGTAGGCATATGCTTAGGAGCACAGTTAATAGCGAAAAGTTTAGGAGCTAAGGTAAAAAACCATTATCAAAATAAGGTTGAAATAGGATATAAAAAAATAACAAATTCAAGTAAATCTAAAAAAGGATACATTATTCCAGAAAAAGTTTATCATTGGCATCAACAGGGGGTCACATTACCAAAAAGTGCAGATCTTTTAGCATATAATTCAACTTTTAAAATCCAAGCTTTTTCTGTAAAAAATAAAATATTTGGATTTCAATTTCATCCTGAAGTAAATATGAAAATGATATTAAGTTGGAATTTAAAATCAAAAGCAATGTTATTGAAAACTGGCGCAGAAAACAAAGAAAAGCAATTATTAGATCATAAAAAATATGCAAAAAAAGTTAAATTATGGTTTGAAAATTTTTTGAAAGAATGTTTAGAATTGAATAATTAGTATAAATTTAAAAAAAGATGGAAAAAAATAAAAAAAAACAAAATTTTGAAAAGGCTATAGAAGAGCTTGAAAATATTGTTGAAAAGCTTGAGTCTGGAGAAATAAATTTAGAAGAATCAATTGAATTGTATGAAAAAGGTATAGAACTAAAGAATTATTGCCAAGAAAAATTAAAAGAAGTTGAAACAAAAATTAAAAAAATAAAATTAAAAGATGGAAAAATATCAAAAGAAATATCTAAGGATAAAAGTTTTTAAAAATGAATAAAGATAAATCACTATTGGACCAAATAAAATCAATAAAAGATTTAAAAAAATTTGATGAAAAGGAATTGATTTTGTTAGCTAATGAGTTAAGACAAGAGGTTATAGATGTTGTATCAAAAACTGGTGGTCATTTAGGAGCAAGTTTAGGTGTTATTGAATTAACAATATGTCTTCATTATGTTTTTAATGCTCCAGAGGATAAAATCATATGGGACGTTGGGCATCAATCCTATCCTCATAAAATCTTAACCGGAAGACGAGATAGAATTCATACTTTAAGACAAAAAGATGGTATTTATGGTTTTACCAAAAGGTCAGAGAGTGAATTTGATCCTTTTGGTACTGCTCATAGCTCTACTTCAATCTCAGCAGCCTTAGGTATGGGAAAGGCAAGAGATATTCAAAATAAAAATTATAAAATAATTTCTATTATTGGAGATGGGGCATTAAGTGCTGGTATGGCATATGAAGCGATGAATAATGCTGGAATTTTAAATACTCAACTACTTACTATACTTAATGATAATGACATGTCTATAAGTAAACCAGTTGGTGCAATGAGCACATATTTATCAAAACTTATTCTTTCAAAGTCTTATACAAATATTAGATCATTAATTAAAAAGGTTGCCTCAAAATTCCCAAAAACATTTGCTAAATCTTTATATAGAGCAGAAGAATATTCAAAAGGATTTATTACTGGAGGTACTTTATTTGAAGAACTTGGTTTTTATTATGTTGGGCCAATTGATGGGCATAATATTAATCATCTTTTATCAATTTTAAAAAATATACATAATTCTAGCCTTGATAAACCCATTTTGTTACATATAGTAACAAAAAAAGGAAAAGGATATATTCCAGCAGAAAAATCAAAAGACAAATTCCATGGAGTTGAAAAGTTTGATGTAATTTCGGGAAATCCTATAAAAAATAAGTCAAAAATAAAAACTTACACAAATATTTTTTCTGAGTCATTGATTTCTGAAGCTGAAAAAGACAATAAAATAGTTGCTGTTACAGCTGCAATGTCTCAAGGTACTGGTTTAGATAAATTTGCAAAAAAATTTCCTGATAGATTTTTTGATGTTGGTATTGCTGAACAACATGCTGTAACTATGTGTGCAGGTATGGCCGCTGAGGGTTTAAAGCCTTACGCTGCCATATATTCAACTTTTTTACAAAGAGCATATGATCAAGTAGTACACGATGTTGCAATACAAAAGTTACCAGTAAGATTTGCAATTGATAGAGCAGGATTGGTAGGTTCGGATGGCGCAACTCATGCAGGATCATATGATATTACTTATCTTTCATGTCTTCCTGGATTCGTAGTAATGGCAGCGGGAGATGAAAAAGATTTAAGAAATATGGTAAAAACATCTACTATAATAGATGATCGACCATGTTCATTTAGATATCCTAGAGGTTCTGGAATAGGAATTGAGATGAATGGAGAAGCAGAAGTACTAGAAATAGGAAAAGGAAGAATAGTAAAAGAAGGTAGTAACTTAGCTATCTTAAATTTTGGTGGGAGATTGGGTTCATGCATAGAGGCTTATACAAATCTTCAAAAAAAAGGAATAAATATCACTTTAGCTGATTTAAGATTTGCAAAACCGATAGATACAAAGCTAATTGATTTATTATTAAATAATCATGAATTTTTAATAACTATAGAAGAAGGAGGTATTGGTGGCTTTGGTTCTATAGTTTTAAATTATATTTATAATAACAAAAATACTATTTCAAATACGATAAAAACTATGTATTTTCCTGATTATTTTATTGATCACGCTACACCAGAAGATCAATATAAAATGATAGGAATGGATGCAGAGGGTATTGAAAATAAAGTTTTTGAATTATTAAATATTAACAAAACATCAATAATAAAACCACAAAATGCAATCAGTGAGTAAAAAGAAATTAAAAAAAAAAGAATAGATCAAATATTATTTGAAAAAAAATTTGTTGAAAGTAGAACTAAAGGACAAGCTTTAATTATGTCTGGTAGTGTTTATGTTGGGGAAAATAAAGTTTTTAAGTCAGGAGAACTTTATAATGATAATATAAACATAAAAATTAGAAATAATAGTTCTTGGGTCTCAAGAGGAGCATTAAAACTTGAGCCTATTATTTTAAAAAATAATGTTAAAATAGATAAAAAAATCTGTATGGACGTAGGATCTTCAACTGGAGGTTTTACGCAAGTTCTTTTAAAATATAATGCAAAAAAAATTTATTCAATCGATGTTGGTTATGGTCAATTGCATGAAAAGATTAAAGCAAATAAAAAAGTTATTTCTTTGGAAAGAAAAAATGCAAAATATCTAACTAAACAAGAAATTAAGGACACTATCGATTTAATTGTATGTGATGCTAGTTTCATTAGTTTGAAAAAAGTTATTAAAATTCCAATTAAATTTTTAAAGAAAAAAGGTGAAATTATAGCTTTAATAAAACCTCAGTTTGAAGCTAACAGAGCTGAAGTAAAAGGTGGTGTAATTAAAGATGCATCAGTTCACGAAAGAATTTGTATGGAAATAAAAGATTGGTTTTTTAATGAAAATAACTTTAAAGTTTGTTCTATAATTGAAAGCTCAATTAAGGGACCAAAAGGAAACAAAGAATTTTTTATTTATGCAATTAAAAATGACTAGTAGCTTTCATTCTTAACCAGAAATCAGCTAAAATACTTGCTAGCATAGCTTCACCTACAGGAACTGCTCTAATCCCCACACAAGGATCATGCCTACCCTTAGTTGAAACTTTTACTTCTTTAAAATTCTTATTAATTGTTTTTCTTGATTTTAGGATAGAACTTGTAGGTTTAACACAAAATCTAACTATAATTTCTTGACCAGTAGAAATTCCTCCAAGAATTCCTCCAGAGTTATTAGAATTGAAACTTACTTTTTTATTTTTCATTCTGATTTCATCTACATTAAGATCACCAGGCATTAGAACTGAATTGAATCCATTACCTATTTCTACCCCTTTAACTGCATTTATACTCATCATTCCATTTGCAATTGCGGCATCAAGCTTACTATATATTGGTTCTCCTAAACCTACTGGAATTCCTGAAGCTCTAATTTCAATTATTGCACCTAAGGATGTGCCATTTTTTCTAGCTTTATCAATTAATTTTTCCCAAATGTTAACTATTGATTTATCAGGACAAAAAAGTTTATTTTTATTAATTTGATTTACATCCCAATTTAAATTATTGATCTTACTATCCGCAATTTGAACAAGAGCTCCATTAATTTTTACTTTATTTTTCGATAATTTATCTAAAATTTTTCTTGCAATCCCTCCAGCTGCTACCCGCATTGCTGTTTCTCTTGCACTTGATCTTCCCCCACCTCTATAGTCTCTTATTCCGTATTTCATTTGATATGTATAATCTGCATGACCAGGTCTAAAAATATTTTTAATTTCACTATAATCTTTTGATCTGTGATCCTCATTTTCAATCATTAGCGATATAGGAGCTCCAGTTGTTTTTCCTTCAAAAACTCCTGACAATATCTTAACTTCATCAGGTTCTTTTCTTTGTGAAGTAAACTTTGATTTTCCAGGTTTTCTTTTATCTAACCAAAATTGTAAATCAGATTCTTTTAAAGGAATTTTAGAAGGTACTCCATCAACAACACACCCTATTGCATTTCCATGACTTTCACCCCAGGTTGTAAAATTAAATATATTACCAAATGTATTACTGGTCATTATTTTTTATCATATTCATTTAATAATTTTGAAACATTATTTGCTTCATCAACAGCAAGCATACCTACAATATGGTAGCCGCAGTCTACATGATGTATTTCTCCTGTAACCGCTGAAGATAAATTACTTAATAGATATACTGATGTTTTTCCAACTTCATCTTGGGTAACATTTCTTTTAAGTGGTGAATTGAGTTCATTCCATTTTAAAATAAATCTAAAATCTCCTATTCCAGAAGCTGCTAAAGTTTTTATAGGCCCAGCTGAAATTGCATTTACCCTTATATTTTTTTCTCCTAAATCTGCTGCAATATATTTTACACTTGTTTCTAAAGCTGATTTAGCTATGCCCATTACATTATAGTGAGGCATTACTTGTTCCGCTCCATAATATGTTAAAGTAAGAATAGACGAACCTTCTTTCATTATAGGTTCTGCAAATTTACATATTTCGGTAAAAGAAAAACAAGAAATATGCATTGTTTGAATAAAATTTTCTTCTGAGGTATCAATATATCTTCCTCTGAGCTCATCTTTGTCGGAAAATCCTATTGCATGTACTATAAAGTCTATTTCACCCCATTCATCTTTAAGGGTTTTAAATACTTTCTTAACACTAGTTGCATCTGAAACATCACATTCAATAGTAAAATCCGATTCTATTGATTTTGCTAAAGGTACCACTCTTTTTTTTAATGCCTCCCCTTGATATGTAAAACAGATTGAAGCACCGTTATTTTTTAATGCTTTTGCTATACCCCAGGCTATAGATCTATCATTAGCCACACCCATTATTAAGCCTTTTTTATCTTTCATTAACATAAATAATTTTCACTAAAATTTAGACATTATTGATAATATTTAAATATTATTATATTACATCTATATACTACTTATCATTTGATCTGAATAGAAACATATGAAAAAAAATACTAATATTATTAAAATAGAAAGAGATCCTTTAAAACTTTTTAAAAAATGGTTCTCTTTAGCTAAACTTAAAGAAATAAATGACCCAAATGCTATGAGTTTATCAACTGTTAGCTCAAATATGCAACCTAGTTCAAGATTGGTATTAATGAAACACTTTGATCAAAATGGTTTTGTATTCAATACAAATATTAAAAGTAAAAAAGGAAGTGAAATAAAAAAAAATGCAAAAGTTTGTTTAAATTTTTATTGGAAAAGTATTCGAAGACAAATTAGAATAGAAGGTAGGGCAACCTTATTAAACATATATGAAGCTGATTTGTACTTCAGTAACAGACCTACTGGTAGCAAAATTGGAGCTTGGGCCTCATCTCAATCTAAAAGTTTAAAGAGTAGAAGTGAATTAATAAATAGAGTAAAAAAATTTGAAAAAAAATATGCAAATATAATAATTCCTAGGCCTTCATATTGGTCTGGTTATATAGTCAATCCAAATCTTTTTGAATTCTGGAAGGATATGCCGTATAGACTTCATGATAGAATTCAATATAAAAAAATAAAGGGAGTTTGGAAAACTACTAGGCTTTATCCTTAATATTTATTCTTTCCATTTTTCTAATATTTTTGAACTAGAGTTTTTTTTGAAATCACCACCAACAGACCATAATGTTTCTATTTTATTTCTAATACAAAAATCTTTTTCTGGAGTAGTTTCAGTGTTTCTATCTCCACCATTTGCAAATAAAATTTTATAATTTTTATATTTTTCTAAAACAATTTTAATTCCATTAATACATGTTTTGTCTTTATCATCAAATTCTATAACATCTATAACATTTTTAATAGAAAGCATGATTTCATATCTTTCTGAAAAAGGCATAAAATACTTACCTTTTTTATTTTTTAACCAATTGTCTGAATTTAATAAAACTACAACTTTTCCTCTTTTACTAGCATCTTTTATTAGAGCAACATGTCCACTATGAATTGGATCAAATCCTCCGCTTATAACAACAATATTATCCATTTTTTGTCCAATTTTCTGAATTAAATAAAAATTTTTCTAAGCTATCAATTTCATTATTTTCTAATTTTTTTTCTTTTTTAATTTCATCTAGAATATCATGCCAAGTACATAAATAATGAATTTTTATATTTTGTTTTTTTAATTCCTCCTCAGCTTTTTCAAAAATTCCATAAAAAAATATTACCATAGTATCATTTATTTTAATTTTATTTTCTCTCATTGTGTCTATAAATGACATTTTACTTTTTCCATCTGTTGCCAGATCTTCTATTAAAATACTTTTCTCGTTTATGTTAAAATTTCCTTCAATTTGACTTTTTTTTCCAAAGCCTTTGGGTTTTTTTCTTATGTATATCATTGGTTTTTGTAATCTTTCTGCTAAAAAAGCTGCATATGGTATTCCAGCAGTTTCCCCACCAGCTATCAAGTCAAAATCAATCTTATTATCTCTTAAATAATTTTCCATAAACTGGATAATTAAATTCCTTTCTTTTGTAAAAGAAATTATTTTTCTACAATCTACATATACAGGACTTTTTCTTCCAGAGGTTAATATAAATGGATTTTGAAAATTAAAATTTATAGCTTTAATATCAATTAAAATTTTAGCTGTTGTCTGTTTATAATCCACTTAATATTATCCTAATAACTTTATCTGATCTGAAGTTAAGCTCCCAGGGACAATTATCAACGGAACATTAAGTTTATAATAGTTTTTTGTAGTTATAGATGAAATTATTGGACCTGGACTTTTTTCATCTTTTGAAGCAGCCAAAATTAATTCAGTAACATTATCATTTTTTTCTTCAATGAGTTTTAAAAGTTCATGGATAAGTTCACCTTCTTTTACATGTAAAGTAGCTGTTATGCCTGTTTCTTCTTTTGCAAAAGAACTTGCTTTGTGAAGCATTGCTTCTGCTTCTTCTCTGGCTTCATTCTTCATTATATCACTAACACTTTTTGTAGTCAGAACATCAATTGGCTCAATAAAACTTACAAGAGTAAGCTGTCCTTCCGTTTTCTTTGCTCTTATACAAGCAAATTGTAATGCAATTTGCATTTCATCAGTTCCATCAATTACAACTAAAAAATTTCTTTTGGACATTTTTTCTCCTTATAATTTTCTAAAAATAGCCGCTGCACCCGCCCCTATTATTATAGCAAAAATAATAGTGGCTATTCCATAAAGTATTGAATTTTCTTGTGCAAAAAAATATATTTTACTTCCTATCCCTGTTTTATTGATCAAAATCAGTTTATTACTTAAGCTAATAATTTTTTTATCCTTTATTCTATAAGTAGTCACATCATATTTACCAGTGGGTATATTTGCAGGAAAATATAATCTAGTTTGAAATAATTTTTCATCAATTGATTCTAATTTAAAATGTTTATACATATTTTTCTGTTTCTGAATCCTTATTAAACTTTCGTTCCAGTCTTTTAAATCAACAAATAAATTTTTTTCATTTTTAGGAATTAATTTAATTTTATTAAAACCGATTTCATTATCATAGCGCTCTTTTTCATCCAATAAATATTCAATATTATAATTTGAACATATAAAATAAACCTTTGGAATTTTAGCAAAAGTTACACTGTTTGTATTAAACCAAAAGCCTAAAATTCTTTTTTTGTTCCTTATAGTTAAATCTTCTTCTGGGCCTCTTACAACTACGATAATATCTTGCTTTGGTTCAGTTAATCCGAATAAAATTAATTCTTGGCCAGTAAAATTTGTATCAATGTTAATTTCGTTTTGAGATAAATCGAAATATGTTTTTTGAGCATAAACAATATTTGGAAAAATTATTATACAAAATAAAATTATCATTTTATAGTTAAAAAAATTAATTTTATTTATTTTCATTTTCGTTTTATCGTTTTATAAAATTTTTTTTCTATAGAAATTCCAATCATAAAGAAAATTAGCATTAAAATATAAATTATAATTGAAATTTCTCTATTAATATATAAAGTTGGAGTATTCCATAAAATATATAATGGAGTAAAATAGACTAAAATTGTGGCTACAAAACGTTCAATTAGTAAATTTGAATATTTATTTAATTTTATAGTGTCAAAAATAACCCAATAACTTAGTTTGATTACAATTGTAATTAGTATCAGAATCGTTAGGATTGATATTAGTTGGTTGTAATTATAATCAAAAACAAACATAATACAGAATAGTAATATGCCTCCAAACAATATAGAGTCCAAAATAATCAATAAGATTTTTATTGTAAATTCTTTCAACACATATATATATTTTAATTACTTACTATTTCATAATGATCTACTTTTTGCAAAAAATAAATAATGTGCTTTTATGTATCAAAAATATATAAATAACATAGGAATAATATAGTGCTTTTTAATAATCCATTTGCAGAAATTTCAGTTTTAGTCCCACCTCAATTGATGCAGGTATTTGTTATATTCATGATATTAATGGTTATTCTTGGCACATTATTAGATGTGATAAATAAAAAAAACGTTAAATATTTTTTTAAAAATGCAAAAAAAGCAAAACAAAATGCAGAAAGAGAATTGTCAGGTTCAGAAAAAGCGTCAGTTATTTTTAAAACAATAAGTAGTGATATTTTAACGACTTCTGAATTAGGTGCAGGCAAAAGAAGAATGGCTCACTTGCTAGGAATGTATGGAACTATTTTATTTTGGATATCTTCAGTTGTTATGATTTTTTGTTATTCATCAATCAGTCTAGACACCCCAATTGTTTGGCCAATACTCTGGCACATTGGAGCATGCATGACTTGTATTGGAGGTTTTTGGTTTTGGCTTTTTTTGAGAGTTGATGTTTATGCTGAAGCTTATCCTTGGTACCGAATTATTCAAGCAGATTTATTTATTTTATCTCTTTTGGCTTCAGCCTTATTGGGAATCATTTGGTCTTTTTTTCAATCAATTGCAATTTATGGACTAGATAACTTATTTTTTATTCTTTTTGCCTTATCTAATATTGTTTTGTTTGGAGGGGTATACTGGTCAAAATTTGCACATATGTTTTATAAACCAGGTGCAGCAATGCAAAAAAATTTAGCAGAAGCTGATGGTTCAATGGATAATCTTCCACCACCAGCAGATGCCCCAGAACAATTTGGGTTAGGAATTAAAAGAGAAGCTCCAAAACATTATTAACATGCATAATCATTCAATACACAAAAAAAACTCTGCAATTTTAAAAAATTTTGATATTGAAGAAAAGTCTAAAATAAATTTATCTAAATTTAATAAAGTTTTAAATAAAGGAATTCAATAATATGTCGACTTTTGTATATATGACGCGATGTGATGGGTGTGGTCATTGTGTTGATATCTGCCCATCTGATATTATGCATATTGATGAAACCATAAGAAGAGCGGTAAACATCGAACCAAATTTTTGTTGGGAATGTTATTCATGTGTAAAGGCGTGTCCAAATCATGCTATTGATGTTCGAGGATATGCAGATTTTGCTCCAATGGGGCACAGTGTAAGAGTTAGACGAGAAGAAGAAAAAGGTACAATTTCATGGAAAATAAAATTTAGGAACGGAACAGTTAAAGATTTTGTTTCTCCTATTACGACAAAACCTTGGGGTAAGTTTATCCCCAAATTGTCTGAAGAAGAAAAGCCAAATCAAGGTGAAATCAATTCACAAACTTTATATTCAGAGCCTAAAGGTTTAAATACTGATAAAGAATTGCCTACGATTAAGAAAGAGTCTTTTAAGAAAGGTGTTTATTATTAATGTCAAAAATCAAAACATTTTATGAGGATTGTGACATTCTTGTTGTAGGTGGTGGAATGGCAGGTACAGGTGCTACCTTTGAAGCAAGACACTGGGGTAGAGATCTTAAAATAGTTTGTGTGGAAAAAGCAAATATTGACAGAAGTGGTGCAGTTGCTCAAGGTTTGTACGCAATTAATTGTTATATGGGAATGCAGTGGGGTGAAAATCAACCTGAAGATCATGTTCGATATGCACGGAATGATTTAATGGGTTTAGTTAGAGAAGATTTAGGCTACGATATGGCAAGACATGTTGACTCTACAGTTCATATGTTTGATGAATGGGGCCTTCCCATGATGCATAATAAAGAAACTGGAAGATATCAGCGTGAAGGAAAATGGCAGATAATGATCCATGGAGAGAGTTATAAACCTATTGTCGCTGAGGCAGCTAAAAAGTCTGCGGATAAAATTTATAATAGAATAATGATTACCCACCTTTTGATGGATGAAAATAATGAAAATAGAGTTGGTGGCGCTGTAGGATTTAATATGCGTACCGGTAACTACCATGTTTTTAGGGCTAAAGCAGTTATTGTTGCTGCAGGTGGAGCTTCTCATATTTTTAAACCTAGGGCTGTTGGGGAAGGTATGGGTCGTACTTGGTATGCTCCATGGAGTAATGGATCTGCTTATGCACTGCCAATTGCTGTAGGTGCCAAAATGACTCAAATGGAAAATAGAATAGTATTGTGTAGATTTAAAGATGGGTATGGTCCAGTAGGAGCATATTTTTTACACCTTAAAACATATACTCAAAATGCTAATGGAGAAAATTATGAAAAAAAATGGTATGAGCAAACAAAAAAATTGGTTGGAGAATATATAGATCATCACCCAACACCTACATGCTTAAGAAATCATGCTTTTATCCAAGAAGTTATGGCAGGTGGAGGTCCAATTCATATGGTTACTAAAGAGGCTTTTCAAGACCCACATCTAGAAACAGTAGGTTGGGAAAATTTTCTTGGAATGACAGTTGGACAAGCAGTAGTTTGGGCATCTCAAAACATAGATCCAAAATATCAAAACCCTGAGTTAACTACTTCAGAACCTTATGTAATGGGTTCACATGCAACATGTTCGGGGGCTTGGGTAAGTGGTCCAGAAGATTTATCACCTCCTGAATACTTTTGGGGATATAATAGAATGACAACTGTTCAAGGACTTTTTGGCGCAGGCGATACTGTTGGTGGAAGTGCACACAAATTTTCGTCCGGTTCTTTTACTGAAGGCCGTCTTGCAGCAAAAGCTGCGGTAAAATATATTCAAGAAGAAAAAGCAAATGATATAAAAGTTAGCGATGAACAATGTAAGAATTTTCAAAAGATTATTTATAAACCGCTTGAAAATTATACAGTAGGAAGAAATGAAATTACTGCTGGCACAGTATCACCAAGTTATATACTTCCTTTACAAGGCCTTCAACGACTTCAAAAAATTATGGATGAATACGTGGGTGGAATTTCATTTAATTATATGACAAATGAAAATACATTAAAAAAAGCTTTAGAGCTATTAGATTGGTTACAAGAAGATTTAGAAAATATAGGCGCCCAAGATTATCATCAACTTATGAGAGCTTGGGAATTAAAACACAGAACACTTACATCTCAGTGTGTAACTGAACATACTTTATTTCGTAAAGAAACACGTTGGCCAGGTTATTACTATAGAGGAGATCATATGAAGCTTGATGATGAAAATTGGCACTGTTTGACTGTTTCAAGGCGTGATCCAAAAACAGGAAAATTTTCAATGGAGAAAAAACCGGTTTATCATATAATTGATGAAGAGAAGAAAAAGGTTGCTTCATAATTCAAAAAACTGTGATGGATTTAATTAAAAAGTCTGATGAAGCAATTCTAAAAATAGCAAATCCTATATGGGATAATTTAATTAATTGTTCCAATAAAAAAGATTACAGTGGCTTCACTAAAGATTTTTCATCACAGATGCTTTATGGAGCAAATGAAGTTGAATTAGGTAAACAATGGGCAAATAATGAATTATTAAAAAATCTATCTACTAATAGAGAATTTTTAGGTTGTATAAGAAGAAACGATTATATTACTGTATTATTTAAACAAAAGAGTGACTCCCTTCCAGGTGATTTTTTGGGAAGATTAGTTATAGGCTTAGAAGGTGATCAAATAAAAGTATTTGGAGCTACAATTTTTTAAGAATTAGTGAATAAATTAAACTTTTCCAAAACTTAAAGAATAAAAATCTTTTGGTGTGAGTGTTAAGTCTAAAATTATTTTTATTGAAACTATCAACACAATTATAGCTAGAATTCCTCTAAGTTCTTCACCTCTTAATTTAGTCGCTAATTTTGCTCCTATTTGTGCACCAAATACACCTCCAATTATCATTAATGATGCTAAAACTACATCAACAGTTTGGTTTAAGTAAGATTGAAAAAATGTAGAATTTGCTGTTACAAAAATAATTTGAAACAAAGAAGTGCCAACAACAACATTTGTTGACATTCCCAAAATATACACCATTGCTGGTATCATAATAAATCCACCCCCAACTCCCATCATTGCTGATAAAATTCCTACAAAAAAACCAATAAAAATTGGAGGTATGATACTTATGTATAATTTTGACCGTCTAAATCTAAACTTAAATGGTAATCCATGTATCCACGAATGTTGATGTAGTTTTTGCCTTATTGAAGAGGTTGTTCTATACTTTCTATAAGTTTTTACACTTTCAAATAACATTGATAATCCTATCAAAGTTAAGAAAATAATAAATAATAATTGAATAACTATGTCTATTTGTCCATAATTTCTTAGTACTTTAAACAGATTAACTCCGACAGTTGATCCCACTACACCTCCCGCTAAAAGAAAGAATCCCATTTTAAAATCAACATTGTTTCTTCTCCAATGTGCTATTGCTCCTGAAATAGAGGATGCTAAAACATGTGGAGCTTCTGTTCCTACAGCAACTGCTGGTGGGATGCCTAAAAAAATTAGAAGAGGGGTCATTAAAAATCCACCTCCCACTCCAAATAATCCTGATAAAATTCCGACAGAAATACCAATAAAAACAATTAAAAAAATATTAATATTCATTTCTGCTATAGGGAGATAAATACTCATAATTATTACTAATTATATAATTTAACGATAAAAGTAAATTAATATGCAAAATTAGATTATCAACAAAAAAAGATAATAAATACTTCCATATTTCATTTGAATCCACTAACTATAGATCTGAATATAGAGGACTCAATCAAGAGAATCCGATCTTAAGAAAGACTTAAGTAAGATACTCAAGATCTACCTCTCTTTAAATTTTTTGAGGAGTGACGAATGAATCTTGAAGACTTAAGGAAAATTACAATTGTGATTATATTTGTGATTTTTCCTTACACAATAAATGCTGAAGATACCCAAAAGGTAATATTATCTACAAATTGGCTTGCACAAGCTGAACATGGTGGTTTTTATCAAGCTCTTGCTGAGGGTATTTATAAAAAATATAATTTAGATGTTGAAATAAGACAAGGTGGTCCTGGGATAAATACTAAAGCACTTTTAGTTGCAGGAAAAGTTGATTTTAATATAGGAGGAAGCGCAGGGGCTCTTAATTTCGTGAACGGTGAAGTTCCATTTAAAGCCGTTGCTGCTATTTTTCAAAAAGATCCACAAGTTTTAATTTCTCATCCCAATCAAGGAAATGACAAAATTGAAAATTTTAAAGGAAAAAAAATTTTAATATCAAAATATAATCAAGTTACTTTTTGGCCATTTCTAAAAGCAAAATATGGATTTACAGATGATCAAATAAAACCTTATAATTTTAGTTTACAACCATTTTTAGAAGATAAAACTTCAATACAACAGGGTTACCTTACTAGTGAGCCATATTCAATACTTAGTAAAGCGGGATTTCAGCCGGTTGTAAATTTACTAGCTGACAATGGATACATGCCATATGCTACTACTATTGAAACTTCAATTGAAAAAATTCAAAACAATCCTAAGCTGATTCAAAATTTCGTGGATGCTTCAATAGAAGGATGGTATTCTTACATTTATGGAAATCCAGAATTAGGAAATCAATTAATTAAAAAAGATAATCCTGAAATGTCTAATGATTTATTAAATTATGCAAGAGATGAAATGAAAAAAAGAGGGATAGTCTTCTCAGGGGATACTGAAAAAATGGGTATCGGGGCAATGACTGATTCTAGGTGGAAATCTTTTTTTGAATTAATGAGAGACCAAGGTTTATATCCTGAAACGCTAGATTATAAAAAAGCCTATACTTTAAATTTTGTTAATAATGATAAATGGATCGGTTATGAAAATAAATATTGATGATAACAAACTTAAATAAAAAAAATAAAAAAAATAAAAATATATTAGCAGAATTAGATCAAGTAACTAAGATTTTTACTAACGGTGAAGTTGTTTTAAAAAACTTAAATTTAAAAATATTTAAAAATGATTTTATTACTCTTTTAGGAAAGTCTGGATGTGGAAAAACAACCATATTAAAAATTTTATGTGGTCTTTTAAAAACAACAGAAGGTAAAGTTAATTGGCCTACATCAACTTTTAAAAATTCTGAAAAAAATCCCGCTAATTTAAGTGTTGTTTTTCAGGATCCAAATTTATTACCGTGGTTAAATGTATTTGATAATATTTTTTTACCGTTAAAGTTAAATAAGAAAAATAGAAAAAAAAATTATCAGACTGTTATGAACTTTATTGAATTAGTGGGATTAACTGATTTTAAAGATTATTTTCCCAGTCAATTGTCTGGTGGTATGAAAATGAGGGTTGCTATTGCAAGAGCACTAATAACTAAACCAAAAGTTATTTTAATGGATGAGCCATTTGGAGCATTAGATGAAATTACTCGTTTTAAGTTAAACAATGATCTGTTGAATATTTATAAAAAATATAAGTTAACTATTATTTTTATTACTCATAGTATTTATGAGTCTGCTTATTTATCTAATAAAATTGCATTAATTTCAGATAGACCAGCTAGTATTAATGAAATAATTTATTTAGATAAAGATGAAGAAAAAAATGAGGATTATTATTTAAGTACAGATTATTTAAATAAATGCAAAAAAATTTCTAAAAAATTTAATTATTATAATGAGGTAGCTAATGAAGAATAAAGTTTTTTTAGCCCCATCCCTTTTATTTATTATATTAATTTTTCTATGGGAAATTATTTTGATTATTAATGAAACTCCCCATTATATTATCCCAAAACCTTCGCTAGTATTTATAACTATAATTAATGAATGGAATAGTTTAATTTCAGCTATGTTAATAACTTTAAGTGTAACACTTTTAGCACTTTTGATGGCTGTGATATTAGGTTTTGCTATAGCTGTAATTATATCTCAATTTAAAATTTTTGAAATTAGCTTTATGCCTCTAACAGTCGTTCTTCAAGTAACACCTATAATTGCAATTGCTCCATTAATTATTATTCTAATTGATAATACATTTATAGCTGCACTTATCTGTGCATGGTTAGTTGCTTTTTTTCCAATTTTATCAAATACCCTAGTGGGTTTGAAGAGTATTGACCATAGTTTAGTGGATTTATTTTTTTTGTATAAAGCAAATAAATTTCAAAAGTTGTTATTTTTACAAATTCCTTCAGCTTTACCATTTTTTTTATCTGGATTAAAAATAAGTGCAGGCCTATCGTTAATTGGAGCAATTGTTGCTGAGTTTGTAACAGGAATCGGCGGATCTTCATCGGGTCTTGCATATATAATAATTGAATCTAGTTATAGATTAGAAACTGCCAAAATGTTTGCGGCTTTAATTTTAATTGCTTTAACAGGAATAATTATTTATGTGTTTATTCATCTTATTAGTAAAATAACTCTTAAAAATTGGCATGAAAGTGAAAAAATCAAGGAATTATGAAATATATATTAATCTCTGCAGTTAGTAAGGATGGTTACATTGCTAGATATCCAGGAGATCTACCTAATAAATGGACCTCTACAGAGGAGCAAAATATTTTTAAAAAAGATATTAAATCTTGCTTTTGGTCAGTAATGGGAAGAAATACACATGAATTATCTTTTAATTTAAATAGGAAAAGGATTATTTTTACTAATTCAGTTAATAAATATAAAAAAATTAATAAAAATCATATTTATTTCAACCCCCAAAAAGGATCTCTTAAAAGTTTATTAAATATAATTAAACCAAAACATAATTTATGCATATTAGGTGGCACAAAGGTAAATGATTATTTTTTGAAAAAAAAAATAATTGATGAATTTATTATAACAGAAGAGCCCATTGAATTCAAAAGTGGATTAAAACTATTTTCAAAACTAAAATGGAATGATTTACTAAACAATCATATTAAATTTGGTTTATTAAAAAAACAAAAAATAATTAATAAAAGGGGTGCTATATATTTTCATTTTTTAAAAAAATAATTTTCAATTTTTTCAGCTTCAATTAAGTCATCATATTTATTGATATTGAAAAAAGGATCATATTTATATTCATCAAAATTTATTACATTAAATTCATGTCTTCTTGCCCATAATTCAATTTTTCTAATCTTTTCTTTTTCTATCGCATATTTTAAATCTTCTTCAAGGCTGATATGCCAGATAGAAAAAATTGGATGGTTTCTTCCAAAACTATTAGCAAAAATAATCTTTTTGTTATTATTTAATGCTGAATTATATAGTTTATCAACCAAGTTTAATGGAAAAAAAGGAGTATCTCCTGCGAAGGTTACTACCCATTCATGATTTGAATTATTTGATTTTACCCATTTTAATGCAGCATGAATTCCAGCTAGAGGACCTAAATATCCTTTAATAATATCTGAGAATATTGGTAATTTTAATTTATTAATAATTTTGTCATCTGAATTACAATTAATTGTTAAGTTTGAAACTTGAGATTTTGATCTTTGAATTATTCTATCAATAATTGAACAATTATTAAATTTTTTTAAACATTTAATTCCACCCCCCATTCTAGTTGATTTTCCCCCAATCAGTATACAGCCCGTAACTTGTTTCATTTTTAATAAACTCTACTTTTCCCCGAAAGCAATGTAAATCTTTTTCCTTTAGCTCGCCCAATTAATGTCAGATTTGTTTTATTTGCTAGCTCAACACCCCAGGCAGTAAATCCAGATCTAGATATTAAAATAGAAATATTCATTTTAACTGTTTTAATAATCATTTCACTTGTCAATCTTCCAGTAGTATAAAATATTTTATTTTTAGCTAAAACTTTATGCATAAACATATATCCTGCTATTTTATCAACTGCGTTATGGCGACCTACATCTTCCATATAAATTAAAGGATTACTTTTTTCACAAAGAACACAACCATGTATAGCCCCAGCTTCTAAATATAAACTTGGAGTTAAATTAATTTTTTTTGACAATTCATAGATCCATTCTTTTTTAATTTTTGTCTTACTTCGTAATTTAGTTTTTTCAAGTTTTTCATAAATATCTCCAAATATTGTTCCTTGAGCACAACCTGAAGTTGTGATCTTTCTTTTCATTTTCTTTTCATAATTTGTTTTTCTTTTAGTTCTTATGACTATCGTTTGAATGTCTTTATCATATTCAATTTTTTTAATTTTTTCATATGGAAAAATCATATCTTGATTCAAAAGATACCCTATTGCTAAATATTCTGGGTAGTCATTGATGCTCATCAAAGTAACAATTTCTTGATTATTAAGAAAAATTGTCAAAGGTCTTTCTTGAACTACTTTTGTGTTTATTTTCTCATTTAGTTCATTAAATCCACTAACTTTATCAAATAAAAAACTATTATTGATATTTGGTTGAATTAAATATTTGTTTTTTTTCATAACAATAATAAAGTATATAAAATAAATTAAACTTTACTTTAAAATGGAATTTTTTAAAATATTATATGACTCATTTATTTTAATTTTTTCTTTTAATTTAGATTTATACGAAATTATATTTCTTTCCATAAGAACTTCTTTATTTGCAACCATAATTGCTTCTTTTCTTGGAATTATTACTGCTTATTATTTGGCAAATAATAAATCAAATTTATTTAAAATAATTACTCTATTTTTGAATTCATTAACTGGAATACCACCAGTAGTAGCAGGTCTCATAGTTTTTTTTATTTTTTCAGATAATGGGCCATTTGGAATTTTTAATATAATATATTCTCCTACTGCGATGGTTATTGCGCAAATTATAATAGTTTATCCAATTATATCATCACTCATAAAAGAACTTTTTGAAGAGTTTTATTTTCATTACAGTGATTCTTTAAAATCATATAATATGAAAAATTTTACTGTAATTTACATATTTATAAAAAATAATCATTATATGGTTTTAACAATATTACTGACTGCATTTGGTAGAGCTATTTCAGAAGTAGGTGCAGTGATGATTGTTGGAGGCAATATTGAACATTATACAAGGGTAATGACTAGTGCAATCTCTCTTGAAACAAGTATGGGAAATCTTGAAAAAGCAATGTCTTTAGGTATCATACTTATTTTAATCACTTTGATTATTAATTTTTTTTCATTTAAATTAAATAAAAGGTTATATTAATGAAAGTTATCGGAATAGTTGGATTAAAGAATTCAGGAAAAACTACTACTATAAAAAATTTAATAAAATATTTTAATTCAAAAAAATTAGTAGTTGGAACTATCAAGCATGCTCATCACAATTTTGAAATTGATAAAGAAGGAACTGATAGCTTTATTCATCGACAATCAGGAGCTCAAGAAGTTATTATTAGTTCATCAAAACGATGGGCAAAAATAGAAGAAAGGACAAATAAAAAAGAACGTTCTTTAAAATATCTAATAAAAAAAATTGAGAGATCCGATATTTTATTAATAGAAGGTTTTAAAAAAGATAATCATAAAAAAATAGAAATTTACAGGAAAGTGGACACTAATAATAAACCACTTTATACAAAATTAAAAAATGTTGTTGCAATTGTTACAAATGATAAAATTAGGACAAAATTACCTATATTTAAACTAGAAGAAATTGAAAAAATTGCTCGATTTATCCTCAACAATTGTAAAAAATGAATTTAAAACCTCTAAAAAAAAATAAAGTAGTTAGTTTTCTCAAATCTTATAATACTAAAAGATTATCTGAAGAAAAAATTCAAGTTATTAATGCAAACAATAGAATTTTATCAAAGAATATTTACTCTAAAATTAATACTCCGCCGTTTAATAATTCAGCTGTGGATGGTTACGTTATTAGAAATTTAGATATAAAAAATGAACAAAAATATAAATTAGTACGCAAAATAAAAGCAGGTGGAAAAGATAGAATTATTCTAAAAAAAAATCAGGCAGCAAGGATTTTTACAGGTGCAGTTATGCCAATTAATTCATGTACTGTTGTAATGCAGGAAAATGCTTTTGAAGAAAATGGATTTGTAAAATTTATAAAAAAACCAAAAAAAAATGTAAATTGGAGGTTGGCAGGAGAAGACGTTAAAAAAAATAAACTATTATTAAAAAGAGGAACTTTAATTAAGGCAGAAAATTTAAGTTTGTTAGCATCAGTTGGTTTAAATTATGTACATGTTTATAAAAAAATTTCTATTGGTTTTTTTACTAGTGGAAATGAATTAAAAAATCCAACCACAAAACTAATTGGCTCTCAAATTAATAACTCAAATCGTTTTGCAATTTATTCTCTCCTAAAAAAATCAGGATTTAGCGTTGTAGATTTAGGAGTATTAAAAGATAGTAAGCAAAAAATAAATCATTCACTTTCAGAAGCATCAAAAAAATTTGATATATTAATTACTGCGGGTGGTGCATCAGTTGGAGAAGAAGATCATATAATTAAAGTTATAAAAGAAATTGGTAAAATTAACTTTTGGAAAATTGCAATTAAACCTGGAAGACCACTAGCTTTTGGAGAAATCAAAAAAAAACCTATTTTTTGTTTACCAGGAAACCCGGTATCTGTATTTTTATTAATTGCAATGATAGTTAAACCTTTTTTATTCAAACTATCAGGTACAGAATGGAAAGATCCAAAACATATTCCTGTAAAAATAAATTTTAGTATGAAAAAAAAGACACAAAGAATGGAGTGGTTAAGAGTTAATATTGAAACAAAAAATTCAAAAGAATTGATTGTAAAAAGATACTCAAAACAAGGATCCGGCATTATAAGTTCAATAGTATTTTCGGATGGTATTATTGAAATTCCTGAAAATAAGTCTTTTTTAAAGCCAGGAGATATATTTAAGTTTTATTCCTCTGATATATTATATTAATTTTTTTTAATAATTTGATAATAGATAATTATTTTTTCATCCTCTTTTATACATTTTATATATTTGTATTTTGACTGTTCACAGTAATGTTTAAAATCCATTTCAGCGAGTGGGTCCGTACAAATAACTTTAACTCTATCAAGATTTTTTAAGCTTTGAGCCAATTTTCGAGCTTTAAGAACTGGTATTGGGCATTCCATACCTATCGCATCTAAAATTATTTCTTTAGAATATCTATTATTTTTCATCTTTAATTTATTATAACTATACACTATATCTTTAAAAAAATGGAAAAATTTATTTCTCAGACACATCTTTCAATAAAAAAAAAGAAAAAAAGATGGACACCTAAAGGTAGGCAAAGTGATTCAAAATCTCTAAATCAAGTCAGAGAAGTTATAGGTGATGACTCTTATTCAAGATTTTTGTTGATTGAATATTTACACCTCTTAAATGACAAGTTTGGAGCTTTGCTAGATAATCATTTAGTGGCTTTATCAGAAATAATTAATATACCTCTTTCAGAGGTTTATGAAGTTACAACATTTTATGCACATTTTAAAGTTATAAAAGATCCAAATAAAAAACCACCTAATATAACAATCAGAGTATGTGAAAGTTTAACATGCGAAATGTTTGGATCTAAAAAATTAATTGAAGATTTAAAATTACAAAATACAGATCAGCAAATAGAAATATTGACAGGTCCTTGTATGGGAAGATGTCAAAATGCACCAACTGTCTGTGTGGGTAAAAAATACGTTGATAATGCGAGTGTTGAAGATATTTTTAAAGTTTTAAAGGCAAAAAACTTTAAATCAGAACTTCCAACGTATTCAAATCTTAAAGAATATTTAGATGGCAAAGGTTATAACTTACTAGAAAAAATCAGAAATAAAAAAATTTCGATTAATGAAATTAAAACTATTATAGAAAAGAGTAATTTGAAAGGTAAAGGTGGTGCAGGATTCCCAACTTCAAAAAAATGGGATTTTGTTTTATCTAATCCAGGTCCACGATACCTAGCTATAAATGCAGATGAAGGAGAAGTAGGAACTTTTAAAGATAGATATTATCTAGAAAAAGATCCTCATAGATTTATTGAAGGAGTTTTAATAAGTGGAGAGGCAATTGGGGCTCATGAAATTTATATATATTTGAGAGACGAATATCCAGCAGCCATGGAAATACTAAAAAAAGAAATATTTGAATTAGAAAAGAATGAAATTATTAAAAAAGACTATATAAATATTAGGAGAGGAGCCGGCGCATATATTTGTGGCGAAGAGTCTGCAATGATAGAAAGTATAGAAGGTAAAAGAGGCCTTCCAAGGCATAGGCCACCCTATGTTGCTCAAGTGGGTTTATTTGGCAAACCAACTTTGGTAAATAATGTTGAGACAGTTTATTGGCTTAGAGATATAATAGAGAGAGGTTCAAACTGGTATTCTAATCAAGGAAAAAATGATAGAAGAGGTTTTCATAGTTTTTCAGTTTCAGGTAGGGTTAAAAAACCTGGAGTTAAAATTGCACCAGCTGGTATAACAGTAAAAGAATTAATTGATGATTATTCTGGTGGAATGTTAGAGGGACATATTTTTAAAGCATACCTTCCCGGAGGTGCTTCGGGTGGAATTCTTCCAGCAAGTTTAGATAATATACCTTTGGATTATGGTGTAAAGGAATTAGAAGACGAAGGTTGTTTTTTAGGATCAGCAGCAATAGTAATTTTATCTGATAGAGATAAAATGAGAGATGTTGGATTGAATTTAATGCATTTTTTTGAAGATGAAAGTTGTGGTCAATGTACCCCATGTCGTGTAGGCACAGAAAAAACAGTTAAAGAAATGAAAGAAAAAAATTGGAGTTTATCTAAATTGAAAGATTTATCTTTAGTAATGTCTGATGCATCTATATGTGGATTGGGACAAGCTGCTACCAATCCTCTTAACTCTATAATAAAACATTTTTCAAAGGAATTAAAATTGAATGAGTAAAGATGAGATAAGTTTCTTTATTAACGGCAAAAAAGTGAAAGCTAATTCTGAAAATACTATATGGGAAATTTCAAAATCTTTAGGAATAGAAATTCCTCATTTATGTTATAGTGAAGAACCAGGTTACAGAGCTGATGGTAACTGTAGAGCTTGTATGGTAGAAATAGATGGCGAAAGGGTTTTATCTGCTTCATGTATTCGCAAACCTATTGAAGGCATGAAGGTATATACCTCTTCAGATAGAGCTAAAAAATCGAGAGAATTAGTTTTTGAATTGTTATTAACGGATCAACCAGAAAAAAAGATTGCTCACGATCCAAATTCAAATTTTTGGAACTGGATAGATAAAATAGAATTAAACGAATCTAGATTTAATAAAAAAAACTTTATAGAACCTGACGCTTCACATCCTTCAATGGCAGTAAATTTAGATGCATGTATACAGTGTAATTTATGCGTAAGAGCCTGCCGGGAAGTTCAGGTAAATGATGTGATAGGAATGGCGTATAGGGGTGAAAACTCAAAAATAGTTTTTGATTTTGATGATCCTATGGGTGATAGTACATGTGTTGCATGTGGAGAATGTGTACAGGCTTGTCCAACTGGAGCACTTATGCCAGCCTCAATTGTAGATGAAAAATCTGTTGGTTTTTCAGAAGTAGATAAAAAAATTAATAGCGTATGCCCATATTGTGGAGTTGGTTGTCAGTTGGAATACAATATTAAAGATAATGAAATTAAATATGTAAATGGTAGAAACGGACCTTCAAATAAAAATAGACTTTGCGTAAAAGGAAGATTTGGTTTTGATTATATAACTAACAAAGAGAGATTAACAAAACCATTAATAAGACTAGACAATAAAGATAAAAAAAATTCTTTAGCTATAGATCCTTCAAATCCATTAACACACTTTAGAGAAGCTTCTTGGGACGAAGCATTAAACTTGGTAGCAGAAAAATTTATAAGAATTAAAAAAACTGAAGGAGGTAAAGGTTTAGCAGGCTTTGGTTCAGCTAAGTGTTCAAATGAAGAGGCATATTTGTTTCAAAAACTAATAAGAACTGGCTTTCAAACTAATAATGTAGATCATTGCACAAGGTTGTGTCATGCATCGTCAGTAGCAGCATTGTTAGAAACAATTGGTTCAGGAGCAGTAACCGCGCCCTTTTTTGAAGTTAAAAATTCTGATGTAATAGTTGTTATTGGTGCAAACCCTACTGAAAACCATCCTGTTGCAGCAACGTTTTTTAAAAATGCAAAAAAAAATGGTGCTAAAATGATTGTAATGGATCCAAGAGGCCAGGCATTAAAAAAATATGCAGATTATATGGTTCAATTTACCCCAGGCTCTGATGTAGCTTTACTGAATTCATTAATGTATGTGATATTAAAAGAAAATTTATATGATAGAAATTATATCAAAGAACATACTATAGGATTCGATGAATTAAAAAAACACTTACAAGATTATGACCCAAAAAGAATGTCAAAAATATGTGGAATAGAAGAAAAAATCTTATATGAGGTTGCAACAACATTTGGTAAAGCTAAAAATGCAATAATTTTTTGGGGAATGGGTATATCTCAACACACTCATGGAACAGATAATGCCAGATGTTTAATTTCATTAGCATTAATGACTGGAAATGTTGGAAGACCAGGAACAGGTTTGCATCCTTTAAGAGGTCAAAACAATGTTCAAGGAGCTTCAGATGCAGGACTTATACCAATGATGTTTCCAGATTATAATTTAGTGGATGATAATAATAATTTAGATTTTTATAAAAAATTTTGGGATTCAGATTTAGATTCCGAAAACGGCTTAACTGTAGTTGAAATTATGGATTCTATTCATGAAAAAATTATTAAAGGGATGTATATATTAGGAGAAAATCCAGCAATGTCAGATCCTGATGTATCACATGCTAGAGATGCTCTTTCTAAATTAGATCATTTAGTTGTACAGGATATATTTTTTACTGAGACGGCAAGATTTGCTGATGTAATACTCCCTGCCTCTGCTTGGCCTGAAAAAGATGGAACTGTAACAAATACTAATCGACAAGTACAAATGGGAAGAAAAGCTGTCCCACTTCCTGGAGAAGCAAAAGAGGATTGGTGGATTATAGTAGAGATAGCTAAAAAATTAGGTTTAAATTGGAATTATAGTCATCCAAAAGAAATATTTGATGAAATGAAAGAAGCTATGCCATCACTTAATAATATTTCATGGGAGCGTCTAGAAAAAGAAGATTCAGTAACTTATCCATGTGATTCCCCAACAGAACCAGGTAAAGAAGTTGTGTTTGGAGATAATTTTCCGATAGAAGGAGGAAAAGGAAAATTTGTACCCGCAAAAATTATACCTTCAGATGAATTACCTGATAAAGAATTTTCAATGATTTTAACTACGGGTAGACAACTAGAACATTGGCATACAGGTTCTATGACTAGAAAATCATCAAATTTAGATGCAATTGAACCTGAACCAACAGTAAGTTTGTCACCATATGACATAGAACAAATTAAGCTTAAACAAGGTGATTATGTAAATGTAACTACAAGAAGAGGATCTATTAAATTAAAAATAAGAAAAGATAATTCAATTCCTAAGGGTTTAATATTTATACCATTTTGTTATTATGAAGCTGCAGCAAATATTTTAACCAATTCAGCATTAGATCCATACGGTAAAATTCCTGAATTTAAGTATTGTGCTGCAAAGCTAGAAAACTTATCCCGATAATATTTGATAATTTTTCATTATAATATTTTTATTTTAATATAAATATGATTAAAAAAGGTTATGAAAAAAATATTTATTATATTAGCTTTCATTTTTGCTTTAAGTAGCTGCTCTACTTTGTCTGATATCAATGAAAGTATTAAAGGAGATGGAGTTCCTTACATACCTGGTGTGTAATTAACTTTAGTGGTGCCGGCTGAGGGACTCGAACTCTCGACCTGATGATTACAAATCAACTGCTCTACCAACTGAGCTAAGCCGGCGAATTTCTGAAATCCAAACTATAAGAAAGTTTAGTTCGTTAACTTAAATATACTAATTTATTCAATAATCAATATTATATTTTTTGTTATATTCGTAAAGAGCAATTGATGCGGCATTAGAAACGTTTAAACTATCTATTTCAAAATATTTATATTGCTTATTTTTAATAGATATTTTGTAGTCGCAATTTTTTTTTGTTAATTCTCTTAAACCACTGTGTTCAGAACCTAAAACAAATACAGATTTTTTTGGAATATCAAATTTGTCTAGAGTTTTATCTGCTTCTGAGTCTAGTCCTATAATCCAATAATCATTCTTTTTGAGTTCATTGATACATCTTGAAATATTAGGAACTTTTATCAAACTTACAATTTCTGCAGCACCAGAAGCAGATTTAATTATTGTTGAATTCATTTCAGGAGAATTGTTCTCACTTATAATTATTGATAAACAATTAAATAATGCAGCTGATCTCATAATAGCTCCAATATTATGTGGATCGTTAACTTGGTCTAATAATAATAAAATAGATTCTTTATTTTTGCTGCTATTTTTTAAAATTTCTTTTAAAGTTAATTCTTTTAAATCAAATGCTTGTAAAACTATTCCTTGAGTGTTTTCATCTTTTGAGTACTTGTTTTTAAACTCTTTTTGGGAAATAATAATTATTTCTTTGATTTTTCCCTTAAATTCATCATAATAATTTTCAGCAGATGTTGGATTTAAAATTAACCTTTTTTTTCTTCTTTTGTCATTTTTTAAGGCTGCTTTTACAGAATGATAACCATAAATATTTAAAAGAGAGCTATTTTTTTGTAAAAATTGACTATTTTTCGCCATAAATTGATAATTATATCTTAAATGAAAAAAAAGCAAATATTTGCAATAGAACTATGTACAAACATGATATTTTTCGTTAGAAGACTTTGGTTTTAGGTAAAAAAGCTCTGCGGCAATAAATTTTAATTTAACATTGACAAAAGTACTAGAATAATTACTTAGTGCTGTTCTCTGAATTTAAAAGGAGGGGTGGTCGAGTGGTTAAAGGCAGCGGACTGTAAATCCGCCCGCGTGAGCGTACGTAGGTTCAAATCCTACCCCCTCCACCATATAGTATATGGTAACAGGGGTAGGAGTGAGTGGGTTGCCAGAATTGTGCGGGTGTAGCTTAGTGGTAAAGCTCCAGCCTTCCAAGCTGGCTACGAGGGTTCGATTCCCTTCACCCGCTCCAAAAAAAAATAATATTGGGGTATTAAAAATGTCAAAAGCAAAATTCGAAAGAAATAAACCACATGCCAATGTTGGAACTATTGGACACGTGGATCATGGTAAAACAACATTAACAGCTGCCATTACTAAAGTGTTAGCTGAAACTGGTGGGGCAGAATATACTGCTTATGATCAAATAGATAAAGCGCCAGAAGAAAAAGAACGTGGAATTACTATTGCAACTGCTCACGTAGAGTATGAAACTGAAAAAAGACATTACGCACATGTGGATTGCCCGGGACATGCTGACTATGTAAAAAATATGATTACAGGTGCTGCACAAATGGACGGAGCTATTTTAGTAGTAAATGCTGCTGATGGTCCAATGCCTCAAACAAGAGAGCATATTTTATTAGCGCGTCAGGTTGGGGTACCAGCAATTGTCGTTTATTTAAATAAAATTGATCAAGTAGATGACAAAGAATTAGTTACATTAGTTGAAGAAGAAATCAGAGATATTTTAAATGAATATAAATTTCCTGGAAACGACACTCCAATAATTAAAGGTTCAGCCTTAGCAGCTGTTGAAGACAAAGATGAAGCTACTGGAAAAAATTCAATTTTAGAATTAATGAAAGCTGTTGATGAATTTATTCCACAACCTAACAGACCAAAAGACAAACCTTTTTTAATGCCAGTTGAAGATGTTTTTTCAATTTCAGGAAGAGGAACTGTTTGTACAGGAAGAGTGGAGCAAGGAGTTGTTAATACTGGGGATGAAATTGAGATTGTAGGTATTAAAGATATTCAAAAAACAACTGTAACAGGTGTTGAGATGTTCAGAAAGCTTTTGGATACTGGAGAGGCTGGAGACAACATTGGAGCTCTATTAAGAGGAACCAAAAGAGAAGAAGTTGAAAGAGGGCAAGTTTTAGCTGCTCCGGGTTCTATTAAACCTCATACAAAATTTAAAGCAAAAATTTATGTTCTAAAAAAAGAAGAAGGTGGGAGACACACTCCTTTTTTCTCGAACTATAGGCCACAATTTTATTTTCGAACTACAGATGTTACTGGAGCGGTGAAGTTACCTGAAGGAACAGAAATGGTAATGCCAGGAGATGATATTACAATAGATGTTGATCTGACTGCACCTATAGCAATGGATGAAGGTTTACGATTTGCGATACGTGAGGGAGGAAAAACAGTTGGTTCTGGAGTAGTAGATAAAATTATTGAATAGATTAAACTGGGGATCCTCTATCTATTGTGACTCTTCATTATTCTAAATAGGAGTGTAGCTCAATTGGTAGAGCACCGGTCTCCAAAACCGGGGGCTGCAGGTTCAAGTCCTGCCACTCCTGCCAATTAAGAAAGGGAAAAAATTGGAAAACAAAAAAACATCGCCGGCTCTATTTGTTAGACAAGTAAGACAAGAATTATCTAAAGTTATTTGGCCTACTAGAAGAGATACCCTTATCTCGGCAGCAATAATAATATTGCTTATTATTTTGTTTTCATTATTTTTTTTATTAACTGATCAAGTTTTGTCATTTTCAATTAAAAAAATTATAAGTTTTGGAGCAGGTTTATGAACACTCTAGCAAGATGGTATGTAATCCATGCATATTCTGGATTTGAACATAAAGTTGCAGACAGCATTAAAGAACAAGCTGCAAAATTAGGACTTTCAGAAATGATTGAAGAAATATCTGTTCCTACTCAAGAAATTGTTGAAGTAAAAAGAGGGGCAAGAGTAAATACTGAAAGGAAATTTTTTCCTGGTTATATTTTAATTAAAATGATTATGAATGACGATACTTGGCATTTAGTTAAAAATACACCAAAGGTTTCAACTTTTTTAGGCTCAAAGGGTATGCCAATACCAATAAGCAATACCGAAGCATCAAAAATAAGTGAACAGGTTTTACAAGGTATTGAGAAGCCTAGACCTTCAGTAGAGTTTGAAGTAGGAGAAGTTATAAAGGTAATTGATGGACCATTTGCTTCTTTTGATGGAATGATTGAACAAATTGATGAAGACAAATCTAGAATAAAGGTTGCGGTATCAATATTTGGAAGATCAACTCCAGTAGAGCTTGAATATTCACAGGTAGAAAAAGCGTAAAAATGGCAAAAGAAATTTTAGGATACATTAAACTTCAAATTCCTGCAGGTGGCGCAAATCCTTCTCCTCCAGTTGGTCCTGCACTAGGCCAAAGAGGTTTAAATATTATGGATTTTTGCAAAGCATTTAATGAAAAAACAAAAAATTTGGAGAAAGGTTCGCCAATTCCAGTTGTAATTACAGCTTACAAGGATAAAAAATTTGATTTCATTACTAAACTTCCTCCAGTTTCGTATTATTTAAAAAAAGCTGCGAATTTAAAAAAAGGTAACTCTACTCCAGGTAAGTCAGTTTTAGGAAAAATTAATTTAAAACAAATAGAAGAGATAGCAAAAACTAAAATGGAAGATCTTAATGCTATTAATATTGAAGGGGCTATAGAAATGGTTAAGGGATCAGCGAGATCAATGGGAATGGAAATAGAAAAATAAAATGAAAAAAATTAGTAAAAAAATGAAAGATATTTATAGCAAAATAGATAAAGAAAGAAATTATAATTTAGATGAAGCTATTGATTTAATTAAAAATTCCCCAGCAGCAAAATTTGAAGAAACATTAGATATAGCAATAAATTTATCATTAAATGCTGGTAAAACAGATCAATCAGTAAGAGGCGTGATTAATTTACCGCATGGTACAGGAAAAAATATTCGCATTGCAGTGGTTGCAAAAGATGAAAATGCTTCTAAAGCTAGAGAATCAGGAGCTGATATTGTAGGAGATACTGATTTCATTAAATCTATAGAAAGTGGTGAAATAAATTTTGATAGACTTATAGCAACTCCAGATATGATGCCCCAATTAGCAAAAATAGGACAAATTCTAGGACCAAAAGGACTAATGCCTAATCCTAAATTAGGAACTGTTACAAATGATGTTTCAAAAGCAATCAAAGATGCAAAAAAGGGTCAAGTACAATTTAAAAATGATAAATCAGGAATAATTCATGCTGGAGTTGGAAAATTAAGTTTTGATAAAGAAAAACTTAGAGATAACATTAAAACTTTTTTTGAAGCTATTTTAAAAAATAAACCAGAAGGAATTAAAGGGTCATATGTAAAAAGAGTTTCCATAGCTTCGACTATGGGGATAGGAATCAAATTGAATGTTGCAGATTTACAAAAAAATTAGGTTTCTAAATTAAATTAGAGAAATATATTTCTCTAATTTGTCAAAGACTGTAGGTGTCTGCTTTTTTGACTTAAAGTACCTACATAGACAGAAACAGCTTTTAAAAGTTGTGTTCTGTTGAGCATAAGTTAACTAGAAAAATGAGTTTTCTAGTAAATTGAATAAACTTTATTATGGAGTTTAATTTGGATCGTTCAAAAAAAGAAAATATTGTTTCATCTTTGAAAAATGACTTTAAAGAATCAAATCTTTTAGTAGTTACGCATTATTCAGGATTAAACGTAAGTGAACTTGAAGACTTAAGAGCTAAAATGAGAGAAGTTAATGCTAAATTTAAAGTTACTAAAAATAGATTAACTAAATTAGCTCTGCCAGGGACTTCTTTTGAGAATGTATCTGAATTATTTACGGGTCCGACTGCTATTGCTTATTCTGAAGATCCTCTTGTGGCTGCAAAAGTTGCAGTTAATTTTTCTAAAGAAAATAAAAAATTGATCATTTTAGGTGGATCATATGAAGGAAAATTAATAGACGATAAAGAAGTTAAATTTTTAGCTTCATTACCTTCTTTAGATGAAATAAGAGGAAAATTAGTTGGCGTTATAATGGCACCTGGATCAAAAATTGCATCATTGTTACAAGAACCTGCAAGTAAATTAGTCAGAACATTTGGAGCATATGCAAAAAAAACAACATAAATATAAAGTTTAATATTAAGGAGAACAGAATATGGCTGATTTAGATAAAATAATAAAAGATTTATCATCTCTAACGGTTGTTGAGGCAGCAGAATTAAGTAAAAAACTTGAAGAAGAATGGGGAGTCACAGCTGCTGCACCGGTTGCCGCTGCACCCGCTACAGGTGGAGGAGCTGATCAAGCAGCTGCAGAGGAAAAGACTGAATTTGATTTGGTTCTATCTGAAGCAGGTTCAAATAAAATTGCAGTAATTAAAGAGGTTCGAACAATTACTGGACTTGGTTTGAAGGAAGCAAAAGATTTAGTTGAAGGAGCGCCAAAACCTCTAAAACAAGGAGTGGCAAAAGCTGAAGCAGAAGAGATGAAGAAAAAACTTGAAGCAGCTGGAGCAAAAGTAGAATTAAAATAAAAAAAGTTGTAACTAAAATAGCGACGACTTTTTAAAAAAATAGGTTTGTAGTAAGATGAAAACATCATTTGTTGGAAAAAAGAAAATTAGGAAATCTTTTGGGAAAATAAAGAATGTTACAACTTTACCTAACTTAATTGAAGTTCAAAAAAGATCTTTTGACAATTTTTTACAACTTGGAAGAGATCCTAAAGAAAGATTGGACCATGGTTTACATGATGTATTTAAAACAGTATTTCCTGTTAATGACTATACAGATAGGGCTACTGTTGAATATATTTCATATGATTTTGGCCAACCAAAACATGATGTTATAGAGTGTTCTCAAAGAGGAATTACTTTTAGCGTTCCATTATTAGCTTGGTTTAGATTAAAAGTTTGGGATATTGATGAGGAAACCGAAACTAAAACTGTTCGAGATATGAAAGAACAGCAAGTTTATTTATGTGAAATTCCTCTTATGACTAAAAACGGTACTTTCATAATAAATGGAGTTGAAAGAGTAGTGGTTAGTCAAATGCATAGGTCACCAGGTGTATTTTTTGATCATGATCGTGGAAAAACTCATATGAGCGGAAAATATTTATTTTCTTGTAGGGTTATTCCATACCGAGGTTCTTGGCTAGATTTTGAATTTGATGCTAAAGATATATTACATACTAGAATAGATAGAAAAAGAAAGTTTCCAATAACTACATTTCTACAATGTTTGCCAAGTAAAGAAACAGAGAAATACTTAGAAGAGTGTAGTATTAAAAAAATTCAACCAGACTCAAATAAAATACAAGGGATGAGCGGTGAAGAGATATTAAATTATTATTATAAAAGTTATAAGCTCAAAAAAAATTCTAATGGCTGGTTAATTAATTTCAATTTTGATTTTTACAAAGGTAAAACTTTGCCATATGATTTAATAAATAACAAGAATGGAAAAATTATTTTAGAAAGAGGAACAAAATTAAGTTCTAGAATAATTAATGAAGTAAAAAATAAAAAATTTAAAGAAATTATAATTAAAGAGGAGTCATTATTTGGCCTTTTTGTAAGTGAAGATATAATAAATGAGAAAAATGGAAAAATTTTAGTTGAAGCAGGAACTGAAATTATAGAAGAACATATTAAATATTTTGAAGAAAATAGTATTAATGATTTATCTGTTTTATTAATTGATAACGTTGAAGTAGGTCCATATTTAAGAAATACTCTTGCTCTGGACAAGTCAAAATCTAGAGAAGAATCTCTTTTTGAAGTTTATAAGATTTTAAGACCTGGTGAACCACCAACTTTAGAAACGGCTGAAGCATTATTTAATAAATTATTTTTTTCAAATGAAAGATATGATTTATCATCAGTTGGAAGAGTAAAAATTAATTCAAAATTAAAATTAGATACAGATCTTGAAACTAGAATGCTTACAAAAAATGACATATTATCAATAATTAGGGAATTGTTAAACTTAAGAGATGGTAAGGGTGAAGTTGATGATATTGACCATTTGGGAAATAGAAGAGTTAGATCAGTAGGGGAATTATTAGAAAATCAATTTAGAATTGGATTATTAAGAATGGAAAGGGCAATAAAAGAAAGAATGAGTTCAGTAGAAGTTGATACAATTATGCCCCAAGATATAATACATGCAAAAACTGTTGCATCAGCAATAAAAGAGTTTTTTGGAACAAGTCAATTAAGTCAATTTATGGATCAAACTAATCCTCTTGCAGAAATAACGCATAAGAGAAGAGTATCTGCATTAGGTCCAGGAGGTTTGAGCAGAGAAAGAGCTGGATTTGAGGTTAGAGACGTTCATCAAACACATTATGGAAGAATATGTCCTGTAGAAACCCCTGAAGGTCCAAATATTGGATTGATAAATAGCTTAGCCTCTTATTCTAGAATAAATCAATTTGGATTTATTGAAACTCCATATAGGATAGTTAAAAAGGCCAAAGTTACTTCTGAAGTAATTTATTTAAGTGCAATGGAAGAAGAGGATTATGTTATTGCTCAGGCTAACGCTCAAATTGATGAAGATGGGAAATTTATTGATGAATTAGTAAGTTGTAGACAAGAAGGTGAATTTATTTTGTCTAATAAGGATACAATTGATTTAATGGATGTATCTCCTCAGCAATTAGTTTCAGTTGCTTCTTCAATGATACCTTTCTTAGAAAATGATGATGCAAATAGAGCTTTGATGGGTTCAAATATGATGAGACAGGCAGTACCATTAATAAAGCCTGAAGCTCCACTAGTTGGAACTGGTATGGAAAGAATCGTAGCTCAGGATAGTGGCTCGACAGTTATAGCTCATAGGGCAGGATTTGTAGATCAAGTAGATGCAAATAGAATTGTAATCAGAGTTTCTGAAAAAAAATATCAAAAAAACCAATCAAGAGTTGATATCTATAATTTATTTAAATATCAAAGATCAAATCAAAATACTTGTATTAACCAAAAACCTCTCGTAAATGTTGGAGACTTCATTGAAACAGGAGATGTAATAGCAGATGGGCCAGCTACTGAATTAGGCGAGTTAGCTTTAGGAAGAAATGTTTTAGCAGCATTTATGCCATGGAATGGGTATAATTTTGAAGACTCAATAATTATTTCAGAAAGAATTGTAAGAGATGATGTTTTTACTTCAATTCATGTTGAAGAATTTGAGGTTATGGCAAGAGATACAAAGCTTGGTCCTGAGGAAATTACGAGAGATATTCCAAACGTAAGTGAAGATAATCTGAGAAATTTAGATGAAACAGGTATGGTGTATGTTGGAGCAGACGTAAAATCTGGCGATATATTAATAGGTAAAGTTACACCCAAAGGTGAAAGCCCGATGACACCCGAAGAAAAACTTTTAAGATCAATTTTTGGGGAAAAAGCTTCAGATGTAAAAGATACAAGTTTAAAAGTTCCACCAGGTGTTAATGGAACTATTGTTGAAATTAGAGTGTTTTCTAGAAGAGGTATTGAAAAAGATGAAAGGTCATTATCAATTGAAAGATCTCAAATAGAAAGACTTGCTCAAGATAGAGATGATGAAATTAGTATTATTGAAAAAACATTTGCAAATCAATTGAGAGATATCTTTAATGAAGAAATATTTTCTTCAGGTAGCGACAAGTTAACAAAAAATCAAAAACTTACATATGAAAATTTAGAAGAATTAAAAAAAGAAGAATTACTTAAAATTAAAGTTAAGAAAGATACTGTTGCAGATGAAATTGAAGAGTTAAAAAAAGAATTTGATACTTTTTTAGGAAATATAAACCAAAAATTTGAGGCGAAAGTTGATAAAATACAGAGTGGTGATGAATTGCCACCAGGGGTATTAAAAATGATTAAAATTTTTGTTGCTGTAAAAAGAAAATTACAGCCAGGGGATAAAATGGCTGGAAGACATGGCAATAAAGGCGTAATTTCTAAGATAGCTCCAATAGAAGATATGCCAATGTTAGGTGATGGTACGCCTGTTGACATCCTTCTAAATCCTTTAGGTGTTCCAAGTCGAATGAATATAGGTCAAATATTTGAAACTCATTTAGGATGGGCTTCTGCTGCAATAGGAAAACAAATAAATGAAATGCTTAAGATTATGCATAAAGAAGGGAAGACAAAGAAACTTAAAGATGACTTGAGTAATATTTTTGAGAGCAAAAAAGATAAAGAGACTATTTCTGATCTTAATGAAGATGATTTAATAGAGCTTTCAAACAATTTGTCTAAAGGATTACCATTTGCGACACCTGTTTTTGATGGCGCTAAAGAAAAAGACATAACAGATATGTTAAAAAACAATGGACTCAATCATACTGGTCAAGAAATATTATATGATGGAATAACTGGCGAAAAATTTGATAGACCAGTAACGATAGGTTATATATATATGTTGAAACTTCATCATTTAGTAGATGAAAAAATTCACGCAAGATCAATAGGTCCTTATAGTTTAGTTACACAGCAGCCTTTGGGAGGTAAAGCTCAATTTGGAGGTCAAAGATTTGGAGAGATGGAAGTTTGGGCTTTAGAAGCATATGGTGCTTCTCATGTATTGCAAGAAATGCTTACTATAAAATCAGATGATGTAGCGGGAAGAACAAGGGTATATGAGTCTATAATTAAAGGGGATCAAAATTTTGAATCAGGTGTTCCAGAATCTTTTAATGTTATGGTTAAAGAACTTAAATCATTAGTTTTAAATATAGAAATGAAGTCTAAAGAAGAAGATTTAAAAATAGAACAACAAGAGATATAAATATGAATAAACAATTATTAAACGTTTTTAATGAAAATCAGGGAATAGAGAACTTTGATCAGATAAAAATATCAATAGCGCATCCAGATCAAATTAGATCTTGGTCATTTGGTGAAATTAAAAAACCTGAAACAATAAATTATAGAACGTTTAAACCAGAAAAAGATGGTTTATTCTGTTCAAAAATTTTTGGCCCTATCAAAGATTATGAGTGTTTGTGCGGTAAATATAAGCGTATGAAATTTAAAGGGGTAGTCTGCGAAAAATGTGGAGTAGAAGTAACTTTGTCAAAAGTAAGAAGAGATAGGATGGGGCACATAGAACTTGCTGCTCCAGTTTCTCATATATGGTTTATGAAATCATTACCAAGCAGAATAGCTTTATTACTCGATATGACTTTGAAAGATTTAGATAAAGTATTATATTTTGAAAAATTTATAATAACTGAACCCGGTTTAACAGATTTAAAAGTTGGGCAACTTATAAGTGAAGATGAATTTATTGATTATCAAGATCAACATGGTGAAGATTCTTTTCAAGCTTCAATAGGTGCTGAAGCTATAGATCAGATGTTAATTTCATTAGATCTTAAAACTGAAAGAATAAAATTAAAAGAGATTTTAGAAACATCCAAATCAGAATTAAAGAAACAAAAAACTATTAAACGTTTAAAATTGGTGGAGTCATTTATTTCTTCAAAATCTAAACCAGAATGGATGATTTTGAAGGTTTTGCCTGTTATACCTCCTGAATTAAGGCCACTAGTACCTCTTGATGGTGGAAGATTTGCAACTTCAGATTTAAATGATTTGTACAGGAGAGTTATTAATAGAAACAATAGATTAAAACGACTTATTGATCTTAGGGCCCCTGATATAATTGTTAGAAATGAAAAAAGAATGCTTCAGGAAGCCGTTGATGCTTTATTTGATAATGGGAGAAGAGGACGAGTCATTACAGCAACTAATAAAAGGCCATTAAAATCTCTTGCAGATATGCTTAAGGGTAAGCAAGGAAGATTTAGACAAAACTTACTTGGAAAAAGAGTTGATTATTCAGGTAGATCAGTAATAGTTGTGGGTCCAAATCTTAAATTGCATCAATGTGGAATTCCAAAAAGAATGGCCCTTGAATTGTTTAAACCATTTATTTTTCATAAGTTAGAAATTTATGGTTGGGCGACTACAATTAAAGCCGCAAAAAAAATGGTTGAGATGGAAGACTCTAGAGTTTGGGATGTTTTGGAAGAAGTTATAAGAGAACACCCTATTTTACTTAATAGAGCGCCTACATTACATAGATTGGGAATTCAGGCTTTTGAACCAATTTTAATTGAGGGTAAAGCTATAAATTTACACCCTCTAGTTTGTACTGCTTTTAACGCTGATTTTGATGGGGATCAAATGGCGGTACATGTACCTTTAAGTTTAGAATCTCAATTGGAAGCTCGGGTATTAATGATGAGTACTAATAATATTCTTTCTCCTTCAAGTGGAAAACCAATAATAGTACCTTCGCAAGATATAGTTTTGGGACTCTATTATCTTTCTATACTAAGAAAAGGTGAAAAAGGTGAGGGAAGGTTATTTACAGATTTATTTGAAGTAGAAAAAGCTTTACAAAATAATGACATTAGCTTGCATGCAAAAATCACTACAAGAGTTTTTTCAAAAAAACTTAATAAAAAAATCAGAGTAGAGACTACTCCAGGAAGATTAATACTCTTTAGTGTTTTTCCTAATAATAAAGATTTAGATTTTGAATTAGTAAATAAAGTTTTAACTAAAAAAGAAATTAGTAACATAATAGATAGGGTGTATAGGTTTTGCGGGCAAAAAGACACAGTCATATTTGCAGATAATATAATGTCTGTAGGATTTAAATATGCTGCTAAAGCAGGTATTTCTTTTGGAAAAGATGACTTAGTAATACCTTCCCAAAAAAATATATTAATAGATGGCACACAAAAAAAAGTACAAGAATATGAATATCAGTATCAAGAAGGTTTAATAACTCAAGGTGAAAAATATAATAAGGTTGTTGATGCATGGTCAGAATGCACAAATGATATATCTGATAGAATGCTTGAAACAATTGCAAATCCTAAGGATGGAGAAAATTTAAATTCAGTATACATCATGGCACATTCAGGTGCTAGAGGCTCTGCTGCTCAGTTAAAGCAATTAGCAGGAATGAGGGGATTAATGGCAAAACCTTCTGGAGAAATTATTGAAACACCTATCAAATCAAACTTTAAAGAAGGTTTATCAGTAATAGAATTTTTTACATCGACACATGGTGCTAGAAAAGGTCTTGCAGATACAGCTTTAAAAACAGCTAGCTCTGGTTATTTAACAAGAAGATTAGTTGATGTTGCGCAAGATGCAGTAATTAAAGAATTTGATTGTAAAACTTCTAATGGAGTAATAGTAGAATCAATATTCGATTCAGGAAATGAAACAGTAACATTAAATGAAAGAATTCTTGGAAGATGTCCCTGCGAAAATATAGAAGATTCTCAAGGAATAATTGTAAAAGCAGGTGAAATAATTGATGAAACACATCTTATGAGAATTGAAAGCCTAGACATCAAAACTTTAAAGATAAGGTCCGTACTAACTTGTGAATCAAATTCGGGAATTTGTTCAGTTTGTTATGGTAGGGATTTAGCAAGAGGGACACCTGTAAACATAGGTGAAGCAGTAGGTATAATTGCTGCTCAATCAATTGGAGAACCAGGAACGCAATTAACAATGAGAACATTTCATATTGGAGGGGCTGCAAGTGCTTCGGCAGAACAATCTTCAATAGAAAGTAGTGTTGATGGTACTTTGAATTTTGAAAATGTAAATCTAATTTATAATTCTAAAAATGAACCTATAGTTATTTCAAGAAATGCAAAAATGAATATTTGTGATGATCAAAAAAATATAAAGATATCTTATAAAGTACCATTTGGATCAAAATTAAATGAAAAAGAAAATACGAAAATTAAAAGAAATACTTTATTGGCAGAATGGGATCCGTATACAACACCGATCATTGCTGAAAAAGATGGTACGATAAAATTTATAGATCTAATTGAAGGTACATCAATTAAAGAACAAACTGATGAAACTACTGGTATATCAAACAAAGTTATTACTGATTGGAGACAAATTTCTAAAGCAAAAGATCTAAAACCCCAAATAGCTATTACAGACAACAATGGTGAAATTTTAAAATTAAATAATGGGAATGATGCTAGATACTATATGTCTATAGATACTATTTTAAGTGTTAATGATGGAAGTGAAGTAAAAGTTGGAAATGTTATAGCAAGAATTCCAAAAGAATCCTCAAAGACAAAAGATATAACTGGTGGTTTGCCAAGAGTGGCCGAGTTATTTGAAGCAAGGAAACCAAAAGATCCTGCAATTATGAGTGAAATGGATGGTAAAATAACATTTGGAAAAGATTATAAAAATAAACGAAAACTTATAATCACTGATACAGAAGATGAGGAAAATTTTGTCGAAATTTTAGTTCCACGAGGCAAACATTTAAATGTACAAGAAGGAGACTTAGTAAAAAAAGGTGAAATAATTGTTGATGGCACCCCTGTACCTCACGATATTTTAAGAATATTAGGTGTAGAAGAACTAGCTAGATATTTAGTTAAAGAAGTTCAAGACGTTTACAGGCTTCAGGGTGTAACTATTAATGATAAACATATAGAGGTTATTGCAAAACAAATGTTACAAAAAGTTGAGGTTTTAGAAGAAGGTGATTCCACTCTGCTAAAAGGAGAACAGATAGATAAAATAGAGTTAAATAAAATTAATAAAATTTTGGAAAGTGATAACAAAAAACTAGCAAAATATATTCCTGTTCTTTTAGGAATAACTAAAGCAAGCCTTCAAACTAACTCTTTTATTTCTGCAGCTTCTTTCCAAGAAACTACAAGAGTATTAACTGATGCAGCTGTTCAAGGTAAAGTAGACAGACTTGAGGGATTAAAAGAAAATGTTATAGTTGGAAGATTAATACCCGCAGGGACAGGAAGAGCATATTCTGAATTTAATAAATTATCTAAAATTAGAGATAACGAAAAATTAGAGCAGTTAAATCAAGAAAAAACATCAGAAAATTCTGAAATTATAGAAAAATAGCCAAAATATTATAATTTTTGCAGAATTCTCATTGTTTTTATGCAATTTTACTTGACGTGATAAACTATCGTAAATATATACATCGCACTTTAGTTTGATTTGGTGGTGAGAAAAAATCTCAAACGCAAATTGAGAAGCTTTAAAAAATATAAATTGGAAAGAAGGTTATGCCAACAGTTAATCAACTGGTAAGAAAAGGAAGAAAAAAAGTATTGAGGATTAATAAAGTCCCAGCTTTAGAAGCATCCCCTCAAAAAAGAGGTGTATGCACTAGGGTTTATACTACAACTCCAAAAAAACCCAATTCAGCTCTTAGAAAGGTTGCAAGAGTTCGCTTAACTAATGGGCATGAGGTTTCAACATATATTCCTGGAGAAGGGCATAATCTCCAAGAACATTCTGTAGTTCTTATTAGGGGTGGTAGAGTTAAAGATTTACCAGGTGTTAGATATCACGTAATTCGTGGTCCTTTAGATGCTCAGGGTGTCAGTGCAAGAAAACAACGAAGATCCTTATATGGATCAAAAAAACCTAAATAGTATTTTTAAATGTCTAGAAGAAGATCAGCTATAAAAAGGGAAGTTCTAACAGACGCAAAATATAAGGATACAATTATTACAAAGTTTATGAATAAGGTTATGTATGATGGAAAAAAATCAACTGCAGAAAGAATAGTTTATGGAGCATTCGATATAATTAGCGATAAAACTAAAAATGATCCATTAGAATTCTTTCATAATTCGATAGATAAAATAAAGCCAAGTTTAGAAGTTAGATCAAGAAGAGTGGGTGGGGCTACATACCAAGTACCTGTTGAAGTGAGACCCGCAAGAGCTCAGGCTCTTGCTATAAAGTGGCTTATTGAAAGTGCAAAAAAAAGAAATGAAAAAACAATGAAAGAAAGAATTGCAGGAGAATTAATGGATGCTTTTAATAATAAAGGTAATTCAGCAAAAAAAAGAGAAGACACTCATAAGATGGCTGAAGCTAATAGAGCCTTCTCTCATTTTAAATGGTAATATCGAATGTCCAGATCGCATCAATTAGAAAATTATAGAAATATTGGAATTATGGCACATATTGATGCTGGCAAAACAACGACAACAGAAAGAATTCTTTATTATACTGGAAAATCTCACAAAATAGGTGAAGTACATGATGGTGCAGCAACTATGGATTGGATGGAACAAGAGCAAGAAAGAGGAATTACCATTACCTCAGCAGCAACAACTTGCTTTTGGAATGATCATCGGATCAATATCATTGATACTCCTGGTCACGTTGATTTTACAATTGAAGTAGAAAGATCTTTAAAAGTTTTAGATGGCGCAGTTGCAGTATTTGATGGTGTTGCAGGTGTAGAGCCCCAATCAGAAACTGTATGGAGACAGGCAGATAGATATAATGTTCCACGAATGTGTTTTGTAAATAAACTTGATAGAACTGGTGCTAATTTCTTTATGACTGTTGATATGATAAAAGATAGATTAGGTTCATATCCACTAGTAACTCAATTACCTATAGGGAATGAGAGTAATTTTGTTGGCATAGTTGATTTAGTAGAAAATAAATCAATAATCTGGAAAGAAGAAACTTTAGGCGCAGAATTTGATATTTCAGAAAATATACCAGATGAGTTAAAGGATCAGGTTAAAGAATACAGAGAAAAATTAATTGAAAAGGTTGTCGAAGAAGATGATAAGATAATGGAAGCCTATCTCGATGGAAACGAACCTTCAATTGAAGATATAAAAAAGTGTATCAGAAAAGGAACAATATCTGGTAATTTTGTTCCTGTTCTTACTGGAAGCGCATTTAAAAATAAAGGAGTTCAACCTCTTCTTGATGCAATAATTAATTATTTACCATCACCATTAGATGTGAAAAGTGTTAAGGGTGTAGATATTAAAGGAGATAAAGAATTAGAGAGATCTTGCTCTGATGCTGAACCATTTAGTGCTTTAGCCTTTAAAATAATGACTGATCCTTTTGTAGGGTCATTAGTTTTTATTAGAATATATTCTGGGAAAGTAATGACTAAAGATGCAGTTATAAATTCTATAAGAGATAAAAAAGAAAATATTGGCCGTATGTTGCTTATGCATGCAAATAATAGAGAAGAAATAAAAGAGGCATATGCAGGGGATATTGTAGCATTAGTAGGAGTAAAAGATGTGACAACAGGAGAAACTCTTTGTGATCCAAATAATCCAATAATTTTAGAAAAAATGGATTTTCCTGATCCAGTTATAGAAGTAGCAGTAGAGCCTAAAACAAAAGCAGATCATGAAAAAATGGGTATAGCACTGGGTAGGTTAGCACAAGAAGACCCAAGTTTTAGAGTCACATCAGATGAAGAATCTGGACAAACAATTATAAAAGGAATGGGAGAACTCCATCTTGAGGTTCTAGTGGATAGGATGAAAAGAGAGTTCAAAGTTGAAGCGAACGTAGGTGCCCCACAAGTAGCTTATAGAGAAACAATAACAAAATCATATGAAGTTGATTATACTCATAAAAAACAATCTGGAGGAGCTGGTCAATTTGCAAGAGTAGAAATTACTTTTGAAGCTACCAAACCTGGAGAAGGATTTATATTTGAGAATAAAGTTACAGGGGGAAATATTCCAAAAGAATACATCCCAGGTGTAGAAAAAGGATTAAAGTCACAAATGCAAACTGGAGTTATTGCAGGATATCCAGTAATAGATTTTAAAGCAACTTTAAATGACGGCGCATATCATGATGTAGACTCGAGTGTATTAGCTTTTGAAATAGCTGCAAGAGCAGCATTTAGAGAAGGTATAGCAAAAGCTAACCCAGCTTTATTAGAACCTATGATGAAAGTAGAGGTAGTTACTCCTGAAGATTATATGGGTGATGTAATAGGTGATTTAAATAGTAGGAGAGGACAAGTTCAAAATATGGAAAATAGAAGAAATGCTAGTGTAATTGATGCAATGGTACCTCTTGCAAATATGTTTGGATATGTAAATAATTTGAGATCTCTTTCTCAAGGTAGGGCAAATTATACTATGCAATTTAGTCATTATGAACAAGTTCCTTCTAATGTGGCAGAGGAAGTAAAGGCAAAGTTAGCTTAGAGGATAAAATGGAAAATAAAGATATCAGAATAAGATTAAGAGCTTTTGATAGTAAAATATTAGATAATAGTACTAATGATATAATTAATACCGCAAAAAGAACGGGCGCTAAAGTTAGAGGACCAATACCTTTACCTACTAGACTTGAAAAATTTACAGTAAACAAGTCTCCCCATATAGATAAAAAAAGTAGAGAACAATTTGAAATAAGAACACATAAAAGACTTTTAGATATAATAGACCCAACTCCACAAACTGTGGACGCACTAATGAAGTTAGATTTATCACCAGGAGTAGAGGTAGATATAAAAATATAATGAGAACAGGTATCTTAGCAAAAAAAATAGGCATGACTTCTTTTTTTAGTGAAGACGGTAAAAGAAGCTCAGTTACATTATTACATATAGATAACTGTGAAGTGACTGATGTAAAAACTAAAGAAAAAAATAATTATTACGCAATACAAGTTGGAATAGAAAACAATAAAGCAAACAAAATAAAAAAACCTCAAAAAAATCATTTTACTAAAATAAAAGCAAAACCAAAACGACATATAAAAGAATTTAGAGTTATTAAAGAAAACTTATTAGAGATTGGAAATGAAATTAATGCAGAACACTTTAAAAAAGGGCAATTTGTTGACATAACATCAGTGAGCAAAGGAAAAGGATTTGCTGGATCAATGAAAAGACATAATTTTGGAGGAGGTAGAGCTTCACATGGAAATTCAGTTTCCCATAGAGCTCATGGATCTACTGGTCATAATCAAGATCCAGGGAGAGTTTTTAAGGGAAAAAAAATGGCAGGTCATATGGGTTCAAAACAAGTTACAATACAAAATTTACAAGTAGTAGATATTGATAAAAAAAATAATTTATTAATTATTAAGGGTTCTATACCTGGAGCGAGACAATCTGTTGTTTCAATAAAAGACTCAGTAAAAAAAAGTGAAAAAAAATGAAATATAAAGTATTTGATTTAGACAATAAAGAAATTGAAGAAATAGAATTGAATGATTCTATTTTTTCTCAAAAAGTATTTCCAGATTTAATTAATAATTATATTAAGTTTCAGATGTCAAAACATAGATCTGGAAATCATAAGGTCAAATCAAGATCTGAAGTAAGAGGTAAATCCAAAAAACCATTTGCTCAAAAAGGTACTGGAAATGCTCGACAAGGAAGTTCTAAGGCGCCTCATTTTAGGGGAGGGGGGATAGCTTTTGGTCCAGTAGTAAGAGATCACTCAATAAAATTAAATAAAAAGGAGAAAAAATTAGCCTTGAAGTGCGCTTTTTCAGCTAAACATAAAAAGAATGAAATTATTATCTTAAAAGATATTTCTTTAAATAAACCAAAAACGAAGATTTTAAACACTAAGTTTAAAAAATTTAATTTTGACTCAGCAATATTCATACAAAATAAAGATGAGATTAATAAAAATTTTATACTTGCTTCATCCAATATTCCTAAAGTTGATCATATTTTAACTGAAGGTCTAAATGTTAGAGATATGCTTAGTCATCAAAAGATTTTTATTACAAAAAATGCAATTCAAAACATAGAGAAAAAGTTAATATGAGAAGTATTAAACATAAAAAAATTGATATTTCTATAGGAAAGGCAAAATCAATTATTCACTATCCAGTGATAACTGAAAAATCCACTAAAGTTAGTGAATATGGTCAGTTTATTTTTCAAGTGGATATGAAAGCAAATACCAAAGAAATAAAAATAGCAATTGAAAAATTATTTAAAGTAAAGGTCCTTAAAGTTAATACTCAAATAACTAGAGGAAAAATTAAGAATTTTAAAGGTAACTACGGTCAAAGAAGTAATATTAAAAAAGCAATTGTTACTTTAGAGCAAGGAAGTTCAATAGATATGTCAGTAGGTATATAAAATGAGTTTAAAAGTAATTAAACCAAATACTCCTTCTCAAAGAGGTACAGTACTTATAAATAGGTCAGAAATTTGGAAAGGAAAACCTCACAAGCCTCTAGTTAAAGGAATGCATTCTACAGGTGGAAGAAATAATCAGGGAAGAATAACATCCCGTAGAATGGGTGGTGGCGCAAAAAGAAATTATAGAAAAATTGATTTTAAAAGAAATAAATTTGATATAGTAGGTAATGTAGAAAGAATTGAATATGACCCTTACAGATCTTCATTTGTGGCATTAATTAAATATGATGATGGTGAATATAGATATATATTAGCACCTAATAAATTGGGAGTTGGTGATAAAATTACAACTTCAGAAAATGCTGAAATAAAAACAGGAAATACCCTACCTCTTAAAAAAATTCCTCTTGGAACAAATGTTCACAATATTGAAATTAAATTAGGTAGAGGTGGCCAACTATCAAGATCTGCAGGAACATATGCTCAACTTACTTCAAAAAATTCATTTGAATGTCAAATAAAACTTTCTTCAGGAGAAGTTAGAATAGTTAACTCTAATTGTTTAGCTACAGTAGGAATTGTTTCCAATCCAGATAATCAGAATATCAAGCTGGGAAAAGCTGGTAGAAAAAGATTACTAGGTTTTAGACCAAAGGTCAGAGGAGTTGTTATGAATCCCGTAGATCACCCTTTAGGTGGAGGTGAAGGAAAATCATCTGGAGGAAGGCATCCAGTGACACCTTGGGGAAAACCTACGAAGGGTAAAAAAACAAGGAAAAATAAAAAAACAAATAGACTTATAGTTAAGAGGAGAAAATAAATGTCTAGATCTACTTGGAAGGGACCATTTGTTGAAAAAACGCTTATTAAAAAAGCAGAAAAAGTTCAACAATCAGGAAAAAGAGAGGTTATTAAAACTTGGTCTAGAAGATCCACAATAATGCCAGATTTTGTAGGATTAACTTTTGGTGTATATAATGGTTTAAAATTTATTCCTGTAACGATCACTGAAAATATGGTTGGTCATAAACTTGGAGAATTTTCTCCGACACGAACATTTAAAGGTCATACTCCGGCTGATAAAAAAGTTTCTGGTGACTCAGTCTCTAAGGATAAAAAATAATGAATAATAACTCATCCATAGCTAAAGATAATACTATCAGAACAAGTCAAAGAAAGTTAAATTTAGTTGCTCAAAGTATAGTTAGTATGGGTGTAAATAAAGCTGTTAATCAGCTTAAATTTTCTAATAAAAGAATTTCAAGAAGTGTATTAAAAGTATTAAATGCTGCTATTGCTAATGCTGAAAACAATAAACAATTGGATATTGATAATCTTATAGTTAAAGAAGCATATGTGGGAAAATCATTAACAATGAAAAGATTCAGACCAAGAGCAAAAGGTAGGGCTTCTTCTATTTTAAAACCTTTTAGTAAATTAACAATTATTTTAGAGGAAAAGAAAATAGTTAAAGACATAAATAAAACTTCAAAGGAAAAAAAATAATGGGACAAAAGATAAATCCAAATGGTTTGAGACTTGGCGTAAATAAAACATGGGACTCAAGATGGTTTTCAAAGAAAGATTATGTTAAATTTTTACATGAAGATTTTAGTCTTAGGTCTTACGTGCATAAAAAACTTAAATCAGCAAGCATATCAAAAGTAATAATTGAAAGAGCTGCTAAAAAATTAAGAATAACTATTTATAGCGCTAGACCAGGAATAATAATTGGGAAAAAAGGTGCGGATATAGAAAAATTGAAAAATGATTTATCTAAAATTTCTTCTTTAGAAGTAATTTTAGATATTAAAGAGGTTAGAAAACCAGAAGTTATAGCTTGCTTAGTAGCTGAAAATATAGCAACGCAATTGGAAAAGAGAGTTTCATTTAGAAGAGCAATGAAAAGAGGAGCACAATCGGCAATGCGTCTAGGAGCAAAGGGTGTAAAAGTTATTGTTGGAGGTAGACTCGGAGGAACAGATATTGCTAGAACAGAATCATATAATGAAGGAAGCGTTCCATTACATACATTAAGAGCTGATATAGATTATGCTACTGCAGAAGCAGAAACAACATATGGTATATGTGGAATTAAAGTTTGGATTAATAAAGGAGAGATCTTGGAAAATGATCCCCTGGGTAGTGAAAAGAAATTAATTGCAGATGGTGGAGTAAGATAGTTATGAATATGATGTCACCGAAAAAAACTAAGTATCGAAAACAGCATAAAGGTAGAATTCATGGGAATGCTAAAGGAAATTTTAAATTAAATTTTGGCAATTATGGTCTTAAAGCAATGGAACCTGAAAGAATAACAGCAAGACAAATAGAAGCAGCAAGGAAAGCAATTACAAGACATTTAAAAAGAGCAGGAAGATTATGGATAAGAATATTTCCCGATTTACCAGTATCAAAAAAACCTGCTGAAGTAAGAATGGGAAAAGGTAAGGGTTCAGTTGAATTTTGGGCTTGTAGAGTTAAACCTGGTAGAATTATGTTTGAAGTAGATGGCGTTCCAACCGCTGATGCAAAACAAGCATTAGAACTCGCAGCTGCAAAATTACCAATAAAATGTAAATTTGTAGGAAGAGATATATAAATGGCCAAAAAAACTTTGAAAAAAATAAATAATAAAGAAATTAAAACAAAGATTTCAGATTTAAGGAAGGAACTTCTGAATTTAAGATTTAAAAAAAGAAGTGGTCAATTAGAAAACACTTCACAATTCAAAAAAATTAGAAAAGAGATCGCCAAATATATGACTCAAAAAAATAATGATTTAATAAAAGGGAAACAAGATGCCTAAAAGAATATTAACTGGGGTAGTCGTATCTGATAAAGAAGACAAAACAATAAGGGTTAATGTTGATAGAAGAGTTCAACATAAAAAATATAAAAAAATTATTAAAAGATCAAAAAAATATAGCGTGCATGATGAAACAAATAAATATAAAATCGGTGATAATGTTATGATTGAAGAATGTAAACCATATTCAAAAAGTAAAAAATGGGTAGTAGTCAATCAAAAAGAAAATACAAAAAATATAGATGATAAAGGAGATCAATTATGATCCAAATGCAGACTAATATTGATGTTGCAGACAATTCCGGAGCAAGAAAGGTTCAGTGCATAAAAGTTCTTGGAGGTTCAAAAAAGAGGTTTGCGACGATTGGTGAAATAATTACTGTGTCTGTTAAAAATGCAATACCAAAAGGAAAAGTAAAAAAAGGTGATGTTTATAAGGCAATTATAGTTAGAACAAGAAAAGATTTTGCAAGGGACGACGGATCTTCTATCAGATTCGATAACAACGCTGTTGTTTTATTAGATAAACAAGAAGAACCGATTGGCACAAGAATATTTGGTCCTGTAACAAGAGAATTAAGAAGTAAAAAATTTATGAAAATTATTAGTTTGGCTCCAGAGGTAATATGAAAATAAAATTAAAAAAAGGGGATGAAGTAATTGTTTTAGCTGGCAAAAATAAAGGCAAAACAGGTAAAATAGTTAATGTGATTCCTAAAAAAAACAAAATAATTGTTTCAGGAGTTAATATTGCAAAAAAACATATGAAGCCGAATAATGATCAAGCAGGAGGTATTGTAGATAAAGAAATGCCCATTCAAATTTCAAATGTGGCTTACTATGATAAAGAAACAAAAAAGGGAGTCAAAATTGGATATTCCTTTTTGAAAGATGGATCTAAAGTTAGAATAAATAAGAAAAATAATAAGGAATTATAGAAATAATGACTAGGTTACAAAAATTATATGAAGAAAAAATTCATGAAATGTTAAATTCTAAATTTAACTACAAAAATAAACATGAAGCACCTAAAATTAAAAAAATAATTTTAAATATGGGTTTAGGTGATGCTAAAGATGATTCAAAGTTAATAGAGAAAGCTCAAGAAGAACTAACTTTAATCGCAGGTCAAAAAGCAGTAATTACAAGAGCAAAGAAGGCAATAGCGGGATTTAAAATCAGAGAAGGTATGAAAATCGGAGTAAAAGTAACATTAAGAAATAAACATATGTTTGAATTTTTAGATAGGTTAATTAATATTGCGTTACCAAGAGTTAGAGATTTTAGAGGTTTGAATCCAAAAAGTTTTGATGGGAGAGGAAATTATTCTCTTGGAATTAAAGAGCAAATTATTTTTCAAGAAATAGATTATGATAAGACGGATAAAATAAAAGGCTTGGACATTGTTATATGTACTAGCGCAAAAAATAATGAAGAAGCACTAGAATTATTAAAAGGTTTTAACATGCCTTTTCAACAAAAAAACAATTAGGAAGATTAATTATGGCAAAAACTAGTTTAATAAATAAAAATCTTAAAAGAAAAGAATTAATAAATAGATACAGGGATAAGAGAAAAAAATTGAAGGAGATGATAAAAAATAAAAAAATCACTGTTGAAGAAAGATTACAAATTCAATTTAAATTAAATGAAATGCCAAGATCAAGTTCAAGAGTGAGATATAGAAATAGATGTGAATTAACTGGAAGACCTAGAGGGGTCTATAAAAAATTTGGATTATCAAGAATAAAAATTAGAGAATTATCACTTGAGGGAAAGCTTCCAGGTGTAATTAAATCAAGTTGGTAAATTGTAGGAGAAATATAAAATGTCAATGAACGATACTTTGTCAGATATGTTAACTAGAATTAGAAATGCTCACAGCGTTAAAAATGATGTAACATATTGCTTGTTTTCTAAATTAAATTTGAATGTATTGAAGGTTTTAAAAGAAGAGGGGTACATAAGGGATTTTATTTCTGAAGAAATTGAAGGTGAAAAGTCCAAAATCAAAATAGAGTTAAAGTATAGTGAGGGACAGCCAGTAATTAAAAAAATTAAAAGGATATCTAAGCCTGGAATAAGAGTTTATAGCAAAATAAAAGAAATGCCAAGATCATATGGTGGTTTAGGAATTTCAATAATATCAACACCTAAAGGAGTAATGTCTGATTCAACAGCTAGGAATCAAAATGTAGGTGGAGAAATTTTATGTCAGGTATTTTAAATTTATGTCTCGTATCGCAAAAAATCCAATAAATATTCCTGAAAAAACAGAAATTAGTATTTCTGAACAAAAATTTAGTGTTAAAGGGAGCCATGGTGAACTAAGCATCAATATTCCAAATGGCTATGAGATTGAAAAAGATAGTAATACGATCATTGTTAAAACTAAAAATGAAGAGTTAAAAGAAAGCCCTAATTGGGGAACTATAAGAGCGCTTGTAGCAAATGCAATTACAGGTGTTTCTCAAGGTTTTACAAAAAATTTAGAATTGCATGGTACTGGATATAAAGCAATGATTGCTGGTAACGCATTGAAATTATCTCTAGGATATAGTCACGATATTAATTATCAAATTCCTAAAGAAGTTAAAATAGAATGCCCAAAACCTAATTTGATAAAAATTTTTTCACATGATAAAGAACTTCTAGGAAAAGTTGCATCAGAAATCAGATCATATCGTAAACCTGAGCCCTTTAAAGGCAAAGGAATAAAATATGAAAATGAATATATATTTAGAAAAGAAGGAAAGAAAAAATAGTTATGCAAACGAAAGAAAAAAGAAAACTTAGAAATAGGATTAAAATTAAGAAAAATTCTAAAAGAAATAGAATGTCTGTTTTTAAGTCAAATAAATATATTTATGTTCAAATTATTGATGACAATACTGGAAAAACTATAGCAAGTGCCTCTTCTTTGGAAAAGGAAGTTAAATCAGAAAAAAAGATAAAATTTTCAATTGAAGAAAAAATTGGTAATTTAATAGCGAAAAGATCAATTGAAAAAGGAGTAAAAAAAGTAGTTTTTGATAAAGGTTCATATGCTTATCATGGTAAAGTAAAGGCTTTAGCTGAATCAGCAAGAAAGTCAGGTTTAGATTTTTAGGAGAAATGAAATTGGAAAAAGAAAGAAATCAAAAAGATAATAATGAATTAGTTGAACATCTTGTTGCTGTTAATAGGGTTTCAAAAGTTGTAAAAGGTGGAAGAAGATTTGGTTTTGCTGCTTTAGTCGTTGCTGGTGATGCTAGTGGTAAGGTAGGATATGGTTCGGGAAAAGCAAAAGAAGTTCCAAGTGCCATCAAAAAAGCAACAGATAATGCTAAAAAGAATTTAATTAGAGTCTCTTTAAAAGATAGTAGGACTATACACCATGACTCAAAAGGTAGATTTGGAGCTGGTAAGGTTATAATTAGATCTGCACCTCCCGGTACAGGAATAATAGCTGGTGGTCCAATGAGAGCTGTATTTGATTCATTGGGTGTAAAAGATGTTGTAGCGAAGTCTATCGGCTCTACAAATCCTCATAATATGATAAAAGCAACTTTTAACGCTTTTCAAAATATGGCCTCACCAAAAAGTATTGCTGCTAAAAGGTCAAAAAAAGTATCTGAGATTGTTGTTAATATAAAAAAACCTCCAAAGGATACAAAATGAAATTGAATGAAATTCAAAATAAAAATATTCCAAAAAAATCAAAAAGAATAGGTAGAGGAGCAGGTTCTGGAAAAGGCAAGACTGCAGGTAGGGGTGTTAAAGGTCAGAAATCTAGATCAGGAGTTGCAATAAATGGTTTTGAAGGTGGTCAAATGCCAATTTATAGAAGACTTCCAAAAAGAGGATTTAAAAATATATTTGCAAAACAAATCCAAACAGTAAGTTTGGAAAAAATTCAATCATTTTTAAATAATAAGAAAATTACTTCAAAAGATATTAATGAAGAAGATCTAATAAAATTAAATATTACTAAAAAAAACAAGGGCAATGTTAAGTTGCTTGGTGATGGGGAGATTAAATCGCCTATAAATTTTTCAGTTTCCTATGCATCAAAATCAGCTATTTCAAAAATTGAAAAAATAGGTGGGTCAATTAAAATTCTTGTAAATAATAAAAAGGAAAAATAATGGCTTCTGCTGGCGAAAAATTAGCTGCTAATTTAAATATGGGTGCTTTTTCTCAGGCAACTGAATTAAAAAATAGATTATGGTTTACATTAGGAGCTTTAATTATTTTTAGATTAGGTACATTTCTACCTATACCAGGAATAGATCCACAATCTCTCCAAGCTTTTTTTTCCCAACAAGCATCAGGAATTTTAGGAATATTTGATACCTTCTCTGGAGGAGCTCTTAGTAGAATGGGTATTTTTGCTTTAGGTGTAATGCCATATATTTCTGCTTCAATTATAATGACTTTGCTTCAAAGTAGTATACCTAGTTTAAAAGCTCTTAAAGAACAAGGTAGCAAAGGTGTAAGAAAAAGAATTCAAATAACTAGGTATTTGACAGTAGCTATTGCTGCTGTTCAAGGTTATGGAGTCGCAGTAGGTTTGGAAACATTACAAGGTTCCGGAGGAAATGTAGTCATTGAACCAGGACTTTTCTTTAGATTTACTACAGTTGTTACATTAACTGGAGGGACAGTTTTTTTGATGTGGTTGGGAGAACAAATAACATCAAGAGGGGTAGGAAACGGAATATCGTTAATTATAACTGCAGGTATTATCGCAAATTTACCGCGAGCAATAGTAAGCACTCTGGAGTTGGGTAGAACAGGTGCATTAAGCTCAACATTTATATTATTATTAATAATTTTGGTTTTAGCATTAATTCTATTTATTGTTTTTATTGAGAAAGGACAAAGGAGATTGATAGTTCAATATCCTAAAAGACAAGTTGGGAACAAAGTATTTGGTGGTCAAAGCTCCCATCTTCCTTTAAAAATAAATACTTCAGGTGTAATTCCAGTAATATTTGCTTCTTCAGTTTTATTGTTACCTACTACATTGACAGGTTTTGGAGCAGGTTCAGACAGCGGCACATTTGCATTTATTTCAAGTTATTTAGGTAGAGGTCAACCAGTGTATCTTTTAACATATGCTGCAATGGTTATTTTCTTTTCTTTCTTTTATACTGCTATTGTATTTAATCCGGAAGAACAAGCTGAAAATTTGAGAAAGTATGGAGGATTTATTCCAGGAATAAGACCTGGTGAAAATACTGCAAATTATTTAGATTTTGTATTAACAAGATTAACAGTTATAGGATCTATATATTTAACTTTTGTAGCTTTGTTACCAGAGATTTTAATTTCAAGATATTCTATTCCATTTTATCTTGGAGGAACTAGCTTATTGATTACAGTAGTTGTAATGATGGATTTTATGAATCAAGTTCAATCTCATCTGTTTTCCCATCAATATGCAAACATTCTTAAAAAAACTAAATTAAAGGGTAGAAGTTGATGCATTTTATTTTTCTTGGTCCTCCAGGGGCAGGAAAGGGAACTCAAGCAAAAATTATATCTAAAGAATTTAAAATAGCACATCTTTCAACCGGAGAAATCTTGAGATCTATGTCATTGAAAGAAACAAAAACAGGAAAAACTCTTCGTAATATTATTTCTCAAGGACTTTTAGTTTCAGATGATTTAATTACAGGAGTTGTGGAAGAAAGAATTTTATTTGAAGATTGTATAAATGGATTTGTATTAGACGGTTTTCCCAGAACTTTAATACAAGCAGAAAGTTTAGAAACAATATTAAAAAAAAGAAATATATCTATTAATAATGTATTTGAAATGAATGTAAAAGAAGAAATTTTAATTAAAAGAATATCAGGAAGACAAGTATGTGAAAAATGTAAAAAAATTTACAATAAATTTTTTGATCCATTTCCAACAAATGGCTGTTTTGATTGTGGGGGCAAAAAAATAACTATAAGAGCTGATGATGATGAAGATGCTTTCAAAAATGTAAGATTAAAAAAATATAATCAAGAAACAAAGCCTTTAGTTAAATATTACAATGAAAAAAAACTATTGAAATCACTTGATGGGGACAGTCCTCCTGAAGAAATATCAAAAAAAATAATAGAAATAATTAAAAATACTAAATAAATGGCAGAAAACATAGTTTTTTTAATTATTTAAATACTTGACTTAATTATTCTAATTCATATAGTCAGCGCTTCATTTCAGATATCAATTGGAGAATTATAGTTTGGCTCGTATTTCAGGTGTAAATATACCATCAAATAAAAGAGTAGTGATTGCTCTGACATATATCTATGGTATCGGATCTAAAATTGCAAAAGATATATGTAATAAAGTAGATCTAGAAGAATCCAAAAGAGTTAACCAGTTATCAGATGATGAAATAGCTAAAATTAGAGAAATTATTGATGCTGATCATATGGTTGAAGGAAATTTAAGAAGGAATGTTTCGTTAAATATCAAAAGGTTGACTGATTTAGGATGTTATAGAGGATTGAGACACCGTAAAGGACTTCCAGTGAGAGGTCAAAGAACAAATTCAAATGCTAGAACAAGAAAAGGTAAGGCAGTAGCAATTGCTGGAAAGAAAAAAGCACCTAAAGGATAAAATATGGCAGAGGCTAAAAAAAATAAATCTGCAGCTAAGTCTGTTAAAAAGAAAAAAGATAGAGGTAATGTAATAAATGGAATAGCTCATATAGTTTCTTCTTTTAATAATACAATTATTTCAATAACTGATGAACAAGGAAATACTTTAGCATGGTCATCTTCAGGTTCTAAAGGCTTTAAAGGTTCAAGAAAAGCTACCCCATTTGCTGCTCAAGTAGCTGCAGAAGATGTTGGTAATAAAGTAAAAGATTATGGTATTAAAAATTTAAAAATTAAGGTGTCTGGTCCGGGTTCCGGTAGAGAGTCGGCACTAAGATCATTGCAGTCAATTGGATATAACATAACATCAATAAAAGATGTTACTGCTATTCCTCATAATGGATGTAGACCAAAAAAACAAAGAAGAGTTTAAAATAAATAATTAAAGGAGAAAAAATTGTTACAAAAAAATTGGACAGAATTAATTAAACCAAAAAGAATTCTATTAGCTAACAAAGAAGAGAATGAAATTGACTCTCAAAGACTAGCTACCTTGGTTGCAGAACCTTTGGAAAGAGGTTTTGGATTAACAATTGGCAATGCTTTAAGACGTATTCTATTATCTTCTCTTCAAGGATCAGCCATTACAGCAATTAAAATAAAAGGCGTACTTCATGAATTTTCAACAATTCCGGGTGTAAAAGAAGATGTTACAGACATAATTCTAAATATAAAAGATATTGGAATTAAAATGCATAACTTAGGTCCAAATAGAATGACATTGAAAGCTAAAGGTCCAGGCGAGATTACAGCTAGTCAGTTTGAAACTGGTCCAGATATAGAAATTATGGATCCTAATAAAATAATTATGACTCTAGATGAAAATGCAGATATTGAAATAGAAGCTAATGTAGAAAATGGTAAAGGCTATGTTTCTGCTGGCCCTAAAGAAAACGATGAAAAAATTATTGGCCAAATTCCAATTGATGCTCTATTTAGTCCAGTAAAAAAAGTATCTTATAAAGTTGAAAATACTAGGGTAGGTCAGGTTACAGATTACGACAAGTTGATAATGAATGTTGAAACAAATGGCGCTGTTTCTCCTGAAGATGCAGTAGCTTTAGCTGCTAGAATTGTTCAAGAGCAATTTCAGCCATTTATTAATTTTGATGAACCGGAAGAAATTAAGGAAGTAGCAAAAGAAGATAAATTACCTTTTAACAAAGCATTATTAAAGAAAGTTGAAGAACTTGAACTTTCCGTAAGATCCGCTAACTGTTTAAAAAATGATAATATAATTTATATAGGAGATTTAGTCCAAAAAACAGAGTCAGAAATGTTAAGAACAGCAAACTTTGGAAGAAAATCACTTAATGAAATTAAAGAAGTACTTGTCCAAATGAATTTAAATCTTGGAATGATAGTTGAAAACTGGCCACCAGAGAATATTGAAGAACTATCTAAAAAATATGAGGATCCCTTTAACGGGTAATAATTAGCATTATGAGACATAACTTAAGTGGAAGAAAATTAAATAGAACATCCTCACATAGAAAAGCTTTGCTTATGAATCTTTCTAATGCTTTGATTAAGCATGAACAAATTACAACAACACTTCCAAAAGCAAAAGAGTTGAGACCATTTGTTGAAAAATTAATTACATTAGGAAAAAAAGGGGATCTACAATCAAGAAAAAAAGCGATTTCAATACTCAACGAGAAAAAAAATGTAAAAAAATTATTTGATATTTTTTCAAAAAGATATGAAAAAAGAAAAGGTGGATACACTAGAATTGTTAAGTTATTAAATAGATATGGAGATAATGCTGCAACTGCTGTAATAGAATTGGTTGATAGAGATATAGATGCAAAAGGAAAGGATAGTGGTCCTATCCAAGTTAAGAAAAAACAAGAGGAAGATGAAGTTCCTCAACAGTAATTAAATTGATTAAATACCTTCTACTTGTTTCTTTAGGAGGTGCACTGGGCGCACCTTTAAGATTTATATTAAGTTCTCTCATTCAAAACTCATTTCCCTTTAACACATTGATTATAAATATATCAGGATCATTTTTAATAGGTGTTTTTGCTGTCTTAATAAAAAATTTTGAAATTTTAGCAGAGGATATTTTCAAATATTTTATAATGGTCGGTTTTTTAGGCTCATTTACAACTTTTTCTGCATTTTCTATTGAAGTCGTAAACTTATATAATTTAGGTAATTATTATTATGCGGTATTATATACATCAGCTTCGTTAGTATTAAATATTATTGCCGCATTCCTAGGTTACAATATCTTAAGATTATTTTAATTGAAAAAATATATTAAAAATATAATTCATTATGATGAAAGTGATATTAGAATTGATCGTTGGTTGAGAAGAAAATTTAATTCCTTACCTCAAAGTTTAATAGAAAAAAAATTGAGGAAAGGATTAATAAAACTAAATAATAAAATTGTTAAATCAAACAAAAAAATTAAAGAAAATGATTTAATTGAAATCTTTGATTATCATGAAGATAATTATTCTAATAAACAATTAAAAAAAAATATTATTAAAAAAATACCTGATAAAATAATTCAAAAATTTAGATCATCAATAATTTTTGAAAATGATGATTATATTATTTTAAATAAATGGAAGGGTATTACAACCCAAGGTGGAACAAAAGTTTTATTTTCAATAGATGATATAATTAAAAACCTTCCAGAAACAATGAATCTAGTTCATAGAATAGATAAAGAAACAAGTGGAATATTAATAATTGCTAAAAACTATAGATCCACAAGATTTTTTGGTTCTATGTTTAAAGAAAAAAAAATAAAAAAAATTTATATAGCACTATGTTTAGGAATACCAAAAAAATTAAAAGGTAAAATAAAATTAAAAACCACAAATAAAACATCAAAAAAAAATATTAAAGTTAAAAATGATTTTTCAGAAACAATTTTTGAATTATTAGAATCAAATAATGAATTTAGTCTAATTGCTTTTATGCCAATTACAGGAAAAAATCATCAAATCAGAATAGTAGCTAAAAATTTGGGGTGCCCTATATTAGGAGATAACAAATATGGTATTTACAAAAATAAAAAAAATAAATATTTTCAAAAATTATTATTACATTCTTTTGGCATAGAATTTATTAGTAAAGATAGAAGAGAAAATTATTTTGCGAAATTTGACGATCATACAATAGATGCTTTTAATAAATTTCAATTCAAAGTTCCAAATGAAAAAAAAATATCTTATTTTTTTAAAAAGATTTAGTATAAAAACTTATTTAAATTTTTTAATAAAACTTTATCAAATTCTTTATTAGTTATATTTATTCCAAGATCTTTTATTGATGTTACTTTGCAATTTTTTATGCCACATGAATTAATTGCGTTAAAATATTCTAAATTTGGATTAACATTCAAACTAAATCCATGAAATGTTACCCATTTTTTTATTTTTATTCCGATAGATCCAATTTTTTTTTCATTCTCAGGGTTATTAAATCTATTTTTTTTAACCCAAATGCCAATGCGATTTCTGTATGATCTTGATTCTATTCCAAACTCTTTCAAACATTCTATACAAATGTTTTCAAGTGTTTTAATAAATTTTCTTAAATCTTTATTTTCATTTAAATTTAACATTACATAGACTATCCTTTGCCCTGGTCCATGATAAGTAATTTGACCACCTCTTGATGCTTCATAAACTGGAATATTTGGTTTAGATAAAAAATCTTTTTTATTCGAACTTATTCCACAAGTGTAAATACTTGGATGAGATAAAAGCCATATCATTTCCGGTTTTGTATTATTTTTTATAGCTTCAATTCTTTGTTCCATAAAATTTATTGCATAATTATAATCAACTAATTCTTTTGAAATTAAGGTTTCTATAGATTTTTTTTTAACCATATGTTGATACTTATAAATCTATCTGATAATTGCAATAGTAATTTGATTTTAAGCGGCTGTGGCGGAACTGGTAGACGCGCAGCGTTGAGGTCGCTGTGGGAGAAATCCTGTGGAAGTTCGAGTCTTCTTGGCCGCACCAATTTAAAGAGGATAATTATGGAAATTAAATCAAACCAAAAGTTAGAAAAAAAAGATAGCTTTGAAGATAAGTCTGATCCAAACAAATTATTAAAATTAATAACCAAACTTATAAATGAAAAAGAAAATACAAAAATAATAGATTTAATAGAAGAAATTCACCCAGCAGATTTAGCGGAATTAATAGAAAAACTTGATGATGATAGAAGGCATAGTTTGCTGTTAGTAATTAAAAAAGATTTTAATTTAGAAACCTTAACATATTTAGATGATAATATTAGAGATGAAATAATTGATTTTTTGGGTATTGAAGCTCTTGCTCCAAATGTCACGGATTTAGATGTAGATGATGCTGTTGATGTTGTTGAAGATTTAGAAAAGTCTGATCAAGAAACTTTATTGAAATCTTTACCTACAAATGAAAGGGAGCTTATACAAGAAGGTTTAAATTATCCTGAAGATAGTGCCGGAAGATTAATGCAAAGAAATTATATCGCTTTTCCAAATAATTGGAATGTTGGTCAAGCTATAGATAGTCTCAGATCTAATAAAAAACTGCCAGAAGATTTCTACGATATTTATCTTTACAAAGAAGATAAAACTATAGATTCAATAGTTCCATTGGGTAGAATCATGGCTTCCAAAAGAAATCAAATGTTATCAGAAATAAAAAATAAAAATGAAAGGTTCGTGAAAGCTTTAACTGATCAAGAAGAAGTAGCATATATGTTTAACAAATATGGACTTGTAAGCGCTCCAGTAATAGATGAAAATAAAAAAATTATAGGTTCAATTACTGTAGATGATGTAGTTAATGTTATTGAAGAGGAACGTGAAGAAGATATTTTAAAACTTGGAGGTGTTGTGCAAACAGATTTATACAGTGCAGTTATCAATACAACTAAATCTAGATTTTCATGGTTATTTGTAAATCTTTTAACAGCAATAATTGCCTCAATCGTAATAGGTTTTTTTCAAGCTTCTATAGAAAAAGTAGTTGCTTTAGCTATTTTAATGCCAATTGTAGCTTCAATGGGGGGAAATGCAGGTACTCAAACATTAACTGTGTCTGTTAGGGCCTTAGCAACAAAGGAATTAACAGCAAGTAATGCGCTAAAAATTATTGGTAAAGAAACTTTCGTAGGAGGTATAAACGGATTAATTTTTGCAGTATTTATAGGAACTATTTCTGGTTTCTGGTTTAATGATTATATGTTAGGCCTTGTGATTGGTTTAGCAATGGTTATTAATTTAATTTTAGCTGGTTTTGCTGGAATATTCATACCTTTAACTTTAAACAAATTAAAAATTGATCCAGCTCTTGCATCTGTTGTAGTTTTAACAACTTTGACTGATGTTTTTGGTTTTTTATCATTTTTAGGACTTGCTTCATTACTTTTATTTTAATATCAATATAAAATAAAATTATGTTATTTTTTATATGAAAAAGATTTTTTTAAATAATCGTACAATTGTTCATCAATATGTGTTTTTTAAAAGCTTTAATATTCTTTTAAAAAATTTGTTAATTGTTTTAACAGGTATTTTTTTACTTGTTTTGTCTGCGAAAATTAAAATTCCGATTCCACCTGTTCCAATAACTTTACAAACATTAGTTGTTTTAGGTTTTGCTATGTCAGTAGGAAGTAGGCTGTCTTTTTTAACATTTATATTTTATCTTTTTTTAGGTTCAATGTCAGTTCCGATTTTTGCAAACCCACCTTACGGAGGACCAGGGTATTTACTTGGACCTTCTGGAGGGTACTTATTAGGAATGCTTTTAGCTAGTTATGTAGTAGGATATTTGGCTGAAATAAATTTTGATAAAAGTTATTTCAAATCACTACTCGCAATATTTCTGGGTACAATTATTATTTTTATTCCAGGTATTATTTGGTTAGGATTTTGGTATAATTTTTTATCTGGAACAGCTGAAAATTTAAATTTTTATCAAAGTTATGATAAGGCTTTTCAAAACGGTTTATTATTATATAAATATACAGAACCTGTTAAAATTGCTCTGGCAGCATGTATCACTCCTATTTTATGGAAATTAAAAAAGTAAGAATATAACAAATAATGAGAATTGGAATTGACTTAGGGGGCACTAAAACTGAAGCTATATTATTAGATTATAATGGTAAAAAACTTTTTTCAAAAAGAATTCCGACAATAAAAAATTATGAAGGGACAATTAAGGGATTAATAAATTTAATTAAAGAAATTGAATTAAATTTCAGTAAAATTGACTCTATAGGAATAGGGATGCCAGGAGCAATTTCTACAGAGACTTCTCTTATTAAAAGTGCAAATTCAGTTTGGATGAATGGAAAGCCATTTAAGGCAGATCTTGAAAAAATATTAAAAAAAAATGTAAAAATAGAAAATGATGCAAATTGCTTTTCGCTTTCTGAAGCTGTTGATGGAGCGGGAAAAAATCATAAAATCGTATATGGAGTAATATTGGGTACAGGTACTGGTTCGGGAATAGTAATAAATCAAAAAATACACAGGGGTAAAAATAGAGCTGCAGGTGAATTTGGCCATAACTTTTTGCCAAGGAGTAGCGATAAAGAAATTAATTTAGCTGAAAAATGTTATTGCGGATTAAATGGTTGTATTGAAACATTTTTATCTGGACCAGGTTTTGCAAATATATTTAACAAATCGTATAAAACAAATTTTAAATCTGAAGAAATAGTAAAATTGCATAGTCAAAATGATGAAAGAGCTGTTCAATCGCTTAATGATTATATTGATAGACTTGCTCGAGCTTTATCAGATGTAATAAATATTTTGGATCCCGACATAATAGTTTTAGGTGGTGGAATGTCAAATATAGAATATATTTATGAAACAATTAATGAAAAATTATTAAAATATGTTTTTAGTGATGTTGTTAATACAAGGGTTGTAAAAAATATTCATGGTGATTCAGGTGGGGTTCGAGGAGCGGCGTGGCTTTAAAAAAAATTATATTCCTGCAATATTAATATATTTTATTTCTAAAAAATCATCTAAACCATATCTTGAACCTTCTCTTCCTAATCCCGACTCTTTAATTCCTCCAAATGGAGTTTCAGCTTTAGATATGATTCCAGTATTTATTCCAACAATTCCATATTCAAGAGCTTCAGCAACTCTCCATATTTTTCCTATATCTCTAGAATAAAAATAAGATGCTAGTCCATAAGGGCTATCATTGGCCATTTCTATAACTTCTTTTTCACTGGAAAATTTATATATAGGTGCTACTGGCCCAAAAGTTTCTTCATATGTGATTTTAGCTTTTTTAGTAACATTTATAAGAATTGTAGGTTGAAAGAATGTCCCTCCAAGTGAATGTAATTTTCCGCCTGTAGCTATTTTTGCTCCAGTATTAACTGCATCATCAATATGTTCCTGAACTTTTTTTAGAGAATACTGATCTATCAGTGGACCTGAAATAGTTGTTTCTTCCATCCCATTACCAACTTTTATTTTATTAACTTTTTTTGTAAATTTATCAATAAATTCATCATATATTTTTTCATGTACATAAATTCGATTAGCACATACACAAGTTTGACCAGAATTTCTAAATTTACTAAGCATTGCTCCATCAACCGCGGCATCAATTTCTGCATCTTCAAATACTATAAATGGAGCATGTCCTCCCAACTCCATAGAGACTTTTTTTACTGAAGAAGAACATTGTTTTAAAAGTATTTTTCCAATTTCAGTTGATCCAGTAAATGATAATTTTCTTACAATTGGATTAGTTGATAATTCAAAACCTATATCTTTAGCAGATCCTGTTATTACGTTTATTGTCCCTTTTGGAAATCCTGCTTCTTCAGCAAGAGCTGCTAATGCTAGTGCAGAATAAGGAGTTTGGCTTGCTGGTTTAATTATAACAGGGCAGCCGACAGCTAATGCAGGAGCACACTTTCTTGTTATCATTGAACTTGGAAAATTCCATGGCGTAATAGCTCCAACTACGCCTACAGGTTGTTTAATGACTATTGTTCTTCTGTCTTCTAAAATATCAGGTATAGTATCTCCATAAACTCTTCTACATTCTTCAGCATACCATTCCACAAATGAAGCTCCATAGGTAATTTCTGCTCTAGATTCATTGATAGATTTTCCTTGTTCAAAGGTCATTATTTTAGATAAATCTTCATGATTTTCTTCAATTAATTTAAACCATTTTTTTAAAATACCAGATCTTTCTTTTGCTGTTTTTGACTTCCAATTAGTCCAAGACTTTTCAGCAGCTAGAATTGCAATTTTTGTTTCATTTTTTCCACAATTAGGAATAGTTCCTAAAATGTCTTGTGTAGCAGGATTATTAACTTCTAAAACTTGATTATCTTCTGAATCTATCCATTCACCATTAATAAAACATTGCTGTTTGAAAAGTTTTTTATTACTAATATCCATAAATAAAACTATATAATATCAACATAAATAATGACAGAAAAAAATATAATTGTAAATTCTTGGAATGAATGGGATCCTCTTAAACATGTAATAGTCGGTAGAGCTGATGGGTGTTGTATACCACCACCTGAGCCTGCTACTGATCCAAAAATACCTGAAGATAGTGATATGAAAGGAAAACATGGACCAAGAACTCAAGAATCAATTGATAAAGGTAATGCACAATTAGATGGATTATCATCAATTTTAGAAAAGAGAGGAATAAAAGTTGATAGACCAACACCTATTAATTTTAATCAAAAAGCAATGACTCCTGATTGGGAAATAGGGAGCATGTTTGGTTGTATGCCACCAAGAGATGTGATTCTTACTCTAGGAAATGAGATGTTGGAAGCCACAATGTCTTACAGATCAAGATGGTTTGAATATCTTTGTTATAGACCCCTTCTTCAAAAATATTTTGATGAAGATAAAAATATGAAATGGGAATCTGCTCCAAAACCAAGATTAACAGAAAAATCTTATAGAAAAAATTATCTGAGTGATGGAATTACAATTAAAGAGAGATTAGATATGGTAAAAAATAAAGAATTTGTAACAACTGAAGAAGAGCCTCTATTTGATGCTGCAGATATTTTAAGAATGGGTAAGGATCTTTTTATACAAAATGGATTTACAACAAATATTAAAGGTGCAAATTGGATAAAAAGACACTTTTCTAATCATAGAGTGCACATTCTTAATTTTCCAGGCGACCCATATCCAATTCACATTGATGCTACTTTTACACCTATAAGACCGGGTCTAGTTTTAAATAACTCATCAAGGCAATTACCAGAGGAACAAAAAAAAATATTTTATAATAATGATTGGGAAATAGTGGATGCAGCTCAACCTGCTCATAATCAACCCCCCCCTTTATGTTATTCAAGCGTATGGTTAAGCATGAATGTTTTAGTAGTTGATCCCAAAACTGTCTGCGTTGAAGAAAGCGAGGTATACCAGTTAGAGCAGTTAGATAAACTAGGTATGGAAGTAATACCAGTGCCATTTAGAGATGCATATCCTTTTGGAGGCGCATTACATTGCGCAACTACGGATGTTTATAGAGAAGGCAGTTGCGAAGATTATTTTCCAAAACAAAATTGAAAAATTTTTTACAAAATAATTATGAAGCTGAGTTTCAAAAAAATGAGACACCCAGAATTGGTCTTATAACGCTTTCCACTGATTTTACCATAGAGCAAGATTTTAGAAATCTTATCTATAAAAAACCAGTTAATTTATATGTTAATAGAATACCTTTTAAAAATCCTATGAATCGTAAGAATTATTTAAAGATGAAAAATAAATTATCTGTTATAGCTGAAAATATTTTGCCTGGAGAGTCAATTAATACGATTGCCTATGGATGTACTTCTGGGACAATAGCAATAGGTGAAAAAGAAGTAATAAAACAAATATCTGCTGTAAAGAAAAATTGTTATGTAACTACACCCATCACTGCAGCTTTGAAAGCATTTAAAAAACTATCATTAAATAAAGTTGCTGTATTAACTCCTTATCCTAAAATTGTTAATAAAACAATTTTTGATTATTTGGAAAAAAACAATATTAATGTTACAAGCTTCAATTCTTTCAATATTGAGTCAGATAAAGATGTAGCAATGATAAAAAAGGAATCAATTATCAATACAATTAAATCAATTAATGACAATAAATCAGATGGAGTTTTTATATCATGTACAGCAATGCCAATATTAAGTATTATAAAAGATATAGAAAATATTATTAAAAAGCCAGTTTTAACAAGCAATCAAGTGACAATTTGGGATTGTTTACGTTCTATAAAAATGAATTCTCCAATATATGGATTTGGAAAATTATTGGAGTCAGAAAAATGAATTTTTCTAAAGAAGAATTTGAAAAAAGAATAAAAGAAACTAAAAATGCTATGACTAAGAATGGGATAGATATTTTAATTTGCACAGATCCATCAAATATGTACTACTTATCTGGTTATGACGGTTGGTCATTTTATGTTCCACAATTAATAATATTGAATATTGATTATACAGAACCAGTTTGGATTGGAAGAAAACAAGATGCTAATGGAGCTAAGATTACAACATATTTAAATGAAAAAAATATTTTAGGTTACCCCGAAAAATTAATACAATACCCCCCACAACATCCTTTTGATTTTGTATCAGACTTTTTAAAGAGTAAAAATTGGGATAATAAATCAATAGGTGTTGAAATGGATAGTTATTATTATACTGCTGAAATTCATTATAGATTAACCTCTCAATGTCCCAATGCAAAATTTCGAAATGCTCATTTGTTAGTTAACTGGGTAAGACTTATTAAGTCTGATGCAGAAATTGAATATATGAAAAAAGCTAGTGTATTGGTTCAACTTGGTATGCAGAAAGCTTATGATTCAATTAAGCCTGGTATTAGACAAAATGAGGTGGCTGGAAATATTCAACAAGCATTGATTTCTGGAAATGACAAAATGGGAGGTGAGTATTCAGGACTAACCATAATATTAGCAAGCGGAAATGCCGCTTCAGCCGCTCATTTAACCCCATCAGATAAAAAATTTTCTAATAATGAAGGAACTATAATTGAATTGGGAGGAGTTAAAAATCGATATCATTGCCCTATGGCACGAACTGTATATATAGGAAAACCAAATGATAAAATTAGAGAAACAATGAAAATTACAAATGAAAGTGTAGAAAATGCAATTAAATTTACAAAGCCTGGAAACACAGCTAATGATGTAGCAACAGCTTTTTGGAATGTATTAGAAAAATATGATGTAAAAAAAGATTCAAGAGCTGGTTATTCTATTGGGATTGGATATCCACCAGACTGGGGCGAACATACATTAAGTATAAGAAAAAATGATATGACAGAATTGAGACCAAATGTAACTTATCATTTGATGGCAGGAATGTGGATGGACACTTGGGGATTAGAAATAAGTGAATCAATAAGAGTTACAGAAAATGGATGTGAATTGTTTTGTAATTTTCCAAGAAGTTTGCATTTAGTTTAGAAAATAAAAGAGAATAAAGTGAAAAATTTTTTAATATCAAAATCTAGAAGAATAAGAAGTACTCCCTATACTTCTAGATTAGAAAAACAGGGTCTTACTTCTTATACTGTTTATAATCATATGTTACTCCCAACTGGATTTAATAATTCTTTAGAAGATGATTATTATCATCTAAAAGAACACGTTCAGGTTTGGGATGTGGCTGGAGAAAGGCAGGTAGAAATTTCTGGGAAAGATTCAGCAAGGCTTGTGCAATTAATGACTTGTAGAGATTTATCAAAATCAAAAGATGGTAGATGTTATTATTGTCCAATCATTGATAATAAAGGTGGTTTGATTAATGATCCTGTAGTTTTAAGACATAGTATTGAAAAATGGTGGCTTTCAATAGCAGATAGTGATGTAATTTTATATGCTAAAGGATTAGCTATAGGATATGACCTAAAAGTTAACATTATAGAACCTAATGTAAACATATTAGCTGTACAAGGACCAAAATCATATATTTTAATGGAAAAAATTTTAGGAGAAAAAATTAGAGGACTAAAGTTTTTTGACTTTGATTATTTTGAATTTAAAGACACAGACCATTTAATAGCAAGATCTGGTTGGTCAAAGCAGGGTGGTTACGAAATATATGTTGAAAATACAAAGTCAGGGTTAGAATTGTATGATTCTTTATTTGATATTGGAAAAGAATTCAATATCAGACCAGGATACCCAAATCTTATAGAAAGAATTGAAAGCGCTTTATTATCTTGTGGTAATGATTTTGATAATAATGATAATCCTTTTGAATGTGGTTTTGACAAATTTATAAATATAGACAGTGATGTGGAATTTATAGGAAAAAACGAATTAAAAAAAATTCAAACTAAAGGAATTACAAGAAAATTAATGGGAATTATTATTGAAACTAAAACCATTAACGTTTCAGGTTCGATAGAACTAAAAGATAAAGATAATAATATTGTTGGAGATATGAGATCGGGTGTATATTCTCCTAATTTTAAAAAAGTTATAGGTATAGCAATGATTAATAAACCATTCTGGAATGTTTCACAAGAATATCAAATAGTTATTGGCAATGATATTTACCAAGCTAAGCTTTGTGCATTACCTTTTATATAAATCTAAATTAAAACTAATCATTGTCATTTCCTCCACCCGCTCCTTTATTTCTTGACTCTTCAGATTCAGGAACAAATGTTTTATTTGCTAATTTTGTAATTTTATCCCATGAATCTGATTTTGGTTTTATAGATTGCGCAAGATTTTTTTGAATTTTTTTTTCTGAAATAATACTATTCTTATTAGAATTATTTACTTTTTCTTTATTGTTATTAATGACAATACAGACAGTGTTTTGATTTAATAAATCACTATATTTTTTTTGACATAATATTATTTCTTTATCAAAAATTTCATAAGTTTTTATCTCATTATTAACATCATGAAAAGTTAATTGATATGAATTCACATATTCAGATTTTTTATAAAGAAGAGGTAGAAATAATATTCCATCTTTGCAATTTATGATGTTTATAGAAATTTTATTTTTATTTTTAATTTCTGAATTAAGATAGTCTATTAATCCAGCACCTTTCATTAAAATTGATTTATTTTTAAAATTTATTTTTTCATTTAAATTATTTATTTCAATTTTTCCTTCATATTTTTGGTCCATTTCAGAAATTAAATTTGATAAGATTTTAATTCCTTGAAAATTATTTAGCTCCAGCCAAGTTATGATAAATGCCGCATCTTCGTCACAGCCATAAGGAAATCCCATAGCTGTAAAAGCTCTTTGTGCTGTTATGTATATTTCGTAAAATGAATAACTCACTATCAATTGTAAGAATTCATAGTTGTAAAACCCCAAGTATCAACATTTTTATTAGATAAATCTCTATAAAATGGAGCACCAGCAAAAAAACTTACTCTTAACCATCTATCAGATTTTGGATCATAGCGCGATGCACCAAAAAAAGATAATTTAAATCGCAACATATCTATAGGCATAGTATTTTTTGCTAAAATATTATCTTTTACTTCTCCAAATTTGTAATCTGATAATGTTTGTATTCTTCTGATAATTCCCCTGTATTCGGGATAACTAAGTAAGAATTTAGCAACTGTTTCTTTATGAGTTTCTTTATGTTGAAGTAAAAAATTATACAAAATTTGAACCAATTTTCCAATTCCTAAGGGTTGTTCAAGTTCAGAACCTTTTTCATTATATCTTTCTCCCAATCTAGGCTCTAATTTTTCTTCTGAGATATACCAAAATAAATATGAATTTTCTTTTTTATTAAAATCTATTTTAATCGCCCATTGATAATTTTTTTCAATAAATTCAATTAATGAAGAAATTTTTTCATTTGATTTTATATATAAATCATCAGAATTTGACATGTCATCTCCTAACGGGTCAGCAATTTCAGGGTATAATTCTATAAGCTGAACTTTTATTATCTCTTGAGCATCATAGTTTAAATTTTTGTAAGCAAAATCGATAATATTTTTCCATTGATAATTATTTTTTTTAGGATTATTTTTTTTCAAAAATATAATTGTTTTTTTAATATCTGCTAAAGCTTTCGCATTTTTTTTAATTTGAAAACTATCAACAGTTTTTACTTCTTTTAAATAGTCTTTAGACTTTTCAATTAATTTAATAAATTCATTTAATTTTTTTTGATTTATATTTTTCAAAGAATATATTTTGTTAACTGCAAGATTAAACTGGTTCATCCATTTATGAATCAATTTTGGATGTTTAATAACAAAGGGAGCCATTCCTAAGCCAGTAGAGTTTCCAATACCTAGGTGTTGTTTAATTTTTTTATCAAGTTTTACTGCTTTTTTAGGATTAATATGATGTGCTATATGCTCAACTAAATCTACGCTAAATTCTCTTATAATATATACAGATAACATTTCTGCTCTAAATGGCTGATCAAATAATGTAGCTTTTTTTGTTCTTTCAAAATCAGATAATCCAAATTTTCCACTTCCATACACGGCTGTTGTTCTCATTAAATATCCGACTTCATTAATTTCTTTAATACTAGGCTGTTCACCATTTGAAAGACATTCGACTACTTTTTTGAACAAACGCACACTTTTATTTGCCCGACTTAAAATTATTTCATTTGGTGAATTTCTGCCTAATTCTTGAAGTGGAACATTTTCTTTTAATCTATTTAAATTTTTTTTACTAATTTTTCCTATGTGAAGTGTATAAGCAGTATCCCATTTATCAGCAATTACCCTATCACTTCTTTCTTCATCATTCAAAAAACGAGAAAAGCATATAAGAGAATAAATTCCTTTCAAAGTATCCACCTCATAGATAACTGTACCATAGCCATTTTTATCTAAATCAAATTTTGATTTTCTAATTTTCCATTTTTCTCTAACCAATAATCTAAGCATACTCCTTGAAAAACTTAGTCTAGATGGGTATTTCGAACCCATCCTTTTTAATGTCATAATTTCTTTTGATTTCATTTTTTTTAGTTTAATTATTTTTTTAGCATCGTATTATAAAATATATATATAAATAAATACATTATTTGCAAAAATTTAAATGAAAAATCCATTAAAAAATCATATTCTTATTGATGGTCTTCAATATTGCAATTGGAACAGAAAAATATTGGAAGACTTATGGCAGGGTGGCCTTACAGCTGTTCACGTAACTATTGTGTATTGGGAAAACACTGAAGAGGCAATAAATAAAATTAAAAAATGGCAAATCAGAATTAAAAAAAATAAAGATATAATTACTCATGCCAAAAATACTGATGATATAATAAAAGCAAAAAAAAATAACAAAGTAGCTATAATTTTTGGATTTCAAAATTCAGCTCCTATAGAAAATAATATTTTTTTATTAGAAAAATTTTATTCTCTAGGGCTGAGATTTATGCAATTAACATATAACAATCAAACTGCTATAGGCGGAGGATGCTTTGAAGCAGTTGACTCGGGTATTTCAAGATTCGGACATCAAGTAATTGAAGAAATGAATAATCTAGGAATAATTGTTGACTTAAGTCATGCGGGAAAAAAAACATGCCTAGATGCAATAAAAATTTCTAAAAAACCCGTGGCCATTTCACATGCAAATCCATTTTTTTTTCATAAATCAAAAAGAAACATTGAAAATGATGTCTTAAAAAAACTTTCAAATAAAAATGGATTTATAGGACTAAGTTTATACCCTTATCATTTAAAAAATCATAACAAATGCAAAATAGAAGATTTTTGTCAAATGGTTAAGGATTTGATAAATCTAATTGGTATCGAGAGTATTGGAATTGGAAGTGATTTATGTAGTAATTGGAAAGATGAAGTGGTTGTTTGGATGAGAAATGGAAAATGGACAAAAAAATTGGATTATGGTGAATCAAAAAATAAAAGTATAAAATGGCCAACCCAACCACAATGGTTTAGAAAAGGTAGTGACATAATAAATATTTATAATGCATTAATTAAATCTGGAATTTCTGAAAAAAATGCAATCAAGATAATGGGATCTAATTGGCTAAATTTTATGAAGAATACAATTGGTTAGTATTTTTTCTTAAAGAAATTACCAAAGAAAATATGACTATTATTGTTCCTAAAGTTTGAATTTTTGTTAAAGATTCATTTAATAGTATTATTGCTGAAATTATTGCCACTATAGGTTCTAAATATAATATTAGAGAAGTTTTTGTAGAGCCAATATAACTTACAGCTATTAATTGTGCAAAAAAAGCTGCACAGTAAAATAATGAGGCAAAAAATATATAAATTTTTCCCAAGTTTGGAACATTTAAATCAATATCAAAATTTATCCCTATAACTAATACTAAAACTAAAAAACAAAAAAAATTAACAAATGCATTAATTGTAAAGGGATTCAAATCTTTAGCTAAAATTTCATTTGTAATTAATATAGTTGCTGCTCCAATTGATGCTAATAATGCTAACATTATTCCATATATATTTAATGTTTCAAAGTTTGGGCCTAAAGCTAATCCCAGTCCTGCAAAAGCTAAAAAAAAACCTATTATTTGAATCTTATTTAATTTCTTTCCAAAAATACTTGAATATCCTAGGACAATTAAAGGGTACGTATAAAAAATTAATGCCACTAAACTTACTGGAATAAATATTACAGATACTAGCAACCCAGTTGAAAGGCATATAGAACCTAAAGAAATAAGTAAAAGTAGAAAAATTTTTTGTTTAATAATTTTATAATTATTTTTGTAAATAATAAATGGAACTATTATTAAAATTAAAGCAAGTACATATCTAGTAAACACCGCTAATTGTGGGCTGATTTGGTACCCATATGATATTTTTGTAAACGTTGGTATCATACCAAATAAAGATGCTGCCAAGATTGCAGAAAAAAAACCATTTATATTCATTGATAAAAAAAATAAAATAATATAGCTATTAATATTGACATTTTGCTAGTTATTCGTCTATTACAAATGTCTATAAATAAATTAAAAGTGTGTATATGGAAAACAGTGGATTTGTAGTTTTTGAAAAAATTGATAAGAGTTATGATGGCGAAGTTTTAGTTGTTAAAAACTTAAATTTAAATATATCCAAAGGTGAGTTTGTTACAATGTTAGGACCTTCTGGTTCAGGCAAAACAACAACACTGATGATGTTGGCAGGATTTGAAACTCCTACAAATGGTGAAATTTATTTAGATAATAAACCAATAAGCAAAATTCCACCCTACGAAAGAGAAATTGGAATGGTATTTCAAAATTATGCTCTCTTTCCTCATATGACAGTTCAAGAAAATCTTGCTTTTCCTTTAGAGGTAAGAAAAATTTCTAAATCAGATGTAACTACAAGAGTCAAAAAGGCATTAGATATGGTTGAATTGGGTGAATTTGGTAATCGCTTCCCAGCTCAATTATCGGGTGGTCAACAACAAAGAGTTGCTTTAGCTAGAGCATTAGTTTTTGAACCTCGCTTAGTCTTAATGGATGAGCCTCTTGGAGCGTTAGATAAAAATTTGAGAGAACAAATGCAATATGAGATTAAACATATTCATGAAAGAATTGGAATTACAGTAGTTTATGTAACTCATGATCAAAGTGAAGCATTAACTATGTCCAATAGAATAGCTGTATTTAATGATGGAGTTGTTCAACAGTTATCTACACCTGATGTTCTTTATGAAAAACCTGAAAATTCTTTCGTGGCGCAATTCATAGGAGAAAATAATAGATTTACAGGAATAGTAAAAAAAATTGAAGGTGATTTATGTGATGTAGAAGTAAACGGAGGGAGCCAAGTGAAAGCTTTAAAAGTAAATGTAAATTCAGAAGGAGATGCGACTGAATTATCAGTACGCCCAGAAAGAGTCACAATAAACTCAAATAAAGAAGAAGAAAATAACTTTGAAGGAGAAGTTAAAGAACTGATCTATTTAGGTGACCATATAAGAATAAGATTAAATGTGTGCAATAATGATCAATTTATTGTTAAAACTCCAAACGAAGGATCTTTATCCTTAAACGAAGGAGATAAAATTAATGTTTCTTGGAACTCATCTGATATAAGGGCGTTAGACATCAAAAATACCTAATAAAATCAATATATATTTCAAATTTATAACAAATTTAGCCTTTTTTTTAATCCTATTCGTGTTATATAAAACAACTTTGAATAAGTACTTAATCAAACAAACTATAAAATAGGAGGACATGATTATGTTAAAATTTATTAAAGCCTTCTTATTTGCATCGGTATGCGCGTTATTTTCTTTCTCAGCATCTGCAGTGACTGTAGCATCTTGGGGTGGAGCGTATACAGAAAGTCAAATTAAGGCATATGCAGACACTTACAGTGATCCTAGCGCTATTCAATTTGAAAATTATAATGGTGGTTTAGGTGAAGTTCGTGCACAAGTAGAAAGTGGAAATGTTGCATGGGATTTAGTAGACGTTCTTCCAGATGAAGCAATTACTGGATGTGATGAAGGTCTATTTGAAGACATTTCTGGGGAATACGATAATTTCGTTGCAGCAGAAAATGGAGATGGACTTATTGCGGATATGGCAGCTAATGGAGTTGAAAATCTATCAGACTGTTGTGGTCCACAAATTTTCTGGACTTATGTTGTATTTTTCGATCCTAGTGCTTTTCCAGCAGATAAACAACCATCAAAAATTGCAGACTTTTTTGATGTAGAAAATTATCCTGGTAAAAGAGGCGTTCATACTTGGGCAAATGGATTTATCCAAATGGCACTAGTTGCAGATGGAATTGCACCAAAAGGTGTTTACAAAGTGTTGAAGAGCCAAAGTGGCGCTATAGACAGAGCATTTGGTGTAATGGATAAAATTAAAGATCATATTGTTCACTGGTCAGCTGGAGCTCAACCACTTGAATTAGTAAGTAGTGGTGAAGTTAGTATGTCAATCGCGTACAATGGTCGTGTTGGCGCAGCAGTTCTTAGTGAAGGTGCAAACTTTGAATATATTTGGGAAGGTCAGTTATTAGAACAAGAATATTTATGTTTAATGACTGGTGCACCAAATAGAGATCAAGCAATGGATTTCTTAATTCATGCTACGTCTCCCGCATCTCAAGCTGAACAAGCTAAATATATCACTTATGGTCCAATGAGAGCATCAGGTATTGATATCATTAAAGCTGGTGAGCCTTGGTTCCACACAGGTATTGATGTTATGCCACACATGCCGAACACTCCTGAAAGATTAAAAATTTCAGTTATGGGTGATCCTGAATGGTGGTCTGATAATGGAGCTGAAATTGACGAGCGATATGCTGCTTGGATGGGTAACTAAGCTTGATTTAATACAAAACATGATTTAATTTAAAGGCGAGATTAGTTCTCGCCTTTTTATTTGGAGGTCAAAATTACAACTAATACTGAAATATTAACAACTGATGGCATACCATTAAGAGTAAGTCTCAAAAAAACAGAAAGAAAGAATAAGCTTAGAGCCTTTCTTTTGGTTTTTCCTCTATTGTTATTTATTTTAATAACATTTGTTGTGCCCATAGGCGATATGCTTATGAGAAGTGTTGATGATAGTCACATTAACACAGTTTTTCCAAAAACATTTGAAGAATATGAAAAATGGGATGGACAGGATTTGCCCCCAGAAGAGGTTTATAGAGCAATTTTTGATGAATTAGCAACTGGAGAAGGTATTCAAGTTGGTAAAGCTCTAACGCGAATGAATTATTCTAAGTCAGGTTGGAAAAGTCTGATTAAGAAAACAAGAAGACAAATAAAAAAGATTGTAAAATCTGGAGAATTACCGGTTTCCTATAAAGATACATTGATAGAAATTCATAAAGGCTGGGGTGATCCTACTTTTTGGATTGCAATGAATCAAATGATTAATGAAACTACTTCTATTTATTATTGGAATGCAATGGATAGGACTTTCGATATAGATGGAAGTGTAGTCAAACAAAATGAAGAGAGAAGAATATATGTAAGAACTTGGTGGAGAACGCTTGAAGTAAGTATTTACGTGACATTTTTTTGCTTAATTTTAGGTTTTCCAGTAGCTCATTTATTAGCTAACCTTCCTCTTCGGTATAGTAATTTATTAATGATATTTGTTTTATTACCTTTTTGGACTTCTTTACTTGTTCGAACAACCGCGTGGATTGTGATGCTTCAACAAAATGGGGTAATAAATGGTATATTGGTTTGGTTAGGAATCATTAACGATGATCAGAGAATTCAAATGGTATACAATATGACAGGTACTATAATAGCAATGACGCAAATACTTCTACCTTTTATGATTTTACCTCTTTACAGTGTTATGAAAGTAATTCCTAAGAGTCATATGAGAGCTGCGCAAAATTTGGGAGCTAAACCAGCTCGCGCTTTTTATAAAGTATACTTACCGCAGACAATTCCAGGAATAAGCGCTGGAGGTTTATTAGTATTTGTTTTAGCAATAGGTTACTATATTACTCCTGCATTAGTAGGAGGCAAGGATGGACAATTAATTGGTCACTGGATAGCATATCATCTAAAGACTACTTTAAATTGGGGTTTATGCTCCGCTTTAGGGAGCATTCTTTTAGTTTTAATGTTAGTTTTGTATTGGTTGTATAATAAAATAGTTGGAATTGATAATATAAAGTTAGGATAAAAATGGCATTACCTAGTTACACAACCTCAGGACAAAGATTATTTTATTATTTTTATTTATTCTTTTGTGGAACTGTATTTTTTTTCCTTATCGCACCATTAGTAGCGATAATCCCTATATCATTTAGTGTATCACCTTTTATGATTTTTACTGAAGGTATGCTTACTTTTCCCCCTGATCCAGAAGCCTGGTCATTACGATGGTATAGATATATGGTTGGAATTTGTACTGATAAAAGTCTTACAACTCCATGTGGTAATAAATGGATGTATGCAACAGTAAACAGTTTTTTTGTTGGATTAACATCTACATTTATTGCAACTTCATTGGGCACATTAGCTGCATTGGGTTTAAGTAGACCACATATGCCTTACAAGGGCTTAATAATGTCAATCTTGATATCTCCAATGATAGTGCCTTTGATCATTACTGCTGCAGGTATGTTTTTCTTTTATGCAAGATTTAATCTTGTTTATACATTTACAGGAATTATTATGGCCCACGTAGCACTTGCAACACCATTTGTTGTTATTACAGTAACCGCGACGCTTGTAGGGTTTGATACAAATATGACTAAAGCTTCTCAAAGTTTAGGAGCAAAACCAATTAGAACTTTCTTCAAAGTTATCATGCCTCTAATTTTACCAGGAGTGATATCGGGAGCTTTATTTGCCTTTATTACATCATTTGATGAGGTGGTAATTGTGATGTTTATGGCAAGTCTTGATCAACTAACGATACCTAAGCAAATGTGGGCAGGTATAAGGCAAGAAATAAGCCCCGTTATTTTATGTATGGCTACATGTTTAGTTGTTTTATCTATTTTATTGTTGTCCACTGTTGAAATTCTCCGACGAAGAGCAGAAAGACTTCGCGGTATAAAAGCAAGATAAATTTTAATGAAAAATGTTGCTGTAATTGGGGCAGGGATTGTGGGCCTTTGCACTTCTTTTTTTTTACAAAAAAATGGATTTAAGGTAACTCTAATAGATCAAAATATGCCTGGTTCAGGGACGAGTTATGGACATGCTTGTACGTTTGCTGATTATGCTTGTGTACCAATAAATTCACCTTCAATTTTAAAAGAAGTTCCAAGTATGTTGTTAAAAAATGATGGACCTTTGGCAATTGATTTTATTTATCTACTTAAAAATTTACCTTGGTCTTATCAGTTTTTGAAAAATTGTAAAAAAGAAAAAGTAGAACATATTGCACAATCATTATCAAAATTATTATCTCATTCAAGATATTATTATGATGAAATTTTTAACGAAATAGATGTAGAAAATTATATAAATAACAATGAAGCTCTTTATTTATATTCATCAAAGAAAGAATATGAATATTCAAAATCCACAAACGACTTAAGAATTAAAAATAATGTTAAAGTTAAGGATTTAAGTAAGGAGGAAATAAAAGAAATTGAGCCTAATATAGCAGATGTGTATTATAGAGGACATTTATTTGAAGGCACAAGGTACACTACTAATCCTATGAAAATAAGTTCAAAGATATTTGATAAATTTATTGAAAAAGGTGGTTCTTTTATAAAGAATAAAGTTATTTCAATTGGTAAAAAAGAAAATTCAATAGAGTTGTCTTTAGAAGATAAAAAAACTAATTTTGATAAAATTATACTGTCTACTGGAGCATGGACCAAGGAATTAGCGCTTAAAATAGGTGATAAATTTCCACTCGATACTGAAAAAGGTTATCATGTTCTTTTTTCTAATACAGAAAAATTAATTAGTAGACCTATTGGATGGTCTCAGTCTGGATTTTATATTATACAAATTGAAGAAGGAATAAGATCTGCTGGTACTGTGGAAATTGCAGGATTAAATTCAAAATTCAATAATAAAAGAGTAAATATGATTGAAAAACAAACAAGAAAATTACTTCCTAATTTAAATGAAATTAAGTCTACATGGGTTGGATATAGGCCTACATTACCAGATTCTCTTCCTGTAATTGATAGATCAAAGAGTGATGAAAGAATTTTTTATGCATTTGGCCACCAACATATAGGATGGACTACAGCAGCTGTTACAGGTAAAATAATTCAATATTTAATAGATGAAAAAAAACCAAATTTTGATATTTCTTCTTTCAGAGCAAGTAGATTTAATTAAAAAGTTAAAGTTGAATACCTACATTCTTAACTTGAAGGTAGCTTTTTAATGCTTGTTGTCCTTTTTCACGACTGTAACCAGATTGTTTATATCCACCGAAGGGAGTTGCAATACTTCCTGTAAACCAGCTATTAACATAAATTTGACCTGCCTCTAATTTATTTGATGCTTCTGTTGCTTGGTCTATATTTTTTGTAAATACACCTGCAGCAAGCCCATAATCTGTGTCGTTTGCAATTTGTATTGCTTCATCTGAATCTTCATATTCTATTATTGATAAAACTGGTCCAAAAATTTCTTCTCTAGCAACAGTCATATCTTGTTTTACGCCATCTAATACAGTTGATTCAAAAAAATATCCTTTTCCTTCAATCTTTTTACCACCCGCAACTGCCTCTGCCCCTGCCTGAATTCCTGATCTTGCATAACCCTCAACTTTTTCTAATTGATTTTTTGAAATTACAGGGGTGCAATCAACACCTTTTTCATATCCAGCACCTACTTTTAGAGATTTTGTCAAATTAACCAGCTTATCAACTAATTCATCCTTAACAGATTTATGAACAACTAACCTAGACATAGCAGAGCAAATTTGTCCTGCTACACCAAAAATTGCAGTTTTTGCACTATTAACCACTTTATCTAAATCTGCATCAGGATAAACAATTCCAGCTGATTTCCCCCCTAATTCTACTACTGCAGGTATCGCTTTATCTGCAGCTGCATGCAATATTTTCTTTCCTGTTTCAACTGATCCAGTGAAAGCTATATGATTTACATCAGGGTGTGACACAAGATAAGAACCTGTTTTTTCTCCATATCCGCAAATTATGTTTACTGTTCCTTTAGGGATCCCAGCTTTTTCAAGTGCTTCTGCAAAATAAGAAGTAGCTGCTAAAGGAGCGAGTTCAGGAGTTTTAATTACAGTTGAATTACCAGTGGCAATTGAACACGCTAATGATCTTCCGATCATTGAGATAGGGTAGTTCCAAGGAATTATATGAGCTGATACACCATAGGGTTCCAAGATTGTATAATCCACAACTCCTTTTGAAACAGGGATTGTTGATCCTTCTAGCTTATCTGTTAGTCCACCATAATAATCAAAATAATTTGCAGCATCTTGAAATTCATATTCTGCACCTGATAAAAGTTTTCCATTTTCATAACAAAGCAACTTTCCTGCTTCTTTAGAGATATTTCTAAGCTCTATCGCAATAGATCGCATTAATTTTGATCTCTCCATTGGATGCATATCTACTAAATCTCTTTTTAGAAATGACTTTTTTGCAGCTTCTACTGCTAAGTCAACATCTTCATTACTAGCACAAGCAACTTCACCTACTATTTCTTCAGTTGCTGGATTATCGACAACTATTATTTCTCCAGTGGAACTATCAATCCAGGTACCATTAATATAGCTTTGAAATTTCTTCATGTTTTATTTTCCTCTATATATTTTTATTAGTATCTTGGAGAATATAATATTATACTATCATAAAAATTTAGCAATGTTAAAAAAAATCAAATAGAATATTAAAATTATGAAACTTAATTACTTAGGAAAAAGTGCAATTGTTACTGGGTCATCAGGAGGGATGGGGCTTGATATATCAGAAAGACTATCAAATAATAAAATCAAAACTTTGATGCTAGATATTAAAGAACCTCCAAAAAAATTTCTAAAAAAAAACAAATATATGATTTTCAAAAAAATAGATTTAACAAATTTTAAAGAATTAAAAAAAATAATAAATAAATTCTATAAAGAGAATAATTCAATAGATTATTTAGTGAACACAACTGGAGTTTTGTGGTTTGAAAAAGATGTTTCTTTAATAGATATTGATTTTGAAATTTGGGATAAAGTGTATGATATTAATCTTAAAACAATGGTATCCCTATGTAAATTAATTATACCTAAGATGAAAAAAAATAAATTTGGCTCAATGGTTCACATATCATCCATTGATGCTTTATCAGGCGATAATAAACCTCAAGACGCTTACGGATCCTCAAAAGCAGCAATGATTAGAATTTCTAAATCTATAGCTATACAATTCGCTGGTTCTAATTGCAGGTCTAATGTTATCTTACCAGGAGCAATTAATACACCAATGCAAGATAGATGGAAAAAAAACCCAAAACTGAAAAAAAATTTAGAAGAAAATATACCTTTGAGAAGGGTAGGAAAGCCTAAAGATATTAGTAGTTGTGTAATGTTTTTGTTAAGCGATGAAAGTCAATACATTACTGGTACGGAAATTGTAGTAGATGGTGGTGTGACTGCGAAACCCTAAATATTTTAAAAACACTCCGATTTTATTCGGAGTGTTTTTTTTGATTTATCTATAAGGATAACCAGCTTTTTCCATAGTGTCCGAATATTTATTAAATGCATCTACAACTTTAGCGCATCTAGGACTTATTTTTGATGTTTCATCCCAAAATTCTTTGGCATCTTGAACAACTCCAGCCCATTCATTTGCAGGTAGTCCAGTGATTTCCATTTTTTTACCGTTAACTCTTAGGTCTGCTTCTCCACCCCAGTACCATACTTGTCTATAATAATGTGATCCGTCTATAGACATTCTGTATAGTTCTTGAAGTTTAGGTGATATTCCTTCCCAGCTTTTTGTGTTAACAAAGTATGAACCAAACCATGCACCTGTAATAGCATTTGATAGTGCGTAGTTACAAATATCTGCCCATCCAACTTCATAAGCTTCAGTAAATCCACACCAACAAACTCCGTCAAGTTCTCCTGTTTGCATTGCAACTTCAACATCGTCCCAAGGAACTATTACTGGTATTAAACCATATCTGGCCATAAATCTACCTGCAGTAGGTACACCAAACACTCTTAGACCTTTCATATCTGAAAGTTTTCTTATAGGTTTTTTAACAGTAAATAATACACATGGATCCCAAGCACTTGTACTTAGCCAAGTTACATTTTTAACTTCACCATAAGCTTCAGCCCAAATGTCATTTAAACCGTAATACTTAAACATTGCAGGAACATCTAAACTAAAACGAGTAGCAAAAGGAAAATAACCACCAAATATTTGTATATCTACTGGTGATCCCATTGTTGCATCATCACTTTGAACAGCATCAATAGTACCTGCTTGCATTGCCCTAAACAATTCATCTGTAGGAACTAATTGGTCAGCATAATATAGTTCAATTTCCATTTCACCATGAGCAGCTTGATTAAATGATTCTATTTGAGGTTTAACCACATGTGCACCAAGTGGCGCACCAGAATATGTTTGAAGCCTCCATTTAATTGGATTAGTAGCTGCATAACCATATGGAGCGCTTAAAGTTGTTGCTCCAACTGCTCCTGCAGTAACCAAGCCAGCTTTTTTTAAAAAATCACGGCGTTTAGTTAATTTTGAATTATTTTTCATTTTTCCTCCAAAAAAACAATTAAAAAATTCTAGCTCTAATTTGAATAAAAGTCTATTTAATAAATTAGATAAATATTCATAAATTATAGTAAAAACTATTAATATTTTATAGTAGTGATGGTAACCAAGTAGCTATTTCAGGAAATATCATAACTAAGCTTAGCCCTAAACACATGACTAAAACAAAAGGAATAATTGATCTATAGATATCAATTAAAGTTATTTCACTTGGAGCCATAGCCCTCATCAAAAATAAATTATATCCAAAAGGTGGTGTCATATAGGCTATTTGGCAAGTTATAGTGTAAAGTACTCCGTACCAAATCGGGTCAAAACCAAGAGCTATAATTAAAGGAACGTAAAGAGGAGCTACAATTACCAACATTGCTGTATCGTCAAGAAACATGCCCATAAGTATGTATGATAATTGCATCATTATTAATACACCCCAAGGACTTAAATCCCATCTCTCAATAAAGAGAGTTTCAATAGCTTTTACAGCACCTATACCATCAAAAACTGCACCAAAACAAAGAGCAGCTAAAATGATCCACATAAACATACAAGATACCCCTAATGTTTTTCTAAGAGTTTTTTCAATTACCTCTTTATTTAATTTTTTCTTAAATCCTGCTGCAATTGTTGCACAAAGTGCGCCTACTGCCGAACATTCAACTAAACTTGCAATACCCATTAAAAATAAACCGGTCATTGCAAAAAATATAGCAAATGGAACAATGCCAGCTCTTAATAATTTTAATTTTTCTATATAAGGAATATCTCTTTCTTTTTTAGGTAATACTGGTCCAAGCTCAGGTTGAAATTTGCAACGTAAATAAATATATAGAATAAAAAGACTTGCCATCATTAATCCTGGAAAAACTCCTGCAAGCCAAAGTTTGCTAACGGGCTGTCTTGCTATCATGCCATATAAAACTAGAACTACACTTGGAGGAACTAAAATACCTAAGGAGCTCCCAGCTTGAACAACTCCAGTAATCATTCTTTTATCATAATTCCTTCTTAACATTTCAGGTAATGCTATCGTAGCTCCAATTGCCATTCCTGCTACGCTTAGACCATTCATAGCCGATATAGCTACCATCATACCCATTGTTCCTATTGCTAATCCACCCTTTATTCCACCAAAATAAACATGAAACATTTTATAAAGATCATTTGCAATTCCAGATTCTGAGATCATATATCCCATGTAGATGAATAAAGGTAAAGTCAGCATAGGATACCATTTGAAAAGTTTCCAAGTAGCTGTGTAAGGCATTTCTATTGCCCCATCTCCCCACAATAATAATGCAGCTGCAGCAGATACAAATCCAATTGCTCCAAAAACTCTTTGCCCAGTGAGAAGCATAAGTAACATTGTTACAAACATAAAAATTGCAATAAATTCATAGCTAAAATAGTCAGCTATCATTTAATTTTTCTCCCTGTTACCTTCGAAAAATCTTTAAAAATCATTGAAATTGATTGAAGTAACATCAACAAAATGCCAAAAAACATTATTGTTTTTATTGGCCATACATATGGAGCCCAAGCAGTAAATAATCTTTGATTTGTATCAATTGTATATATTAAACTTGTTATAGAACCTATTAATAAACAAACTAAATAAAAAACTAAAAAAATACTAGTAAACAAATCCATCTTTGCTTTGTTACGATCAGACAATTTACTGTAAAATAAATCCATACGAACATGGTCATTAGTAATCATAGAGTAGCCACCACCAAGCAAGTAATAACCTGTAATAATAAATTGTGCCATTTCTATAATCCAAATTAGTGGAATGTTTATTATATTTCTTGTTACAAATGATAGAACTAAAATAAACATCATCAAAAAAACTGTGTACATAGTTATTCTTCCAACTTTTATGCATAACCAGTCTACAAAATTTACATATAATGAAATTATTTTGGGCATAATAAATATTAATAAGTTATTTTATACATAATAAAAAATATATTAAAATATTTAAATTTAGAGAATTATATTATATTCTCCACAACCCATTTGTGAAAATGATGTGTGGGATTATCCATAACTGGAGAAAAATTTCCCCCATTGTAAATTGGTGATTTCCTTCCTGATTGCATACCCTCAATTATATTAAGATCTTCTGATTGTATACTATGCCAAAGATTATAATTTTGTTTTCTAAGAGATTTATATTTTTTTGAATTAGCCGCTTCTTCACCAACATAATATATTTCCATATGTTCCAATGTATATGATAAGTTTATAGGCTCTAGCCAATATGCATAATAGTGATCTTTATGTATACCAAGCATAACATTTGGAAAGAGTGCAACATACTCAGCAATTTTCTCATTTTTTTTAGGCCAATTTGGAAAGCATGGAAACTTATTATTCCCTTTAAACTTTGGATCATATACAACAGTTCCTTGTCCAGCAAATCTATTTGGTAAGCCCTGAATATGATAATGATCATCGATTTTTGAATATGCATTCAACCCTGGATGAACCCAAGGTAGGTGATAGCTTTCACAATAATTTTCTATTGCAAATTTCCAATTACAATTTGCTTTTAAAAGAAAATAACTAAAGTCTGGAGAATATCTTATCAATTTTTGATCTTCTTCTGGCCAAAATTTTTTCCATCTATCACTCAGAGGTTTAATATAAGTTTCAAAATTTTCTGCCTCGCCGGATATATTAATTAAAATCATATCAAGCCAAACAAATGTTCTGACTTCTTTTAAATTACTTTTTGATGGATCAAAATTTTTATTACTATGTTTATTCATACCTCCTAAATGAGGTGTAGCAGTCAGATTCCCTTTTAAGTCATAAGCCCATGAATGATATGGACATCTAATAACATTTTTAATATTACATTTTTTTTGAAGTAGTTTGTATCCTCTATGGCTACACACATTGTGAAAAACTCTGATTTTAGATTTTTTATCACGAAGAATTATTAATGGAATTCCTAACAAATCAAATGGCTTTGCATCACCTATATTAGGAAGATTGCTAGCAACGCCAACAACAACCCATTTTTCTTCAAAAAGCTTTTTTCTTTCGATAAGGCTGTATTCTTCATTTAGATAGCATTCATTAGGAAGACCATGAGCTTTTTCAATTGAATTTGAAACCACTTCTAATTTTTTTTTAGGAATTATATCATAAATACTTTTCATATTTTTCAAAAGAAGATAATCATTAAAATATAATTATATCAAGAAATTTAATTATTAAAATTATGAATTTAATAGGAAATAAAAATTATCAGAGACGGATAGGTCCAAAAATTGGTGAAAAAAATGAACCAATTGCTAATCAAGAATCTTTCAAACCTAGGTTATATGAAGATAAAATCGATTTTGATCGGATGCGAATGTATAGATTAAATAGGGTAAGAGATCAGCTTGTTAAACATGATGTGGGGGCATGTATTTTATTTGATCCAATTAATATACGATATGCTACAGATACTAGAAATATGAGTTTATTTGCTATGCACATAATGACAAGATATCTTTTTGTACCAGCTAGCGGTCCTGTAATTCTATTTGAGTATCCAAAATGTGCAAATTTATCAAAAGATTTTTGCACAGTTGATGAAGTTAGATTTGCAGAAACTTGGGATTATTTTTCTGCAGGTGAAAATTTAAATAGAAACGCAAAAAGATGGGCAAACATAGTTGATGATTTGATGAAAATGTATGTGTCTGAAAATAAAGTTTTAGCAATTGACACTATTGATCCTGTAGCTATGGAATCATTAACTTCTAATTTTTCTTATAAAATAATTCATGCCCAAAAATTTATGGAAACTGCTAGATGCATAAAATCAGAAGACGAAATTATGTGCATGAGGGCTTCTCTTAAAACAGCAGAGAAGGGAATTTCAAAAATTTATGAAGAATTAAAAGCAGGAATAACTGAGGAAGAATTGTGGTCATTTCTTCATAAAACTAATATTGAAAATGGAGGAGAGTGGATTGAAACTAGATTGCTAGCCTCAGGTCAAAGAACAAATCCATGGTTTCAAGAATGTAGCAATAGAATAATTCAAAAGGGGGATATTGTAGCTTTTGATACTGATATGGTTGGGCCTTACGGTTATTGTGCAGATATTTCAAGGACTTTTGTAGAGGGCCATAAATTAAATGACAAACAAAAGAGATTACATGATCTAGCGTTAGAAAATATAAAACATAATGAAAAAATAATCAAAAATGGTACAACTTTTTTAGAGTTTGCAGAAAAAGCTTGGAAACTTCCAGAAAATTGTTTTGATAACCATTATCCCTGTCAAGTACATGGAGTGGGAATGTGTGATGAATATCCTTGTATTTCTTATCCGAATGAAGATTTTAGTAATGGAGATTTTAGCGGAATATTTCAAAAGAATATGATTATATCTGTAGAGAGTTATATAGGAGAAGTTGGAGGTAAAGAGGGTGTAAAATTAGAAGATGAGTACTTAATTACAGATAATGGATTAGAACTATTGAGTTCTTACCCCCTTGATAAGGTATAATTTTAAAGAATTTTTGCAATACACAACCATGAATCAACTTTTTTATTTATTATATATGATGATTTAAGGAATTTTAATATTTTCCAAATTTTTTTATTTGATAATTCTTTAATTTTTTCATCAAATTTATATTTAAAATAAATTCCTTCATTGATAGTAAAACAAATTATCCCATCTTTTTTTGTAATTCTTATAAATTCATTTAATGTATTTGCTTTCACATGCCCATAGGTAAATGTCCCTACACAAATTACAGTATCAAAACTGTTGTTTTTAAAATCAAGTTTTTTATTTAAATCAATAAGTTCTAAAGATTTATATAATTTTTTTGGAACTAAATTAAGCATACTTTTAGAAAAATCTGCTCCTATTGTATTTGTGAATCCTTTTTTCATTAACTCAACCCCAACTAAACCTGTACCACAACCAGCATCTAGGATTTTTTGCTTCTTGTTTTTTGTAAATTTGCTAAAGAGATTAACAGTATTTTTTGGAGCTACATATTTCCAATTGATCATATCCTGATTGTATTTATTGTTAATTGTCCAATTGTCATAATACTCTATCATCTTTTTTTTTGATGAAATTTTGTAAATTGGGATTTTGTTATCAATGTTTTTTTTATTCATATTATAATTAAAAATTTAGCTAGTAAAAATCCAAATTGCTGTAGCAAGTAAAAACAAACTTAAAGTGTAATTAATTATTTTTCTTTGTACATCATTATTGAAAAGTTTTAATAAAAAGTTTCCCAAGAAAATCCATATTGATATAGCTATTATTGTCATCCCTCCCATAATTGAAACAATTGCAAATGTTTCTAATAAAAAGTTGTAATTATAATTTGTAAAAATAACTGATGTCGTTGATGCAAATACATAAAGTTTTGGATTCATAAATTGAAACAAAAAGCATTCAAAAAAATTTATTTTTTTAACATTTTGTTGATTTTTTGAGATTTTGAATTTTGATATTTGATACGCTAAATAAATTAAATAGATACATCCAAAAACTTTAAGTATGCTTTGTATGATTGGAAACTTTAGGAGTATAGACCCTAGACCAATGCAGCATAATAATTGAATTAAACTAACTCCAATTGTTGCAGCTATAGGAATATGTAAAGAATTTTTTATTCCGAAATTATAACTTGTATAAAATGCAATTGTATTATTTGGACCTGGCGTAATTGCAGCTATAAATACGTAAATAATTAGTTGAGGAATGTAATCTATCATTAGACAGTTTATATAGTTAATATTACCAAAAATAACTCAATATTTTAGAAATAGTTTCAAAATTGTTTTGAATATGTAAGATTATATAGTAAGCTAAATATATGGGAATTATTACAGATGTTATATTACCATTGGCTTTAGCATTCATAATGTTTTCTCTTGGTTTAGGTTTGACTGGGGAGGATTTTTTGAGGGTTGCAAAACAACCTAAAGATTTTTTCGTAGGGGCTTTTTCTCAAATAATTGCACTTCCATTAATTGCATTATTATTAGTAAGCTTTTGGCCATTGAGCCCCGAATTGGCAATAGGAGTAATGATAATTGCTGCGGCACCAGGAGGTGCAACTTCAAATATTCTCACTTCTTTTGCAAAGGGGGATGTTGCTTTATCAATCTCTCTTACAGCTATTATAAGTTTGCTATGTGTTTTTACTATTCCTTTTATAATCATTACATCAGTTGATTTTTTATCTACAGATATTGGGAATCAGAATATTAATTTAATGGATATTGCCTTGAGCATGTTTCTTATAGTTACTGTTCCAGTGCTTTTAGGAATGACCTGCAAGAAATTTTTATCTAAAACTTCTTTATCTTTTGAGCCATTAGCAAAAAAAATTTCAGCAGGATTATTTGTTTTAGTATTAATGGGAGCAATCCTATCCGAAAGAGAAAATATAGTTTCTTATTTTTCACAAGCAGGTGCAATAACTTTAGTATTAAATTTAATTATGATGAGTTTTGCATTCTATATAGCTAAATTATTGGGTTCAGGTAAAAAACAAAGAAAATCGATTACTATAGAATGTGGCTTGCAGAATGGAACATTAGCAATTGTAGTTGCTACTTCAATTTTTGGAGGAGGGGTTTATCTAATCCCAGCAGCAACGTATAGTCTAATAATGTTTGCAACGTCTTTAATATTTGTTTATCTAGTTAGTAAAAATATATAATTTATAAAATTAATATTGATCATGAGAAATATTAAATTGATCTCAGCTAACTGTTGTGGTGAAGTAGGCGATGTAATAATTGAAGGTGTTGAACCACCGCCAGGTAAAACTCTTTTAGAACAATCATATTTTTTAAAAAAAAATAAAAAATTATGGGAATTTATATTGAACGAGCCAAGAGGTGGTGTTTTTAAACATGTTAATTTACTTGTTCCTCCTAAAAACCCCAAAGCTGATATGGGTTTTATTATAATGGAACCAATGGACTTACCTCCAATGTCTGGAAGTAATTCTATTTGTGTAGCTACTGTGCTTTTAGAAAAAAATATTATTCCAATTAAAAATTCAAATATGAAGATAACACTTGAAGCTCCAGGAGGATTAATAGAAGTTGAAGCAGAATGTGAAAATCAAAAAGTAAAAAAGGTATCTATTACTAATTTACCCTCATTTGTGGTTGATTTAGATAAAAACATTTCAGTTCCTGGATTAGGTGATTTAACAGTAAGTACAGCTTATGGAGGTGATAGCTTTGTTTTAGTTAATAATTCAGATATAAATATAGAAATAAAACCAGAAAACGCAGATAAAATAGTTGATATTTGTTCAAAAATAACAAAATCAGCTTCAGAACAGTTAGGTTTCAAACATCCGCAATTAGATAATTTAAATTATATTTCTTTTTGTATGTTAATGGATAAACCATTTATCAATTCTCTTGATAATCTGGAAGGTAAAAACACAGTATGTATTAGACCAAAAAAACTTGACAGATCTCCATGTGGAACTGGTAGCTCAGCAAGGCTTGCGTATATGTATAAAAAAAACCAAATTAAAATTCAACAATTATTTGAGTCAAAATCGATATTAGGGACTTCTTTTGAATGTTATATAAAAGAAGAAATTGCTATTAATAACATTAAAGCAATAGTGCCAGTTTTAACTGGCCAAGCTTGGATAACAGGTGAACAAACATTATATTTAGATGAAAATAATCCCTTTCCTCAAGGCTATCGCTTAACTGATACTTGGCCATCAATTTAGAGAGTAAATTTTTATGAATAATCAAATATTAGGATTTATAGGAGGAAGTGGTTTGTATGATATAGATTTTATAAAAAACAAAAAAGCTATTTCAATAAGATCTTCTTTTGGAAAACCATCGGATAAAATCATAGAAGGTAAAATTGGAAATCAGAAAGTATATTTTCTTTCACGTCATGGTAGGGGACACAAATTGTCACCTCAAGAAATAAATTATCGAGCAAATATAGAATGTTTAAAAAAGTGTAATGTTACCGATTTAATTTCTCTATCTGCTGTAGGCTCTTTGAAAGAAAAATTATCTCCAGGAACATTCGTAATTGTTGATCAATTTATTGATAAAACACAGCTAAGAGAAAAAACTTTTTTCAAAGATGGAATAGTTGCTCATGTTCCAATGGCAAAACCAACTTCAAAAATTTTAATGAAATTATCTTTAAAAGTTTTAAAAGAATTAAATATAAGAAATCAATATATGGGGACTTATGTAGCAATTGAAGGTCCTCAATTTTCTACAAGATCAGAATCCCTTTTATATAAATCTTGGAATGCAGATGTTATTGGGATGACTAATATGCCAGAAGCAAAATTAGCTAGGGAAGCAGAAATGAGATATTGTTCAATTTCAATGGTTACTGACTATGACTGTTGGCATGATAATTTTGAATCTGTTGATGTTGAAATGTTATTAAAAAATTTAAAAAATAATAGTGAAAATGCTCTAAATTTTATTAAAAAATTTACTTATCTTTATTCGAAAGGGATTGATTTTGGAGCTGACAATACTTCTTCTATTTTAAATAATTCAATAGTTACACAAAAAAAATATTGGAAAAAAGACACTAGAAAAAAATTAAAAACAATTTTAGAAAGATATAATAAAGATAATAAATGAAAGTAAATAATAAAAATATGCAAACAATATGGATGGATAATAATTCTGAAAATATCAAAATTATTGACCAAAGACTGCTTCCATTTGAATTAAAAATACAAGAATTAAATAGTCTAAAGGACGTAATTTTCGCCATAAAAGAAATGCAAGTAAGAGGAGCGCCATTGATTGGTGTTACAGCGTCATATGGAATGTATTTATCTTCAAAAATTGACAGCTCTTATGAAAATTTAATTAAAACTGGTGAAGAATTAATTAATACTAGACCTACTGCAGTTAATATAGAATGGGCAGTAAAAAAAATTTTAAATAAAATTAAAAATCAAAGCAAAGAAAAAAATACTGATACTATTTTAAATCTTGCAAATCAAATAAGACAAGATGACATAAATGCTTGCAACAATATTGGCAATAATGGCTTTGAACTTTTAAACGAAATTTATGATAAGAAAAAAGATAAAGTAAATGTTTTAACTCATTGTAATGCAGGTTGGTTGGCCACTGTAGATTGGGGTACAGCATTAGCTCCAGTATATAAGGCACACAGAAAAGGAATTCCTCTTCATATATGGGTTGATGAAACAAGACCTAGAAACCAAGGTTTTAATTTAACAGCTTGGGAATTAATGAATGAAGGGATACCTTGTTCACTGGTTGTAGATAATACTGGAGGACATTTAATGCAAAATAAAATGGTAGATGTTTGTATTACAGGCACTGATAGAACTACAGCAACGGGTGATGTTTGTAATAAAATAGGCACTTATCTTAAAGCATTAGCAGCAAAAGAAAACAATATTCCTTTCTATGTTGCGGCACCAATTTCGAGTATTGATTTTTCAATGAACGATGGTATTAATCAAGTTCCTATAGAAGTAAGAGATTCAGAAGAAATATCATATATGACAGGTTTAGACAAAGAAGGAAAAATTACAAAAATAAGAACAACACCAACTAATTCAATATCTGTAAATTATGCTTTTGATGTAACTCCCGCAAAATTTATTAATAAAATTATAACTGAAAAAAAAGTTGTAGATGCAACTAAAAACTCAATATTATCTTTATTAGAATAATGAAAAATAATTGGAATCCAAAAGAATCAATAAGATATATTAATGAATACAAAAAGAAAAAGATAGATAAAAATCTCGCGTTAAGAATATATTCAACTCATTTACTCGGAAGAGAAAAAAACTTAGTTTTACATGGTGGCGGCAACACATCGTTAAAAGGCTATCTTAGAAATATTTCAGGAAAAATTATTGACGTTATATACGTAAAAGGTAGTGGCTGGGATATGTCTAATCTAAATGAGAATGGTATGCCTTGTTTAGAGTTAAAACCATTGCTGGAGGTGGAAAAATTAAAAAAACTAGACGATAAAAATATGGTTAACTATCTCAGAAAAAATTTAATTGATACCACTTCTCCAAATCCATCTGTTGAAACTCTTTTACATGCTTTTTTACCCCATAAATATATAGATCATACTCATTCCTCAGCTATATTGAGTATAGTAAATCAAAAAAATTCAAAAGCTTTATGCAATAAGGTTTTTGGAAAAAAAATTTCTATTGTTCCTTATACTATGCCAGGGTTTGAATTAGCTAAAAAAGCTAAACAAGAATTTAATAAAAATAAAAGTATAGAATGTATGATATTATTAAATCATGGAATATTTACTTTTGGTGAAAGTGCAAAAGAAAGTTATGATCGAATGATTAAATATGTGAATAAAGCTGAAAAATATATAAATAAATTAAAAGAAGTAAAATTAAAAAAAAATTACATTAAAAAAAATATTGAAATTTCAGAAGTAATTACAGCAATAAGAAAAGCAGTCTATAAGTTTTCTAAAAAAAGATTTATACTTAATTTTTATAATTCTAAAGAAATAATTGATTTTACTTTAAGAAAAGATATTTTTCAAATTATAAACAAAGGTCCAGTTACACCTGATCATGTTATAAGAATAAAACCTTTCTTTTTAATCTTAAATGTCAATAAATTATCCAATAAATTAATTGAGATGCAGATAACTAATTTTATAAAAAAGTATAAAATTTATTTTAAAAAAAATAAAAAATTTGTTAAGAATTCTAAAATTACTGATAATTTACCAAGAATTATAATTTTACCTGGCTATGGATTATTAAGTATCAATAGGAATTATAAAGAGACTAAAATTGGTGCAGATATTTTTTTATCAATGGTCAATTCGATAAAAGATGCTTCAAAAATAGGAAATTTTAAATCAATAAGTCAAAAAGAAATATTTAAAATGGAATATTGGCCTTTAGAAATGGCCAAAATTACGAATAGAAAACAATTAGAATTAGAAGGAAATATTGTTGTAATTACAGGTGGTTGTGGAACTATTGGAATTGCTACTGCTCAAGAATTTTTAAAAGAGGGGGCCGAAGTAGTTTTATTAGATAATGATATAAAATCTATAAAAAGGCTTCCTGAAAATATAATTAAAAGATGTAAAATTATAAAATGCAATCTCACTAATAATGTTGAAGTAAAAAATTCGTTTAATAACATAATTAAAACTTATGGAGGAATAGATATTTTGATTTCTAATGCTGGAAAAGCATTTGAAGGCAAAATTGCTCAAGTTGATTCAAAAATAATCAAAAATAGCTTTGAAATTAATTTTTTCTCCCATCAATACGCTTCACAAAATGCAGTTAATATTTATTTAAAACAAAATTTTGGAGGTTTAATTTTATTTAATATTTCTAAACAATCAATTAATCCAGGAAAGAATTTTGGCCCTTATGGCCTACCTAAATCTACAACTCTGTTTTTAATGAAACAATATGCCTTAGAGTATAGTAAATATAATATTAGATTTAATGGAATAAATGCTGATCGTATCAGAAGCGGAATACTTACTCAAAAAATGATAATCAAAAGATCAAAAGCAAGAAATTTATCTTTAAAAAACTATATGAAGGGAAACCTTCTGAATAAAGAAGTAACCGCATTTGATGTAGCAAAAGCTTTCGTTTTTCAATCAAAATTAAAAAAAACAACAGGAAATATTATAACAGTTGACGGTGGAAATATTGAAGCAAGCTTAAGATGATTAAAAATTTATCTGACCAAAAAAAAGGTATTTTCTTATCATTAATAGGTATTTTAATTATCACTCCTGATTCTTTGTTTATTAGATTAGTTAAAATAAACTCCTGGGATTTAGTATTTTACAGAGGCATTATCCCTTTTTTTATTTTATTAATTGGCTTGATAATTTTTTATAAAAAAAATTTTTTTAAAGCTATATTTATAATTGGTTATGCAGGTTTAATTAATGCCTTAATTGTAGCTTTAACAAATATCACTTTTATTTTTTCTTTAGAAAACACAAATGTTGCTAATACATTAGTTATGTTAAGTTTAGCACCATTTATGGCAGCATTTTTAAGTATATTTTTATTAAAAGAATATCCGAAAAAAAGAACTTGGATTGCTATGTTTTTATGTTTTATATTTGTTTTATTTATTTTTAATGATTCTTATCAATCAGGAAGGCTTGTAGGAGATTTTTTCGGTTTTATAACAGCATTTTTAGTTGGGGCAAGTTCAGTTGTTATTAGAATTGGTAAGTTGGCAAATTTTTTACCCTCTTTAATGATAGCAAAGTTTTTTACAATGTTATTTACTATTTTTTTTGTTAAATCCTTATATCTTGAAGGAGCTGATATTTATTTGGTACCAATAATGTGTGTTTTTTTTGTTACTATACCATTAGCATTTTTAACTTTAGCTCCAAGATACATGCCAGCACATGAAGTCGAATTATTTTTTGTTTTAGAAACGACTCTAGGTCCCATTTGGGTTTGGTTAATTATTAGGGAAACTCCAAGTTTAGAAACCATAATTGGAGGAAGTTTAATTATATCTACATTGCTTATACACACTATTTTAGAATTAAAGAAACCGAACTTAAAAAAAGCTAATTAATTTAACTGAGAAATTAAATAATCTAAAATTTTATCTAATTTTTTCCATTTATTTAAGTAATATTTGTGCTTACTATAAAAATTTGATTTTAATTTAAAACAAACTTTCTTTATATTTTGATTTTTGTAATAATTTGCAAAAGTGCTTTTCATTTGTTTAATATCTTTGCCAGGCGTTTTTCCAATATTATTTTTGTTTCCATTTATATCTATAAAATCATCTACAATTTGAAAAATTAAACCAAAAAAATTTCCATAATCAGATGCAAAAGCAATTTCTTTTTTAGAGGAATTAGCAATCATTAGTGGTGAAATGCAACAAAATCTAAATAAAGCTCCAGTTTTCATTAAATACATCCTTTTAATTTCATTGATGTTTACCTTTTTCTTTTCATAAATTAAATCTAAGGATTGACCCCCAGCCAAACCTTTAGAACCAATGGATTTTGATAAATATTTTATTATTTCTATCCTTATTTTTGTATCATTACAGGTTTTTTTATCTGCTAGTATTTCAAAAGCAAGGTCATGAAGACTATCACCAGCTAAAATTGCTTGAGCTTCGTTATATTTTTTATGAGCACTCAATTTACCTCTTCTATAATCGTCATTATCCATACTTGGGAGGTCATCATGTATAAGAGAATAGGAGTGAATGATTTCAATTGCCGATGAAACCCTGTTATAATTAGTAGATCTTATCTTTTTTATTAATGAAAATTGTTTCACTAAATACGGTCTGATTCTTTTACCCCCATTTAAGGCACTATATTCCATTACTTTTTCAAGATAAGTAGTTGATAATTGGCTTGATAATAATTTTTTAAAATAATTATTGAAATTATTTTTTTCTTTTAAAATATCGATATAAATACTATTCTTCATTTATAATTTAAACAAATAACACTTTATCTGAATTTATCCACATAAGATAAATATTATTTTAGGTTTAATATGTTAATAATATTTTATTAAAAATATGAGAATTGAAGAAGAAGTAAAACTAGACTATTCAGATGTCCTATTCAGGCCTAAAAGAAGTACTTTAAAAAGTCGAAAAGAAGTAGATTTAATAAGAACCTATAAATTTAAACATAGCAATTATGAATGGACAGGCATACCAATTATTGCTAGCAATATGGACGGTGTAGGTGAATTAAAGATTGCTGAAATTTTATCAACTTTTAAGATGATAACTGCTCTTACAAAGCAACACAAACTTGAACAAATTAAAAACTTCAAAGATATAAAAAAAATCTATCCATTTGTTTCTTTAAGTTTAGGTACTGATAAGGAAGTATATAAAACTGTAAAAGACACATTAAAAGAATTAAATTTTTTTCAATTTATTTGTATTGATATTGCTAATGGATATTCAGATCATTTTAGCAAATTTATTTCTTCAGTTAGAGAGGATTTTCCTAGCAAAACAATAATTGCAGGAAATGTTGTAACTGCTGATATGACACAAGAATTGATTTTGAGTGGAGCAGACATCGTTAAAGTTGGAATTGGACCAGGAAGTGTTTGTACAACAAGAATTCAAACTGGTGTGGGATATCCTCAACTTAGTGCTGTAATTGAATGTTCAGATGCAGCACATGGTTTAAGTGCGCATATAATTGCTGATGGAGGTTGTACATGTCCAGGAGACGTAGCTAAAGCATTTGGTGGAGGCGCTGATTTTGTTATGCTGGGGGGTATGTTAGCAGGTCACGAAGAAGGAGGAGGAAGGGTTATAAAAAAAAATGGATCAAAATATGTTGAATTTTATGGCTCTAGTTCAGAAACTGCACTTGAAAAACATTACGGAGGATTATTAGAATATAGAAGTAGTGAGGGGAAGATAAGTAGAATAAAGTATAAAGAATCACTAAAACACACGATTAACGATATTTTAGGAGGAGTAAGGAGCAGCTGTACCTACGTTGGAGCTCAATCTTTGAAACAATTAAGTAAATGCACAACTTTTATAAGAGTAAATAGACAACACAACAATGTGTTTGATTAATTATAACCCGATTGCACAACCGTCCTTTCTTGAGTCAGAACCACCAATTAATACTCCATTTTTATAATCAATTTTTATTGCTTGGCCACCACCATGATATCCATTAATTATTTCTGTATTATGACCAGTTTTTTTTAATTTTTTTTCAATTTCATGAGTTATTCCCAACTCAAGTTTATATGTATTATTGTAATTAAATCCTCTTGGAAAATCTATAGCCTCTTGAATTTTCATATTGTAATCAAAAATATTGTTGAGCACATGAGTGTGACCAACTGGTTGGAATTGCCCTCCCATTACCCCATATGAAAGAATAATATCTTTTTTATTATTTGCAATCATTCCTGGAATTATAGTGTGCAAAGGTCTCTTAAAAGAGGCAATACAGTTTGGATGATTATTTTCTAATCTAAAGTTTGTTCCTCTATTTTGCAGTAATATCCCGGTATTGTTTGTAGTAATTCCACTGCCAAAGGAATAACAAATTGAATTAATAATTGAAATTGCATTTAGGTCTTTATCAACTACAGTTAAATATGTAGTCTCTGGATGTGCGGGTATTTTAAGATTTCCAATGTCATAGCAATTTGTAAATGAGAACTTTTTAATATACTCATTAACTGATTTATCTGACAAGATTTTACTAAAATCAATATTAATAAAATTTGGATCTCCTATGTTTTCTTCACGAATTTTGTAGCAAAATTTTGTTAACTCTGCTTCAATATGAAATCTTTCAAAACTCATAGGTTTATAATTTTCAATTTTCAATTTTTCCATCATTTTCATCATTAAAAGAACAGTTATTCCTGGTCCATTGGGAGGGCATTGATGGATATAAATATCTTTATATTTTGAAAATATAGTTTTATTTTTTATGGTTTTTTGTCGATTAAAATCTTCAAGAGTATGAACACCACCCAAACTATTTAATGATTTTACAATATCTCTCGCAATTTCTCCTGAATAAAATTCTTTTGCCCCCTTTTTACTAATTTTTAAAAGTGTATCACCTAAGGCCGGGTTCTTATAGTTTTCTGAAAATTTAAAACTCTTATCTTCTTTTAAAAATATTCTCCTTGTATTATTATTTTTTTTTAACTTGTTTATATTTTTTCCCCAGTCTAAGGCTACCTTTTCAGTAATATTATATCCATTTTTTGCTAGATAAATTGCTTTTTTAAATAATTGTTCAAATTCTAATTTGCCAAAATCATTATGCATTTCAGCCCATGCATTAACTGCTCCAGGAATTGTAACAGAGTGAGGACTTTCTTTATCTATTGATTTGATTTTTTTTGAATTAAAATAATCTAAATTTGCTTTTTCTGGATTAATTCCAGAACCATTGTATGATACAGGATCTTTTCCTTTCATACTTATTATCGAAAAGGAATCTCCTCCTAATCCGGAAGCATTAGGTTCAACAACAGATAAAACTATAGATGCTGCCAATGCAGCATCTATTGCGTTACCCCCCTTTTTTAGAATTTCTATTGCTTCCAAAGATGCTAAAGGGTGGGATGTTGCTGCTATACCTTGAGAACTTAGAACATTTGATCTAATTTTTGATTCAAAAAAAGGCATATTTAAAGTAAATATAGTTTATATAATTGACAAAATAAACCATTTAATTTAGTTCAACAAAAAACTAAAAATTATGAAAGTAAGACATTCAATAAAATCTGCAAAAACCAGAGATAAGGACTGCAAAGTTGTTAGAAGAAAAGGCAGGATATACATAATTAATAAAAAAAATCCAAGAATGAAAGCCCGACAAGGCTAATTAAATTAATTTTTATTTGACAAATATTTTTCTGCCTCAAGTGCTGCCATACAACCCATTCCTGCTGCTGTAACAGCTTGTCTATAAATTTTATCTTTAACATCTCCAGCAGCATAAACACCCTCAACACTTGTTTCTGTACTATCAGGTTTAGTTAAAATATAATTTTCATCATCCATTTTTAATTTATTCAAAAATAATTTTGTCGCAGGATCATGTCCAATTGCAATAAATACCCCGTTTATATCCATTTCTTCTTGTGAATTATTTTTTATATCAGAAATTATTATTTTTTCTAATTCTCTTGGAGAATCCTTACCTTTAAACTCTTTGACAATTTTATTCCAATGAATTTTAATTTTAGGATTTTTGAATAGCCTTTCTTGTAAAATTTTTTCAGATCTTAAACTATCTCTTCTATGAATAATATTTACTTTTGAAGCAAAATTAGTAAGAAATAAAGCCTCTTCTGCAGCTGTATTTCCTCCACCTATTACTGCGACTTCTTTATCTTTAAAAAAAAACCCATCACAAGTTGCGCAAGCGGATATTCCATAACCTTTAAATTTATCTTCTCCTTTTATTTTTAGCCATCTAGCTTGCGCTCCGGTTGAAATAATAACAGACTCAGCAATATATTGTTTGTTGCTTTCTCCTATTGCTAAAAAAGGTTTTTTGGAAAAATCAACTTCTTTGATTATATCATCGTGAATTACAGTACCAACTTTTTTAGCCTGACTTGCCATTTGCTCCATTAACCAAGGTCCTTGAATCACGTTTTCATATCCAGGGTAATTCTCAACATCTGTTGTAATAGTTAATTGTCCACCTGGAGTCAAACCTGAGACTAAATGTGGATTTAGGTTTGCTCTAGCAGCATATATAGCAGCTGTATAACCTGCTGGACCCGAGCCAATTATTAGTAATTTTGTTTTATTTTCTGTCATAATTTATTCAACTGGCCAATCAGTTTTAAAAGATACATAATTAATTTGAATACATCTTCTTTCTTTTTTTATACTTTTTTTTTCTAGCCCATGCCAGGTATCATTACCTGATGAAAAAAAATAACCCGTATTATGAATGTATTTTGATGTTTTTACTAGATTAAAAGACTCATCATAAAAATCTGTTCCTAAATTTTCTGATTCATCATAATTATTAATCCATAACATCATTGTCATAATTTTTTCTTTAATATCTTTGTGAGGCTTTAACCAAAAACCTATTTTATCTGCTATCACTTCAAGTCTCACATAAGATTTTGAAATATCTTTATTTAAATAATTAGAAACAATATTTTGACAAGATTTTGATTGCAATGTTTTAATTAGCGATTTTAATTCTGGGTATAAATGACAATTTTTTTTATCTACAAAAATCCTTAATTTATTGTCTATTCCCCCACCAGAATAATCAGCAGCCCTAGTTCCATCATATGCATGTTGACCTTCAGGAATTTTTACTGAAATTATTTCATTAATAATATTTTGAGTTAAAGGTTTGTTAATTTCCCAGTGTTGAAATGGTTTATTACATTCTCTAACACTATTTTTTAAAGAGTTTAAAAATTCATTCATTATATATATTATTTTAATATTTTTGTGTTTAATATGCCAGCTATTCTTTTTGCTTCATTTAAAGGCTCATATGACCATGAATATAATCTATCTTCAAAAGGTCTTGTTATCCCTTTTTGTTGAAACTCTCTATGAAAACTCTCAAATCTCAGGCTTTTTCTTTTAAATGGTAAATGAAAAATAAATATAGGCTTACCAGTAATTGTTGCCTCTGATATCATTGAAGTGGAATCCGAAGTTAATATTATGTAATCTGAAATTTTTAAAGAATATTTATAGGGATTTATAGAACTTTTATCCCAAACGTAGTATTTTTTTGTAAATTTATTTTTTAATATATCAATTAATTTTAAGTCCGTTCTTCTTGAACTAACAAAAAGAAAATAATATTTTTCTTCTAAATTATTCAATTTTTCAATTAGAGAAATCAGCTTATTTATTTCAATATTTGTTAGTTTATAATGATTATTTTCACCTCCTAAAATGATTGTAACTATTTTTTTGTTATTTGGAATTTCAAATATTTTTTGAGAATTACTAATGATTTCTTCAGTTAAATTATGTATAGCACCAAAAGAAGTTATTACATTATCCCCTTTTAATTTGTCGTGATTTGGTGACACTACATAATCAAATTTATTTGTATTAATTTTAGGATCTTGGATATGAATTGTAGTAATTTTATCTTTTAATTTTTTTTTTAAATAAATTGATGCATAAACACTTTTTCTGCCACAAGTAATTAAGATTTTAGGTAAATCTCTTTCTATAAAATCAATGTTAAAAATATTCTTATATATTGGCAATATTCCTGGTTGAAGTATTGACCATGGCCATTTGAGTTTTATTATTTTTTCTTGAAAATTAGAGTCTATATGTTCTGCTAATCCTTTTACTTGACTTATCATTCCTTGAGATCCATCAGTCATGACCCATAAATTTGTTTTGGTTCTCAATTTGATTATATATATTTTACTGATTTAATAGAATAAGTTTTTGAACCCTTTGGACTATTGAATTCTACTATGCTGTTTTTCTCTTTACCAATTAATGCTCTTCCTAAAGGACTCGTAATTGATAATTTATTTTTTTTAATGTCAGATTCGTTTTCTCCAACTATTTGATATGTTGATTTTTGCTCTGTTTCTTCATCTATTACAGTTACTGTAGCTCCGAATTTTATATCTTTACCAGATAAAGTAGAAACATCAATAATATCTGCTTGAGCAATAACAGATTCTAATTCTGCTATTTTTCCTTCAATAAAACTTTGTTTTTCTTTCGCTGAATGATATTCGGCATTTTCAGAAAGATCTCCATGGGATCTTGCTTCGGCGATTGCTTTTATTATATTTGGCCTTTCTTCATTAATAAGTTGTTTGAGTTCAATTTGCAGCTTATTGTGGCCTTCTACAGTTATAGGAATTTTTGACATTTTCTTTTATTTTTTTCTTTTTTTACAATAATAAAAAAAAAAAAATTATCAACTAGTTTATCTTCAATATAAGGCTTGCAAAGATCTAACTTTTAGATTTTTTTTCTTCAAAATAGCTATAGAATTAACTGCAACTCTAGCACCATTTATAGTAGTATAGTAAGGAGTGTTAGAGATTAAGGTATTTCTTCTCATTATATAGCTATCTCCCATAGATTTTTTATCTTCTGTTGTATTTATTACCAAGTTTATTTTATTTTCTCTTAACAAATCAACCACATGTGGACTTCCTTCACTAATTTTATTTATTTTATTTATTTTTACATTTCTATCTTTTAAATATTTTGTTGTTCCATCAGTGCCTATAAGTTTAAAGCCAATTCTAATTAATTTTTTTGCGATTAATACCAGTTCTTTCTTATCTTTATCTTTTACTGATAAAAACACTTTTCCTCTTGTAGGAAGATTTATTCCCGCTCCTATTTGACTTTTAGCATATGCAGATAAGAAACTTTTATCTATTCCCATTACTTCACCAGTAGATTTCATTTCAGGACCTCTTAAAACATCGACATTTTGAAATTTTTTAAAAGGAAAAACTGGTTCTTTAACTGAAAAATAAGGTAATTTTTTATAATTTTTTAATTTTTTAAAATCTTTTAATTTTTTTCCCATGATGACATAAGTTGCTAGTTTAATTATTTCTATTCCGCTTGATTTTGCAACAAAAGGTACGGTTCTACTTGCTCTGGGATTTACTTCTAATACATAAATTTCATTATTCTTTATAGCAAATTGAATATTCATAATTCCTATCACATTTAACTCTTTAGCCAACAACTTTGATTGGCGTTCAATTTCTAAAATTACATTATTTTTTAACGAATATGGAGGAATAGAACATGAACTATCACCAGAATGGATACCAGCCTCTTCAATATGTTCCATAATACCTGCTATGTAAATATTGTTATCTTTGTCTCTAATTAGATCAACATCAAGCTCTTTTGCATTTTCTAAATATCTATCGAGTAGAATAGGGTTATTTTCAGGAACATGTCTAGATGTCCATATAGATCTAGCATAATTAAAATATTCAGATAAGTTTTTTTCTTCATACACAATTTCCATTGCCCTACCACCTAAAACAAAAGAAGGTCTAATTAAAACAGGATAGCCAATATTCCTAGCAATTGAAGTAGCTTCTTCAATATTATATGCTATTCCATTTTCTGGTTGTTTCAATTTTAGTTTAGATAATATTTTTTTAAAATCTTCTCTATCTTCAGACAAATCAACCATATTTGGAGAAGTTCCTAAAATTTTTGTATTTTTTTCAATTTCTTTTGCTATGTTTAAAGGAGTTTGCCCTCCAAATTGGATAATTGCGCCAATTAAACTCCCTTTTTTACTTTCAGCATTAATAATATTATTAACATTTTCAGATATTAGTGGCTCAAAATATAATCTATCCGCAGTATCATAATCTGTAGATACAGTTTCAGGATTACAATTAATCATAATTGTTTCATATCCCATTTCCTTCAATGCAAAAACTGCATGCACACAGCAATAATCAAATTCAATACCCTGGCCTATTCTGTTTGGACCTCCTCCTAGTATAATCACTTTTTTATTTTTAGAAGGTTTTGACTCACACTTTTCTTCATTATATTCTTCATTATTATAACTTGAATATAAATAAGGCGTAGAAGAGTCAAATTCACCTGCACAAGTATCAACCCTTCTGTAAAAAGGATAAATGTTATTTTTTACCCTAAAATTATCTATTTCTTTCAATGGAATTTGAGATATTTCAGCAATTCTTTTGTCACTAAATCCATAATTTTTTATTCTATAAAAATCATCAATTTTTAAAGGTAGTTTAAATTTTAAAATTTCTTTTTCTAATTCAGTAATTATTTTTATTTGATTAACAAACCATTTATCATATCCGGTCAAAGAGCATATTTTTTCAACAGTGAATTTATTTCTTAATGCTTCTGCTATATAGAGTATTCTTTCTGGACTTTGAGTTAATAAATTTTCTTCAATACTGTATAGAGTTTGTTGTTTTTCTCTTTTTGGTTTATTTAAACCGTTTAGACCAGTTTCTAATGAACATAACCCCTTTTGCAATGACTCACTAAAAGATCTGCCAAAACTCATAACTTCACCTACAGATTGCATTGAAGTGGTTAATAACCCACTAGTAGTGGAAAATTTTTCAAATGAAAATCTTGGAATTTTAGTAACAATATAATCTATACTTGGTTCAAAGCTTGCTGGAGTAACCTTAGTAATATCATTTGTTAATTCGTCTAAAGTAAAACCTACTGCCAATTTAGCCGCTACCTTTGCTATTGGAAATCCAGTTGCTTTTGAAGCCAATGCGGAAGATCTACTTACTCTAGGATTCATTTCAATAACTAGCATTCTTCCATCTTTTGGATTTATAGCAAATTGCACATTAGATCCGCCTGTATCTACACCAATTTTTCTTAACACGCTTATGCTTGCATCTCTCATTATTTGGTATTCTTTATCAGTTAATGTTAGTGAAGGAGCAATTGTAATAGAATCGCCAGTGTGCACTCCCATGGGGTCAATATTTTCTATAGAACAAACAATTATACAATTATCATTTTTGTCTCTTACAACTTCCATTTCATACTCTTTCCAACCAATTACAGATTCTTCTACCAAAACTTGTTTTGTGGGACTTTCATCAAGACCATTTTTAATTGAAGTAAAAAATTCTTCAGTCGTTCTCGCTATTCCTCCACCAGATCCCCCTAAAGTAAAACTTGGTCTTATAATTACTGGTAAATTTATCTTATTTATTAAATTTAATGCTTCTTGATTTGATTTAATTATTATACTTTTAGGGGATTCTAAGCCAATTTCATTCATAGCTTTCTTAAATAAATTTCTGTCCTCAGCCAAATTTATTGATTTTGGTTTTGCGCCAATCATTTCAACATTGTATTTCTTTAAAATTTTAAGTTTATGTAATTTTAACGCTGCATTTATTGCGGTCTGCCCACCCATAGTTGGGAGTAATGCATCAGGCCTTTCTTTTTTTATGATCTTTTCTATAAATTCAGTATCTATTGGTTCTATATATGTTTTATCAGCAATATTTGGATCAGTCATTATTGTTGCTGGATTAGAATTAATTAAAATTACATTAAAGCCTTCATCCTTTAATGCTTTGCAAGCTTGTACACCCGAATAATCAAATTCACATGCTTGACCAATTATTATTGGCCCAGCTCCTATAACTAATATTTTTTTAATATCTTTTCTTTTTGGCATATTTTTTTATATTTTGATGAAATTTATTAAACAAATACTGACTGTCATGTGGCCCTGGGCTTGATTCTGGATGGTATTGAACACTAAATATAGGTAACTTAATGTGCTCAACACCTTCATTTGATTTATCAAACAAGGAAATATGAGTCTCTTTTATTTCTTTTGGCAAACTTGATCTAATAACTTCGAAACCATGATTTTGAGTAGTAATTTCAACTTTTTTTGAAATTAAATTTTGTACTGGGTGATTTGCACCTCTATGTCCATGGTACATTTTTTTTGTTTTAGCTCCAAAAGAAAGACATAATAATTGGTGCCCTAAGCATATTCCAAAAATTGGTATATTTAATTTTATTAATTCTTTAATTACTGGTACGGCATATTTTCCTGTTGCAAAAGGGTCTCCAGGCCCGTTAGAAAGAAAGATACCGTATGGTTTAAATTCAATAATTTTTTTAAAAGAAGATTTAGCAGGTACAACTATTATTTCAAGATTTCTTTGACACAGTGATCTAAGAATATTTCTTTTAGCTCCATAATCTATACAAACTATTTTATATGTTTCCTTGTTTATAAAATTCTGATCAAAATTGTTTTTTTTATGATTCCATTTTGACTCAAAGGTAGTATATTTTATTTTTGTGGTTACTTGACTTGCTAAGTCTAGATTTTCAAGCCCTTCCCATTTCTTAATTTTTTTTACAATCTTATTAATATCAAAATTTATTTCACTAAAATTTATTAACGCTGCTTTTAAAGCACCTTTTTTAACAAGGAGTTTAGTTATATATCTTGTATTTATGTTAGTAATACAAGGAAGATTGTTTTTTATAAACCACTTATCTAAAGTTTTTATCGATCTCCAATTTGAAGATGTGCTAACCTCTTCAGATATAACACATGCACTTGCAAAAGGTTTTATAGATTCATTGTCATTAATATTTGTTCCTACAATGCCTATATGAGGAAAAGTAAATGTTATTATTTGCTTTGCATAGGATGGGTCAGTTAGTATTTCTTGATATCCTGTTATAGACGTATTAAAACAGAGTTCAGCGATTACAGTTCTTTTCGGCCCTAGCCCATATCCCCAAAAAACTTCACCATTTTCTAGTATTAATACTGCGGAATATTTTAATTTTTTAATGCTATGTTCAATTTTTTCAGGCATTAAAAGAAGTTTAGTAATTTGTTTATAAATATTAGTCAAGTAGTAGTTATTTCTCTAATTTAATATTATATAAATAAAAAACTATAAGAATTCGATTCGATAAAATATATTAAAAAAATGATCAAAATATTAGAAAAAATTGAAGAAAAATATAAATCTTCACTAAAAGAAAAAAATCAAACAAAGATTAAAACTTATAGATTAATTAAGTCCGCTATAAAAGATAAGGATATTTCTTTGAGGTCAGAAAATGATAAAATTATAACTGATGAAGATATTTTTAAAATTCTTCAATCATTAATTAAACAACGTAAAGAATCTTTTGAAATGTATAGTAAGGGTGGAAGGAAAAATCTCGCCGAAATAGAAATGGAAGAAATCAAAATAATCAAAGCTCTATTACCAGAGCAATTTAATCCTGATGAAACAAAAACATTAATTACACAAATAATTAAAGAAGTAAAAGTCGAGTCTATTAAAGATATGGGTAAGGTTATGGCAACTCTAAAGACAAAATATTCTGGTAAAATTGATATGTCATTAGCTGGGCAATTAGCAAAACAAATTATAAACGAAAAAAATTAATGAATTCTTTAAGAGATAAGATAGATGAAATAAAATCAAAAATAAAATTAAGTGATGAACTATCAAAACATACGAAACTAGTAAATCGGGGAAATGATTTATGGTGCTCCTGTTTATTTCATAATGAAAAAACTCCTTCTATGAAAATTAATGAAGAGCTATCGTCATATTATTGTTTTGGATGTGGGGCAAAGGGAGATTTAATATCATTTTACACAGATTATTTGAAATATTCTTTTAATGATGCTTTAATAGAATTAAGCCGCAAAGCTGGAGTAACTATTGATAGACAATTAAATCAAAATACAAATGATAAAAAACTTATAGAAAAAATAGATCAAATTTATTTAGAAGCAACTAATTTTTACTGCAAGAATTTATATATTAAAGAGAATAAAGCAGCTTTAGAATATCTAAAAAAAAGAAATATTTCAGAACAAACAATAAACTTTTATAAAATTGGTTATTCATATAATAGAAAAATTTCATTGTATAACCATTTAAAAAATAAATCTTTTGAAGAAGATGATTTAATTAAATCAAATTTATTTAAAATTAATAATAATAAAAGAGATTTTTTTTATAAAAGGTTAATGTTTCCAATTATTAATAATTATTCAAAAATAGTTGGATTTGGTGGAAGGACAATTGAAAATATCGAGCCCAAATATATTAATTCAGCAGAAGGTAATTTTTTTAAAAAAAGAAAACTTCTTTTTAATTTAGAAAATGCAAAAAAAATTGCTAGAAAAAAAAATAATTTATTAATTTGTGAGGGCTATATGGATGTTATTTCTTTAGCTGATAAGGGTATTAAAAGCGTTGTAGCTCCTTTGGGGACTTCTATGACAGAGGAACAGTTATTACTTGCATGGAGAACTTGTAAAATACCAACTATAATGTTTGATGGAGATATTGCAGGAAAAAAAGCATCAATCAAGTCAGCATTACTTGCTCTCAAATTTATAAAACCAGGATATTCTCTAAATTTTTTGGAACTACCTGACAAAGAGGATCCTGATAGTTTTATAAATAAATTAAATAAAAATGATTTTGTCAATTTCTTAAAAAATTCTAAAAATTTGTCAAATTTTATTTTTGATTATGCAAAAAATTCTTTTCAACATCAAACTCCAGATCAAAAAATTATTTTTGATAAATATTTTGATGATATAACTGATTTGATTACAGATAAGAAAGTCAAATTTTTTTATAAAAGAGAATTTAAAAATAAATTGTTTTCTTTCTTTAATATTAAAATAAATAAAAAACTAAGAAATGATAATAAAAAATTAAATGAAGAAGTTATGAAGCTTAAAGAAAATGAATATTTATCCTTTATAGCAACATTTATAAATCACCAGTCCATCAGAGCAGATATTATAGATGATATAATAAAGATAATTATTGAAAACGATTATTTAGCAAAATCATTTGAAGAAATTTCTAAAAGAGATAATATAAATCTATCTAGCAAAGATATAGTAAGTTATCTTAAAAATTCAAAATATGAGAATATTGTAGATAAAGCGTTAAATAGGCAAATTTATCAACTTTTCCCTTATTCTTCGCCAAATTTTAATTCACAAAAAGCATTACAAGAAGTTAAAAAATCTGCAAAAATAATTGATACAAGGCTTTCAAATTTAGCAGAATTAGATAAAAGCATTAAGAATTTAGAATCTGAAGCAACTTTATTAAATTGGCAAGAATTTGAAAAGTTAAGTTATGATTATATATCAGAATTAGAATAATAAATATAATGGCACCTAAAAAAAACAAAAAAACAAAAACAAAACCAAAAAAACCAAATAGAATGGCAACAAAAAAAGTATCTTTTAAAAAAAAAGCCATTCAAAATAAAAAATTAAAAGAAAAGATAAAAAAAGAAAAACTTACAAAACGTTTAAAAAAGAAAAAAATTGCTGCAAAACTTAAAATAGCAAAATTAAAAGAAAAGTTAAGAAAGAAAAAAATTTCTGCAAGATTAAAAAAAACAAGACTAATAGAAAAGTTAAGAAAGAAAAAAATTGCAGCCAAATTAAGAAGAAAAAAACAAATTGAAAGATTAAAATTAGCTGAAAAAATCAAGAAAGAAAAACTTGAAAAAAGAAGATTAAGAAAATTAGAAACTGAAAAAAGAAGAGCTTTAGCAATAGAGGAAAAAATAAATAAATTATTAGATGATTTGTTGGTAGTAGGTAAAAGAGATGGTTACTTAACAATTAAACAAGTAGAAAGAATAATTCCAAAAAAATTAAGAAGTGAAACTAAGGTAGAAGAAATCAAAAAAAGAATTTCATCTCAAGAAATCTCAATAGTAGCAAAAAAAGAAGAATTTATTACTGATAAGGATGAGGATGGGAATTTTAATTTATCTGACTCTATTGAAGATGATAAAAAATCTCAGGTTGGAAAAACTAACGATCCAGTAAGACTATACCTTAGAGATATGGGTGGTGTAGATCTATTAAGCAGAGAGGGTGAGATTGCCATAGCCAAAAGGATTGAAGCAGGAAGAGAGATGATGATTGGAGCTATTTGCGAGAGTCCTCTTACAATTAGATCAGTGATTAGTTGGAAAGATTCTATTAAGGATGGCACAATGCTTTTAAGAGATATAGTTGATCTTGAAGCAACCTATGATGTTTCAGATTTTGGAGAAAGCAAAATAGATGAAACTTTAAAAATTATTGAATCAGGCTCAACTAAAGAACAAAAATTAGAAGAAAAAAAATTAAAAAAAGAAAAAAAAGAAAGTAAAGATAAATCGGATGAAGAAATTCCAGCAGATCAAGAGGAAGAAGATGAAGAACTTGATAGCTTGAATTTATCTCTTGCTGTTATGGAGGAAAAACTTAAACCCCAAGCTTTAAAAGATTTTGATAACATAGCTAAAACTTTTAAAAAATTAAAAAAAACTCAATCAGATTTGAAAGATTTGAATTTAGATGAAGATAAAAAACTTAAATCTTTAGAAAAAAAATATAAAAAAATACAAAGGGAAATGATTGAGCTAATGAAAGGGGTTCACCTAAATTCATCTACAATTGAAGCTTTGATGGATCATTTATATGATTTAAATAAGAAGTTATTAATGAGAGAGGGTAAATTGCTAAGATTAGCAAATGATTGTGGAATTAAAAGAGAAGATTTTATTAAAAATTACATTGGATATGAAGGTAAAGAATCTTGGTTAAAATTAATATCAAAAGATACTAGCAAGGAATGGATAAAGTTTTCAAATACTTATAAAGATGTAATCCTACAGGTTGTTTCAGATATAGCTGAAATTGAAAATGCAGCGGAGGTTTCAATAGATGAGTTTAGAAGAATCGTCGGAACTGTTCAACAAGGAGAAAGATCAGCAAGTAGAGCAAAAAAAGAAATGGTAGAGGCAAATTTGAGATTAGTTATTTCTATAGCAAAAAAATATACAAATCGTGGTCTTCAATTTTTAGATTTGATCCAAGAGGGCAATATAGGTTTGATGAAAGCGGTTGATAAATTTGAGTATAGGAGAGGATATAAGTTTTCAACATATGCTACATGGTGGATTAGACAAGCTATCACTAGGTCAATTGCGGATCAAGCTAGAACAATTAGAATTCCTGTGCATATGATAGAAACAATTAATAAAATTGTAAGGACATCAAGACAAATACTTCATGAAATTGGTAGGGAGCCTACTCCAGATGAGCTTGCAAAAAGATTACATATGCCTTTAGAAAAAGTAAGGAAAGTTTTAAAAATTGCTAAAGAACCAATAAGTATGGAAACCCCTGTTGGCGATGAAGAAGATTCTAGTCTTGGTGATTTTATTGAAGATAAATCAGTTGTAGTTCCTATCGATGCATCTATAAGGAGTTCATTAAGAGAAACCACAACAAGAGTTTTAGCATCTTTGACACCCAGGGAAGAAAGGGTGTTACGGATGAGATTTGGTATTGGTATGAATTCTGATCATACACTTGAAGAAGTAGGTCAGCAATTTAATGTCACTAGAGAGAGGATAAGACAGATAGAAGCTAAAGCTTTGAGAAAACTAAAACATCCTACAAGGGCTAGAAAATTAAAAACTTTTTTAGATAATTAAATGTTTTTAACATTACTGGGTACGGGCTGTCCCTCAGTTAATAAAGATAGGTTTGGACCATCAAATTTAATTTATACACGCAAAACAAAAATTTTAATTGATTGTGGATCAGGAGTTACACAAAGATTATTACAAGCTGGTTTCAAAGGAGCAGATATTGACTACCTACTTTTAACTCATTTGCATTCTGATCATGTTGTTGATTTTTACCAACTTATAATTTCAAGTTGGCACCAATATAGGAAAAAAAAATGGAATATAATAGGTCCAAAAGGAACAAAAAATTTTTTATTTTCTTTAATGGATTCATGGAAAAAAGAAAGAAATGCAAGAATTAAATTTGAAAAAAGAAAATCAACTGAAGGCTTTAAACTAAATATTAAGGAAATAAATGATAATAATTATTTTATGATCAATGATATTAAAGTTGAATATTTTAAGGTAGACCACAAACCCGTTGTCTATGCTTATGGGTATAATTTTATAAATAAAAATAAAAAAATTACCATTAGCGGTGATACCAAGCCATGTAAAAATTTAAATAAATTTGCACTTAATTCAGATATACTTGTTCATGAGGTGTTTATTGAAGATGAAATAATCCCTGAAAGAGGCATTAGAAGCTCTCAAACAGTTCATAATGTAAAATCATATCATACAACTTCAAGACAAGTGGGAAAAATTGCAAAAAAAGTTATGGCAAAAAACTTAGTTTTATCCCATTTTGTTCCACCTGTCTTTAATAAGAATAAATTGAGAAAACTAGTCAAAAAAGATTATGGAAAAAGTCCAATTTTAGGAGAAGATTTAATGACTTTGGATATTAATGGAAATATTGTTTAAATTTATCTTGTTTAAATATAAAATAAAAATTAAATGCATAATTATATTGGGCCTGTAGCTCAGTTGGTTAGAGCGCGCCGCTCATAACGGCGTGGTCCCTGGTTCGAGTCCAGGCGGGCCCACCAATATATTATATGTACTTACATTTATGAGAGAAAAAAAAATATCAAGGAGAAAATTTATTTACGGAGCAAGCTGCTCAATTTGTTCCGCATTAATCCTTCCTAGTTGCGCTGAAGTGCCAATTACAAATCGAAAACAACTAAATTTTTATGAATACAATTTACCAATTATATTACCTTCAGGAGGTATTGGCGGACTTCCTCAGATATACAGTAATGAAAAACATTTAAATAATGTTATTGAAATTCAATATCAAGATTTCATTAAAAAGGCTAAATCAAAAAAAATATTGGTTGAGAATACTTCTGAATCTAAAAAAATTAAGGAAATAGGAATGCATATTTCGAATTCAATAAACAGATATTATGCTAAAAATTCTTTAAAAAATCCTGTATCAGATTTTAAATGGGAATTTGCACTATTAGATGTTAAAGATCAAAAAGGTAATTTAATTAAAAATGCTTGGTGTATGCCAGGAGGTAAAATTGCTTTTTATACTGGAATAATGCCAATAGCTAAAAATGATGATGGGATAGCTTCTATTATGGGACATGAGATTGCGCATGCATTTGCAAGGCATACAGTAGAAAAGCTAACTCATTATTCTATTATTTCTTTAGGAACGCAGGGCTTATTAAATACTAACTATGGGAAGGTTTTAGAAGATAATTCTGATATATATAATAATGTTGTTCAGTTTGGAATTTTATTACCATTTTCTAGAAATATGGAAACTGAAGCTGATTATATGGGTTTAACTTTTATGAGTTTGTCAGGATTTAATATGGAAGAATCAGTTCAAGTGTGGAAAAGAATGCAAGTGCAAAATAATAATAAAGTACCAGAATTTATGTCATCTCATCCGTCTCCAGAAAATAGAATTGAAAATTTAAATAACTGGATGCAAGAAGTAGAAATTAAATACCCTAGTGTGTAGTTATGAATATTGAAGAAAAAATTTTGCTATATAAAGAGGAATTAGATTATTTTGAAGATAAGATGGATAAATATAAATATTTACTTGAACAGGGAAAAAAAGCAGATAAATTTCCAGAAGAATACAGAAAAGAAGCATTTTTGGTCAGTGGATGTCAAGCTCAGGTTTGGTTGGTCCCATTATTTAAAAATGGAATTCTAGATTTTTATAGCGATTCAGATGCATTTATATCTAAAGGAATGGTTACAATATTGTGCGATATTTATGGGAATAAAAAACCAAATGAAATAATGGAGTCTAATTTCGAAAAACTCAATATACTAGATCTAGATAACATCTTAACGCCAAGTCGAAGAAACGGCGTGCATTCAATGTTAAACTACATAAAAAAATATGCTGAAGATTATAAAAAAAACTAATTAATTAGATTATTATAACTTTCAAGATTTTGATCTTTTAAAATAATATTTAATTCTTTAAGATTTTTTTTCTTCAAAACTGAGCTAAATTCAGATCTTTTAGCTCTCATTAATGAAATATCCGCAATAATCAAATCCATAACATAAAATTTGTTTTTATGTTCCTTCACACCCCATGTTACTAATGTTTTTTGTTCATTAAAAGTTAATTCCATATCTATTTTAAATAATCCTTTTTTTACCTCTGTAGCATCGATTAATTCATATTTTTGATTTGAATAGCTTTGCATTAATGATCCAACAGTCAAAGATAAATGTTCTTTGAATAATTCTACAAAATTTTCGCGCACTTCTTCGCTTGCTTCATCCCATTTATTTCCCACAACAAATTTTGCTATACTTTTGCCAGCAAAACTTTTGTTAATTGTTTCTTTTATAGCATTTAATTTTACTTCTGCAGATATCTCATCATTTTTATATAAATTAATTATTTGATCTATTTCATATTTCAGCCAGTTTTTTACATCTGATGAATTAGCTGAAGAATTAGTTGTATAAAAAATAATAAAAAATAAAAAACAAAAATAAGTTAAATTTTTCTTCATTTTATTCAAACTCTACTGAAATTAATGGAACTGGGGTTAATTCAGTATCATCCCTATTTTTTATTGCCGCGTCACGGTTTTGATAATAAGAACTTCTGACTGCAGCATAATAATCTATAGAATTTTCTCTCAAAGTATTAACTTCGTCAATTATCTTTGATCTTTGATCTACTGCCGTTCCAGCGGTTCTAACTGCTATCCATTCACCCTCTCCTTGATCAACCAAATATAAATTTGTTGGATCAGTCAAACTTGTTATAAACATACCTGTTGTATCCCTCAGGTTAGATGGACCAAAAATAGGAAGAATTATATACGGACCTTCATTTACACCCCACACGGCCAATGTTTGTCCAAAATCTTCATCCTTCTCTTCTAATCCAATTCTTTCGGCAACATCGACAAGACCACCTATACCAATTGTAGTATTTACCACTAATCTACCTGTTGAACTTGCAGCATTTTTAAATTGGCCTTGTAAAAACTGATTTATAATAATTATAGGTAATTTTAAATTACTAAAAAAATTACCTACTCCTGTTTGCACAGGTGAAGGAAGTCTTCTATAACCTTTAGCAATAGGCTCCAAAACAACCCTATCTGCTACATTATTGAACTTAAAAACTACTCTATTGACTGGTTCAAATGGATCGAAAATTTCTTGATCATATGGTGTGGTATTATAGTCAGATGAAGTAATTTCTATGCTATTTTCATCATTCTCATCAGATAGTACTGGCGAAATGTATAATACTGCAGAGAGAAAGATAAAAATAAAAGTTTTAACAAGATTTTGCATTATTTTTATTTATGGTATTATCATTTTTCATCAAATATATATATGTATATTTTTACTTATCTAGCTATTAATTATGAATAATTTGGATAAAAACTTTGGAGACCTTAATAAGCAACAAATAGATGCAGTAAAAAAATCAAGTGGTAGCTTGCTTATTTTAGCTGGGGCAGGAAGTGGAAAAACAAGAGTATTAATATTAAAAATTTATTACTTTCTTGCATCTAAACTTGCGTTACCAAACCAAATACTAGCCGTGACATTTACTAATAAAGCAGCCAATGAATTAAAAACTAGAGTTAGTAATATGACAGGAAAGATGATTGATTCCTGGTGGGTTGGAACTTTTCATTCAATCTCCGCAAGGATATTAAGAAGATATTCAGAATTAATAGGTTTAAAAAATAATTTTGTAATAATTGATAAAGATGATCAGACTAAACTAATCAAAAGTATATGTGAAGCTGAAAAAATTTCTCTAGAGGATAAAAATGCAAAATATTATACAAAATGCATAGACAGATTTAAAAATGATAATATTTCAGTAGAAGAAGTTCTTGAAAAAGCAAAAATAAAAGATGAAAAAGATTTAGCAAAAATTTTTTCTATATATCAAAATGAATTAATAAGATTGAATTGCTGTGATTTTGGAGATTTAATAATTCACTGTTTAACTATTTTTAAGAAAAATAAAAAAATTCTTTATCAATTACAAAATCAGTTTAAATATATTTTAGTTGATGAATATCAAGATATTAATCCTTCTCAGCAAGCGTGGTTAAAATATTTATATAATCATCATAAAAATATATGTTGTGTTGGTGATGATGACCAATCTATATATTCATGGAGAGGGGCAGAAATAAAAAATATATTAAATTTTGAAAAAGATTTTGAAAACCCTTCAGTAATGTTTTTAGAGCAAAATTACAGATCGACTAAAAAAATTATAAATTGTGCTTCTCATTTAATAAATTTTAATAAAAATAGATACAATAAAAAAATCTGGAGTCAAAATAATGAAGGAAATAAAATTGAAATAAGAGGGTTTTGGGAAACAAAAGAAGAAGCTACTAATATAAGTAGTAAAATAGAAGAATTAAAAAATTCAAAAACTCCTTTGAATGAAATCGCTATTTTAATGAGAGTAGCAGCACACACTAGATCATTTGAAGAAAGATTTTTAAATATAGGCTTACCTTATAGAATAATAGGTGGAACTAAGTTTTATGAAAGAAAAGAAATAAAAGATGTCATAGCTTATTTAAGGATAGCAAATAATCACAATGATGACCTTGCACTAGAAAGAATCATTAATGTTCCAAAGAGAGGAATTGGAAAACTAACTTTAAAAAAAATTAACTTGATTTCTAGAAATAGAAAAATTTCATTATTTGAGGGGTGTAAAATATATCTTCAATCTGATGAACGAGGCAAAGCAAAAATAGAAATAAATAATCTAATTTCAAAAATACACAAATGGAATAAAATTATTGAAAAAACTAATCATATCGATCTTTGTGAATTAATTCTAGAGGATTCAGGCTATATGGAATTATTGATAAACGAAAGTAAATTAAAAGATAATATTGAAAGTCATGATAGATTAGATAATGTAAATGAGTTTATGAATGGTTTAAAAGAATTTGAAAACTTAGAGGGTTTTTTAGAGCATGTTAGTTTGGTTGCAGAAAATGATAGCATTTATAAAAATGAAAAAATTAGTTTAATGACTATGCATAGTGCTAAGGGACTCGAATTTAAATATGTTTTTTTGATTGGTTGGGAAGAAGGATTATTTCCAAGTAAAAGATCAATAGAAGAAAAAGGACAGTCAGGATTAGAGGAAGAAAGGAGATTAGCATATGTAGCACTTACAAGAGCTAAAGAAAGGGTTTTTATATCTTTTGTAAACCAAAATCGATATTCATATGCTTCACATGATTTTAATTCACCATCAAGATTTATTAACGAATTACCTAAAGAAGATTTAGAAATATTTAATTCAGAAATTTTTGAAAACGAAGAATATTCTTTAAATATATCTCAATTAGAAGAAGAAAACCTTAATGAAATTTCCCCTGGTAAAAAAAGATTAATAGAAAATTATAAGAGAATTAATGAACAAAATTTTGAATACAACCAAGATATATCAACAAAAGATCAAGGCTCATTTAATGAAGGAGATAGAATTTTTCATAAAAAATTTGGATATGGACGAATTTTAGAAATTGAAAATATCACTGCTTTGATTAATTTTGAAAAAGTAGGTACAAAAATGGTTTATTTAAAATATTTATTTAGAGAATAATATTAAATCATTTTAATCCATTCATTTTCACTTATGGTTTTGATTTTTAATTCCTTAGCTTTCTTTAATTTAGATCCGGGTTTTTCACCATAAATTAAATAGTCCGTTTTTGTATTTACAGAAGTAGAAATTTTTGCGCCTAAAAGAATTGCTTTATTTTTTGCCTCTTCTCTAGACATAACTAATAATTTTCCTGTAAATATAACAAATTTATTATTAAATTTACTCTTCGTATTTATTTTTTTGTAATTATTTACCTCACAAAAATTAAGTAATTTTTTAATTTCATCTTGGTTTGACTTAATGTTTAAATATTCAACTAATGAATTTATAACTTTTGGCCCTAAACCATCAATGTCTTCAAGATTTTTTTTGTTTTTTGCATTTCTTAAAAAATTTTCAATTGATAAAAAATGGGTTGCTAAAGTTAATGAATTTATTTCGCCAATATATCTTATTCCCAAAGAGAATAAAAATCTTTGGAGATCAACTTTTTTGCTATTATTTATATTATCAATTAAATTTTTGTATGATTTCTCTCCCCATCCATCTAGGTTTAAAATCTTACTTTCATATTTTTTTATTAAAAATATATCAGAAGCATTTTTTATAAACTTTAATTTCCAAAAAAATCTTATTTGCTTTTCAGCAAATCCTTCAATATTTAATGCCTTTTTTGATACAAAATGAATTATCTTTTCTATCAATTGTGCTTCACAATTATAATAATTATTGCATCTTAAAACTGCTTCATCTTTGTCATGAAGTAATTTTGACCCACATACTGGGCAATTTTTTGGAACTAGAAATTTTTTCTCTCTTTTCTTGTTTTTTTCTATTACTTTTAAAACATGTGGTATTACATCTCCAGCTCTTTCAATTTCCACAATATCTTTTTCTCTTATATCTTTTTGATTAATTTCATCAAAATTGTGAAGTGTAGCATTAGATACATTTACTCCCCCAATATTTACAGGTTCTAATCTTGCAACTGGTGTAATTGATCCTGTTCTACCAACTTGAATATCAATTTTCAGTATTTTGGTTGTAACTTTTAAAGATTTAAATTTATATGCAATTGCCCATCTGGGATTTTTACCAACAAAACTTAACCTATTTTGTAACTCAATATCATTAATTTTATATACTATACCATCTATATCATATGGAAATTTAGATCTAAGAGAATTAATTTTTTTGTAATATTCTTTTAAACTTTCAATATCTTCAATTATTTCATTATAATTATTTGTTATAATTCCCCATGTTTCCATTTTATCATATAATTGTTTAATATTTGAAAATTTAACTGAACTACCTCCTATTCCGTGCGCAATAAATTTTAATGGCCTAGATTTAGTAATTGTATTGTTAAGTTGCCTAATACTACCAGCTGCAGCATTTCTAGGATTTGAGAATTTTTTTTGTTCATTTAAGCTATTGTTTAATATTAGGAAATCATTTTTTTCTAAAAAAACTTCTCCCCTTATCTCTATGAAATCAGGATAATTTTTTGATTTAAAATTTATTGGAATATCATTAATAGTTTTTATATTATCAGTAACATCTTCTCCTATATAACCATCACCTCTAGTACAAGCTCTTATTAATTTTCCATATTCATATGTTAAATTAATTGATAATCCGTCAATTTTAGGCTCACATGAAAAAATTAAATTTTGATTTGGATAATTAAGATATTTTTTTGTTCTTTTTATAAACTCATATATATCATTATCATTAAATGCATTTCCAAGAGATAACATAGGCTCTTTATGCTTAATCTTTTTAAATTTTTCTAAAGTATCTGATCCTATATTTTTATTTGGACTATAATCTAGAATTAAATGTGGATATTTTTTTTCTAAATAATTATTTCGTTCAATTAACTTATCAAATTCATAATCTGAAATAATTGGTTTGTCATATTTGTGATATAACTCATTGTGTTTAGAGATTTTTTTTGAAAGATCTTTTAGTTCAACGGTGATTTTTTTTTCTAATTCCTTGGATATTTTATTTTCTTTCATATATTATTTTATTTTGTTTAATAATTTGCTAGCCCAACTTTTATCATCTGAATTTAATACCTCTTTTTTTCCTACTAATTTATAAGATTTCCTATACCAATCACTTTCTGGATAGTTATATCCTAATACAGCTGCTACCCTTTCCGCATCACCAATCATTCCCAGACTATAATATATTTCTACTATTCTATGAAGTGCTTCAGGTGTATATTTATTTGGCTTATAATTATCTACTATTTTTATATATCTATTTAAAGCAGCCAAATATTTCTTTTGTTGCAAATAATAAAAACCTATATGCATATCTTTACCTGCTAATATAGTTTCTATTAAAATCAGTTTTTGTTCTGCATCTTTTGAATATTTACTTGTTGGGAATCTTCTAATTAATTCTTTGAAATTTTTTTGAGATTCACTAGTGTATGTTGCATCTAAAGCTGGATTTTTAATTTGTTCATAACTAATTAATGCCTTTAAATAATATGCATAATCAATATCTTTATAATCAGGATATTTGTTAATAAATCTTTGTATATTTATTGAAGCATTTTCATAATCCAGTTTTAGATAGTCAATAAATATGCTCATAATTTTCGATTTTAAAGACCAATTTGATAAGGGATATTTTTTCTCTATTTCATTAAAACTTTTTTGAGCTTCATTAAATCTTTGTTCATCCAGTAATTTTTTTGCGTTTATATATTCAATTTCTGGGAAATCATTATTTGTTTCTATTATTTTTTCATCAACTTTTTTTTCACATCCTGATATAAAGATGAATAATAATATTGTTATTAATATTTTAAAATTATTAGCCATTATTAAACAATTATTATATTATTATATGTGATTTGTAAATTTTAATGAAATTCATAACTACATATAAGTCAAAAAATTTTAATACTAGATCTAAAAAAAGTATTATTAAATTTATCATAATTCACTATACTGCAATAAAAGATTTTAATGAAAGTTTAGAACATCTTTGTGATCTAAAAAAGAAAGTTAGCTCACATTTTGTAATTAGTAAACATGGAGATATATATAAGCTTGTCAATGAAAATAAAAGAGCTTGGCATGCTGGAAAAAGTTATTGGAAGGGAATAAAAGATTTAAATTCATACTCAATTGGAATAGAACTTGAAAATACAGGTTGCGAACTTGATTTTGAAGAATATGGTAACAAACAGATTAAATCTTTGATTGGTTTAATAAAAAAAATAAAATTAAACAAGAAATACAAAATTTCTAATTTTAACATACTTGGTCACTCTGATATAGCTCCTATGAGAAAATCAGATCCAGGTAAAAAGTTTCCTTGGAAAAAATTAGATAATTTAAAATTATCCTATTTGCCTAAAATTAATAAATTAAAGCAAAAAAATGAATATAAAAAGTTTGATATTATTGATTACAAAAAAAAATTAAAAAAAATAGGTTACAATATAAGAATCGATAGAAAAAAGGATATAGATTACAGACAAGTTACGAGAGCATTTCAAATGCATTACCAACAACATTTTGTAAGAGGATATCCAAATAGGGAAACATATATGTTAGTTGATCAATTTTCTAAAGACATAGTTGACTAAATTTTAATTTTAGCCTATTAGCAAATGTTAAGTAGATAGTAAGGCAGTTGCTTAATATTTTATTAAGAGGAAAGTCCGGGCTCTTTGGAACAAAAAACCAGGTAATACCTGGTAGGGGTGACCCTAGGAAAGTGCAACAGAAAATAAACCGCCTATTAGGTAAGGGTGAAAAGGTGCGGTAAGAGCGCACCGCTTGTTTGGTAACAAACATGGCATTGCAAACCCTTTTTGGAGCAAGGCCAAATAGGAATGACAAATGAATTGTTCCAGTTTAAGTCGTTCGGGTAGGCTGCTTGAGATAAATGGTGACATTTATCCTAGATAGATAACTGCTAAATTTCATTGAAATTACAGAACCCGGCTTAATAGCTATCTACTTTATTATTTTATAGAACATAAATAGAACAAAATAAATTTCCCATTGACGCCCATAAATTCCCATGATAACCCATAAAGCATGGTGATTATAAAATGAAACTATTTCTATCTACGTACAACTATAAAATAGATAAAAAAGGTAGAATTTCTTTACCTGCTTCATTTAGGTCTTGTATATCAGAAAAAAAATCAACCGAAATAATACTATTTAAGTCATTTAAATATAAGGTTATTGAAGGGTGCAGTTATAGTCGTATCGAAAATATTTCAAAAAGAATTGAACAACTTGATATTTTTTCAGATGAACAAGATGATTTCTTAACCTCTATTTTTTCAGAGTTACAATATGTCAAACTTGATTCAGAAGGAAGATTTACAATTCCAGATGATTTAAAAGAATACGCAAATATAAATAATGAAGTAACATTTATTGGTTTAGGGCATTCTTTTCAATTAAGTGAACCAAAATTTGCAATTCAAAGACAAAATGAATCAAGGTCAAGAAACTTAGAGCAAAAAAGAACATTAAAAACAAATTTATCAAAAAATAAAAATGAATACTCAGACTAATAAACATATACCCGTCATGATTAATCAAGCAGTTAATTTTCTTCCACAGAAAGAAAATTTAAATATTATTGACGCAACCTTCGGGGGTGGTGGTTATTCTAAGCTTTTATTAATGAATAAAAATATAAATAATTTAATTGCGATAGATAGAGATCCATTAGCAAAAATTTATGCAAAAAAATTAGAAAATAAAACTAACTTTAAATTTATAGAAGGACAATTTAGTAAAATAGATCAACTTGTATCAGAGCAAATGAATAAGAAAAATTTCAAGGGTTTTGATGCAATTTTCTTCGATCTTGGCATGTCTTCAAATCAAATTGAAGATAAAAAACGAGGATTTTCATTTCAAATTAATAGTCCTTTAGACATGAGAATGAGTGGAAAAGGATTTTCTGCTTATGATTTAATAAATAATTTTAGTGAAATAGAGATTGCAAATATATTTTTTAAATATGGTCAAGAAAAATATTCAAAGTCTATTGCTAAAAAGATTGTTGAAAATAGAAAAAAAAATAATATTCAGACTACTGAAGATTTAATAAAAATAATAAAGAATAGTATAAAATTAAAAACAAAAAAACATCCTGCAACAAAAGTTTTTCAGGCACTTAGGATATATGTAAATAATGAATTGCATGAAATAAGTGAAGCTCTTAATAAATCTGAAAAACTTTTAATTCCAGGCGGAAGAATTATTGTAGTTTCTTTCCATAGTTTAGAAGATAAGCTTGTGAAAGAATATTTTAACCACAAAAGTGGTAAAAAGTGGCGTTCCTCCCGCCATAATCCGGAGCCTAGCGATACTGGTCAAATTACTTTAAAAATAATCACCAAGAAAGCTATTAAACCAGATAATATCGAAATTGCATCTAATCCGCGATGTCGATCAGCTAGGCTTCGGGTTGCTGAAAAAATTATGGAATCTTCTTTATGAAAGCAAAATTTGTAAGTTTTATTTTTTTATTTTTCTCTATTTTATTATTAGGAGTTTGGTCTCAGATAAATAATCAAACTAAAGAAATTGAAAAAAATATTTTATCATTAAAATATAAAATTAAAAATTTAAAAGAATCAAACAAAGTATTACTAGCAGAATTTGCTGTTTATAGTAATCCAAAGTATATTAAAAAAATGAGTGCAATATATTTAGATAGTGAAGTTAATGAATCAAATAAAAATTTAATATTAACACAAAAAATTTTTTTTGATAGATTTGAAAAAAATAAAACAATCATATCTGTTTCGAGTAAAAATCAAGATTTTCAAAAAGAATTTAACATAAAATCAGATTGATAAGTTATGTTTTTAAATTTTATTGGAAGCAATAAAAAAAAAATAAAGCTTAAGTTATTTGATAATGAATCTTTAAAACAAGCTCATAAAAGAATTTTTTTTACCATATCTTTTTTTATTCTTATCTATTTATCTATTTTTTTTAAATTAACAGATGTTATGATTGTTTCTAATTTATTTGATAAAAATCAAGAAATTGCAAAAATTGATGATAAAATTAAAATTCTTAATAGAGGTAATATATATGACAGAAATGGAGAGATTTTAGCAACCACAATTAGATCCTTTTCATTATCATTAAGACCAAATTTAATAAAAAATAAAAAAAATGTAACAAATAAATTAGTTGAAATTTTCTCTTTTAAAAAAGAAGATATACATAAAAAAATCTACAGTAATTCAAATTTTATTTGGTTAAAAAAAAATATAAGTCCTAAAGAACATTTAAAAATAAATAATTTAGGTGAAATTGGTTTACAAATTCATAACGAAAAAAGAAGAATATATCCTCACGGTTCTATAACTTCTCATTTAGTTGGATTTACAAATATAGATGAAAAACCTATGAGTGGAATTGAACGAGGTTTAAATGAAACATTAAGTAATGGGGAGGATGTTTATCTTAGTGTGGATCTAAGATTACAGTACCTAGTAACAGAGGAATTAACAAAAGCTATAAATAAGTTTAATGCTGATGGTGGTGTTTCAATTATTTTAGATATTTCAAGTGGCCAAATTTTAGCTTCTTCAAGTCTTCCTAATTTTGATCCAAATAATATTACTTTAACTTCTCAAAAAAACTTATTTAATTCTTTTTCTCAAGGTGTTTATGAAATGGGCTCTACCTTTAAGCCAATAACAATGGCTATAGGATATGATAGTAATAAAATATCAGATTTAGATGAATTTGAAGTTAATAAACCAATTAAGATTGGAAAATATTCTATTAATGATCACAAACCTTTTGATGGCTCACTGAATATTAGAGAAATTATTGTTAAATCATCTAATATTGGAGCTGCGAAAGTAGCAAAATTGATAGGCACTGAAACACAAAAGCAATATTTAAAAAAATTTGGATTATTAGAAAAACAACTTCTTGAAATACCCGAAACTGGTAGCCCGTTAGTTCCTAAACCATGGCGCCCAGTTAATACTATGACTATAGGGTATGGATATGGGTTATCGGTGAGTCCTTTGCAATTATGTAGTGCTTATGCAACTTTAGTTAATGGAGGTATAACAGTCAAAAGCACATACTTAAGAGATAATCATACAAACTATTATCAAAGGGTAATAAGTGAAAAAACATCAATAAAAGTTAGAGAATTATTGCGCGCTGTTATTTTAGAAACTGAATGGACAGGACCAAAAGCAAGGGTTGAAGGATATGAAGTAGGAGGAAAGACTGGAACTGCTGAATTAATTGAGGATTCACAGTATCATAAAAAAGCCAATTTATCATCGTTTATAGGTGTATTTCCAATGTCGGATCCAAAATATATAATTTTATCTATGGTAAGGAATCCTAAAGGAATAGAAGAGTCATATTTTAATACTACTGGAGCTTGGGTTTCTGCTCCTATTGTATCAAAAATTATTAAAGGTATGGTAAATATTTTTAACATTCCTCCAGTTGATACAAAAAAAATTTACAAGGCTGAATTGAAAAAACAAAAAAATTAGGAAAAAAATATTGTTACTTAAAAAAATTCTTTTATTAACTAAAAATAGTAATAAAAAAATAAAATTTAAAAATGAGAAAATTAATAATATTAATTTAAATTCAAATAATATTAAAAAAGGTGATTTATATATCTCATTAATAGGAAAAAAATATAAAGGAAATTCATTTATAAAATCAGCAATAAATAGAGGTGCAAAATTTGTTATAACTGATAATAAATTTGGAAATAAAAATTTACCAGTTTTATATGATAATAAAATTAGAAAAAAACTTCCAATATTATTAAAATATTTTTACAAGCCACTTCCTAAAAATTTAATAGCTATTACTGGTACAAATGGAAAAACTTCAGTATCATGGTATCTTCATCAACTATTATTATTAAAAAAACTTAATTCCTCCTATGTTGGAACGATTGGTGAATATTATAAAAAAAATAAGAAATCTAGTTTAGAAATAACAACCCCAGATATTTGTTCATTATTTAAAATAGCAAATAATCATGCTCAGAAAAATTCAAAATATTTTATTTTTGAAGCATCAAGTCACGGCATTGATCAAAAAAGAATAGAGGGTCTCCCAATAAATATAGCTGTTATTACAAATATCTCTAAAGACCATCTTGATTATCATAAAAATTATACTTCATATAAATCTATTAAACTTAATTTATTTACAAAATTTTTGAATAAAAATGGAACTGCAATTTTAAATTCAAAAATAAATTATCCTCTAAAATTTAAAAAAGAATTAAAAAGAAAATCTATAAAGATTATCACATACGGATCAAAAAAAAGTAATATATTTATAGAAAATAAATTAAATAAAAATTATATTTATATAAATAAAAAGAAAATAAAAATTCAAGAAAAAATAGATAACATTCAAATTATAGAAAATTTGGAATGTTCATTTGCTATTCTTCTTGCTTTAGGATTATTAAATAAGAAAATAATAGGAGAAATTAATAAAATAAAAAATCCTTCTGGTAGAATGGAAGAGTGTTATAAACTCAATAATTTATCAAGAGTTTTTATTGACTTTGCTCACACTCCTGATGCCATAAGTAGTATTTTGGATTTTGCTTATAATAAGTTTAATAAAAAAGCCAATATTTTGTTTGGTTGTGGTGGAGATAGGGATAAATCAAAAAGAATATCAATGGGACGAATAGCAAACTTGAAAGCAAATAAAATTTATTTAACTGATGATAACCCTAGAAATGAAAATCCATCTAAAATTCGTTCAGATATTTATAAAGGATGCTCAAGAGCAAAATTAATTCCAAACAGAAGGGTGGCAATTAAAATTGCTTTACAAGAGCTTAAACAAAACGAAATTTTAATCATAGCGGGAAAAGGTCATGAAAAATACCAAATAATAAAAGAAAGAAAATTTTTATTTGATGATTTAAAAATTGCTAATAATTATATCAAAAAAATAAATGAAAAAAGTGTTAGAAAATAAGATAAAAAAAATATTGAATAATTTTAAAGGTGATTTTAAAATTGATAGTAGAGATATAAAAAAAGGAGATATTTTTGTAGTTTTAAAAGGTTCTAAAGATCATGGAAAATATTATATTGAAGATGCTTTAAAAAAAGGAGCATTAAAAATAATCTCAGAAAATACTAATTCTAAATATAAGAATAAAATTATTAAAGTATCAAATTGTAAAATATTTTTAAAAGAAATAGCAAAATTTAAAAGAAAAAAATTTACTGGTAAAGTTATAGCAGTTACTGGGAGTGTAGGGAAAACTTCAACTAAAGAACAATTAAAATTTTTTTTAAAATTTGAAATGAAATCACAAGCATCAATAAAAAGCTATAATAATGAATTAGGGGTAAGTTTAAGTCTTTGCAATTTAAGGTTAAATTCATCAGTAGCTATTTTTGAGATAGGAACTAATAATTTTGGAGAAATTAAAAAACTAACCAAAATTGTTAAACCCAATATTTCAATTATTACTAATATCTCTAGTACTCATTTAAAATACTTTAAAAATATTAAAAATGTTGCAAAAGAAAAATATGATATGATTAATCCTAAATATAATAATTGTTTAGAAACAGTCATTATACCATATAATTTAAAATTTAAAACATATCTTTATAAAATTTTAGATAAACAAAAAATAAAAATTTACACTTTTGGCGATGAAAAAAAGTCAAATTTAGTAATCAAAAAAATCCATAGAATTTCAAAAAATAAGTTTTTGTTAAAAATTAACTATAACAAAAAAAATTATAACTATAAAATATTAACACTAGCGAAGCATCAGGCAGTAAACAGTTTAATTGTAATTTTGGTTTTTTTTATACTAAAATTAAATATTAAAAAAATATTCAAAAATGCCTTATATTTACCCGAATTAAAAGGTAGAGGAAATATTGATAAAGTTTACATTTTTCGAAAAAAAACCTTATTAATAGATGAAACATATAACGCAAGCCCTCTTTCAATGAAAGAAACAATAAAATATTTTAAAGAATATGAAAGTAACAAAAAATATAATAAAATTCTAATTTTAGGTGATATGTTGGAACTAGGAAAAAAAGAAAAATCTTACCATAGAGAAATAAGTAACTATTTAAATGTGAATAATTTTTTTCAAGTTATACTTTTCGGTAATTTAATTTTGAATTTATATAAAACCTATAAAAATAAAAAGAATATTTTTTATTTTTCAAATCAAAAAGAATTAATAAAACATTTGGCTAAATATATTAAAAAGAATACAATTATTTTAGCTAAAGGTTCCAATTCATCGAGTGTTAATATTTTTTTTAAGAAATTATATAATAAAGAACTAATAGAAGAAAAATGATAGTTTATTTTACTGAAATATTCATTAGTCAATTTAGCTTTTTAAATCTATTTAATTATATTACTTTTAGAGCAGGTGGCGCTACATTAACAGCACTCTTTATATCTTTAATGTTTGGTCAAAGAATAATTAATAAATTAAAAACTATTCAACCTAAAGGACAGCCTATTAGAAAAGATGGGCCAGAGAACCATATAGTAAAAAAATCTGGTACACCGACTATGGGAGGAATCTTAATATTATTAAGTATAATTTTATCAACTATTATCTGGTCTGATTTAAAGAATATATTTATTTGGATTGTTTTAATTGCAACATTATCATTTGGAAGTTTGGGTTTTATTGACGATTATCTAAAAATTAAGTTTTACTCTAGTAAAGGACTTCAAGCAAAAGTGAGAATTTTATTTCAAATTATTATCTCATTATTAATAATAATTATGATTATACGATTTTTACCTAAAGAGATATCAACATATTTAAATTTCCCTTTTTTAAAAGATTTTTCAATTAATCTTTCTTGGTTATTTGTGCCATTTGGAATTTTTATTATTATTGGTTCCTCTAATGCAGTTAACTTAACTGATGGATTAGATGGTTTAGCTATTGTTCCTGTTATGATAGTGGGTTTTTCATTTGCTATAATTTCATATATTGTAGGCAATTTAGTATTTTCAAATTATTTACAAATTCAATATATTCCTGGATCAGGAGAATTAGCTATAATTTGTGGAGCTTTAGTTGGAGCGTCATTAGGTTTTTTATGGTTTAATGCCCCTCCCGCAATGGTTTTTATGGGAGATACAGGTTCCCTTTCAATGGGAAGTCTAATTGGCACTATTGCTATCATTGTAAAACATGAAATTGTATTGGGAATAATTGGCGGTCTCTTCGTTTTTGAAACATTGTCAGTAATAGTTCAGGTTTTAAGTTATAAAATTACCGGTAAGAGGATATTTCAAATGGCTCCATTGCATCACCATTTTGAAAAAAAAGGATGGGCTGAATCAACTATTGTTATACGATTTTGGATCATAGCAATAGTTTTAGCTTTAGTTGGATTAGCAACATTAAAAATTAGGTAGTTAATAATTTTGAAAAACAATAAAGATAAAAGCATATTAATTTTTGGTCTTGGTGAAAGTGGTAAATCAACTTTTAAATACTTTTATAAAAAATATAATATTTATATATGGGATGACAAAAAAGAAATTAGAAAAAATTTTGTAAAGAATTATAATGCAAAATTAAAAAATTTTAATGACATTATTTGGGATAAAATATATTTTATTATTCTTACTCCAGGAATAAGCTTGAAAGATAAAAGATTAGAGATCCCAATAAAAAAAAATATACCTATATACAGAGACCTAGAGTTTTTCTCGAGAAAGATTGATAAAGATAAAGTTATCGCAATAACTGGCACAAATGGAAAGTCAACAACCTTAGCTCTAATTTCTAAAATTTTGAAAAATACTAATAATCCAATATTTTCAGGAGGTAACTTTAAACCTCCACTTTTAGATGCATTATTTAAAAAAAAATATTTTAAATATGTGTTAGAATTAAGTTCTTTTCAACTAGAGTCAGCACCATCTTTTAATTCCAATATTTCAATATTACTTAATATATCTGAAGATCATTTAGAAAGATATGGATCAATCCAAAATTATGCTAAAATTAAAAAAAAAATATTTGTTAATTCAAATAAAAATCAGACTGCAATTATAGGAGTGGATGATAAATTTTCAAAAAAAATTTATAGTGAAATTAAAAAAAATAAAAAAAATGTTATACCAATATCGGTTAATAAATATTTAAAAAAAGGAATTTATTTTAATAAAAATACTATAATAGATAACTATTATAAAAGTAAGAATTTAAATATAGATAATTATAAAACTAATTTTATTTTAGAAAATAATAAGATGAATGTTCTTGCAACTTATGCAGTTTTAAAAACAATGAATTTAAAAAAAGATTTTTTTATTAAAACACTTAATAAATTTAAACCTTTAAAACATCGATCACAAATAATTCATAAGAGTAAAAATTTAATAGTTATTAATGATAGCAAGGCTACAAACTTAGCATCAACAGTTCATTCAGTTAAATCTTTAAATAACATCCATTTAATACTTGGAGGAAAAATTAAAAGTAGGAATTATGCTAAATTAATCGAATTAAAAAGTCATATTAGAAAAATATATATAATTGGAGAATCTGCAAATTATTTGAATAAAAAATTAAATATATATTTTGATTGTGAGGTTTGTAAAATTATGAAAACAGCAATCAGAGTATGTCTTAAAGATATCAAAAACTATAATTTTTCAACAATTCTTCTTTCACCAGCATGTTCTTCTTATGATCAATATGTAAATTTTGAAGATAGAGGAGATCAATTTATAGATTTATTCAAGAAATTTGTAAATAAATAATAAAATGAATATCATAATTAAAAATTGGTGGAAAGACATAGATAAATTCATATTTATATTATCTTTAACTCTACTTGCAATTGGTACAATTCTATCAATCACAGGCACAACAGATATAAGTAATTTTGAGACAACATATTTTATGAAGCGTCATTTAATTTTTGTTTTTATATCTGTTTTCATAATCATAATTTTCTCAATTCAAGATGATAAATTTATCAGACGCATTTCTTTTCTGGGCGTCATTATTTCTATAGTTTTTATGTTGTATATATTTTTAATAGATTATGAAATAAACGGCTCTAAAAGATGGTTGCCAATTTTTGGCTTTACAATACAACCGTCAGAATTTTTAAAAACATTTTTTGTTGTTATTAGTGCATGGTTTCTTAACAAAGGCCTAGAAGGTAAAAAGTATGGTTTTAATATAATTTTACCAATATTTATAATTTCATCTACTCTTTTAATTTTACAACCAGATTTTGGAATGACAATTCTTTTTATGATAGTTTTTTTTGCACAATTGTTTGTTGCCGGGTTATCAATATTTTTTGTTATTATTCTTGGTTTAATAATTTTTATTGTGAGTTTGTTCTCATATTACTTTATTGATAACGTTAAAAGAAGGATTGATCTCTTTTTAGACCCTTCAAGTGGAGATACATTTCAAATTAATCAAAGTTTACTGGCATTCAAATCCGGTGGTTTTTTTGGAAAAGGTCTAGGAAATGGCATTTTAAAAAATAATATTCCAGATGCTCATACTGACTTTATTTTTTCTGTCGCTGGAGAAGAATTTGGATATATATTTTGTAGCATAATAATATTTATTTTTTTAACAATAATTGTAAGAAGTCTTTTGTTAGCAATAAAAAAAAGAGAGCCACACAGTTTAATATTAGTTGTAGGTTTAATATGTTTATTTGGATTTCAGGCATTAATAAATATTGCTAGTTCAATAAATGCAATTCCAACCAAGGGAATGACATTACCATTAATTAGTTATGGGGGTTCTTCAATGTTATCTAGCTCTATATTAATTGGAATTCTTTTAAGTTATACAAAAAAGTTTAGTATTAAGAAATGAAGAAAAAAAAATATAATACTTTTTTAGTTGCAGGAGGAACTGGTGGACATATTTTTCCTGCATTAAGTTTTTCAGATTTTCTTAAATCTAAAGGTGTTTCTAATATTATCATAACCGATGATAGAGGCTCTAAATATTTTAATAAATCTGAATATGAAAATATTAAAATTTCAGCCTCTCACTTAAATAAAAAAAATTTAAATTTCGTAAAATCTATTTTTTTATTATTAATTGGTTTTTTTGAATTTATTATATTATTAATTAGAGAAAGACCTAATCAAATAATAAGTTTTGGAAGTTATGTTGCTTTTTCTCCTTTACTCGCAACAATAATCTTTAAAAATATATTTAATATAAAGATATATTTTCATGAACAAAATTCAGTAATAGGTAAAGTTCATAAAATTTTTCATTTTTCTTCTAATAAAATTTTTCTTACTTATGAAAATACTATAGGAATAAAAAATGATCATAAAACTATTTATAGTGGATTTCCATTACGTAAAAACATAAATGAATTTAAAAAAGATAATTTAAATGATTCTGAATTAGACAAAACTTTTAATCTTTTTGTTTTTGGAGGTAGTCAAGGATCATTAAATCTCTCAAAAATTATTATTGATCTTATCAAAAGTCTTCCTACTGAAACCAAAAAAAATATAAATTTAACAATACAAGTTCCAAAACAATATTTAGAAAATTTCAAAAAAATTTTAGAAGATATTAAAATAAACTTTGAAATTAATTATTTCTATAAAGATATTTATTTCAAACTTTCAAAGACAGATCTATGTATTTGTCGATCAGGTTCATCAACAATTAATGAGCTAATAAGCTTGAAGGTTCCTTCAATTTTGGTTCCATTACCAATAGCAAGTAACAATCATCAATTTTATAATGCTAAATTTTTAGAAAATTTAGGATCAGCTATTTTAATAGAAGAAAAGTATCTTGAAAGTGATAAAACTCTAGAGATGTTAGAGAATATAATTAAAGATAAAAATTTATTAAAAGATATGTACGTTAATTTAAATAATATTAAACAACTGGATTCAAACAAAATTATTTTTGAAGAAATTTATCAATAATATAATGAAAAAAATTTTAAAAAAAATAAATATGATTCATTTTGTGGGTATAGGTGGGATAGGCATGTCAGGTATTGCAGAACTCATGTTTAAATTAGGATATAAAGTTCAGGGAAGTGATTTAAGAATTAATGAAAATATAAAACGACTTCAGAAGAAAGAAATTAAAATTTTTTTAGGTCATAAAGAGTCAAATATAATTAAGGCTAATGTTATCGTAATTTCTTCAGCGATTAAAAAAAATAATCCAGAAATAAATTTTGCATTAAAAAAAGGTTTGCCAATTGTATCACGAGCAGAAATGCTAGGTGAACTTATGAGATTTAAAAGAGGAATAGCTGTTGCTGGTTCACATGGAAAAACCACAACCACTAGTATACTTGGAAATATATTACAAAAAGCAAATTTTGACCCTACAATTGTAAATGGAGGTATTATAAATTCATTATCATCAAACTCTAGAATGGGTAACGGTGAATGGATGATAGCAGAAGCTGATGAAAGTGATGGGTCCTTTTTACATTTACCTAATGAAATCAATATAATTACAAATATAGATGAAGAACATATGGATTATTTTAAAAATTTTAAAAACTTGTTTAATTCATTTAAAAAATTTTCTTCAAATATTCCTTTTTATGGATCTTCTATAATTTGCTTAGAAAATAAGAATACTAAAAATCTAATTAAACAAATAACAAATAGAGAAATAATAACTTATGGAATTAATAAATCATATGCAGATTTAAATATTACAAAAATAAAATATATAAAAAATAAATCTTACTTTGATTTAATTATTTCATCTAAATTAACGAAAAAAAACCCAAAAAAAATTAGTTTTATTTTAAATTTACTTGGTAAACATAATGTTCTTAATTCCACTGCAGCAATAGGTGCTTCTTGGAAAATAGGAATTAATATTGGAACAATAAAAAATACTTTAATAAATTTTACTGGAGTCCAAAGAAGATTTACATTTTTAAAAAAAATTAAAAAGACAGCAATCTATGATGATTATGCTCATCATCCAAAAGAAATAGAAGCTAGTTTAGAAATTGCCAAACATCTTTGTAATAATAAAATAATTTTAGTTTTCCAACCTCATAGATATTCACGAACGAAATTTTTATTAAATGATTTTGTAAAAATCTTAAAAAAAATTGATATCTTGATTTTAACTAATATATATCCTGCTGGAGAAAAAGAAATAAAAAATTTAAATTCAACTCTTTTTAAAAAAATAAAAAGAAATTCAAAGAATACTATAATAAGAATACATGATAAAAAAGAATTGTTTCCAATACTTAACCCTTATATGAAGGATAAAAATCTAATTATATTTATGGGTGCGGGGTCAATAACAAATTGGGCTAGGGATTTTATTACACAATATGATTGAATCTTTCAATTTTAAAACTCATGAAAATTTTATGAGTAAAATTAAATATGACTTTGAATTATCAAAATATACTTGGTTTCAAACGGGTGGAAAAGCTTTATGTTATTGCCTTATAAATAATTCCATAGATTTACAATATATATTAAAACAAATTCCTAAAGAAAAACCCCTGTTTATTCTGGGAGCAGGGTCAAATTTATTAGTAAGAGATGGGGGTTTTAATGGAATAGTAATTAAACTTGGTAAAGATTTTAGAAAGATATCTAATGAAAAAAACAAAATTATCGTAGGGGCTTCAGTTTTAGATTCTGTACTATCAAAATTTGCATTAAATAATTCTATTAAAAACTTAGAATTTTTTTCAGGCATTCCGGGAACTGTTGGTGGTGCTATTAAAATGAATGCAGGTTGTTTCGGCTATGAGACCAAAGATTGTATTGAAAAATTTTCTGTTATCAATAGACTTGGAATAAAAAAAATTTACTCAAAAAAAGATGCAAATTTTAATTACAGAACTTCATCTGTTACTGATGATTTAATTATTGAAAGTGCTGTATTTGTATCTAAAAAAGGAGATAAGGATCAAATAAACTCTAAAATGATCGATATTATTAATCAAAGGGAAAGATCTCAACCCTTGAAAACAAAAACAGGGGGAAGTACTTTTAAAAATCCAAAAAATCTATTTGCAGCTAAGCTAATTGAGGAATCAAATTGTAAAGGTTTAAGCTATGGAGATGCAATAGTAAGTGAAAAACATTCTAACTTTATAATAAATACAGGTAATGCTTCCGCAAATGATATTGAGTCACTTGGAGAGAAAGTAAGGGAAAGAGTTTACAGAAAATTCAATATTTTGCTTGATTGGGAAATTAAAATAATTGGCACAAACTAATATGAAATTTAGAGATATTTTAATACTTGCTGGTGGGAAAAATGAAGAACATGAAATATCCATTATGACTTCAAAAGAAGTATTTAAAATTCTTTGCCAATTAGGGTATAAAGTTGAGATTCTGAATGTGGACCCATCTACTTTTGAAAAAGAAATTACAAAATATAGTTTTGATTGTTGTTTTAATGCCTTACATGGAACTTTTGGTGAGGATGGGCAAATTCAAAAAATTTTATTTAATCATAACATACCTTTTACTCATTCTGGTATTTTAGCTTCTTATAAATCTTTTAATAAAAATCAAACAAAAATATCTTTAAAAAATTCAAAAATTAATTTTTTAAAATCATTTAATATTAGTAAAAATGAAATTAATAAAAATAAATTAAAAGAAATTTTTGATCAAATTAATGACTTCGTTATAAAACCTGTATCAAGTGGCTCAAGTTATGGAATTGTAATTATTAAATCATTTTATGATATTGAAGAAATATTGAATAATAATTATTTTGAAAAAGTCATTTTAAATTCTCATGAATATTTTATGATAGAAAAATATATTAAAGGGAGGGAACTGACAGTTTCAGTTATTGAAGATAATGAAAATTCACAAGCTGTAGCTGTCACTGAAATATTTACAAAAAATAATTTTTTTGACTATAAGGCTAAGTATACACCAGGTTTTTCAAGGCACAAGATACCTGCTTCCTTAGAAAGTTCAATATATGAAAATTGTTTGTATAATTCAAAACTTGTACATGACACTATAGGATGTAAGGGAATATCTAGATCAGATTATATTTTTGATGAAAAACTTAACAAATTGTATTTCTTAGAAATTAATAATCAACCTGGTTTGACACCTATATCTCTTGTGCCTGAACAACTTAATTATAAGGGTATAAGCTATTCAGAAATGATAGAAAAATTAATTCAATCTGCAAAATGTCGAGAATAAATAATAGAGAAAAAGTATCATTATTAAAATATAAAATATCAATTTTCTTTATTAGTTTGATTTTAATAATCTTTATTACACTGTATATAAAAAGAAATGAAATAAGCTCCTTTAATTATAAGATTATTCAATCAACTTCAGAAAAATATGGTTTTATATTAAAGGAAATCAACATATTAGGTTTAAAAAGAATAACGGAAAAATCAATTATTTCAAATATTAATTATTTGTATGATAGGTCAATTTTTTTAATTTCTTTAGATAAAATAGAAAAAAATATTTCTAATAATCAATGGATAAAAGATATGACATTAAAAATTGAATATCCTTCAACAATAATGATTAACATTGAAGAAAAAAAACCAATTGCTATTCTATTAGATAATAATCAAAAATATTATTTTTTAGATAATTTTGGAAATAAAATTGATCAATTGTATGATGAAAAAAATAAAAATTACTTTATTGTTAAAGGAAAATTAGCCATTGATCATACATCTAATTTGTTTAATATTTTAGAACATTTTCCAAAATTAAACGTAACTTCAGCAGAGTATATTGGTGAAAGAAGGTGGAATTTAGAAATTAATAATATAATAGTTAAGTTGCCAGAAGATGAAATCAAATCAGCACTAGAAGTTTTAATTAATGACATACTAGGTAATTTTGAAGAAAATGATTATGCTCTTATAGAATTTATAGATTTGAGAATAAGTGAAAAGACAATTATAAGATTAAAAAATAAAGAAAACATAGAAATTTTTAAAGAAAATTAATAATGGTAAAAAAAACAAATAAAAATTCCATATATGCAGCATTAGATATAGGCTCTTCTAAAATTGCATGTGCTGTTGGTAAAATAAATAATGAAAATAAAATGGAAATTTTAGGCTTTCATTTTCAACCTACGAAAAATGTAAAAAAAGGACTTGTAATTAATCCAAATGAAATAACTAATGAAATTATATCAATAATAAATCATATTTCCAAAAAAACAAATACTGAGATATCCAATATTATAATTAATGCAAACATCACGAACTCAAAATCTAAGTTTTTAAAAGGAAAAGTTGAATTAAATGGTGAACAGATTGATGATTATCATATAAGATCAGCAATTAATAATACCGAAATATATAACATAAATAATGATTATAAAAGTTTACATGAAATAATTAATCACTTTGATACTGATATTGATAAAAAAATTTTAAATCCAAAGAATCTTTATGCAAAAACCTTGGTTGTAAATATTTATCAATTAATTATTAATAACAATTATTACAAATCAACTAAAAATATAATTTTTAATTCTAATTTAAATATTGAACATTTAATTGCTTCTCCATTTGCATCTTCTTTATCTACATTAACAGAAGATGAAAAATTGTTGGGCACAATCTGCATTGACTTGGGAGCAGGAACAACATCCGTATCTATAATAGAAAACAATAAGCTTATTTTTGCTGATTCTATTTCAGTAGGCGGAAATAATATAACGAATGATATTGTTTCTGGCATCAATACCCCAATGGAAAGCGCTGAAAGACTCAAGACTCTTTATGGCTCAGTTTTTTCAAATCCCAGTGATGAATATGAATTGATAGATGTACCTTTACTTGGTTCTAATAATAATCAATTTAAACAAATTAATAGAAGTGAATTAAATTTATTAATTAAACCAAGAGTTGAAGAGACGCTTGAGCTAATAAGGCAAAAATTGAAAGAATATAATCTTCATAATAAAAGATATAGAAGAGTTGTGTTAACTGGAGGTGGTTCGTTGTTAGAAGGCATAGATGAATATGCAAAAATCATTTTTGACAGTCAAGTTCGCGTATCAGTTCCAATTAATATTGAAATTCAGAATGAAAAAATCAAAAAACCCCAGTTTTCAGTTATTTTTGGTTTATTATTATATATTGAAACTATGAGTCAGCAAAATGATGATTTTTTATTACAAAACAAGGAAAAAATACAAAAAAAACCTCTTTTTGGGGGTTTTTTTAGTTGGCTAGATCAATATATTTAGATAACATAAAAAAAACAATGTTTTTATTGACGATCTCGAAGAGAGATTGATAAAAAACTAATTAAACGGCGGAGAAAAAAAATGACATTAAATATAGCATTGCCAGATGGGCAAACAAATTTACGTCCAAAAATTACAGTTATTGGTGTTGGCGGAGCAGGGGGAAATGCTGTCAACAATATGATAAATTCAAACCTAGAGGGTGTTGATTTTTTAGTAGCAAACACAGATGCCCAAGCTTTAGAAAATTCATTATGTGAAAAAAAAGTTCAATTGGGACTTGAAAGTACTGAAGGATTAGGAGCAGGAATGAGACCTGATATAGGAAAAATTTCGGCAGAAGAATCTAAAAAAGATATAGAGTCAAAATTGTCTGGAAGTAATATGGCTTTTATTGCAGCAGGTATGGGCGGTGGCACAGGTACTGGAGCTGCTCCTATTGTTGCCAAAATAGCAAGAGAAAGAGGGATATTAACTGTTGGCGTTGTAACAAAACCATTTGATTTTGAAGGAATGCAAAGACTCCGTATAGCTAATAGTGGTATTGATGAATTAGAGCAATATGTTGATACTCTCATAGTTATACCTAATCAAAATCTTTTTCGTATAGCAAATGAAAAGACTACATTTTCTGATGCTTTCAAAATGGCTGATGACGTCCTCTACGCTGGAGTAAGAGGTGTGACTGATTTGATGGTTATGCCAGGTTTAATAAATTTGGATTTTTCTGATGTTAAAACAGTGATGAGTGAAATGGGTAAAGCAATGATGGGAACAGGTCAAGCTGAGGGTGAAAAAAGAGCTGTTGATGCTGCTGAAAAAGCTATAGCAAATCCATTAATTGATGACGTTTCTTTGAAGGGAGCAAAAGGATTGATAATCAATATAACAGGTGGGCAAGATCTAACACTCTATGAAGTAGATGAAGCAGCCAATAGAATAAGAGAAGAGGTTGATTCAGAGGCTAATATTATATTTGGTTCTACTACAGATGATAGATTAGAGGGTGTTATGAGAGTAAGTATTGTTGCTACTGGAATTCAATCAAATTCAAATACTTCAAGTAAGCCTATGGTATCAAATTATACAAAAATTGATAATTCCGTATACGGTAAACCCTCTTCAAATTTAAATTTGAGCAAAACTAATGATTACAATCTTGCTCGAAAAGAAGAGATAATGAATGAAAAAACAAGTCCAATTAGTGAGGAAAAGCTTATGGTAAATGAATATACCTCTAATTCAAATAACTTAGAAATGGAACCATCATTTCAAAGTTCTAATGAAAATATATTAAATGAAGAAGATGTGGCATACACAACAGAAGAAAACAAACCAGACACTTTAATTGAAACTGGTGAATTGAATAAATCTATTGAGACCAATGAAGAAGTAAATTCTTCTGCCATAAAACCTAATAGTAATTTAGAAGACCAAGATAAAGAATCTTTAAGTGCTCAAATAGAAGAGGACCAAACTATAAAAAAGACTACATCAAGTAGATTAAGTTTGTTTGACAACTTTGAAGATTCAAAGATTCCTCTAAAAAAAGAATCTGAGAAAAAAGAGCCTATGTTAAATATTTCAGACAATGAATCTGAAGGTATAGATATGCTTGAAGATGAATTTAATCAGGATTTAGAAAGTGATTCTGATGAAATTGGAACTAAAAGTGATGAAATTGAAGAAGATGGAGATAACAAAGATGATGAATTACTTGATATTCCCACTTTTTTGAGACGTCAGGCCAATTAATTATTATTGAAATACAATGTAACAAACGGTGAGTTGAGCATTAGTGAATCGGTTGTTAGAGTACTTTAAATAATAATAAATTCTAGTATTTAATGCTTAAAAGTGAAGAAAAACTATCTGATGACCAAAAAACAATAAAGAAAGTCATATATTTTTCAGGTATAGGATTACATTCAGGTGATCATGGAAATGTTAAAATTAAGCCTTCTACAGTTGATACAGGTATAACTTTTATTAGAACGGATCTGTCTAAAGACAATATAATTAAAGCACATTGGTCTAATGTTACATCTACAAAATTATGCACAACAATATCAAATAAAAATAATGTTTCTGTAAGTACAATAGAGCATTTAATGAGCGCTCTTTCAGGGATGCATATTGATAATGCAATAATAGAAATAGATAGTTCTGAAATGCCAATTATGGATGGTAGCGCAAAACCATTTGTTAAGCTTATAGAAAAAGCAGGTATAGAAAATCAAATAAAAAAAAGAAAATATTTAAAAGTATTAAAAGATGTGATTGTAGAAAATGATCAGGGTTCTGCATGCATTAGACCTAATAATCAATTTTCAATTAATCTAGAAATAGATTTTCCTTGCAGTGTAATTGATAAACAATCTTGTCAATTAAAAATGATTAATGGTAATTATAAACAGGATATTTCAGAAGCTAGAACATTTGGTTTTGAGGAAGAAGTAGAAAGTTTAAGAAATTCAGGCTTTGCACTTGGAGGGGATTTAACAAATGCAGTAGTCGTAGGTAAGGATAGAATATTAAATAAAGAAGGATTAAGATACAAAGACGAATTTGTTCGTCATAAAATTCTTGATTCCATTGGAGATTTATATTTGGCAGGTTATCCAATATTAGGTTTTTTTGAAGGTATAAAATCAGGCCATAAATTAAATAATGAGTTACTTAAAAAATTACTATCTGATAAAAATAACTGGTCTTTAGTAAATTAAATTAATAATTAAAACCATCTTATCATCCCAATAATTGCTGCAGTTCCATAGAATATTTGTAAAAGTAATATGCCTTGATGCTTATTTAAGTAAGACCACAGACCTATAAATAAAGCAGAAATCAACAATAAAAAAAAAGCAAAGACCTCTAAGCCAATATTAAAAGCTACCAAAATTGCATATAATATTGCTGTTGCAACTCCCAGCCATTCCAAAAATTTTTTTTTGTTAGAAAATAATTTAACAATCAAGGGTATTAATCTTCTCCCATTCTGTTATTAAATCATTTTTAATTGAGCCTTCTTGATCTTTATAATTTTTCAGCTCCCTGTTTTTTAGAGTAATGTAAGATTTTATTACTTCTTTACCAAATGATTTATTAAGAACTATATTTTTTTCTAATTGATCCAAAGATTCATTTATTGAAAGTGGCAGTTTTTTTAAGTCTTTAACTTTATGACTTTCTTCATACATATTTAAAAAAACTGGCGACCCAGGATTCCTTTTTTTATTGATTCCGTCTAATCCTGCAGCAATTATTCCTGCTTGCAATAGGTAGGGATTAACTGCTCCGTCCATTAGTCTCAATTCAAATCTTCCTTCTCCAGGAATTCTAATCATATGTGTCCTATTATTATCAGAATAACTTATTGTATTTGGTGACCAAGTAGCTCCTGAATGAGTAGTTGGAGCATTAATTCTTTTATAACTATTTATTGTTGGATTAAACCATGCTGTTAGAGCTTCTGCTGAATTTATTATTCCTCCCATAAAATTATAGCCAATACTTGATAGTCCTAAGCTATCTTTTTTATTTGAAAATAAATTTTTTTTCTTAAGACTCCAAAGAGATATATGGGCATGACATCCGTTGCCAGTTTTATTAATAAATGGTTTTGGCATAAAAGTCGCTCTTACCCCGTGTTTTTCCGCAATGGTTCTTACCATAAATTTAAAAAAAGTATGTCTATCAGCGGTTGTTAAGCAGTCAGAAAAATTCCAATTCATTTCAAATTGACCATTGGCATCTTCATGATCATTTTGATAAGGTCCCCATCCTAATATCATCATATAGTCACATATTTCTTTTATAATATCGTATTGTCTCATTAGAGCAGACTGATCATAACAAGGCTTAGAAGAAGTATCATTTGTATCTGCTATCTGCGTGCCCTCTTTGTTAATTAAAAAATACTCACATTCTACGCCACTTTGCATAAACATCTTTTTTTTCTTCAATTCTCTAATTTGATTTTTTAACATAATTCTTGGTGAAGCATTAACAGGCTGCCCTCTTAACCATAAATCAGAGGCTAACCATCCAACTTCTGGTTTCCATGGAAGCTGAATTAAGCTTTTTGGATCGGGAATCGCCATAACATCAGGGTCAGATGGAGGCATATCTAAATAAGCAGCAAAACCACCAAAGCCAGCACCTTCTTTTTGCATTTCTTTAATTGCTTGAGCTGGAACTAGCTTGGATCTAAGTACTCCAAAAAAATCAACAAAGCTTATTAAAAAATATTTTATTTTTTTCTTTTTTGCTATTGAGAATAAATCCATAATATTATTTTATTAAATCAGAAAGTTATTATGATTTTATTGCTTATATAACAAACATTTAATCCACAACAAAACAATAATTTCTCTAACTGATTGTATTCATTACAATGTTTTATAATATTCTCTTTTGAATCAATTAAATTTATGATTAAGATCTTAATTAAATTTTAAATCTATTTTAATATAAGGGGGTAAAATGGATAATGAATTAAGTGCTCTTAGCACTATATTTACAGAATTCTATTATTGGATCACTGTGGTTTTAATGTTTTTAATCCACGTTGGATTTTGTATGTATGAGGTAGGAGTATCGAGATACAAAAATCATCTTCATACTCTAATGAAAAACACTATGCTGATACCTTTGGTGACAATAACTTGGTTTTTCTTTGGTTGGTGGATATATTGGGCTTTTATAAATGGTCCTTATATTGGAACATCAATTATGGATGGAAGTACTGGATTGCAGCTAGGTGGTGGATTTGGAGCTAACGACTTTGCCAATGCCTTAAATCCTCTAATGGCTGTTAACTTAGGTGATCATATAAGTGGAGTCTTCTGGGCAGCATTTTTATTATTTTCTTGGACGGCAGCTTCTATAGTTTCTGGTGCAGTCATTGAAAGAATAAGAATTTCAGCTTTTGGAATCTTAGCAATTGCAATTGGTTCAGTATTCTGGACTATTGATGCATCTTGGGGCTGGCACTTTGATGGTTGGATGGTAAAAGTTCTAGGTTATCACGATGCATATGCATCAGGAGTGATTCATGCAGTTTGTGGAGGTTTCGCTTTAGGAGTATTAGTTGTACTTGGACCAAGAATTGGAAAATTTGCATCTGATGGAACACCAAGAAATATTGGACCAAGAAATCCTTGGCTGGTTACTCTTGGACTGTTTTTAATTTATACAGGCTTCTGGGGATTTTACGCAGCTTGCAATATTCCAATTATAGATTTAGGTCCTGAATATGGTATGGAAGGAGTAACTTATTTTACTGCTACAAATATTTATGCAACTCCAACAACTTTAAGCGGAATTACATATAACTTCTTGATGTCACTTGCTGGAGGACTACTTGCCGGTTATTGGGTTTCAAAGGGAGATCCTTTCTGGACTTATTCAAGTGGTCTTGCTGGAATTATAACTGCTTCTGCCGGTAATGATTTATATCATCCACTACAAGCTATGCTCATAGCAATGGTTGGGGTGTATATTATGTATAAATTGCATTATTGGGTTGAACGAAGGTTTAAAATTGATGATGCAGTTGGTGCAGTTGCAGTTCATGGGTATGCAGGCGTTGTTGGATTGGTAATATGTGGATTTGTATTATGGGGATATCCATCATCAGGCTATGGTGATGCTTACGCAGCTATTAATCCTATAGGAATGATTATAGGAGCAATAATTATGTTTGGATTACTAGGATTTCTTCCAGGCTGGATAATTGCAAAAATTCTTCATTCTGCAAATAAACTTAGGATACCACGCGAAGTAGAATTAGCTGGAACTGATTTTAACTTAATTGAGGCAACAAAGGCAGATGAAAATGCCGTTACTGCTGATGAAAGATAAGGAGGATATTAAATATGGCAACAGTTACAGATTGGACAGAAACCCTCACATCAGGGCAGACTGAAATATATCCTTTTGTAGGAACAGAGTGGCTTTGGTTATTAATAGCAGTGGTTATTTGGATTGTATGGCATGTCCGAACATCTGCTAGTGAAACTGAAGAACATGATGAATTGGTTTCAAAAGGAAAAGGACCAAATGAGTATAAAAAAAATATAGCCGATTGGTAATATAATATAAGAGGCTATTAGTAAAAGGGCACTAAAGATTGTATAGTGCCCTTTTTAATTTGTCTTATGAAAAAAAAAGAAAATAAATTACAACAAAAGCAAAAAGAAAACAGGCCATATAGGATGATCAATGTAAGTTTTCCTCCAGCAAAATATGGTCTTATAATTGCAATTATAATTATAATTATTTTTGCATTTTATGAAATAATCAAATTTTTTAATTTTTTTTAAAAAAAATTTATGAAAAATATTTATAGAGGAATATTTTTATTCATTTTTGCTTGGACAATTATCCCTATAATGGATGGAATAGCAAAGTATCTGAGTCAAATAGGTATCCCTGTTCTCCAAATAGTGTGGGCAAGATATTTTTTTACCTGTGTGTTAGTTTTACCAATTATAATAGGTATTTATAAAAGAAATTCATTTAAATCTGATAATCATCTATTGCAAATTTTTAGAGGTTCTTTTTTAGTTGGAGCAACTTTAACTTTTTTTTATGCTATTTCAATAATACCTCTAGCTAATGCTTTAGCACTTGCTTTTTTTTACCCTGCTTTTATGACATTATTGTCACATTTTTTTCTCAATGATAAAATTAATTTCACTAGTGTGTTTTCTGTAGTCGCAGGTCTTATAGGAGTTTTATTTATTGTTAAACCCGGATTTCAAGAATTTAATTTTGCCTTTCTAGCTTCAATAGGCACAGGTCTCTTTTATGCTCTTTATATGGTTTCAACAAAAAAACTTTCAAATGTTGATACACCCTTAAAGACTTTGTCATTCACAGGATTAGTTGGACTTATCTCTATGAGTCTAATGATGCCTTTTGTCTGGGTTAGTCCATCAATTTATGAATGGTTCTTAATGCTGTCAATGGGGTTAGTTGCAAGTATAGGTCATTTTTTAATAATATTGTCTTTTCGTTATGTTAAAGCATCAATTTTAGCTCCCTTTAGTTATTGGGAAATTATTACAAATATTATTATAGGTTATTATTTTTTCAAAGATATCCCAGATAAATTTACATGGATTGGTATTGTGATTATTATTGGAAGTGGTATCTATATTTTGTTTCAAACTAGAAATTTAAAATATGAAAAATAAAATTATTATTTCATGAAGTCACACGCAAAAGTAGTTATCGTAGGTGGTGGTATAATGGGTGTTAGCCTTCTTTATCACTTGGTTAAAGAGGGTTGGAAAGATATAGTTTTAATTGAAAAAGGAGAGCTCACTTCAGGATCAACATGGCATGCGGCAGGACAATGTCCACACTTTGTTGGAAGTTTTAATGCAGCAAAGATTCATAACTATTCAAATAAATTATATCAAGAACTTGAAAGTGAAACTGGCCAGTCCACAGGTTGGCATGGATGTGGAAGTATAAGATTAGCTTTGAAACAAGATGATGTTGATTGGTTTTACTATGTAAAAGGAATCTTAGATAATGTAGGCAGCCCAGCAGAATTTATAAGCAAAGAAAAAATTTTGTCTATACATCCATTTCTAAAAATAGAAGATGTTATATGCGGTCTTTATACGCCAGAAGATGGATATACAGATCCCACAAGCACGACAAATGCTATGGCAAAGGGCGCAAGAAATGGTGGTGCAGAAATCTATCGTCATAACAGGGTTAAAAAAATTAATAATTTGACCAGTGGAGAATGGGAAATCATTACTGAACAGGGAAAGATTGTTTGTGAACATGTTGTAAATGCCGCTGGATCTTTTGGAGTCGAAGTTGGTAATATGGTAGGATTAAATAATATTCCTAGTATTAATATGATTCATCATTATCTAGTAACTGAAAATCACCCTAAAATAGAAAAGCTAGATTATGAATTACCTGTAGTACGAGATCCGTATTCAAATTGTTATTTAAGACAAGAGGCAAAAGGACTAATTGTTGGAGTTTATGAAAAAAATGCTAAGGCATGGGCACTTGAGGGCATGGATTGGCGATTTGATATGGAATTGTTAGAACCTGAGTTAGATAGAATAGAGGATAATTTAGTTAAAGGTATGGGTAGAATACCTTTATTTGAAGAAGTAGGTATAAAAAGGACAATATGCGGGCCAATTACCCATGTTCCAGATGGAAATTTTTTAGCTGGTCCTGCGCCAGGAGTAAAAAATTTTTGGATGTTTTGTGGAACAAGTTTTGGAATTGCTCAAGGTGGTGGGGCTGGAAAATATATGGCACAATGGATGGTTCATGGAGATGCAGATATTAATATGTTAGAATTTGATTGTAGGAGGTATTTAGGTTGGGCCAACAAAGATTATGCTTGGAAAAGATCAGTTGATGAATATCAACGACAGTATGTTACTCCATTCCCTGGAGAGGAAATTAAGATAGCAAGAGAAATAAAAAAGACACCTATATATGATAAATTAAAAGAATTAGGAGCTAAGTACATTGATTCATATGGGTGGGAAAAACCTACATGGTTTTCAAAAAATGGCGATAATGAAAAATTTAGCTATAGGAGAACAAATTCATTTGAAACTGTTAAATTAGAATGTGAAAAAATTAAAAATAATGTTGGTGTTTTGGATTTAAGTACATTTGCAAAATATGAGATATCCGGACCAGACAGTGAGAGTTATTTAAATAGATTATGTGCAAATTCGATTCCTAAAACAGAAGGAAAAATTATTTTAACTCACATGTTAAATAACAAGGGAAGGATACAAAGTGAAATAACTGTAACCAGATTGAAAGATGGTGCATTCTATATATTATCATCGACAGCTTCAGAATTGAGAGATTTGGATTGGTTTTGCTTTCAAAAAAATAGAAATGAATCGGTAAAAATAAGCAATATATCAAATAACTACGGTGTATTAGTTTTAGTTGGACCAGAATCTAGAAATGTACTTTCTTCAATTACTGATTTTGATGTTAGTAACAAAAACTTTCCATGGTTACAAGCAAGAGAATTTAACATTAATGAAATTCCTATTAGGGCTCTTAGAATCAATTACATTGGAGAGTTAGGGTGGGAGTTTCATCATCCCATGAACAAAATGGAAAAATTATACGATATTTTATATTCTGCAGGAAAAAAATATGAAATAACTAATTTTGGTACTTATGCTGTTAATTCATTAAGAATTGAAAAAGCTTATAAAGGTTGGGGTAGTGAATTAACTGGTGAAATTTCACTAGTTGAGTCTGGTATGGATCGTTTTTATAATCTCTCTAAAAAAGATGATTTTATAGGCTCTAGTTCAATTAAAGAAAAATTAAAAAATGGTGTAGCAATTAAAATAGTGCATTTAGAAATAGATGCTGATTCCGCTGATGCTATAGGGAATGAACCTATTTATCACAATGGAAAAATCGTGGGAGTAGTAACATCTGGCGGTTTTGGTCATAGGATAAATAAAAGTTTAGCTTTTGGATATGTGGATTCAGATAAATCAGAAACAAACATTGAATTAGAGGTTGAAATTCTTGGAAAAAGAAGGAAAGCCCTTGTCCTTGATAAAATACCTTATGACGAGCAAAACTTAAGATTAAAATCTTAATTTTAAATTCTCCACAAATCTATATTAAATCTTATATTTATTTTATAGACATCATTTGAAAAATGATACTATATGAATAAAAAATTTTGAGGAACACAAATGGCTACACGAACTAATAACCCACCGAAACCATATTTAGGTTTTGGAACAAGGGTAAGAAAATCTCCGTATTTTGAGTCTACACTTAAATGGGGGTGTAAGGAATACACCACTTATAATCATATGTATTTTCCAGTATATTATAATACTCCAGAGGATGATTATTGGAGTTTAGTAAATGATGTAACATTATGGGATGTTGCAGTTGAGAGGCAAGTAGAAATTACAGGTCCTGATGCAACAAAATTCACTCAAATGCTTACTCCAAGAAATTTATCTGATTGCGAAGTTACTCAATGCAAATATGTTTTAAATACAAACTATGATGGAGGTATTTTGAGTGATCCAATTTTATTAAGATTGGCAGAAAATCATTGGTGGTATTCAATTTCTGATAGTGATTTATTGCTATGGGCAATGGGTGTTGCAGGAAAAGGAAAGTATGATGTAAAACTTGTTGAGCCCGATGTATCTCCACTGCAAGTTCAAGGCCCTAAATCAAAAGATCTTATGGTTGATTTATTTGGTTCTTGGATTAATGACATCCGATATTATTGGTGTAAAGAAACAGAAATAGATGGAATCCCTGTTGTCATTTCAAGAACAGGATGGAGTGGAGAAATAGGATATGAAGTTTATTTAAGAGATGGAAGTAAAGGAGCTGACCTTTATGAAAAAATAATGGCTGCTGGAGAAAAATATAAAATTGCCCCTACGGGACCATCGCAAATTAGACGTGTAGAAGCAGGAATTTTTTCATATTTTCAAGATATGCGAGTGACTGATAATCCTTATGAAATAGGTATGGACAGACTTGTTGATTTAGATATGGAAGCGGATTTCTGTGGTAAAGAAGCTTTAAAAAAAATAAAATCAGAGGGGATAAAGAGAAAATTAGTTGGAATTGAAATTTTAGGAGATCCGATTACCATGATTGTACCTCCTGAATATACACCTGGGTATTTTGTTCCTGATCATTGGCCTGTTAACAACGGTGATGGCAAAGAAATAGGTTATGTTACTTCAAAATGTTTTTCTCCAAGACTTAAGAAAAATATAGCCTATGCTTTTATTCCAATAGAATACTCAGATAAAGGAAGTAAAATGTTTATTAATTCACCATATGGAAACCTAGAGTCGGTGGTTGTTGACTTACCTTTTTGGGATCCAAAAAAACAAATTCCTATAGGTAAAGCTTAAAAATGAAATGATTTAATTTCCTCTATTAATGAAATAGGGGAAATTATTTGATAATAAATGGATCACTCATTATTTTTTTTGATGTATTAATCCAAGTAGTTTTAATTCTAGAATAATCTTTGACAGTTTCTAGACCCGATTCACGACCAAATCCGCTATTCTTAAATCCCCCAAAAGGCGCTACAGGTGAAATTAATCTGTAAGTGTTAACAAAAACGATCCCAGCTCTTACTGCTTTAGAAACCCTAAGAGTTGTTCCACTGTTTTCACTGAAAATGCCTGCAGCAAGTCCAAAAGTATTATCATTCATTAATTTTATTGCCTCATCTTCACCTGAAAATTTCATAACAGATAATACAGGTCCAAAAAGTTCATTTTCTGCAGCTGGTAAATTATGGTTTTCACAAGCGATTATTGTTGGTTGAAAATACCATCCTTGTTTGATCTCTTTATATCTTTCACCACCGAATATAAGTTTACCGCCTTGGTTAATAGTTTTTTTTATACTTTCTTCAATATTTGTTAATTGAGCAAATGTACAGAGAGGTCCCATTTGAGTCTCATCTTTCATAGGATCTCCTATTAGTATACTTTTAGTTTTTGATATTAATTGTTCTAAAAACTCATTATAAATTTCATCTTCTAAATACAATCTTGAACCAGCTATGCAACTTTGACCACTAGCTCCAAAAATACTAGCGGTGACACCATTTATTGCATTTTCTATATTTGCATCTTTAAAAATTGTTACTGGACTTTTACCTCCAAGCTCCAGTGTGACATGAGAGAGGTTTTCAGCTGAATTACGTACAATATGTCTTGCAGTATTTACCCCACCTGTAAAAGCAATACGCTCTACGAGAGGATGAGAGGTTAATATTTTTCCACATTCGTTTCCGTGCCCAGTGATTATGTTTATTACTCCTTTTGGTAATCCAATTTTATCTATTAATTTAGCAAATTCAAAAAGTGGTGCTGGAGCAATCTCAGAAGCCTTAATTACAATTGTATTTCCCATAGCAAGTGCAGGGGCTAGTTTTACTGCAGTTAAAAACATTTGTGAATTCCATGGAATAATTGCTGCAACAACCCCAATAGGTTCTCTAGTTGTAAATACCTGCATATCTGATTTATCAATCGGGAGTGTAGATCCCTCTATCTTATCTGCCAATCCCGCATAGTAATAGTAAAATTCAGCAATATAGCTTGCTTGGAACTTTGTTTCTTTATACATTTTTCCAGTGTCTCTAGTTTCGATCGCCCCTAAATGTTCAGCATTTTCTTTTAGCGTATCACCTATTTTTCTTAAAAAAGATCCTCTTTGGTTTGCTAATAATTTTGACCATTCCCCCTTGAATGCTGTATGTGCAGATTTAACTGCATAATCTACATCATCTGCATTTGCTTCAGAAAATTGAGCCCATTCAAGTTCAGTTGATGGGTCTATAGATTTAAAATATTTTCCAGTAGAAGATTCTTTCCACTCTCCATTTATATAAAGCTTATATTTTTCCATTTATTTAAAAAACTAATGTTTAATCTTTATAACTTTTAATTTTGAAATAATATATATAAATTGTCCCTCATTATATATTATTATGAAAAAATTTAAAATAAGTCCAATAATTGATAAAAATTTCAATATAAATTTAGTTATTAAAAATATTTTTCAATTAAAAAACATAAATGAAATTAAAATTTGTTTTAGTTTAATCTATTCTATTAAATCATTAAAAAATGCTAAGATTGTTAATCAAATTGGAAGATATTATGAAATAACACCTTTAATTAAAAGTGATTTAAAACTAAATGAAAAATTTATAATTAAAATAAATTTAAAAAATAATAAAAATAAATTTATAAATATATCTTCTGGACCCGAAGGAATTTTTTGCCTAAATAAATTCAATAAAAAAATTAATTTAGATGTTGATAATCTAAAATTTTTAGGAAATTTCAAAAGTAAAAAATATCCTAAGATTATTAATAAAAAATCAGATATGCCAATTATTCCTTATCCAAATAACTTTAAACTTATTGATAAACAAATTAATTGTGTACATGGTTTTGATATTAGAAATAAAAAAATTAAATCAACATTAAATAAGGTCAAATTAATAATTGATTCTTCAAAATATTTTAAAATTAATAAAAATGGCATCAAGCTAACTTATAAAAAAATAAAAGCAGACAAAGAAAATTATAAAATATTAATAAATGATAATGTTATAGAAATTCAAAGTTCGACAAATACCGGCATATTTTATGCATTAATTTCTATTCTGCAAATTTTGATTATAAACAATCATTATCTAAAAAAAGGATATATAGAAGATTATCCTAGATTTAGTTGGAGAGGTATGCATTTAGATTGTGCACGACAATACTATCCAATTAAAAAAATTAAAAGTTTATTAAATTTAATGTCATTGTATAAGATGAACAGATTACATTTACATTTAACAGATAATGAGGCATGGAGAATTAATTTAAAATCTTTTCCAAATTTAGCAAAAGATTTATCATTCAGGGGTTATGAAAAGTTAGTGCCACCTACTTATGGTTCTGGTTTCGGTCCAAGAGGAGGATTCTATAGAAAAAAAGAGTTGAAAGATTTAATACAATACTCAAAAAAACTATCAATAGAAATTATTCCAGAAATCGATATACCAAGTCATTCTTGGGCTTTAGTTAATCATATCGAAAAACTTCAAGAAAAAGAAGATCAATCGTGGAACAACTATAAAGGAACTTATAAAAATAATACTTTAAATCCTGGAATAGCTTTTACTTGGAAATTCATTAAAAAAGTATTCAAAGAAGTTTCTGAAATTTTTCCACACAATATAATACATATAGGTTTTGATGAAATTCCAAAAAACAGTTGGACAAAATCTCCAGCAGTAAAAAAAATTATGAAAAAAAACAAAATTAATAATATTAGTGATGTAAAAAACTATTTTGTTAGAAGAGTACAGAATATTCTTTATTTGCATAATAAAAAAATAGGAATTTGGAATGAAGGAATAGATAATAATAATTCTGAAAAAATCATTAATAATGATTGTTTAGTATTTGCCTGGCAAAACGAACAAGTTGCTGTTAAGGCTATAAAAAAAGGCTTCAAAGTCATTCTCTGTCCGGCACAAAAATGTTATTTTGATATGGCATATAATAGTTCACCAGAAGATAGAGGGCTTGTTTGGGCAGGTACTACTGAAACTAAACAAGTTTTTGAATGGGAACCGATAAATAATAATTTAAAAAGAAAAATTGATAAAATTTATGGTATTCAAGGACAATTATGGTCTGAAACAATTACTAACATAAATTTTATGGACATAATGATAAATCCTAGGTTATTAGCACTTTCTGAGGTGGCTTGGTCAAAAAGTAATAAAAGAAATTGGAATAATTTTAAATCTTCGTTAAAGAAAAATATGAAAATAACAAAAAAAATTGGTTGGGATAACCATAAGTTTTAAAATAATGTGCGGTATAATTGGAATAGTTGATAAAAAAAATTGTATAAATGATTTAATATCATCTTTATCTCGCTTAGAATATAGAGGATATGATTCAGCTGGAATTGCTACACTCAATAAAAATAAATTTGTATTAAATAAATCAAAAGGAAAGTTATCAAATCTTAGACTTAAAATAAAACAAAAAAAAATAATGGGTAATATTGGTATTGGACATACTAGATGGGCAACTCATGGAAAGCCATCAAATGATAATGCTCATCCATTTTTAAAAAAAAATTGCGCTATAGTACATAATGGAATTATTGAAAACTACTCTGATATCAAAAAATCGCTAGCTAATCATAAAACAAATTATCAGTCATCAACTGATACTGAAGTAGTTGCAGAACTTATGAATTATTTGATAGAGGAGGGCGCATCTCCACTTGAGTCAATGAAAGAAATTACTTCAAGAATAGAGGGAAATTATGCTTTAGTTTTTCTGGTTAAAAGTAGTAATAATTTGTATTTCAGCAGAAAAGGAAGCCCTTTAGTAGTGGGTATTTCTAAAACTTTTAAGTGTGTTGCTTCTGACACATTAGCTTTACCAAATAAAGTTGATAATATTATTTATTTAGAAGAAGGAGACATTGGTGAAATTGGCTTAGACAGAGCAAACATTTTTGATAGATCTTTCAATCTAAAAGAAAATCAAATTCACAAACATTCATCGATGCAAGAACATACAACAAAAAGAAATTTCAAACATTTTATGATTAAAGAAATTCATTATCAATCAAAAAGCATAGATGATACGCTTTTAAATTTTGCCAAAAAAAATGATGAAAAAATCTATCTCCCCCAATTTAAGTTTGATACTAAAAAAATTGATAATTTATCTTTGGTAGCTTGTGGAACAGCTTTTCACGCATGTATGGTTTCTAAATATTGGTTTGAGGAAATATCTAAAATTAACACAATGGTTGAAATTGCATCTGAATACAGATATCGAGAAAATTCTATAAACAAAAAAACCCTTGGAATACTTGTTTCTCAGTCTGGAGAGACAATGGATACAATTAAATGTTTAGAAAAAATGAAAAAACAAAAAATACATACAGCATCAATTGTAAACGTACTTGGGAGCAGTTTGTCAAGAAATAGTGATTATATATTTCCAACGATTGCTGGTCCAGAAATTGGTGTTGCATCAACTAAAGCTTTCACTGCTCAACTTACGGTCTTAGCTCTTCTGTCATTACATATCGCTCAAAAAAAGAGTGTAATAGACAATAAGTTAAAAAAAATTACAAATGAGATGTTCAAAATTTCAAAAAACGTTAACTCAATAATGAAAGACAAAAAAATTTACATGGAAATAGCTAAAGATTTACTAGACTCCAAGAGCATATTTTATGTAGGAAGAGGTACAATGTATCCTCTAGCATTGGAAGGGGCCTTAAAGCTTAAAGAAATCACATATAAACACTGCGAAGGCTATGCTGCAGGCGAACTAAAACATGGTCCTTTAGCTTTAATAGAAGATTCAGTGCCAGTTATTGTTTTAGCTCCTTTTGACAAATATTTTAAAAAAACAATGTCAAATATTCAAGAAATTAAAGCTAGGGGTGGGGAAATAATATTAATTACTGACTCAGAGGGATCTAAAAACTCTGAAAATTTAGCTGATAAATTAATTTGTTTACCAAAAAGTAATTTTATAACTGCTCCAATCATATATTCAATTCCAGTACAATTGATTGCTTATTATTTAGCTACTTTACTTGGAACCGATGTAGATCAACCAAGAAATCTTGCAAAGTCTGTTACTGTAGAATAAGCTTCTAATTTAATTACTGTTTTTTTTTATAAAATTTGAAATTTTAGTATTTATCAATCTTGATTTTTCATAAATTGCTAAATGTTTTGCTCTAGGAACAATATAAATTTTACTATCTTTAATTTTTTTATAAATCGATTTACTCATTACAGGTCTTGATCCCACATCATCTTGTCCAGTTATTATAAGAGTAGGAAAATTAATATTATTGTAATTTATTTTATATTTTTCAGATTCAACAAATAATTTATATGGTGCTAAAAAATCACTTCTTTTATTATTTTCTAAAATATTTTTGAATTTACTATAAACTCTAGGTTTTTTATTTAAAAATTCTTTATTGAACCATCTATTGATTGAATTTTTTGTAATGCTATATCCTTTTAGAGCTTTCTTGTATCTTTTTTTAACTCTTTTCTTTTGTAAAATTGATCTTCTATGAACGCTAGCAATAATCACTAATTTGTTTATTTTTTTAGGATATTTAGATGCAAAATGTTGAGCTACTAATGATCCTAAAGAAAAACCAATTAAATTAATTTTATCTATTTTTAAATGTCTCAATAGATCACTAAGTTGTTTATTCAAATTTTCAAAATTAATTTTTCTATATCCTTTTTTTGAATTTCCATGATTTAATAAGTCATAAAAAACATTTTCGTGATTTTTAAAAAATTTTTTTTGTGGATCCCACATTTCAACGTTGAGTCCCACTCCATGAATGAAAACATTTGGTATTTTTTTTGATTTTAAATTATGCTCATAATAAGTTGCATTATTATCAAACCCTATATGGTTATAAATCATATCAAAATTTACTTTTTTTCTTTTTTACGGACTTATGTTGAAATGAGTCTCTTCTAAAGCTATATAGTTCATTTGGATCTACGGAAACATCTATCACGCAAGGATTGTCTTGATTTAATGAAGTCTTTAAAGCATCTCCAAATTCTGCAATTCGATTAACTTTAAAACCCTTTGCACCATATAATTCAGAAATTTTAGCAAAATTGGGACTTTTTATGTCAGATCCAATATATCTTTCTTTAAAGAAATCACGTTGATATGCTTTTTCTGCTCCCCACGATCCATTATTCATTACTATAGTTATAGTATTTATTTTGTGTTCAACAGCAGTGCTGAGTTCTGAAATTGTCATTCCAAAACCTCCATCACCCATTAAACTTATAACAGGAGAATCCGGTCGTGCAATTTTAACTCCAAGTCCGCAAGCAAAAGAAAATCCTACTAATCCAAAATCCAAAGGTGTAAAAAAACAAGGCGGCTTATAATAATTAATTGCATCCGTAGCTTGAAGACAGAGTGTCCCCGCATCTAATGTTACTGCTGAGTTATTAGGAATCACATCTCGTAATATTTTAAATAAACCAGAAGGCTTAATCGGTTGACTTTCTAGATTTGCTTCGTGATCTCGTTTTTGAATATATATCTTTCTTTGATGAATTGCACTTTTGGTCCAATCATTGATTTTTTTTATTTCTTTTTTTAATAAAATTTTTTCATATAAAATTTTCGCAATTTTACTTGCATCATTACAAATACCTATTTCTATTGGAAAGTACCTCCCCAAAGATTTTTTATCAATATCAACCTGAATTATAAATGCTTTTTTATTTATATTTTCATAAGAATAAAATGTAGAATTAAATCCCAATCTGGTACCAAGTGCTAAAATAGTTTCAGCTTCTTTTACTAATTTTGATGCAATCTCATTTCCTCGAGGGCCCATCTGACCCATATAAAGTTTTTCATCAAAAGGAATTGCATCTCCATGACCTGCAGATGAAACAATTGGAGTATTAATAAGTTTGGCTAATTTGACTACATCTTTATAATTTCCATTATTTTTAATACCAGCTCCAACAATTATTACATTTTTTTTTGTAGATAAGATTTTATCAATAGATTGTTTAATGATTTTTTCATTAATTTTAATATTCATTTTAATATTATGTTTTGAAAATTCTTTAAAACTCTCTTTTTTGGATAGTATATCTCTTGGTAAATTTATATGAACTGGCCCACACTTTGGAGTTAGAGCAATTTTGAAAGATTGATTTAAAATTGAAGGAATTTTATTTGTTTTTTTTATTGTAAATGTTTTTTTAGTTATTGGTTCAAAAAGAGATTGTTGATCTATTTCTTGAAAGGAGTCCTTTCCCTTATGTTCATTGGAGACGGCACCTGCAATTGTAATTACAGGAGAAAATGCAGAATATGCCTGAGCAATACCTGTAGTTAAATTTGTAGCTCCTGGACCATTCTGACCTGCTATCATTATACCTGCTTGTCCTGAAGCTCTAGCATATCCATCAGCAATATGTGTGCCTGTTCTTTCATCTCTGACATCAATAAAATTGATATCTTTGCAATCATATAGAGAGTCAAAAATCTCCATTGTTGCAGATCCAATTAATCCAAATATATTTCTGACTTTTTCAGTTTTTATATATTTAACAACTGCTTGACCACCTGATAAGGAATGCAGTTTTTTTTTGACTTTCATTATGATGCCTGTTTTATTTTAACTTTTTCCTTATTTTTAAAGTGTGGCATAACTTTTTCAGTAAACAATTTTATGCTTTTCATGCAATCTTCATGCTTAACTCCTGGAAAATTTGACCATACTTGAAGATTTTTTAAGTTTAGTTCACTTTGTAATTCTTCGATTTTTTCTATTACATAGTCAACTGTTCCAAAAAGCATATTCCTTTTATGAAGAAAGTCATATGTTAATAAATCAAGCTTGTTTTTAGTCTTAGGAAGTTCTTCTCCTGGGTTCATATGCGTCCCTAACCCCCTCCAATGACAGACCCATCTCATATAATCCACCATTTGTTTTCCTGCTTTCTCTTTTGCTTCTTCCATGCTATCAGCAATGAACATATCTCTAACAAGACAAATTCCCTCTCCCATCTCTACATTTCTTTTTTCATGTTCAGATTTCGAATTTTTATAAATTTCGAAGCGTTTTTTAAGAGACTGTACTGTTGGAATCCACATAATAGTATTTATCCCATTTTTCGCAGCCCATTCAATTGAACTTGGACTATCCACAACTTGCCATAATGGTGGGTGCGGTTGTTGAATTGGTCTAGGAACTATACTAATTTTTTTAAGAATATTTGTATTGAGATCTACAAATTCTTGATCTGGAGTACTCATATCATGTTGCCACTCAAAATTAGGCGAAGGATAGGTATAAAACTCTCCTGAATGATTAAAAAATTTATTTGACCAGGCTTTTTTTAATATATCTAGAGTCTCTTCAAATAATCTATAATTTTTTGCTTGATCTTTCATATCGGCATCAGGATTCATATTCAAGGCTTCTCTTCCATAAATTCCTCTTCCTATTCCAGCTTCAATTCTTCCATTAGATAAATTATCTAGTAATGCAATATCTTCAGCTACTCTGATTGGATTCCAAAAAGTTATAATTGTCGCCGCTTGTCCAATTCTAATTCTTTTTGTTCTAGCAGCAATGTCGGCACTTAACATGAGTGGATTTGGACATATTTCCATACCTTCATGACTGAAGTGATGTTCTGTAAACCATATAGAATCCCAGTCATTATTCTCACAATAATCTGCAATTTCTCTTATTTTATTTAAAACTTCAATATATGGTTCATTATTCCAATTTGTAGAATTACAAAAATAACCTATTTTCATTTATCCTCCTTTAAAATTTAAAGGGGACCGATCCCACTTTCGTTTTAACGACGAGTTATGTATCCCAAGTTGATACATGTTAGTCTAAAGTTGAATAAATTGCAATGAAAGTTTTCAAGCTTTTTCGTGCAATTTTTTAAAAAAAGATTAAAAATAAGTAATCTTTAATTACATAATGATTAAGCATTTAATTTTTGATTTTGATGGAGTTATAATTGACAGCGAAATTTTAGCTGCCAGAGCCTTTGATAAAGTCCTTAAAAAAATGGATATAAATCATTATACCCCTCAATCAATAGCGGCCCAATATGCTGGTAATAAAACAATTAAAGTAGCAAAAGAGATCTCAAAAATTCATAAAATTTCAGATCACATTCTTTTATTTAATAACGTAATGAGAACTGTGAGTACTTTTTTTGATAAAGAATTAAAAGCTGTAGAACAAATAGAAGATTTTTTAAAAAAAAATGATTTGGAGTTTTACATAGGGTCAAACAGCGGAAAACAAAGAATTATTAAAGGGTTAAAAAATGTTAATCTAACTAAATATTTTAAAAGTCAAAATATATACACTTTTGAAATGGTTGAAAAACCAAAACCAAGTCCAGATATTTATTTAAAGATAGTTGAGAATAACAATTTAAAAAAAGACGAGGTGCTAGTTTTAGAAGATAGTCTTCCAGGAGTCAGATCTGCAATTGATGCTGGTCTTAAAGTGCTTGGAATAGTTGCAGCTTCACATTGGAAAAATATATCTCACCAATCATTAATAGATGAAGGAACTTTTAAGATCATAAAATCATATAAAGATCTTGATAAAACCATAAAAGAAATTAATTAAAAATTATATCATGACACAAGGTCCTAATATTAAATTTAATCCTTTAAAAGTTTTTGTTTCTTTACTTGTTCTTTCATTTTTACTGAATTTATTATTTAGTTTTAATATTAAAATACCTATTTTTTTTAATATAATAGGATTTTTCTTTTTAATTATTTTTTTTACTCTTTTTTTTGTTAGTGCCAGAATGTTCATTAAATATAATGAAAAACTACCTCCTCATACCCCCACTGAGAGAATAATTAAAACCGGAATATATTCTTATAGTAGAAATCCTATATATCTTGCATTTATTGGTTTTCATTTTTCAATGTTTTTGGTTTTCGAAAATACTTGGTACTTGTTCTCATCTATAATATTGTTTTTTTGGATAAATAATTATGTGATATTTCCTGAAGAGAAATATTTAGAACGCAGATTTAATGATGAGTATGCAAGATATAAAAAAAACGTGGCTAGATGGATTTCTTTTAAATGAGCAGAGGCTAAATAACTTTTAGGAGGAAATATCTAAAACGCTCTGCTCATTCATTATTTTACTATAAGTCACTTAAAATATTAGTTTTTTATTGCGAATCGTTAATGTTATAAGGTTTTTTGGAAGCTTTTTTATAGCCGATTCTATTAAAATTATTAGTAAAATGTTATAGTATTTTTGTTAAATATAACTTAATATTTTTCTATTAGACTATATAAAATTATTGTAAATCAAAAGTTATGAATATTGTAATGGTAGGCACCGGGTATGTGGGTTTGATATCTGGTTTATGTTTTGCTGAGTTTGGATTCAAAGTAACTTTTGTTGACAAAGATAATAATAGAATTAAAAAACTCAATCAAGGTTTAATGCCTATTTATGAACCAGGCTTAGACGAACTTTTTGCAAAGCATCAAAAAAATACAAAACAGATTAAGCTTTCAAATGATATAACTAAAAGTTTATCTAATGCTGATGCTGTTTTTATCACAGTAGGAACACCCAGTAGAAGAATTGATGATGACGCAGACTTAACTTCTGTTTATGCAGTTGCTGAAGAAATTTCTCATAATATAAAAAAATATTGTTTAGTAGTCATAAAATCTACTGTCCCAGTAGGTACTTCAAGGAAAATAAAAGAAATAATTCAGAAAAAAGTAAATAACTCTATGTTTGACGTTGCTTCAAATCCTGAGTTTTTGAGGGAGGGGTCAGCTATAAATGATTTTATGAGACCAGATAGAGTAATCATAGGGATAGAATCTGATAAAGGTGAAAAAATATTAAAATCTCTATATAGGCCTCTTTATATTTTAGAGACTCCTATAGTTATAACTAATCTTGAAACTGCTGAATTAATTAAATACGCGAGCAATAGTTTTTTGGCTACAAAAATTTCTTTTATAAATGAAGTTGCCGATCTCTGTGAAAAAGTTGGAGCAAATATTCAAGATGTTTCAAAAGGAATGGGCTTAGATAAAAGAATAAACTCTAAATTTCTTCATGCTGGACCTGGTTTTGGAGGATCCTGTTTTCCTAAAGATGTGAAAGCATTTTCCAATACTGCTAAAAAAAATAATATAAAGCTATCCATTGTTGACTCTGTGAATGAATTTAATAAACAAAGACCAAAAATTTTAGCTAAAAAAATAGAAAAGTTCTTTTCAAATAATGTAAATAATTTAAAATTTGCACTACTTGGATTAAGCTTTAAACCAAATACAGATGATATTAGAGATTCTACATCCATAATAATAGGTAATGAGCTATTGCAGTCAGGTGCAAAAATAATTGCTTATGATCCTAAAGCAATGAAAAATTCACAATATGAAAATCCTAAATTTAAATATGGTAGTGATGTATATGATACGTGTAATAATGTTGATGCAATAATTATAGGAACAGAATGGAATGAGTTTAGAGCACTTGATTTAAAAAAATTAAAAACATTAGTTAATAAAACTATAATTTTTGATCTTCGTAATTTATATAATCAAGATGAGCTTAAAAATCTTGGTTGGGAGCATATAAGTATTGGAAGATAATAAAGCTAAGGAATCAAAATATAGTTTTGAGGAATTTGATGAAGAAATACTTAGGGAATATGACATAAGAGGAATCATTAATCAAAACCTTTCAGTCAACACGGCATATTCTTTAGGATTAAAATTTGGAACTTTAATAAAAAGTCAAAACAATATTAATAAGATAGTTATAGGTTATGATGGTAGATTAACCTCACCTTCTTTGCATGAGGCATTGACTGCAGGATTAGTTCAAAATGGTTTAGAGGTAATAATAATTGGATTATGTCCCACTCCTATGCTTTATTTTTCTGTATATCACCTAAATGTTGATGCTGGTATAATGATCACAGGTTCTCATAATCCACCTGAATACAATGGTTTTAAAATAGTTCTAAATAAAAAACCATTTTACTCGTCAAATATACAAAATTTAAAAAATATAGTTTTTAAAGATAATTATACAAAGGGCTTAAAAAAAAATATAAATATTTTAGATCAATATACTAAAAGACTATTACAAGATATTTCTATTGAAAAAAAATTAAAAGTTGCTTGGGATGCAGGAAATGGCTCCGTAGGAGTGACAATAAATAATGTAATTAAAAGGTTAAAAAATACAGAAAATATATTAATAAATGATGTTGTTGATGGGACATTTCCGAACCATCATCCTGATCCAACAATACCCAAAAATTTAAAACAATTAAGAGATGTTGTAAAAAAAAATAAGTGTGATTTAGGTCTAGCTTTTGACGGTGATGGAGATAGATTGGGTATAATTGACAATAAAGATAATATTATATGGGCTGACCAATATATGATTATATTGGCTGAAGAAATTGCTGAACTATATGATAATCCATCAATAATAATGGATGTTAAATCAAGTAAAGTTTTTTTTGATGAAGTAAAAAAAATAGGTTGTAATCCAATAATGTATAAGACTGGTCACTCGGTAATAAAAGATAAAATGGAAGAATTAAATTCACCCCTTTCAGGGGAAATGAGCGGTCATATAATGTATAAAGATAATTTTTTTGGTTATGATGATGCTATGTATGTTGCATTGAGATTATTGCAAATAATTTCAAAAAAAGAGATTCCATTAAGTGAAATTATCAGTAAATATCCAAAAACTTACTCTACGCCAGAAACAAGAATCAAAGTTATTGAATCAAGGAAATTTAAAATAGTAGAAGAAATTATTGAAAGATTATCTAAAGAAAATCTAAAGGTTATTAGTATAGATGGCGTACGTGTTGAGAATAATGAAGGTTGGTGGGGTATCAGGGCATCAAATACTGAAAATGCATTAACTGTAAGGGCTGAAGCTCTTAGTGAAGAGTCGTTAAAAAAAATGAAAAAAAATATAGAATCTCAATTAAAGCTGAGTAACGTAAATTTTAATTTTGCTATTTAACAAAGCAATCTATATTATTTTTTTTCATTAAACTGCATAATGTACTAGCCTCCTGTTTGTCAAAAAAAATAAATTGTGTTTCATACCAAGTTCTATTTTGACCTTTTCTTGAAAAAATTCTACTATCTTTATTTTTTAGTACTTCGGGGAAAAAACTTCTAACTATTTTAATTTGTTTTTTTGCATTTTTCTCATATTTAAATGTTCCTACAATAATCTTATACTGATTATTTTTCTCTAAATTTTCTTTACTAACTTGTTTGTTTGTTTGAATTTTTTTTTCACTTAATTCTGCAAATTCTTTATTCATAAGAAATTTTAATGTTTCATCTCTATGTTTTGCAGTATCTCCTCCAAAATAAATACCTATGAGTCTTGTATTATTTCTAACTGCTGAAAATGCTAATTGAAAACCTGAAGCATAAATATAACCAGTTTTGATTCCATCTGCGCCATCATAGCTTGACATAAGTTTGTTATGGCTCTTATATTTTTTGTCTTTCCAAGAAAATTTTTTCTCTTTAAATAATTCATAATAACTAGGATAATTTTTAATTAGTGCTCTTGATAAAATTGATGTATCTCGTGCAGTTGTCAATTGAGCTCTATTAGGCAAGCCTGATGCATTTTTGTATGTTGTATTTTTCATTCCTATTTCTCTTGCTTTTTTTGTCATTTTTTTTGCAAAATCTCTTTCACTATCAGCTAAAGATTCTGCTATTACTGTTGCCACATCATTTGCTGATTTAACTACTAATGCCATAACAGCGTCTTCAACCGTTATTGTTTCGCCGACTTCTAAATACAATTTACTAGGTGATCTTGATGCAGCAACTTTTGAAACCTTTAATTTTTGATCCCATTTTAAATCTCCTTTTTCTAGAGCCTCAAAGGTTAAATATAAAGTCATAATTTTTGCTAATGAAGCAGGATAATTTAATGTGTCTGCATTAACTTCAAATAACACTTCATTTGTTTCGTAGTTTACTATTATTGCTGCTCTTTTTGCTAATACATCCTTATTAAAAAATAAAAAAATAGCCAATAATAAAAAAAAAATACTATTAAATACTTTTCTTTGAATCATAATTATCTTAATGAAGCTAATGCCTCGATTTCAACAGATATATCTAAAGGTAATGAATTTGCCCCAACAGCAAATCTAGTGTGTTTGCCTGATGATCCAAGTACTTCCACTAACATATCAGAGGCACCATTTATAATTTTGGGATGATCTGAAAAGTCTTTAGCACAATTAACAAAACCTCCCAATTTTATTAATTCTCCAAAATTATTCCAATCATTATTGCATGCTTTTTTTATTATAGCTAAAATATTTTCAGCACATAATTTTGAAGCTTGTATTCCTTCTTCTATAGTTATATCTTTTCCAACTTTTCCCTTATATATAATTTTACCATTTTTAATTGGTGCCTGACCGGATATTGTTATAATTTTGTTATAAACTTTATATGGAACATAGTTGGCTATTGGATCAGGGATATTTGGTATATCTAATCCCATTTCTTTAATTTTTTTCTCGATTGTATGCATTCTATTTTGTATAATACATTTTAGTAATATGTATAATTTATACTTTAGGAATGCTGTGTTGAAAAGATTAATAATAAGATTCAGCCTCCTATTAATTATTTTGTATCCAATAGGAGGATTAATGGCTGATGAAAAAGAAAACTTAATATACCTTGAAGTTAAATATGGAAGGATAACAATTGAAGCTCGACCTGATTTAGCTCCAAATCATGTAAAACATATTAAAGAATTAGTAAGTGAGGGATTTTACGATAACATTGTATTTCATCGAGTTATTGATGGATTTATGGCTCAAACTGGAGATCCTAAAGGTGATGGAACTGGAGGCTCAGATAAACCAGATTTAAAAGCTGAATTTACAAATGAAAAACATGTAAGAGGTACTGTTTCAATGGCAAGAGCACAAAATCCAGATTCCGCTAACAGTCAGTTCTTTATCTGTTTTACAGATGCCCCTCACCTTGATGGCCAATATACAGTTTGGGGAAAAGTTATAGAAGGAATGGAATACATTGATCAAATCAAAAAAGGTGATGGACCAAACGGCATGGTTTCAAATCCAGATAAAATTATTAAAATGCAACTTGCAAAAGATATATAATAATTAAAAAATGTTTGTGGCTGATCTCCATAATGATGTTTTACAAAGGGCTATTGTAGGAGAAGATATAATAACAAAAAGTAATAACGGTCACACAGATATTGAAAGATTGATAGAGGGTAAAATTAATTTAGAGGTTTTTGCAATTTGGATGCCTAAACACTATCTCCAACATGCGGCATTTTCTAGGGCAAATGAATTAATAGATAAATTGGAAGAAATTGATAAAAAAACAGATTTACTTATCAAGATCAACTCCTTAGGGGATATTAACTTCAAGAAAGATAAAACTTTATATGCCGCAATAGGTATTGAAGGTGGGGAGTGTTTCGAAGGAAGTATTGATAAACTTGAGCATTTTATTAATAGAGGATTATTTTATTTAGGTCCTACTTGGAATTATTCAACTGATTTAGCAACTTCAGCATATGATGAAAAATTTAATTTAAAAAATATAAAATCAATTGGTTTGACAAAGTTTGGTTTAGAATCATTAAAATTATGTGAGGAGCGAGGGGTCTTGATTGATGTTTCGCATATAGGTGAAAAAAGTTTTTGGGATATTATGAAAATTGCTAAAAATCCCATAATAGCTTCTCATTCAAATGCTTATACCTTATGCCCTCATTTTAGAAATTTAAAAGATGATCAAATTATAGCAATAAAAGAAAAAAAAGGGATAATTTGCTTAAATCTTTATCCCGCATTTATTGATACTGATTTTCAAGAAAAAGATAAGAAATTTAAAGAAAGTTTAAAAAATGATTTAAATAATATTGATTTAAAATATCAAAATCCTGATCTAAGGTGGGTGTATAGACAGTATTTTTTGCAAAAAAGTTTATATTCTATTGTTCCTAGTTTAGAAAAATTTGTTGATCATATCGAATATATAATAAATTTGATTGGAATAGATTACGTGGGCATTGGGAGTGATTATGATGGTACAGATTGCCTTCCAAGAGGTATTATAGATTGTTTAGATCATATGAAAATTGGAGATGAATTAAAAAAAAGGGGCTACAATGAAAAAGATATTGAAAAAGTTATGGGTTTAAATCTTTTAAGGGTTTACGATTTAATAAAATCTAAATCAAATTAATCAAAAGAGTTAACGCAACAATTATCAATACTGCTCCAGTAATCCTTTCAACATTTTTTTTGTATTTATAAATAAAATTGTTTACAGTATACAAAGATACGATGATTGATACTAATATATACCATAATGTATCAATTATGCCTGGTACCAAGATAAGTATTGTTTGATCAAAAACTTTAGCATTTATATAAATAAATTGTGAAAATAAAGCAGCAAAAAATACTAATATTTTAGGATTAAAAAAAGCAATAAAGAAACCCTGCAAAAAAGAATTGGTTGACCTAATTTTATCATTGTTGAAAATATCGACTGACTTATTTGCATTTATAATTGTTTGAATGCCAATATAAATCAAAACAAAACTTCCTATTAATTGAAACATAATAAAAATTTTATAATAATTAGTAATTAATATTTCCAATCCTAATACTGCAAATAATGCATAAATTGTTACGCCAAGTCCGTGACCAATAGAAGTTACTATTCCATTTAATCTATTTTTAGTTATCGTATTATTAATAATTAGTGCTACACTTGGACCAGGCGACATAGCACCCATCAAACAAACAAGACATAGTTGTATAATTGTATAAAAGCTCATATTTATTTAAACTAATACTAAATCTATACAAAAAAAATTTAAATTAAATTGATAAAAGTTTTTTTTCTTATTTTTATGATTTTTTTAGCTTTTTTGAAGTGCCTAGTGTATCTCTCACTGCTGCATTCCAAATAATTAAGCCAAATAGTATTTTGTTAACAAAATCTGCTAAATTATAGATTATGTTTAATGAATTTTGGAATAAATCTCCTGAGACATCTCCCATACCGACCGCTGGAGTAAGAAAGCCGAAGATATAGCCAACGGGATATATAGCCCATCCAATTAAAACGATAAATCTGAGTGCATTAAATGCTTGCTTGACGAAAGGATTTTTATTTGCTGCCTTGCTTGACTCACCTTGGAAAATTTCCCATATGATTATCGCCCAACCAAACATACCAATTGTAAATCCTAAACCTGGACTCAACCACCCTATCTCGCCACTATAACCACCAAGTAGCATAATTAATGTTCCTAATAGCAGTCTCCAAAAGGCATAAACAGAAATTTTAGCACCTACAGCTAATAAAATTAAATAAAATTCAATCATTTGAAGAGGTACAGTCAGCAACCAGTCAATGTATCTATAAACTGTCGGAGAAGTTTCTGTATTTACCCAGAAATCTCTCATATAGTAGTAATGTATTGCAGCTATTAGCGTTATTAAACCAGCTACTACCATTGAAGTCCTCCAAGAAGCTTTTACAAACATACCCTCGTAAAAGAAGAAGACAGTTGAAGCTACCATTGCAATAGAAACTAGCCAAAAAGATATTCCAACTAAATCGCTTGGTCCTAAAAAAGTGCTCATTATAATAAGCTAGTGTAAAAAAAACTGATTTCAATCAATTTATAAACACTGTTAAAATTTTAATATAATTTTAACAAATAATGCCTTGAATTATATGCATATATTTATATATATATTTTGGGTTTATTGATAAAATAAATTTCATAATGAATTAACGGTCTGTAGTTAGCCCCTTATTATTTAATATCACAGGCCGTTAATCTTATAGTGCGCGTTAAAATGAAAATTAAAAAAGACAAAGACAATGATAAATTCATTGGTTCCTATCATCCTTATCCAAAAGAGGAGCCAACATGGTCGGTTGAGGAAAAAATCAACTATTTAAGGCAACATATCAATAAAGAAAAGTTAGAATCTGAGATAAAAAAAGGAAGATTAAAGAAGCTTTTCCTAGATTTTATTTACAAGAAAGGTAACAAAGATTAAAATTTAAACATAAATTTATTAGAGAGGAAATATAATGCCTTCATTAAACAAAAAAAATTTTGATCAACCTGATGAAACTATGACTCCAGATAAAATGAGAGTGGATAATGTTGATTTAGGAAATGGAGTTAAGGCAGCTAGACTAACTTCACAACCAGGTTGGAAATGGTCAGAATGCATTAAGCCTATGGTAGGCACCGAAAGCTGCGAAAAAAACCATGTGGGTGTCTGCGTGCAAGGAAAAATAATGGTTACACATGAGGATGGTTCTTCAATTGAAATTGGACCTGGTGATGCTTATACTTTTGCCCCTGGACATGATGCTTGGGTAGTTGGAGATGAAGAATTTGTAGGTTACGAATTCGATAGTTCTACTGCAGCAACTTATGCAAAAGAATAATAATATAACTTAAAGGATAATAAAATGAAAATGATTTATACAAGAACTATAGGAGTTCATGATAATAAACTAGGAGAAGCAATGGAAATTGCTAAGGAACAAGCTGCAATAACAAAAGAACATGCTGGGTATGATGTTCATGTCTCTTTTCAAATTGGAGGCAATCCAAGAACTATACGATGGACACATATTGGAGAAATGATGACAGGAGAAGCTATGGAATTAGATGCTAAGATTTCAGCTGATCCTAGGATGATAAAATCAATGAAAAAGATGGAAGGTGTCTTTGTAGAGGGAACTATTCAAGATGAAATGAGAGTTGTTTTTAACTAGATCAATAAAATATTAAGGAGAATAGAATGTCACTGTTACAAAAACTTTATGATGCTCAAGAAAAAAAAGATATAGAAAAAATTAATGAAATACTTAGTGAAGATTATGTTTGGGTTCAACATTCAACTGGTAAACATATACCTAGAGATCAGGTAAATAAATTTATTACGGGTGAAGAAGGTCCTAACACTGAAAATCACCGTATCATTTATGAAAATGATGAAATAGGCATAGCTCATTTCTTTGTTTCTTTTCAAGATGGCTCGAGACAAGCTGTTTTGGCAGTATATATTATAAAAGATGGTAAAATTATTCGTTCAGAAACTGGTGCTACAAATATGCCTAAATAATATTTAAAAGATAATATTTTATTTTATATGATTTAAAATTACCTCACCCGTTTTTCCGTCTACTGAATCAATTATCTCTTTATTTAAATCCATTCGTTTTGACCTTGCAGCAGAAGCCCTTTCCATTGTGTCATTATCAGCATATAATGAAACGAACATTAAAGTTAGGTCATCAACTCGTACTTCCAATAATTGTTCTGCTTCAGAAAATTCACTTGGTGCATTTTCTTTATAAGTCTCTTCAACTTGATCTGCTCCTTCTTTTGATTTGAATTTTAATGTGGTTATTCTTGTTACAGACATTTATTTCCTTTCTTTAAATTTTTTATCCTCTTATTATTATATATTTTTACTTTTTTTATATATAAAATAATGGTGCTGTTGGAGGTAATCGAAACCTCGATCTCTTGCTTACCATGCAAGTGCTTTACCACTAAGCTACAACAGCATCTTTTAACTATATATATTATTAACTTTTAAATATATCTAACTATATACTGAATCTAATGATATAAATATTATTATTGAAAGGAGATTTTATGAATCTTGGTTTAGTTTTTAAAATTAACGCAGTAATTAATGCGATAAATGGTTTAGGTCTTTTGTTTGCAACAGCTATGTTTTTTCAAATGGCAAATCTTCCAGTTTCACCTGCAATGATTGTTATAGGCCAATTTACAGGGGTTACTGTTTTGTTTATTGCTTTATTATCTTGGAGAATGCCCCAAGTTGCTGGCGAGGCTCTTTCTTCAATGGGTCAACTGTTTGCAATTGGTGGAGTAATGTGGTTTTTGATTATCGGATACCATATAATTACGGGGCAGGTCTCAGGCCCCACAGCATATATAAATATTATTCTAATTGGATTATTTGCGATATTGTTTTTTATGTATAGTAGGAAATCATAATAAAATTTTAACTCCCTTTTAAAAAAGGGAGTTATTAAATAATAATGAAAAAAATTATAATTTTTTTAATTTTATTTTATATTTGCCCAACTTTACTTCAAGCTCATGGCACAGTAGTAGTTGAGGGGGTGCAACATGATGATGGATTCATTGATGTTAAGATTTATAAAAATAAGGAAGATTTTTTAAAAGAAGAAAAGGCTTTGGACTCAATTAGAAAAAAAGCTGTAAGAGGAAAAAATATAATTCCCTTCAGCAACATTCATGAAGGGGAAATTGCAATTGTTGTTTATCATGATGAAAACAGTGATGGTAAATTGAACACTGGTCTTTTTTGGCGACCAAAAGAAGGCTATGCATTTAGCAATGATTATTCTCCCAAAGGTCCACCAAAATTTAAAAAAGCTGCCATAAACCTCATACATGGAGAGCCCGTAAATATTTTATTAAATTATTAAATTAATTTTTATTTAAGTAATAGCTTATCAAACTAATTAATTCGAACATTATAGAAGCTGCTGTCATAGAGGTAATATTATTTTTATTATCTTTTGTAGGCATTAAGCATACTATATCTCCTCCTATAATATTTTTACCTTTTAGTCCCTGGAGAAGTTTTCTAGCTTCATCAATTGTAAAACCTCTATATGCAGGTTCTAAATTTGAAACCGCTGGAGCAATTGTTGGATCGAGACAATCTAAATCAAATGTAATATAAATTGGCTTGTCATCAAGATTTTCCTCAATTTTTTTTAAAGCATTCTTATTGCCAATTTTTATATATTCTTCCATTGTAATTACTTGATAACCCAGATCATAACTTGGTTTTAGCCAATCCAAAGTCCTAGGATTACCTCTTATACCAATTTGGGTGCTCGATCCCGCATCCACAAAACCATTTCTAACTAAATAAGATGCCCAGTGAGCGGCTGATTTCTTTGCACCCAAAAAATGATCTAAGTTTTCATATGTATCCGTATGAGCATCAAATTGAATTAAATTTACTTTTTGTCCTCCTGTTAAATTTGATTTTTTATAATTTAAGCCTTGAAGAATTCCTCCGGTTATAGAGTGATCCCCTCCAATTGATACCACTCTTTTTTTATGTTGGGCAATATTATGATAAAAATTTGTAATTCTTTCTATACATTTTTCGTTGTTGTTAGCTTCAGGTAATGGAACATCTCCTAAATCTATAATCTTATTACTAGACCAAGGATCTAATCCAAAATCTAAATGGACTCTTCTCAGTCCTGCAGAAACATGTCTTACAAACCTAGGTCCAAGATGCTGATCTCTTTCTGTAGTTCCGTTTCCTGTACTATGCGGAACACCTACAAGAGCAATATCGCAGCTACTTAGATCATCTGAATGTTTGCATCTAAATAATGTTGGTATTCCCCACCAATACATAGTATCCAACATTAACTTTTCATCTTCAAATTCAGTCATATTATTCAATATGATTTAGAGGAAGCATAGTAGTATTTTTAATTTCTTTCAAAACTATATTTGATTTTAAACTTCTAAAACTTATCTCACTAATTAATCGTTGACTAAAATTATCATATGCCTCTATCGATTGGACTACAACTTTTATTAGATAATCTGTATCTCCATTTATTCTATACATTTCTACAACTTCATCAAAACTTGTAACTTGATTAGTGAAAGTGTCTAGCCATTCTTTTGTATGTTTTGCAACATTTATTGAAAGATAGACAATAACTGGCAGATCTATTTTTCTATTGTCTATAATTGCTACTTTTTTCTTAATAACACCATCTTCTTCAAGCTTTTTTATTCTATTAAAACATGGCGTAGTTGATAAACCTACTTTTTTAGCAATAGTAGTTAAAGGCAATGAAGCATCTCTTTGAAGCAAAGATAGTATTTTTTTATCTATTAAATCCATTCTGGTTAATACAATTTTAAAAGAAAATATTTCTTCTTTTTCATAATATTTAAAAATATTTGCTACTATACATGATTATTTACTTGAAAAAAGAATTATTTTCTGTTTTTCTAGGTTTTACAACATATAATATAAGGGGCTATGAAAATATTATACGCGCATTATGGAATCCTACCATCATAGTGACTAATATGTTGTCAAAATAGGTGAGCTGTCATTTATGGCAGTTCACCTAATCATTTTTTATAATTCTTTTAAACGCATCTAAAGTTTCATTACTTACATGATGTTCAATTCCCTCTGAATCGATCGTTGCATTTTTTTTGCTTACTCCAATTTTTCTTAAAAATTCATAAACTAATTTGTGACGTTTTTTTGAATTTATGGCAAGTTTTTGACCCTTTATAGTTAAAAATACTGAACGATAGGGTTCTTTATATAAATAACCACTTGCTATTAATCTCTTTACGGTTTTATTTGCTGTTGCTTGGGCAATGTCTAAATTATTTGATATATCAACAATTCTTGCTTCTCCTTTTTCCTGTATCAAATCATTAACGATTTCTAAATAATCTTCAGCATTTTCATTAACATGACTATTTCTAGCATTACGGAATGAATTTAATTTTTTGTCAGTTTTTTTCATTATGAAAATTTATTACACTAAAAATATATGAAAAGGTAGATTTTTTAACAATTTAATCAAAAAAAATGTAGCCATAGCTACATTTAATAGCTATAACTGCAAAAATGAATCAAATTATAGAAGCTATATATAAACAAAAACATAGTATATTTGCTAATGATGCTCGTTTATTAAAAAAATTGATTTTTGCTTCTTTAATTTTATTATTAGCAGCTCAACCTGGTCAATTGGGTGAAGTAGTGCATCAATCTATGGTTGATGCTTATTTGCAGGTAAGCGTATTTGTTGGTTTTACTCTTTTCATTTTTATTGGACTAGATTCTATAACAAGTTTTAAGACGAATGAATTTTTAAAAAAAACAAAAAAAATACATGTTCCAATAGCTTCATTTCTTGGATCATTACCTGGATGTGGTGGTGCAGTAATAATTGTCACTCAATATATACAAGGAAGAATAAGTTTTGGATCTTTAGTAGCAGTTTTAACAGCAACTATGGGCGATGCAGCTTTTCTATTATTAGCTATTGAACCTTATACCGGATTATTAATTTTTGCTGTGGCATTATTTGCAGGGACTATTTCAGGTTATATAATAGATTATATTCATGGAGAAGGGTTTTTAAGATCTAAAACTTTTATTAGTTCTTCAAAGAAAGAAAATATTAAAAAAACATTTGTTTCTAAATTAAACATAATTTGGCTATTAATTTTTCTGCCCGGCTTAATTATTGGGTTTTTTAAAGCTTTTCAAATTGAAATTGATTCATTTTATAATCTACCTCTTGATCTAACTTTAACTTCTTTATTTGGCCTTTCAGGTGCATATTTATCATTAATAATGTGGTCTCTAAATCCTTTAAGTGATTTTCAACTTTCAACTGATAAATCACGAGGCTTTATTTCAAGAGTAATTGATACGACAAACTTTGTTACAACTTGGGTAATAGTTGGATTTTTATTTTTTGAATTGTTTATATTGTTTACAAATGTAGATTTAAAAATGTTTTTTGATATTTGGCTCCCACTTATTCCTATCGTAGCAATATTATTTGGTTTTTTACCGGGATGTGGCCCCCAAATACTTGTAGCTACTTTTTATTTAAATGGATATATTCCTCTATCTGCAGAAATTGGAAATGCTATCTCAAATGATGGCGATGCGCTATTTCCAGCAATAGTACTTGCGCCAAAGGCCGCAATAATAGCGACAATTTATAGTGCATTTCCAGCAATAATAATTGCTTATAGTTATATGTTTTTATTTGAATAAAAATTTTTAAATTATTTTATAATAATATTTCCGCTTATTTTATTTATAGAATTAGTATTTACAATCTTTAACTCCATCTCCAACTTAATTTCATCTCCCATTTGTATTTTTTTACTTTTTTCTGCTTGATATATCTCATTTTCTATTATTCTTTGGGAAGAGATACCAACTTTTTTTAAAAATCTTCTAATTTCTATATTTAAATGATCTTCATCCATAATTCCTCACTAATTAAAATTATATATATTTAAACATATATTGAATTTTGTTATAGATAAATAATAAAATATGAAAGTTAAAAAAAATTTAAAACTATACAAAGATTCACTTAGGGAAAAAAAGCTTGAAAAACTTGCTAAACAGTTAAAACTAAATATTCAAAAGAGAAAGAAGAAAAAAAATACATTGTGAAAAAACTATTGATAAGAAAAAGTTCGCCCTTAAAGGGAATTATTGAAGTTAGTGGATCAAAAAATTCAGCATTACCTATAATGGCGGCATCATTATTATTAAATGATAAATGCCTTCTAAAGAATATACCTAATTTAGCAGATGTTAATAGTATGATTAATTTACTTGAAAGTTTAGGAGCAAAAATAAATAAAAAAAAATCATATATAACTATAAATTGCTCAAATTTAAAAAATCATAAGGCAGAGTATAATCTGGTAAAAAAAATGAGAGCTTCCATTCTTGTTTTGGGACCTTTATTATCCAGAAATCAAAATGCAATAGTTTCTTTACCTGGTGGGTGTGCTATAGGTACTAGGCCAATAAATTATCATTTATATGGTTTAAAAAAATTAGGAGCAAAAATTTCAATAAAAGATGGTTATGTAATCGCAAAAGCACCAAATGGTTTGAGAGGAAATACTATTGAACTACCAAGGGTAAGTGTTGGCGCTACAGAAAACTTATTACTAGCTTCAATTTTAGCCAAAGGTAAAACTGTCATAAAAAATGCAGCAAAAGAACCTGAAGTGCAAGATCTATGTAATTTTTTAAATATGATGGGAGCAAATATTAAAGGTATAGGAAAAAAAAATATAATAATAAAAGGTGTAAAAAAGCTAAAATCTGTAAAATATTCCATTATTCCTGATCGTATAGAAGCAGGAACATTTATTGTAGGCGCATTAATTACAAAAGGAAAATTGAGAATTAATAACATTATTATTGAGCACCTGCAAACCCCTCTAAAAGTTTTAAAGAAAATGGGAGCGAAAATAAAAATACAAAAAAATTACATTATTGTTGATGGCAAAAATAGTAAGTTGGTTTCAAGTAAAATAAAAACTAAACCATATCCAGGTTTTCCAACTGATCTACAAGCTCAATTTATGTGTTTATTTTCTCTAATTAAAGGAAAATCTTATATCGAAGAAAGTGTTTTTGAAAATAGATTTATGCACGTTAGTGAACTTAATCGTTTAGGAGCAAAAATTTTTGTTAAAAATCAAAATTGTAAAATTGAAGGGGTAGAAAAACTAATAGGAGCACAAATAATGGCAAGTGATCTCAGAGCTAGCGTTAGTCTTGTTCTTGCTGGTTTAGTAGCAAATGGTGAAACTCAAATTGATAGAATTTATCATTTAGATAGAGGATACGAAAAAATAGAAAATAAATTGAATCCTTGTGGTGCAAATATCAAAAGAATTGATTAAAAATGAGAATTTTTTAAGCAGAATAAAGAATTAATCGATTTTACTAGAACTTTTTAAGAAGGTATGTAAAACGCCATCGAGTTATGAAAAAACATAATAAAATTATTATAGCTGTTCCTAGAGGAAGAATTTTATCTGAATTAAGAATTTTTTTTAAAAAAATTAAACTTAATCCTGATAAGTCTCTATTTGATGAGTCATGTAGAAAGCTTAGGTTTAAAAGCAGTGATCCTAGCATAGATTTTATAAAAGTTAGAGCTTTTGATGTTTGTACTTTTGTTGCTTTTGGTGCAGCTCACATAGGTATTGCTGGTAGTGATGTAATAGAAGAATTTGATTATTCAGAAATATATTCACCAATTAAATTAAATATTGGTAAATGTCATTTATCAGTAGCTGCTTTAAAATCACTTTTAGTAAAGGAAAAACCAAAATCCTGGAGTAATATACGAGTAGCAACAAAATATCCAAATTTAACAAAAAAACACTTTGCAAAAAGAGGCATTCAAGTTGAAACAATTAAATTAAATGGATCAATGGAGTTAGCCCCAGCCTTAAAAATGTGTAGAAGGATCGTAGATTTAGTTTCAACAGGTAAAACTTTAAAAGAAAATGGTTTGATTGAAGTTGAAAAAATTTTCAATGTTACATCAAAATTAATAGTTAATAGATCTGCATTAAAAACAAATCTTGAAATTAACAAAATAATTAAGAAATTTGAAAATTAAAATTATGAAAATAATAAAAGAAAAATCTAGAAATTTTGATTTAATTTTTAAAAAATTGATAAATAAACGTATAGACGCTGTAAACAAAAATATAGAAATTAAGGTAAAAAAAATTATTAACGATGTAAAAAAATATGGAGATACTTCATTAATTTATTCAATAAAAAAATTTGATAAGAATACGATTGAAAAGAAAGATATATTATTAAATTCAAAAAAAATAAGTCAATATTCTAAAAATATAGATCCTAAAATATTAAAAAGTTTTAAAATTGCAGTTAAAAGAATTAATAAATATCATTTAAAACAATATCCTAAAAATTTTACTAGTAAAGAAAAAGGTATAAGCCTATCTCAAAGATGGACTCCAATTGACTCTGTTGGAATTTATGTTCCGGGAGGCAAAGCTAGTTATCCATCTTCATTAATAATGAGTCTTATACCTGCAAAAATCGCTGGTGTAAAAAGGATAGTTGTTACAACGCCAAGTCAAAAGGGTAAATTTAATCCATATATTATGGCAATTTTAAAATTATTTAAAATAAAGGAAGTGTATCAAATAGGTGGTGCGCATGCAATTGCTGCTATGTCTTACGGGACAGAGTCAATTAAACCAGTAAGTAAAATATTTGGGCCAGGAAATATATATGTAAGCACAGCAAAAAAACAAATTTTTGGAAAATCTGGAATAGATACCATTGCGGGCCCTTCAGAAATTGTGGTTGTAGCAGATAAAAAAAATAAACCTGACTGGATAGCGAGTGATTTAATTGCTCAAGCAGAACATGATGAAAAGTCTCAATCTATATTAATTACTGATAATCTAAATTTTGCAAGTAAAGTAAAAGAATCTATTAAGAGATTAACAAAAAATCAAATTAAGAAAAAAACTATAAATCAAAGTCTAGAAAATTTTGGAGTAATAATAGTAATTAAATCAATAAAAAATTCTTATAAATATGTTAATGAAATTTCTCCAGAGCATCTACATTTACAAACTTCTATAAATGAATATATTTATAAGAGAGTTACAAATGCAGGCGCAGTATTTTTTGGTTCTTATTCTACTGAGTCATTCGGAGATTATATAGCTGGTACAAACCACGTTCTACCAACTAGTGGTTCAGCACGTTTTTCTTCTGGTCTAGGTGTATTAGATTTTATGAAAAGAAACTCAGCGATAAGAATTACAAAAAAAGGATTTAAGAAACTATCTACTTATACGCAGCAGATGGCAGAAGCTGAAGGTTTGTATGCTCATAAATTATCTGTTAAAATAAGAGAAAATTAATTATAATTAAAGTTTAGGAGATTATATGCCAAAAGAAGGATCTATAGAATTTGAAGGAGTAGTAAAAGAGCTTCTCCCGAACGCAATGTTTAAAGTAAAACTAGAAAATAATCATGAAGTGTTAGCTCACACTTCGGGTAAAATGAGAAAAAATCGAATTAGAGTATTAGCAGGTGATAAAGTTACAGTTGAGATGACCCCCTATGATTTAACTAAAGGAAGGATTACTTTTAGACATAAATAAATCTATGAAAAAAAATAAAAAATTAAAATGCCCGATTTGTGGCAAGCAAATTTTGAAAACAAAAGAATATGTGCCATTTTGCTCAAAAAAATGTGGTGATATAGATTTATTAAAATGGTTAAATGGGAAGTATTTCGTTACAGAAGACAAAGGAATATAAAAATAATTAACTAAATTAATAATATTTGTTGAAATAATAGTAAAATATATCTATCAAAATCTTTTTATTGGCCCTGTAGCTCAGTTGGTAGAGCAAAGGACTGAAAATCCTTGTGTCATTGGTTCAATTCCAATCGGGGCCACCATCAAAAAAAATATTTTTTTAATCAAAACTAATTTGCTGGAATCACTATTCTATTGCCAAAGGGCTCTGTGTCATGAAACATATTAAATTTTTCAATTTCTTTTTTTGTTGGTGATTCACAACTCCATTTTCTACTAGGAATTAAATTAAATTTTCTTTTTAAATTGGCATGATGCTCCGCTTTTTTTAATGCAGCTAAAGAAGGATCAATAACAGGCACTCCAATTTCTTCTTGCAAAGTTTTATAAAAACCAAATTCAGCAGTACAACCTAATATAATTGACTCGGCATAATCTTTATCTACAGCTTTTTTTGCAGCATCAATTAGAAGGTTAACTGTTCTTTGATGATCTACCTGAAAGTCATCCACACCTAATCCCACATCATAAAAGCCAGCAAGTTTATCTGCATATCCATATTCAATTACATTACCTTTCATTTGATGAACCCATTTCCTACGGCCAACAATAATTCCAAAATTATTTGCCAAACTTAGAGCAATTTCACAAGAAGAGTGACATGGGGCAACTACTACCATATCTCCAGATACTTCTCTAGAATCATGCAATGCAGTATCATAAAAGCACCCAATTGCTAAAGCATCAAATCCTTCTTTTGCTGCACTGACAGTTGCATTAATAATTCCAGAAGTCGCCATAGCTTCATAAGATCTAAATTCAATATGTGAAAAACTTCCATTATCTTCTTTTAAAGATGTGATATGAACTTCTGTATCAGGATCCTTACTGTCCTTAACCATTTCAGCAAAAAGTCCATCTAAGCTATCTACTCCTACGGGACTTAGATACATAATTTTTAGCGGTTTGTTGTTCATTTTTTTAATATACTATTTCCTTACAAAAAAACCAGCAAAAACTAAAAAGAGGTATCTATAGCACCTGTTATTAAACCAGTAACTTCTTCTGGGTTAGTGTTTGTGATTTTTTTGTCAGATACTTTCGAACCTCTTCTTAATACCATCACTCTATCACAAACTTCAAATACATCCATCATTCTGTGACTGATTAAAATTATTGCAATATTTTTTTCTTTAAGTTTTAAAATATATTGTAATACTTCTTTAACTTGTTTTATGCTAATTGCAGCTGTGGGCTCATCCATCAAAACTATATCAGGATTAGATAATCTTGTTCGAGATAAAGCTACAGCCTGTTTTTGTCCACCAGACAATGTTTTGACAAGTTGATTGGACCTAGTATCTGATTTGAGTTCTTTAAATAGATTTTTTGATTCTTCTTTCATTTTCTTAAAGTCAACAAAACTAAATGGACCAATTTTGAATTTTACTAGCCATCTTCCTAAATAAACATTTTCATAAGCTCTAAGATTATCGCACAACGCAAGATCTTGATAAACTACTTCTATGCCTTTTTGTTGTGCGTCCACAGGCTTGTTAAATATAACTTCATTTTCGTTTAAAAATATTTTTCCTCCTGAAGGTAAATAATTTCCAGCTATAATTTTGATTAATGTAGATTTTCCTGCCCCATTATCTCCCATTAAACCCAGACACTCACCCTTTGACAAATTTAAATCAATACCTGCTAAAGCCTCAACCCCTCCAAAATTTTTTGAAATATTTTTTAATTTTAAGACATCATTCATTTTATTAACAAAAATGTAATAAGACCAAATACTCACACTTTCTATTAAAAAAATCAAATTAAATTAGATAAATTGTAGTTTTTAATAGCAATTTTCAAATTATTGTTAATAATTAGTTATACTAATTGTTAAAATTTTTAATTGTTTTCAATTCCCTACTGTGATAACTTTTTTATTAAGGATATCTTAGTATGCGATTTTAAGGAGGAATTTATGAAAATTTTATTTTCAATTTTTATCTTATTTGGTGCTCTTTTTAATTTTAATTCTTTATATGCTAAAGGTGAGCATATAGCTTTTTTTGCGGCTTCAAGTGAAAATGGTTTTAATCAAGCTGTTTACGAAGGTGTTGCTGCAAAAGCAAAAGAAATGGGGGCTACAAGTAAAATGTTTAATGGTGAGTTTAACGCTGTTGTTCAAGCTCAACAAATAGAAGATGCAATTGCTTCACAAGAATTTGATGGATTTGTTGTTCTTCCAAATGATTCAGTTGGAATAGCAAGTTTTGTAAAAGAAGCAATTGATGCAGGGATTCCAACGTCTACAACGTTGTTTCCAATTGGTCCAGATTTAACTACTATGAAAGATCAAATTGGAGGTATTACTGCTACAGTAATACATCCCGTTATTGAAGGAGCTACTTGGCAAGCTGATGCTGTTGTAAATGAAGGTTGTAAAGGAATTGATCCATGTAATGTGATAATCATTATTGGACAAAAAATATATCCTTTTGATAACTTAAGATTAGAAACATTCAATAAAATCTTAAGCGGTCATAGCAACATAAAAGTAGTAGCAGAAGTAATGGGTAATTATGATCCCGATACATCTTTAACAGGGGTTCAGGATGCTCTTCAAGCAAACGCGGGTACAAAAATTCACGTTATATTATCAAATGCTGATCAACATTTGGTCGGAGCTGATATTGCACTTGAAGACGCAGGATATGTCGTTGAAGATCTCTTTTTAATGGGAGGTGGAGCTTCGGCTATTGGTCTTGATATGGTTAGATCAGGAAGATGGGATTATACCAAAGGTGACTTTCCTTATAGTCTAGGATTATATGGAACTGAAGCTGTTATAAAAAAACTTCGAGGTGAATCTTTCGAATCAGAAATCAATATGGATGAAAGAGGACCTGTTCCAGGTTTAATTAATAAATCTGTATTGGATAAATTTCCTGATTTTAAAGGAGAATGGAAAGGATAAAATATCCTTTTAATAACTGGGCTTAATTTTTTTAAGCCCAGTTTTTTTAAACCAAAAATTTATTTATAAGATGACAAGATACAATGTAGTTAATTTTATCAGAGAGTACGCAGTATTAATTCTTATTGTATTGTTAATGATAATATTAACTTTTTCCAGTGATGCTTTTTTATCTCCCCGTAATTTGTTGAATATTTTAAATCAAAATGCACCTTTAGCTATTATTGCAGCAGCACTAACATTGTGTATTATAGCTGGTGGATTTGACCTTTCTACAGCATCAATATTTGGAGTAGCAAGTTGCGCGGCAGCATGGATAGCAGTAAATATTGATCCATTGTTAGGGCTTGCTTTAGCTCCAATTATAGGAATAATTTTAGGATATACTAATGGTGTTTTGATCACTTCTTTAGGAGTACACTCTTTTTTAGCCACAATAGCAACAAGTTTAATATATCGAGGTATAGCAATTTTGATTACAGGTGGATTTTTAATTCCTGTTAGAATGCCAGAGTTTATATGGCTTGGCCGAGGAAAAATATACGGAATTCATTTTACCATCTTTATATTGATTATATTTACAATTATTATGACTATAATTCTTAATCGAACTACATTTGGAAGAAATGTCTTTGCAGTTGGTGGGAACGAAGAGGCATCAAAATTAGCTGGAATAAGGGCAAATTTAGTAACGATATATACTTTTGCATTAACTGGTTTTGCAGCTGGAATAGCTGGGGCAATTCAAGTTTCTAGAATATCACTAGGTCAGCCTCAAGCGGGTCTAGGAATGGAATTACAAGCTATAGCTGCAGTTATACTCGGAGGGACTAGTATATATGGGGGAGAAGGTGCGGTATGGAGGTCAGTTGCTGGAGTTATGGTTTTAGCATTAATAAATAACGGATTTAATATTTTAAATGCTGATCCTTTTTGGAAGGATGTGACAACAGGTGTGATTATTTTTGGGGCAGTCGCATTAACAGCAGGAAGAAAAAGATAATTCTTATGAAATATAGAATAGCTGCTGATATAGGGGGAACATTTACTGATTTTGTAATACAAGAGTATGAAAGTAAAAAAACTTTTACATCAAAAGTTCTTTCAACTCCAAAAAATCCAGCTATAGCTGTGATGAATGGAATAAATAAATTCAAATTAGATTTAAAAAATATTGAATTTCTTGTTCATGGGACTACCGTAGGTCTAAATGCCTTTTTAGAAAGAAAAGGTGCTAGAGTTCTATTAATAATGACAGCTGGAGTTAGTGATACTTATACAATCGCAAGAGGTGATAGAAAAACCCTTTATGAAGTTCAATATAAAAAACCAAAACAATTAGCAAATAAAATTGACGTGCATGAAGTAAAAGAAAGAATATCTTGGGAAGGAAAAATAATTAATACAATAAATCAGAAAGATTTCGATCCAATAATCAAAAAAATAAACAAAGAAAATATTACTGCTGTAGCAGTTTGTTTTTTACATTCATATATAAATCCAAAACATGAAGTATTAGCAAAAAAAATATTAAAAAAAAGAATAGGTGACAAAGTTGTTATTTCTCTTTCACATGAGGTTGCTAGAGAATGGAGAGAATATGAAAGATCATCAACTGCTGTTATGAATGCTTATGTTGGCCCTGTAGTAAATAATTATCTTGCTCATTTAGAAAAAGAACTTTTGAAAAATAAATATAAAAAACCTCTTTACATAATGCAATCAAATGGGGGGATAATTAGAGCTAAAACAGCAATAAAAAATCCAGTACAAACACTATTGTCTGGTCCGGTTGGCGGTACAATAGGAGGTGCTGCTTTATCAAAAATAACAAATAAGCCTAATTTAATATGTGTTGATATGGGGGGCACATCATTTGATATGAGTTTAATTATAGATGGAAAGCCAAATATTACTAATGAGACGGAGCAGGAGTCTTTGCCATTATTGATACCTTTCGTTGACATCCATACCATAGGGGCTGGTGGAGGTTCAATTGCTTGGCTTGAAGCTGGTGCGTTGAGAGTTGGTCCACAAAGCGCTGGAGCCGAACCTGGCCCAGCTTGTTATGGAAAAGGAGGTTCAAACCCGACCGTGACAGATGCTAACTTATATTTAGGTCGTATTGGACCTGATTCAAAATTAGGTGGATGGATGGGTCTTCAAATACAAGAGTCAAAAAAAGTTTTAAAACAAATGTCAAAAAAATTGAATATGACAAACACCCAATTAGCAGAAGGTATTTTATCAATTATTAATGCTAAAATGGCCGATGCAATTAGAACTATTACAGTAAAGCATGGGATAGATCCAAGAGATTTCTCTCTCGTTGCTTTTGGCGGAGCAGGATCAATGCATGCTGTTTGGATTGCTGAAGAATTAGAGATTAAAGAAATTGTTGTACCTCCTAATCCTGGGACTTTTTCAGCCTGGGGAATGTTACAAACAGATATTAGAAGAGATTTAAATAAAAATTTTTTTACTATTTTATCTGAAGTTAAGAAAAAAGAATTACAGAAAGAGTATGATCAATTAGTTCACGAAGCTTCAAAGTTACTTATAAGTGAAGGAGTTAAAGAAAAACAAATGACTTTTTATCAAACGGCAGATATGAGGTACATAGGTCAAGAATATTATGTAAATATATCCATAGACAATAAAATAGATTTAAATAAAATAAATAATAATTTTCATAAAACCTATAAGCAAAAATATGGACACTCAACCCCAGATGCTCCTGTTGAAATAATTAACTTAAGATTAATTGCTATTGGCAAAGTAGAAAAACCTATTGATTATTCTAAAATGAAGAAAGAGAATATTATAAATAAAACATCAAAACAAAATAGAGAAATAATTTTTAATGGCAAAAAATTTAAAACTCAAATAATTAATAGAAGTTTAATTAAAAAACATGATATTTATAAAGGCCCATTAGTGATCGAGGAAGAGAGCGCAACAACTGTTGTCCCTCCTAATTATTCATTAGTGCTTGATAAAATGGGAAATTTAATAATAAAAAAAATTAAATGAAAAAAACAGATCCAATAAGTACTGAAATTATCAGAAATGCTTTTATTGCAATTGCTGAAGATATGAATGCTGGTTTAATTAGAAGTGCGTATGCACCAGTTATTTATGAAGGAAAAGATTGTGTTGTAGCATTGCTTGATGAAAATGGGAATGTGCTTGGTCAATCTTCAGGATTACCACTATTTCTTGGTAATTTAGAAGTTTGTATTAAAGAAACGGCAAGAATGTTTGGATGGGATATTTTTAAAGAAGGAGATATTTTTTTTGTGAATGATTCTTATTTTACTGGAACTCATTTAAATGACGCAACTATATATGCTCCAATTTTTTATAAAAAAACTTTAGTTGGATTTTCAGCAAGCAGAGCCCATTGGCTAGATATTGGTGGGAAAGATCCAGGTGGCCCAATGGATTCTATTAACATTTATCAAGAGGGTTTTAGATGGGCACCAACTAAAATACATGAAAATTATAAGCCAAGAAAAGATATTATTGAATTTTTAAAAATGAATGGAAGGTTTGGATATACTCTTGAAGGAGATTTGAATGCCCAAATTGCTGCAGGTAAATTGGGTGAAAAAAGATTTTTATCATTAATTGATAGATTTGGATTAGATATGATTAAAAGTGCTAGAGAAGAAATTTTCAAGCAATCAGAAATAATAGAAAGACAGACAGTAAAAAAACTAAAGAACGGTATATATAGAGCTGAGGGTTATTTAGATAATGATGGAATTACTAAAGATCCAATTAAAATTAAGATGACTGTGAGTGTTAAGGGAGAGAAAATAACAATTGATTTAAAAGGATCATCAGAACAAAAAACTGGTCCTGTCAATTGTGGATTTGCACAAACTGTATCAGCGTGCAGGGTTGCTTTTAAAAATCTAATAAATCCAAAAAGACCTGTAGATGGGGGTACTTTTAAAACACTTGAAGTAAAGGCTCCAGAAGGATCAATTTTCTCAGCTAAAGAACCAGCTGCTTGTCAATGGTATTTTTCTATATTAGGACTTTTAATAGATGCATTTATTAAAGCATTATCTCCTGTAATGAAAAATCAATCTGCCGCAGGTCATTATGGTGACTCAATGGTATTTATTTTACATGGAGTTGACTATAGAAATAACTCACCATTTATTGCAGTTGAGCCAACTCCAGGTGGGTGGGGTGCTTGGGGTGATGGAGATGGAGCTGATGCTCTTATAAATAATGTAAATGGCGCTTTTAAAGATATACCAATAGAAATATATGAAAATAAATATCCAGTAACAATCAGAAATTACGGAATTAGAAAAGATACTGGAGGACCTGGAAAAATGAGAGGAGGAAATGGTTTATATAAAGAATATACAGTTAATACAGATCTAAATTTATCTCTTTGGTTTGAAAGATCAAAAACAACAGGTTGGGGGTTATTTGGAGGGAAAGATGCGATAGGTCCAAAAGTCAATTTAAAATTTCCAAATGGTAAAAATGAGAAACGATTGAAATCTAATTCCTATCCAATTCCAGCTGGAACAAAAGTAACAACATTTACAGGAGGAGGAGGAGGTTTTGGCAACCCCTTTAATAGAAATCCTGAAAATGTTTTGGAGGATGTCAAAAATAACTATGTATCAATACCACAAGCAAAAAAAGAATATGGTGTTATAATTACTAAAAATTTAAAGGTTGATTATATAAAAACAAAAAAGATAAGAAAAGGCAAATAGGGGTTTTTAATATTCTTGGACAATAATTTTTGATATTATTTTGCTGTCCATCCTCCATCAACCAATATTGATGTACCAGTAATAAATTTAGCTGCATTTGAAGCTAAAAAAACTGCAGTAGAAGCTACATCGTCTACCGAACCTATTCTTTTCATTAAAATATTAGAAACGGTTTTTTTTCGAAAATCTTTAGTTAAATATTTTTTTAGCATAGGTGTTAAAATTGCAGTTGGAGCAATTGCATTCACTCTAATATTATAATTTGCAAGGTCAACTGCTAGAGATTTGGTAAAACCTTCCACACCAAACTTAGTCATACTGTACGCTGTTCTATTTAGTGAGCCCACATGACCCAGGGTTGAAGATATATTAATAATATTCAAATTTTTTTTCTTATAATTTTTCATTTTAATCATTTTTCTAACTATAATTTGTGTAGTTACAAACATTGATTTCATATTTAAATTAATAATTTCATCTAATTCACTAATTTTTATATTAAAAAAATGTTTAGGTATATTCATACCAGCATTGTTAACATAAATATCAATATTTTTGATTTTAAGTATTTTTCTTTTAAATTCTTCATAATTATTAATATCACAAACTATAAATCTATTATTAGTATTATATTTCTTATTTAATTTAATGGTAAGTGCTTTTAATTTTTTTTCGTTACGAGCAATTAAATAAACTTTTGCTCCAGCTTTGGAAAATTCTTTTGCAATTTCCGCACCAATTCCTGAACTAGAACCTGTAATAAGAGCAACTTTTTTGTTAAGTGAAAAATTTTTATTCATAAAATTGTCACTTCCATATTTACAATATTCTTATTGAATATTTTTGTTGTTAATTTATAGAAAAAAGATAATATATCTTAAATTCAATATCAATGGTTATTAGATTAAAATGAGTAAAGAAAAAGTTGAAAAAATTCAATCGATTTTAGATAAACAAGGTTTAGATGCAATTGCAATAGTTCCTGGTTCTAATTTTTTATATATTACAGGCGGTAATTTTCATTTAATGGAAAGACCTACAATCTTAATATTCTCAAAAACAACAAAACCTATTGGTATAATGCCTGTTTTGGAGTTAGATAGTTTCGCTAAACTAGATATAGATGCAGATGTTTTTGAATGGCAAGACTCTGATGGATATCAATCTGCGTTTGATAAAGCATTAAAAAAAATTGGTCCAGTTTCAAAAATAGGAGTTGAAGGTCAAAGGATGAGAGTATTTGAAATGCAAGCAATTCATAAAGCATCCCAAGGTATTGAAATTATAAATGCACAAAAAGAAATAAGTGGTATCAGGTTATTAAAAAGTACTGACGAAATAGATTCTTTAAGAAAGGCAATCGAAATTTCTGAAAATTCATTAAACAAAACTCTTGAGTTTGTTGAAGTGGGCAAAACTGAAATAGAAATTAAAAATTATTTAATTCAGCAATTATATAATTTTGGTGCTGAGGATATCGCATTTGACCCGATTGTGCTTGCATCAGACAATTCAGGACTGCCTCATGGACATTCACGTAATGATTATAAGGTTAAAGAAGGTGATTGCTTACTTTTTGATTTTGGAGCAACTGTTAGAGGTTATAATTCAGATATGACAAGAACATTTTTTATAGGTTCGGCTTCTGATGAATTTAAGAAAATATATGAAGCAGTTTTAAAGGCTAACTTAGAAGGCATCAATAGTTCTAAACCAGGAATTAGTCTACATGAAGTAGATGATAATGTTTTGAATTCTCTTGCAGGATCAGGCTATGAGGATTTAATAGTACATAAAACTGGTCATGGATTAGGTCTTGATGTTCATGAAGATCCATATGTTATGAGAAAAAATTATGATTTATTAGAAGCGGGTATGGTAATTACAATTGAACCAGGATTGTACAAAAAAGATAGTTTAGGAATTAGGATAGAAGATGATGTTTTGATTACTAAAGATGGTAATGAGGTTTTGACAAGTTTTCCAAAAGAATTAAAATTATTATAGTAAAAAAATTATTTCTTTTTTTTCATTTTTTGTTGATGAGCTAAATAATACGGAGCTAAAAGCTGGGTGTAGGGAAGAATTTTTTTTATGCTACTTTTGTTATAAAATTTTTCTTTATGTAAAATATTTAACGTACCTAAGATCTTTTTATTATAAATAACTGGCACATTAATTATTGAACCACATCCTAAGGATTCAATTATTTCGTAATCAAAAAAAAGTTTTTTTATTTCATTAAAATCTTTAGCTAAAAATTCTTTTTTTTGACTATAGACTCTTTTTGTCCAATTATTTTTTGGTATTGGTTTCGTTCCTAATAATGGATAGATTTTTCTATTGTTAGAATAGACTCTTTCAACATATTTTACTTTTTTGTCATTAACCATTAAAGTAAATAGTTTGTGTCCTATAATCTTTTTAATTGCATGGTCTAATTTCTTATAAAAATACTCAGAACTGCCATATCTTGTAATATTTATTAAATTAAGTAAAATTTTATTATTTTGGTTTGACCGCATCTTCTTTATCTGTGACAGTTGGTATAGCTTTTATTAGATCTCTTGTATACTGACTTTTAGGATGAAGAAAAACTTCTTTAGTTTCTCCTGATTCTTCTATTTCTCCTTTATTCATAACAACAACTTTATTGGCTATGTTTCTTACGACACTTAAGTCATGAGTGATAAATATATATGTTAAATCAAATTCTTTTTTAATCTTTAAAAGAAGGTTTAAGACTTTTGATTGAACTATTACATCAAGTGCTGATGTTGGCTCATCTAATATTAAAACTTTTGGCTCGGCAGCTAATGCTCTTGCAATTGCTACTCTTTGTTTTTGTCCTCCTGACAAAGTATCAGGATATCTAACCATAAATTCTGGATTTAACCCCACATAGGATAACAATTTTTTAACTCTTTCTTCAATTTCATCTTTTTTAACTATTTTATGAATTTTTAAAGGTAATGAAATTGTACTAAATATTGTTTTTTTTGGATTTAGGGTAGACATAGGATTTTGTTGAACATATTGAATTAATTTTCTTTCTTCTAAATTTCTTTTTTTAAATAATTGTTTTTCAAAAAATGAAATATCACCTTCGTCTTGTTGATAAATTCCTAAAATTATATTTGCTAAAGTAGTTTTTCCTGAGCCAGATTCACCAACTACCGCAAAACAATCTTTTTCTTCTATTAATAAATTTATTTTATTTAGTGCCTGAACTTCATTATTTTTTATAAAAAATTTTTTTGAAATGTTTTTAATTTTAATCATTTTTGTGAGTGTATTTTTCTATTGAAGCATAGTCAGGAGGATTTTCGTTATGCAAAGGTAGTCCATCACCACTAAGTTTAGGGATTGATTCTAATAGTGCTTTCGTATAAGGATGGCCAGGATTGTTAAAAAGTTGATTTTTTGTACCCTCCTCAACAATAACACCTCTATAAATTACATAAACTTTTTCAGCAAATTTTCTTACAACACCCATGTTATGAGTTATAAGTAATACTGCCGTATTCGTTTCTTTGGTTAATTCATTCATCAAATCTAAAGCCTGATTTTGTATAGTAACATCTAGTGCAGTGCTAGGTTCATCTGCTAAAAGTAATTCAGGTTTATTAATCATAGCCATTGTAATAACTACTCTTTGAGCGAGACCTCCACTGAGCTGAAAAGGATAAGACTCTAATACTCTTTCTGGATCTCTTATAGATACTTTTTCCAGAGCCTCACATGCTTTTAAAAAGGAATCTTTTTTTGAGATATTTCCCCCATTTAAATTTACTTCATAAAATTGATCTTTAACTTTAAAAACTGGATTTAGGGCTGCAATAGGATCCTGAAATATTATAGAAATATTATTTCCTCTAATCTTTTTAAATTCATTTTGAGAGAGGTTTAAAATATCTTTATTGTTAAAAATTATTTTTCCTTTTTTTGTAACATTTTTTTGATTTAATAACCCTAATATAAGTTTAGTAGTGACTGATTTGCCTGAACCAGATTCTCCTACTAATGCAACTTTTTCTCCTCTAGACAATTCTAAATTTATTTTTTTTAGAACATATGAAATTCCTTCATACATTTTAAATGATAATTCTAAATCTTGAATTTTTAAAAGTTTATTAGACATCAACATCAAACATATCTTTCAAACCGTCTCCTACTAAATTAAAACCTAACACAACAATTAGTATTGCAAAACCTGGAAAAAGTGAAAACCACCAGGTATCTGGAAGAAGAGAAGCCCCTTTAGCAACCATTGTCCCAAGATCTGGAGTTGGTGGCTGCGCACCTAAACCCAAAAAGCTCAAAGATGAGCCCACCAATATCACAAAACCAAGATCTAGAGTAATTTTTGTTAGTAAGGATGGAAGGCAATTAGGCAATATTTCCTTAAACATTATGTGAAATTTTGAAGCCCCCATTACTTCAGCTGCCGCAATGTAACCTTCAGTTTTGATTGATCTTGTTATATTATAAATTAGTCTCGTATACCATGGCCACCATGCCATCGAAACTGCAATCATAGTATACAGTAAATTTGGTCTATCTAATAAACCAATAATAGATAAAGCTAAAACTAAAGCTGGTATTGCTAAAAAAATATCTGTTATTCTCATTAAAACCAATTCAGTTTTTTTTCCAATATATCCAGCACATAAACCCATTGTAACTCCAATAGGCACTGCAATTGATAAAACAACAACACCTAATATTAAAGAAATACGATAGCCATAAATGCATCGAGTAAATATGTCTCTTCCAATTTTGTCAGTACCAAAAATATAAGTAGAGTCCGGTGGTTTAGATTTATTTGCAAAATCAGTAAATGGCCCAACATGTTCTGGGAATGGTGTAATAAAGGGTGCAAATATAGCTAATAATAATACCGTAACAACTATAATTAAACCAAATACTGATAAAGGATTTCTGCTAAATTTATAGAAAGATTTTGTTTTGAATATATTCATATTTAATCCTTTAAACTTATTCTTGGGTTTAATATTAATACAACAAAATCAACAACCATATTTATTACTAAATAAAAAGTTGTAATAATAAGAGCAGTTGCAACTATACCATTAAGGTCTTTAGCAAGAATTACTTCAACACCATATTTAGCCATACCTGGCCACACAAAAACTGTTTCTACTAAAAATGCATTTCCTAACATTAAAGCAAAATCTAATCCAATTATAGTTACAGTAGGTATAGAAGCAGGTTTTAAAGCATATTTTGTTGCTATTTTGAATTCACTAAATGAATAAGATTTAGCAAATTCAATATATTGTTTATCATAAATATCACTAAGATTGGTTCGGGTTAATCTTGCTACATTTCCGATTGCCGGCATAGCAATAGCAAGACCAGGTAAAAATAAATGAGCAAGAGCATCTTTAAAAAAATTAAAATTACCTTCTAATAATGAGTCGATTAATAATAGGCCTGTTACTAATTTAGGGGGATCTAATGCTTCATCAAATCTTTCCGAAACTGGGAAAATTGGCATCCAAAAAGCAAATATTAACATCAGAATTATTGCCCAAAGAAAACTTGGTGTAACAACACCTAAAAGAGAAAAAACCCTTGATATGTGATCTACAAAAGTATCTTTAAATTTACCTGAGAGAATTCCCAAAGGCATTCCAATTATTATCATTAGAGTAACAGCCACAAGCACTAACTCAAAAGTAGCTGGAAAATAACTTTGTATATCAATTAAGACTGGTCTTTTAGTATAGGTTGATATTCCCAGATCACCTTGGAATAAATTTGTTATAAAGATTTTGTATTGTATAATTATTGATTCATTTAAATGAAGTAATTCTCTATATTGCTCAACCATTTCTTTACTAGCAAATGGTCCAAGAGCAATTCTAGCAGGATCCCCAGGGATTAATCTAGCAAGACAAAAAATTACGATAGAAGCTCCAAAAAAAACAATTATAGATATAAACGTTCTTCTTAAAAAATATTGAGTTGCTGACAAAACAAATAATCCCAGATGCAAGATTAAATAAAGGCCGGCTTACCCGGCCTTTAAATATTAAAAAATTAATTAATTAATTTCAAGTTCTCTGAATGATAGGTTTCTACCCATTGTTCCATATCCTGTAAGAGTGCCCGCAGTTTGAGCATTGGATACAGCTGTATTTACAGGTTGCATACCAACGAAATCAGTAATGAAAAGAGTGATAGCATTATCAATAATCAATTGATTTGCCGCTTGATATATTTTTACTCTTTCATCCATATCCGTTTCAGCTCTTCCTTTTTCTAAAAGAGCATCTAACTCTGGATCATTTGCCCATTCAGCTGACATCCAAGTACCACCAGTAGATGAGTGCCATTGAGGATACAATAAACCATCAGGATCAGGAAAGTTTGCTACAACAGAAACTACTGTTGCATGAGGAGTATTTTCCCAACTAGCAACTTGCTCTGTAAATTTAGCCCATGGTAGACCTGTAACTGTAGCATCAAATCCTAACTCCATAGCATTAGCTTGTAATTGAAGTGCCCACGGTTCTTCATATGGAACTTCAGCAATCCAAGCTAAATCAAGTGTAAAGTCTCCAGGATTATATTTACATTTAGCAAGTTCTGCTCTAGCTTTTTCAATATCTCTCTCAATAGCAGGCTTATTGGCATCATATCCTAACAAACCAGGAATCAATGGACCGCTTGATTTTTTACCAGCTATTAAAGTATCAGTAACAGCAAATGATTTTTCAAGAGAATCATAATCGTAAGCTAATTGGATAGCTCTTCTGCAATGAACATCATCAAAAGGCGCTTTTCTATTATTAAGTTTGTTCATCCAAGCTCCTGGTCTAGGAATTGGAATAATATCAACGTTAGGCTCTTTTTCCAAAGCAGCTACGACTTCATTTGGTAACCACATGCTTGAAATTTCATGTTCATTTCTAACTAAAAGAGTTTTAATAGTTGCAGCTTCAACACTATACTTAATGATTACTTCATCAGGAGCTTTAGCATTGTGACCTTGGAAATAATCTTCATTCTTCGCTAAAACTGTTTTAACATTTGGATCATGATCAACAATCTTATATGCTCCAGTTCCCGCAGATGTAGTTAAAAGATATGCTTCTCCATAATCACCATTATCTCCATAATCACCTGCAGCTGTATTAGCTTGAATCGCTTCTTTATCTACTATTGCAAGTCTAATTAAGCTAGCAACTAGAGGTGCATAAGGTTCTGAAGTAGTGATTTGTACTGTTTTAGAATTTAGGGCTTTAACGTCGGTAACACTTCCAAACAAAAATGAGAAACCTTGTCCCATACCCATTAAACGATTATATGAAAAGACTACGTCATCAGCATCCATTGTGTTTCCACTGTGAAATTTGATTCCATCTTTTAATGTTATTTTAAGAGTAGTAGGATTCGAGTATTCCCAACTATCTGCAAGAAGGGCGTTTATTCCACCACTACCACCTCTGTCTTCATCAACCAAAGCATCATAAACATTAAACATCAGAACTGAATCCACGTAATCAGTTGCTTTAGCAGGATCAGCTTCTCCTATTGCTGCTTCATCTGTTCTTAAAACCGTTTTAGCATTTGCTAAAGAAAATGAAAAAAAGGCAATTAGAACAGTAATTAATAATTTTTTGAAATAACTATTTAATTTCATTATTTCCTCCTTTTATTTACTATAATTTAGCTTATTTAGAAAAAATTAAAAGGTATTTAAATACCAATATTATGAATAAATGATTTTGTATAAAATTTTCATTAATAGCTGTAAAAAAGAAAGATTTTCTTAGGTTTTTAAGTAATATAGTGAATAAATTAATTAATTTAATAATTTAAAAAAAATTTAATAAATATTTCAATTTAATTAAATTCAAAAAATTTATAATAATTTCTTATATGTTCTTTGGATATATATCCTTGCTTTAGATCATTTTTAATAGATTCAATTTTTCTGTTTTTGGGATTTCCGTATCCACCACCACCACCTGTTAAGAAACTAATTTTATCACCTTGTGAAAGTTTGTGCCCCGATTTTTTTGGCATGTTAAATTTTTCTCCATTTTTTTTATTTACTTCAACATTATTTGCCCTTCCTTCAAGTCCTTGTTTGATTCCCCAAGGGGGGTTTTTAGTTCTTTCAACAACAGTAGTTATGAAAGTATCTTCTAACATTTCAAATTCTAAATTTAACCCAAGACCACCTCTAAATTCTCCGGGGCCACAAGAATCTTTTGCTAGTTCAATTTTTTTAATTAACCAAGGATTTCTTGATTCCCATATTTCTGTTGGAGACATTCTAGTTCCTGCAGAATTATGATGCATTGATGTAACTCCATCACCACAAAAAAACCCTCCTTGACCAACAGGGTGTGGCGCACCATCTGCCCAAGGCTCTCCATCTTTCTCTCTTTTGCCCCACCAAACTGCCCCAATTAAACAACCTCCACTGCTTGCAGGGAATGCTTCAGGAAGTTTTTCAGATAAAATTTTATAAATAATTTCTATAACCTGCAAACCTGGCCATCCATTCAAAAAACATGGAGCTGGCGAAACAGGGTGAAACATAGAACCCTTTCTAGTTTTAATTATTAAAGGTCTAAAAAAACCCTCATTAGGCTGTTGTCCATTTCCAGCCATCATGGCAAAAGCAACTCTCGCCTTTGAAACGGTAGAAGGTAGTGGGCAATTTATAGGGCCATTTTGTTGGTCCGGACATTCGCTAAAATCAAGAATTAAATCAGAATCTCTAACTTCAATGTTCATCTTAAATTTTACAACACCTTCATCATTTCCATTATTATCCAATTGTCCATATCCTGTATACATGCCATTCGGAATCCTACTTAAAGTTTTTCTGACAAGTTTTTCACCATGATCATATATTTCTAAAACAGATGCATAAAAAAGATCATAACCAAATTTATTAATAATTCTTTTAAGAGCGTTAGCCCCAGCCTTTACACCATTTAATTGTGCATTTAAGTCTCCAATAATTGCTTTAGGAACTCTTGTATTTGCTATTATCAATTTATATACATCTTCAACTAATTCTCCTTTGCTGTATAGTTTTAGTCCAGGAAATATTGTTCCTTCTTGAAAAATGTCAACAGTGTCTGTTGAATAAGGTTCTTTGCCACCCGTATCCAACCAATGAGCTTTAATTGCAGAATATCCCACCAAATTATTATTATAAAAAATTGGTTTAACTATGGCTGCATCTTGTGAATGAGATCCTGATCCGTATGGATTGTTATATATAATTATATCTCCATCATATAAATTTTTAGTTCCACCAACTTCTTTTACTGCTTCTTCAACACAAAAACTTAAAGTTCCCATAAATCCTGGTAGGCTAGGAGATTGAGCCAACATACAATAATTTTTATCATAAATTGCACTAGCAAAGTCTAAAACTTCATAGATTATGGGTGAAAAAGCAGATCTAATTAGAACTTTTTTCATTTGTTCAGCGGCTGAATTCAAACTATTTCTAATAATTTCTGTAGTAATAGGATCGCAATCAAAATTTTTATTATCTTCAAGTTTTTTTGATTTATAAGTATTTATTTCCATAATAATTTATTAACATGTTTGTAATTTTTTTGTAGTTGAATTATCCATTTCTTCTGATAGCATAAAAATATACAATTAAAATAGTTATGTCATCAAGAATAGGTGTAGATATAGGAGGAACTTTTACTGACTTCATTATATATGATGAAGAAAAAAATTCTGTAACTATTGATAAGATTCCAACAACTCCTGACACTCCTGAAAAAGCAGTTGTAGAAGTAATAAAAAGAAATTTAAATTCTGAACAAATTAGTAAGGTTGACTTCTTCTTACATGGAACAACTGTTGGATTAAATGCATTGTTAGAAAGAAAAGGATCTAAGGTGGGTTTGTTGTGCACCAAAGGTTTTAGAGATGTTTTAGAGATTAGGAGAGGCGATAGAGATGAAATGTATAATTTATTTTGGCAGCCGGCACCTCCTTTGGTGCCAAGATATTTAAGATTAGAAATTGATGAAAGACTTTATTCTGATGGCTCGGTTCATTCTCCTATAAAAGAAGACCAAATTAAAAAAGCTTGTGAATTTTTTATTAAGGAAAATGTTAGCAGTATTGCTATTGCTTTTATAAATTCATATACCAACAAAGAGCATGAAAAATTTGCTGCAAAAATTTTAAGAAAATCAGGATTCAAAGGTCAAATTTCTTTATCATCAATGGTATCAGGAGAGTATAGAGAATATGAAAGAACAACAACTACCGTTATTGATGCTTTTGTTAAAGCAAGGATGTCAAATTATTTGAATAGCTTAAAGAATGAATTAAATTCAATAGGTTATAAAGGAACATTTTTAGTAACACGATCAGGAAGTGGATCAATGACATTTGATGAAGCGGAAGATCGTCCTTTTGAAACAATAATGTCAGGCCCAGTAGCCGGGGCCGAAGGTGCAGGTGAACTATCAAGAAAACTTAAGAATATAAATATGGTAACTGCTGATGTAGGTGGAACTAGCTTTGATACTTGTTTGATAATTAATGGAAGGCCTCAAATACAATTTGAAGGAAAGATATTAGGCCTGCCTGTTCAGTCTCCATGGGTAGATGTTCGATCAATTGGCGCTGGTGGTGGCTCAATAGCATATTTAGATGAAGGAGGGTTAATTAGATCAGGACCTCAAAGTTCGGGAGCAGTGCCGGGACCAGCTTGTTATGAAAGAGGTGGGGATAAGCCAACTACGACAGACGCAGCATTTTACTTGGGTATGCTTGGTGAAGGAAAATTAGCATCAGGTTTAAAATTAAATAAATCTTTAGCAGAAAAAGCTCTGAATTCAGTTGGTAAAAAGATTAATTTATCTGCATCTGAAACAGCAATAGGAATTTTAAAAATAAGCAGTGCTAATATGGCAGATGCAATTAGAGAAATAACAATAGAACAAGGTATTGATCCGAGAGAACTAAAACTATTAGCTTTTGGTGGTGCAGGACCACTAATGTCAAATTTAATTGCTAAAGAACTTGATATTAAAGAAATAATTATTCCTCCTTACTCAGGTAATTTTTCAGCCTGGGGATTGTTAGGAGCAGATTTACTTCAGATGAATGCTAAAACAAAAATTTTAAGATTATCTGATGAGTCCATAAAAGAATCTAATCAGATATTAGAAGTTTTGTTCAAAGAACTAGAAGATAGGCAAAAAATAAATTTTGCAACAAGCGATAAAATAAAAGAGGTTGCACTGGATATGAGATGGATGGGCCAAGAACATACCATTACTCTAAAATTAGATAATGAAAAAAATGGTAAAATTTCAATTGATGCTGAAAGTTTAAAAAATAAATTTATGGAAGAATATGAAAAAACATTTGGAAGTAAATTAGATACTGTTGTTGAGATTGTTTCTACAAGAGCATCGATAAGAATACCATTACCAAGAAAATCTGAAACCGGAAAGATAAATGAGGAAGATATATTAGTAACTAATGAAAATATAAAATGCTATTCTTTTTTTGAAAATAAAGAGATTGAATTTAAAATAATATCAAGATCAAAAATAAATTCAAAAACTAAAGGACCTTTGATAATAGTTGAAAGTACAGCAATTACTTATGTAGATGTAAATTATGATATAACTACAGATTCTGATAATAACTTGTTATTAGTAAATAGAGAAATGGATTGATTTATGAATAATGAACTTCATCATTATAAATGTGGAGTCGACAGAAAAGCAGATAAAGCTGAAGTTGATCCAATTACAACACAAATTGTAAGAAACTCTCTCAATTCTGCAGCAGAACAAATGAAAAGAGCTTTATGTAGAACTGCAATGTCTCCAGTAATTTATGATGTATTAGATTTTGCAGGGGCAATATATGACAATCATTTGAGACTTTTAGCCCAAGCTCCAAGCCTACCTCTCTTTATGGGTACTTTGAATTTTTGTATTGAGGAAGCGGTAAAAGGTGTTGGCGGAGAAGATAAATTAAACGAAGGTGACATCATAATATATAATTCTCCTTATGGAACCGGCTCGCATCCTCAAGACGCAGCATTAGTTATGCCAGTTTTTTTTAATAATGAGTTAATTGCATATACAGCAATAAAAGCTCACTGGTTAGATATTGCGGGAAAAGAACCATACTCTACAGACACTGTAGATGTTTTTCAGGAAGGGACAGTTTATCCAGGTGTTAAATTATTTAATAAAGGAGAGCTTGTTGAGGATATATACAAAATGTGCATTGCAAATACTCGCGTACCAAATTCTGTTGCTGGCGATATAAATGCTCAAGCTATAGGAGTTAGAGCAGGAGAAAGGGCTCTAAAAAAAATTGTATCAAAATACGGTTTAAAAAAATTTAAAGAAACAACAGAGGCTATTTTTGATGCAGGAGAATCAATTGTCAGAAATTATTTAAAACAAATTCCAAATGGAGAATACTTTGGCTCAGGTCAAATGGATAGTAACGGAGTTGAAGAAGGCGTAGTACCATTTGATTTAAAAGTAATAATTGAAGATGAAAAAGTGATTTTAGATATGTCTAAAGCACCAGTTCAACAGAATGGGCCAATTAACTGCCCTTTACCTTCTACTGTTTCAACTGCTAGAGTTGCTATGAGTATGCTAGCAGGAAGCAATGAGGCTCCTAACGAAGGTTTTTTTAGACCAATAGAAGTAATAACAAAACCAGGTACACTTTTTCATCCTATATCTCCAGCCCCGTGCTTTCTTTATGGTTGGCCTGCCCTGCAAGCAATAGAAGTTATCTATAAAGCTCTTGGGACAAAATTTCCTCAAAATGTTCCTGCAAGTAGCGGGGGATGTATCAACGGAATTGTATGGTGGGGAATAAGGGAAAAAACTGGAGAGCCTTGGGCTGATGGAGCACCACACCCAGTTGGTCAGGGAGCAAGCCATTTTGGTGATGGCGCAACTTGTCTTCATCATGCCGAATCAGCTACAAGATTTGCACCTGCAGAAGTTTGGGAAAATAGAAATCCTTGGTTAATAAATAGGGTTGAATTAATACAAGATAGCTGTGGCGCAGGCAAAAATAGAGGAGGATTAGGTGTAAATTTTGAGTTTGAAATGTTAGAAGATTCTTTTGCAACAACAGTTTGTGAGAGAAGTAAATTACCTCCATGGGGATTAAATGGAGGAAAAGAAGGATTGCCAAATAATTGTTTTCTCTTCGAAGATAATACAAATACAAAAGGAGTAGCTAAGGCAACTCGAGTTCCAGTAAAAAAAGGAAAAAAAATTATATTGCAATGTGGTGGAGGCGGTGGATATGGAGATCCAAATGAAAGAGAAGCTTCAAAGGTACTTGATGATTACAAACAAGGTTATATTTCAAAAAAATATATTGAAAAATTTCATCCTAATGTAAAGATAAGTTAATGTTGAGAATAGCTACAGATGTTGGGGGAACTTTTACTGATTTAGTCTATTTTGAAATTGATGAAAAATCAGGAAAAGCCCTAAGTATTAAAACTGCTAAAAGTGATACTACTCCAAGTAGTTATGAAATAGGTGTTTTTGATTCTATAAATAAATCAAATGTAGATATATCTAAGTCAAGTTTTTTTGCTCATGGAACAACTGTTGTAATTAATTCGATTACTGAGAGAAAAGGTGTTTTAACTGGCTTGATAACAACAAAAGGATTTAGAGACTCAATTGAAATCGCAAGAGGGGATAGACCAGATTTTTTTAATTTAAGGTATAAGAAACCTAAACCTTTTGTAGAAAGATATTTGAGAGCTGAAGTTCCTGGAAGAATTGATTTTTTAGGAAAAGAACTGGCTCCCATTGATTTGTCGAATCTCAATAATATTTTAGATCATTTTAAAAATAATAATGTAAAATCAATTGCAGTTTGCTTGATTCATTCTTATGCTAATTCTTCTCATGAACAAAAAGTAGTTGAGCATATAAATAAATATTGGCCAGAAATTGATGTAGTAGCATCTCATCATATTACTAGGGAATGGAGAGAATACGAAAGAACTAATACTACTGCTTTATGCGCATATGTGAAGCCTATTGCAAGAAATTATTTAGATAAATTAAATACTAAATTAATTAATTCTAATTTCAAATCAAATCCTTACGTGATGCAATCTAACGGTGGCATAGATACATTTGATTCTACAAAAAAAATTCCTTTAACAATGATAGAATCAGGCCCTACAAGCGGCGTACTTGGAGCAGCAGAATTGGGAAAATTAATTGGAGAAAACAACATAATTACACTTGATGTAGGAGGAACAACAGCAAAATGTTCTTTAATAGAGAATGGAAATGTAAAAATTAATACGAATTACTGGATTGAAAAGAACCGACTTTCTGCAGGATATCCAGTTATGTTGCCTGTAGTAGATATAGTAGAAATAGGAAATGGCGGAGGAAGTATTGCTTGGGTAGATAATTTTAATAAATTACATGTAGGTCCGCAAAGTGCAGGGGCTGATCCAGGTCCAGTATCCTATGGGAAGGGTGGTAAATCAATAACAACTACGGATGCAAATTTAATAACAAATCGAATAAACCCAAACTTTTTTTGTGGAGGCGCAATTAAAGCAGATATGGAATCAGTAAAAAAATATTCAAATAATCTTTCTGAAAAACTAAAATTTTCGAATACAGAATTAGCTAGAGGGATAATTCGAATAGCAAATAACAATATGATTAATGCATTAAAATTAGTATCTGTTAACAGAGGATATGATCCCAGAGAATTTACATTAGTTGCCTTCGGTGGAGGGGGTGGGATGCATGCAACTTCATTGGCAAGAGAGTTAAACATACCAAAAGTCATAGTACCTGTTAATTCATCAGTTTTTTCTGCATGGGGTATGCTTATGAGTGATTTAAGAAGAGATTATATTTTAACAAGATTACTTACAATGGATAAGAATGCACTTGGTATTTTAAATGAAACATTTAATAAAATGGAAAATGATGCTTTAAAAAGTTTTGAAAAAGAGAATATATTAAAAGATAAAATTACTTTTAAAAGATTTGGAAGTTTTAGATATTTAGGCCAAGATCATTCAGTAGAGATCCCATTAAAAAATGAAGAATATTCAGACAAATCTATTGATGAAATTAAAAATTTATTTCATGATCAATATGAAAAAGAATTTACATATAGACTTGATAGCCAAGTGGATATGATCCAATTTCATTTAGTAGCTTTTGCAAAAATAGATAAACCTGATCTTCAAAAAAGAAAAAAAACTGGTGTCTCTATTGAAAAAACAATTAAAGAAACTAGAGAAGTAGATTTCGATGAAATGGGAACACATCCAGCAAAAATATATGATTTTAATCTTTTAGAACCAGACATGGAATTTTCAGGCCCAGCAATTGTTGAGGATCCAAGTACTACCGTGGTTATTTTTCCAAATCAAAAATGTAAAATTGACGAATACGCTAATTTACATATTACAATTCAAGGTAATAAATGACTAAAGTTAATTTAGATCCAATAACTACTGAAATTATCCAAAGTTCTTTACAAGCTGCGTGTGATGAAATGTTTGTTGCAATGAGAAAAACAGCTATGAGTTCAATAATATATGAAGTTTTAGATTTTGGAACTGCGGTTACTGATACGGATGGTAACATAGCCGCTTCAGGTGCAGGTATTCCTGCTTTCATAGCAATGTGTGATAAAGCAGCGCAGGCAGTTATAAAAAAATATAAAATAGAAGATATAAAAGAAGGTGATGTTTTTGCTACAAACGATCCCTACAATGGAGGTGTTACCCATTTAAATGATGTTATAGTAGTAATGCCAATATTTGTAGATGGAGAAAGAATAGCTTGGACAGCAAATATTGCTCACTGGCCTGATTTAGGAGGAATGGCTCCAGGAGGAATTTCGGCAGATGCTAAAGAAATATTCCAAGAAGGACTTCAGTTACCAGTAATAAAAATGATTGAAGAGGGTAAACCTATTCAATCAGTAATAGATATTATTACTGCGAATAGCAGAGTTCCACAATATACTTTAGGAGATATGTGGGCAGCTATTGCATCAATAAGAGTAGGTGAAAAAAGGATAAAAGATATAGCTATAAAATATGGCAAAGAAACATTTAAGCAATCAGTTCAATTATTTATGGATTATGGAGAAAAAAATTCACTAGAATCATTACAAAATTTACCAAAAGGAACATTTCATGGAGAGGATTTGCTTGATGATGGAAGGAAAATCCAAGTAGATGTAACTATTACTAATAAGGAATTTATAGTTGATTTAAGAAACAATCCTAAGCAAGATGAGGGACCGAATAATGCATCTTATGATGGTACTGTAGTTTCGGCTCAAATGGCATTCAAAGCAATTACTTCTGGTGACTTTGTTTGTAATGCGGGTACATTTAGACCATTAAAAGTTTTATGTGACGAAGGATCTATGTTTAATCCTACAAGACCTGCTGCACAAGGTATATATTATGAAACAGATATAAGATCATATGATCTAGTATGGAAAACTATTTCAAACCTAAATCCAGATAAAGCTACAGCAGGTAGTTTTGCATCAATTTGCGGAACTTTTATGGGTGGACAGCATCCGGACACTGGAGCAACTTTTATAATTATAGAACCACAAGTAGGTGGTTGGGGCGCTAGTTCAGTTTCTGATGGTCTCAACGCTAATTTTTCTGCTTTTCATGGAGACACATTCAATACTCCAGCTGAAATATCAGAAGCAAGGCATGGGGTTTATGTTGATCAAATGCGTTTAAATGATGAAGATGGTGGTGAAGGTAAATTCAGAGGAGGTAAAGGTATAGTAATGGATTATAGAATTCGATCTAAAAATGCTTGGGTTTCAGTTGCTTACACAAGGTCAAAAAGCTTGCCTTGGTCGCTTGAAGGCGGGAATGAAGGAGGATCTAATTATATTGAGGTTATAAGAAAAGATGGGAAAGTAGAAAAGTATTCTGTTGTAACAGGTTTAACATTAGATCCAGAAGATGTGGTGAGAATTCATACAGCAAGTGGGGGCGGCTATGGAAATCCACATGAAAGAGATATTGATTTAATTGAAAGTGATATAAAGAATGAATACGTCACTTTAAATCAAGCAAAAAAATATTATAATTATAATAAGTAGTTTTTAAATTTTAAAATGGTTGATTTTAGTGAATTAAATAATGTTCAATATATGCCTGAAGAACAGGTTGTAAAAATATTATTAAAATATTTAGAGCCCAAATATAAATTAGTAAAAGATAAAGTAAGAAATAGATCTGAGGAGATTGTAGATTATGCTAGAAATCAATCAAAAATAAAATCTCCGATAGAAAATCTCTTACAAGAATACCAATTAAATACTAAAGAGGGTACAGTTCTATTATGCTTAGCTGAAGCTCTTTTAAGAATACCAGATAACAAAACAATTGATAGACTTTTAGAAGACAAATTCACATCTGCTGATTGGTCAAAACATGCCGGTTTTGATAAAGGCGTCTTTGTAAATGCTTCTTCATGGAGCTTTTTTTTAACTGGTAAAATTTTAGATAAAAAACAAGAAAACAAAACTCATTTAGAAGAAAATTATAAAAGTTTATTAAAAAAAACTTCTGAGCCAGTTTTGAGAATTGCAGTAAAAAAAGCTGTTACAATTTTAGCAAGTCAATTTGTTTTTAAGCCCACAATGAAAGAAAGTATAAAATATACTAATACCAATCTATATTCAAAAAACCTTTTTTCTTTTGATATGTTAGGAGAAGGTGCAAGAACTATGGAAGATGGGGATAGATATTTTGAAGATTATAAAAATTCTATACATGCTGTAGGCAAAGAATTAAAGAATAATGATGATATAACGCAATCAAATGGTGTTTCAATTAAAATATCAGCTTTGCATCCTAGATATGAAAGAAACAAATTTGAAGATTTAAAAAAAGAATTATTGCCAAAATTAATATCATTGTGCAAGTTAGCAAGCGAATACAATATCCAATTGTGTATAGATGCAGAAGAAAATTACCGATTAGTTCTTTCATTGATGCTCTTAGAATTAATGATGAATGACTCAAGTTTAAAAAATTGGAATGGACTCGGTCTTGCTGTTCAAGCTTATCAGAAAAGATGCTTCACTTTAGTAGATTGGCTTGATAAACTTGCTAAAGAAACAAATAAAAAAATTAATGTAAGATTGGTAAAAGGTGCTTATTGGGACACAGAGGTTAAAATTGCACAAGAATTAGGAATTCCAAATTATCCAGTTTATACAAGAAAGTCCTTTACAGATTTATCTTGGATGGCTTGTGCGTTAAAATTACTAGAGAAACAAGATACTATTTTCCCCCAGTTTGCCTCTCATAATGCGTATTCAATTTCATTCATAGAAGAAATTGGAAAGGATAAGATATTTGAATTCCAGAGAATTCATGGAATGGCTGGACAAATACATGAATATTTTAACAGTTATGCAAAAGATAATTATCCAAAATGCAGAATTTATGCTCCGGTTGGTAACTATGATGATTTATTACCTTATCTTATGAGGAGATTACTTGAAAATGGTGCGAATACTTCCTTTATAAATAAGGTTAGTGATCCAAGTTTAACAGTTGATGATATTTTAGAAGATCCTATTAAAATTATAAAAGGTTATGATAAATTATATAACCCAAAAATTCCACTGCCTCCAGATATGTATGAACCAGAAAGAAAAAATTCAATGGGATATGATATTAATGATGAAAAAACTAGAAAAAAATTTATTGATATTTTTTCAGAAAACAAAAAAAATTATGACTATGAAGCTTTCTCAATTATAAATGGAAAAGAGATTAAAGATAAAACTTTTGATGTCTACTCACCATTTGATAAATCAATTAAGCTTGGTAAAGTTTCATTTATTGATAGTAACAAAATTAGTGAAGCTATAGATATTGCTTCAAATTATTATAACGAATGGAACGCTACGGATGTTGATGAAAGAGCTAAAGTTATAAATAATTTTGCAGAGCTACTTGAAAACAATCAGGAAGAATTAATAAGAATTTGTGTACTTGAAGCTGGCAAAACAATAAATGACTCTATGAACGATATTAGAGAAGCTATTGATTTTTGTTATTATTATTCAAGTGAAGCTAAAAAAATTTTTAAAAATCCAATAAAATTAAATGGACCAACTGGAGAAATCAATGAATTAACTTATGAAGGAAAGGGTGTATACTTTACAATTAGTCCTTGGAATTTTCCTATAGCAATTTTTGTAGGACAGATTGTAGCTCCACTATTAGCTGGAAATACTGTAATTACTAAACCTGCAGAACAAACATCGATCATAGGAAATATTATTATGAAACTTTTCTTAAAAGCAGGTGTGCCAAGTGAGGCACTTCAACTTGTTTTAGGAAATGGGCCAGAAGTTGGAAATAAAGTTATAGCAAATCAAAAAATTAAAGGTGTAGTATTTACAGGTTCTAATGAAACAGCAAAACATATTCAAAATAAAATTAATGAAAGAGAAGGTGAGATTATATCATTTACAGCTGAAACAGGTGGTTTAAATGTAATGATTGTAGACTCTTCAGCTTTGACAGAACAAGTTGTTGATGATGCTATAGAATCTGGTTTTGGATCTTCAGGTCAAAGATGTTCTGCATTAAGAATAATGGCTATACAAGAAGAAGTTTATGAGAATACAATTAAAATGCTAGAAGGTGCATTACAAAAAATAGAAATAGGAGATCCAAGAAAATTAAAAACTGATATTGGACCAGTAATAGATGAGGATTCAAAAAATAATATTGAAAATCATATTCAAGAAAATAATATGAATTTATTGTCGCGCAATAAAAATGAAATTAGTTTAGAAGGTAATTTTACCAAACCTACATTATTAAAAATAGAAAACTTAAAAGATTTAAAGAAAGAAATTTTTGGACCAGTTATTCATGTTATAAAATATAAGGCAGTTGAACTTGAAAAGCTTGTAAAAGATATTAATAATTTAAATTACGGACTTACACTTGGGGTTCAAAGCAGGATTGACAATACAATAAACTTCATCTCAAATAATGCTAAAATTGGAAATATTTACATAAACAGGAATATTGTAGGAGCTGTTGTGGGGGTTCATCCGTTTGGAGGAAGAGGACTATCAGGAACAGGAGCTAAAGCAGGGGGCCCAAATTATTTAATGCAATTCGTTACAGAAAAAACATTTACTTATAATACTACTGCAGCAGGCGGTAATGCGAGCCTTATGATGCTTGACGAAAATAAATAAGCTTGAAATAAAAGAATTCCACTTTATAAATTAAATACTATACAAAATTATGGCAAATATAATCTTAGTTATGGGATTACCTGGTTCAGGTAAATCTACACTTTCAAACAAACTAGCGCAAAAGATAGGTGCAGATCATTTTAGATCAGATGAGATTAGAGCAAAGTATAATGACTGGGATTTTTCAGAGTCAGGCAGAAGACGTCAGGCAGAAAGAATGAAGAAACTTGGAGATGAATCAAGAAAAACATATGCTATTTGTGATTTTATATGTCCAAAAAAAGATTATCGAAACATCATAAATCCAAAATATACAATTTGGATGGATACAATTGCAAAAGGTAGGTATGAAGATACTAATGAAATATTTGAAAAGCCTGATAATAAGTTAGATTATCATTTTAAAGAATTTAAATCAGATGAATACACTAAAATAATTGCAAAAGACTTAATTCAATTTGATTGGAAAAAACCAACTGTCCAAATGCTAGGCAGATGGCAACCATGGCATGATGGCCACTATGCCTTATTCGAAAGATGTTATCAAAAAACAGGACAAGTAGTAATTCAGGTTAGGGATGTTGAAGGATCTACTAGAGGATTTGATCAAGAGGACAACCCTTTTGACTTTGAAAAAGTTTGTGAAAATATAAACCAACATCTTAATTCTAAAGGTTTTACTCACGGTAAAGAATTTATAATTCAACTAGTTCCTAATATTGTAAATATAACATATGGAAGAAAAGTCGGTTACAAACTTGAAGAAGAATCTTTTGAAGAAAAAATAACAAAAATTTCAGCAACAAAAATTAGAGAAAAATTGAGGAAAGATGGTAAGTTATAAAATTGCCATACAATCATAATTGAATAAAGATATAATAAATTTAGAACTTTTGGAAAAAATTGGTCAAATAGCAATTATTGCAGGCCGTGCAGTAATGGAAATTTATAAAAAAGATTTTGACATAAAAGAAAAAAAACCAAATCATCCAGTTACCGAAGCAGACTATAATTCTCATAATATTATTAAAAATTCATTAGAAAATTTAAAAAAAGAAATTCCTTTCTTCTCAGAAGAATCTGACCACATTCCTTGGGAAGAAAGAAAAAAATGGAAAAATTATTGGTTAGTTGATCCACTTGATGGAACAAAGGAATTTATTAAAAAAAATGGAGAATTTACAATTAATATTGCTTTAATTAGCTCTCATTTTCCAATTTTAGGAGTTGTTTATGCGCCGACAATATCAAGAATATATTTAGCTGCAAAAAATTTAGGGTGCTTCATAAAAAAAGCATCAATAAATGAAAATAATTTTCATTTAAATATAGATTCTAAATTAATTGCTTATAAAGAAGATAAATTTTCAGATAAAAAATTGAATATTATATCAAGCAGATCTCATATTAATGATGAAAAGATGAAAAAATGGTTAAAAATTCAAAATGAATATAATTTAAACTATAGTGGTAGTTCTATTAAATTTTGCTTGGTTGCAGAGGGTAAAGCGGATATTTATCCAAGATTTAAACCTACATCAGAATGGGATACTGCTGCAGGACACTGCATTTTAAAAGAGGCTGGAGGAAATATAAGGAATCTTGATGGAGATGAAATCAAATACAACACAAAAGACTCAGTTATAAATCCAGAATTTATTGCCTCAAGGTTTTAATTAGGCTTATCACCTTCTATTGCTATTCTGTCCATAATTCTTTCGTAACCCAGGCCTCTACCAGGAAAAAAATCTGCTATTGCATAATGATTGACACTTCTATTATCCCAAATAGCCACTGCATTTGTTGTCCATCTAAACCTACAAGTTAAATCAAGTCTTTCTTGATGTTTGAAAATTTTATAGAGTATTTCATCACTTTCATTTTTTTCCATTCCTACAATTTTTTTTGTATATGTCCAATTTACAAATAATATTTTTTTTCCTGTTTCAGGGTGGGTTCTAACTATTGGGTGTTCATTTGAATATTCATCATAATTACCATTTCCCTCCATAGCTTTATAATCATTTACAAAAAAAGCCGCGCCTAATGAACTGTGAATAGCCTTTTTGTCTTTTATTTTATCTTTTATGTCTTGATCTAAAGTTTCCCAAGCTAGCTCCATATTAGAAAAAACAGTGTCACCTCCAACAGGAGGTATTTTAATAGACTTTAAAATGACAGCTTTTGTTGGTTTTGGATTGTAGCTCACATCACTGTGCCAATTTTCACCCCATTGATTTTTTTCATCAGGTTCTTTAATTATTCTTATAATTTCGGGATATTCTTTACGACCTTTAACGTAAACATGTTTTTCTACTGGACCAAAACAACTCGCCAGTTTTATTTGTTCTTCTGGGCTTATGTTCTGATCTCTAAAAAAAATTACTTTATGTTCTAATAACAAATCATTAATTTTTTTATGATTTTCTATTGAAGTATCTTTTAAGCTTATACCACCTATTTCAGCTCCTAATGCTCCAGATAATAAATTGATTTCCATACATTCTTTTGCCATTGTTTTTAGATAATTTCAATATGCAAATTATTATATATTTGTTATTAATTAGTATATAATTTTATTACTAATGCTAGATAAAAGAAAATTTTATATAAACGGGCAGTGGGTAGAGCCATTAAAGTCTAATGATTTTGAGGTAATCGATCCTTCTACAGAAAAAGTATGCGCTATAATTTCATTAGGTGATTTTGGAGATACAAATTCTGCAGTAGCATCTGCAAAAAAAGCCTTTTCAACTTGGAGTAATACCTCAAAAAATGAAAGACTTTCACTTCTTAAAAAATTGTATGAAATATATAAATCTAATTGGGAAAAAATGACTGAAGTAATTTCCATGGAAATGGGAGCTCCTATGGATTGGGCGAGCAGTGCCCAAACTAGCTCTGGAGCATCTCATATTAAGGACTTTATTAAAAGACTTGAAAAATTTGAATTTGAAAAATCTTTTGAAGAAGGCTCTGACAATCATATTGCTTATGAGCCAATTGGTGTATGTGGATTAATTACACCTTGGAATTGGCCAATTAATCAAATAACCCTCAAAGTTATTCCTGCATTAGCTACTGGATGTACTATGATTTTAAAACCATCAGAAATTGCTCCTCTGTCAGGTATGTTATTTACAGAAATGATAAATGAAGCAGGATTTCCAAAGGGAGTTTTTAATTTAGTTAATGGTAATGGAGAGGGTGTAGGAACTCAAATATCTAGCCACCCTGATATTGATATGGTTTCATTTACGGGATCTACTAGAGCTGGAAAACTTATTACAAAAAATTCTGCTGATACAATCAAAAGAGTTTGTTTAGAACTAGGTGGTAAGGGAGGAAATATAATTTTTGCAGACTCTTATCCTGATGCAGTAAAAGATGGGGTAAAAAATATAATGAGCAACTCAGGACAATCTTGTGATGCACCTACACGTATGCTTGTGGAAAAAAGTATATATGAAAGAGCTATTAAGGAAGCTGCAGATCAGGCAAACAATATAAAAGTTGATCTAGCTGAAAAAAATGGTGATCATATAGGGCCTGTAGTATCCAAAATTCAATTTGATAAAATACAAGATTTGATAAAAAGTGGAATTAATGAAGGTGCCACATTAGTTGCAGGAGGTCCTGATAGACCAACTGGATTAAATAAAGGATATTTTATTCGCCCAACTATTTTTACTGACGTATCAAATGATATGAGAATTGCAAAAGAAGAAATTTTTGGCCCAGTATTATCAATCATTCCTTTTGAAAATGAAGATCAAGCGATAGATATTGCAAATGATACTTCATACGGGTTAGGAAATTATGTTCAGACAGAAGATAAAGAAAAAGCTAAAAGAGTAGCAAAAAAATTTAGATCAGGTGGAGTTTATATTAATGGTAAAAGTTCTGATCCGGGGACACCTTTTGGAGGATATAGACAATCAGGTAATGGACGAGAAGGTGGTATTTGGGGTTTAGAGGAATATTTAGAAGTCAAAACTATTTGTGGATGGAAATAAGTTAGTTAAAAAAAATAATTACAGTTCCATTTTTTTAAGATAATTCATTCTACCAAGTATTTCATCTCTATCAATGTAGTATCCTTGCAAATGACGATGACCAGAATTTGGATTAAATTCAGTCCTACCATGAACTACTCTACGGTTGTTAAAACAAAAGAGATCACCTTTTTCAAGTTTAAATTCAACAAGATATTCTTTACTATGTAATAATTTTGCAAATTTTTGATAAGATTTATAAAATTTTTCTACTACATCAGGGGCGCAGTCTAAAACACCCATTTGAGCTACACTAAATCTAATATCATTGTAATCATTGTCTTTATTAAGATTAATTAATGGGGAGTGACCTATTCTTATAGTTTCTTGAGTGTAGTCATTATTAGTAAATTTTACTGAAGTTTCAACTAAAGTTTTAAAAACTTCTTTATCATTTTTTTTAAAATAATCCGCAACTTTAAAGGCGTCTACCATTGAAGAATTTCCACCTGTTGCATCGTTAACTAAACAGTGTAAGAATTGATATCCTGGAGCTGATTCAAAATAGGGTAAATCGGTATGATTAAAAAGGCCTTTTGCTGTATAAGCTTGGTTGTTTGGATTAGGAATATTTATTACTTCAAAAGGTGTCCCAAAAAATGTTTGTCTAGTGTGGCTAATTCTTTTTAAGATTTCAAATCCAGAGTTTTTTGAAGTTACAGTATTTTTTACAATGCAAATTCCATAATGATGAAGTTTTTCTAACCATTTAATCAAACCTTCTTCAGTCTCCATCACTTCTTCATATTCCGCTGTAATTTTTTCAAAATTTTGAGAAAGATTTTTATCCCATAATTTATAGGGAGAAACATATTCTTTGTTATTGTTAATTGTATAACAATGTCGTCTAAGCCAGCCTATATCATACAAGCTAACATGATTACCCTCGCTCCATTTAATTTTAATTTTTTTATTATTTTCTAAATTAAATGATTCAGGTTTAATATTTTCACTTACATCTTTTAAGTTAAACTGACGTTCCCTTGCTGTAGGATGAATATCAGAAGGACAATTATCCCTTAACCAAAGAAAATTGAAATTACTTTTTTCACCATCATTCCATTCTATTGATAATGATGATTTATTATTACTAATATTTTTTATTTTTATTGTATCGTGCATTAATTTAGTTCATTCTTGAAGTAAAATTAAATATTTGTAAACAGTTTTATGAAAAAATTTTATATAAATAATCAACAACTTATTGGAATTCTATTTATGATTTTGGGGATGTTTTGTTTAAGCGTTAATGATGTAAATGTAAAATGGTTAAACCAAAAATTTCCAGTTTGGGAAGTAATTTTTTTTAGGGCTTTTAGTGGAATGATTATATCTATTTTGTTGGTTTTAAAATTTGGAATAAAAACATTGAAGACCACTAAACCAATTGCACATTTGATTCGTTCCTTTTCAGCTGTAGCAACTGTGGTGCTTTATTTTTTTGGCCTAAAATTTTTACTGCTTTCTGAAAATGTTGCTTTGGCTCATAGTGGCCCAATCATAGCTACAGTTCTTGCAGTGCCTATTTTAGGCGAAAAGCTTGGTATTAAAAGACTGGCTGCAGTAATTCTTGGTTTCATTGGAGTATTAGTAATAGTTCAGCCTGGTTCGGATCTATTTAAAATTGAATCTTTGCTACCTATAGGTTCAGCTGTATTTATGGCATTTTCATATCTCTCACTTAGATTTATTATGAAAACTGATTCAAGTATTTCAATAATTTTTTATTATTCTTTAGCACTTTTAACAACAGCAATTTTATTTTTTCCTTCTGATTTTAAAATTCCCAATAGTATAGAATTAATTTTTTTGTTGAGTCTTGGTGTTATGGGTTCTTTAGGCCATTATTTTTTATCTCAAGCTGCTAAGAGAGCTGAGACAGCTATAATAACACCATTTGAATATTCTGCTTTTATTTGGGTTATTATTTTGGGCTACATTATTTTTGGTGAAATACCAAGAGCAACAGTTTTATTTGGAGGTTTTTTAATTATTGTTAGTGGTATTTACATTATTTACAGAGAAAGAATTAATACAAATCAAGTCGTAAAAAAAGAACCTTTTAATGTCTAATAAAATTATTAAATTTTATTAAATCTATTGTACCTGCAAATATTACAATTACTGCACCAATAACTTCTCTTATTCCTATAACTTCATTTGTTAATAATGCTGCAGTTGAAATTCCAATTATAACTTCAAACATCAATAGAATATTAATTCTCCCAGGATCCAGTATTTCCGCACTTATATAAGTCAAATACATTGACGGCAAAAGCCAACAAAAAGAAAATAATGCAATCCAAATTAAAAGATTTGCTGATAAATAAATTTGATATTCAAAATTCACTTCCCTGCCTCCAGGGATAAAGGATATAAATAAAAAAATAAAAGCCATTATAAATGATGTAAAAGCGGTTTTCTCAATTACACTTGATGGTTTTGATAAATGAAAAAAAGTTATCCCTAATGACCAGGATAATCCTGCGAAAAGAGCAATCCATTCTGTATATGAATTTGGAAAAAAATATCCTTGATCAAATCCAAGAATAATTTCTAATCCAATTAATCCTAAAATAAGCGAGATATATCTTTGAAGATTAAAGTTTTGTTTAAGAAAAATTTTAGCAAATATTGTTCCCCATACTGGACACAAATAAAAAAGAATTACAACTTCAGCTATTTCTCCCCTTAGCAATGACTCAGAATATAAAGCCATAGCTAGGGCTGCAAAAAAATTTCCTAAAATAAAGTATCTATCATTCTTGTAAAATAATTTTGTGATTAAATTTATTATTGTTTTTATTAGAATAAGTGACAATAATCCAAATGCGAAAAATAGGGGCCAAACAGATTCATTTCCATTTTGATTAATGTATCTTAGAGGAATCCAATAAGTACCCCAGATAAAACTCGCAAATATAACTGCAGAATTGGGATATTTACTTAAAAAATGCATATTATTTTGTTTTTAGCTTAATAATTAATCAATTACTTCAAAATTTTTAATCAATAAGGGTTGTTTTATTCTTATATTTTTGTTTAATAGGCACAGTTTAAACTAAATTGGGAGGAAATTTCATGAAATTTCTAAAAATTTTATCTGCATCTTTAGTATTTGCTGCTGGGTTGTCTTTAAATGCAACAAGTGCAAATGCAAAGTGCAGCGCACATCTTGGTGATTTTGACTGGGATAGTGCAAATGTTCATACAGCTATTGCTTCATATGTAATTGAGAAAGGTTTTGGCTGTGATGTTCAGGTATCTAAAGGAAGCACAACGCCTATCATGGCTGCTTTTTTTGATGGTCAAATTCAAGTTATTACTGAGTTATGGGAAGATAACTTAGTAGAATTATTAAAACCTCACTTTGCAGATGGAAGTATCATTCATATGGGTGTTAACACACCGGCTTCTGAACAAGCTTTTTGGGTGGATAGAGCAACTGCAGAAGCTCATGGTTTAAAAAGTGTTGAAGACATGAAGAAACCAGGAGTTTGGGAGTTATTTAAAGATCCTGAAGACCCATCAAAAGGTAGACTTACAAGTTGTATCTCTGGTTGGACATGTTACACAATTAATTATGTTAAGCTAAAAGAGTATGGACTAGATGAAATGTATACAAATTTTGATCCAGGTTCAGGTGGCGCATTAGATGCTGCTATCGCGGGTGGTTTTGCAAAAGGTAAGCCAGTATTTTCTTACTATTGGACTCCAACAAGTTTAATGGGTAAGCCAGAAATAGATATGGTCAGACTTGAAGAGCCAAAGTATGATTCAGATTGTTGGCAAAATATGTCAGTTGTTGTAGAAGATATTAAAGCTAATGGCTTTGAAGCATACAAACCTTCATGTGCATGCGAGTATAAAGATATGGCTTTAACAAAAACAGTAAGAGCTGATTGGGCTGCAGAAAATCCTGAAGTAGCTGAGTTCATAAAAGGTTACTCTTTACCTACTGAAACAGTTAATAATCTACTAGCTTATTATGTGGATGTGTCAGGAGGAGATATGGAATCAACAGCAATGTGGTATTTAGAAAATAACTCTGAGTGGTTAGACTGGGTACCTTCTGATGTTGCAACTAAAATAAGAGGCACTTTATAATTTATTACTAAAGTTTTACAGGGGGGTTCAATAACCCCCCAGTAAATTAAAATCTGTAATATGAAAAAATATTCAAAATATCTTAATATCCTTTATTTAGCAATTTTTGTTGGATTAATAGTAGTTAGCTATCTTTCATCAAAAAGAAAACCTGATAGCGTTAAAGAACTCTTCACAGATTTTGGCTGGTTAAATAATTTTCCTAAATGGCTAGATGTACCTTTTATGGTTTGGATAAATGATGGTTGGAGATGGTTTAGTGCAAAATATGGATTAATTTTTGATGCGATTGGTTATGCATTATTAAGAGCATATTCAATAATTAAAAATTTATTAGTTGATTTACCTTGGCCATTAGTAATTCTTTTAGTTGTTGCAATTACTTATTTTTCAAGTGGAAAAAAAGTTGGGACAACAATGTTTGTTGGTTTTTGTCTTTTCTGTATAGGGTTTTTAAATCCACGTTTCTGGGATAAAGCAATTGAAACAACCACAATCGTTTTAATAGGAATATTGTTATGTGTCATAGTTGGAATTCCAATAGGAATTGCAATGGCACGAAATTCAAAAGTTCGAAATGCCATCTTACCCATTCTTGATTTAATGCAAGTAATTCCAAGTTTCTGCTATCTTATTCCAGGAATAATTCTATTTGGACTTGGAGCTATACCTGCAATTATAGGAATATTCATATATTCTTGCCCACCACTTATACGTTTAACAGACTTGGGTATAAGACTTGTTGATAAAGAAGTTATAGAGGCTGCTGAGTCATTTGGAGCAAATAAAAAACAAAAGCTATGGGGTGTTCAATTACCACTTGCTTTGCCAAATATAATGCAAGGTATTAACCAGTGTACTATGATGGCTTTAGCAATGGTTGTCATAGCATCAATGATAGGAACCAGAGGTCTTGGAGATGAAGTTTTATTGGGTTTACAACAATTGAATGTTGGCTCCTCTATTGAAGCTGGTTTAGCAATAGTTCTTTTAGCAATTGTATTTGACAGAATAACACAAGCTTATGGTGAAAAAATACAAGAAAGAACACAACCTCCAAAAAAGAAAAAGAAAAATTATGCCAAAAATTGAAATAAATAACATTTATAAAATTTTTGGAAATGATCCTTCCAGTGTCCTTCCAATGGTTCAAAATGGAGCTACTAAAGAGGAAATTTTAGAAGAAACTGGCCATACAGTTGGTTTAGATGATGTTTCGATTAAAATTGAAGAGGGTGAAACTTTTGTTTGTATGGGTTTATCAGGTTCTGGAAAATCTACTTTGATTCGACATATTAATAGATTGATAGATCCAACACACGGTAAAGTTTTTGTTGATGGCATAAATGTAATGGATTTAAAAGAACAAGAATTAATTGATTTTAGAAAAAGTAAAATGAGCATGGTATTTCAACGCTTTGGATTATTTCCTCACAAAACAGTTATTCAAAATGTTGCATATGGTTTGGAAATTCAAGGTAAAGAATTAAATGAAAGAAATGAAATTGCTCAATCTCAAATTCAAGCCGTTGGATTACAAGGATTTGAACATCAATATCCAAGTCAGTTATCTGGAGGTATGCAGCAAAGAGTTGGGTTGGCTAGAGCTTTAGCTCCGAATCCTGGAATTCTTTTAATGGATGAAGCATTTAGTGCCTTAGATCCCTTAATAAGAAGTGATATGCAAAAACAACTTTTAGAATTACAATCGGAGTTAAAAAAAACAATAGTTTTTATTACGCATGATTTAGATGAATCTCTAAAAATAGGAGATCATATAGGGATTTTAAATGCTGGAAAATTAGTACAAGTAGGAAGGCCGGAAGAAATAATTTTAAACCCAGCAGATGATTATGTAAAAGCTTTTGTTAAAGATGTAAATCGTTCTAAGGTTTTAAGAGCAAAGACTGTTATGATATCTTCAGAAAAATTTAATGGAAAAGATAAAACACTTTCTAATACTTTTAAAGTTCATGAAGATATCTATATAGAAGAATTTTTACCAGAAGTTCTTGAAAACAGATCCACGATAGTTGTTGTTGATAAACAAGGAAATACCAAAGGATATATCACTGAAAAAGAATTAGCGTTTTCTCTTACCAAAACCTAAACTCAATGGTTCTAAAAACTTTTAAAGGAAAAAAAGTAGTCATATCTGCCGGAGCTTCAGGATTGGGTTTGGAAATTGCTAAAAAATTTTTAAGTCTTGGGGCATACGTATATATTTGTGATATCGATACAAAATATATTAATAATATTCATAAGAATTCCCTATATAATAAAAGATTATTTTGTGAACACATTAATGTAGCAAATGAAAATGAGGTAATTATATTTTTCAAAAAAATTAAAAAAAAATTTAAAAGTATTGATTGTCTTATAAATAATGTTGGTATAGCTGGTCCTACAGGTTTAATTGAAAAAATGGACTCGAAAGAATGGTCAAACACACTTCATATAAATGTTGTTAGCCATTTTTACTTTCTTAAACAAGCTATACCACTTATGAAAAAATCTAAAAATGGTTCAATAATTAATTTGTCTTCTACCGCGGGTATTTTTGGATTTCCTAGAAGGTCTCCTTATGCAGCTAGTAAATGGGCCATTATCGGATTGACTAAAACTGTGGCAATGGAACTTGGAAAATATGAAATAAGAGTAAATGCAATATGTCCAGGATCCGTATCTGGTCCTAGAATGGAAAAGGTTATAGAAGCTATGGCAAAATCAACAAAAAACAATAAAAAAATTATAAGAAGAAATTTAGAAGCTATGACCTCAATAAAAGGTTTTGTAACAAAATCAGATATAGCCAATATGTGCGTTTTTTTAATGGGAAAGGAATCTAAAAACATTACAGGACAAATTTTTCCTGTAGACGGTAATACTGAAAGAATGTCTTAAATAAATGAATAGGCATTTGTATACCTATGACTTGATCTTAAAAGCTGAATTAGAAACTTTCAAGGTAACAGAAAGTTATGAAGTAATGAAAAAGGCTGCATCAGCTTGCTATAAATATATTATAAAAAAATTTTTAAATAAAAAATTTCTTATTTTCTGTGGCCCAGGAAATAATGGTGGTGATGGAATTTTAATTGCTAAATATTTGTTGCAAAAAGGCCATGCAGTTGAAATTTCTTTTCCAATATCCAAGCCAAAAACTCCTGATTCTCTAAGAGCTATTTCAGAATTGAATAATAAAAAAATTATTAATGAAAGTCCTATTCTTGCTAATTATGATATTATTATTGATGCAATTTTTGGTACTGGACTGAAATACAAAATTAATGACTCATTATGTAGTCTTATAAATGCAATTAATTCTTCAAAAAAAATAATTATATCGATTGATATGCCATCTGGAATTAATATTAATACAGGAAAATTCCTCAAAACTGCAGTTCACTCAAATGAAACTTTAACCTTTCATCGATTTAAACCAGGGCAATGGCTTTTGCCGGGTAAAGAATATTGTGGAAAAGTTAATATAATGGAAATAGATTTAAAAGATTTAGATTCAGAAAGTAAAATACAATTAAATTATCCTGAAAAATTAGCTGAACCCAAATTAAGTGAGCACAAATTTGATAGAGGAAGTTGTGGCATTATAGGAGGAGAGAAATTGGTTGGAGCTGCTAAACTTGCATTTCTTTCAGCGGGTCAATCAGCTTTGAGATCAGGAGCAGGACTGTGTAGTTTATTTATTGCGGAGTCTCAAAAAAATATTTTCAGACCCCATGTATTAGAAGAGATGATTGTAACTCATAATAACTTTGCAGAATTAAAAGAAAATATTCTAAATTCTAAAATTAATTCTATTGTTTATGGATGCGGTATAGAAAATGACTCCCAAAATATAAAAATATTGGAATTCTTAATAAAATCTGAGATAGATTTGGTTTTAGATGCATCAGTTTTTTCCATGATTATGGAAAATAAAAATCATTTCTTAGATTTGTTAAGAAAAAGAAATGCAAAATCAATATTAACGCCACATGAAGGAGAATTTAGAAAAATATTTAATACTACTGACAATAAGATTGCTGATGCGCTTGAAGTCTCACGAATGACTAATGCAGTAATAGTTTACAAGGGTAATGATGCAGTTATAGCTTCTCCAAAGGGGGATGTAGTAATTAATTATGAAACTTCTCCTTATCTTGCTACTGCTGGTTCTGGAGATGTTTTAGCTGGAATTATAGGAGGGCTTATTTTGCATTATAAAGATCCTTTTAAAGCTGCAAAAATTGGATGTTATATTCATTCAAATTGTGCTTTAAAACTTGGACCTGGTTTAATTGCTAGTGATTTGATAAAAATGATTCCTGAAGTAATTAAAGAAATTAAATAAATGAAAGGTTATTATGACAAATTTTGAGAAAGTAAAACAATTTATGACTACATTTGGTCAAGAAGTAAAACAAAAACCAGAATTTCCAAGTGAAAATATTATTGATTTAAGAATTAAATTAATCGAAGAAGAATTGCAGGAATTAAAAGATTCTATTAAAAATAAAGATATTATTGAAGTAGCTGATGCTTTGACGGATATACTTGTAGTTACTTATGGTGGGGCTGCAGCTTGGGGTTTAGAAATTGATAAATGTTTTAATGAAGTACATCGTTCAAATATGTCAAAATTATCAGCAGAGGGTAAACCAATTTATAATGAATATGGTAAAGTTTTGAAAGGACCTAATTATTCACCTCCAGATCTTAAAAAATTTATTTAAATTTTTTAGATTTTTATAAGCATTTTTCCAATATTTTTACCTTCTAGTAAATTAGCAAATGCCTCTGGGGAATTTTCCAAACCTTGCACAACAGTTTCTTTCCATTGAAGTTTACCTTCCTTGATCCATTTACTCACATCCTTTTCAAATTTTGCTCGGTCTTTTAAATGGTCAAAAATTAAAAATCCTCTAATTGTTAAACGTTTTACTAGTACATGGGCCATATTCTTCAATCCAGTTGGACTTGTTGCATTCATTTGGCTAATTCTTCCACAAATAACTATTTTACCAAAGTTTTTCATACGATAAATAACAGATTCCAAAAATTCACCACCAACATTGTCAAAATAAAAATCAAAACCATCAGGACACTTATCCTTGAAATACAAAACTAGATTTTCAACCTTTTTATAATTAAAAGCATGATCAACTAATAATTCATTTTTCAACCATTCAACTTTTTCATCAGTTCCTGTACTCGCTATTACTTTGCATCCCATTATTTTAGCAAATTGACAGACCATAGAGCCAACAGCTCCTGCGGCTGATGATACAAGTACAGTTTTTTCTGGTTGTAAATTACCAATATTAAACAATCCAACATAAGCTGTGTGGCCAGTAAAACCTAGTGGCCCCAAGTAAGCTTGTATTGGAACATCAATTGGTTTTATTTTTTCAAGATTTTCTTCATTTGTAACAAAATAATCTCTCCAACCACAAAAACTATAAACCAAATCACCTTTAGAAAATATTTTTGAATTTGTTTCTATCACTTCACCTATCGCAGAACCATCCATTGGTTCGTTTAATGTAAAAGGTGGAATATAGTTTTTTCTATCTGTCATTCTTGTACGCATATAAGGATCAACAGATATCCATAAGTTTTTTACTAAAACTTCTTTATCTTTAGATATTTTTATAGGAATTTCACGAACATTAAAATTTTTTGTCGAAGGTGTCCCAGTCGGAATATAATCTTTTAATACTATATTTTTACTTAATATTTCCATTAATTTCTCTTTCATACTTTTTTCTCATTTTAAGTAAAGAAATTAAATACCTATCTCTAATATTATTAAGCTTTGATATCGAGACTCCCCTTGATTGTTTTTTTGTTCCATCAATTATTTTTTTTGAAAGTTTTTTTGATAATGTTGGTGCCTTTAGTTTAGTCCAAGGAAGCTTTAGAGCAGGCCCAAACTGTTCTAACATATGTTTCATACCTCCTTTTCCACCTGCAAGATGAAAAGTTAAAAATACGCCCATTAAGGACCACCTTAATCCTGGGCCATTAACAATAGCTTTATCCAAATCATTTGTATCAGCAAATCCTTCGTTAATTATATGCAATGATTCTCTCCACAAAGCTTCTTGCAATCTATCAGACAAATATCCTGGTAATTCCTTTTTTATAGTTAAAGGCTCCATTGATATTGAAGAATAAAAATTTTTAGCTATTTTCATATATTTTAAAGTAGTTTTATTTCCAGGAATGATTTCTACTAGTGGCAGTAAATAGACTGGATTAAATGGATGTCCAATTAATATACGTGAGGGATTTATACATTTTTTTTGAATTTCCGAAGGAAGTAAACCAGATGAACTTGATGAAATAACTGATTTAATTTTAGAGAATTTGCTAATTTCATTTACAACCTTTTTTTTGAGTTTGATATTTTCTGGTGCACATTCTTGAATAAAATCAGCATCTTTTACAGCCATTTTGATTGAATTTACAAATTTTAAATTTTTATAATTTTTATTTTTTTTATTAAATATTTTTTTTACATAAGGCCAAGTTCTGTTAATTTCTTTTTTAACCCTTGTCTTATTTGCTGTATCTACATCGTACGCATATACTTTTTTTCCATGGGCAAGAAATCTAATTATCCATCCTGTTCCAATAACACCAGTTCCAATGACTGCGATTTTTTGAATTTTTTTTGTCATTGAAAATTATTTTTGTTTTTTCAACTTTAATTTTTCTCTTGTTTCTTTTGGACTAAGTGTTGTTGCACCTAAATCATTAATTATACGAATAGCTTTTTCAACTAATTGTGCATTTGACGCAACAACTCCTTTTTCTATGTAGAGATTGTCTTCCAAACCTACTCTAACATTACCACCTAAAAGTACAGATTGCGCAACCATTGGCATCTCAAATCTACCTATACCAAAACCAGCCCACATTCCATTTGCAGGAATCATGTCTACCATAGATTTCATAGCGCTTGTAGTTGCTGGGGCTCCCCAAGGTATTCCAAGACATATTTGATACCAAGGAGGATCATTTATTAAACCTTCTTTAACTAGTTGATTAGCAAACCACAAATGACCCATTTCAAAAGCTTCCATTTCGGGTTTTACGTTTAAATCTTGCATCATTTTTGCAGCTTTTCTTAATTGCATCGGAGTATGCACAAATAACATATTTGAATCACCAAAATTTAAACTTCCACAATCCAATGTGCACATTTCAGGGAGTAATTCTTCCACATGCGCTAATCTGTCTAAAGCATGTATCATATCTGTGTTTGGTCCAACCGGGTTAAGAGGGTCTTTACCTTCTCCAATTTCAAGGTCGCCTCCCATTCCAGTAGTAAAATTAATTATTACATCAGTATCACTCGACCGAATTCTATCTGCCACTTCCTTGTATAATTCCAATTTTCGACTTGGTTTGCCATCAGTTTCTCTGACATGTATGTGCGCAATAGCTGCACCCGCTTTAGCTGCATCTATAGATGCTTGAGCTATTTCTTTAGGTGTAATTGGCAGATCTGGATGCTTACTAGCAGTATCACCAGAACCAGTCACAGGACAAGAAACTATTACTTTATTATTCATTTTATCTATAATTATTGTAATATACTAAAATGAGAAAAGATCATAAACAAGTCTAAACTTATATAAATACCATGAGCATATATCTTAAAACAGGGAGAGTTAAGTCAGAATGGACAGATTATAACGGGCATATGAATCTTGCCTATTATATCCATCTTTTTGACTTAGCTTGGGAAACAATGTTGCAAAGATTTAATATGGGTGAAGATTCAGCTAAAGGAGAAAAGAGAACCACTTTTGCAGTAGAATCGCATACAACTTATAATCAGGAAGTGAAAGTTGGAGAAGAGGTTGATATGAATCTGATATTTCTTGATCATGATAAAAAAAGAGTCGTCTATAAATTGGAAATGATTAACAAAGAAAAAAAATATCTTGCAGCTACAAGTGAAGTTTTGTCTGTGTATGTAGATTTAAAAATTAGAAAAGTAGTTGAGTTTGAGCAAAATAAAATTTTATTAATTAAAGATTTTATAGATGCAAATAATAGTGAATTTAACCCAGGATCTTTAACACTAATCTCAAAATTAAAAAAATAAATAAAATTTTTATAGGAATTTAAAAGGTTCTCTATTAAAAATTCTATGAACCATAGGTTCAAAATCTTTTAAAGGAATTGTATTGTATGAAGGGTCAAAAGATGCTTGATCCCATTTCTCACAAAAATTTGCACAATCAGAGAAATATTTATGTCCCTTATATTTATCTCTTTGGTCTTTATCACGGTCATAATGATGCGCATAATAGTACATCTGAAATATTCCATGTTTTTCAACAATCCATGTTGTTTTTTCAGATACATAAGGTCTTATAATAGAGGCAGCAAATTCAGAATGATTTTGTGGAGCAAGTTCATCGCCAATATCATGTAAAAGTGATGCGACAACCATTTCTTCAGAGGCTCCATCCTTAAAAGCTCTGGTTGCAGTTTGAAGTGAATGCTCTAGTCGTGAAACTTGATATCCACCTAGTGATTTGTCAAGATTTTTTAGAGCAGTCACAATCCTTTTTGAAGTATCAGCACTAAAAGTATCTTCGTATTTTTTTAAAAGAATATAATCTTCTTTATCTCCATCTTTCATTTGCATAAATTTTACTTGTTTCATATTTCTAAATCATAAGTATAAAAATCTTTATCTTTTATATATCCTAGGGATTCGTATAATGATTGACCTGCAAAATTATTAGTAGCTGTTGAAAGTTGAATTCTCTTAGCATTGATTGATTTTGCATACTTGTGTGATTCTAGCATTAACTTTCTTCCCACTCCTTTTTTTCTAAATTGCTCAGCAACATATAAATCATATAATACTATTATTTTTCCTAAATCTAATGAGCCAAAGGTTTCATATAATTGTACAAATCCCATTGTTTGATTCTCACCATTTCGAGCAAAGAATATAACAGACTCACTCTTTTGTATTCTTTCATTTATATAATCAATTGAGAGATTAATATTAGATTCATATGAATAAAATTGTCTATACAGGTCAAAAAGTCTACCAACATTTTGACTATCTTTTTCTGAAGCTCTTTTAATTATAACATCCATTTCACATTTTTCTCAAATAAAAAGTTCTTATTGACCCAATAGCAAATGCCATTACTGTTGGCACTATTACTGAATAAATAAAACCTATATTGCCAAATATATCCATCATAAAACCTGATATCAAGGGGCCAAAAAACTCTCCAGCTTCATAAACAATTATGAAAACAGATGTGGCAGCAATAATTTCTTTAAAATTATACCTTTCACCTAGATATGCAAGAGCTACTGTATAAAGACTAGTACCTGCTATGCCCCAAATTATAACAGCAAAAAATAGAATCAAGTTTATTTGATAAAAATTGTGTAATATTAATGGCCAAGCAAAATGAAATGATAAAAGAATAAAAATAAATACTCTTTTATTTATTGTATCAGTTAAAGCTCCAACAAAAGGTTGGCTTAATATTCCAAAAAAAAGAGCAACAAATAATAATATCCCTATATATCGATCAGAAAATTCTAAATTAATCATATAAGCAGGGAATAAAACACCAAAACTTGAATCACCAATACCACTTACAAATATTGCTAGAAAAATGAAAGGGGCAAATTTAAGGAGTGAAAAATTCAATTTACTGTCTTTCGTTGGTAATTTTACAGACTCTACATACTTTTTTATCGATATTATGACAGGAGTTCTAATGATCATTAAAAATATAGCTAAAAAAATTGGAACAGATCCATAAGTTCCAAATAAACTAATTAATAATGGGCCTATAGAAAATCCTAAAGTTATTGAAAGATTGTAAAAAGCAATTGCTTTTCCTCTGTTTTTATTTGTGGACACTACATTTACCCAGGTATCCATAGTCATCCAATTCATTCCTCCAAGTAATCCCATAATAAAATGAGAAATTGAGATTACTATAGGGTTAAAGAAAACAAACATTAATATTACCAATAAAGTTTGCACACTTATAGAAAGCAACATTGTTTGATAAAGACCTATTTGTTTTAAAATTCTTGTCACAATTAAACCCGCAGACATCAAACCAAATGAAAAACTTGCGCCTATTAAACCAATCATACTCTCTGAGTAGCCGTTATGCTTTAGAATCATTACCATTAATGTAAAAAAATAGCCTAGCCCAATTCCAGTGAATAGAGCAGAAATTGATAAATATTTAACGCTTACATTTATACTTTTTAAATTTATGTAACCTGAAATTTTAGAAAGATTATTTGGCATTAGACCGTGACCACAGCCCTTCTTCTTCAACTTTATCCATTGCATTGGAGATAGATTTTTTTAATCTATCTACCAAGTCATCAATTTCTGATTTCGTTATAATTAAAGCAGGTGAAAGGACGCAAATGTGGTATATAGGCCTAATAATTAATCCAAGTTTTAGAGATTCTTCATCTATTCTTGATCCGATTGCTTTATCTAAAATTAAGGGATTTTTACTTTTTTTATCAATTACACATTCTATTCCTGCCATCAATCCTTTTCCTCTAACATCTCCAACAATAGGGAGGTCATAAAGTGTTTCAAGCTGATTCATAAAATATTTTGATAGTGATTTAACGTTTTCAAGTATCTTATCTCTTTTTAGTATTTCAATATTTTTTATTGCAGCAGCACAACATGCGGGATGACCTGAATAAGTAAAACCATGGAACAGGAATGTAGATTCTTTTTTAACACTTTCCATTAATCTGTCTGAAATTATTACTGCTCCTAAAGGCATGTAACCAGAGGTAATACCTTTCGCAGTTGTAATAATATCAGGAATAATTCCAAATATTTTTTCTATAGAAAAGAAGTGGCCCAATCTTCCAAATGCAGTTACAACTTCATCTGCAATAAAAAGAATATCATATTTTTTACAAATTCTCCAAAATTCTTTTAAGTAATTTTCAGGAGGGACAATGCATCCACCTGAAGCCATAATCGGCTCTGCAATGAATGCAGCAACTTTATCAGGACCTATTTCCAAAATTTTTTCTTCAAATTCATTAATTTTTTCATTACAAAAATCTTCAATGCTTTGACCTTCTTTTTTTCTATATGGGTTAGGATTACTTAAGTGATGAATGAAGTTTTTTTCGAAATCAAAAAAATTTTTTTCTCTGTCTTTACCTGTTATTGAGCCAGTTAAATAGGTGCTTCCGTGATATGCACGATCTCTTGTTATGATGTGTTTTTTTTCTGGACGACCAATTATGTTGTTATATAGCATTACAAATCTTAAAGCAGAATCATTAGCAGTTGATCCATCAGTAGTAAAAAAAACAGTATTTAAATCCCCAGGAGTCAATTCACTTAGTATACTCGCTAATTCTGCAGCAGGCTCAGTAGATTCAGAAAATGGACTGGCGTAATCCATTTTATCCATTTGTTTTTTTACTGCTTCCCCAATTTCTTTGTTGCCGTGTCCTATATTATTGCACCACATTCCTCCCGGTCCATCAATATATTTTTTTCCATTTTCATCATAAAGATAGATACCTTCAGAGTTTAATATAAGTTTTCTGTCATATGTTCCCCTATCTTGAAGATTTTCATAGGGATGTAGAAGATGTTTATCTTTTTTGTGAATGTTTTTAATATAGTCGTTTTTCATTTATTAAATCTAACATTAACTGAATATTCATTCAATGAAAATAGGCTGATTTCTATATAAATTTCGTAAAGTATACAATATAATATTTATAAATGTCTAAATTTTATAGTTTAACAAAAAGCGTGAATTCGATACCTTTAAAATGGTACTATGATTTAAATCATTTCGAGAAGGAACAGTTAAAAATATTTAATAAGGAATGGATTTATGTTTGTCATGAAAACAATCTAAAAGAATCTTTATCTTATCTTACAATTAAAGTTTCAAAAGTTGATATACTTATTTTAAAAGATAAATTAAATGTTTTAAAAGCTTATTTAAATACATGTAGACATAGGGGTTCTGTAATTTGCTCAAATCAAAATGGAAAATTGAAAAACAATATTTTAATTTGCCCTTATCATCAATGGTCATATAATGCCAGTGATGGCAAGCTTTTAAAAACTTCTTCTTTTAAAATACCAAAAAATTTTAAGATATCAAACTATGGATTAAAAAAAATAAATATTAAAATTTGGAATGGGTTGATTTTCATTAATTTGGATAAAAAAATAAAATGGAAAATAAAAAATCGATTTCAAGACTATAACGAGATAGTAAACAAATTAGGCATTGAAAAATATGAAGTTGCACACAGATGGAAAAAAATAATTAAATGTAATTGGAAACTTTTTTGGGAAAATTATTCAGAATGCCTTCACTGTCCAAACATTCATCCTGATCTAACAAAATTAGTCCCTGTTTATGGGCGTAGAATGGTTGATATTAAAGATGACCCAAACTGGAAAAAATTAAAAAAAATAGATCATCCTAAATTTCAAGGTGGATTGAGGAAAGGAGCTGAGACATGGTCATTCGATGGAAGCGCTCATGGGAAAAAAATTAAAGAAGTTGAACAAAGTAAGAATTTTCAGGGATTTATTTATATAACTACATGGCCTACAATGTTTTTAGTAATTTTCATAGATCATATAAGAGTTGTTAGAATACTTCCAAAAACTAATTCAGAAACTGAGGTCTCCGCTGAGTGGCTATTTCCATCAGACACGCTAAAAGATAAAAACTATAAAATTAAAAATGTAGTCGATTTTTCTGTGAAAGTAATGAGCGAAGATAGTCATGCTTGTGAATTAAATCAGCAAGGAGTGTATAATCCAGCTTATAAAACAGGAATTTTAATGCCTGAAGAATATGAAATTAAAAGATTTCATGATTGGTTAAGAAAGAAAATAAAAATATTAAAATAATTTTTTTCATTTAGGTATTTTTTTATCATTAAGTTTAAACATAGCTTTTCCTGGTGAGAAAGTGTAATCATTGTCATCCATTAATTTTCCTGATCCATCATAAAGTTTCCAATTAAACTTTACACTATCTTTTTGTTTTTT